>CAVSQC010000001.1:0-5647 GCA_963729845.1 uncultured Alphaproteobacteria bacterium
AAGAGGCCGTTTCGAAATTGGGTTGTTCAGGCGTGCAGCCGGTTGAGCAATGCGCCTCCTTCAAATTGAGCGTGCCCAAGCCTTTCGTGAACCACCGTAGACCGGCGTGATTCTGCATTCAGAACCCTGGCTATCTCTGATCCGCTACGAGCCAAAAGAGTCGAGGAGCCGTTGCGCCTCTGCGATCTCTAGAAACTCTGACGTCGGCGAAAAGCCTTCCAACGCGGGCGCGAGCACCGCATGAGCATCGGCGGCGCGGCCGGTCGAATGATAAAGCTTCGCCAGCGATAGCGCCGCGCGCAATTCGAAACTTTTTGCCTTCTGTTGTTGCGCAACGGCGATGGCCGCGAGGAACGCTTCCTCCGCCATCGCCGTATTGGCCGGATCGCGCTTCAGTAAAATCTCGCCGCGGACACGATGCGTCTCGGCTTCGAACCAGCGCTGCCCAGTGCGCGCAGTCTCCGCGAGCGCATGATTGATGCTCGCGAGCGCGGCGTCGAATTGGTCGGCCTCCGCTTCGGCCCCGGCTAAGGCCGTTTCAAGCAATGGTACATAGAGCGTAACCTCTTGCTGGTGAGCTCGCGCAATTCCGGCGCGCATCGCCCCTAGATCGGCATCGCGATGGCCGTCATGCCAACGTGCCCAAGGCTCGAGAAAATCCGCGTAGGCCATCCAGACCGGCATCGCATGTTTGCGGGCGAGCGCGGCGAACGCGCCTACTTCGACTGCGGCACGGACGGGATCGCGGCGCACGATAAGTAAAAATGCATGAACGCAATGTGCATAAACCATCGTCGCGACGTGTCCGGTCCGGTCCGCCTGTTCGAGGCCCGCGATGGCAAGATCGCTCGCGCGATGGATTTCCCCTTGCGCCCACAACGTCTGGGCTAATTGTATGGTTGCCGACACGCCGATGTCCTGGGCGAAGCGGAACGCCAGATCGCGATCCCGTTCCGGATCGAACATGACAAGCGTCTTTTCCAGGGATGCGCGCGCGGCAACGAAATCGCCTTCATACGAGCGGGTCAGGCCTACGATGCGCCATCCCGTGCAGGCTTCGCTAAGGTCTGGGTTGTTTTCGGCATCTCGGCCGGCGGCCTCGGCGATATCGCGCATCACAGACAACTCGCCTCGGACCAAGCCGCCAACCCAAATCCCGTAATAAATCGGGAATCGCTCGGCTGGATCCTCGATGTCGGCAGCGAGATCCCGCGCCCGGGCGAAGGCGGCAGTCGTTTCCTTCGCGCCGTGGCCCCGTGCCGAAATCAATGCATTAGCGTAGGCCACCTGAAGTTCTACCCGCTGCCGCCGCGCCGCCGTTGCGGTTCTTACCTCGTCAGTCACGGCAAGTGCGGCGAGGAGCTTCTGAGCTTCTTCGATCTCGGGGAATTCCGGCGTCGGCGAGAAACCTTCGAGCGCTGGCGCGAGCACCGCATGCGCGGCGGGGGCGCGGCCGGCAGACTGATAGAGCTTCGCCAGCGACAGGGCCGCGCGCAGCTCGAAGCTTTTCGCCTTCTGCTGCTGCGCGATGGCGATGGCGGTGAGGAAGGCTTCCTCGGCTGGCGCCATGTTTGCCGAATCGCGCTCTAGTAAAATCTCGCCGCGGATGCGGTGAGTTTCAGCTTCGTACCATCGCTGGCCGCTACGCTCCGCCTCGGCGATGGCGCGATCTATGGTAGCTAGGGCCGGTTCAAGTTGTTTCGCTTCTGCTTCCACCTTCGCCAGCGCCGTCGCCAAGCTTGGACCGTATAATGAAACTTCCTGCCCTTGCAGGGTTGTTATGCCGCAGCGCATTGCCTCAACGCTGGCGCCCCGATCATTCGTATGCGAATGAGTCCAGGGCTCAAGGAAGCTTCCAAAGGCCATCCAGAGCTTCATCCCGTGCTCGCGCGCGACGGCAAGCATTTCTGTGACATTGGGCGTGGCCTGGGCCCGATTTCCAAACATAACATCAAACAAGGCGTAGACTGTCCGCGCCCAGGCGATGGTAGCGATGTGCCCGTCTCGCACGGCTCGGCTCACCATTTCTTCTGCGAGCTGGCGAGCACGGTTTACCTCGCCAAGCGGCCATAGCACGCAGGCTAGGAACATATTTGCAGTAACTATGACGTCCTGGCCGAAGCGGAAGGCCAGTTCGCGATCGCGCTCGGGATCGAATATCGCAAGCGCACGCTCTAGGTCGTTGCGAGCTTCTACAAATTTCCCTTCGAACCAATTGGTCTCGCCGCTGAGACGATACGCGACACCGGCCTCGCGCAGATTCCGCTTGATCTGCGCAATCGCCTAAAAGGGTCTGAACGACCTCGCGCATCGGAAGCAATTCGGCGCGTACGAAGCATCCAGCCCACTGACCGTAGTGCACCGAAAAACGTTCAGACCTATCCTCAATCTTGGCAGCCAATTCTCGGGCGCGCACAAACGCGGCGGTTGTCTCGGGTGCTTGATATCCCCGAGCCGAGATCAGAGCGTTGCCATAGGTGGTCTGCAACTTACTCGTTGGCTCGATGAGGTGTTTGCGATTGCAGCGCGCGACGTTGAACTGGTATCGACCTTATCCGCCATCTCGATGGCCTTGCCGAGATGCGCGATCGCTTCCTGAAAGGCGGAGCGGCGCAGCGCCTGGTCGCCGGCCTTGCCCCACCATTCGATGGCGGCATCCGTCATGCCCGCTTGCGTGAAGTGATGCGCCAGCACTTCCGGCTCAGCGGCTGCGGTGTCGGCGAAGCGGTCGCGCAAAATCTCCGCGACGCGACTGTGCAAGACCTGACGCCGGCTCTTCAAAAGATTTTCGTAGGCCGCGTCCTGGATCAGCGCGTGCTTGAAGCGGTAATTGCTGTCCGGCGACAAGCCCTTGCACCAGAACGATGTCGGCTTCGGCGAGTTTCTCCAGCGCCGCGTGCAGCGGCGAATCGTCCATGCCGGCGACCGCGCGCAAGAGCGCGTAGGAGAAGCCGCGGCCGATCACCGAGCCGATCTGCGCCACCTCGCGCGCCGGACCGAGCCGGTCGAGCCGGGCCATCAACGATTGTTGCAAGGTCGGCGGGATCGCCTCGATGCCGCCACCCTGCTCGCCGCGCTCCAGCAAAAGCCGCGTCACCTCCTCGACGAACAGCGGCACGCCGCCGGTGCGCGCGGCGACGTCTTCCACCACGTCGTGCGGAAGTGCGTGGCGGGCGGACAGCTCCGCCACCATGTCACGCACCTGGGCACGATCGAGCGGCGCCAGGGAAATGGAACCGTGATGCGAGCGCATGCTCCACGGTGGCCGGAACTCGGGCCGCGCTGTCGCCACGATGAACAAGGGCGCAAGCGCCCCGCGCTCGGCGATGCCGCGCAGGACATCGAGCGTGGTCGGATCGGCCCAATGCAGATCCTCGAACGCCAGCACCACCGGCTGAACCTTGGCGCCGGCCATCACCCAGTTGGTCAGCGCCGCCAGTTGCCGCCGGCGCAATTCCTCTGGCGCCAAGAGCCGGCGCGCGTTCCTTCGGCAGCGGAATATCGAGGAGCGGCGCGAGCAAAGAAGCGTTCTCCGCCGGATCGAGCTTGACCTGAGAGAGCGAACTCTCC
The DNA here is from genome assembly GCA_963729845.1 of uncultured Alphaproteobacteria bacterium. Taxonomy (GTDB): domain Bacteria; phylum Pseudomonadota; class Alphaproteobacteria; order ATCC43930; family CGMCC-115725; genus JAATGI01. The sequence goes on from CAVSQC010000001.1 coordinate 3,571, forward strand.
AGCTCCGCGAGCCGCCGCTCGGCCGGCACGTCGGCGCCGCCGAAACGCTGTCGGCCCCATTCGGCGATCGGGTGCAGCGGCGTGTTCTGCAGGAGCTGCGAGCAGCTCCATTCGACCCAGGTGTGCGGCGTGTCGGAAAGCCGGGCGTGAAACTCTTCGATCAGGCGCGATTTGCCCAAGCCCGGCTCGCCGACGATCAGCACCAGTTGCCCGTCGCCCTGCCGCGCTCGTTCCCAGCGCCGCAGCAGCATCGCCATTTCGTCGTCGCGGCCGACCAGCGGAGTGAGATTGCGCTGCGCCGAGCGGCGCCCGCCGCCGCTCGCGCGGACGAGCTTGAAGAGCGCCGTCGGCTCCGGCACGCCCTTGAGCGTGTGCGTGCCGCGGTCTTCCGCGACGAACAGTCCGGCGACTTGGCGCTGCACCCGCGCCGTGACCAGCACCGCGCCCGGCTCGGCCAGCGCCTGCACCCGCGCTGCGACGTTGGCGACGTCGCCGTAAATCTCGCCCGCCGCATCGACCACCGCCGGGACCGGTTTCGAGGCCGATGCGGGCGGTCAAGCTCAGGCTTGCCGGTGCCGGCATTCTTGCGGTTCAAGCTCGGCGAGCGCCCGTTGGATCGCCAAGCGCCGCGCGCACGGCGCGTTCGGAATCGTTCTCCTGAGCTACCGGATAGCCGAACAGCGCCATCAGCCCGTCGCCGAGCTTCTTGGCGACATGGCCGCCCATCTCCGTCACCGCCGCCGAGGCGGCGTCGAGATAAGCTCCGACAAGGTCGCGCCACTCCTCGGCATCGAGCTGCGCGGAAATGCCGGTCGAATCCGACGAGATCGCAGAACATAACCGTGAGATAACGGCGCTCGCCGGCGGCTTCGACCGAGGCAGAGATTGGTAGCGGCGCAACCGTAGCCGGGATTGGCGCCGCACGACTGGCGGCGACGGGCGTCGCCGTAGGTGCACCGCCCAATTCGGCGATCGCCTCCAGCAGCTTCTTGCGATGGCCGAACGAGGCGACGCCGATGTCCTTGAGATCGTCGTTGGTCAGCCGGCCCAGCAGCTCGCCGTCGATGTCGTTGGCGCGGAACATCTCGGCATACTGGGCGAGACCGATCCCGCGGAGCCAACCGTCGATGTCCAAGTTCAGTCCCCTCGGCCCTTGTCAGCGGCAGTTTTTGAAAAAGGTTGAGTCATGGCGCCCGCCGTGATTCCAAGCGGTTTCTCGAACCAACCTTGGATTCGCCATGTGGACGCCGACCACTCGACAGCAGCATAGCCGCCCCGTCACCCGATACCAGACCGATCTGACCGACGCAGAGTGGCGCGTGATCGCGCCGCACTTGCCGAAGCCCTGCGCGACGGGCCGGCCGCGCGAGTGGCCGATGCGCGAGATCGTCAACGGCATCTTCTATGTCATGCGGGCGGGCTGCCCATGGCGGCTGTTGCCGAACGACTTGCCGCCATGGGGGACGATTTACCGCTGGTTCGCCGCCTGGCGCGACGACGGGCGCTTTGAACGGATAAACCACGCGCTCGTGATGGCAGATCGCGAACGGGTCGGGCGCGACGCCAGCCCCTCGGCCGCGATCATCGACAGCCAGAGCGTCAAGACCACCGAGGCCGGCGGGCCGCGCGGTTACGATGCGGGAAAGAAGATCAACGGGCGCAAGCGCCATGCGCTCGTCGACACCGACGGGCGTGGCCTCGTGCTCGAACCGCATCCGGCGAGCATCCAGGACCGCGACGGTGGCGGACCGCTTCTGCGGGCTTCGCGCCGCATCTTCCCGTTCATCCAGCGGGTCTTCGCCGACAGCGGGTATGCCGGTGAGAAGGTCGCCAAGGCCACGTTGATCGCGGTCGAGATCGTGCGCAAGAACCCCGATCAGGTCGGCTTCGCTGTTAACCCGCGGCGCTGGGTCGTCGAGCGGTTCTTCGCGTGGATTGGGCGCAATCGACGGCTGGCAAAGGACTTCGAGGCCACCATCGACTCCGCGCGCGCCTTCCTCTACGCCGCATCCGTCATGCTGCTCGTGCGTCGGATCGCTCGTGCTTCATGACTTTCGAAACCGAACTCTGCGAGTGA
>CAVSQC010000002.1:0-6266 GCA_963729845.1 uncultured Alphaproteobacteria bacterium
CTTTGACGACGGACACCGATGACACCGGCGGCGTGGGCGCCCTCGGTCTCTACCCCGCCCGGCGCGATGGCGTTGACGCGGATTTTGCGCGGGCCAAGCTCGGCGGCTAGCACGCGCGTCAGCGTATCGACCGCACCCTTGGTGGCCGAGTAGACCGTCGCTGTCGGCTGCGCCTGCTCGCTGGCGACCGACGAGATGTTGATGATACTGCCGCCGTCCGGGCCGAAATGCTTGGCCGCTTCCTTGGAGGCCAGGATAGTGCCGAGCACGTTGGTGTTGAACTGTAGGTGGAATTCGTCCTCAGTGATGTCTTCAAGCGGCTGGAAATGATAGACGCCGGCATTGTTCACCAGAACGTCGACGCGGCCGAAAGTTGATCTCGTCTCCTCGAACAGCCGGCGTACGTCGGCGGCTTTGGCGACGTCGCCCTTGATCGCAATCGCCTTGCCGCCATTGACCTTGATGTCGGCGACGACGCGTTCGGCGCCATCGCGGCTTGACGCATAGTTTACCGCCACCGCAGCGCCGGCCGCGGCGAGATTCTTGGCGATGCCGGCGCCGATGCCCTTCGAGGCGCCGGTCACGATCGCCACTTTGCCTTTAAGATCGCTCATGGATTGCTCCTGTTCCATTGGCGTACGGATCGGCCCGCCCATTGGTACAAAAGAGGCCGCCAACTGAGACGGCGCTATTTCTCGTCCTACCGTTCGCGCAGTCGCACGAGGAGCGTAAGCCCGTCATGGGCGCAATCTCTACTTGCGCCCCTCATGAGAAGCTAAAGGAAGGAACCGGCAATTCGTTCCTAACCAGACTATGGAACTCTGAGGTCTTTGATCGCTGCCGCGCAAAGCGTTGCCGGATCACGCATTCCAGTTTGGGCTGCTTTCGATAATCCGCTTGGCAAGGAACCTGCCAATGCATATCCGACCTTGGAACTCCACCCCCGCGAAGACCTTGGAACTCCACCCCCACGAAAACGTTAGGCAAGAGCGCGGTGCCGCGGGCCCCTTCCTTCTTGCGTTTTTCCGCGCGCGCGAGGCGGCGCCGAGCGGCGCGGCGAATCCTGGCTGTTCTTTTTGATCAATTCGCCGGCGGCGGTGGCGGCGTGGCCGAGATCAGCTATGGGGTCGCGGCGGCTCGAGCGGGATCGCGACATCGCGCATTAGGGCCCAGCGGCGTGTGCTCGCTCTGATTTTCGGGTCGGACTTTATCCATTGGCGGCGGTCCGGGGAATCGTGGCCGAGCGGCGCGGCGAATCCTGGCTGTTCTTTTTGATCAATTCGCCGGCGGCGGGGGCAGCGTGGCCGAGATCAGCTATGGGGTCGCGGCGGCTCGAGCGGGATCGCGACATCGCGCATTAGGGCCCAGCGGCGTGTGCTCGCTCTGATTTTCGGGTCGGACTTTATCCATTGGCGGCGGTCCGGGGAATCGTGGCCGAGCGTCTGGCCGGGCCGGCGGTTGTTCTTTTTGCTCAATTCGCCGGCGGCGGTGGCGGCGTGGCCGAGATCAGCTATGGGGTCGCGGCGGCTCGAGCGGGATCGCGACATCGCGCATTAGGGCGGCTCCGGGGCGGGTTGTCGTGCAAGGTCAAATCATCGAGGCCATCGAGACGGTCGAAGCGATAGACACGCATGGGATCACTCCGTGGGGTCGGTCCGGGTCTTGCCGGCGATCGTGATCGGCAGGGCCTCGATCGTGCAGAGCGCGATCCGGCACGGCATGTCCGTGCTGGGGTTCCGCCAAGCCTGGCGTGTTCCGCGTTGCACGAATGTGCCGCCGGCCAACAGCGTGATGGCGTCTTTCCCGTCGAGGATAAGTTCCAGCGCGCCGGAAAGGACTACGCCATAGTCGATGGAAAGTGCGCGTCGCGCGGGCGTCGCGCGGCCTGATTCAAGTTCCACGATGCAAAAGGCCGAGCGGCGCGTTCCTCCTCTTTATCCATTGACTCGCGCGCACGAGGTCGACCGCGCGACCCGCTGGGGCCGCCACCTGGCCGCCGTCGCCGATTCCATTTTCGCTCAATTCGGTTCGGGGCCGCGGCGATCGCTGCTGGCCGCCGTCGCCATCGGGGCGACGATGGAGCTCGGGCGCTCGTGGCGAACGCTGCTGCTGATGATGTTGCTGCTGCGGCCGCGCGGCGCCGGCGAGCTACGGGGCATCGCCAACAGGCGGCATTGAAAGACCAGCGGTTTAGGGCCGAGACAGCCTGCTGTCCGGCGGCATGGTTTCGCTATTTCGGTCGGCGTCGTCTGCCGGAACTTGTCCGGTGCTCCAGAGCACGGCCGACGACACGCCGCCGGACTCTCGCGACAGACCGACGACTCGCTCGGAAAGAACGACCGCCTTACCTGACGGATCATGCCCGGTGACGATCCGCCGAATCTCCATCGGGTTGGATGGGCGGGCTTCGCCTGTCGCAGGCGCCGCGTCGTGCGCCTTCGACGCCCGCGTCAGCGCGCTCCTGAGAACGGAAGCGACCATCCGCCATGCCGGGGTCTGCCCCAGCCGCTTGCCGGCGATGGCGATGGGATGCGCCTCGATCATAGCGACCATGATCCGACAGGACTGGTCTCGGCTCGGATTGCGCCAAGCATGGTTTGTCCCACGTTGGATCGCCGCGTCTCCCGGACGCAGCGTGACCCTCTCTCCGCCATCAAGGATCAGTTCCAGCGCGCCGGACAGCACGACCGCATAGTCGATGGAAAGCGTCCGGTGCATGGGGGAGACGAAGCCGGGTCCGAACTCGGTGATCCGCAGAACAGAACCGCCCTTGACCGACATGCCGGCTGGGCGCTTGTCGCCTTCGACGTCGCCGATAGTGTCGGCCGGGACCGTGCCCGTGGTCCACAACACCGCACCCTTCGCCTTGCCGCCTGGGAAATCGGCAAGCGTAACGCGGTCGTCGCTGAGCAAAACGGTCTTGCCGGCCGGATCGTGGGTCGTGACGACCCGTCGGACGGTATCGGTCATCTACGCCTCGGGTCGTTCTGTTGGGTCGTTTCATACCCTTCCAAAGTCGGTTACTTCGGCCATTTTTCGCAAGAACTGACCAGAATGTTGGATACTCACCGAAAGGTAACCATCAATGGATGAACGACGGAGCAAACATCGGCATCGCCCAGCGGCCACTGCGCGGCGGACATGCAGGATGCCGTGAGCGTTCTTGAAGGTCGCTGGAAGATGATGGGTTCACTGTCTCATGAACAAGACACGAGGTGCGCTTGTCGGGCGTCCGATCCGGAGCGAACGACGCGTGCAAGGCAGCCTTCGCAGCAGAGTAGATCGGTGAAGCGGGCATAGGGATGAAGGCTATGAGCCCCGCGATCTTCGGGAAACCACAAATCTGAATTAAGAAAATCGAGCGCGACGATCCGGCGCGTTCGAGCGCGGGCGCCGATTCGATTAGCAATCTAATCCTGTCCGCGTCCGCCGGCGTCGTGGGATTGTAGACCACCATGCTAAGGTCCGGCCGGCCGTCGACCGCGAAGGCCGAATATTCGAACTCCAGCGGGCCGAGAACTGCATGCCGTATTTGTTTGACGCCCTCGCCGTAGCTGTGGATGTCGTTATCGCGCCACCATCGCTTTGAACTCGGGTCGGCGGCCCCGACGGCGGCGTCCGTTGCGCCTCCGGGTGACGTGACGTTTATCACTGTTGATCGTAGTTGGCGCCGCAGGAGTGCCAGCAGCGCGGCGGTGAGCCGGATCGGTCCAAGCAGATTTGTTGTTACCATCGCTTCCATCGCGGCCAGATCTTCGTCCTGGGTCCGGAGGTCTTCTGGCGCTGAATACCTGCGTTGTCGACCAGGACGTTCAGGGTCGGGAAGGCTTGCTGCTGCTTCCAGCGCGAACTCCCGAATTGCATAGGCATCGTCCATATCCAGACGAACCGCTCGCATTCCAGGATTTGCCGCCGTCACGTTTTCCAGCGTCGCTTGGCGGCACCCCGTGATGATGACCTGATTTCCCAACCCATGGAACGCCTCGGCCGAGCCCCGGCCGATGCCCGAACCGCCGGCAGTGATCAGGATCGTGTTTCCGATGATTTGCACGATACTATCTCTCTGCGAAGGGGCGTTCAGTTGCCGAGATCAGCAGCGAATTGCTTGGAGAGGAAGGCACCAATCGCGCCCAAAGTCTGAGCCGATGCGTCCAGCCGGCCAACGCTACCGATGAAGCCGTGCGGCATCCCCTCCCACACGTCGACCCTGGCGTCGACGCCAGCGGCAACGGCATGCTCGACGTAGCGTAGGGAATCATCCAGCAGAACTTCCGCATCGCGGACATGCACGCGGATCGGCGGCAGGCCGGCGAGGGTTGCCGTAGAGAGGTGACGTAGTAGGATCTGCAGGGTCGTGTCCCTTGAGATAGGAGCAAATGAGTCCCTCGGCCTGATCCCGCACACTGAGCATTCATGTGCGCTGCGCTCTATTCGCGGCGTGCTGCCGTCCATTGCCCGGAGCATTCGCCAGACCGTGTCCGCCAAAGCCCCCGACCGGCATTGCGCCACAGACGGCCGAATCCGCCCGCGTCCTGGCCGCCCGCCGAGACGTTGACGTGAACCGCACCGTTTGGTGCGACGTGGCCGGCGACCGAATAGGCCTGATCCTCCGCCAGAACGCGGCCGCCCAGAATACGAACGCCGGCACGTACGGCGGCGGGACAATCGCCGCGCATTGTCTGAATCACGACGCTCCACACGCCATCGTAGCGGCCCGCGGCGCGCGGCTGCGCGGCCTGCGACGGCAGGCTCGCGCCGGCAATGAGGAACGCAGCGCTGACGAAGATGGAGGATGTGCGTAAGCGACTTTTCATTGGTCTGCTCCTTGTCAAGGGGTTAAAAGTTGCTGTTGCACCTGTCGGCAAAAACGCCCGACTGCCGCCGCGACTTCAGACGATCGGCACGCCCGCGTAAATCAGCACCAGCAGCGTGATCAGGCTGGTCATGATTAGGCCAAACACCGTCGGCGCGGCTCTGTCCCAGTATCGATTTTCGGTCCACAGCCGCTCGATCCGCTCAGAACGGTCTCTAATCCACGATGCGAGGGCCGCGAAGCGCTGATGGAGTTTTCCGCTATCAGGAAGCCGTCGGCTGCCGTTCTCATTCGGAAGAAGCGCGGAACATTTCATCGACATGGCATCACTGCTTTTTGTTTGTTCAGTGCGCGACCGCCGGCCCGCCGAGCTTCACTTTGCGATGGCGCCGGTCGCCAACATAACCAGGAAGCATGCGCCGAACTGGCGCGTCGCCATCATGCGAAGATCGATCACCGGGTTGCGGCGGCTGATCTCCCACGGAATCATCAGCACGAACGCGAGCGCGGAAATCGCGGTGACCGTGACGATGAAGGTTGAGGCGAACCAGTCGTCCTCTAGCCCGCGGTCGAGCGCGATCTCTAGCGCGCCAAGGAAGGTAGCGACCAGCACGAAGCCGACGAGATCGAACCCGTTCCCTTGCTGCTCGAACCGCCTGCGCTCCGCGATCGCGGCCTCGGACTCGCGCAGGATCGCGGCGATGAGCGCGATCGTAAGCAGTCCGACCGGGCCGTTGATCAGAAAGCACCAGTGCCAGGATAAATTGTCGGACAACCAACCGCCGAGTGTCGGGCCGACCACCGGGGCAACGACCACGGCGATGCCGAACAACGCGAACGCCTGACCGCGCTTGGCCGGCGGAAACGAATCTGCCAGAATCGACTGCGAGACTGGTACCATGCCGCCGCCGCCGAGGCCTTGCAGGATGCGAAACAGCAGCAGCATCTGAAGGTTCGACGCGAAACCGCACAGCACCGAGCTTGCGGTGAACACCGCCAAGCAGATGAGGAAGAAGGGTCTGCGGCCAAACCGCCGCGCCAGATAGCTGCTCGCCGTCAGACTGACGGCGTTGGCAACCAAATAGGTGGTCACCACCCAAGATGCCTCGTCCTCGCTGACGCCCATGCCGCCGGCGATGTAGGGCAGCGCCACGTTGGCGATGGTGGTGTCGAGCACCTCCATGAAGGTCGCGAGTGCGACCAGCACCGCGATCAGCCATGGGTTGGCGCCGGCGCCGCTTGCCGCCGCGGGCGTGCGCGCTCGGGTGGCAACGGCGCTCATAGCCAGGCGCTAAGCCGCTCATAGAGCGACGGGGTTGGGTTCACCCGCACGCTGGGCACGACGGACATACCAGGACCGAGCGCAACGTCCGTCGGCGGATTGTCAATGATGATCTTGACCGGGACGCGTTGGACGATCTTGACGTAGTTGCCAGTGGCATTTTGCGGCGGC
>CAVSQC010000003.1:0-194967 GCA_963729845.1 uncultured Alphaproteobacteria bacterium
GCAAGCTGCGCTCTGACGGCGTTCTCGGGTTTCACTCCGCGCTTGAACTGCATGGCATAGCCTATTCCGAGTTCAACGAGGTTCAGCTTATCAGCGCTGGACGGACAGAACTGGTGGACCTGCCCTTCGGCGCCTGCCGCTTCGTCACCCCGCCGAAGGCGTTGGTGGCGGCCGGTAAGGCTGACTACCTGACCATGACCATGGATCGGCAGGGAGTGGCTGTCCGTGTGACCGCGATCGAACGCACCGTCGTCGATGTCCTGCACCGCCCGGAACTCGCGGGCGGCGCCGAGGAAGTCCTCAAATCCCTGGATCTGGTGCGCTATCTCGACCCGGCGAAAGTCGCCGACTATGTCGAGCTGCTGGACAACCGATCGATCGCCTCCGTTTCCGGCTGGTGGCTCGAAAAGCGGCAAAGCGCGCTCGGCGTCACCGATGACGTCCTGGCACGCCTTCGAGGGCGGCTCCCACGCTCGAAGCATTATGCGCTAGGCGCCGAACCTGGTCATGCCGTCCTCGTCGAACCGTGGCGCGTGCTTCTCCCGCCGCAGGCTGTCGACGCCGCTTTTGAAGGCGTCTGATGGTTGCTTCGCGAGAAACGCTTCAGGACCTTGCGGCCGAGCGGCAGCTTCAGCCCGCGACGCTGGAGCGCGTGATCCGGCTGATCGACATACTCGACGCGTTCGGCGCCGACGCGCTGATCGGGCCGCGCATCGCCTTGAAAGGCGGCACGGCGCTCAACGTTTTCCATTCCGATCTGGACCGCCTCTCGGTCGATATCGACGTCAACTATGTCGGCGCGATCGAGAAGGAGCGGATGGATGCGGACCGGCCGGGATTGGAGGACCGGATCGCGCGGCTGATGGAATCGAAAGGCTACGCCGCGCGGCGCGAGCCGTCGGAACATGCGGGGGGCAAATGGATCTACCGCTACGCCTCCGCACTCGGCGGGGCGGGAACCATCGAGATCGACATCAACTATCTCTACCGCGGTCCTCTTTACGGCGTGGATCGCATGCCGTCGGCGGCAATCGGATCGTATCGAGCCACGAACGTGCCGGTTCTCGACATCCATGAGATCGTCGCCGGCAAGATGGTCGCGCTGGTCACGCGGCGCGCCGCGCGCGATCTGTTCGACGCGCATCGGATCATCGCCATGCCGTCTCTCGATTGGGCGAAGATCAAGGCGGCCACCTTGATGATCGGCGCGAGTGCCAAGAGCTTCGACTGGCGCACAGCCTCGCCGGACGACATCGGATGCGAGGTCGGCGACATCACCGGCAAGCTGACCATGTGCCTGCATGATCGGTATTTCGATCTCTTCGGCGGCCCGGCAGCCTGGATCGAGAGCGTCACGGCGGAGTGCCGGGAAAAGCTCGCGCCTCTGTTTCAGTTCACGGTAGGCGAGAGAGCGTTTCTGGACGGCGTGCTTGAGCGAGGCGAGATCGATGCGTCCCCTATGGGCGCTCCCGAATCCGTGCGCGCCGCGATAGAAGCCTGTCCGGCGTTGCGATGGAAGGTGCAGAACGTCAAGGCTTGGAAATCCGGTGACAAGTCGCTGGTGCCACGTGTGAGACGAGGACGGCGACCACCTGGAGAGCCTAATCCATGAAGACCGCGCTGAGCGGAGATGTGTCGAAACGACTGGCGCTCGGCGGTGGCGCCGAGACTGCGCATGAACTTGAGGTCGAGATTGAGCAGATTCGAGCCCGTTTAGCCGCAAATGAGGCGGAACGGAAAGAGCTTGAGGCCGCGCTGAGGAATCTCGTGAGCCGGCGCTCGGCGGTGACTGCAAATTATTCATCACCCGCCATTGCAGATGCGCCGAGGGTCATAGCCGCGTCACCCACCGCGCAAAAGATCGCTCTGTTTCGGCGCCTATTCGCAGGCCGCGCTGACGTATTCCCTGTCAGGTGGGAAAACCGAAAGACTGCCAAGTCCGGCTATGCGCCCGCGTGCGCCAACGAATGGGTCAGAGGGATATGCGGCAAGCCGCAAGTCAAATGCGGGGAATGCCCTCATCAAGCCTTCATCCCGGTCACCGACGACATCATCGAGAAGCATCTGCGCGGCGGCGACGGCGCACGCGGCTCTGGCGGCGATTTCGTGGCGGGTGTTTATCCGCTGCTTCCTGACGAAACCTGCTGGTTTCTGGCCGCCGATTTTGACGAGGAGAGTTGGGCGGTTGACGCCTTGGCCGTGCTGGAGACTTGCCAGGCCAAGGGCGTGCCCGCGGCTCTTGAGCGGTCTCGATCCGGCAATGGCGGGCATGTGTGGATTTTCTTCTCCGAGCCGGTTTCGGCGCGCACCGCTCGGCAGCTTGGCGCGGCCATGCTGACGGAGACGATGGAGCGTCGCCCCGAAATAGGTTTCGCCTCATACGATCGCTTTTTTCCGAGCCAGGACACCATGCCGGTCGGCGGCTTCGGCAATCTGATCGCCTTGCCTTTGCAGCGCCGGGCGCGCGAGCTTGGAAACAGTGTCTTCATCGACCAAGACCTTCGTCCATACGACGACCAATGGGCATTTCTGGCCGCGAGGCCACGGCTATCGGCCAAGGCCGCCGCCGAAATCGTCGACGATGCGGAGACGCGAGGCCGTATTCTGGGCGTCCGCATGCCCGTCGAAGATGAGGATGCGGACGAGCCCTGGCGCATGACGCCGTCTCGGCGCCCCAAAGCGGGCCCGGTCGGCAGTCCCCTATCGGGCAAGATCACCATCGTGGTCGCCGACCAACTCTATATCGACCGGACCGATTTGCCGCCGGCAATGACGGCGCGGCTCATACGCTTGGCGGCCTTCCAAAACCCCGAGTTCTATCGCGCGCAGTCCATGCGTTTCCCGACCTTCGGCAAGCCTCGGATTATCTCCTGTGCCGAACTTCATCGGCGTCATGTGGGGCTGCCCCGCGGATGCCTCGACGAAGCTGTTGAGCTGATCCGAGGCGAGGGCGCCGAGGTTGAGTTGGATGATCTGAGGGTGATCGGCGATCCGCTTGCGAGTCGAGTACGGTTTCAGGGGACGCTGCACGAGCCGCAGGTCAAGGCGTTCGAGGCCCTTCTTCCGCATGAGCATGGCGTGCTCGCGGCGACGACCGCCTTCGGCAAGACGGTGGTGGCCGCGGCCCTTATTGCGCAACGCGGACGCAATGCGCTCGTTCTTGTCCATCGCCGCGAGTTGCTTACCCAGTGGGTGGAGCGGCTAAGGACATTCCTCGATATCGATCCGAAGGATATCGGCGTCATTGGCGGCGGACGCCGCAAGCCGACTGGCGTCATTGATGTCGCGCTGATCCAGAGCCTCGTGCGCCGAGGCGAAGTATCCGACATGGTAGCGGACTACGGTCATCTGATCGTCGACGAGTGCCACCATCTTTCGGCGGCGAGTTTTGAGCTTGTGGCCCGCCGGGCGAAGGCGCGCTATGTCCTCGGGCTTTCCGCGACCGTGGCCCGCAAAGATGGTCACCATCCGATCATCTTCATGCAATGCGGACCTGTTCGACATCGCGTTGATGCGCGCGCCCAGGCCGCCGGGCGGGGGATTGTTCACCGCGCCAGGACTCGATCGACGCAGTTTCAACTTCCGCCACCTCTGGCGGGGTCGGACCGTCCTTCCATGCCAGCAATTTATGCGGCCATCGCACAGGACGAGTCGCGTAACAACCTGATCTTCGACGATGTGCTGAAGGCGCTGGAGGCGAAACGCTCACCGATCGTGCTCACCGAGCGCCGGGATCATCTCGAATATCTGCAAGGCCGCTTTTCGCGCTTCGTGCGCAATCTTGTCGTCCTTCGAGGCGGAATGTCGGCAGCCGAACGCAAGGCGTCAGATGCCGCCCTGCGAGTGGCAGACGATCAGGAACGGCTCATCCTCGCGACAGGGCGGTACATCGGCGAGGGTTTTGATGACCCAAGGTTGGACGCGCTGTTCTTGACGATGCCCATTTCCTGGAAGGGCACGTTGGCCCAATATGTCGGTCGGCTTCACCGGCAGCATGCTGGTAAAACAGAGGTTCTCGTCGTCGACTATGTCGATGACCTCGTGCCCGTTCTGGCGCGGATGGCGGCGAAGCGGCGATCTGGATATCGTGCGCTCGGTTATACGGTTGAGTGATCCGCCGCCGGCAGCGGGATGGTGTGGCGTCGGCATTTGCGTTCTTCGCGCTACTAAAACGCCGTTTATGTAGCACGAAGATTACAATTTTCCCAGTTCTTGGAGCCTTCCTTTACCCCCACTTATCCATCCACCCACCGGCGCAAGATCTTTCGGTTCCGGTCTGTCAGAAATATGTCTACATTTTTCTGACAGGCGCTGGTCGCCATCTTCAGAATGCTACGAAAACAATTTGGCGATCTCGGCCATGGGGACGAACAATCTTTGGCCTCCTTCGACGAGATATCTGAAGCGGTAGCGCTGATAGAACCGAGCCGCGTTGTCGTCCTTGGCGTCGACGACGAAGGCGTAGGACGCGATCTCGTTCCGCAGCGCGCGGCTAAAGGCATCGAGGAGCATGAGCTCGCCGTGTCCTCGCCCTTGATGGCGCGCATCGACCGCCAGCCGTCCCATCAGCGTCGCCGGTACGACCGGATAGCGTGGTAGCCGCTTCGCCAGCGCCTCGGGCAATTCGGCAAGAGCGATGCTGGTCGCCGCAAGCGTGTAATAGCCGAGCGGAACGCGGTCGCCGTCGCTGACCAGCACGAAGCACGAGGCGACCCGCCGCCTTGCGTCCCGCGCGCGCCTCGGCCTCATTGAAGCGCGTCGCCAGAGCCTTCGTCTGCGCCGTCAGGAATGCGCATCCGAGGCGCGCGCGCGTCGGCCTCATTGAAGCGCCGCATCTGTATCTGGCGCCGATGGCTGACCGCGATGCATCCGAGGCGCGTGCGCCTCGGCCTCATTGAAGCACGGCGCTGCTCGGATTGCTGGATACGCTGCTGCGCGGCGTGCATCCGAGGCGCGCGCGCCTCGGCCTCATTGAAGCAAGGGCGAGGTGTTCGCGCTTTTCCCCGCGGACCCGGCATCCGAGGCGCGCGCGCCTCGGCCTCATTGAAGCCCATAAGTGGTTTGACAACCTTAGATTTGAAGAGTGCATCCGAGGCGCGCGCGCCCGGCCTCATCGAAGGCGGAATGATCGGCTGCACCGATGATGGCATCCGAGGCGCGCGCGCCTCGGCCTCATTGAAGCCCGCTGGAGCGTAGAAGTCTTCCCGGCGCTACTAACGCGCATCCGAGGCGCGCGCGCCTCGGCCTCATTGAAGCGTGCCCACCCACAATTCATGGTTCGTGGGCTCGCATCCGAGGCGCGCGCGCCTCGGCCTCATTGAAGCACCGGGATCTCGCCTGGCGGCAAGTGTTTGAAGCGCGCATCCGAGGCGCGCGCGCCTCGGCCTCATTGAAGCAGATTGCCGGTCGGAATGCCGGTCGAGAGCTTGCCGTGCATCCGAGGCGCGCGCGCCTCGGCCTCATTGAAGCCCAGTAGCGGTCAGAATCTGGATACCGTGCGCTCGGCTATAGGGTCGAGTGATCCGCCGCCGGCCGCTCATCGGCTGAGGTCCAGTTCCGTTCCGGTTCGCAGACGTTCCATGTAGGCGCGATAGGCGAAATTGCGGTCGCGCTTCTTTCCCGTCGTTTCCACGAGGATACCGATTTCGGCCAGCACCTCGATGGCGCGGGTAGCGGTCGGTTTGCTCGTGTCGAGCAGCTTCATCGCCGAAGCGACGGTCACGATCGGATGCCGTGGAAGCCGCTCGAACAATCGGAGAGCTGAAACGGATGCCGAATTCGACGCCGAGCAGCCGCGTGCGATCCGCGCTGACGAGGTTGAACAATTCACGCGCCGAGGCGACAGCTTCATCGGCGATCGTGGCGACGCCATCGAGAAAAAAATCGATCCAGCCTTCCCAGTCGCCCTCTAGCCGCACGAGGTTGAGACGTCGGTAGTATTCCTCGCGATGACGCTTGAAGAATAGGCTGAGATAGAGAAGCGGAGCCTTCAAGAGTCCCCAGTGTTCCAGCAGGAGGGCGATCATCAGGCGGCCGATCCGCCCATTGCCGTCGAGATAGGGATGAATGGTTTCGAACTGCGCATGCAAGAGACCCGTCCGCACGAGCTTCGGCAGCCGGTCATCGGCATGGATGTATTTCTCGAAGGAGCCGAGAAGCTGCGGGAGTTTCTCGGAGGGCGGTGGAACATAAGCCGCGTTCCCGGGTCGGCTTCCGCCAATCCAGTTCTGGCTGCGGCGTATTTCTCCGGGTTGCTTGCTCCCGCCGCGCACGCCGCGCATCAACCGCTTGTGTGCTTCGTTCAACAGCCGCAGGGAGAGCGGCAGGCCACGCTTCGACGCAAGCTGACCACGCGCATGACTGAGGGCGTCGAGGTAGTTTGTCACCTCCTCGACATCGGCGTTGGGCTGGGGCTGTTCCTCGGCTTCGAAAGCGAGAAGGTCGACGAGCGATGCTTGCGTGCCCTCCATCTGAGACGAGATCACCGCTTCCTTGCGCACGAAGGCGTAGATGAACCAGTCGAGCGAAGGCACCATCTCTCCCGCCAGATCGAGTCGGATAAGCGCCTGCTCGGCTTGCCCAAGGCGACGTTCGAGCTTCGTGTCGATGACGAGCGCCGGCCGCACGGGCGGCAGATCGAAGGGAACGAAGGCATCGACTTTTTCGCCCCCTGCGGTCACGCTTTCGTATCGGCCTGTTGTGCGCTTCGGCATGACTTGGCGGCTCAACCCGGGGACGACTTCGTTCCGGCGGCCGGACGCAAGGAACGCTCACGTTCCCTACCGGCCACGCTAAGAACGTACTTTTTACTAGCGGGAGCCGTTAGTCAAGAGATTGTTCCTAGCGCCAATGGCCCACTAAGAATTTGCTCTGGGATTTCGATCGTGAGCCGATCGAAATGCCTGAACCTCGACGGTGCTGCGGGCCGGAACTCGAAACCGGCTACTGGATGGGCTTAGCGCACCGAGCCATTACGCCGCTGCCTTCTCGTCACCATCTCGGGCCTTTGTTGGCCGTGTGTCCTTCCACACCGCCGCAGTCAAGTGTCCCTATTGGATCAGTCGCCTTCCATCAACCTCAATAGGCCAGGTTCGTGTGATCGGGAGGGCGCAAACATGGCCAGCGTGAACGCCCTGTGCTATAGTGCTGACGGTCTTTTTCGTCCTGCCGCAGAATGCGCCGTGCGATCGACGACGCGAAAATTGACCGATTGTTGGCGATAGTTGTCGAAGCCGAGCAAAATTCAAATCGCGCAAATTTCCTTTTGAAATCAAAAGCGGAAAATTTTGACGGCTCGATGGTCGGGTTTGGACCGTCAGCAGAAAAAATTTGCGCTGATTTATCAGCGCATTACGATGCATCGAGAGAATCGAGTGGGAATGAAGGGGAATAATGACCGAATAGTGCTTTCGCGCCCCTTTTGCTTGAAGTCACATCTCGCCTTCGAAGTTTGTCACGAGTATCTTTCAAATTCGTTCTGCGAGTGCCTCCGTAGCTGGCCATCAATTCAGAACGGAGTAGCCCGCTTAGGTTCGCGCTCCGACGACCTCAAGGTATTCGGCGGCGATACAGGTTGTGCCGTCACGGGCGTCGTTGTGCTGGGCGTAGAGGTCTTCCAGGTCACGGCGGAGCGCGGCTTGGGCCGTTTCGCTAAGCCCGGCGAATGCTTTCAGCGTCGGGCCGTAATGAACCCGATAGAATTCGACCGTTTCTGGAATCGAGAATGGAAATTTGAGTTGCGCCAAGCAACTCGTCACCTGCAGGTCCTTCACATCAGCGCCGAGCTGTTCACGAACGGTCGCCTCATCGCCCCATTGCAGCGGACTAGGCACCCCGGCGGGCGGTGCTACGTGCTTGGCGGTGGCCCGAAACACCGCGCCGATGAAGCCGCTTGGCGTCCAATTCGCCATCCCGATCTGCCCGCCGGACCGACAGACGCGACGCAACTCGGCGGCGACAAGGTCGGGTCGCGGCGCGAACATTGCCCCGAACATGCTGACGACGAGATCGAAGGCGCCGGTGGCAAAGGGAAGATTTTCGGCATCGCCTTCTTCAAACCTGATTTTTAGCTTTTCCCGCGTGGCTCGCGCGCGCGCCTGATCGAGCAGATTGGGAGAAATGTCGACGCCGGTAACGGCGGCGCCGCCCTTTGCCGCGGGAATGGAAAGGTTGCCGTTGCCGCAGGCGACGTCGAGCACCTGCATGTTCGGCTTGATCTGGCGGCGGCGATGAAATCGTTGGCCGCGGATTCAGTCAGCGCGGCCACGCTGCTATAGTCTCCCGCCATCCAGGTCGCCCTGATGCGGGTCTTGAGGCCATCAAGGTCGGCGATCGGTTGGATGGTCATGCATCGATCCTTTCGTCGAGGTTTCGCTGCGCGCGGCGCGCGCATTGGTGCTTACAGCTTCGCCCCCTGTGCCGCGGCCGGACAGTCCGAGTTGCGCCCCGGCTATCCAAATTTCGCCTAAAAAATACCGCGCCGGCGTCGATCGCGAATGACGATGCAGGTTTGGGTTGGTATTGTCGCTGACGGAGATGCTCGCGATCGCGCAGCCGCTTCCGCATGACGTGAAAAAAGCGATCGATCTCGTGCGAGGCGACCTCGCGCGGCGTTGGACCGTCAAGGATTGGCGCGCCCTGGAGGGGCGGGCACAATGGAGAAGCACTTTCGGCGTTTCACCGGCTGCGCGCCGCTGGAATTCTTGCGCACCGCGCGGCTCGATCAGGCGCGGCGCAAGCTTATCGCGGCAGCGCCGGGCGCCAGTGTGACGGGGGTGGCCACGCAATGTGGCTTGACACATCTCGGCCGCTTTGCCGTGACCTATCGCGAGCACTACGGAGAAAGTCCCTCCGACACGCTGCGATATCGGCGTATTCCGCAGCTAAATCCGTCGTCTTTCCGATTGGCTGCGTGTTCGGAGCGGGCGACGCTTGCGATCCTGCCGTTTGATCTTATTGGGCCGCAGTCGGCTTGCGCGATCGGCATCGGTGAGGAGATCGCCGCGGCATTGGGCCGAACCGGCTGGGTCAGGCTCGCGCCGGCTCGCGCAGCGCGCTACTGCCTGCATGGCCGGGTGAAGGAAGACGGCGCCGGCGCGCTGCGGATCAGAGCAATGCTGCTCGATCAAACCACGTCCCGCTACATCTGGGCGGATTGCACGGATTGTGCAGCGAATGATCTGTTCGGCTCGCCGGATTGGCTTTCCAACATCGTATCGGGCGCGCTTCGTTCGGTCGTGTGTGACGCGGAGATTGATCGTGCCGCTGGCGTGGAGCCAGCACACCTCACCGCCTGGGAGCTAAGCATGCAGGCTCTTCCGATGGTGCTTGCGGCCGACCCTGCCATGCATGCCACGGCGCTCGAATTGCTCGACCAGGCGATGGCGCGCGTGCCGCGCGATCCGATTCCGATCGCCATGGCAGCGTGGTGTCACGGGCTGCGAGCCGGTCATCACTTCACCACCGATCGCAAGGCCGAGCAGCGTAAAGTGCTTGAACTTTTGTCGAACGCATCGGCGTTCGCCGTCGGCGACCCGCTCGCCCATGCGATGTTGTCGGCCGCCTGCATGCTGGCGCACGATCTCACCGCCGCCGAGGCCCATGCACGGCAGGCGCTCGCCATCGACGGCGGATCGCCTTGGGGCTGGGGCCGCCTCGCATGGGTTCATGCCTATCGGGGAGAAACAGCCAAAGCGATCGAGTGTTGCAAGATCGCGCGGGTGCTGGCGCCTACCGACCCGCTCAATTACGTGTGGTCGATCGGCATTGCCGCAGCCAACTTTGAGCTCGGAAAACACCACGTTGCGGTTCAATGGTATCGGCGCGCGCTTGCCGCACAGCCGAAGGCGATATGGATCAATCGCTTCCTTGCCGCGGCTTTGGTGCACGCCGGCAAGCACGACGAGGGGAAACAGAGTTTCCGCATGCTCTGCCGCGATTTTCCCGAATTGACCATCGCCGAGGTCAGAAGCGGGCTACCCCATACCGCTACGCTGCTTGATCGCGTCGCCGACGAACTCGAAAATCTCGGCATGCGCCACTCGTAATCAAGGAGGAGCGCGGGTAGGCGGCGTGACCCGAGGAAGGCTACCAGCAAGGTGACTTCCGTTAGTGTGGAGGGTGTCGGATGACGGCCCCGGTGCGCGTGCACAGGTTCGTGATGGGGCCGTCATCGGACATGCAAATCGTGGAATTCCTCTTCGAAATCAAAAACACAGATTTCTGACGGATCGGGCGGACGGTGCCGGACGGTGTGCCGAGATAATTTACCTCGCTAGATCAAGCCGTTATCATCACTTAGAATGATCGAGTGAGGGGGCATTGGGGAGCAAAATACGAACAACGTAGCATGCTTAGTATAAGCCTACGTTCCCCTAGCAATAGCAGTCGATACTCCTCGCGCGACTCTGGCTATCGCCCTCCGGCGGCGAATGGCCTTCAGCGCGAAGCGTGCGCCGCCAACCGAGGCGACATCTCCCGGAACGGCTTGCGAAACAGGATTGGCCCGTTCGGTCTCTGCCATCCTGCGCCGCCACAGGCCCTGCAAGCCGTAAATCCTTTAGCCACGGATATCGACATCATTAATGTCCTCTGGCACGGGCCTAGAGCAGCGCTGGTGCCCCAAGCTCCGTTTGCCCGGTCGGCACACCGCCGGCGGGGGCGAAGGGACTGAGGACGAACCAGAATTCGGAACGCAGCGACATCGCCACGCGACCCCTCGAGGCGTAGGCGGCCGTTACGTATGGCTTGGTCGATCTTCGCGTGCCCGAGCCAGATTTGGGTCAGCAGGCGCAAGCTGGCGGCGATGGTCAAATCGACTTCGAAACCCGGCGGTTTGTAGCAGAGATCAACCTGACTGCACTCGAATACGAGCCAGTAGCGGCGCCGGGTGATCGGCACGTCCGAAAGCTGGAATTCGGCTACGTAGCGGCGATCGCGGGGCGGTAGCTGATTTACCAGCGTTCGGCGGATATCCCACATGAGGAGGTCGGGGTCAAGATTATCGACGTCGACCAGCTTGTGGCGAAGCCAACGCTGCGCCCACAGTCCCATTTTCTCCACCACTGGGAAGAGTTCTCTGCCCGCCGCGGTGAGGTGATACTCGGCGCCCGCCGCGCACCGCCGGCGCTCGACGATGCCGGCAAACTGCAACTCCTTGAGGCGCTTCGCCAATAGCGCGGACGACATGCGCGGCACACCGCGCTGCAGATCGTTGAAGCGCACGCTGCCCAGCAGCAGTTCGCGGATCACGAGC
Source organism: uncultured Alphaproteobacteria bacterium (assembly GCA_963729845.1). Classification (GTDB taxonomy): domain Bacteria; phylum Pseudomonadota; class Alphaproteobacteria; order ATCC43930; family CGMCC-115725; genus JAATGI01. The sequence goes on from CAVSQC010000003.1 coordinate 11,255, forward strand.
GGCGTCCATCGCTCCGCGAACACTTCGGCCGCCAGTGCGATGGGACAAAACTGGCTGTAGCCTCGCTTTTCCATCCCGGCGGATCCTACCATCCGAACTTGGCGCTGGCACTTCACATTTTGAAGTTGTCGGAAGCGACCGGCAGCGCCACCGTATCCGAAAAGCCGGACGACGGAGGAATGCAAATGGCAAAATCTCTCGACCTCGCTGCGCTCGCCGAAATCCTCGGCCCGCGTTTTGCGGAAAGCGCCGCTGAGCGCGACACCGACGACGTTTTCGTCACGGGGCATTACGACACGCTGCGCGAGCACAAGATCTTTTCCGCCTTGGTGCCCGCGGAACTCGGTGGGGGTGGTGCGCGACACAGCGCCATGTGCGGATTTCTGCGACGCCTCGCCCATTTCTGCCCGTCAACGGCATTGGCGCTGTCGATGCACCAGCATCTCGTCGCGGCGGCCGTATACAACCACCAGAACGGCAGGCCGGGAAGAGAGCTGCTGCAGCGGGTTGCCGGACCGAGACTGGTGCTTATTTCAACCGGCGCCAACGATTGGATGGAATCGAATGGGGCGGTGCAGCGTGCCGATGGCGGCTACCGGGTCAGCGCCCGGAAGCCCTTTGGCAGCGGTTCGCCGAAAGGCGAGCTTGCTGGTGACCTCTGTGTCGTTCGACGACCCCAAGGAGGGATGGCAAGTCCTCCACTTCGCCGTCCCCTTCGGCGCTCCGGGTGTATCCCTGGCTGACGACTGGCACACGCTCGGGATGCGCGCTATGGGCTCGCACACGATCATTCTCGACAACGTCTTCATCCCGGAGGAGGCCATCGCCCTCAAGCGGCCGCGCGGGCGGTTTCATCCTGCCTGGAACGTGATCCTGACGGTGGCGATGCCGCTGATCATGTCCGTCTATGCCGGGATTGCGGAGGCTGCCGCGGCGCTCGGGCGCGAACAGGCGAAGAAGCGTCCAAGCGATCTGGCCGTGCCGTATCTACTCGGCGAGCTCGCCAACCGCCTGACCACCGTGCAACTCGCGGTTGACGACATGGTCCGCTTGGCGCAAGACTTCGATTTAGAGATGAGCCTCGACGTCACCAACGCCGTCCTCATCCGCAAGACGATCGTCGCCGAGGCCGTGCTGTCGACGGTCGAGAAGGCGCTCGAGGCGGCAGGCGGCGCAGGCTTCTACCGGAAGTTGGGGCTCGAGCGCCTGCTACGCGATGCCCACGGGGCGCAGTTCCATCCGCTTTCGGCAAAGCGTCAGCACCGTTTCACCGGCCGCGTCGCGCTCGGCCTCGATCCAATCACGGATGCGGCATAGGTCGCGTGCTGAGGAGGGACCCCAGCGCGCCATCACCCGTGTGTCCGAACGCTTCCTCGAGGGCGCAGCCTTTTTGCATGGGGCCTTCGACTGGCTTCCTGGATCAGGTCGGAATAAGAGCGTGATGAGCGACTTTAGCGAGCCGCTTCTGCACCAAAGTCGCCGAGGAACACCGGCATACCGGCGCATGACAGTATTTTGTTGACGGGGTAGATCGAGATCCAACAGATGGAAATATCGGGAATCGACCGATCGATGCCGATAGGCGCTGAAACCTAGCAAATCGCGGATCGTCGAAATTCGTGTTTGAAATCAAGAGCGCACATTCATGACGGGTCGAGGAGACGGTTCCTCGCCGTGTGTGGCAAAAATTTGCGCTGAAAAATCAGCGCGTTACCATGATTTAAAATGATCGAGTGGGAATAGGATGCCCGATTTCTCGCATTCCATTGCCCCGGGGTAAGGACTGATCATGGCTGACAATTCAAACGCGATGCCGGACAGCACGGCGGTGCGAGTGGCCTTGTGGCGGGCCATGCACGTTCAAGTCGATACGCCGCCGCACGTGCTCGAAGACGAGATCGGCCTCAAGCTGGTGGCCCCGGATGAGGGCTGGCGCCAGCGCCCCGACATGGACCCCCATTTCACGAGCCTGTTCCGCGCCTCCATCGTGGCCCATGCGCGGTTCATCGAGGACTTGGTCGTTGAACAGGCCGGACGTGGCGTCAGCCAATACGTCATCCTCGGCGCCGGCCTTGACACCTTCGCTCAGCGCCAGCCGGAGATCGCCTCCCGTCTGCGGATATTCGAGGTCGACCGGCCTGGTCCCCAAGCCTGGAAGCGACGGCGCCTGATCGAACTCGGTTTCGGCATCCCGCTGTGGCTGCGCTTCGTCCCGGTCGATTTCGAGGCGGGTCAGTCCTGGTGGGAGCGGCTGGCGGCCGCCGGATTCGATTCGGACCGTCCAGCGGTCGTGGTCTCGACGGGCGTCAGCATGTACCTGACACGGGAGGCGAACGCGGCCACGCTACGCCAGATCGCGGCGCTCGCCCCCGGCTCCACGCTCGCCATGACGTTCCTGCTGCCGATTGAGCTCGCGGACCCCGAAGTCCGCCCCGGGCTTGAGATGTCGGCGAAAGGGGCGCGTGCGTCGGGGACGCCGTTCATAAGCTTCTTCGCGCCGGCCGAGATGCTGGCATTGGCTCGCGACGCCGGCTTCAAGGATGCCCGCCACATCTCGGGAGCCGCTCTTGCCGGGCGCTATTTCGCGGGTAGGACGGACGGCCTTCACCCGCCGAACAAAGGAGAGGAACTGCTGGTCGCGGCGACCTAGACCTTCCCCGTATTTTCCTGTGCCCGTATTCGATGCTCGGTTGAATGACGATTGAAGGACAGCATGTCCACCTTCAAGGCCCCGATGATAAATCTCTACGTGGTTTGGACCGACGACACCGATGCCGCAGTGAGCGCAGTGGTCGCAAAGGGGGCACCGTTGCTGTCGCCCGCCCATGATTTTCTCGACGGCAAACTGCGCGCCGCTTGGATCGCCGATCCCGACGGCAACCCGATCCAACTGGTTCAACGGCGGCATTGATGCGGAGCCGAGACTATGACTATTAACGCCAGCACCAAATTCGACTGAACAGCGAGGAACACTGAATGCCCGATTTGTCCGCCTTTCCGATCGCTAAGCGCTGGCCGGCGCAGCATCCCGACCGGCTGCAGCTCTATTCGTTTCCGACGCCCAACGGCGTGAAGATTTCAATCGCGCTCGAGGAGATCGGCGACCTGCCGTACGAGGCGCACACGGTCAACATCATGAAGAACGAGACTTTTACGCCGGAATTCCAGTCGCTCAATCCAAACGGCAAGATCCCGGCGATCCTCGATCCGAACGGACCGGGCGGCAAGCCGATCGGGCTCTTCGAGTCCGGCGCCATCCTGATCTATCTCGCCGAGAAAACCGGCAAGCTGATGTCGCGCGACCCGGCGCGGCGCTACGAGACGATGGAATGGGTGTTCTTCCAGATGGCGGGCATCGGACCGATCTTCGGTCAGGTCGGCTTCTTCCACAAATTCGCCGGCAAGGACATCGAGGACAAGCGGCCGCTGCAGCGCTTCGTCAACGAGACCAAGCGTGTGCTCAACGTGCTGGAGGCGCATCTCGCCGGCAAGCAATGGGTGATGGGCGACGAGTACACCATCGCCGACATTTCGATGTTCGGCTGGGTGCGAACCATCAACGGTTTCTACGGCGCCGGCGAACTGGTCGAGTGGAGCAAGCTGAAGAACGTGCCCGCGTGGCTGGAGCGCGGCTTGGCGCGGCCGGCGGTGCAGCGCGGTCTCGACATTCCGAAACGTCCGCAATAACGAGGAGGAAAACATGATTCACGTCGTGGCGATCATCACCGCCAAACCGGGCCAGCGCGACGCTGTGCTTGCCGCTTTCAAGGCGAACGTGCCCGCGGTCCACGCGGAAAAAGGCTGCATCGAGTATGGCGCCACCGTCGACGCCGACGGCAGCCCGGCCAAATTCGGCCCCGACACGTTCGTCGTGATCGAGAAATGGGAAAGCCCCGAAGCGTTGCGCGCGCATGCCCAGTCGCCGCACATGGCCGCCTACGGCGCCAAGACGCGCGACCTGCTCGCGAGCCGCGTCATCCATACTCTATCGGCCGCCTGAGAGAGGAACCGCGCGCCGCTCTCCCGCGTTGCCCGAATGAATGGCAACCGTGAGGAGCGGCGCGATGGCACGCGGCGACAAATCGAGCTACACGAACAAGCAGAAGCGGCAAGCTCGGCATATCGAAGAGGGATACGAATCCCGCGGCGTCGGCAAAGACGAAGCGGAACGCCGCGCCTGGGCGACGGTCAACGACATGACCGGCGGCGGCAAGAAGTCCGGCTCCGGCGTCGGCAAGCGCGTGAATAAGGCGCCGGCCCGCAAAGGCGGTCGCATCGGCGGCGCCAAATCGGCGCGGCGACCGGCGGCCGCTCGCTCGGCGTCGGCGAAGAAGGCGGCGCGAACGCGGGCGCGGCGCCAATCGCGCTGATTTTAGGAAAGCGCCACATTATCGACACGAAAGGTGGAGATACTGCGCTCGAACTCCATTGTAGGAGGCGAACATGCGCAATTGGAAATCCGCCGGTGTCGAACCCAGCATCGAGGAATTGCTGGACGACGAAGTCATGGTGCCGGTAATGCGCAGCGCCGGCCTGTGCGCCGGCGATCTTCGCGCCCTGGTGAGCGAAACCGCCGAGCGCCTGAACCACGAGCCCGATTGTTCAGGCCGCCGTTCGGTTGATTGACACGACCGCGCGCTCCGGCGCCGCGGGTAGAACCATCACGGCCTTCAGGCCGGGCCGGTTGTCCTCGAGCCCGATTTCGCCGCCGTGCAGCTTCGCGACTGCGCGCACGAGACTGAGGCCCAGTCCGTTGCCCGGCGTGCTGCGGCTGTTTTCCAGTCGATAAAACCGGTCGAATACGCGCTCGCGATGGTCGGCCGGCACGCCTGGCCCGGTATCGGCGACTTCGATCGCGAAATGCGCGTCGGCGGTGCGTCGCACCGTGAGCACCACGTGGCCCGTGTCGGTGTATTTCAGCGCGTTATCGAGCAGATTGGCGATCGCTTGCGACAGGAGATGGCGGTCGCCGCGCACCGCCGCCGGCGAGGCTATGTCCAGAATCAGCTTCAGGCCCTTTTCCTCGGCCACCGGTTCGTAGAGGTCGGCGACGGAACGCGCGATCTCGTCGAGTTGCGCCTCTGCCATCGTGTCGCGGCGGGTGCCGGCCTCGGCCTCGGCGATGCTTAAGAGCGCGTTGAAGGTGCCGAGCAGGTGGTCCGCCTCGGCGATGGTCTCGGCCAGCGCCTCCGCGTAGCGGGTGGCATCCGGCCGCTCCAGTAACGTCACTTCGAGGCGCGCGCGCAGCCGCGACAGCGGCGTGCGCAGATCGTGCGCGATATTGTCGGTGACCTGACGCATGCCGGTCATCAAGCGCTCGATCTGGTCGAGCATGGCATTGAGGTTGGCGGCGAGCTGGTCGAATTCGTCGCCGCTTCCGGTCACCGGCACGCGCTCGGAGAAATCGCCCTGGATGATGCTGGCGCTGGTGCGGTTCACCGCCTCGACCCGGCGCAGCACGTTGCGCGTCATGAACAGGCCGCCGATCAAGCCCAGCGCCAGGGTCAGCAACGCCGCGAAGAACAGCGTCTGCTCGACGCGCGCGCGAAACGCCGCCGCGTCGCGCAGGTCGCGGCCGACCAGCAGGCGGTAATCGCCGTTCAGGATCAGCACCGAGGCCAGCGCGTCGTAGGTTACGGTATTGCCGCCGCGATTCAGCGTTACCGGAAAGCGGACCCAGCCGGTCTTGATGTTAACCGGCTCGGTGTGCGGCCAGCTCACCAGATTTCCGGCGATCGGATGCAGGCGCGGGTCGGCGAGCAGGTAGAGCGTCGGCTCGTTGCGTTCGGAGCTGGTGCGCGAATTGATCGCCTCGATCAAGCCCAGCAGGCCGTGCTCGCGGTATTGCTCCTCGAGGCCGGTGATCTCGGCGCCGATGGTCTCTTCCGCCTGGCGCTGGACGAAATTCGCGGTCGAGAGATAAATGAACACCAGCAGCGTCAGAACGGACGCCGCGAACAGCACCATGTAGAGCGCCGCGAGGCGGAACGCGTTGGTACGCAGGAGACGGAACATCGGAGCCGCGCTTCAGTGTGCGCGCAGACTATACCCGGCGCCGCGAATAGTTTGCAAAAGCGCGTGGTCGAAGCCGCGGTCGATCTTGTGGCGCAGGCGGCTGACATGGACGTCGATGACGTTGGTCTGCGGGTCGAAATGATAGTCCCAGACATTCTCCAGAAGCATGGTCCGCGTCACCACCTGGCCGGCGTGGCGCATCAGGAATTCGAGGAGGCGGAACTCGCGCGGAAGCAGCTGGATTTCGTCTGCCGCCGCGCGTCACTTGGCGGGCCAGCAAATCCATCTCCAGGTCGCCGACCCTGAGCCGCGTCGTCGCCGGCGGCGTGCCGCCGCGGCGCAGCAGCACCTCGATCCGCGCCAGCAATTCGGCGAAGGCAAACGGCTTGACCAGATAGTCGTCGCCGCCGGCGCGCAGGCCCTTGACCCGGTCGTCGACCGCGCCGAGCGCGCTGAGGATCAGTACCGGCACACGCGATTTCTGCCGCCCGCAACGTCGCGATCAGCGACAGCCCATCCATGCCGGGCAGCATCCGGTCCACGATCATCGCGTCGTATTTGCCCGAGGTGGCAAGGAACAAGCCTTCGCGACCGTCAGGCGCATGATCGACGACATACCCGCTTTCGGTGAGGCCCTTGACCAGATAAGTCGCGGCCTCGCGGTCATCCTCGATGACGAGAAGTTTCATGCCTCAATGGTACTCCATCTCCTAGAAAAGGTTCCGGCGGTCCGCGAGGAAATGACGAACGGAACTTTTCGGCCGCTGATTTCGGTTGGTTTTTTGACGGGCTCCACCGAATTAAAGGAGGTGGCCATGAAGTTGCTAACCGCGATGGGACTGCTGCGATCATGTTTGCCGCCAGTTGCGCCTATGCGGCGCCGCAGTTGCGAATGGTCGATGAACAGGTCGCCGATGCCCCCAGCCGATCAGGCGACCAGGACACTGGCGAACGCCGGGAACGGCACCGTCGCCGAGCAAGAAATTGTCGCAATCAAGGGCGTGATCCATCCGCCGCCGACCCACGACCCGAGCGTGGCGACGCCGCCCGGGAATTCCGCCGGCAAGGTCATTCCGCCGCCTGGCACGCCCGGCGGCGACGAGAACGTGCAGCCGAAGTGACGCTAGAACCACCGTACTCGGTGCTGGCTGTTCCCGCTGATATTTGCAGCGAAACAACAGCCAGGCCGTCGCCGATGCTTCGCCCGGACCGGGCCATGCGTTTTGCTGCTCCCGCTGCTTTTGCAGGGGATTAACAGGCCGATCGTTAACGCTCGCCCAACCCAGTATCGGGCTACCATAGGTGTCGACGCGCTGCCTGGCGTTTTTCCGCGGTTTGGGATGTTATCCACTAGATGCTCGGACGACCATTGCGGGCCAGTGCTGCGCGCCGGCGAATTTCTTCGATCACGTCCTGTTTGTTCCCCCGTGGCGTACCTGACAACCCGTAGGGCAGGAAGTGATCGTCTTTCAATAGAGCGCAGTCCGCAAGTGCTGAAGCCTCATCGCCGAGATGCGCGTGGCAATCAGCGCGAAACAAAGGCCCGTAAGCATCGATCCATAATTTCGGTCCATTGTTTCGAAGCTGTAAAAGCTTCAATCGCGGCCTGATATTGCCTCAATGTCAAATACAATCGTATAAAGTCGTCCCTTCGCTCGATAAGTGGTCGGGATGCGGTTCAAGGCGAAGCGAGGTCTCGATATCGTCAAGCGCTCGCTGACGTTGGCCCAGGCGTTCCCATGCAAAATGCCATGAAAATAGCCGCCCGCATGTTCGGGATTTTCGCGGAGAAATTCATCGCCATTCGAGAAATTTCTCCGGCTCTCGCCGCAGCAACCCAAAATGTGTTTCCAGATCGTCGTAGTCTATGGCAGTCATCGCCCTGTCCCTGTTCGTGGATTAGGCCATCGGGTTTCCACCGCAGCGTTCAGACACTCTCCTCAGGCATTTGTCGTAGTCGGCTCCCGGGCCGTCATAGCCTGGCCGGAAATTTAGCTTACGTTCTTGTTCGTCACAGTAATCGTACGCTGCATTCCATTCCTCGACGCATTCTGGAACGTAGGGTCGAGGGTTGTATGGCGTAATGGGATAAAATGGCGGCGGAACGATTTCTTGCGGTATTGGCATTACTTCCGGCGCTAGTGGGATCGGGCCCTCCAGTGGCATCGGTATCGCCTGAGCGACTGCATCGCTCGTCCTCTTCGAGCCTGTCCATTGTCCGCCGTCTGGATTTCCGGCAGGCACGCGCGGCTGGTCGGGGCTGTATTTGACCAAATGCCTCGCGCGATCGAGCTTGGCCATGCCCTCGTCCGAAATTTCGGGAAGCCGCATCAGAAGTGCCAAGATCATCGCGTAAGCAATGTCGCCTCGGTTGAGGCGATCGGCGATTTTTTCCAGCGTGCGGAAATGTCTGGTGATCTCGGAGACGCTCGTGTCGCCAAAGGCGAGACTAAAGGCCTCAGCTACTGCGTCTTGCCGTTCGAGGGCATATCTCGCCTGCCCATCACTGAGGACCCGCTTGATAAGAACGATCGGACCAAGCGTAACCCTGTCCTTATCGCAAGCGACTCCGGCACCGCCGCGATCCGTTAGATGGATAAAGCGCGCTTTCTCGGGGTTCGCAGCAATGTCGCCCTCCGTCGATCCTGAAATTTGTATATATGCATAAAACGTACGAAATTTCAACGCTTTTTCCGTTTAGCGAGATTCGTCCCGAATTTTCGCTAGCCCGGCGCTTGAACATATGATTTAAGTCCCAACCTAATCTGTACCGTGCCAGTCCGAATTGGCGAATGGGCGCGGATAAGTCGGCGATTTCCACGGGTTAGGGCATGATCATCCTCAGCAAGCTGGCCGATTATGGCGTCATCGTCGCGACCCATATGGCGACGGCTGCCCGAGCGGCAGATGACGGCCGCGGCGCTCGCCGCCGAGACGCGGCTGCCGCGCGCCACGGTCGCGAAAGTCCTCAAGACGCTGGCCCATGCCGGCATCGTCACCGGCGCGCGCGGCGCGGCCGGCGGCTATCGCCTGGCGCGGCCGGCGAACCAGATTGCGCTCACCGACGTGATCGCCGCGATCGACGGCGTCTTGCGCCGACGCAATGCACCAGCCATCAGCCCGATTGTGCGCGCGCCGAGTTCTGCTCGACCCGGCCGCATTGGCAGCGCATCAACCGCGCGGTCGGCGCCGCGCTGTCGGCGATGACGCTCGCGGAACTGACGCCGTTCGGCAGCCCGGCGACGAATGCCGCCGACGAAACGCCCGCATCGGTGCGGCCATGACCGACGCCGCGCAAGCGCTCGTCAGCGAGAGCTACAAATACGGCTTCGTCACCGACATCGACGAGGATCGCGCGCCGCCGGGCCTCAGCGAGGACACGGTGCGCTTCATCTCCGCCAAGAAGGGCGAGCCGGAATGGCTGCTCGAATGGCGGCTCGGCGCCTTCCGGCGCTGGCTGAAGATGACCGAGCCGAAATGGGCCAACGTCAATTTCCCGCCGATCGATTATCAGGCCGCGAGCTACTACTCGGCGCCGAAACAGAAAGTCGGGCCGAAATCGCTCGACGAGGTCGATCCCGAGTTGCTGCAAGACCTACGCGAAGCTCGGCATTCCGCTGCACGAGCGCGCGGCGCTGGCCGGCGTCGCGGTCGACGCGGTGTTCGACAGCGTCTCGGTGGCGACCACCTTCAAGGACAAGCTCGGCGAGCTCGGCATCATCTTCTGCTCCTTCGGCGAGGCGGTGCGCGAGCACGCCGATCTCGTTCGCCAGTATCTCGGCACCGTCGTGCCGCAGGGCGACAATTTTTATTCGGCGCTCAATTCGGCCGTGTTCAGCGACGGCTCCTTCGTCTACGTCCCGCCCGGCGTGCGCTGCCCGATGGAACTGTCGACCTATTTCCGCATCAACGCCGCCAAGACCGGCCAGTTCGAGCGCACGCTGGTGATCGCCGACAAGGGCGCCTACGTCTCGTACCTCGAAGGCTGCACCGCGCCGCAACGCGACGAGAACCAGCTTCACGCCGCGGTGGTCGAGCTGGTCGCGCTCGACGACGCGCAGATCAAATACTCGACGGTGCAGAACTGGTATCCCGGCGACGCCGAGGGGCGTGGCGGCATCTACAATTTCGTCACCAAGCGCGGCGCCTGCCGCGGCGCGCGATCGAAAATCTCGTGGACCCAAGTCGAGACAGGCTCGGCGATCACCTGGAAATATCCGGGCTGCATCCTCGAAGGCGACGACAGCGTTGGCGAGTTCTATTCCGTCGCGGTGACCAACAACCGCCAGCAGGCCGATACCGGCACCAAGATGATCCATCTCGGCCGCAATACGCGCTCGACCGTGATCTCGAAGGGCATCTCGGCGGGGAAGGGCCAGAACACCTATCGCGGCCTGGTGCGCGTGCAGCCGAAGGCGGCGAACGCCCGCAACTACACGCAATGCGATTCCTTGCTGATCGGCTCGAAATGCGGCGCTCACACCGTGCCCTATATCGAGGTGCGCAATCGCTCGGCCACGGTCGAGCATGAAGCGACGACGTCGAAAATCAGCGAGGATCAGATGTTCTATTGCCGCCAGCGCGGCCTTAGCCAGGAAGACGCGTTGGGGCTGATCGTCAACGGCTTCTGCAAGGAAGTGTTCAAGGAATTGCCGATGGAATTCGCGGTCGAGGCGCAGAAGCTGCTCTCGGTCAGCCTCGAAGGCAGCGTCGGCTGAATTATCCCATGCTGGAAATCAAAAATCTTCATGCCTCGGTCGCGGGCGGCCGCGAGATTCTGAAGGGCGTCTCGCTCGACGGTGAAGGCGGGCGAGGTGCATGCCATCATGGGGCCGAACGGCTCGGGCAAGAGCACGCTTGCCGGCATTCTCGCCGGCCGCGACGGCTACGACATCACGCAGGGCAGCGTCACCTACGAAGGGCGACGATCTGTTGGCGATGTCGCCCGAGGAGCGCGCCCGCGCCGGCATCTTCCTCGCGTTCCAGTATCCGGTCGAAATCCCGGGCGTGAACAACATGTATTTCCTGCGCATGGCGCTGAACGCGCTGCATCGCGCGAAGGGCGAGCCGGAACTGGACGCCGGGCAATTCCTCAAATCGGTGCGGACGACGCTGAAGACCCTCGAGATCGAGGACGACCTGTTGCAGCGCGCCGTCAATGTTGGCTTTTCCGGCGGCGAGAAGAAGCGCAACGAGATCTTCCAGATGGCGATGCTGCAGCCGCGCCTCGCCATCCTCGACGAGACCGACAGCGGCCTCGACATCGACGCGCTGCGCCTCGTCGCCAACGGCATCAACAAGCTGCGCGCGCCCGACCGTGCCATCGTGATGATTACGCATTACCAGCGGCTGCTCGATTACGTCGTGCCCGATTTCATTCACGTGCTGAGCGACGGTCGCATCGTGCGCTCGGGCGACAGGAGTCTGGCGGCCGAGCTCGAAAAGACCGGTTATGCCGCGGTCGGGGCATGACGCGATGACGGTGAAAGCCGAAGCCGCGCCCTATCTCGACGCGTTCCGCACCGACCCCGACCGAGCCGGCCTGGCTGCGCGAGGCGCGCGGCAAGGCGCTCGCCGCGTTCGGCGCACGAGGCTTTCCCGTCCCGCCGCGAGGAGGCCTGGCGGTTTACGAGCCTGCGCCCGCTGGCGGACAGGTCGTTTAAGCCAAGCCACGGCAAACTGGAACTCAAATCCGGCTCGCTGCCGAAGGGTATCTGGTTTGCCTCGACAGCGCGCACGCTTGCCGAGCGGCCGGAGATCGTTCGGCGGGCCATGGATGAAATCGGACCTCGCGGGCGGCCAGCCGTTTTCATCGCTGAACGCGGCGTTGTTTGGCGACGGTTTGTTCTGGCATTGGAAGAGGGCGTGACGCTCGACATCCGGTGGAGATTGTCCGATGAAGTGCCGCCGAAGGATCGATCAATCTCCGCAACTCATCGCCCTGGCGCCGAACAGCCGCGCGACCGTCGTCGAGACATACCGCGGCAAGGGCACCTACTGGACTAACACGGTGACGGGCATTTCGGTCGGCGAGGGCGCATCGCTGACCCATATCAAAGTTCAAGATGAGAGTACCGACGCAATTCATTTTGCTGTCACCCGTGCCACTCTTGCACCTGCCGCGCATTACCAGAATTTCGGCCTGACCCTTGGCGCGAACCTGTCGCGCCAGGACGTGCAAGTTCTGCTCGGGGACGGCGCGAATGTCGGCGTTTCGGGCGCCTATCTTCAGCGCGGCGACCAGGACGCCACCAACGCCATCGTCATCGACCATGCAGCGCCCGGCGCCACCACCCGCGAGCTGTTCAAAGGCGTGCTCGACGAGCGGTCGCACGGCGCTTTCCTCGGCACCATCCGCGTCCGCGAGGGCGCGCAGAAAACCGACGCCAAGCAGACCAGCCGCGCGCTGCTCCTGAGCGACCGCGCCTCCGTCGACACCAAGCCCGAGCTCGAAATCCTCGCCGACGATGTCAAATGCGCGCACGGCGCCGCTGTCGGCGATCTCGACAAGGATACGCTGTTCTATCTGCGCGCCCGCGGCATCGGCGCCGACGAGGCACGGCGCATGCTGATCGAAGCGTTCGTGCTCGAAGCCATCGAGACGGTTGAGCAGCCGGCGCTGCGCGATCATCTCGCGGGTCACGTCAGACGTTGGCTGCGGAACGATCCAGCGTTCTTCGAGACGCAGCTTCGCGTGCTCCTCAGGATGAGGCGGCATGAGCTTCGACCCGCAAGCGCTGCGCCGCGACTTCCCGATCTTCGCCAACAATCTAGGGCTGGTGTTTCTCGACAGCGCCGCCAGTTCGCAGAAGCCGAACGCTGTGATCGACGGCGTCGCGAACTTCTATCGCACCGACTACGCCAACATTCATCGCGGCGTCTATCGGCTAGTCGGCGAAATCGACCGAACTCTATGAAAAGGCGCGGGTCCGCGTCGCCAAGTTCCTCAACGCCAAGCACGACAGCGAAATCGTGTTCGTGCGCGGCGCGACCGAGGGCATCAACCTCGTCGCCTATAGCTGGGGCGGCACCTTCCTCAAGGAAGGCGACGAAGTGCTGCTCACGGAATTGGAGCATCACGCCAACATCGTGCCGTGGCAGATCTTGCGCGACCGCATCGGCTTCAAGATCGTTGCCGCGCCGATCGACGCCACCGGCGGCCTCGACCTCGCCGCGCTGGAAAAGCTGATCGGGCCGCGCACCAAGCTGGTTGCGGTGACGCAGCTCGCCAACGCCACCGGCGCGATGGTGGCGGTCGAGGCGATCGCGCGGCTGGCGCACGCCAAGGGCGCGAAAATTCTGGTCGATGGCTGCCAGGCGGCGCCGCGTCTGCCGGTCGATGTGCAGGCGCTCGATTGCGATTTCTACGTCTTCTCCGGCCACAAGATTTACGGGCCAACGGGCATTGGCGTCCTCTATGGCAAGAAGGCGATTCTCGAAATCCATGCCGCCGTTCCAGGGCGGCGGCGACATGATCCTCAACGTCACCTTCGAGAAGACGCTGTACCAGGAGCCGCCGGCGCGTTTCGAGGCGGGCACGCCCGACATTTCCGGCGCCATCGGCCTAGCCATCGCGCTCGATTATGTCGATGCCATCGGCCGCGATGCGATCCTGGCGCACGAAGAGCGGCTGACCGGCTATGGCGTCGATCGCGTCGCCGCTCTGCCGGGCGTGCGCCTCGTCGGCGCCGGGCAGCGCCGGCTCGGCATTCTCTCGATCGAAGCCGAGGGCATCCATCCGCACGATCTCGCGACGTTGCTCGACGGAAACAACGTCGCGGTGCGCGCCGGCCATCATTGCGCGCAACCGCTCCTGGACAAGCTTGGCCTCGGCGCCACGACGCGCGCCTCGTTCGGCGTCTACAACGACGAGCGCGACATCGATGCGTTCGCCGCCGCGATCCAAGCGGCGCAAAAGACTTTCAAACGGTGACGCCGATGGATTTGCGCGATCTTTACCAGGACATCATTCTCGACCACGGCCAGCATCCGCGGAATTTCCGCAAGATCGATCATCCCAGTCATTTCGCCAACGGCCACAACCCGCTGTGCGGCGACCGCGTCACGGTCTATGTCGAACTCGACGGCGACAAGATCAAGGACGTGAGTTTCGAGGGCAGGGGCTGCGCCATCTCGCAGGCGTCCGCGTCGCTGATGACCGAAATCCTCAAGGGCAAGACGCTGGCCGAGGCCGACGCGCTGTTCAAATCCTTCCACGCCAAGGTGACGGGCGGCGAGGACACGTCCGTGCCGCCGGCGCTCGAAGACGATGCCGAGCGGCTGGAGCCGCTGACCGGCGTGAAGACGTACCCCGCGCGGGTCAAATGCGCGACGCTGGCGTGGCACGCGTTCGAGGCCGCGCTGAAAAACGGCGCCACCGGCGCCACCGTGAAGACCGAGTAAAATCATGGACGAAAAAGCCCCCTTCGATTTTCCCGGCGATCCCGCCGAAATGACCGCCGACGTGGTGCGGCCCGATTCCGATCCGGCCGACGCCAAGCTGACCGAGCGCGTGATCGAGGCGTTGAAGACGGTGCGCGATCCGGAAATCCCGGTGAACCTGATCGATCTCGGCTTGATCTATGAGTTGCTCGTCAACAAGGACGGCACGGTCTATGTCGAGATGACGCTGACCACGCCGGCTTGCCCCGCCGCGATCGCGCTGCCGGGCGAGGTTGAGGGCGCGGTGAAGCAGGTCGAGGGCATCAACGACGTGCGGGTCAAGGTGGTGTGGACGCCGCCCTGGACCCAGGACCGGATGAGCGAAGAGGCGAGGCTGGAACTGGGTTTGCTGTAACGGCTGCTCACGCAAATTTGCGAGACGGCGCGCCGCGCCCTGTCTATCATCGCGGCGTCACCGTGGGGAGAGCGAAATGAGGAATATCGCGCGTGCGGCTGTGCTCGGATTGTCGATGGCCGCGATCGTCGGCTTTACCGCCGCTGTCGTGGCGCAGGACAAGGCGGCGGCCGTGAAGGAACGTCAGGACACGATGAAGCGTCAGGCCGGCGATCTTAAATACGTCGCGGATTTCGCCAAGGGCGTCAGCGGCGACCAGGCGACCGCCGAGCAGAAGGCCGAGGACCTTCATTCTCTCAGCGGAAAGCTCTTGTCGCTGTTTCCACCGGGGACCAGCAACGCCGATCTGCCTGACGCGAAGACTTATGCCAAGCCAAACATCTGGACCGACCAGGACAATTTCAAAGCGATCATCGCCAAGCTGCCCGCGCTGGAGCAAGGACTGACCGACGCGGTGAAGAAGGGCGAGAAGCCCATGATCCTTGCGGCGATCGGCAATCTCGGCAAGAACGGCTGCGGCGCGTGTCATTCTACTTACCGCGCAAAAATGCCGCAGTAATAGCGTTCAGCCTGTGGGTGACGGCCGCCGCGGCACATGCGGCGGCTGACGATGCCGCTGCGAAGCGCGGCGAGTATCTGTTCACTGCCGCCGACTGCGCCGCGTGCCATACCGATCCGAAGCATAAGGGCGCGCCGCTTGCCGGCGGGCCGGCGTTGGCGACGCCATTCGGTGTGTTCTATGGGCCGAACATCACGCCCGATTCCACCTATGGCATTGGCGGGTGGAGCGAAGCGGATTTTCACCGTGCGCTCCGTGCCGGCATCGGCCATGGCGGCGAGTATCTCTATCCCGTGTTTCCGTATACCTCGTTCACGCATCTCACCGACGAGGACATCGCGGACCTCTACGCCTATCTGCGGACCGTGCCGCCCGTCGCGCGGCCGAGCAAGCCGAACGACGTCACCCCGCCTTTCGGCTGGCGATTTCTGTTGTGGTTTTGGCGCGCGCTTTATTTTCGCGAGGGGCCGTTGCCGCCGGCGCCGGACAAGAGCGCGGAATGGCGGCGTGGGCGCTATCTCGCCGAGGCGGTCGCGACATTGCCAGGAATGCCACACGCCGCGCAATTTGGTGGGCGCGCTCGACGAAGGCATGGCCTACGCCGGCAACCCCAACGGGCCGGACAAACAGGACGCGCCGAACATCACCTCCGACCCGTCGAGCGCGATCGCCAAGTGGAGCGTCGATGACGTGGCGCAATTGCTCACCGATGGGCAGACGCCGGACTTCGACTTCGTCGGCTCGGGCATGGCGCAGGTGGTGAAGGGCACCGGCGCGCTGACCAAGGCCGACCGGCACGCCATCGCGGTCTATATCAAGTCGCTGCCGCCGATCCATACGGAAAAGTAGGTAAAAAAATCGGGCGGCTAGACCGCATGTCCGCTTGACATCGAACCGGCTGGTGGCTTATATAATACGCAATCGGCGTACAACACGTAACAGTAGAACACGGCGGTTGGCGGCTCGCGGAATAACCTGCAAACGACCTGCAGAAGCAGGCAAGAGGGACAAATGACGCTTCATCGTGGCGGCGTGCCGGGCGATGGCTTAAGAGGGAGGCATGATCGATAAGCAAGTCAAGGACCTGACTGCCGCCGTCGCCGGCATCAAGGATGGGTCGACGCTGTTGTTCGCCGGGTTTGGCGCGGTCGGCGAGCCGGTCGAGCTGATCCAGGCGCTGTTGGATTCCGGGGCGCGCGATCTCACGGTCGTTTGCAACAACAGCGGCACCGGCGAAGTCGGCCTCGCCAAGCTGATCAAGGAGCGGCGCGTCAGGAAACTGGTCTGCTCCTTCCCGCGCACCAGCAATTCCCATTGTTTCGAGGAAGCCTTCGCCGAGGGCGCCATCGAGCTCGAGCTGGTGCCGCAGGGCACGATGAGCGAGCGGATGCGCGCCGCCGGCGCCGGCACCGCGGGCTTCTATACCCGCACCAGCGCCGGCACCAAGCTGGCCGAGGGCAAAGAGACACGCATGTTCGACGGCAAGCAATACGTGCTGGAGAAGCCGCTGAAGGGCGATGTCGCGCTGATCAAGGCTTTGAAGGCCGATCGCTGGGGCAATCTCGTCTATCGGAAGTCGGCGCGGAACTTCAATCCGGTGATGGCGATGGCTGCCGATCTGACGATCGCGCAGGTGAAGGAGATCGTGCCGCTCGGCACGCTCGATCCCGAGGTGATCGTCACGCCGAGCATCTTCGTCGACCGCATCGTGGAGGTGGGAAAATAAATCAGCTGTCACGGCGGCAGATCGCCTGGCGCGCGGCGCAGGACATTCGCGACGGCGCCTATGTCAATCTCGGCATCGGGCTGCCGACGTTGGTGTCCGACTTCATCCCGAAGGACCGCGAAGTGGTGCTGCACAGCGAGAACGGCATTCTCGGCATGGGGCCGGCGCCGAAAAAGGGCGAGGAAGACCTCGATCTGATCAACGCCGGCAAGGGGCTGACGACGCTGCTGCCCGGCGGCGCGTTCTTCCACCATAACGACGCGTTCCTGATGATCCGCGGCGGGCATCTGGACCTGGCACTGCTCGGCGCCTACGAGGTCTCGGAGCGGGGCGATCTCGCCAACTGGACGGTCGAGGACCCATCGACGCCGCCCGGCGTCGGCGGCGCCATGGACCTGGCGGCCGGCGCCAAGGAAATCCGCGTCATCCTCGAGCACAACACCAAGGAAGGCGCGCCGCGCATCCGCAAGCAATGCCAGTACCCGCTGACCGCGGCCGGCGTGGTCAAGCGCATCTACACCAACCTCGCGGTGATCGACGTAACGCCCGACGGGCTGGTCGCGCGCGAGATCGTGCAGGGCCTCGATTTCGCCGGGCTTCAGGACAAGACCGAGGCGCGGCTCACCCTCGCCAACGACTGGCGGGTGCTCGAGGCCCCTGCGGCCTAGCGCGCTACCCGCGCTTCGAGCCACGTCCGCAGCACCTCGGGCAGTGGCGTGGGGCGCCGGGTCGCGCCGTCGATCGTCACCATCACCGAGATCGCGGTCGCGACGCAGCGGTCGCCGACGAACACGCCATGCTCGAGCCGCCATGAGGTCCGCCCGACCGAGAGCAGGCGCGTGCCGATATCGACCTTGCCGGGCCAGTGCAGCTCGCCGCGGAAATCGATCTCGATCCGCGCCACGACGAAGCCCAGGCCGGTGCGGTCGAGCGTCAGCAGATCGTCGCGCATGAATTCGATGCGGCCGGTCTCGGCGAAGGTCGCGAACACCGCGTTGTTGACGTGACCCTGACGGTCGGTGTCGCCCAGCCGCAGTTTTTCGTAGGCCCAGCTTTTGTAGGAGCCGCGCTCCGTCGCGGGCGGCAGGGTCGCGGTCGCGGTGTCCGGCACGGTCAGTTCCGCTGGAACAGCCAGGCGCCGTCGGCGCGCTCGTCGCGGGCGAGCCGGCCGGTGGTGACGCCGTATTGCAAATGCGCGAGCGCCTCGCCCAGCGCGAACGCCATCTGGCGCTGATCGAGCCGGCGCTGGAACAGCACCGGCACCAACTCCGCCGCGGTTTTCGGCGCGTCGGTCGCCGCCAGCACTTCGTCCATGCGCGCCTCATGATGGTCGCGCAATTGCTGCAAGCGGTTGTGCAGGCGATGGAAGGGCAGGTTATGCGACGGCAGCACCAGCACCGAATCCGGCACGGTACGTTGCAGCTTGTCGAGCGTGGCGAGGAAATTGCCGAGCGGATCGTCGTCGTCGCGGCCGGGCCACAGCGAGACGTTGGGCGTGATCTTGGGCAGGACCTGGTCGCCGGCGATGAAAATGTCGAGGTCGGGGCACCACAGGCAGCAATGCTCCGGCGCATGGCCACGGCCGACGATGATTCGCCAATCATGCGCGCCGATGCGCAAATTCATGCCGTCCTGGAGGCGATGGTAGGTCGCCGGCACCGGGCTCGACGGCACGCGGGTGAGGGTGCGCGCCTGCGCCATGCCCGCGGCTTCGTCGCCGAGGCCGCCGCGGCGGAACAGCGCCACGCCGCTCTCGACCAGGATCTTGCCCGGCTCGAGGCTGAAGCGCCGGCCCATCGTCCATTCGGCGTCGCTGATCCACAGTTCGATGCCGAGCGTCTCGCACAGCCAGCCGGCGAGGCCGATATGGTCGGGGTGGGCGTGCGTCACGATCAGCCGCGTGACCTTGCGTCCCTTGAGCGCCCCGGCGAACACGCCCTCCCAAACCTGCTTCGAGGTGTTGGAGAAAATACCAGTATCGACCAGGGCGATGCCGTCGCCGTCGTCCAGGAGCCACAGATTGATGTGGTTGAGCGAGCTGGGCAGCGGCATGGTCAGCCACCGCACCCCCGGCGCCACCGTCAACACGGTGCCGGGTTCGGGATTGCGGTCGTAGAGATAGTCGAGCGCGGACCCGCTCGCGTCGGGGCTCATGCCACGCGCTCGATGATGGCCGCGATGCCTTGGCCGACGCCGATGCACATGCTGACCAATGCGTATCGTCCCTGGCGCCGCTCCAACTCCCGCAGCGCGGTCAGCGCGAGCCGCGCGCCCGAGGCGCCGAGCGGATGCCCCACCGCGATCGCGCCGCCGTTGGGGTTGATGCGGTCGTCGGCCGCGTCGAGGCTCATCATCTTGAGGCAGCCGAGCACCTGGCTCGCGAACGCCTCGTTGATCTCGATCACGTCCATGTCGTTGAGCGTGAGTCCCGCGCGCTCCAAGCGCCTTTTGCGAGGCCGGCACCGGGCCGAGGCCCATGACCCGCGGCGGCACGCCGGCGATGGCGGCGCTGATAATTTTGGCGCGCGGCTTCTTGCCGGCCTTCTCGCCGACCTTCGCGTTGCCGACGATGAGCGCGGCGGCGCCGTCATTGATGCCGGAGGCGTTGCCCGCCGTCACCACGCCGTCGAGATTGAGCGGTTTCAGCGCGGCGAGCGCGTCCATGGTGGTGTTGGGGCGCGGATGCTCGTCCTCGGCGACTTGCACGGCGGCGCCTTTCTTGCCCGGCACCGCGACCGGCGTCAGCTCCTCGGCATAGAAGCCGGCGTCCTTGGCCTTGGCGTATTTCGCCTGGCTCGCGGCCGCGAACTTGTCGCTGTCGGCGCGGCTGATCTGATGTTCGCGGGCGACATTGTCGGCGGTCTCCGCCATCGTGTCGGCGCCGTATTCCTTGAGGACGCGCGGATTGGGGAAGCGCGCGCCGATCGTGCTGTCGAACACGCGGACGTCGCGGCCATAGGCGGTGTCGTTCTTCGCCATGACGAAGGGCGCGCGGCTCATGCTCTCGACGCCGCCGGCGATGAACAACTCGCCCTGGCCGGCATCGGCGGCGCGCGCCGCGTCGCACAGGGCGGCAAGGCCGCTGCCGCACAGGCGGTTGACGGTCAGCGCCGCGACCTCGACCGGCAGGCCCGCGAGCAGCGCCGCGTGGCGCGCGACGTTACGGGCGTCCTCGCCGGCCTGGTTGGTGCAGCCGACGATCACGTCCTCATAGAGCGGGAAAGGGAACGGGTTGCGGGTCGCCAGGGTCTTGATGACGCCGCCCAGCAGATCGTCGGGACGCACCGCCGCGATGGCGCCGGCATGGCGGCCGATGGGCGTGCGCAACCCGTCATAGATAAAGGCGTCTTCCATCATCGTCGATCCGGTTCCGTTTTTTCCGCAGTGCGAAACCGAAAGTAGGCAATGCCGCACCCGCTAACAAGCCATTTCCGGGCATGGCAGGCGGGCCGGTTTGCGGGCGGCGCCAACCCATTACGCTGCCGTTAGCGATGCCGCGACGCCAGCCATCGTCGGCGCGCCGCAGCCGCCGTCCCCGCAAAATTGGGTTCGTTTGGAAAAAAACAATGTGTTGTGTCTGCCGCCTCCCTTTCTGCTGCTTCTGCAGGGAATTTACAGGTGAATTTCATCAAGCCGCCACCAAATCCCGGATCAAGCTTTCTTCGCTGTTCCTGCTGATATTTGCAGCCAAAAGCAGCCAGCCTCCACGTATCGACTTCTCCGTCTCCCGGCAAATTTTCGACAAATTTCTACAATGATCCGTTTAGAACAAAACATGAACTTTGTCAAGAAGATTCTTCCGCGCCCCGGGCCGCTGAGCGGTCAGGTTCGGTCGACTGCATTGACATAGCATTTTGCTATGAGTTGGAACGTCATAATGCTATGATACTTTGGTGCGGGAAATCGCTTACACCAAGGACGCGCTTAAGACGCTTCGCGGCATGCCGAAGAACAGGTCGCGCCTCATTGTCGGAAAGATTAACCAATTGGCGGAGGAACCGGCGGCTCTTGCCAACCAAGTGACGAAGCTGCAAGGCCGCGACGGCTATAGACTTCGGGTTGGCGACTGGCGCGTGATCTTCACCGATGACGGCGCGATGCTGTCCATTCTGGCGATTGGTCCGCGCGGTGACATTTATAGGTGAAGCCGAGAAAGGCGGTATGGCATATGGATCGTGAAATCATCACTACGCCCGGCGGCGAACGCCTCGTGCTGGTGCCCGAGGCGGAATATGCGCGCCTGATTGAGGCGCGTGAGGTGGTCGAGGATGTAGCCGCATTCGACCGGGCAAAGCGCAAACTAAAATCGGGTGAGGAAGAACTCGTCCCGTCCGCCGTCGTGAAGCGGCTACTTGCCGGCGACAATCCGGTCCGCGTTTGGCGCCGCCACCGGGGGCTTAGCGTCAAGGCGCTAGCCGAAAAAACTGGATTGGCCCAGCCTTATATTTCCCAAGTCGAAACCGGCCGGCGGGACGGCACGATCGGAACGCTGAAGAAGATCTCCAAGGCGCTTGAGCTAACTTTGGACGACTTGGTCGGCTGACCTGATCATCGGAATCACGCCGCTTTTCCGGGGACGACGAAAGCTGGTTTGGCAATTTGCCCTCTAGCCTCGGCCGGCCCGCACTTTGCCGAAGTGGCGGGAGAGCATGATCGCCATCAGCAGCATGCCGGCGCCGATCAGTATCCAGCCCACCCACGCGCCCGGTCCGGCGGGGCCGAAGAACCACAGCAGCACGAACGCCACCACCCAATTGGCGAAGCCCCAGATTGCGTTGACCATCGGCGAGGATTCGCCGACGCCGGGTGGCGACGCGAACGGCGAGGGGAACGGGCGGCCGCTGACGCCTTGCACGAAATGCGGCACGCCGTTGGTCAGGAACAAGCCGGTGACGAATTCGAGCACGTAATAGTACCAGGGCATGGCGGGTCCTCTTCCTTTCTCCCCATTCAACTCATTTCGTCATTCCCGCGAAAGCGGGAATCCAGGAACATCGCACGTCGCTTGCCCCTTTGGCGCCGCCGAACATGCCACCCGGCATGTTCGGGCCAAGCGTCCGGGGGACGCTTGGCAGGCGCAAAGCCCGCGTCCGCGGGGACGACGACCAGGCATTGGGATCTCGGCGAACACCTCACCCACCCACGCCTTCGGCGTGGGCCCCGCCCTCTCCTCAATGAGGAGAGGGTGATACATGTCGTAACGCGTCTGCGGTAAGGTGGGGCGGTGCCCGGTCGAGGGAGAAGCAGCGTGGCGAAGATTCCGCCGGGGGTGGGGCCGAAAAATCCGCAGGTCGTGGTGCTGGTCGGCGCCACCGGCGACCTGTCGCGGCGCAAGCTGCTGCCCGGCCTGTTCCATCTGTGCCGCGCCGGCTTCATTCCGGCGTGCCGCATCGTCGGCGTGTCGCTCGACGAGCTCGACGCCGACGGGTTCCGCACCTTCGCGCGCGCCGCGCTCGACCAGTTCGCGACGCGCAAGGTCGAGGATGCCGACTGGAGCGAATTCGCCAAGACCCTCGACTACGTGCCGCTGGCGCGGGCGCCGCCGCGCTCAAGGCCGCCGTCGCCAAGGCGGAGCGCAAGCTCGGCGGCGCGAGCCAGCGCGTCCATTATCTGAGCGTGCCGCCCAACGCGGCGCTGTCGGCGGTGCATCTCCTCGGCGAGGCCGGGCTGGTCGAGCGCGCGCGCATCATCATGGAAAAGCCGTTCGGCACCGATCTCGCCAGCGCGGTGTCGCTCAACGCCAAGCTGCACGAGGTGTTCGCCGAGGAACAGATCTTCCGCATCGACCATTTCCTCGGCAAGGAGCCGGCGCAGAACATCCTCGCGTTCCGCTTCGCCAACGGCCTGTTCGAGCCGATCTGGAACCGCAACTTCATCGACCACGTGCAGATCGACGTGCCGGAGACGCTCGGCCTCGGCCGCCGCGCCGCGTTTTACGAGCAGATCGGCGCCTATCGCGACATGGTGGTGACGCATCTGTTCCAGATCCTCGGCTTCATGGCGATGGAGCCGCCGACCGCGCTGGAGCCGGCGCCGATCAGCGAGGAAAAGAACAAGGTGTTCCGCTCGATGGCGCCGATCGACCCGAAGGACGTGGTGCGCGGGCAATATACCGGCTACCGCGACGAGGATGGCGTCGATCCGGAATCGGACACCGAGACCTTCATCGCCCTCAAATGCGCCATCGACAATTGGCGCTGGGCCGGCGTGCCGTTCTTCCTGCGCACCGGCAAGAAGATGGCGGAGGGACAGCGCATCATCTCGATCGCGTTCCGCGAGCCGCCCAAGAGCATGTTCCCCACCGGCTCGGGCGTCGGCGCGCAAGGGCCGGACCATCTCACCTTCGACCTCGCCGACGCATCGAAAGTGTCGCTGTCGTTCTACGGCAAGCGGCCGGGCCCGGGAATGCGGCTCGACAAGCAGAGCCTGCAATTCTCGATGCACGAGACCGGCCTGTTCGGCGAGGTGCTGGAGGCGTACGAGCGCCTGATCCTCGACGCGATGCGCGGCGACCGCACGCTCTTCACCACCGCCGACGGCATCGAGCGGCTGTGGCAGGTGTCGCAGGCGCTGCTCGACGCGCCGCCGCCGGTGCGGCTCTACGCGCAAGGCTCGTGGGGGCCGAAATCGATCCACCAGCTTGTCGCGCCGCATGCCTGGCGGCTGCCGTTCGAGCGGGCGTGGCGCGACCCCAACCGCACCGGCGCCTGACTTGGTAGCCAGACGTTAACCAAGGTTTGTTAGGCTTTTTCCATGGTGGAAAAGGGTCAAGAAGCCACCGTTCGGGCGGATGACGGCAAGATCGAGCTGACGCTCGACCGCGCCGGCATGGTGCGCGCCGTGCGGGACGGTTCGGCGGAGCGCCTCGCGGCCGCGGTCGCGGTGGGCGACGTTTTGACCGACCGCGTCCATCCCAAGGAACAGGGTTTCGTCGCCGCCAATCTCGCCTGGGTCGCGGACGAGCCGGGCCGGCGCGGCCGGATCGCGTTCCGCCTGGCGCGGGCGGATGGCGGCTGGTTCGGCGCGGTCATGGCCTTGCGCAACGACAGCGGCACGATCCTCGCCGAATTCGAGCGCGACGATCTCAACACCGCCCGGCGCCACGAAGCGCAGATGCGCCAAGTCGTCGAGGCGTCGCGGCAGGGCATCGTCGTGCGCACCGAGGACGAGCTGCTCTACGTCAACGACGCGTTCGCGGAGATCATCGGCTACGGCTCGCACCGCGACGTTTACGGGCTCGGCAGGAGCGCTCTTTCCGACGCGATCCATCCCGCCGACCTGCCGGTGGTGATGGAGCGCATCAAGGCGCGCATGTCGGGCAAGGAAGCGGTGTCGCATTACGAGATTAGGCTGCTGCGGAAAGACGGCGACCCCGTCTGGGTCGCGGTCGCCGCCAGTTCCATCATGTGGGACGGCAAGCCCGCGTCGCTGTCGTGGCTGACCAATATCGACGAGCGCAAGCGCGCCGAAATGGAGATCATCAAGGCGAAGGAAGCGGCCGAGTACGCCAACCGCAGCAAGACCGAGTTCCTGGCCCATATGAGCCACGAGCTGCGCACGCCGTTGAATGCCGTGATCGGTTTTTCCGAGATGATCGCCGCGGCGCCGTTCGGCCCGGTGGGCTCGCCCAAATATCTCGATTACGCCCGCGACATCCACCGCAGCGGCCATCATCTGCTCGACCTGATCAACGACGTGCTGGACTTGTCGAAAATCGAGGCGGGCAAGCTCGAGCTGCGCGAGACCAGCGTGGCGCTGCCCGATCTGATCCAGGAATGCGTGTCGCTGTTGCAGAATCGAGCCGACAGCGCGCATGTCCAGCTCAGCGCGGATGTGCCGCCGTCCCTGCCGCTGCTGCGTGCCGACGAGCGCGCGGTGAAGCAAGTGCTGCTCAATCTCCTATCGAACGCGGTGAAGTTCACGCCGCGCGGCGGCACCGTCGTCGCCCGCGCCGAGCACCGGCCGGGCCAGAGCCTGGCCCTGTCGGTGACCGACACGGGCATCGGCATGTCGCCGGACGAGATCGCAATCGCGATGACGCCGTTCGGTCAGGTCGATTCCAAGCTGGCGCGCCAGCATGTCGGCACCGGGCTCGGCCTGCCGCTGACCCGGTCGCTGGTTCAGCTTCACGGCGGCGACATCATGGTTTCGAGCGGCAAGGGCGTCGGCACCACGGTGACGGCGGCCTTCCCCGCCGAGCGCGTCATCCGCGCCGCGGCGTAACGCCGGCTATTCCGCGATCGGCTGTCCGACCAGTTCCCAGCGCGTGCCGTTGTATCGCTTCAGCACCGCGGCATGCAGCGCGAAGTACGCGGTCGGCGAGGTGCTGAGCGTGATTCCCGGCAGGAGCAGCGGCAGCGACAGATTGTGGATGCTGGTCGCCATCTTCATCACGTTGTCGCGCGTGAGCGTGTCGCCGCAGCGGCGCAGCACGTCGGTGAGAACCTCCGCCGAGAGATAGCCCGCGGGCCCGGCGGCGTCCGAAGCCTGGTCCTGCGACGGCGCGTATTTCTTGACCCAGGCGAGATAATCCTTCACCGCCGGATCGTCGGCCCAGCCCGGATCGGTCGGGTCCTTGCCGCTGTCGATCGACATCACCCCCGTCAACTTGGGTCCGAGGGTTCCGGCGACGCTCTTGGCGGTGGCGACATAGGACATGAAGATCAGCGCATTCCAGCCGGGCTGGTCGCGCGCCGCGGCCACCGCCTGCACCGCCGCGCGGCTCTGCGCCATGACATAGAGCGTGTCGGCGCCGGCCGCGTGGATCGAGATGATCTGCGAGGTGACGCTCGGGTCGGTGGCGCCGTAGCTCTCGCGCGCCACCACCATGGTGTCGGCCTTCGGCCCAAGCGCGGCCAGGAACGGAGCGAGATGGTCGCTGCCGAAATCGTCCTGCTGATAGAGCACGCCGACCTTGGCGTTGGGATGCGTCGCCAAGAGATATTTGGCGAAGACGCGGCTCTCCAGCGCATAGCTCGCGGCGAAGCCCATGGTCCACGGATATTTCTTGGGATTGACCAGGGTATTGGACCCGGTGGTGACGAACAGTTGCGGGATATGGTGTGCGTTGAGATAGGGTTGGACCGCGATGTTGGTCGGGGTACCGAGCTGGCCGTACATGAACAGCACGTGGTCCAGCTCGACCAGGCGGCGTGTCGCCTCCACCGTCTTGGCCGGGATATAACCGTCGTCGAGCGCGATCAGGTCGATCTTGCGGCCATTGACGCCGCCACGCTCGTTGACCATGCGGAAGTACGCCGCCATCTGGCGTTCGAGCGGCGCGGTGACCGACCCCGGACCCGAAAACGCCCAGGTCGTGCCGATCTTGATCTCGGTGTCGGACGCGCCCGGATCGTAGGTGCCGTTGGCAAAGGCGAGCGCTGGCATCAACACCAGCGCGAATGCCGCGGCGATGCGCTTCATGGCGATACCTCCCAAACTTCTCTCGCGGCGCGTCTCGGCGCGCCTGAAACTATTCCGCGGCCGCGGCCGATCCGGCAGCCTGCACCGCGGCGAGCTGCAGACGATAGACATCGCCCCATTGCCGGGTCTCCGGCGCCAGGAAGAAGCCGCCGCGCATCCGGCCGTAAGCCTCGGCGCCGGTCGCGCCTGTCCCGGGTGGCGGCGCGCCGTTCTCCGCAAGCGCCTTCGCCGCGCCGAGCAACCGCCGCCGCGTCGCCATCACCATGCGGTCGCTGGCGGCGAGATGCTCGAAGGAATAGTCGGTGATCGGCCCCATGCTTTCGGTGACGGCCTGGTCCTGTTGATGAATGCCGGCGATGCCGGTGTAGGACAGGGTGCGCTGCGCGGCCCGGTCGATCAGATAGTCGTTGGCGGCGGTCTGCGTCAGGCGATAGCGGCCGAGCCAGTCGGTGGTGTTCGGGAGGACGCGCTCGGTGGGATACACCGCGCCCGGCGCCGATTTTGGCCCGATCATCACGAACATCATGTGCGTGTCGTCGAGCGGCACCCAGGCGCGCGCGATGCGGTAATGCTCGAACGCGATGAACGGCGCCAAGGTCCAGCACGGAAACAGGAAATGCGCGATGCGCCAATAGGTCGAGCCGTTTTCCGCCGGGCGGTAGGCGCCATAAATGGTGCCGAGCTCGTGCTCTTCGACCTGATATTCGGGATCGCGCCGGATCTGGCCAAAGCGCGCCGCGTCCGTTGGCGCGAAGTCCGCGGCGCTTGCCGCGCCGTAATGCAGGAAGTTGAGATGCGAGGTGTCGATATCGCCTTCGAGACCTTGCAGCCAATTGCATTCCCGCAACGCGAAGGTGATGGTCGCCTCGCTTTCGGGGATATGCGTCGCGGCGATGTCGGGCAAGGGCGGCGCCGTCTCGGCCGCGCCCATATAGACATAGACCACGCCGTTGCGCTCGGCGGCCTTGTAGGCCTTGGCGCGGATCTTGTCCTTGAAGACCTGGTGCGGCGGCAGGTTGGGCTGGTCAACGCAACGCCCGTCCACATCGTATTTCCAGCCGTCATAGATGCAGCGGATGCCGCCTTCCTCGTTGCGCCCGTAGAACAGCGAGGCGCAGCGATGCGGGCAGCGATGGTCCATCACGCCAAGGCGGCCGGCGGAATCGCGGAACGCGATAAGCTGCTCCCCGAGCAGCTTGAGCCGCACCGGGTCGCCGTCGGGCTTCAGCTCGGACGATTTCAGCGCGGGCAGCCAATAGTGCCGCATCAGCTCGCCCATCGGCGTGCCGGGGCCGACGCGGGTCAGGATTTCGGATTCGTGCTGTGTGGTCATTGCGCCCCTCCGCGGTCGAGACTTCTGTGCGTTGATTCTACCGGGCGGCGGGCGCCACGGAAAGCCCGCGCACCTTGTGCTTTTCGATCAGCCGCGCGACCAGGCCGGAGGCTTTCGCCTCTTCGACGAAGTCGCGCAGCCAGGCGGCGCCGGCGGTGTTCCTTTTCGGCGTGCCGATGGCCTGCTGCACCGACATGAACTTGCCGTCGATGATGCGGGTGCCGGGAATCTCCCGCACGTCGGTCAAAAGGCGCGGGCGCAGCCCGGCCATCGCCTCGATCTTGTCGCGGACGAATTGCTCGGCGGCGCCGGGCACCGTGTCGGTCTGCACCAGCTTGGCGCGTTTGATGTTGCGCTCGAGCCACAACCCATAGGCGGCGCGGCCCGCGGTGACGATGCGCACGCCCGGCGCGTCGACGTCGGCGATGGTCTTCAGCGGCGCGCCGGCCCAGACCAGATAGCTCGCCTCGATCTCGCAATAGGCCGCGGTGAAGGCGATCTGCTCGGCACGTTGCGGCTCGGCACCGATATTGCCGATGTCCCAGGCGCCGGTGCCGGCCGCGTCGGCGAGCTCGCCCGGCGTCTGGAACTTCACGTATTTGACCGGCACGCCCAGGCGCCGCGCCACCTCCGCCGCCATGTCGGGCGAGACCCCTTCGGGATCGCCGTTCGGGCTTTTGCCCGTCACCAGCAGGATGTTCGACAAGTTGATGCCCGCGCGCAGCACGCCCGTGGGTGCCAGCTCCGCTTTTACGTCCGGTGACATTGATGCGCTCCCGTCAAATAGGAGCTCATCCTATGGCGCTTGCGGCGCGGCTGCCAACAATGTCATGGATAGGCATGCGCGATTTCCATCAGCCCCGCCGCTCCGCGGCCGTCGCCGCCGAGGCGATGGCCGCGACTTCGCATCCACTCGCGACCTTGACCGCGCTCGACATTCTGCGCGCCGGTGGCAACGCCATGGACGCCGCCATCGCCGCGGTCGCGGTGCTCGGCGTGGTCGAGCCGCAATCGACCGGCATCGGCGGCGACTGCTTCTGCCTCTATTCGCCCAAGTCCGGCGCCCCGATCGCGCTCAACGGCTCGGGCCGTGCGCCGGCGAAGGCGCGGGGCGAATGGTATGTCGAGCACGACATGCGCTGGATCGAGCCGGAGACGCCGCATGCGGTGACGGTGCCGGGCGCGGTCAACGCGTGGTGCCGGCTCAATCAGGATCACGGGCGCAAGACGCTGGCTGAATTGCTCGAACCGGCGGCGCGCTATGCCGAGGCGGGCGTGGCGATCTCGCCGCGCGTCGCCTACGATTTTCAGCATCTGTCGGAAAAGATCGCGCGCGACGAAGACGCCGCAAAGGTTTTTCTCCGCAACGGCCGCCTGCCTGGTGTCGGCGACACGCTGAAACAGCCGGCGCTGGCGGCGACGCTGCGCCGTATCGGGCGGGAAGGGCGCGATGCGTTCTACCGCGGCGCGGTGGCGGCCGAGATGGTGGCGCGGCTGCAAGCGCGCGGCGGGCTTCACACGCTCGACGATTTCGCCGGGCAGCGCAGCGAATACGTGACGCCGATCTCGACCGACTATCGCGGCGCGTCGGTCCATGAATGTCCGCCGAACGGGCAGGGGCTGGCGGCTCTGCTGATTCTTAACATCCTGTCGGGCTACGAGCCGGGGAAATTGAGCGAGGCCGATTATATCCATTTGCTCGCCGAGGCGACCAAGGCCGGCTACGCCGCGCGCGACACCTACATCGCAGACCCGGCGCAGGTGACGGTGCCGGTGGAGCGGTTGCTGTCGCGCGACTACGCGGCATCGGTGCGCGAGCGGATCGACATGAAGCGCGCGTCGGCGCCGATCCTGCCCGACGCGCCGGGCCACAAGGACACGGTTTATCTCTGCGTCGTCGACCGCGACCGCAACGCGGTGTCGCTCATCAACTCGCTGTTCCACCCGTTCGGCAGCGGCATCTACGCGCCGGAGAGCGGCGTGATGCTGCATTGCCGCGGCGCGTTCTTCCGCACCACACCGGGCCATCCCAACGCCATCGCGCCCGGAAAGCGGCCGCTGCATACCATCATTCCCGGCATGCTGATGCGCGGCGGCCGGGCCGAGATGCCGTTCGGCGTGATGGGCGGCAGCTACCAGGCCTGTGGCCACGCCCATTTCCTGTCGCAAATGCTGGACTTCGGCCTCGATCCGCAAGCGGCGCTCGACGCGCCGCGCAGCTTCGCCGACGGCGGCATGCTGGCGCTGGAGACGACGGTCTCGAAAGAAGCGGCGGCCGAGCTCGCGCGGCGCGGCCATGACGTGGCGCGGGCCGAGGCGCCGCATCGGCGGCGGTCAGGCGATCCGCATCGACCATGCGCGCGGCGTGCTGATCGGCGGTTCGGATCCGCGCAAGGACGGCTGCGCGCTCGGCTACTAGAACCACTGCCGCAATTCGATGTGATAACCGTTCGGGTCGGCGATTTCGGCCCGGGCGTAACGGTCGCGCGCGATCGGTCCCCAGACCGGTTCGACGCCCTTGGACTTGAGATGGGCCAGGGCTGCCGTCATGTCGTCGACTTCGAGCGCGATCAAATTGTAGCCGAGATGAACGCCGGTCGGCGCGGGTCCGATGGTGGCGCCGGGATAGGTTAGAAGTTCGACCGTCGTGCCGCCCAATTCCAAATAGACCAGATCGAGCGGCGTGCCGGTGGCGCTGCGCTCGACGCGGTCGCGAGACCGGACCTTGAAACCGAGTATGTCCGTGTAGAATTGGATCGTGCGCTCGGGCTGGTCCGTGACCAATTCGACATGATCGATTCGCTTGAACATGTGATTTCCCTTAGGTTAGGCGTCGGTCCGTTGGCGACAGAAAACCATGTTTCGGAGGCGGGAACCATGAAGCTCTACGAATTCGCGCTGG
Organism: uncultured Alphaproteobacteria bacterium; assembly: GCA_963729845.1. GTDB lineage: Bacteria > Pseudomonadota > Alphaproteobacteria > ATCC43930 > CGMCC-115725 > JAATGI01. The sequence goes on from CAVSQC010000003.1 coordinate 42,010, forward strand.
CACCGAACCCGCGCCGCGTCCGTGTCTTTCTCGCCGAGAAAGGCATCAAAGTGCCGATGGTGCAGGTCAATCTGCGCGAGCCGGAACAGCTCAAGCCCGAATTTCTCGCCATCAATCCGTTCGCCACCGTGCCGGTGCTGGAGCTCGACGACGGCCGCCGCATCGCCGAGACCATCGCGATCTGCCGCTATTTCGAGGCGGTACATCCCGAGCCGCGTCTGTTCGGGCGCGATCCCTACGAGATGGGAGCGGTCGAGGAATGGCAGCGCCATTGCGAATTCGAAGGCACCGCCGCGGTCGCCGACGCATTCCGCAACTCGACGCCGGGAATGAAGGGCCGCGCCGTCACAGGCCAATACGGTTACGAGCAGATCCCGGAACTCGCGGCGCGAGGCAAGGCGCGGGCGACCAAGTTCTTCGAGCTGCTCGACGCGCGACTGGCGAAACAGGAGTTCGTGGCCGGCAACGCCTACAGCGTCGCCGATATCACCGCGCTGGTATCCCACGATTTCGGAACCCGCACCAAGGTGCTGTCGCTCGACCATTTGTCCAACCTGAAACGCTGGTATGGCGCCGTGTCGGCGCGGCCATCGGCCCAGGCTTAGCGGCGCGGCCGCGCCAATTCGGCGGTGAGGTGCGACTGCACCGCGGGCCAATCGTACGCCGTGATGCTGTAGACGCAGGTGTCGCGCAACGTGCCGTCGGGCGCGATCTGGTGGCTGCGCAGAATGCCGTCGAGGCGCGCGCCGAGCCGCTCGATGGCGCGCCGGCTCTGGCGATTGAAAAAATGCGTGCGGAACTCGACGGCGATGCAGTTGAGCTGTTCGAACGCGTGGCGCAGCAGCATCAGCTTCGCCTCGGTATTGATGGCGCTGCGCTGAACGCTCTTGCGATACCAGGTAGCGCCGATCTCGATGCGGCGATGGATCGCGTCGACGTTGAGATAATTGGTCATCCCGGCGGCTTTTCCGGTCGCGTTCTCAATGACCGCGAACGGCAGCCAGGAGCCGATTTTCTGCAAACTGAGCCGGCGTTCGATCTCGGCCGCGATCTTATCCGGCCTGGGCACGTTGGTGTACCACAGCGTCCACAGCTCGCCGTCCGTAACGGCCTCGATCAGTTCGTCGGCGTGGTCGATCGAAAGCGGCGCCAGCGTGACATGCGTGCCGGTTAAAGTGACGGGCTCGAGCCAGCTCATGCGGCCGCCTCTCGCGCATGACCAAGCCAGGCATCGATGTCGACCAAGGCGCGCCGCGCCATGGCCTGCTTGCGCTGGCTGCGATGCACCTCCGGCATCGGCGGGAACAGGCCGAAATTGACGTTCATCGGCTGAAAGCTGGCGGCGTCGGCGTTGCCGGTGACATGGCGCAACAACGCGCCGAGCGCGGTGGTGTCGGGCGGCGGCGCCATGGTAGCGCCGAGCAACTCGCTTGCGGCGAAGCGGCCGGCGAGCAGGCCGATCGCCGCGCTTTCGATATAGCCTTCGACGCCGGTGATTTGCCCCGCGAAGCGCAGACTCGGCCGCGCCTTGAGGCGCAGCCGTTCGTCGAGCAGCCGCGGCTGAATTGATGAAACTGTTGCGATGCAGGCCGCCGAGCCGCGCGAACTGCGCCTGCTCCAGTCCGGGGATGGTGCGGAACACGCGCACCTGCTCGGCGTGCTTGAGCTTGGTCTGGAAGCCGACCAGATTGAAGAGCGTGCCGAGCGCGTTGTCCTGGCGGAGCTGCACCACCGCGTACGGCCGGCGTTCGGTGCGCGGATCGCGCAAGCCGACGGGCTTCATCGGTCCCCACCGCAGCGTGTCGACGCCGCGCTCGGCCATCACCTCGATCGGCAGGCAGCCGTCGAAGTAGGGCGTGTCCTTTTCGAAATCGCGGAACTCGCTTTTCTCGCCAGCCAGCAGCGCCGCGACGAAGGCGAGATATTGCTCCTTGTCGAGGGCGCAGTTGAGATAGTCGGCGCTATCGCCCTTATCGTAGCGCGATTGGCGCCACACCTTGTCCATGTCGATGCTGTCGGCATGGACGATGGGCGCGATGGCGTCGAAAAAGGCCAGCGCGTCTTCGCCGCCGGCGGCGCGGATCGCGTCGGCGAGCGCGGGCGAGGTCAGCGGCCCGGTCGCGATAATGGTGCTAGCCCAATCGTCGGGTGGCAGGCCGGCGATCTCCTCGCGCCGGATTTCGATCGGCGGTTCCGCGCGCAACGCCGTCTCGACGCCGCGCGAAAACTCTTCGCGGTCGACCGCGAGCGCCGCGCCCGCCGGCACGCGGCTGTTGTCCGCCGCGCGCAGGATCAATGAGCCGGCGCGGCGCATCTCCTCGTGCAGCACGCCGACGGCGTTGTTGACGGCATCGTCGGAGCGGAAGGAATTGGAGCAGACCAGCTCCGCGAGGCCCTCGCCGACATGCGCTTCGGTCATGCGCACCGGGCGCATCTCGTGCAGCACGACGCGGACGCCGAGCCGCGACGCCTGCCACGCCGCTTCGCTGCCGGCGAGGCCGCCGCCGATGATGTGAAGGACTGATTGCATGACATAGACTAATATCACCCTCCCCCTTGAGGGGGAGGGTGCGAGAAGTCGGAGACTTCGAGCCGGTGGGGGGTATTGGTGCCTGGAATACCCCCACCCGAAATGCCGCTCGCTGGCTCGCGTCATTTCTTCCCTCCCCCTCAAGGGGGGAGGGGTAAATAGCTCGCGGATCAGCTTGCCGCGGCGACCTTGGCGCGGGCGCGCTCTTCCTTGCGGTGTTTTTCGACGGCGGCGCCGGCGGCGGCGCTGACCTTGAACATTTCGTGCGATTCGAACTCGTCGTCGACCACCGGCTCGAGCGCGGCATCGAGATATTCCCGCGCATGCGGATCCTTCTTGATCGCGCGGCGGGTGCGCTCGTAGCGCAGGAACATGCCGAGGATCCGCGACATGCTTGTAGATCTGGTCGAACACAGTAGCGCGGATAGAAGATCAGCGGATTCTCGATCGGCAGACCCGGCCGGCGGTCGCGGCGGTATTTGCGGCGGAAATAGCCGCCTTGCAGCGGATGGATTTTTTCCAGCTTCATGCACCCCGCGAACCACAGCATCAAGAACAGCACGTTGCCGATACTGATGCCGGAGGCGCGCGCGCGGCGCATTATGCGGACGATGTGTTCCGGCGAGTAATAAATCTCCCACGCCTTCTTATAGGTCGCCTCCCACACGTCGCGCGACATCGCTTCGTTGGTGGTGCAGACATGCTCCAGATCGTACTTGTTCAAATCGGGGTCGAGCGGCGCGCCGGCCTTGTAAAGCTTCTGGTGGTCTTCCGAGCCGGGCAGCGGCGTCAGGAAGAAGAACTCCAAGAGATCGATCGGCAATTCGCGCTTGATGATCTCGATATCGCGCAGCAGCAATTCCGGCGTATCGGTCGGGAAACCGAGAATGTAGCCGGCATAGGTGATGGCGCCGGCCTTTTTCCACATCAGCATCATCTTGCGATATTCGGTGATGCGGTTCTGGCGTTTTTTCGCAGCGCCGAGCGCGGTCGGATTGATGCTCTCGAGGCCGATGAACACGCGCGTCACGCCGGCGCGGCCGGCCTTCTCGATGAAATTCGGCAGGCGATGGCACAGCGTATCGACCTGAATCAGGAACTTGATATTCATCCTTTCGCCCTGACGCAGCTGGATCAGCCGGTCGAAAATCTCCTCCCAGTCCTTGTTGCGCGCGAAATTGTCGTCGGTGATGAAGAAGCGGTTGACGCCCTGCGCGACGTTGGCGCGCACGATCGCCTCGATGTCGTCGGCGGAGCGGCGGCGCGAGACGCGGCCTTGAACGTTGATGATGGTGCAGAAACTGCACTGGAACGGACAGCCGCGCCCGGCGTCGAAACTCGTGATGTGGCCGCTGACCTTGCCGACCTTGGTCTTGGGCAGGATCGGCATCGGCACCTGCGCGATGTTTGGCAGGTCGTCCATGTAATTGTAAAGCGGCTTGAGCGTGCCGTTGTATGCGTCGCGCAGCACGCCCTCGAAACGCCCCTCGGCTTCGCCGGCGAACAGCGAGATGCCGAGATCCATCGCCTCCTGCAATTCCGGCTGGATGCCCGGCAGCATCGACAGCGTGCCCGAGACATGGAAGCCGCCGATCGCGACCTGCACGCCCAGCTTTCGCAAGGCGCCGCGCGACATCGAACGCACGCGGATACTGGTTCGACTGCACGCCGACCAGACACACCAGGCCCGGGTCGCCGCCGACGATGCGGGCGATCTTCTTCGGCTGGATTCGGGTATTGGTCTCGTCGAAGGCGGCGATGTCGATCTCGACATCGTCGCCGAGCACGTGCCGCGCGCGGCAATCCAGCGCCAAGCCGTTCAGAACCGCGAGCGTGTTGGATGGGATGGCGGAACGCCACCATTGGATCACATAGCCGTCATCATCGTAGTGTGACGGCTTGATGAGAACGAGCGAGAAGCGCTTAGACGTCACGGATTTTGCCACCCCCTGGCTCAATCGCGGCGTTGCACCTCGGTCTTATGACACAGACCCGGCCCGGTTTCAAATCCCGCGAAAGTTGTGTCGCGACGGCGTCAGGCGGCGCGATTGCGGGCGAGCAGTTCCTCGGCGAGCGGGGCGAGCGCGCTTTTCAGAATCTTGCCGTTGGCGGCGATCGGCAGGGTCGGCAGCACGAAAATTTCGGTCGGCCGTTTATACGGCGCGAGTTGCCGCGCCGCGTGTTCGGCAAGCTCGGCACTCGAAACGGCGGCGTTCGGCGCCGGCTGGACAAAGGCAATGATTTCCTCGGTGCCGGCGACGCTGCGCCCGATCACGGCCGATTGCGTCACCGCGGGATGCGCGTTCAGAACGGTCTCGACTTCCGGCGGATAGACGTTGAAACCGAAGCGGATGATCAGCTCCTTGGCGCGTCCGACGATGACGAGGTGATCGCCGTCAAGCCGCGCCAGGTCGCGGGTATTGAACCAGCCCTCGGCGTCGATCGCGGCGGCGGTTTCCTCCGGTGCGCGGTAATAGCCCTTCATCACACCCGGTCCGCGCACATGCAGTTCGCCGACGTCGCCGGGCGGCACGGGTGCTCCGTCCGGCCCGACCAGCTTGACCTCGACCCCCGGCCATGCCGGGCCGACCGAGCAATCCTGCCGGGGCCGGTCGAGACGCGTCTGGCTGATCGACGGCGCGCATTCGGTGATGCCGTAGCCGTTGTTCAAGGGCATGCCGAACAGCACTTCCGTCGCCGCCTTGATCGTCGGGTCGAGCGGCGCGCCGGCCGCCGCGATCACGCGCAGCGAATGGTTCTCGATCCGGGCAATGCCCTTGGACTTGGCGTACTCGGCTAAGAGCGCATAGAGGCCGGGCGCGCCGATGATGAAGGTGAGCCGGTCGCGTTCGATGGCCGCGAGCGTCGCCGCGGGATCGAAGCGCGAGCGTCAGATGCAGCGTTGCGCCGTGATAAAGCGAGCCGAGCAAAACGACGCTGAGCCCCAGCACGTGCGAGGCCGGCAGTACGCCATAGACGCGGTCCGCGGGGCCGAGATTGCGCAACAGGCCCGACACTTTCGCGACGTAAAGCAGATTGCGATGGGTCAACATCACGCCCTTGGGCGTGCCGGTTGTCCCCGAGGTGTAGATCACGGTCGCGACCTGATCGGCGCCGCTTGCCTCGACCGGCTCCGGCACCGCCGCTTGATTGAGCGGGCCGAGCGCGATGGTGCCGAACGGCTCGACGGCAATGGTTGCGGCGCCGTGACGCGCGGCATGGGCGCGGGCGCGCGGCGATACGGCGGTGGTGTAGACGATGCGGCGCGCGCCGGAGAGATCGCGGATCTGGTCGAGCTCGCGGTCCGAGAGGCGGGCATTCACGATCAACGGCCAGGCATCGAGGCTGGCGGCGCCGAGCAGCAGCGCCACGGTGGCGCGGCAATTCTCGGCGACGATCATCACCCGGTCGCCGGGCCGCACGCCGTTTGCCGCGAGCCACGCCCGCGTCGCCTCGACGACGGTCGGCAATTCGCCGTAACGCCAAGTGCCGCCACTATCGACCAGGGCCGCGCGCTCGGGGGCGGTCGCGGCCCAGCGCGACGCCAGCACGCCGACGCGCTCCGGCAAATCGGCGAGCAACTCATCCATATCGTGCGACTTCGCCGGCCTTGCGCAGCGCGAGCGACAACGCCTTGGCGAGATCGCCGGCATGCTCGCGCATCATGTTGCTGTGATTGCCCGGCACGTTGTGGACGTTGATGCGGCCAAGCGACTTGCCCCAGATGCGTTTGGGCGCGACCGGGAAAATGCTGGCGGTGGGCCGGAAGAACTCGATTTCGCCGACGTAAGGCGCGGGCCGGTAATTGGTCAGCGCGACGAACGCCTGTTCGTGCACCGCGCGCGCGACGGCGTCGTTGCCGTTGCCGGCGAAGCCCGCCTCATGCTGGCGGCTTGCGAGCCCGCCATCGCCGCGCCGTTTCAGCTTCGCCAATATGAAGCGGCAGGCCGCGCCGAACGGCATGGTGCGGAACGCGTCCAGCATCGAACGCAGGCGGATGACCTGCCGGACCGTTTTGGGAAACGTATCCGGATGAGCGAAACTGTCGATGAAGCCGACCAACGCGACGGTCTCGCCGTCGGCCTGCAGGCGCCGCGCCAGTTCCATCGCGACCATGCCGCCGAACGAATAGCCGGCGAGATAGTAGGGGCCGTGCGGCTGCAACGCGCGCAGATGCGGCAGGTAAAACGCGACCATGCCGGCGACGTCGTTCAGCGGTTCCGCGCTACCGTCGACGCCCTTCGCCTGGATGGCATAGACCGGCCGCGGGGATACGATCGACTGGCCGAGCTTCTTGAGCTCGATGACGTTGCCGCCGATGCCGTGCGCAATGAACAGCGGCTCGCCGATCCCGGGCTTCAATAGCACCAGCGGCGAAAACGGCGCCGGCGCCGACGCGTCCAGCAGCGCAAGCAACCGGGCCGGCGTGGCCGCCTCGTAGATCGCCGTGATCGGCAACACGCGTCCGGTGGCGCGTTCGATCTCGTGGAACAACTGAAGAGCCTGGAGGGAATCCCCGCCGAGATCGAAGAAATCGTCGTCGGCGGCGATGGGCGCGATATTCAGCAGCCGCTCCCACGACGCGATCATGCCGCGCAGCGACGTCGGATCGTTAGGGGCGCGGTGCGGTCGGGCTTGGAGTTCGATCATCGGGCGGCACCAAATAGTGTGTGCGGTCGCCCGATCCGGGCGCCCGGCCGCGTTCATCATTCCTTAAAGAAGTGAACGGGTTATTAAGCCGCGGCGATGATGCCGCGCTCGATCAGCTTGGCGATGACGGCGTCGGCCGCTTCCTCGGCGGACAGGCGGCTGGTGTCGAGCACGATTTCGGCGTGCTCCGGCGCCTCGTAGGGCGAATCGATGCCGGTGAAGTTCTTGAGCTCGCCGCGCCGCGCCTTCTTGTAGAGGCCCTTGGGGTCGCGGCTCTCGGCCACCGCCAGCGGGCGTGTCGACGAAGACCTCGATGAACTCGCCCGGGCCGACCAGGTCGCGCGCCATCCGCCGCTCGGCGCGGAACGGCGAGATGAACGACGACCAGCACGATCAGGCCGGCGTCGACCATCAGCTTCGCCACCTCGGCGACGCGGCGGATGTTCTCGACGCGGTCGGCGTCGGTGAAGCCGAGGTCGCGGTTGAGCCCGTGGCGGACGTTGTCGCCGTCGAGCAGGTAGGTGTGGCGTCCCGGCGACGTGCAGGTGCTTCTCGACCAGGTTGGCGATGGTCGACTTGCCGGCGCCGGAGAGGCCGGTGAACCACAGCACCGCCGGCTTCTGGTGCTTGAGGGCGGCGCGCGCCGCGCTTGGTCGACGTCGAGCGCCTGCCAGTGGATGTTCTGCGCGCGGCGCAGCGCGAAGTGGATCATGCCGGCGCCGACCGTGGCGTTGGTGATGCGGTCGATCAGGATGAAGCCGCCGGTGTCGCGGTTCTCGGCGTAGGGGTCGAAGGCGACCGGCTGGTCGAGGTCGATATTGCAGACGCCGATCTCGTTCAGCTCCAGCGTCTTGGCGGCCAGATGCTCCAGCGTGTTGACGTTGATCTTGTACTTGAGCGTCGGTGATCGTGGCGCTGACCGTGCGTGGTGCCGATCTTGAGCCAGTAGGGGCGGCCCGGCAGCAGCGGCTCGTCCGCCATCCAGACCAGCGTGGCCTCGAACTGGTCGGCGACCTCGGCGGCGCGTCGGCGCGCGATCAGCAGATCGCCGCGCGCGACGTCGATCTCGTCGGCCAGCGTCAGGGTGACCGACTGGCCGGCGACCGCTTCGTCGAGGTCGCCGTCGGCGGTGACGATGCGCGTGACCGTCGAGCTCTTGCGCCGACGGGCAGACGCGCAGCGCGTCGCCCGGCTTGACCGTGCCGCTCGGCGATCGTGCCGGCGAAGCCGCGGAAATCGAGGTTGGGCCGGTTGACCCACTGCACCGGCAAGCGGAATCGCGGGCCTGCCTGCGGTCGGTCCACGTCGACGCGTCTCCAGATGCTCCATCAGCGTCGGGCCCGTCGTACCAGGGCGTGCGGTCGCGACGGACGCGATGACGTTGTCGCCGTCAAGCGCCGAGATCGGGATCGCGCGGAACGCGGCGAGGCCGATCTGTCTCGGCGAAGGCGCGATAGTCGGCGACGATCGTGTCGAACACGTCCTGCGAGAAACCGACCAGGTCCATCTTGTTGATCGCCAGCACGACGTTGCGGATGCCGATCAGCGACACGAGATAGCAGTGGCGCCGCGTCTGGGTCAGCACGCCCTTGCGCGCGTCGATCAGGATCACCGCGAGCGTCGGCGGTCGAGGCGCCGGTGACCATGTTGCGGGTGTACTGCTCGTGGCCGGGCGTGTCGGCGACGATGAACTTGCGCTTGTCGGTGGCGAAGAAGCGATAGGCGACGTCGATGGTGATGCCCTGCTCGCGCTCGGCGGCGAGGCCGTCGACCAGCAGCGCGAAGTCGATCTCGCCGCCGCGGGTGCCGAGCTTCTTCGAATCCGCTTCGAGCGCCGCGAGCTGGTCGTCGAAGATCATCTTGGAGTCGTAGAGCAGCCGGCCGATCAGCGTGCTCTTGCCGTCGTCGACGCTGCCGCAGGTGATGAAGCGCAGCAGGCCGGTGCGCTCGAGCGCGGCCAGGCGCTGCTCCAGCGAGCCGGCGGGAATGTCGGAGACGAGGGCCATCAGAAATAGCCCTCGCGCTTCTTCTTTTCCATCGAGGCGGACGTGTCGTAGTCGATCAGCCGGCCTTGGCGCTCGGAGAGATGCGTGCACCAGCATTTCCTCGATGATGTCGCCCAGCGTCTCGGCGTCGCTGTCGATCGCGCCGGTCAGCGGATAGCAGCCGAGCGTGCGGAAGCGCACCATGCGCCGTTGCGGCACCTCGCCGGGCGCAAGCGGCATGCGGTCGTCGTCGACCATGATGAGCATGCCGTCGCGCTCCACCACCGGGCGCTGCTTGGCGAAGTAGAGCGGCACGATCGGGAATGTCCTTCGCGTAGATGTATTGCCAGACGTCGAGCTCGGTCCAGTTCGACAGCGGAAAGACGCGGATGCTCTCGCCCTTGTTGATTCGGGTGTTGTAGAGCCGCCACAGCTCCGGCCGCTGGTTCTTGGGATCCCAGCGATGACCGGCCGCGCGGAACGAAAAGATGCGCTCCTTGGCGCGGCTCTTTTCCTCGTCGCGGCGCGCGCCGCCGAAGGCCGCGTCGAACCCGTATTTGTCGAGCGCCTGTTTCAGCGCCTCCGTCTTCATGATCTCGGTGTGCAGCGCCGAGCCGTGGGTGAACGGGTTGATGCCCCTGCGCCACGCCCTCCTGATTGATGTGCACGATCAGGTCGAGGCCGAGCCGCTTGGCGGTCTCGTCGCGGAACTGGATCATCTCGCGGAACTTCCAGGTCGTGTCGACGTGCAGCAGCGGGAAGGGCGGCTTGGCCGGGTAGAACGCCTTCATCGCCAGATGCAGCATCACCGAACTGTCCTTGCCGATCGAATAGAGCATGACCGGGTGGGCGCATTCGGCGACCACCTCGCGCATGATGTGGATGCTTCGGCCTCGAGCCGCTGCAAATGTGTCAATATCGACATGCACGCAACCTAGTGCGACCGCCGAACCACGGCAACAGACATTTTTCCAGAGCAGACATGTATTTCATAATAAAAATACAATCTTTATATGGAATTAGTCCGTTTGGGCCTGTGTGCTAGCGTTGGCGCAACAACACGAAAGAGGAGGCACGGCCATGGCGGACAAGCTGGAACGGGCGATCGAGGATTTGGTCGCGGCCAATCGTATCCTGTCTCATGAGCAGATCGTCGACGCCTACGGCCATATCAGCGTGCGCCATCCCGACAATCCCAAGCGCTTTTTCCTATCGCGCGCGCGGGCGCCGGAATGCATCGAGGCGGCAGACATCATGGAATTCACCCTCGAGGGCGAGCCGGTCGACGCCAAAGGCCGCGCGCCCTATCTCGAGCGTTTCATTCACGGCGCGATCTTCGAGGCGCGGCCCGAGGTCCAGTCGGTGGTGCATAACCACAGCCACAATGTCATCCCCTTCGGGATCACCGGCACCAAGCTGCGCCCGGTGATGCATAGCTGCGCCAGCATCGGGCATGAGGTGCCGATCTGGGACACGCAGCCGAAATTCGGCGACACCAACATGCTGGTATCGGACATGGCGATGGGCCGCGACTTGGCGAAGGCGCTCGGCAATCGCCCGACGGCGCTGATGCGCGGCCATGGCTGCGTCGTCGCCCAAGCGGGCATCCGCGAAGCGGTTAGCACCGCCGTCTATCTCAACCTCAACGCGCAATTGCAAATGCAGGCGATGGCGCTGGGCAAGATCACGTTTCTGTCGACGGGCGAGATCGACAAGGTCAATGGCGGGCGCCAGATCCGGGCCCGAGCGCGGCGGCACGGTCGGCACGGATCGCGCTTGGGAATATTGGTGCCTGCGCGCCGGCGTGCCTTACCGCGCCCGCTGAGTTAAGGAGCATCGGAATGTTGAGCCAAAAAGACAACGAAACGTTATGTCGGGTCGGTGCAGGCACGCCGATGGGCCGGGTGATGCGGCGGTATTGGCACCCGATCGCGGCCTCGTCGCAATTGCCCAAACCCGATTGCGCGCCGCTTCGCACCAAGCTGCTCGGCGAGAAATTTGTCGTGTTCCGCGACAGTGCCGGCAAGGTCGGCGTGCTCAATGAATATTGCATGCATCGCGGCGTCTCGCTGGCGCTGGGCCGCGTCGAGGAAGGCGGGCTCCGCTGTCTCTATCATGGCTGGAAATTCGCCGTGGACGGTACCTTGCTGGAGACACCCAATCATCCCGATCCGCGCCTGTGCCAAGTGCTGAGAGCGCCGGCCTATCCCGTGCGCGAGCAATCCGGCCTGATCTGGACCTATATCGGCCCGAAAGAGCAGGAGCCGCCGTTCCGCCGCTTCGCGTTCGACGACGTGCCGGACGAGCAACCGCGTCATCCATCGCGTCAACGTCACGGCGAACTATCTGCAATTCGCCGAGGGCGGCGTCGATTCATCGCATGTCGGCATCCTGCACACGAATCAGGTTCGGCCGAGTTGGCGCGCGCGGCGGCAGAGGGCCGATGCGGGCGTGTTGGACGCCGCCGTGATGGAGGACAACGCGCCCAGCCTCGAAATCGAGGATACGCCGTTTGGCTATCACTACGCCGCGATCCGCAATTCAATGGCTGATAACGGTGGCGGCGCCTTGCGCAATGTCCGGGTGACGCCGGTGATCCTGCCGACGCTGCGGGTGATCCCCGCGACCTTCTATTATTTCAGTGTGTTCGAAACGCCGATGGACGATGTCTCGACCGCAACTTATGTCATTGCCCATTCCCAGGACCGGCCGATCTCGTTCGACGATATGACGCGGGTTCACGGTCTCGACGATCCCCGTTTCTGGTCGCCCGAGGATTGCTGGTTCCGCGCCAGTTGGGACGAGCGGTTGGGCCAGGACCGCGACAGCATGCACGAAAGCTGGACGGGTCATCGCGGCATTCAACGCGAGGATGTCGTCATGGCCATGTCGCAGGAACCAATCGTCGATCGCTCGGTCGAGCATCTGGTAGCCGCCGACCAAGCCGTGGTACGGCTGCGCCTCCGCATGATGGACGCGGTGTGTGCGGTCGAGGCTGGCGGGCCGCCGCCCGGACTTAACATCGCCGATCTCACCAAAGTTCTCGCGCGCGACCAAGACATCGGTCCCCAAGCACGCTGGCAGGACCTCGCGCCCGAGCATCGGGAATTCGCGGCGGCGGCTGAATAACCGTCATAAGCGTTCGCACAGCGAAATGCCTTGCGTCCTGCGTCGCGGTTGTGGATTCTGCGCGGACAATTGGGCTGGCAAACAATTGCCGGCGACCTGAACAACAGGGAGGGATTCGATGCTTCGACGCACATTGGCATTGACGGTGACGCTTGGCGCCGTCGTGGCGCTTGGTTTCGTGCCGGGAGCGCGCGCGGACGAAACGCCGCTGAAGATTGCGCTGTTCACCGGTTATTCCGGGCCGTTCGCGATCTTTGGGCAGGAGGCTGATGCCGCGGTGGCAGCGTTCATGAAGGAACACGGTGACGCCGTCGCCGGCCGTAAGGTCGTCATCCTGAAGCGCGACACGACCGGACCCAATCCGGACGTGGTTCATCGCTTGGCTCAGGAAGCGATCACGCGCGACCATGTCGATGTCATGATCGCCGGCGACTACACGCCGAACGCGCTCGCGATGGCCGGCCCGTCGGCGCAGGCGCACGTTCCCGTGCTGATTGCCAACGCCGCGACAACGTCGATTCTCGACCGCGCTCCCAGCGAAGTGCGGCTCGGCTTCACGACGTCCCAAGTCGCTGTGCCCTATGCCCGCTGGGCGGTGGCGCACGGTTACAAGCGCATCTTCGCGATCTACACCGATTACGGGCCGGGCATCGAGGCCGGCGCCGCTTTCAAGAAAAGCCTGGCCGAGGCGGGCGGCACGCTGGTCGGCGAAGTGAAACCGCCGCTGCGCAGCCCGGATTATTCGGCCTATGTCCAGCGCGCCAAGGATTTCGAACCCGCAGGCGATCTTCATTTTCGCGCCCGCGGGTGAGCATCCGCAGGCGTTCCTCAAGGCATACTCCGACTCAGGCTTGAAGGAAGCGGGCGTCAAGATTTTGGCGACCGGCGACCTGACCGACGAGCTGCAATTCGACGCGCTCGGCGACAAGACCATCGGCATGTACACCGTGTTCCATTATTCCGAGGACCACAATTCCGCGCTGAATCATCAGTTCGTCGCCGACTTCTACAAGTTCGCGCCGCCGCATGTCCGTCCCGATTTCGGCGGCGCCTGCACCTACGACGTGTTGCAGGCGATCTACAAGGCGGCCGCGGCGCAGGGCGGCAAGCTCGATTACGATAAGACGATCGCGCTGTTGAAGGGCATGAAATTCGAATCCCCGCGCGGCCCGATCATGATCGATGACCATCGCGACATCGTTCAGAACGTCTATATCCGCGAAGTGCGGAAGGTCGACGATAAACTCCAGAATGTCGAGATCGATACGATTCCCATGGTCGACGATCATGGCAACCAAGTTAAGACCAACTGAGGGGCCGCGATCTGCCTGTTCAAACCCCAATCGTCATTCCGGCGAAAGTGGGAATCCAGGGTGAGCGACGTGCGGTCGCCTTGGGTCCCTGCTTTCGCAGGGACGACGAAGGAGTGAAATGATGAGACGCTGGGCTGTGCTAGTGGCGTCGTTTGCGGTTTCGCTTTCGGGCATCGCCCGCGCCGACGAACCGGTGCCGTTGAAGGTCGGCTTTCTCGGTTCCTATTCCGGCGGTGCCGCCGCGTTCGGGCAGGAGACCGATACCGCGATCAAGGTCTGGCAACAGCAGCATGGCGAGGTCGTCGCCGGCCGGAAGATCGTGTTCCTGCGGCGCGACACCAGCGGGCAGGCGAATCTCGCGCGGCAGGAGGCGGCCGAACTGGTGACGCGCGACAAGGTCGAGTTGATCGCCGGTATCGCCTTGACGCCGGAGGCGCTGGCCGTCGCCACGGTGTCGACGCCGGCCCATGTGCCGGTGCTAATCGTCAACGCCGCGACCACGTCGATCCTCGATCATGCGCCCTACATGGCGCGGTTCGGCTTCACCACCGGCCAGGAGGTCGCGCCGTTCGGTATCTGGGCATTCAAGCACGGGTACAAGAAAGTCTACGCGATCTATACCGATTACGGGCCGGGGCTTGAGGCGGGGCGCGTCTTCAAGAAGACCTTCACCGCCGCGGGCGGCGAGATCGTCGGCGAGGTCAAGCCGCCGTTCACCACGCCCGACTATTCCCCCTACGTGCAGCGCGCCAAGGACGCGCATCCGCAGGCGATATTCATTTTCGCGCCGGCGGCGGGGCATCCCGAGGCGTTCCTCAAGGCCTATAAGGATTCCGGCCTGACCGAGGATCAGGTTCAGGTGCTGGCGACCGGCGATCTCACCGACGAGAACCAGTTCGCGCAGCTTGGCGACGCCGCGCTCGGGATGATTACAGTATTCAATTATGCCGAGTCGCATAACTCGGCCCTCAATCATGAATTCGTCAAGGCATTCACCGCCGCGGCGCCGGCGGGCATGCGGCCGGAATTCACCGCGGTGTCCGCGTACGACGTGATCCACGCGATCTACAATCTGGTCGAGGCGCAACACGGCAAACTCGATCCCGACAAGACGATGGCGCTGTTGAAGGGGATGCACTTTAAGTCGCCGCGCGGGCCGATCGCGATCGACCAGCACCGCGACATCGTCGAGAACATCTATATCCGCAAAGTGGAGAAGGTCGACGGCAAGCTCCAGAATGTCGAGTTCGACACCATCCCCATGGTCAACGATCTCGGCGAGCCGGTGAAGTGACGGTATCATCGCGCCACCTTCACCGTCATTCCCGCGCAAGCGGGAATCCAGGGCAAGCGACGTGCGGTCGCCCTGGGTCCCTGCTTTCGCAGGGACGACGGGAAAATTCAAATTCGCGGAGTTGCGGTGTTGAGCGGCCATGGCCGATTTCGTCAACATCCTCGGCGCCGGCATCGCCTACGGCGTGCTGCTGTTCCTGATGGCGGGCGGCCTGTCGGTGACGATGGGTATGATGGGCTTCGCCAATCTGGCGCACGGCTCGTTGTCGATGCTCGGTGGCTACATCGTCGTGATGTTGATGAACTGGTATGGCTGGCCGTTCTTCGGCGCCCTGCCGATGGCGGCGATCGGCGCGGCGGCAGCGGGTTTGCTGGTCGAGCGCACCATCTTCCGCCGGTTTTATTGGGGCAATCAGCTCGATCAGGTCCTGCTGACCATCGGCATCGTCACCATGACGGTCGCCGCCGCGACTTTCATCTGGGGCGCGGTGCCGCCCGCGGTTCATGTCCCGGCGTTTCTCGAGGGGCGCGTCCATATCGGTTTTTTCGATATCGGTTCCTACCGCCTGTTCTTGATCCTGTTCGGCGGGGCGTTGACGCTGGCGATGGTGCTGGGCCTCGATTTCACGGCGTTCGGAGCCAAGATCCGCGCCGCGGTCGACAATCGCCGCATGACGATGAGTTGCGGCATCAATATCGACCGGCTGTTCATGCTCGCCTTCGCCATCGGCAGCGCGCTGGCAGGGCTCGGCGGCGGCCTCGCGATCTATCTAGTCGGGCTCGATCCGTCGTTTCCGGTGAAATATCTGGTCTATCTCCTGGTGGTGGTCGTGGTCGGCGGCATGGGGTCGATCCGCGGCACGCTGGCGGCGTCGCTGGCGCTCGGCGTCTGCGACGTCGTGGGCAAGTACTACATCCCGTATCTCGGCGCCTTCATCATCTACGGCGTGACGGTCGCGATCCTGATGGTGCGGCCCAACGGCCTGTTCGGCCGCGGTCAGCATTAGTCCGATGGTCGCCGTTCCCGCGCCGCATACGACGCAGGCCGCGCGCGCCCTGTTCGTGCGCCGCGCCAGCTGGCGCTGGGAGGAGATCCTGTTCTGGGTGCTCGCGGCGGCGAGCTATTTCATTTTTCCCGGCCATCTCGTCCTGATCACGCAGGCCATGATCACCGGCCTGTTCGTGGTCTCGCTCGACGTCATGTTCGGCTATGCCGGCATCCCGTCGTTCGGCCACGCCGCGTTCTTCGGCATCGGCGCCTACACCGCCGGCATCCTGGCGCGCGACTGGTGGGGCGATCCGTTGGTGGGCCTGGTCGCGGGGGCGCTGGTCGCGGGGATTGCCGGCGCGATTTGCAGCCAGATCGTCGCGCGGCTCCACGGCATCGCCATGCTGATGGTGACGTTGGGCATCGGCCTGATCTGCTACGAGATCGCGAACAAGTGGAACAGCATGACCGGCGGCGACGACGGACTGCAAGGCATGCAGATCACGCCGCTACTCGGCATCTTCACCTTCGACATCGACGGCAGGGTCGGCTTCATCTATTCGTTCATCGTCATCTTCCTGATCTATCTGATGGCGCGGCGGCTGGTGAATTCGCCGTTCGGTCTCGCGTTGAAGGGCATTCGCGAGAATGTCCGCCGCGTGCCGGCGCTCGGCATCGGCGTCCGCATGCAGCTGGCGATGGCCTTCACCATTTCGGCGGCGATGGCCGGCGTCGCGGGTGCGCTGCTGGCGGAAACGACGCAATACATCGCGCTCGAGGTGCTGGGCTTCGACCGCTCGATCTCGGTGCAGATCGCGCTCGTGCTCGGCGGCATCGGAAGCCTGATCGGCGGCATGATCGGCGCGATCGCCTATACCGTGCTGCGCGACCAGCTATCGCTGATCAATCCGGCCTATTGGGATTTCTGGGTCGGGCTCGTGCTCGTCGTCATCGTGATGAGCGGGACCGGGGGCATCACCGGCATCATGCGCCGGTCGGTCGATTGGGTCGTCGCGCGAGTTCGCAAATGACCGCCGACATCGTGCTCGAAACCGAAGGACTGAACCGTTCCTTCGGCGCGTTGCGCGTGACCCAGAACGTCTCTTTCCGCCTGCCGCGCGGCGCGCGCTACGCCCTCATCGGTCCGAACGGGGCGGGCAAGAGCACCTTCATCAATCTGCTTACCGGGGTGCTGGCCCCGTCGAGCGGCACCATCCGCCTCCACGGCGAAGACGTGACCCGCAAGCCCGCCGAGGAGCGCGTGCGACGCGGCCTCGCGAGGACGTTCCAGATCAACACGCTGTTTCCGCATCTCTCGCCGCTCGAGGCGACGACGCTGGCGATCGCGCAGCGCCACGGGCTGTGCATTAACCCGTTCAAGCGCCTGTCGGGATGTTACGCCGAAATCGACGAGGCCGACGCGCTCTTGGGCCGCTTCGATTTCGGCGCCGACGCCGAGCGTCCGACGCACGAGTTGGCGTATGGCCGGCAACGGTTGCTGGAGATCGTGCTGGCGCTGGCGGCGCAGCCCACGGTGCTGCTGCTCGACGAGCCGGCGGCGGGCGTGCCGCAGCACGAAAGCGCGGAGATTTTTCAGGCGCTGCAGGCGCTGCCGGCGGACATCGCGGTGCTGTTCATCGAGCACGATATGGATGTCGTGTTCCGCTTCGCCCAACGCATCACGGTGCTGGTCGCCGGGCAAATCCTGTGCGAGGGCACGCCCGAAGAGATCGCCGACCATCCGCAAGTGCGCGAAGTTTATCTCGGCGACGGCGAAGATGTCTGACGCGCTGCTCGACGTCTCGGAGCTCAGCGCCGGCTACGGCGACAGCCTGGTGCTGGAACAAGTGTCGCTGTCGGTGCCGAAGGGGCATTCGCTCGCGGTGCTCGGCCGCAACGGCATGGGCAAATCGACGCTGCTGCTGACGCTGATGGGGCATTTGAAAGTCCGCCACGGTGCGATCCGTTGGCGCGGCAACGACATATCCCAGGTTTCGCCCGATCGCCGCGTACAGATGGGGTTGGGCTGGGTTCCGCAAGGGCGCGAGGTGTTTCCGTCGCTGACGGTCGACGAGCATTTGCTGATCGCGACGCGGCCCGGGCCCTGGAACCGTGACGCTGTCTACGCCCAGTTCCCCAAGCTCGCCGACCGGCGCCGCAATCTCGGCCGCGAATTGTCCGGCGGCGAGCAGCAGATGCTGGCGATCGGCCGCACGCTCATGACCAATCCCGATTTGCTGCTGCTGGACGAGCCGCTCGAGGGCTTGGCCCCTGTGATCGTGCAGGACATCGCGCATCGCATCCGCAAGCTGATGGCGGAGCAGGGCCTGACCATCGTCCTGGTCGAGCAGCACACGCGGTTCGCCTTGAGCCTGACCGAGCAGGTGATGGTGTTGGAGCGCGGCCGCGTGGCGCATAGCGGGCCGAGCGCCGCGCTGCTGAACGACGTCGCGGCGCTCGACCGGCTCGTCGGCATGCGCAGTCTGCGCGACCGCGCCGTCGAGGATCACGATGCCAGCGTTCGCCCTGGCGGCACCAGGAACCACAGCGCCAAGGTGTAGGCGAACACCGCGACATAGAGGACCGCGAAGAACCAGATCGGCAGCGGCCAGTAGATCAGCCCGTTTACCCAACGCACGATCAATGGCGACGTCGCCGCCTCGCCGGCGAGCGCATCCTGCCAAATCGTCAGAAAACAGGCGCGCCCGAATATTGCCTGCAGCGCGACGATGGCGAGGGTCGCAAGATGCAGCGCGCGCCACCAAAGAACGCGCACGAAACCCCAGCCGCGCCACCAACCCAGCGGAATCGCGGCGAGGCCGAAGACGTTGAACAGAATGACAAGCAGGTGGAATGCCAGAATGCCGGCGGCAAGCAAGGATGCATCTAATTTTGGCATTTGGCTTGCGCGCGAGAGGGTCCTACGTTTGCAGATTGCAAACCGAATGGTATCGTTGGCGCCGATCGTTGCCCATTGGGGTAGTCCCAAAAAATGCGGATCCCGCAAGGGCGCGGCCGGTTTCTCGTGAGGGCTCATGGCGGTCAGCCACACGACATCGTCTGTGATCGCGAACCGCATTCTGCTGGCGTTGCCGCATGAGATGCTGAAGCGGCTTGAGCCGCATCTCGAACCCGCGGATTTGGTGCGCGGTATCGTGCTCATTCGGGCCGAGGAGGAAATCGAGCACCTCTATTTCA
The DNA here is from genome assembly GCA_963729845.1 of uncultured Alphaproteobacteria bacterium. Classification (GTDB taxonomy): domain Bacteria; phylum Pseudomonadota; class Alphaproteobacteria; order ATCC43930; family CGMCC-115725; genus JAATGI01. The sequence continues at coordinate 61,096 of CAVSQC010000003.1, forward strand.
TCGAGCAGGGCATGGTCTCGATGGTCAAGATCATGCGCGATGGGCACAGCGTCGAGGTAGCCGCCATCGGTATCGAAGGCATTGTCGGCTGGAACGCGGCGGTGAGCGCCGACACGGCGAATTTCGATAACATTGTTCAAATTCCGGGGCATGCGCTGCGTATTGGCGCCGAGATCTTCCGGCGATTCATGGCGGAAGGCGGCCCGCCCACGGGGTTGCTTCACCGCTACAGCCATTTGATCATCGCGCAACTGGCCCAGACCGCCGCCTGCAATAGCCTCCATACGTTGGAGCAGCGGTGCTGCCGGTGGCTCCTGACCGCGCATGACAATGCGCGCGCCGATCAGTTCTCGCTCACTCATGAGTTTCTCGCGACGATGCTCGGGTATCAGCGCGCGGGAGTCACCGTCGCCTTGGGCGAACTACAGAAATCGCAATTAATCCATTATACCCGGGGCCATGTCGCGATCACCAATCGGCGCGAGCTCGAAGCGCGCTCCTGCGAATGTTACGCCGCCTTGCGCGCGAAAATTGAACAGCTCTTTGAACCGCAACGATAAAATTCCGCAATGAACGTGAAACAATAAATCTAACGGCATAGATTGCCGATTGTTCGCAATCGGACAGACGTGCCCGGCCGTTAGGGTTAATTAAAAATAAGGAGGCGGACGGCGCCGACCGGGCGCCCAGCGTCAGCCGATTGGAGGCACGATCATGACGACAATTCGAAGCGAAACCGTCGCAAACGCCAATCCATTGGAAGCGCTGGTGGCGTGGAATGGGCCGATGTTTGCGGCAATGAGTTAGGCGGGCGAAGCCTGGACCCAAGTGTGGCTCGAGTGTCACCGGGAGATGACGCGGTTTATCGGCGAGCGGCTCGACGAGGATCGTCGCGTTCGGAATTCCCTGAGCGAATGCCGCACCGTCGGCGAATTCACCAAGTTGCAACAGGATTGGTCGCAGAAAGCGGCGCGGGATTACGCGGAGGAGTTCAGCCGGTTTCCGCAAATGGCAGCCAAGTTTTTATCCAGCGGCGCAGGTCCGACATCTGATTTGGCTCCAATTCAGACCGCTCGAAAGGCGGCCGCCGAATAGCGGGCGCCGCTGCCAGGCCCGGCGTGCCAGGGCATGACCCCGATCCCTTCCATCCCTTGCGGGAGAACAGTGATGGAAAGCCCACTCATTCTGAAGATGAACATCGCTCATTATGAAGCAATGTTGCTCCTCGACCTGGATGACAAACGGCGTTTCGCCATTGAGAAGTTGCTTTCCGAGGCGGAGGACAATTTGGTACACGCGCTGGCGGATGCCAAATCGCCGGCCGACCGGGGCTAACGACGCACGCGCCTGCTTCGGCAGGTCCAGCTTCGGCGCTTGACGAACGCATATCTCCGCGTGGCAGGATACGGCCATCGGGCGCTCGGGCGATTGCCCGACGCCCAGGCCAATGCCGACGGGGAGAGACATGAAGACCGAAACCATCGAATATCGTTCCGGCGCCACCAGCATGCGCGGCTATCTCGCCTATGACGAGACCAAGGCCGGCAAGCGCCCAGGCGTTTTGATTTGTCACGACATCATGGGCCTGGGCAACGATCCCAAACGCCGCGCCCATATGCTGGCCGATCTCGGCTATGTCGCCTTCGCCGTCGACATGTACGGCAACGGCAAGCAGCCCAAGGATTTTCCCGAGGGCATGGGCTGGCTGATGGCGCTGCTCAACGATCGGGCCGAATTGCGCCGACGGGTCAACGCCGCGCTCGACGCGATGCGTCAACGTGCGGAAGTCGACACCGGCAATGCCGCGGCCATCGGCTATTGCTTCGGCGGTTCGACCGTGCTCGAACTCGCGCGCAGCGGCGCCGCGGTGAAGGGCGTGGTCAGCTTCCATGGCGGCCTCAACACGCCGAACCCGGCCGACGCCAAGAACATCAAAGGCAAGGTACTGGTCTGCCACGGTGCCGACGATCCGCTGGTGCCGCCCGCCGAAGTCGACGCCTTCATCAAGGAGATGAAGGACGGCAAGTGCGAGTGGGAGTTGATCCATTACGGCAACACCGTTCACGCCTTCACCAATCCGGCGAATGACGGCAAGGCCAACCCGGCCGCGAAATACAACGAATATGCCGATAAACACTCGTGGAACTCGATGAAGGACTTCTTCACCGACATTTTCGCGGGCTGATCCGATGGCCATTCGTTTCGATAATCGCGTCGCCATTGTGACCGGCGCGGGCGGCGGCTTGGGCCGCGCGCATGCGCTTGCTCTTGCCGCGCGCGGCGCCAAGGTCGTGGTCAACGATTTCGGCGGCGCGCTCGACGGCACCGGCGGCGGCGAAACGCCGGCGCAGAAGGTCGTTGGCGAGATCAAGGCGGCGGGCGGCGACGCCATCGCCAATGCCGCGTCGGTCACCGATTTTCCCGCCGTCGAAAAGATGGTCGCGGAGGCCTGGGCGAAATGGGGCCGCGTCGACATCCTGGTCTGCAATGCCGGCATCCTGCGCGACAAGACCTTCGCCAAGATGGAGCTCGACGATTTCCGCGCCGTGCTCGAGGTGCACCTCATGGGCTCCGTCAATTGCTGCAAGGCGGTGTGGGAGATCATGCGGCAGCAGAATTACGGCCGTATCGTGCTGACCTCGTCGTCGTCGGGCCTGTTCGGCAATTTCGGCCAGACCAACTACGCCGCGGCGAAGATGGGGCTGGTCGGGTTCATGAACGCGCTCGGGCTCGAGGGCGCCAAGTACAATGTCCACGTCAATTGCCTGGCGCCGACGGCGGCGACGCGCATGACCGACACGCTGATGCCGGCCGAGGTGCTGGCGGTGATGAAGCCCGAAGCGGTGTCGCCGGCGGTGCTGGCGATGGTGCATGACAACGCGCCCAACCGTGTCATCATCAACGCTGGCGCCAGCAGCTTCGAGCGCACCTATGTCGCGATGACCAAGGGCGTGCATATTCCGCTCAGTCCGGACTCGCCGGATCAGGTGGTCGCGCGCTTCGATGAGATTTCGAACCGCGCCGGCGACTTGCTGCCGGAAAACGCCGGCGGACAGGGCCGCCAGGAACTGAGCAAAGCGGGCATCAACCGAAGCACCCGCGGATAACGCGGATAACAGGAGGAAATCATGCGCAGCGCCGTCATCGTCTCCACCGCACGCACGCCGATCGGCAGGGCCTATCGCGGCGCCTTCAACGACACCCCGGCGCAGACGCTGGGCGGGCACGTCATCGCCAACGCGGTGAAGCGCGCCGGCATCGATCCGGCCGAGGTCGAGGACGTGGTCATGGGCGCGGCGCTGCAGCAGGGCTTCCAGGGCGGCAATGTCGCGCGGCAATGCGCGCTGCGCGCCGGCCTGCCAGTGACGGTGGCGGGGATGAGCGTCGACCGGCAATGCGCCTCCGGCTTGATGGCGATCGCCACCGCGGCGAAGGAAATCGTCGAGGACGGCATGCAGATCACCGTCGGCGGCGGGCTTGAATCGATCTCGCTGGTGCAGACCAAGGCCATGAACATGGCGCGCGACCCGTGGCTGATCGAGCACGATCCGGCGCTCTACATGGCGATGATCGAGACCGCGGAAATCGTCGCCGACCGCTACAAAGTATCGCGCGAGGCGCAGGACGAATACGCGCTGCAATCGCAGCGCCGCACCGCCGAGGCGCAAGCCGCGGGCCGCTTCAATGCGGAGATCGTGCCGCTGCCGTCGACCATGGTGTTCCAGGACAAGGACAGCGGCGCCGTCACCAAGCGCGACGTCAATCTCGCCAAGGACGAAGGCAATCGCGCCGACACGACGCTCCAAGGCCTCTCCGGACTGAAGCCGGTGTTCCAGAACGGCCAGGTCGTCAAGGAAGGCAAGTTCATCACCGCCGGCAACGCGTCGCAGCTTTCCGACGGCGCTTCGGCCGCGGTGCTGATGGAAGAGAAGGAAGCGGAGAAACGCGGTGCCAAGCCGCTCGGCCGCTATGTCGGCATGGTGGCGGCGGGCTGCTCGCCCGACGAGATGGGGATCGGGCCTGTCTTCGCGGTGCCGAAGCTCTTGCAAAAACACGGGCTCAGGATAGAGGACATCGATCTGTGGGAATTGAACGAGGCGTTCGCATGCCAGGTGATCTATTGCCGCGATCGGCTCGGGATTCCCAACGACAAGCTCAATGTCGACGGCGGCGCGATTTCCATCGGCCATCCTTACGGCATGTCGGGCGCGCGTATGGCCGGGCATGCGCTGATCGAGGGGAAGCGCCGCGGCGCCAAGCGCGTCGTCATCACCATGTGTGTCGGCGGCGGCATGGGCGCCGCCGGCCTGTTCGAGGTGCTGTGACATGACGACCAGCGACAGCGTGAACAACCAATTTCAAGCGGCGGTACGCCGTCATTGGGTGATGTTGCTGATCGAAGGAATCATCCTCCTTGTGCTGGGGGCGGCGGCGATCGTGGTGCCGCCGATCGCTACCTTGGCGGTGACGATTTTCCTCGGCTGGCTCCTGTTCATCAGCGGCGTCGTCGGTCTGATCAGCACGTTCTGGATGCATCAGGCGCCGGGTTTCTGGTGGTCGCTCCTGTCGGCGGTGCTCGGCATCGTCGCCGGCATCCTCTTGATCTTATGGCCGGTCACCGGCGTCCTGTCGCTCACCATCGTGATGATCGCGTTTTTCATCATCGAAGGGATCGCCAGCATCATGTTCGCCGCCGAGCATCGCCGGCAGCTTTCCGGCCGCTGGGGTTGGATGCTGGCGAGCGGCATCATCGATCTGATTCTTGCCGCGATCATTCTGACCGGACTGCCGGGCTCGGCCGTCTGGGCGATCGGATTGCTGCTGGGCATCAATCTGGTGTTCGGCGGGTCCGCGCTGATCTCGATGGCACTCGCCGCGCGGCAGGCGTGAAAGCGGCGGCGCTGTTCGACGTGAGCGGGCTGGTCACGGTCGTGACCGGCGGCGCCAGCGGCATCGGTCTCGCCTATGCCGAGGCGATGGCGGATAACGGCGCGCGAGTTCATTCTGTTCGATCTCGATCCGGCGCGGCTCGATGCCGAGACCAAGCGGCTCGGCGCGCGCGGCGTTCGCGTCGACGTCACCGATCGCGACGCGCTGCTCCGCGCGTTCGACGAGGTGGCGCGAAGCGAGGGCCGCATTGACGTGGTGTTCGCCAATGCCGGCATCGGCGGCGGGCCCGGTTTTCTCGACTCTCGATGGCAAGCGCAACGACGAGCGTGCCTTCGAGAAGCTCGACACCGCATACTGGGAACGCATCTTCAAGCTCGATGTCGAGGCGCTGTTTTGGACCATCCAGGCCGCGGCAAAGCATATGAAGGCGGGGCAGGGCGGACGTATCGTCGTCACCACCTCGATCTCCGCGACCAAGACCGAGGCCCATGTCGGCGCGCCTTACGTCGCGGCCAAGGCGGCGGCGGCGCAGCTCGTTCGCCAAGCGGCGCTGGAACTCGCCGCGTACAACATCCTCGTCAACGCGATCGCGCCCGGCCCGTTCGTCACCAACATTTCCGGCGGGCGCTTGCAGGACAAAGAAGTACAGGCGGCGCTGGCGAAATATTGTCCGCTCGGGCGTCTCGGCTTTCCCGACGATATTCAGGGCCTGGCGCTGTTCCTCGCCTCGCCGGCGTCAAAATACATGACCGGCGCGTCGCTAACGGTCGATGGCGGCGTGATGCTGGGGTATGTCGGGTAGGAAAAACCGGGCCGTCGGCTCACACGGCCAACGGCCAATGCAATTGCGCGATTACGTCGGTGAGCGCGTTGGTGCCATCGCCCTCGAGTTCACGTCTCGCAAATGTATTGATGGCGGTTTCGTGCAGTACCATGGCACGTGCCATTTCGCGCTCGCGCCCCGGTGGCGCGGCAGCCTCGATCGCGCGAAATTTGTCGAGGAAGAAGCCGGTGATTTCGTCGATCCGCCGCATGTGCTGCTGCCACGATTTCGCATCGAACCCGGCGGTGATCTCGCCTAAGCGCGCCGTCACATCATCCTGCGCCACGCTGAGTCCCAGCGACATTATGAAGGGCCTGAGTTGGGCCTTCGTTTCGGTTTCTAATTGCAGCAGTGTCGCCCATTTGCGCCGGCGCTCCGGATCAGGGTCATGCTTAACGGCGTAGGCGAAGAACGCCTCGCCGAGGACTTCCCCTTGATAGCAATATTCGTTGATGGCGCTGAGATATTCGTCGCGAGTTCATGCACCTTCTCCCCCCTGAAAAGACGCAATCCGCAATTACAATATTAATTCTACAATGTGTAAGGCGGCTTGGACCAGCCCTTCGGCGACTGGGTGAAGATCTCGCAGCCGGTCGCAGTGACGCCGACCATGTGCTCGAACTGCGCCGAAAGCGAGCGGTCCTTGGTGACCGCGGTCCAGCCGTCGCTCAGCACCTTCACCTCCCAGCGGCCGGCGTTGATCATCGGCTCGATCGTGAAGAACATGCCCTCGCGCAACTCGACGCCTTCGCCACGGTGGCCATAATGCAGCACCGAGGGCGCATCGTGGAACACGCGCCCGACGCCGTGGCCGCAGAAATCGCGCACCACCGAGAAGCGGTTGTTCTCGGCGAAGGTTTGGATCGCCTCGCCGATATCGCCGAGGAAGCCGCCGGGCCGCACCGCCGCGATGCCGCGCATCATGCACTCATAGGTGACGTCGACCAGCTTCCTCGCCTTGACGCCGACATTGTCGCCGACCAAGAACATGCGGCTGGTGTCGCCGTGCCAGCCATCGACGATCGGCGTCACGTCGATATTGACGATGTCGCCGTCCATCAGCTTGCGGTCGCCGGGAATGCCGTGGCACACGACGTGATTGATCGAGGTGCAGATCGACTTGGGGAAGCCGCGATAATTCAGCGGCGCCGGGATGGCGCCATGTTGGATGGTGTAATCGTGGCAGAGCTGGTCGAGCCGCTCGGTGGTGATGCCGGGCACGACATGCGGCGTGACGAAATCGAGGAGCTCGGCGGCAAAGCGGCCGGCCTTGCGCATGCTCTCGAAATCGTCCGCGGTATGGATTTTGATGCGGCGGGCTTCGCTGTCCGCCCGAACCGCCGTCATGCCGAGATTCATGATGGCGATATCTAGGCTTTCGTCGTGGAGTGGCAAGCCTAGCATTGGCGCGTATAATGTCCCGTTAAGGAGCGGCAATGAGCCGAAGCGACCCGCAAAAAGCGCCTGACCGCCTGCGTCGTGATCATCGGCAACGAGATTCTGTCGGGACGGACGCAGGACACTAATCTCAATTACATCGCCAAGGGCCTGGCGGAGCGCGGCGTGCGGCTGATGGAGGCGCGGGTCATTCCCGACATCGCCGACACGATCGTCGCCGCCGTCAACGAGATGCGCGCCAAACACGATTATGTCTTCACCACCGGCGGCATCGGCCCGAACTCACGACGACATCACCGCCGAATGCATCGCGCGCGCTTTCGGGGTGAAGCTGGTTCTGAACGACGAGATCCGCCAGATGATGCTCAAGCGCTATCCGCCGGGCGGGCTCAACGAGGCGCGGCTGCGGATGGCGCATACGCCCGAGGGCGCACGCTGGTGCCGAACCCGATCCAGGGTCCGCCCGGTTTCCGCATGGAGAACGTCATCGTCATGGCCGGCGTGCCTCGCATCATGCAGGGCATGTTCGACGCCGTCCGCACAACTCAACGGCGGCCCGCCGATTCTGTCGCGCACCGTCAATTGCCCGCTGCCGGAAGGCGTCGTCGCCAAGGGACTCGGCGAAATCCAGGCGCGGCATCCCGAGCTCGATATCGGTTCCTATCCCACCTTCGGCCGCGGCACGCCGGAGACCAACCTGGTGCTGCGCGGCACCGACTCGGCGAAATTGGCGGATGCCGTCGGTGAAATAATCGAGCTGGTGCGTAGCCTTGGCGGCAAGCCCACGGAACAATAACCGTCGGTCGACCGTTGTCTGGGTGGCTTCATGTCGCCGAGGAAGAAATGCGAGTAATTCTCAGCCTGAGCATCGCGCTCCTGCTGCTTGGGGCGATGCCGCTCTCGGCAGTCCGGGCGCAGGACGACACCGTCAGCGCCGCGCCGGATACGGCCGATCAGCAGCCCGCGGACCCACCCGCGCGGGTCGGTAGTCTGGATTATATCGAGGGCGACGTCTCGCAATTCGACGCGGACCAAAACGATTGGTCCACGGCTCAACTGAACTTTCCCGTGACCACCGATAATGCATTCGCCACCGGCGCGGACGGCCGCGCCGAGTTCGAATTGGGCGGGGCGATGGCGCGGATCGGCAACGGTACCGAACTCGATATCGTCGCTTTGGATGAGGGCGACATCGACCTGCGACTGCCGCAAGGCATGGTCAGCGTGCATCTTGCCGCACCCCCGGCCGACAGCACGCCGGTTAATACCGTGATCACGACGCCGCGGGGCGATGTGAGTCTGGGCGCGCCGGGCCGGTACTTGATAGACGCCGGCACCGAGGACCAGCCTACCGTCATCACGGTCTATGATGGCGGGGCGCAGATCACCGACGCCGCCGGTGCCACCTTCAACGTTGCCGCCAATCAAGCGGGCGTGCTCACCGGCGACAGCAATCAGCCGGCGTTCGCGACGCAATCCGCGCAAGCCAATGCGCTCGAAACCTGGGCACAGCAGCGCGAGCAGAAATATGTCGTGGCGCCGCTGCCGGCACAGGTGTCGCCGGCGATGACCGGGGTCGCGACGCTGGCCGCCTATGGCGACTGGCAGACGGACCCGCAATACGGTCCGGTCTGGTATCCGCGCGGCCTTGACGCTGGCTGGCAGCCCTACTCCCAGGGGCATTGGACCTATATCCGTCCTTGGGGTTGGACTTGGGTCGACAACGCGCCCTGGGGTTTCGCGCCGTTTCATTACGGCCGATGGGTGCGGGTCCGAAACGGCTGGGGTTGGGCGCCGGGCGCCGTCGTCGTGACCCCGGGCGTTGCGTTCGTGGCGCCGATCTATGCGCCGGCGCTGGTGGTGTTCGCCGATATCGCGGCCGGCCCCGGCGGTCCAGGCGTAGCGTGGTATCCCCTGGGCTGGAACGAGCCTTACATTCCCGCCTATCGCGTCAGCCGAGCGTATATTGCGGGCATCAACGTCCGCGTCGTTGAACAGACGCGGATCGTCCAGGTGACCAACGTCTACAATCGCATCTATGAACGCGGCGGTCATTTCGATCCATACGCGCAGCTTCAGGTCGGCGCATACCGCGGCAACGCGATCGCCATGCCGCGAACTGCATTCGGCGCCGCCCGCCCGGTCGCGCAGGTAGCGTTCAAGCCGCCCGCGACACAGCTGACACCCATGATGCGGCCAACGGGAGTGACGGCACCCAGGGCCAAGCCGCATGCAGCGCTAACAAAGTCCGAGCCGCCCAAGCCGAAAGTGCTGCCGGCGGCCAAGCGGGCGCCAATTCCGCAAAAATTGATGGCGCCCAAGAAGGGGACCGTTACGCGTCCAACTCCTGCCGCGGCTACGACGCGTCCCGGAATGCCGCCCAATCAGGCGAAACCGGAAGCGAAACCTGCCGTCACGACTCCGCCCAAAGCCCCGGAGACGCGACCGGAAGTGGCGAAGCCGGAGACCAAGCCGGCCACCAAACCGGCGTCTTCAAGGCCCGAAGTTAAACCAGAGGCCAAATCGGCGCCGGCAAAGCCCGGAGCCAAACCGGAAGCGAAGCCGGCTGGAAAACCGGAGGCGAAGCCGGCAGTGAGGCCTGAGGTCAAACCCGCGGCCAAGCCGGAGGCGAAGCCGGCAGTGAGGCCTGAGGTCAAACCCGCGGCCAAGCCGGAGGCGAAGCCGGCGGTAAAACGAGAAGCAAAGCCGGCAGCGAAGCCGGAGGTTAAACCGGTAGCCAAACCTGAACAGAAGCCCCAGGTCAAACCTGCCTCCAAACCGGCCCCGAAGCCGGAGGAAAATCCGAAAGCGAAACCCTGATTCTGCGTCCTGTCACGGAGCGGATACGCCTTGCGGGTTCCCGGGCCCTGCCACTAGTTTGACAGGGCGATTGCCCGCTTGGCGGAATGGTAGACGCAAGGGACTTAAAATCCCTTGGCCGCGAGGCCGTGCCGGTTCAAGTCCGGCAGCGGGCACCAAATAAAATCAATGAGTTAATCAAAAATCACGATTGGTTTGTCAGCGGTGATTATATTGGGCTAACGTTTGGGCTAACGGAGGCCGCATGCCAGAATCCGATTTGCCGCGGGGCTGAGGAGCTAAGTTGAAGAGGCGTATCGCATGTGGGCAAGCCGGTTGCCAAAGGAACGCGGACTGGTCGCGCGGACCCGTGCCTTGGTGGACGTCACCCCCATCGTCAAACCTTAAGCCCTACGTGGATGACATTCCCGTGGTGGCAGCTACTGCGTCGGTTAGGAGAGGGCAATTCGCGCCGATCAGGAGTTTGTGGATTTCCTGAGAGCGCGCGGCGATATCCCCCGGGATCAGAGCGTGATTGGTGCCGAGTTCCTGTTTCGATACGATTGTTACTTCCATTCCCGCTTTTGGGCCGAAGACTAAAAGCTCGGATTCGGGGGATGGTGCGGAAGCCGGAGATGTGCTCGTAAGTGCCCCCGGTGCTCGCGCCCGTCGAACCCAGCGCGCGCGATCCGAGCCCGAGTAATCTCGGATCGCGCGATGGCTTCTCGGTTTAGCGCTGTTCGGGCTGTGGCGATTCGGCCCGAATAAATATGCACTCCTGCTGTCATGAGGGAGCCTGATGACCGACATCCGCTTTTCCCGCCCTAACGGCCCGTTCTCGCTGAACTATATCGCCGCTCAGGTCGGCGCCGAGCCGCCCGCTCCCCGGACCGGTAGCATTTTAATTCATGATATCGGCGACTTGGAAACGGCAAAGCATGGCGATCTGAAGTCTCTATTGCGACGCGCGCTACGCGACCGCACTCAGCCAAACTCGGGCGAGCGTAGTCGTGACGAGCCATGAATTGGGGCGACACGCGCCCGATGGCATGTGCCTCCTCTTCGCGGCCGAACCGCGACTGGCCTTTGCACGGGTCGGCCATTTGCTCTATACGGCGACGCCGCTCGAACCCGGCGTCAACACCGCGGCCCAGGTTCACCCGAGCGCCATGATCGGCCGCGGATCGCAGATCGACGCGGGTGCCGTTATTGGTCGGGACGTGAAGATCGGGGAACGCTGTCACATCGGCTGTCATGCCGTGCTTGGAGCGGGGGTAGTGGTGGGCGACGACTGCCGAATTGGCGCACATACCGCGATTAGCAATGCCATCATCGGTGCGCGGGTGGAGATCGCCAGCTGCGGCAGCATCGGCGGCCAGGGCTTCGGCTTCGTGCCGGGACCGAAAGGTCCGCTGCGCATGCTCCAGATCGGCCGCGTAATCGTCGAGAACGATGTCGAGATCGGCGCCAACTGCGCAATTGATCGCGGCGCTACCGGCGATACGGTGATCGGCGCCGGCACGGTGATCGATAATCTGGTCCAGATCGGCCACAACGTTCGCCTCGGGCGCAATTGCGTGCTGTCGGGTCAGGTCGGCATCGCCGGCAGCACGGTCTTGGGCGATGGCGTCATGGTCGGAGGACAGGCCGCCATCAGCGACCATCTCACGATCGGCTCGCGCGCTCGGATCGCTGGCAAGAGCGGCGTGATGCGCGATGTCGAACCAGGCGGCACGGTGGGGGGATATCCTGCCGTGCCGATTCGTCAATGGCATCGTCAGACCGCGGGCTTGTTGCGGTTGTTCAAGCGCAAGGGCGGCGCGCCGCCTGCGAAGCACCCGGTCGGCAGGTAAGTTGTGCATAATCTGATGGCGCGCAGCCGGCTGAGTTTCCGGTCGAGGAGCCAAACCTGTTCCCAGGCAGAGGCCCCATCAACCCCTTGAAGCTTCCCGTGCGCGGCGCCACCCTTTAGAGCATGGTCACATATTGCGCGGTTCGACGGCGAGTAACAGGTGGCAAATGGGTGTGGGCTCTCTCCGACGGATCGACGAGCCCAACACCGCCGACGTTTCAGACCGAAGACGAAGCGCAGGCAGAGGCAGATCGTCTGATCACCGTCGAGGAATCCAGGCCGGGTTTAGCCGGCTTTCCGAGCCGACGATGAACGTGCATCACGCCGGGATCGCCGCCAGCATAGTCAGCGATGCGCCTCTGTTCCACGGCACGCATTAGCTCGGGTGCCCCGTGAGCGGCCGAGCGGCGGCCACCAGCCTCTAACCGGGGGGCGACCCGGCAGATCGCGGCGGGGACGGCCTAAGTAAATTCCGAAATTTACCGGCATACGGCTCGTGCGCCGTATTAGATCGGATCGTCCACCAACGGGATGGTGATGCGATGACGGAAGACCCTGCAATCATCCGGCGCAACATCCGCTGGTATAGGGAATTGTTGAAGCTTTACAGCGCGCCCGCGACACGGCAGCAGTTGCAGAAAATGCTGGCCGATGCGCGGATGCGATTACCTATTGCCACTGCCGAGGTGCTGGAGCGCGAGCGTCAAACTGCCTTTTGACTATCAAACTGGCCGCCACAAAAAGAAGAGCGGCGCCTAGGAGAACCAAGAACTGCGACGCTAGCCTTAAGCCGGCGTCCTTTTTTCGGTGCTGCGGCCTCCCCGCGTACCGCAATCGTTTCAGCAATTAACCGGAGACCAAAGCGCGAATGTCAGAGCGCTTTTGCGAGGATCGCGACGCGATGATCTGGCGGGAGCCAGGCGATGGTGGAGGCAGTGGCGCCGGAGCAGCCGGATTTAACGACTTTGGCCCGCGTCGGTGTCTTAGTTTGAAATTCCGCCTCTTGACGTGGCGTTGCCGTTACCAATAGCGCGTGCCATTTTAGTTGGATGACCGATCCATACCGTGCAATGGCGTCTACTGCAACGCGGTTACCTCCGGCGGGAATAGACCTCTCAACGGATGCGGGGCGTGCCAGAGCATGCGCGCTTGGCGCGAGCGAGTGCCTTTCGGCGGCTAAATACTTAGATCAACGCCCTATCTCGGACGAGACTGGCGAATACATTGTCATGTTTCATGCGTTGGAGCTTGGCCTAAAGGCATTCCTAATTCGCTATGGGATGACTGAGGAAGACCTGAGCAAGCGCCCTTACGGTCACGATCTAGAGCGGCTCTACAGTGAGGCGTTGCGTCATGGATTATCGCTCCGCTTTGCTGACGCAAACAAAATGATCGCTTGGTGCAATGAGTGGCATTCAGGCCGGATAAAAATACGCTACAAATTTACGGAAACCCGGACCTTGCCTATGTGCAGAGTGGTCTTCCCGCTAATTGAAGAGATAATCGAAAGGGGCCTGGAGAGCTGATGCCGAGCTGCCCTAAATGCTGATTCCGGGGGAAGTCGCCCGCCATTCCGGAATGATGTCGCCCGCCATTCCGGAATGATGTCGCCCGGCGTTCCGAGATGATTTCGCCCGCCGTATCGGGATGATGTCGCCGGGGTAAAGAGCGCCTCTGCTGGCGCGTTTAGGGTCCCTTCTTCGGCTTTTGCCACGGGAGGGACCGATGCCAGCAGAGAGGATTGCGATGCGCCAAGTGCGCGATGTGCTCCGGTTGAAGGCCGCCGGGATATCCGGCAACGAGATCGCCCGGCGGGTCGGCGTTGCGCCGTCAACCGTGCGGCTGACATTGAAGCGGCTCACCGCCGCCGGGCTGAGCTGGCCGTTGCCGGCGGAGACGACCGACGCCGCGCTGGAGGCGCAGCTCTTCACCGCGGTCGGCACCAAGCAAGGCCACCGCCGCCGCGCCGAGCCCGATTGGGCGGCGGTTCACCACGAGCTGAAGCGCAAGCATGTGACGCTGCAGATCTTGTGGGACGAGTACATCGAGCGGCATCCCGACGGCTATCGCTATTCGCGGTTTTGCGAGCTGTATCGTGGCTGGGCGTCACGGATTTCGGTGACGATGCGGCAGAGCCACGCCGGCGGCGATAAGTTGTTTGTCGATTACGCCGGCGACACGGTACCGGTGATCATCGACCGGCTCACCGGGGAGATCCGCCCGGCGCAAATCTTCGTCGCCGTGCTGGGAGCTTCCAGCTTCACCTACGCCGAAGCAACCTGGACCCAGGCACTCGCCGACTGGATCGGCGCCCACACCCGGGCTTTCGAGGCGATCGGCGGGGTGCCGAACCTGCTGGTGCCGGACAATACCAAGGTGGCCGTGATCAAGGCTTGCCTCTACGAGCCGCAGGTCAACCGCACCTATCAGGATATGGCGGCGCATTACGACACGGCGATCCTGCCGGCACGGCCGCGGCGGCCCCGCGACAAGGCGAAAGTCGAGGCGGCGGTGTTGATCGTCGAGCGCTGGCTATTTGGCCGGCTGCGCCATCGCCGCTTCTACAGCCTGGCCGAGCTCAACGCGGCAATCAGTGAGTTACTGCGCCAGCTCAACGAGGAGCGGCCGATCCGCCGCCTCGGCGTCACCCGCCGTGCCCTGCTCGAGGAACTCGATCGGCCGCACCTCAAGGCGTTGCCAATCGAGCCTTATGTCTTTGCCGAATGGCGGCTGCGCCGCGTCGGCATCGATTACCACGTCGAGGTCGAGGCCCACTTCTACAGCGTGCCCTACTGCTTCGCCCGTCGCGAGGTCGAGGTGCGACTGACGCCGCGCACTGTCGAGGTCTTTCTGAAGGGCGAGCGGATCGCCGCGCATCTGCGCTCCAGCGGCAATCACCGCCACACCACCGTGCCCGCGCACATGCCGTCAAGCCATCGGCGCTATGCCGACTGGACGGTTGAGCGCATTCGCCGGGAGGCTGCCACGATCGGGCCCGCCACCGCGGCCTTATGCGAGCTGATCCTGGAGCACCGGCCCCACCCCGAACAGGGTTTCCGCTCCTGCCTCGAAATCGTGCGACTGGTCCGGCCGTTTGGCGCAGACCGCCTCGAAGCCGCTGCCGTGCGCGCCATCGAGATCGGCACCCTCAACTATGGCTCGGTGCGCTCGATCCTCGACAACAAGCTCGATCGCCAGGCCGCCCAACCGCGGTCGGCCGATGCCGTCACGATCCTCCACCCCAATATCCGCGGACCCCGTTACTACCACTAACTTATTGAGGAGAACGACGTGCTGACCCATCCGATACTCGATCAGCTCAGCCAACTCGGCCTTTCCGGCATGGCGCAAGCCTTCGCCGAACTCGAAGCCTCCGGCGAGGGCGCGACCCTGACCCATGCCGACTGGCTCGGCTTGCTGGTCGATCGCGAGATCACGCAACGCCGCGACAAACGCCTTGCCACTCGGCTGCGCTATGCCCGATTGCGCCACCATGCCGTCATCGAGGATGTCGATTACCGCGCCCCGCGCGGCCTCGACCGCGCTCTGTTCCATAAGCTCGCGGACGGCGAATGGATCGTCACGCACGACAATTTGATCCTATGCGGTCCAACCGGCGTCGGCAAAAGTTGGCTTGCATGTGCCATCGGCCAAAAGGCTTGCCGCGACAACCGATCGGTCCTTTATCAGCGCGTGCCCAAGTTGTTCGCCGATCTCGCGCTGGCGCGCGGCGATGGCCGCTATGCCCGCATCATGCGCGGCCTCAGCGGCGCCCAGTTGCTCATTCTCGACGATTGGGGGCTCGACCCGCTCGATGCCGCCGCGCGCCGCGATCTCTACGAGATCCTCGAAGAACGATACGGCCGCCGCTCAACCATCCTCACGAGCCAGATCCCGGTCAACAAATGGCATGAGGTCATCGGCGATCCCACCTATGCCGACGCCATCCTCGATCGCCTCGTCCACAACGCCTATCGCATCGATCTCACCGGTGACAGCCTGCGCCGGACCCGACCCAAAACAGCCTCAAAGGATTGACCGCCGACCCAATACTTGCCAAAACCACTCAGCCAGCAGGACGCCGCTCACGCGGGCGACATCAAATCGGAATGGCGGGCGACATGATCTCGGAATAGCCAGGCGATATCACCGGAATCCGCAGCCCTAAAGGTGAGAAGCGCCCCGCCGACGTGATCCGCAACGCCGTAAACGTCCTTGATGGACGCGGCACAACCCGCGCCAGCGAAGGGCGGGCCATATAAAAAGGGCGGCATGACGCAGCGATTCAGCCCGACGGCGGTAATCGTCATCATTGCCATTGTCGGCGCCGTTTATTTCCTTTGGTCTCGGTCCAAACCGTCCCCGCCAGAACCGGCCGGATGGAATGATTTGGTGCTTTGTTCTGTCCAGACGTCGATTGACAGCAAGAAGACCCTTTTATTGGATACCGACTTCAGCGCCATAGTGACTGACAGGAAGGGAAACAAATTGGGGGAGGGAAAGTGGTCGCTCGCCGACGCGCAAAATCACATTTTCAAAATTGATGCTCCGGGCGCTACTGGTCTTTATATCGTCGTGTCGCCGCCAGATAGCGAAGGCTGCCTACTTGGTGCCATCGTTCGGGATTTCAATCAGGTCGATCTGCACCGGAGTTGGTTTTCAGAAATTCCCGATCCGCCCGAACCGGATCGAGATTAAAATTCAAACCGAGACCCCCACGCGCCAGCGGAGCCAGTTGCCAAGGCCGGCGCAAGGATGGCGCCGCCTCGGCTGGTGGGGGTTGTTCTGGCGCGCTTGCAGCATGCCGCCTTCCCGCGTTGGATCGACGATTGGAATGTAACCCATGACGGTTTCATCAGCCGACGTTGCGTCACGCCTGACGGCGCTGTTCGGCGCAGCCTACCGAAAAGCAATCCTGTTGGTGATTGGCCTTTGTCTGATCAGTGCGAGCAACACCGCAACGGCTGGCTGCGGCGATTCTCGAACACGCCGAGTATTTCATCGCCTGCGTGCTTTCCTGAGCGTAGCGCGATAAACGAAGGCCGGGCAATGACGCTCGACCTTCGCTGCCGTATCCTAGGAACTGCCAAGTCACCTAGGAGAAAAACGTTATGGCACTCACGGAATCAAGACTCAGCCTTGATCCTGCCGGCGACGATTTTGTGCTGCGCAGGATAGCCGCCGATGGAACAACGACCATGATCCTCTTGTCGGAAACCGATATTCTCACTTTGGCCCAATCAGTTCCGGCTCTCCAACAACAAGTTTTATCAAGGCACGTGCCAAAAGGAGACAGCCACTCTCCGGTCGCGGTGACTGAGGTTGTTCAGGTTGCTCTACATGATGAGAGTCTTGGGGAAAGCATTCTCCTGACGATGATGTCACAAGGCGGCAGTCGCGCGACATTTGCGCTTCCACAACAGATTGCCGATTTGCTGGTGCAGCGCCTTCCGGTGTTTCTTGCGCGGATGAGGGCCAGAAAGCCGACGCAACAATAGCCATGACGACCAAACCCTATTTCTACATTACGCGCGCCGCGCGGTATTCGTCTGCCGGCGCCATGTAACGATGCACCGATGCACCGCCACCGCAGGGTAGCGGTCGTCGTCCGCGGCGTCGGGCGGCGAGGGCGGCGTGGCGGGACATGTTGCGGAACATCACCAAAAGCATCGTCATCAAATCCCCGTCGAAAAAAGAGGCGGTCGCTGTATCGCGGCACCGCCAGGGCGCGCTTGCATCATGGAAACTGCAAGCCCGCCGCCAGCCCGAGGACGATGAAGTGGGCCGCGCGGGTCGTCGGGGATGGTTTTTCGTCGCTCGGCCCGACTATCGACGCCGCCGAGGTCCTGACTCGGCGGGAGCCGGCGCCACGCCTATGACTAAAGCGCAGCGCCGGAATCATGCCGCCCTCGGCGGCGGATCGCCGATCACGCGCTCGACCTTCGGCAGCGCCGCGTCGGCGTCGCGTGCGAGCATCAAAACGGCAGCCTTCCAGGCGTCGGCGGCGGCCGTCGAGCAATCCGGGATCGGCCGCAGCGTGGCGGGATCGTAATTTGTTTGCAGGCGTAGGGCGCCGAGTATCGCATTGGATTCCGCAAGCCGACGCCGCAAGTCTTCATGACGGGCAAGGATCGCCGGGAATGCTTCGGCGTTTATGACGGCGACCAGCGCCCGACCGACGGATGAAAAAATGCGCCGATGGGTGAGGCGGTCCAACTGCTCGGAAAGTATGGTGACGGCACGCTCCCGCGTTTCGAGATCGGCGCGAGCCTTCGCCAGCGCCGCTTCGATTGGTGTCGTCGAATCATCTTCGGTGGCACCATTGTTGATCAAAGCATCGACGAGCCTGCCAGGTGCACCCTCTTTCGCCTCCTCAAGCCGCTGCTCAAGCACCGAAATCTCGTTCTCCGCCGAGGCTTCCAACTCGCGCGCCCGGCGCAACGCCTCGCTCGCGCGGGAGATTTCATTTTCGAGCTCAACATCGCGGGCGATCGCCTCGGCGAGGCGCTGCCGCTCGGGCGTGCGCGGCGAGCCGCCGCGCGTCGGGAGACGCTCGATCTTTCCGGCGGTCATTGTCACCTCCCGAGCTTCGGGTCGTTGTACGCGTGCGCAGTCACGCCCGCGGCACCAGGGTACAGGTCGAAGAACCCACGCGCCGCGCGCGTTTTTGCCTCGCTAAACAGGCGCTGCCATTCCCGCGGGTCGTGGCCGCGGGTGTTGACGCCGAGGTGAAGCGCGCCGAGCGCGAAGACACCCTCCGGTGACGACGCGCGGTCCATCGCAAGGCCGGGGCAGGCGGCAGCGACCTCTCGCCGCGCCCGGTCCATCGCGCGCGCATGGTCGTTCTCGATGGTGCGCTCGTCCTCGCGCGAGAGCGGCATCGTCGCCACGTCGAGCGGGTCGATGTCGCGGGCGCGCAACCGATCCATCACCCGCCGCGCACGGTCGCGGCCCAGGCGCCGATGCATCCGATCCATGGCTTCGCGACCGTCCTCTTCGCTGAGCGAATTCGAGCAAATCGACCAGGCGGTCAATCCGTTCGTCGCGCTCTTCGTCGTCCCTGGCGGTATGGCCGCGAATGGAATCGTATGCAGCAGGCGGGCGGCGATCCGGCTCGCGCGGAAGCATCACGGTCCACGGATTAGGACGGTTGGGCTGGGCCAGCGCAAAGGCGCGGTGTGACTCAAGAATGAAATCGTCTTTGGTTCGCATAATTGAACAATCCTTCGTTAGTATTCATGCCGCATCCCGGCGGGCGTCGATATTGGTGTAAACGTCTCAAGCCTGATCCAAATCGCGGCGACGCTGCGCATCGAGCGCGCGCAGCGAGCTGCCTGGTGCCGCGTGGCCGGCATCTGCAGCTCGCGCCGCGGCGTACTGGCTGGCAAACGGATGACGCCCCGTCGCCGACGACATTTGCGGCGCGACGCCGCGCAGCCGGTTCAGCAACGCAGGCGGGACCACGAGCGGCGCGGCGGCGCCCGACGCCTCGACGATGGCGCCCGCCGCCGCGTTGGCGATGTCGTCGTGGGCGCCAGGCGCGTGGTCGATCGAATCTTTGCCGCCGCGCGCTGTGCGGCGCTCAAGGGCGCAGAGCTGTCCTATGAGGCGGGCGTGATCGAGCAACTCGACGCTGCCGCTGTTGATGAGCGGCAGAAAATCTCGGTAGATGTCGCTCTTCGGCTTCTCGCTCGGCTCGCACGCGATCCCGTGCTTGCGGAATTGTTCGACCGGGAACTCGCCGCCCCAGCGGTCGGCCTTGATGTGCCTAATGCCGTAGCTTTTGAAGCACCCCGCGAACTCCGCGATCGTCTCCTCCGGAGAGAACGGAGGCCGGCGCTCCCGCACGAGGTCGAGGACGATCTTCTTGGTCGCGCGATCCTGATGCGCGACGGCGATGGTGAAGCTGTCGCCGCCCGATCCGCCCGCGGCGTCCGCGAACCCGACGTAATGCGCGCCCGAGACGCGCGGCACCTCGTGCCTCCCCACCGCCACGGCGGCGTCGATCACGTCACGGCTGATAAAATCTTCGACGTCGGTGCGGAACTCGGCCATGTACTCGGCCGCCGCGCTTGACGGGTCGGCCTCCATGGCGCGGTCGATGATCGCCTGCGGCACGCCGGGGTTCATGGTGCGCGTGGGCGCGCGCCATACCAACACGTCGCCGTCCTTGCCGTGGTGCTCGCGCCACGCTTGCCACACCGGGCCGCGGCGCGCGTAAGGCGACGTCGCCACCATGAGCAGCGAGCCGGGCAGGGTAGCCATCGCCGGCCGCAGTGCATCAATGATCTCTTCGGCCGGGTTAGCGCCGTCCTCGTCATCGAGCCAGAACGCCAGTTCGTCCGCGATGACCGCGGCGACCGTGTAGCCGCGCGACGTGCGGAAGGAGGCGGTGACGATCTCGATCACGACCCGGCACGCCAGCTCGATCGCTTCCTCGCCGTCTCGCTCGACGAGGTGGGACAGGGTCGGGTGATCCTTGAACAGGCTGCGCACGTACCGCATGGCCGTCCGCGCCTGCTTGCGGTTAGCGGCGATCAGCATGATCGTCGCGACCTCGCCGGGTGCGAGGAAAGGGCGCCAGTTGAACGAATGCACCTAGGAATGCCGCCACGGTCGCCATGACGCGTGTCTTGCCGCCGCGGCGGCCGCAGATAGCCCATGCTTCTTTCGCTGCTACCGTCGGCGGTTCGGTCCGGCCGGTGCAATCGCGGTAGATCGCGGTCGCGGCGGTGTCCATCGGCAAGCCGAAGGCCGAGCAGAGGAAGGCCCGCCACGCAGACCAGTCGCCTCGCTTGAACCAGGCGCCCCACCACTCTGGCCCTTCCATGGCCTCGATGATGTTGGCGGGGATCGCCATCACGATGAGCCGACGAGGTCGGCCACGGTGCGGCCCTGGCGCGCGGCAAGGTGCTCGGCGGGAGTGGGCGCTCTGGCCTCGCCCTTCATGCCTAGGCGGGCAAGGGTGCGCGTCAGGGCGTTGCTCCAGGCGATGTAGTGGTTGTGATCGTGAGCGGTGAAGGCTTGTCCGTGGGTAAGCCGCTCGTCGAGCAATTCCAGACCAAGCATCAACCGGACGGCGCGTTCGATTAGGTTGCGTTGCACAGCGCTCGGTGTGCCGCCGACATGTGCGATTAGATCGGCCCGTGCCCTCTTCATGTATTGTGCCTCGCGGCTTCGGCCATCGATCAGCGCGACGGCACCGTTGCTGCTGTACGGGCCAACCCGCGAATGAACCTTGTGCAATGGAGGGGCGAGGCGCGGGGCGGTTTCCACGGTCGAAAAGGACTCCTTCGTTAGCCGAACGTTAGCCCGATTTAGGATCGTGGCCGCATAATAGCGGAAAATTCCTTATAAAATAAAGATTTTTCAACGATCGGTACTTCGGGGTACATGGGATTACGTATCCCATGGCCATGGATTTAGGGTGCTGGCGGGCGCTGTAAGTAACGTTCACTGGGGGGGGTATGTGGCGATTTGACGCGGCCGAAGCGGCCACATCGGTAACAATGCCAACTTTGCCCGAATAAGATTTCTTGGCACTCTTGGCACCCTTGTGGGGTAAGAGTGCCAAGAATGCCAAGGGTGCCAACATTTTGTTGTAGGTAATTTGGCATCCTTACCTTCAAGGCCACTCTACATCGCCGGCTCTGCCGGCTTTGCGCCAGCCGGTTCGACGGCGGGCGGCAAGCGCCACCTCCATTTGCCGTGCAGTCCATCATCTTTTTTCGCGATGACTTTGAGGCTTTTGTTCGCCCTCACCACTGTACGCCACGCGTAGCCGCCGGCCTTGGCGGCCCTCTCGATCTCAGATACCGCGACCGCGCCGGACGCCAGCGTCGCGCGAAGGAACGCCGCTGCCTCAGCGAGTGCGCCGCCGTCGCTTTCTTCAACGGCCAACAGATCGCGCGCGTCGCCCTCAAGTTTTGCACCCCACATGATGCGCTGCGCGCCGAAGCCGTAATCATCCAACGGCTGTTGAATTCAGATCGAATGCAAACCCGCCGCCGTCCGGGCCGACGTTCGACTTGGCCCTAACTAGCCGACGCTTTTCGCCCGGCGCGGCCGGCTTGGCCGTGGCCATGACGACGCGCGCTAGGGCACCGAAGGCTAATGACCCGGTGACGCGCTCGATGGGATCGCGCCCCGCGGTGCCCTTGCTGAAATGAGTAATGCCGACGAGCGCGCAACCGATTTCGTTCGCCAAATCGACAAGGGGCTGCATTCCGCGCCTCACTTCGGCGTTCTTATGACTGTCGCCAGTGATCGCCGACACCACCGGATCGACGATGAGCATCTTCAATTCGGGAAGCCGTCGCGCTTGGTCAGTGAGCATCGGAACGTCATGCGCTGGATCGAACGCGCGCCGCTGTCCTCGCTCGATCACGCCACGGACGAAATGCATGCGTTTGGCGTCGCCGCCCGCTATCAAAAAGCGCGGCAGCAGCGTGTCGTCGATGTCGTCTTCGCCGCTCCACATCAGCACGTCTCCCCGCTCGGCCTGCGTTCCGTCAGGCCATTTCTTACCCGCCGTGACCGTCGCGGCGAAATCGATGACGATCGTCGTCTTAGCGGTGCCGGGCGGCCCGGCGAACAGGATCAATTTTCCGAGCGGGATGTGGTTGTGCCATGCCCACAGGATCGCGCGGGGAGAAATGATGCTGGCATTGACGATCTCGACGATGTCCCTTCTGTTAATCGGCAGCGGCTCAGCCATTTTCGATCCCCGCCACCGCGCCGCTGGAATCGATTTCCATTTCCTGCCAATCGTCGATCGCGCGGTCGTTCCAATATTGATGAAAGAGGTAGCAGAGCGTGCCCGCACCTAACTTGGTTGGCGGGTGCTTGAAGTAATGCCGCCAGCGCGAGTTGGTGCCAGCCTCGCCGTAGGCGGTGTTTTTCCCGCTCCATTCCCGGAACAACTCCAAACCCTGATCGCTGCCGCCCGTGGCCGCCCAAAGCGACATGCCGACGTAGTTCCACCATTCCCAAGCGTCTTGCTTGGTGTCGGCGACGGGTTTTGGGTTCGGTATGCCGGAAATCCATAACGCAACCTCTTCGATCGGCGCCAACTTATCGGGATTGCCAGCGCTGCTCGGTGTGTCTCGCCCATTCAATCCGCAGCGCAAGGCAACTTCTTTAAGCCGTGCCAGCGTCTCGCCGAGATCGATGTCGGCGTCTTCGTTCAATGCCGTGATCCGGGCGAGCCGTGGCTTCGCCTTCCGGTGCCACGATCCCGGCCAGCGCATCGGATGCACCGGGCTTTTCGCGGTGCCGTCGGCGGCGACCAGATCGGCCATCAAAGCGCGTGCCTGGCGCACCGCCTCGTGCTGTTGCGCCTCGCGCCCCGGCTCGCGAAGGCGCCAATGCGCGTGCAGCTTGTCCTCGATCTCGCCGGTTTCGGAGTTGGTCCATTGGCCACCGCTCGCCATGACGATTGTCGCGGGGCCACGCACGTCTTCCAAGGCCGCGACCGCTTCGCCGGCGCGCGCGTCGCACTCGACGGCAAGCGTCAACGCGTCGGCCAGCATTTCCATCGCCGCGCTTCTCGGCGACAGGAACGTCGCGATTGGCGGGGCGAAGACCACACTAGCCTCGTGATCGGCGCAACGTTGCGCGTAGCACGCCGCGCGCTCTATGACCGCTTCCAACCCCGGCGCGACGCACACCCTCTCCGGGTTGAAGGCTAATTCGTCGCGCCGGTCGTCCCCGTCGAACATCGCGCGGAGCGACACGAAGCTGCCGGGTCGCGCGTGTTTGAATAGCTCGACCGCGAAGAGCCTCAGCTCGCGGGTATCGACAACGAAGGGTGTGCCGCTCATGCGGTGCCGCTCCCGCGCGGCATGTCGATAATCCGACCGTCCGGCCAAAGCTGCTTGACCCATTCGCTGATCGCGCCGTCATCATTTGACGCCGCGCATGTGCCGCAGACGCCGCCGGTGAGACAGACGGAGCGATCATCGCGCCACGGAACGCAGATCAGGAACGTGTCAGGCAGCGCCGCCGCGCTGAATTCATGCGGGCACCCGGCATGGACACAGAGGGGTCGATTAACTTCGATCCGGTCGAGCCATCTGCCGAGCGCGCGATAGAGCGCCCACGCGTTCGGCTCGCCGGCCAGCAACTTTGTGACAAGCCATGGCGCGTCGCGCCGTTTGCGTATCACCATAATTTCGATGACGCCGGCCGCCTCGCGATGGAACCGCCGCAGGTCGCCGTCGCGGCTGGCTTTACCCGTGGCCTGCATTTGGCTATACTTTGTTTGCGATTGTTGTGAGAGTTTGAGCGGGCGTCCCGTGCCACCGGGGCGCCCCTCGTGTTTGGGGCACATGACTAGACTCTCCGGCGCGGCGCATGATCGGGGCCGCGCAACGTGGTTGCGGGCTGATGGTCACGCGGCGTGCGCCGACTTCGGCTCGGCAATAGGTCGGCTGGCTTTCCACGCCTCCAAATCGCTGAGGCGCCAAGCGATCCGGTTCTCGCTCAGCCGGACGGCTGGCGGAAAATGACCTTTGTCGATTAGTCGGCGGATGTGGATTCGGCAATATCCGATGCCGTGCTTTTCAAGCTCGGCAAATGGCACAAAAATTTCGGTCTCGCGCATTGAGTTACCTCCAAATGCTTGGGGTAACTTGCGCCAAACAATCGGCGCTTAAATAAAGGAGTTTAAGCGCACTTTCCCGTGGGGGTTTTCCCCTTAGCCACTCGCGCCTGGACGACCACATGCCGCGCCCATACTTCCGGGCTGGCTTTGATTTCCAATGCGGTAAAAACGTCCGTCATCAGATCGAGAAATGGGCCATAGGCTTTGCCGTCTTTCTCCTTCACACCGACGGGCGGATACACACTGACGGTCGGACGCTTGCCGGTCAAACCCCGAAAGTGTTGTCCGACAACTTCGGCAATATTCTTGGCTGACACCTTCCTCGGCCGGCCACCTTTGGCAGCCGATGCAGGCTCAGCCGATGCAGGCTCAGCCGATGCAGGCTCAGCCGATGCAGGCTCAGACGTTTCCGCGCACGCCTTGAGAATTCGCAGTTTTAATTGCACGTCTCGCAGCGCCTCGCGGCGATAGTTCAAAGCGCCGATGGCAGTCGGCGATAGGCCGTCCAAGGAGTTGAGACACTTATCAATTTTGCCGGCCAAGTCATGCCGTTCCCTTGTTGCCTTCTCCGCAGACACCGGTTGCCGACGCCGGATTCCGGGATTCGGAACCATCAGTATCAATTGCCACGCAATACCCGGTATCAGAAACTCAAAAGGAATTGCGTTGGCAGAACAGCTCGGCTGCGCCGCCGCCTTGCGGTGTGCCGCCTTGCGGAGGGCGGTCTCCAACGCGACCTGTTTTCTTTCCCAACTGGCTGCCACTCCTCCGGCGAGAACGGCGGCCGCCCCGATCACGCACGCCCGCCCCCGCATCATGCCCGCCTCCCACCTCGGCGCCGCGCCATTTCCTCCGGCGGCACGACGTTCGATCCCCCCGCGTCCGGCGCCCGCGGCTCGACGATCGCCATCAGCTGGCCTTCCCAAGCGGCGAGCGCCGCGCGCTTCTCGGCGTCGAAACGATGCCGGTCGTAAATGCCGTGGACGCCGCCCTGTCGGTGAGCGATCACCAATTCGGCGACCAGCGGCAGCACGCCCAAACTCGAAAGACGCGTCCGGACGGTTCGGCGAATGTCGTGAATGACGAAGGGCGCGATCTCGCCAGCGACGCCGTCCTTGTCCCGTAGCGCCGCGATCTCGCGATCGAGCCTCGCGCGAGCCTTGGATGAGAACCCGCCCACGGGGCGATGGCCGTGCGAGGCCGAGAAAATGAACGCGCCGTCTTTGAACCGCGGCACCTTTTCCATCAGCCGGATCATCGCCGGCGTCAGGGGCACGGAGTGGGCCTGTTTGCCCTTCATGCGCTCGGGCGGCACCACCAGCGCGTCGTTTTCGATCTCCGCCCACCGCGCTCCGGCGATCTCGTTCAACCGCTGGCCGGTCAGCATCAACGCCTGGATCAACGTGCCGTGTGGGTAGGCCAAGCGCTCGGCGGCGCGCCACACGAGCCGCAGCTCGTCGTCGGTCAGCACGCGGGAACGCGGCTCCATCAGGCCGATCAGATCGGCGAACTTGACGCGGTCGAGCGGGCTGCGGTCGAGGCCGTAGGCGTCGCGCGCCAGCGCCCAGTTGAAGAGCTTGCTCGCCGCAGCGAACGTCTTGCGCGCCTGGTGCGGCGAGCCGATGCTTTCGATCAACTCGATTGCGTCGCGTCGGGTTAAGTCGGCAATCGGTCGATCCCGCCAATGCGTCAGCAACTCGCGGCGGATCAACGCCTCGACGGCGCGGGCGCTGCGCAGCCGGGCAACGTGGCGCTCGATGAACAGTTCGGCGACCGCGCCGAACGTGTCGCGGCGGCGTTTCGCATCGGCTCGGTTGCGCTCCGCTTCCACCTCGGTCGGCCGCTTGCCCTGGGCCAAGGTGTTGAGCGTTTGCGACGCCAGCCGCCGCGCCTCCGCCAGCGTCATCGCCCGCTTCCGGGCGATCGACGAGTCGGCGGGTATGTGCTCTGACGCTTGCTCCGCATAGGTGCCGAGCACCACCGTGTCCGGGTTGCGTTGGCCGGGGCGGCGCCGAACGACGACGAAGGAAACCCGCGCCGCCTTGCCATCGCCGGTGGCTTTGTCGGTGACGCGTACCCCGAAGTTGGGTTGCTGCCCGTCCCAAACGATGTAGCGGCGGCCCGCGGGCGCGGGGCGCAGCGATTTCAGGGTTCGGTCGGTCAAAACCTGCTTGCGGGCGGCGGCTGCCATGGGTTCTCCTGCGGGCTAACGCCGGGCTAACGGTCGCGCCGGGTCAACGCGTGTTAGCCCATGTAGCCTTAGTTACCCCTAAAGCCTAGGTAAAGCAACAGATAATCAAGGGATTTTGGTCCCCGATGTCACCCCAGGTTTTCCGCCGTTTTGCCGGTTCAGGTAACTTAAAATCCCTTGGCCGCGAGGCCGTGCCGGTTCAAGTCCGGCAGCGGGCACGAATCCTTCTCACGTTCCGCGTTCGGTTCCACTGTTAACCGGTATACATCTATAAATAGAATATCCTCGATATTTCAAGCTAAAGGCGAGCAAGCGACCGGTTTTCGGCGATCGGGGGCCCGACGTTAAAGAGGAAATAACCAATACGGCGCCGACACGTGCGGTTTTCTCTTGCTCAAATTGACCGCGCCATCCAATTTTATGCCGGGCACGGGTCCCGGAGGAGCGTATGGCGTCTCGCGATAAAGCTGCGGGAAAGAAGGCGGTGGCTAAACGCATGGTTTTAGCCAAGAAAACGGGGCCGGCGAAAAAGTCCGCACCGGCGCCGAAGCCGTCCGCGACCAAGGGCAAGGCGGCTAAGGCCGTGCTGCCCGCAAAACCGATTCCGACGGCCGGCAAACCACAAGTAGTGGCGAAGGCTCCGGTCTCGCCTAAACCTGTGACTCCTGCGAAGCCGTCACCCGTTTCGGCCGCGCCGGCGATGGCGAAGGCCGGGCCGTCGACGCCGCAGCAGACGGAAGAGCGCCGCAAGGCCGCGACCCGCAAGTTCTTCGCGCGGCTGCGCTCGCTCGAGGCGATCGTGGGCGCCGATCTCCGCAAGCGCGGCAGTCTGGTGCTGATGCAGGCGGTCGATCAATGGTACAGCGAAGCGGTCAGCGCCACCGCGACCGATGTCAGCATCACCAATGCCGCGAAGGCGGTGATCGGGCACCTATAAGATTCGGTCGCGGCGCGCTATTGCGCCGCCACCTTTTTGAACATCGCAACCCCGCGAACCAAGTCGACGGCGCGAACCAACTGGTAATCGTTGGCGCTGCCGAATGTCGCCATCTCGCTGGCGGCGGCGTCGGCCGGCGATGCCGTCGTGGCGGGGTTCTTGCCGGGCGGCGTGGCTGACGGCGCCGCCGAGGTCGGGGGCGCGTTGATGCCGGATTGCGGTGCCGAGCCGGTGTTTTTCAAAGCGCCCTTCAAGTCCGCCTCGCGACGCGTCTCGATATCCGGCAATGCCTCGATCTTGGCCGGTTCGACGACGACGTCGGGCTTAATGCCCTCGGCCTGAATCGAGCGCCCGGACGGCGTGTAGTAGAGCGCGGTCGTCAGCCGGATCGCGCCGCCGCTCTCCTGTACCGGCAACACGGTCTGCACCGAGCCTTTGCCGAAGGAACGGGTGCCGAGCAACAGCGCGCGATGATGGTCCTGCAACGCGCCGGCGACGATCTCTGACGCCGAAGCCGAACCGCCGTTGATCATCACGACCACTGGCAAGCCGGGCGCCAGATCGCGATCGGGTTCCGCATTCCAGCGGTGATTGTCTTGTGGGCGGCGACCGCGGATCGAGACGATCTCGCCCTTGTCGAGGAATTCGTTGGCGACACCGACCGCCTGGTCGAGCAAGCCGCCGGGATTGTTGCGGAGATCGAGCACCACGCCGACCAGCTTGTGGCCCGACTTCTCTTCCATGGCATTGTACGCCTCGCGCAGCGCCTCGCTGGTCCGTTCAGTGAAGCTGGTGATGCGCAGATAGGCGACGTCATTCCCTTCCAATTGCGATTTCACCGGATCGACCTTGATGTCCGCCCGGGTCAGTTTGAGCTCGAACGCGTTCTGCTGGCCGCGCTTTAGCAGGAGTTTGACCTGCGTGCCGATGGCGCCGCGCAGTTTGTCCACCGCTTCCGACAATGTCATCTCGGAGACGGGATTGTTGTCGATAGCGATGATCAGGTCATTCGGTCGGATTCCCGCCTTCGCCGCCGGGGTGTCGTCGATCGGCGAGATCACCTTCACCGCGCCGTTTTCCATCGTCACCTGCATGCCCAGGCCGCCGAACTCGCCCGATGTCTGCACCCGCATTTCACGATACTCGGTCGCATCCATGTAGTTGGAATGGGGATCGAGGCCCGCGAGCATGCCCTTGATGGCGCCTTCGAGCAGCTTGCGGTCGCTGACCGGCTCGACATAGTTCGACTTCACGGTTTGCAGTACTTCCGTGAACAAGCCCATCGAGACGCCGGGCGATTGCTCGGGCGCGGCCAGGACGATGGCGGTGAACGGCAGCGCCGCGCCGAACAAAATCGCGACGGTGTAGGTGAGGGGGCGAATCAGCTTCATGGAGAACTCGCGCTAGGCAGGGTTGGGGACAAGATTAATGCAAGGCGTCAGTTCCGGAAACGGCCTAAACGTACCGCCGTCTGGCCGGGAGCGGCCTGGGCCGACGGCATAACGATGACGCAATCGTCATAAGGTGTCGTGATCGTGCGGCCGCCGTCCCGCGCAATGGGCGTGCCGGCGGCGGGCACGGTTTCCAGGCCCCAAAATTCGCGGACGAACGCGAAGCGGTCGGAGGCGACGGTGACGGTGTCGGTGATGTCGAGGATGCGCTGCGGTGTCGGCGGCGAGGCCGGCCGGTCGACGATGCCGACCGCTGCAAGGAAACGCATGGTGGCGTCGTAAGCGAATTCGACTGTCGCGCGCCGCCAATGTTGACCGCACTCGATCAGCAGCGCGGTGGGGCCGGCGGCGGGATCGCCGAACGGGCCATAGTCGCGCAGCCGCGTGCCGTCGGCATGGCCGGGATCGCGCATGATGATTTCCGGCGTGCCGACGCGGCGCGCCATTGTCACGGATTTGTCGCACATGCCAGCGAGGGCCAGCGGCGGCGACGGCGCGGTCATGGAATGCAGGTCGAGTAGCAGGTCGACCGTGTCGATCAGCGGTCGCAATTCCCGCGCCCGCGCCAGTTCGATGTTGTCGCGAGGCCCGTCGAGCGTTTTCGCGTCCCACACCCGATTGAGGTCCTCATCGACAAGGCGCATGTTCTGCGGGTGCTCGCGATCGAAGCGCGTGTAGGCCGCGACATTGCCGAACGCCAGGGTCAGCCGGCCGCGTGCCGGCTCAATGCCGTGCCGGTACTGCGGGTACAGCCGGTCCAGCGCCACCGCGCCGCCGATCTCGTTGCCATGCGTCAGGGCCATGACCATGACATGCGGGCCGGGCGCGGGCGCGACGAAACTCGTGACGTAGGGAATTCCGGTATTGCCCGCCCGATAGCGCGTCAGATCGGGCGGGATCAAATCGACCGGAGTTGCGGTCGAGGCGTCGACGGTCACGCGCGCAGATGCTCCAGGAGGCGCTGCATGAAGGTCTCGCAACGCGCGATCTGGTCGAGCGCGATGAATTCGTTGGGCTTGTGCGCCTGCTCGATCGAGCCCGGGCCGCATAGCACCGCCGGAATTTCGGCGGCCCGATAGAGACCGGCTTCGGCCGTATAACTGACCTTGCCGGTGTCGTTGGCGCCCGACAGCGCCTGCGCCAGTTTCACCAGGGGCGCTTCCGGCGGCATCGCCAGCCCGGGCGTGTCGTTCAGTTCGTGGAAATGGATTGCTGCGTCGGAACTGACGGCGAGCATTTCCGGTAACAGGTTGGCGTTGGCGTAGTCGCGCAACTCCGCGGCAAGCGCGTGCGGATCGTCGGCGGGAATGGCGCGGATCTCAAAATCGAAGGCGCATTCGCGCGGCACGATGTTGACGGCGGTGCCGCCGCGGATCGTGCCGGCATGGATCGTGGTGTAGGGCGGTACGAAACCGTCGTCAAAGGGACCATGGTCGCGCTTGCGCCGCGCCATGTGCCTGAGATGGGCGACGATCTCGGCCGCGGTCTCGACGGCGTTGACGCCTTGATGCGTCAGCGCTGAGTGGGTTTCATGGCCGTGCACCTCGCATCGCAAGGTGAGCTTGCCTTTGTGGGCGATCACCGGCTGCATTGAGGTCGGCTCGCCGACGATGCAGCCCAACGGGCGAACCGGCCGGCGGCTGATATCGGCGATCAGATCGCGCACGCCGGTGCAGCCGACTTCCTCGTCGTAGGACAAGGCGAGGTGCAATGGCGTCTTCAGCTTTGTCGTGGCGAAGGCAGGCACTTGGGCCAGCGCCACCGCGATGAAGCTTTTCATGTCGGAACTGCCGCGCGCATAGAGGCGGCCGTCACGCTGCGTCACCTTGAATGGATCGCTGTCCCAAGCCTGGCCGTCGACCGGGACGGTGTCGGTATGGCCCGACAGCATCAGGCCGCGGCGATCGTCCGGACCGATGGTGGCGTAGAGATCGGCCTTGCGCCGTTCCGCGTCGAAGTACAATTCGCTCGCGATGCCCCAGCCGTCGAGATAATCGCGGACGAAATCGATCAGAGCGAGGTTGCTGTCGCGGCTGGTGGTGTCGAACGCGATAAGCCGCGCAATCAAGTCGCGCGGCGACAGAGTGGTTCCCGGCATGACCATACTATGCCGGAGCAAGATCGATGCCGCTAGGGCACCCTCCCCTCAGGCGGGAAAGGGGGCGCCGCGGCTTGCCGCGGCGCCTCGGACTAGCCCTGGAAGACGCCGTAGATCACGTCCTCGATCGCGCCGGTGGTCAGATTGACCAACAGCAAATCCGTTCCGTAGCGGACCCATTCGTAGCCCGGAGGCGGCTCTTGCAGACCCAGCGCGGCCCAGTCGGCATACCAATAGGCTTGCGCCAGGAACAGCGCCGGCAGAATGCCGCCAATGCCCCAGCGGCGGTAGCTGTAGCCGCGCGGATAAACGAAGGGTGTGGCATGGACGCGGGTAATCGTGTTGCCGCGATGGAAAGCCTGGTTGCCCTTGGGCGGCAGCGGCCGATTGGCGGCCGGACGCATCGCCGGGCGTGCCGCAGGCCGAGCCGCGGGACGCGCCGCCGCGGGGCGAGGTGCCGGGCGGGCGGCGGGGCGCGCCGCCGGATGCGGTGCCGGCTTGGCCGCGGGATGGGCGGCGGGCGCTTTGCCCTTCGGCGGCGTCTGTGCCGTCGCCAGGGCCGGAAGCATCAGCGATGCCGCCGCAATCAAGATGAGAAAGAGTTTCATGGAGTCCCCATGTTTCTTCGCGCTTACGATAAACGCGTTATGCCGAAGTCAAACAGGAACGCGCGGCGGTTTCAAGAACCGCCGCGCGTCCGCGCAGAATTACATGAACACGCCGTAAGCGACGTCGACGATCTCACCGGTCGCTTGATTGACCAGCACCAAGTCTGGTCCATAACGGACCCACACGAAACCCGGATCTGGCGCCGCGAGGCCGAGGGCCATGTAGTCGGCGTAGACATAGGCCGATCCGAGGAAGATCGCCGGCAGGATGCCGCCGACGAAGAAGCGGTGATAGCCATAACCGCCCGGCCAGGCCCACGGACCGCCATGCACGCGCCCGAAATAATGGCCGCCATGATAGAAGCGGTTGCCGCGTGGCCCGTGATAGACGCCGTGTCCGTAATTCGGCCTGCCGCCGGCCATATGCCCGCCGGGGCGCGGTCCCGGACGCGGGCCCCGCCCGGCAGTGGGGTGCGGCGCGGCACGGTGCGTCGTCGCGTGCGGAGCGGCGTGCGTCGTTGCGTGCGGAGCCGCGTGCGGCGCGGCGTGAGGCTTCGCAGCCGGTTTGCCGCCACCTTTGTGCGGCTGTTCAGCCATGGAAAGCGCGGGCGCCAAAGCGAGCGACAGCGCCGCGGCAAAAACTAAAAGGCGTTTCATGGGGTACCCCTTGGTTAGGCCCGCTCGCGGCCGCGGCGGGCATGGGAATCAAGCAAGAACTGTCCAAGTATTCAAGCCGTGTTAATATAAAACGGTCGGGATGTCCGGGCTATTCCGTCCGTTCACATTCCGGTCCGGGCGTTGCCAATGCCGAGCCTCGTGTTTAGGTTGCCCGGCAAATGACCGATCCGGGGCCGCTTGCGGCCTATGCCTCTCGCTCCGAAAACAGCCGCGGACGCCGTCATCCCGAGACGGAAAGCCCGACACGGACGCCGTTCCAGCGCGACCGCGACCGCGTGATTCATTCGACCGCGTTCCGGCGCTTGCAGTACAAGACACAAGTCTTCATCTACCATGAAGGCGACCACTATCGCACGCGGCTCACGCACTCGCTGGAAGTGGCGCAGATCGCGCGGTCGATCTCACGCGCGTTGCATCTCAACGAGGATTTGGCGGAGGCGCTGGCGCTGGCGCACGATCTCGGTCACACCCCCTTCGGTCACGCTGGCGGCGACGCGCTGGACGAAGCGATGAAGCCCTATGGCGGGTTCGAGCACAACGACCAGACGTTTCGTGTGCTGACCAAATTGGAGCGGCATTATGCCGCGTTCGACGGTCTCAATCTCACGTGGGAAACGCTTGAAGGCGTCGTCAAGCACAACGGTCCGGTCACTGGCAGTGTGGCGCCGACCATCGCCGCTTATGTGCGCGACCACGACCTCGCGCTCGATACCTATCCATCGGTGGAGGCGCAGGTCGCGGCACTGTCGGACGACATTGCCTACAACAATCACGATATCGACGACGGCCTGCGCGCCGGGCTTTTCACGGTGAAGGATTTGGCGGACGTGCCGCTGGCCGGACCGGTATTCAAGGAGGTCGCGGCGAAATTTCCGGCGCTCGATGAGCCGCGCCTGGTTCACGAGGCGGTTCGCCGCATGATCGACCGCATGGTTTCGGATTTGATCGCCGAGACCACGCGCCGGCTGGGAACCGCGAAGGCGAAAGACGTGGACAGCATTCGCGCTCTCGGCACTCCCGTCGCGGCTTTCTCCGACACGATGCACGCTCATGACAAGGCGCTCAAAGCCTTCCTGTTCGAGCACATGTACCGTCACTATCGCGTCAACCGCATGGCTTCCAAGGCCCGCCGCGTCGTGTCGGAATTGTTCGCCCTGTTGCTATCGGAGCCCGATTGCCTGCCGAGCGAGTGGCAGCATCAAGCCGCGAACAAGCCGCCCGAGACACGCGCCCGGATCGTGGCGGACTACATCGCCGGTATGACGGACCGCTACGCGCTCGACGAGCATCGCCGCCTGTTCGATCCGGATGTCCGGCCGTGAAACTCATTCCCTATTTGGATATTTTTTTCTCCTCCCCCCTTGAGGGGGAGGAACGCGAAAAGCCGAAGGCTTTGAGTGAGTGGGGGGTATTGTCGCCCTTGGTACCCCCCACCCGAAATGCTTCGCTCTCGCTCCGCATTTCTTCCCTCCCCCTCACGGGGGGAGGGGCTCGGCAGGTTGGTCGATGAATCTCTTTACTCATTTTCTGGAAAAGATTCGCAGCGGCATCCTTCCGGCGCTGGTGGCCGCAGGAAAGCTTCCGCCCGGAATGGCGACCAAGGGCCTGACCGTCGAGCCGCCGCGCGAAGCCAAGCATGGCGATATCTCGGCGAATGCCGCGCTCGTCTTGGCGAAGCCGGCGAACATGAAGCCGCGCGACGTGGCGGAACTGATCGCAGAAAGGTTCCGCGCCGATCCCGATGTCGCCAAGGTCGAGGTCGCCGGGCCCGGCTTCATCAACCTGACGCTGGCGGACGGGTTCTGGCATGAGCGGCTGCGCGAGATCCTCCGCGCGGGACCGGCCTACGGGGATTGCAATATCGGAGGCGGCCGAAAGATCAATGTCGAGTTCGTCTCCGCCAATCCGACCGGGCCGATGCATGTCGGCCACGGCCGCGGCGCGGTGGTCGGCGATGCGCTGGCGTCGCTGTTGCGGAAAGTCGGGTTCGACGTCACCCGCGAATATTACGTCAACGACGCCGGCGCCCAGGTCGATGTGCTGGCGCGCTCCTCCTATCTGCGCTACCGCGAGGCGCTGGGCGAGACGATCGGCGCCATTCCCGAAGGGCTTTATCCCGGCGAATATCTGATCGACGTCGGCAAGGCCAACGCCGCAGATCACGGGACGCGCTGGCAGGGCAAGGCGGAGAGCGAATGGCTGCCGCATTTCCGGCGCGATGCGATCGACCGGATGATCGAGTTGATCCGCGCCGATCTGGCGCTGCTCGGTATCGAGCATGAAATCTTCGTCTCTGAGCGGCGCGATATCGTCGATAGAGGCAAGATCGAGGACGCGCTGGCGACACTCGACGCGGCGGCGCTGGTTTATGTTGGCGTGCTGGAACCGCCCAAGGGCAAGCTGCCCGACGATTGGGAGCCGCGCGAGCAGACCCTGTTCCGCTCGACCCGGTTCGGCGACGATGTCGACCGGCCGCTGAAGAAATCCGACGGGTCCTGGACTTATTTCGCCGCCGACATCGCCTATCACCTCGACAAGTTCCGCCGCGGTTTCGCCGACATGATCGATGTCTGGGGCGCCGATCACGGCGGCTACGTCAAGCGCATGCAGGCGGCGGTGACGGCGCTGACGAACGGGCAGGGGACGCTCGACGTCAAACTGTGTCAGCTCGTCTCGCTCTTCGACAAGGGGCAGCCCGTGCGCATGTCGAAGCGCGCCGGCACCTTCGTCACGCTGCGCGAAGTGGTGGAGCAGGTTGGCAAGGACGTGTTCCGCTTCGTCATGCTGACGCGGCGAAACGACCAAGCGCTCGATTTCGACTTCGCCAAGGTGGTCGAGCAGTCGAAGGACAATCCGGTTTTCTATGTGCAGTACGCCCATGCCCGCGCGCGGTCGGTTTTGCGACTCGCCGCGAGCAGCATGCCGGGCCTCGCTCTCGATCCTGAGGCGCTCGCCCGCGCGCCCTTGCATCGGCTCGACGACTCGGCGGAATTGACCCTGATCCGGCATTTGGCGGGCTGGCCGCGCCTGGTCGAGGCCGCCGCCGAGACCCACGAGCCGCATCGAATCGCCTTTTATCTCCAGGAGCTCGCTTCGATCTTCCACGGACTGTGGAATAAAGGTAAGGATGATACGAGCTTGCGCTTCATTCTTAGCGACTCGCCTGAAGTAACGTCGGCCCGTCTCGCTCTGGTGCAAGCGGTGGCGTTTGTCGTGGCGTCCGGCCTCCGAGTGTTTGGGGTGACGCCGGCCGAGGAGATGCGTTGATGGCGTTGGACCAGGTTCATCGGATCGGCGGGCATCGGCGATCGCGCTTCAGCACGCCGTCGGGACGCCGGCGGCTGCGCGTCGGGATCGTGGTTGGGCTGTTCCTGGGCTTTGTCGGCTTGGCCTGGGCCTGGGCGTTTCAGCGCGGTCCCGGCGAAGCCGGCTCGGATGTTCCCGTGCTGGTCGCCGACCGGCAGTCGACGCGTGAAAAGCCGGCCGACGAGGGGGGCATGAAGGTCCCCGATATCGATCCGTTGTCATATGACGCTGGCCGTTCGCCGCCGCGGATCGAAAGCATCTTGCCCGCGCCGGAAAAGCCGTTGCCGCAGCCGGCGCCTGAACAGCATGCCGCCGTGGCGCCCGCGGCACCGAGCGACGTCGCGCCGCCCAGCTCCGTCAAGGTCGCGGAAGACGCCGCCGGCCCGCCGGTGAAATTGGTCCCCGACGTGGAACCGCCGCAGCATCAAACCGGCGGTCGCCGTAACGCCGGTGCCGACGCCCGCGGTCAAGCCGCAGCCCAAACCCAAGCCGGCCGTGACGCATGAGGAGCCGAAATCGAAGCCGATGGCGGTCTCGCCCGGCGGCTATCGCTTGCAGCTCGCGTCGCTCAAATCCGCCGCCGACGCACGCGCGACCGAAGAGCGGCTCCGCCGCACCTACGGCGACGTGTTGGGCTCGGTCGCCTTTTCCGTGGTATCGGTGAATCTCGGTGATCGCGGCACCTATTATCGCGTCATGGCCGGGCCGATGTCGCAAGGTTCGGCATCGCAACTCTGCGACGCGCTGCGCCAACGCGGAGCCGCGTGCATCCTTGCCAAGCCCTAACGTCCCGCTTGCGGCCATCTTTGGCTGTACGGGCGAGGCGTTGAGCGCCGCGGAGCGCGACTTCTTCGCCGCCGCAAATCCCCTCGGCTTCATCCTGTTCAAGCGCAATTGCGCCGATCCGTTGCAAGTGAGGCGGCTGGTCGCGGATTTGCGGGGCGCCGTCGGGCGCGCCGATGCGTCGGTGCTGATCGACCAGGAGGGCGGGCGCGTGGCGCGCCTTGCTCCGCCGAATTGGCCGGCTTACCCGGCGCCGGGTGACATCGCTGCGCTGGGCGACAAGGCCGAGGAAGCCGCCCGATTGGGCGCTCGCCTGATCGCCGACGATTTAGGCAGGCTTGGCATCTCGGTCGATTGCTACCCGCTGCTCGATCGGGCGGTCGCCGGCGCCGACCAGGTAATCGGCGATCGCGCCTGGAGCGACGATCCGGAGACGATAGCGCGACTCGCCCGCGCCGCTTGCGATGGGCTGCTGCAGGGCCAAATATTGCCCGTGATCAAGCACATCCCCGGACATGGCCGCGCGACCGTCGACAGCCACCGCACCCTGCCGCGTGTCGCCGCGTCGCTTGCCGAATTGGAGCAGACCGATTTCGCGCCCTTCCGCGCGCTGCACGATATGCCGTGGGCGATGACGGCGCATGTCGTCTACGAGGCGATCGATCCCGATCGGCCCGCGACGCTGTCGCCGCGCGTGATCGCGGACGTCATTCGCGGTAGCATCGGCTTCGCGGGTGTGCTGATCTCCGACGATCTGTCGATGGGCGCGTTGAGCGGCGGCCTCGCCGGGCGAACGGAAGCGGCGCTGGCGGCGGGATGCGATCTTGTCCTTCACTGCAATGGCGACATGGGTGAAATGAGCGACGTGGCACGAGCGGCGCATCCCTTGACCGAGGCGGCGCAGCGCCGGCTCGCCGCCGGCGAGGCCCGCCGCGCGCCGCCCAAGCCGTTCGACCGCCGCGCTGCCGAAGCGCGCTTCGCCGGGCTGATGGCGGCCGCCTGATGTTCGATTACGGTTCGCTGCTCGAACAGATATCCGTCTTTGCGTTGCCGGCGATCTTCGCCATTACACTGCACGAGGCGGCGCACGGCTACATCGCCAACAAGCTTGGCGACGACACGGCGAAGCGGGCCGGACGCGTTACCTTCAATCCGCTGAAGCATATCGATCCGTTCGGCACGGTGCTGATGCCGCTTCTCTTGTTCTTCGTCTCGCGCGGCAATTTCCTGTTCGGCTACGCCAAGCCGGTGCCAGTGAATTTCAACCGCCTCAACCATCCGCGGCGGGACATGGTGTGGGTGGCGTTGGCCGGCCCGGGCATCAACATCCTGATGGCCGTTGCCGCGGCATTGCTGTTTTACCTCATTCCCGTAGTGCCGACGGTGGCCAAGCTGTGGGCCGCGCTCAATCTGCGCAACGCCGTCATGTTCAATGTCGTGCTCGCGGTGTTCAACATGATCCCGCTGCCGCCGCTGGACGGCGGCCGCGTCGCGGTGGGCCTGCTGCCGCGATTTCTGGCCTATCCGCTGGCGCGTCTGGAACGCTACGGCATCCTGATCGTGATCGGAGTGCTGTTCCTGTTGCCGTGGGTCGGGCGCGAGGCCGGGGTCGATCTGGACATTGTGGGAATCATCATATACTGGCCCGCGAACATGATCGTGCAGGGCATCGGTTGGTTGACCGGAGTTTCATGACGGAAACGGCGTCGTTCGAGGAAGACAGGCGCGGGGTCGCGCCGGAGGGGGCGGAATTGGTGGTCGATCTCGAAGGCTATGAAGGCCCGATCGACGTGCTGCTGACGCTGGCGCGCGAGCAGAAGGTCGATCTCACCAAGATTTCGATCCTGGCACTGGCCGACCAGTATCTCGCTTTCATCGCGGCGGCGCGCCACTTGAAGCTGGAGATCGCGGCCGACTATCTCGTCATGGCGGCGTGGCTCGCCTATCTTAAATCGCGGCTGTTGCTGCCGGAACCGCCCGGCCCCGAGGAGCCGACGGGCGAAGAACTCGCGGCGCTGCTGACCCATCAGCTGCAGCGGCTCGAGGCGATGCGCGAGGCCGGCGCGCGGCTGATGGCGCTGCCGCGGCTCGACCGCGACGTGTTCGGGCGCGGCGCGCCGGAAGGGCTGCCGCGCAAGCTGATCCCGAAATACGCCGCGACCTTGCTCGAATTGCTGCGCGCCTACGGCGACCAGCGCCAGCGCAAGGAGAACGCCGTGCTGCATATTGCGCCGGCGGAACTCTATTCGATGGATGACGCGCTCGAGCGGTTGCGGCGCGTGTTGGGCCGCATGCCGGAATGGCGAAGCCTCGTGAGCTTCCTGCCGGCCGGTCTGGCCCATGGGCTGATCGAGCGGTCGGCAATTGCCGCGACGTTCGCCGCCAGCCTCGAACTGGCGCGCACCGGCAAAATCGAGTTGCGCCAGGACCGCGCGTTCGGGCCTCTTTTCCTGCGAAGCATGCCAGGGGCGATATGAGCATCAGCGAAATGGACCTCATGCCGGAAGCCGAAACCGCCGAGACGGATCGTGCGCAACATTTGCGGTTGATCGAGGCGCTCCTGTTCGCGTCGGCGGCGCCGCTCGATGTCGACGCGATCGCGGAGCGGCTGCCGGACGGGTGCGACGTGCCGGCGCTGCTCGCGGAGCTGCAAGGCGAGTATCGGGGCCGTGGCGTCAACCTCGTGTTCGTCGCCGGCGGCTGGACCTTCCGCACCGCCGCCGATCTCGCCGACAAGCTCCGGCTCGAAAAAGTGGTGTCGCGCAAATTGTCGCGTGCCGGCATCGAGACGCTGGCGATCATCGCCTATCACCAGCCGGTGACGCGCGCCGAGATCGAGGATATACGCGGGGTCGCGGTGAGCTCGGGCACGCTCGACGTGCTGATGGAAACCGGCTGGATCGCGCCAGTGGGGCGGCGCGAGACGCCGGGCCGGCCGGTCACTTGGGGCACGACCGAGGCGTTTCTCCTGCATTTCGGCCTCGCCGACCGGCGCGATTTGCCCGGCGTCGAGGAACTGAAGGCGAGTGGCCTGATCGGCCCGCGGCCGGTGACGCTCGCCGAAACCGCCAAAACGCTGCCCTTCACGCAGCCGGACGAGCTGCCACAGCGCGACGAACTCGATGAGGCCGACGAGCCCGACGACGACAGCGACACCGAATAGACTTCCGGTTCCGTCATGCCCCTCTCCCGACTTGATCGGGGGATTGGCCGGGGCATCCACGAAGGAGAAGACCAAAAATTCGTGGATGGCCCGCATAAAGCGGGCCAAGACGACACTATATGATGAATACATTTGGTTGTGCCGCGCTAACGCTCGCTTGATTGCGGGGTATGGGCGGTTCTGCCATTATCCGCCGCGCTTTGCGCCGACGGCGCAAAGCGGTGTTGGAACAAGGATTCGATGTTCGATTTTTCCTGGTCGGAAATCCTGCTGATCGGCGTCGTGGCTCTCGTCGTCATCGGCCCCAAGGACTTGCCGCGCGTGTTGCGCACGGTGGGGCAGTGGGCGAGCCGCGCCCGCGCGGTTGCGCGCGAATTCCAGTTCCAGCTCGATCAAATGGTGCGCGACAGCGAACTCGACGAAGTGCGGAAGACTATGAATGCCGCCGCCAGCGGCGACATCGACAAGACCATCCGTGACTTCGTCGATCCGACGGGCGAGATACACAAGAGCGTGTCGGCGCCAGACATGATGGGCGAAACCGCGTCACCGCCGCCGCAAGCGGAACCGAAAGTACCCGAGGCGCCACCGCCGGAGGAAGCGGCCCAACTCGCCTTGCCGACGATCGGCGGGCCGATCCTGCCGACGCCGCGCGAGCCGGCCGAAGCGGCGCTCTCCGAGGCCAAATCCGGGACGCACGGCTGACCGTGGCCGAAACCGTGTCCGATACGAAGGAAGACGAACTCGAAGGCGGTAAGATGCCGCTGCTGGAGCATTTGATCGAGCTCCGGAAACGATTGATGTGGTCGATCCTGTCGTTCCTGATCCTATTCGGACCGTCCTGGTATTTCAGCAAGACGATCTACGGTTTTCTCGCGGCGCCGCTCTCCAAGATCCTGGCCGAGCGTGCCAACGGTCACTTCATCTACACGGATTTGACCGAGGCGTTCTTCACCGATCTGCGCGTCGCGTTCTGGACCGCGATCTGCCTCTCGTTTCCCGTGATCGCGAGCCAGCTCTGGATGTTCGTGGCACCGGGCCTCTACAAGAAAGAACGCGCCGCGTTCCTGCCGTATCTGCTCGCGACGCCGATCCTGTTCATTCTCGGCGGCTGCCTCGCCTATTTCATCATCTTCCCGGTCGCGTTCAAATTCTTCGCGAGCTTCCAGGATCCCGGCGCGGCCGGCTCGCTCGCCGTCACCCTCGAACCCAAGGTCAGCGAATATCTGACGCTGGTGATGCGATTGATCTTCGCGTTCGGATTCGCGTTCCAGATGCCAGTGCTGCTGACGCTGATGGCGCGGGTCGGACTGGTAACGAGCAAGGGCCTGAAGAAAAATCGCCGCTACGCCATCGTCGGGATTTTTGTCGCGGCCGCGGTGCTCACGCCGCCTGACATTTTCAGCCAATGCTCCTTGGCGATTCCGCTATTGGTGCTGTACGAGATTTCGATCTGGTCGTGCCGCCTCGTCGAGAAGCGGCGCGAAAAGCGCGAGGCGGAACTCGACGCGGAGATCTCGGGCAAGAAGCCCGACGCGAAATAAGTCTCAGCGGCATTTCCATCCTGCGTCCTGCGACTTGGGCCTTCGGCCCAGCTCAGGATGAGGATTTTTTTATGGCCCGCCAATAGCTCGTCATCCGAGCGTGCCCGAAGCGCACAGTCGAGGGACGCACGAACTTAGGAGGAGTGCTTAGCTGAACGCCTTGTAGGCGGTGAGCGTGAACGTGTCCTTGATGCCGGGCAGCTTTTGCAGCCGCTCGACGACAAAATGCCCGATGTCCATGTCATCGGGCAAAAAGCACTTCATCAGCAAATCGTACTGGCCCGAGACCGAGTGCACTTCGGAAACCTGCTCGATGGTCTCGACTGCTTCCTCGGCCACTTTATAGGCTTGGCCGAGGTCGCATTTGACCATGACGAACAGGGTCTTCATCAGGCCAGTTTGGCGCGTGGCCGTGACAGAAAGGCCGGCGGATGATCGCCGAAGCCGACGACTTTGCGGTCGTCCTCGGCATAGGCGGGCTCGGGGAGGCGCGCGGGCATGGGCGTCACCGCACCGTTCGCCACCAACGGGAAGCGTTCCATGCTCACCGGTGTCGGGCGCGGCGGTGCCGGCCGATCGTCGCGCGGCGGCGCATGACGAGGCTCGTGGCGCGGCTGGTGATCGCGCGGCTTGGCGGCGGCGCGCGGCGGCGGTACCGGGCGCTCGCTCTTGCCATGGCCGCGGCCACGGCCGCGTCCGCGCGAGCGCCGGTCCGGCGCCTCGCTGTCGAGCGCGGCAGTCTCCAGCCCATCCATCTTGAACGCCGGAATCTCGTTGCCGATCAGGGCGACGATATTGGCGACGAAATGTCCTTCCTCCGGCGTGGCCAACATGAAGGCCTTGCCGCCGCGTCCGGCGCGGCCGGTGCGGCCGATACGGTGGACATAATCCTCGGCGTGGATCGGCACATCGAAATTGAAGACATGCGACAGACCCTGAATGTCGAGCCCGCGGGCCGCGACGTCGCTCGCGACTAGCAACTGAACGGCGCCTTCCTTGAATTTCTCCAGGGTCTCGGTGCGGACCGACTGCGTCATGTCGCCATGCAGCGCCGCCGCGTTGAAACCGTGCTTTACCAGCGAGCGATAGAGAATGTCGACGTCGCGCTTGCGGTTGCAGAAGATCAGCGCGTTCTTGACGTCCTCGGCGCGCAGCAGGCGGCGCAGCGCTTCGCGCTTGTCGAAGGGCTGCAGCGTGACCAGGTTCTGCGCGACCAACTTGGCGGGCGAGGCGGGCGGCGCGACGGTCACTTCCTTCGGATTGCTCAGGAAGGCGTCGGCGAGCCGGCGGATTTCCGGCGGCATGGTGGCGGAGAAGAACAGCGTCTGGCGGATGCGCGGCAACAGCGACACGATGCGCTCGACATCGGGAATGAAGCCCATGTCGAGCATGCGGTCCGCTTCGTCGATCACCAGGATTTTGGTGTCCGAAAGGATGATCTTGCCGCGCTCGTAGAGATCGAGCAGGCGGCCCGGCGTCGCGATCAGCACGTCGACGCCGCGATCGAGCTTGCGCTCCTGGTCGGCGAAGCTCTCGCCGCCGATCAACAGCGCCTGGCTCAGCTTGTGGTGCTTGCCATAGGTGTCGAAGGCGGCGGCGACTTGCGCCGCCAGTTCGCGCGTCGGTTCGATGATCAACGAACGCGGCATGCGCGCACGGGCGCGTCCGGAGGCCAGCATGTCGATCATGGGAAGGGTGAAGCCGGCGGTTTTGCCTGTGCCGGTCTGGGCGCAACCGAGCACGTCGCGCCCGGTCAAAACATAAGGAATGGCCTGTTCCTGGATGGGGGTCGGGGTTTTGTAACCCGCGTCTTCGACCGCCTGAAGGACCTCATTTGAGAGGCCGAGGTCGGAAAAATTCATTGAAAAGGGTACTTTGCTTTCTTTCAGTTCTATGAATGGTGGTTACACGAAGCGCATCAAACCAGTTGATGCACTGCAGTTTAATTGGGGTTGAGCCGCCCAAAGTCAAATTGTTTCTGGCAAATCCCGGCAGAAGCCATCATTTCGAGACGAAACGGTAAGACGATGTGACCGAGAAGACACAACTCTTGCTATTGCCCGGCTTGCTGTGCGACCGCCAGCTCTGGGCATCGCAGATCGACGGCCTGGCCGACATCGCCGAGCCCATGGTCGCCGACCTGACCCGCGACAATTCGTTCGCGGCGATGGCGCAGCGAACTCTGGGCGAGGCGCCGCCGCGCTTCGCCTTAGCCGGCCTGTCGATGGGCGGCTATGTCGCGCAAGAGATCATGCGCCACGCGCCGGAACGGGTGACGCGGCTCGCCTTGCTCGATACGACGGCGCGGGCCGACACACCGGAGCAGAGCCAACGCCGCCGCGACCTGATCGCGCTGTCCGCGCGCGGCCAGTTCCATGGCGTGACGCCGCGCCTGCTGCCGACCCTGATCCATCCCGACCGGTTGAGCGACGCGGCGCTGGTGAAAACCATCGTGGACATGGCGGATGCCGTCGGCGTCGAGGGTTTCCGCCGGCAAGAGACCGCGATCCTCGTGCGGAAGGACGGCCGGGCCGATCTGGCGAGGATTGCGGTGCCAACGCTAGTACTGTGCGGCCGCCAGGACTTGCTGACGCCGCTCGAGCGTCACGAGGAGATGGCGTCGCTGATTCCGCGCGCGACGCTGCGGGTGATCGAGCATTGCGGTCATATGACGACGCTGGAACAGCCGGAGGAGGTCAACGCCGCCATGCGGGCGTGGTTGTTGGCTTAGAACATGATCAATTCGTCAACCATCGAAACGGCGCGGCTTCTGTTGGCGCCGCTGACCCCGGCGGATGCCGCGGCCTTGCAGAGATTGACGGACGATCCGGTCATCATTGACGCGATTTCGTTTCTGCGCGCGCCGTTCACCATCGATGACGCGCTCGTGCTGATCGCCCTCAACGGCAGTGGCCGCGACCTGTTCCGCGGCATCCGCCGGCGTGATGACGATTTGTTGGTAGGGGTGATCGGTTCGCACGACCGGGGAACCGGCTCGGTCGAAATCGGTTATTGGATAGGCACGGCGTTCCAGCGCCGGGGCTGCGCCGGCGAGGCCGCGCGCGGCGTGATCGAGCGGCTGCGCGCCGCGATCCCACCGCCGCGAATTGTCGCGGAATGCCGGCCCGAGAATTGCGCATCGTGGCGCGTTTTGGAGCGGCTGGGCTTTCGGCCGACCGGCGCGCCCGGCGCGCGGCTCGGCCGGC
Organism: uncultured Alphaproteobacteria bacterium; assembly: GCA_963729845.1. Lineage (GTDB taxonomy): Bacteria > Pseudomonadota > Alphaproteobacteria > ATCC43930 > CGMCC-115725 > JAATGI01. The sequence continues at coordinate 105,427 of CAVSQC010000003.1, forward strand.
TGGAGTTGGCGTTGCCGATCTAGTAGAGGAACCATGCTGCATTGGATCGTGATTTTCTTGGCCATCGCGCTGGTCGCGGGCTTGCTCGGCTTTCGCGGCATCGCCTCGACCTCGCTCGGTATCGCCGAGGTTCTGATTTTCGTGCTGGTGATCCTGATCGTCGTCTGCGTTGTGGCGGTGTTGGCAACCGGCGTCGCATAGCTTGTTGCAGGCCGGCATGGCCGCTGCCATAGTTCGCGGCCATGACCATCGGCACGCGTCTCTTCACTTGGCTTCGGGGCGAACTTGTCGGCACCGACCAGTTCGGCAATCGCTATTTCCGCGAAAAGGGCAAACGCGCTTTGCAGCCCGGCGGCGGCCGGCAAAGCCGCGAAAAGCGCTGGGTGCTGTATAACGGCAAGCCGGAAGCCAGCAAGGTGCCGCCGCTATGGCACGCATGGCTGCATCACACCACGGACACCGTGCCCACCGACTCCGGAAAGCGCTACCCGTGGCAAAAGGACCATGTGCCGAATTTGACCGGCACACCGTTGGCCTATCACCCGCGCGGATCGGTGTTGCGCGGCGGCCATCGCGCGCCGGCCGCCGCCGATTATGAGCCGTGGCAGCCTGAATAATGATGAAACGCAACGCGGTCGAGACGGTAATGGGCGCCGTGGTGCTCGTGGTCGCCGCGCTGTTCCTGTTTTTTGCCTACACCACGACGGAGATGCGCGCGGTCGCCGGTTACGAGCTGTTGGCGCGCTTCGACCGAGTGGGCGGCCTCCGCAACGGCGCCGATGTGCGGGTGAGCGGCATCAAGGTCGGCACCGTCATCCAGGAGACGCTCGATCCCAAGACCTTCGAGGCGATCGTGCGCCTCACCGTGCAATCCGACGTCAAGCTGCCGGTCGACACCGTGGCCGCGATTACCTCGTCCGGCCTGCTCGGCAGCGATTTCCTGTCACTCACCCCGGGCAACGAAGACGAGACCATCAAACCCGGCGGCGCGATCGCGCACACCCAGCCGCCGATGGATTTGCAGTCGCTGATCGGCCAATACATTTTCAGCCAAGGCGGTGGCAATCAGAAGAAAACAACCCAACCTAATACCGCGCCCGCAAAGCCCTAACGCCGATGCCGAAGAACAAGCTCAATCTGCCGATCTGGCTGACGCCCGAAGGCGAGCCGGTAAGTTGCATCGATAAGATCAAGGTTCTAAACGAAAACCTTGAGGAAATCCGTGAGCTTGCACAGGAGGCTTTCGAGGACGCGGTGCTGATGGGATGTGATGAATCTCAATTCAGAGATGTCATCAAGAATCTATCGCAAGAAATTGTTAACCCACATAAAAAGGTGAAGACTTGAAGTGGATTTTGAGTCTCGCCGCGCTTGGCATTGCGATTGCGGTATCTCCGGCTTCGGCGGGAACGGTCGCCGTGCTCCAAGGCCTCGACAAGACCACGGCCCGGGTCGCGACCATCGACGCGCCGCTCGACAAGCAGGTGCGCTACGGCAATTTGCTCATCACGGCCAAGGCGTGCGTCAAACATCCGCCCGAGGAGACGCCTGAGAGCGCGGCTTTCCTCGTGATCGATGAGCTGCCGCCAGACGCCGGGCCGGCGACTCGGCCGGAGCGCATTTTCAGCGGCTGGATGTTCGCCTCGTCGCCGGCGCTGTCGGCCCTCGAAAATCCGGTCTACGATGTCAGCGTTCTCGACTGCAAAGACATCGAAGCGCCGGCGGCCGAGGTCACGCCCGGCCTGCAGAAGTCACCGTAAGCGCCGCGATCACCTCGGCGCCGCTCAGCGGCTTTGCCGGCCACTCCGCCGGCGCCGACAGGCACGCCGCCAGCAGGCGGCGGTAGCGCGAGCGCGGGATCGCCACCGCGCCGAATTGGGCCAGATGCGCGGTAACGAATTGCACGTCGAGCAGGGCGAAACCGCCCAGGCGAAGCCGCGCCACCAGATGGGCGAGGGCGATCTTGCTGGCGTCGGTGACGCGGCTGAACATGCTTTCGCCGAAGAACACGCCGCCGATCGTCACGCCGTATAGGCCCCCGGCCAGTTCGCCGCCGAGCCAAGCCTCAACCGTATGGGCGTTGCCGCGGCGGTATAGTTCCGAATAGACGACGGTCAACTCTTCGTTGATCCAGGTCTTGGGGCGGTCCGTGGTCGCCGCGGCGCAGCCGCGCATCACGGCGACAAAATCGCGGTCGCAACATACCTCGAATTGCCCATCGCGCACGGTACGCTTGAGGCGGCGCGACAAGTGGAAGGCGTCGAGCGGAATGATGCCGCGCTCCTCGGGATCGACCCAGAAAATGTCGGTCGAATCGGCAGAGTCCGCCATGGGGAAAATCCCGGCGGCGTAGGCACGCAACAGCAAATCCGCGTCAAGGCGGGTCGTCACGGCGCCGCCCGCGCCACGAACCGCTCGAGCCAGTGCACGTCATAATTGCCATCGATAAAATCGGGCTCGGCGGCAAGGCGCTGATGGAGGGGGATCGTCGTGTCGATTCCGGCGATAACGTATTCCTCGAGCGCGCGCCGCATCCGCATAATGCATTCGTTGCGGCTGGCGCCATGCAGGATCAGCTTGGCCACGAGCGAGTCGTAGTGCGGCGGCACCACGTAGCCCTGATAGAGTGCGCTATCGACGCGCACGTCCAGCCCGCCGGGGGGCAGATAGGTCGCGATCGTGCCCGGCGACGGCCGGAAGGTGACGGAGTTCTCCGCGTTGATGCGGCATTCGATGGCGTGGCCCGCGAGTTCGATGTCGGCCTGGCGCATCGACAAAGGCAGGCCAGCGGCGACGCGCAACTGCTCGCGCACGATGTCGACCCCGCTGACCATTTCCGAGATCGGATGCTCAACCTGTAGCCGCGTGTTCATCTCAATGAAAAAGAACGCGCCGTCCTGATAGAGAAATTCGAACGTGCCGGCGCCGCGATAGCCGAGCCGCGCCGTCGCCTCCGTCGCCAATTTGGTCACCGCCACGCGCTCGTCCGCGTTGAGAGCGGGCGACGGCGTCTCCTCGAGGAGTTTTTGGTGCTTGCGCTGCAACGAGCAATCGCGTTCGCCGAGATGCACGACCCCGCCCTGACCGTCGGCCAGGACCTGCACCTCGATATGGCGCGGCCGGCCCAGATAGCGTTCGAGATAGACATCGGGATTGCCGAACGCCGCGCGCGCCTCGGCGCTGGCGGCGGCAAAGGCCTCGTCGAGCAATTCGGCACTGTCGGCGACGCGCATGCCGCGACCGCCGCCGCCGGCGGTCGCCTTGATCAGCATCGGGTAGCCGATATCGTCGGCGAGCCGGCGCGCTTGTGCCGCGTCGGCAACCGCGCCCTCGGAACCGGGCACCGTCGGAATGCCGAAATTGCGCGCCGCCTGCTTGGCCGAGACCTTGTCGCCCATCAGGCGGATATGGTCGGCCGTCGGCCCGATGAAGACGAAGCCGTGCTCCGTCACCATGTCGGCGAAGCGCGCATTCTCGGCGAGAAAGCCGACGCCGGGATAAATCGCGTCCGCGCCGGTGATCGCCGCCGCCGACAGGATCGCTGGAATGTTCAAATAGGAATCGCGCGCCGGCGGCGGACCGATGCACACGCTTTCGTTGGCGAGCCGCACATGCATGGCGTTGGCGTCGGCGGTGGAATGGACCGCGACCGTGGCGATGCCCATCTCGCGGCAGGCGCGATGTATCCGCAGCGCGATCTCGCCGCGATTGGCGATGAGCACCTTCTCGAACATTATTCCAGGACGAGCAGCGGCTGGTCGTATTCGACCGGCATGCCGTCCGCCACGAGAATGGCGGCGATCCGGCCCGGGCGCGGCGCGGCGATATGGTTCATCACCTTCATCGCCTCGACGATCAGCAGGGTCTGGCCCTCGCGCACCTGGTCGCCGATTTTTATATATGGCGCGGTGTCCGGGTTGGGCGCGAGATAGACCGTGCCGACCATCGGCGCCTTGATCGTGCCGGCGGGCTCGGCGGCGGCCAGTGGCCCGGGGCCGGCTGCGGGTACCGAAGCGGCCTGGGGCGCGACGGTGACCGAGGTGGCGACCGAAGCCCGCGCCACGCGGACGCGCCGGGCGCCTTCGGCGTATTCGATTTCGCTCAGATTGACTTCGTCGAGCAGCGTCGCCAATGCGCGCACCAAATCGGCGATGGCGGGATCGAGGCCCTTATCGTCGTCCGACATCAGGGTACTTCGTCGTCGCCATGCAAGAGCCGCCACAACGCGTCGAGCGCCAGCAGATAGCCTTGGCTGCCGAGTCCGCAGATCACGCCGTTGGCGGCCAGACTGACATAAGACGTGTGACGAAACGACTCGCGCTGGAAAATGTTGGACAGATGCACCTCGATCACCGGCAGTTCCGCGAACTTCAACGCGTCGTGGATCGCGATCGAGGTATGCGAATAGGCCGCCGCGTTGATGACGATGCCGGCCGCGCTGCCGCGCGCGTCCTGAATCCACGTCACCAGTTCGCCCTCGTGATTGGACTGGCGGAAATCGAGCTTGAGCTCCAGCTCGGCGCAACGCTCGAGGCATGACTCCTCGATTTCGGCGAGCGTTTCGTTGCCGTAAATATCCGGCTCGCGGACGCCTAGAAGATTCAGGTTCGGACCGTTGAGAACTAGGATGGTTTCTCCGGCCATGCCGGCGCCTCCGTCGCTTTGTCCGCGCCTTATAACATGGAGATAGGAACGCTCAAACGCGGTCGCGACCTTGACACAAATGCCGGGCAAGTCAGACTGGCGCCATGAAACTTTACAGTTTCTTTCGGTCCTCGGCGGCGTTCCGCGCCCGCATCGCGCTGAATTTGAAGGGCCTCGATTACGATCAGGTGCCGATCAACCTCCGCGCCGGGGAACAGCGCGGCGGCGATTATCTCCAGGTCAACCCGATGGGCACGGTGCCGACGCTGATCGACGGCGAGGTCGTGGTCGATCAATCGCTTGCGATTGTCGAATATCTCGAGGAGACGCATCCCGAGCCGCCGCTGTTGCCGAAGCTCCCCGCCGACCGCGCGCGCGTGCGTGCGATCGCCATGGACATCGCGTGCGAAATTCATCCGGTGAACAATCTGCGCATCCGGCGTTACATTCTGCATGACCTGGGCCATGACGAGACGGCGCTGGAGAAGTGGATGAACCATTGGACCAAGCTCGGCTTCGACGGCATCGAGCCGATGCTGGCCGGCGATAAGCGCACCGGCGACTTTTGTCACGGCGACCGGCCGGGCATTGCCGATATCTGCCTGGTGCCGGGCGTATTCAATGCGCGGATCTATCCGAGTTTCGACATGACGCCCTATCCGACCGTCCGCCGCGTGTTTGACAATTGCATGAAGCTCGACGCCTTTCAGCGCGCGCTCCCGGAGCGCCAGCCGGACGCGGTCTAGCGTGCATCTTTTCCTCCGTGTCGTTGTTGTGGCCTTGATGTGCCTCGGCGCCTCGGCGGGCTGGGCGCAAGATCGTGCGGCCGCCGCCGACCCGACGCTGTTGCCGAAGACGATCCTGGAACTGCGCGGTCAGCAAAACGACCGCTCGCAGCTCCAGCTTGCGTTCGATCGTAGCCGCGACGGCGATGTCACGGCACCGATCACGGTTTGGATCGGCGCCGACTATTTTGCGCTGGTCGACGGCGACCGTGCGGTCATCACCGATCTGCGCTTGCGGCGGCGCTTCGTGGTCGATCGGCAGGCCGGTACGCTGGTTAATTTCTCGCTTTATGGCGACGTCATGTTCCGCCGTGTGGAACTGGTGCGGCGCATGGAGATTGCGACTGCGTTGACCAAGGAAAAGGATCATCCCGCGTTGCCCGAGAGCCTGGACGGGTTCTGGATCGAGAGCGAGCTCGGCATTACCGGCGCGGGCAAGCTGGCGGGAGAAATAGTGCCGCGCCGGGACGGCGACGCGACGCAGTTCTTCTATGGCGGGCACGTGGTCGCCGCTGCGATGTTCGGCGATACCATCGTGCCGGGCGATCTTAGCCGAAGCTATTGTACTTTTCTGCGCCGCACGCTGCCGTTGCACCCGACCATCGCGCGCTCGCTTTGCGACAACGGCAAGTTACCGAAGCGGCTCGATTTCACCAGCGAGGCGCGGGGCAAGACCGAGAAAATCTCGCTGACGCTGCGCAGCGCGACGTTTGTGTTCGCCGACTTTCCGATGCCGCCGCATCTGACCTTGCTACTCGTCCCGTGGGGCACGAACGATCCGGATGTCGCGTTGCTGCGCCAACTCTTGCCGCGCATGACCGAAGCCATGACGGCCCGGCGGAAAGACGCCACGACCGACATTGCCGAGTATCGCGCCGCGATCGACCGCGACTTCAAGGATGGCCGCAAATTCGCGGCGGCGTTGCGGCTGACGGAGTTGGCGCTGCGATGGGGGCGCTCGGCGACGGAATGCTCCCGAGGGCCGGCCGGCCCGTGCCAGAGCAAAGAGGAGATCGATCGCTTGCTGCGGGACGATCCGCGCGCCGAGGCGATGTTCAAGGCGACGGCGCTCCAAGCTCCGCGACCCGGCCAAGGCGCTCGCCATCTGGCGCGGCCTCGACCGGCACGACGTGCCGAACGGCTATGTCGTGGACCTGTTCCTGGCGCGGCTCTACAGCGAGCGCGGCGATCGCGTTGCCGCGGCAAAATCCTTTGCCGCCGCTTTTGCCGGCGATCCCGACATCGTCGCGCTCTATCGCGAGCTAGGCGACCATTTCGCCCGCGTGTCGCGGCTCGACCTGGCCTGGCTATGCTACGATATGGGCCGTGTGCTGCCCAATCGCGAAACCCCCGACGCGCTGACCGGCATCGACGATATCGAGCAGGAACTGGCCGACGCCTATCCGGCGTTGTTTGGGGATGGTGGGCGCGGCAAGGATTGAACTTGCGACCCCCGCGGTGTGAACACGGTGCTCTCCCACTGAGCTACGCGCCCCAGTGGCCGCGATTAAGGGTCGCGCTGGCGGGCCTGTCAAGCGACGGAAATCGCGTCCTTTCGTTCATATCAATTCGTAAATCTTTATTGCTGTTTTTCGCTTCCGCCCGGCTATGATTCCCAAAATGACCATCAGTTCCTTTGCCGCCGTGATTCTCGCCGCCGGACAGGGCACGCGCATGAAATCGGCGCTGCCGAAAGTGCTCCATCCCGTCGCGCAATTCGCGATGATCGAGCATGTGATGGCGGCGCTGCGTCCGCTCGGCGCCAAGCGCACGATCCTGGTCGTGGCGCCCGGCATGGAACGGCTGATGCCGGCGCTGGCGGACGTCGAGTACGTCGTCCAGGCCGAGCCGCGCGGCACCGGCGACGCCGTCACCGCGGCGAAATCCGCACTCAAAAATTTCAGCGGCGACGTACTGGTGCTGTACGGCGATACGCCGCTGATCACGCCCGAGAGCATCGCGGCGCTGTTGGCTGCGAAACGCTCGGCCGATCTGGTGGTTGCCGGGATGCGCCCCGCCGACCCCTCGGCCTACGGCCGGCTGATCGTCGGCAAGGACGGCACGCTGGACGCGATCGTCGAGGCGCGCGACTGCGACGACGCGCAACGCGCGGTCGGTTTCGTCAATGCCGGCCCAATCGTCGTAGCCGCGGACAAACTGTTCGACCTGCTGGGCGCGATCGACCGGAACAACGCGCAACAGGAATATTATCTGACCGACATCGTCGCGGCGGCCCGCCGGCGCGGCATGACGTGCCGTGCCGTCGACGTGCCCGCGGAGGACATGGCGGGTGTCAACGACCGGGTCGATCTGGCGCATGTCGAGGCGCTGATGCAGCGTCGCTTGCGCCTCAAGCTGATGCGCGACGGCGTCACCATGCTGGCGCCGGAGACGGTGTTTCTCGCCGCCGATACCAGCATCGGCCAGGACAGCATCGTCGGTCCGCACGTTATGTTCGGGCGTGGCGTCACCATCGGCCGCAATGTCGATATTCTTGGCTTCAGCCACATCGCCGGCGCGACCGTCGGCGACGGCGGGCGCATCGGTCCGTTCGCGCGGCTGCGCCCGGGCGCCGATCTCGGCACGGACGTCCATATCGGCAATTTTGTCGAAGTGAAGAATGCCCGCCTCGAGAGCGGGGTGAAGGCCAATCATTTGGCCTATATCGGCGACGCCAGCATTGGCGCCCGCACCAACATCGGCGCCGGCGCCGTGACCTGTAACTATGACGGCGTCGAAAAGCACCGCACCGAGATCGGCGCCGACGTGTTCATCGGCACCAACGCGTCGCTGGTCGCGCCGATCCGCATCGAGGACGGCGCGATCGTCGCGGCCGGCAGCACCATCACCGAGAATGTGCCCGCCGCGGCGTTGGCCCTGGGCCGCGCGCGCCAGACCACCAAGCCGCGCCGCGCCGCGGAATGGCGCAAGCGGCATGGCGCCAAGAAAAAAAGCCCCGCCCGCTGATGTGCGGCATCATCGGAATCATCGGCCGTAACGAGGTTGCGCCGCTTCTGATCGATGGACTGCGGCGGCTCGAGTATCGCGGCTACGACTCCGCCGGCGTCGCCACGTTGGTCGGCGGCAAGATCGAGCGCCGCCGCGCCGAGGGCAAGCTCGACCGGCTGGCGGAGCGGCTGGCGGCGTCGCCGGTGTATGGCCGCATCGGCATCGGCCATACCCGTTGGGCGACGCACGGCGTGCCGTCGGAGAGCAACGCGCATCCCATCGCCAGCGAACGCGTCGCGGTGGTGCATAACGGCATCATCGAGAATTTCCAGGCGCTGAAGGACGAGCTGATCGCGCTCGGGCACCGCTTCGAGACCGAGACCGACACCGAGGCGGTGGTGCATCTCATTGCGCACTACCTGGGCGAGGGGCTGTCGCCGGTCGACGCGGTGGCGAAGACGCTGCCGCGCCTCGAAGGTGCGTTCGCGCTGGTGATCCTGTTCGCGGGCGTGGACGATCTCTTGATCGGGGCGCGGCGCAACAGTCCGCTCGCCGTCGGTTTCGGAAACGGCGAAATGTATCTCGGCTCGGACGCGCTGGCGCTGGCGCCGTTGACCCGCCGCATCCTCTACCTCGAGGAGGGCGATTGGGCCGAGGTCCGCCGCGACGGTGCCACGATCCGCGACGCGAGTAACAATATCGTCGACCGCCCGGTGCGCGAGACCGCCCTGTCGGGCGCGCTGGTCGGTAAGGGCGGCCACGCGCATTTCATGAAAAAGGAGATTTTCGAGCAGCCGGGGGTGATCGGTGACACGCTCAATGCGCTGGTCAATCCGGCGACGCGGCAGATCGCGCTGCCGCCGCTGCCGTTCGATCTCGCGGCGGTGCCGAAGATCACCATCCTGGCCTGCGGTACGGCGTACCATGCCGGGATCGTTGCCAAATATTGGATCGAGCAGATAGCGCGGCTGCCGGTCGAGGTCGATGTCGCGTCGGAGTTCCGCTATCGCGAGGCGGCGATGCCGGCGGGCGGGCTGACGATCTTGGTGTCGCAATCGGGCGAAACCGCGGACACGCTCGCGAGCCTGCGTTACGCCAAGGCACAGCACCAACATATCTTGAGCGTCGTGAATCAACCGGAAAGCACCATCGCGCGCGAAAGCGACGTGGTGCTCGGGACCCATGCCGGGCCGGAAATCGGCGTCGCCTCGACGAAGGCCTTCACCACCCAGCTTGCGGTGCTCGCCTGCTTCGCAATCGCGCTGGCGCGGGCGCGCGGCACCATCGGCCGCAACCGCGAGGCGGCGCTGTCGGCGGCGCTCGCCGAGGTCCCCGGCCGCGCCGGCGAACTGCTGAACCACGACGACGCCATCGCCAAGATCGCCGCCACGGTGGTGCAGGCGCGGGACGTGCTCTATCTCGGGCGCGGCACCGCCTATCCGCTGGCGCTCGAAGGCGCCTTAAAGCTCAAGGAGATTTCCTACATCCACGCGGAAGGTTACGCCGCCGGCGAGATGAAGCATGGGCCGATCGCGTTGATCGACGAGAACGTGCCGGTCATCGTGATCGCGCCGATGGACGGGCTGTTCGAGAAGACGGCATCGAATATTCAGGAAACCATCGCGCGCGGCGGCAAGGTGGTGATGATCTCGGAGCGCGCCGGTCTCGACCGGTTCAAGGGCCGATTGCATGCTGGCATCGAGGTGCCGCGATGCGATCCGTTCGTCGCGCCGATCCTCTACGCCATCCCGATTCAGCTGTTGGCCTATCACGCCGCCGTGCTCAAAGGCACCGACGTCGACCAGCCGCGCAATCTCGCCAAGAGCGTAACGGTCGAGTAGGCTTGTCCCCGTCATATGATGAAAGCCGCCAGGGCACCGGCGATAATGCGGCAGCGAGGAACGCGAAACCGGCCAACGCATAGCATCGGCGCCGATTGATATTCCTGGTGCGCGCGTCGCTGATCCCGTCGATGTTGTTGATGTTCACGTTTTGCCGGGCGGGAAAATAACCAAGAGAAAATAACAGCATCGACACCAGAAAAAACACCACCGGTATGCCCCAAATGACGAGCGTCTGGTTAGTGGGAACATATTTATCGGGCAGCCCGAGCTTCAGGACGCCGAGATAGAGGGGGATTGCGCCCGAGGCGATGCCAATCATCGATTTGTTGTAGTTGCGGCCGACATCGATTAGAATTGACCAGCAGTTTGTTGCCGGGCCTCCAGCAATGCCCTGTCCTGCGCACTCAACACGCCGACGGCGTCGACGACAACGGGATTGTTGGGATATTGGATGGCCATGCTTGCGCTTAGATCGGGGTCAGGGTGACGTTTAGAATTGCGGGCGCTTTCGGTAAATGAAAGCGTCACCATAAAATCATTGTCCTTGTCCTTTTCCGGACAAGGCGCGACCACTCTGACCCGTTGAGGGGTCGGCTTGTCTTTGCCGGATCCGACAAAGCTGGCGATCACAACCGTCTCGATCTTGACGCGATATTTGTGCGCCTTGCCACAAAGCGGACATTTGGCGATGTCCACTGTTTGGACGTTCGTCAAGGAGGGTCCCCGATTGCTTCGTTCCACGAATGATAGCAGAGCCGACACGACTGTTATAGAGAGCGCCGGTCGAGTAGGCTTTTCCCGTCATTTCAAGCTGAGGGGGGAAGTCATGACGCCGGATGAAACTAAAGTGTTGGCGGGCGCGATCTTCGGGCTGACGATGCTGCTGGGGCAACTGTATACCTAACAACGGAAATCGCCGAAGCTCGAGCGAATTTCCCTTGATTTACTGGAGGTTGTGGATTTCCCTGTCATCTCCCGTCGCAGGGAGGGGGAAATGCCAGAAATTAAGCTCAAGATCGACGATCTTGTCCTCGATCAAGATAACGCGCGAATTCTCGCGCGGACGGGCAACAAGATGCCCTGCAGAAAGTCATCAGGGATCAAAAAACCAAGTTGGTAAAACTCGCGGAGAGCATCGCCGAGCGCGGGCTAAACCCAATGGATCGGCTTTTGGTTCTGCGATTGAATCAGGAAGACTGAACGATTTATTCCCCTTGAGGGCAATCGGCGCGTCGCCGTGTTCAAGCTCCTCACCAACCCCGCCGTGATGACGGGGCTGGAAATGCCGAGCGGCATGAAGAGGTCACTTGAGGGGCTGGCCGATAAATTCAAAAAGAGCCGTGTCGAACCTCTGCCTTGCTTCGAAATGGCGTCGCGCGCTGAGGCCAAATATTGGCTGGGCCTGCGGCATAACATCGGGCACGAAGGCGCTGGCACCGAGAATTGGAAAACGTTTGCTAAGCGCCGGTTTGAAGGGCGACCACCCGTAATTCAAGCGCTCGAACTCGTGACCGAACGCGCGGGCCTTACGTCGGCGCAACAAGCAACGATTACTGAAAAATTCCCATACTCCACGTTAGAGCGGCTTCTTGAGAACAGGGCGGTCGGCAAGGAACTGGGGCTAAACATCGAGAATGGCAACCTCGTTACGAAGCTTCCTGCCGACGAAGTGGCGAAGCCGCTCAAGAAAATTGTCCTCGACCTAGCGACAAAAACGGTCCGGGTCGGCCGCTGATGAAGACCGGTGATATGCTGGATTATTTGCGGCAGGACCTAGGCAAAGAGCATTTGCCCGATTTTTCCAAAGCTCGCGCGAAGGCTCGAACTCTGGATCAAATTACGACCACAGAATTTACGAAGGTGAAGATTGGCGGCGGCCTGTTGAAAGGCTGATCCGAGCGACCGTAAAGTCGTCGTTCCGACGACCTGCAAACTAAATGTCACGCAAAACCGAATTGCGGACATCTACAAGGAACTCCGCACGGTGCGGCTCGTCGATGGTCCGAACGCCATTGCGGTACTGCTGCGCGTATTTCTGGAATTGTCCGTTGACTACTATCTAACCAAAAGTGGCGTTGCTCTTAACTTCGCACCTGAACTGGGCCGGACGGTATGGAAAACGCTCGACGCAAAGCTGGCCGAGGTGGTGGACATTCTGGTAAAGATTGGCGTGCCGAAGAATGAGTTTGCTGCGATCACCCGCAGTGTGTCGGACAGAAACAGCTCCATGCACATCGACCTCCTTCACCGATATGTCCATGACGCGTACCAAACGCTGGTTCCGCGCGACCTTATAGCGGCTTGGAATCATGCTGAACTGTTGTTTGAAAGAATTTGGCGATGACAGACGACGATGGCCCCCTGCGACGACTAATGCACTTTACGCCGCTGCGCTATCCTGGCGGCAAAGGAAAGCTCGCCGCGTATGTAAAAGAAATCATAAGGGCCAACAAACTCTATGACGGCGAATATGTCGAACCATATGCTGGCGGCGCGGCGATCGGGCTGAAATTGCTGTTTCAAGAAGACGTCTTCGCTATCCACATCAACGATCTGAGCGGCTGGGTTGATGCCTTCTGGAAGGTGGTTTGATTGACACCGACGAGCTGTGCAGGCTCGTGAAGAAGACCGCTATCGGTGCCGCTTGGTATCGCCAGAAGCGTATCTTCTCGTCCAAGCGAACATATCTACACCGAGCTTGGATTTGCCACATTTTTTTTGAACCGAAGAAACCGTTCGGGGATTTGGAACGGTGGCGTTATCGGTGGTCGCGATCAAACCGGACCGTGGAAGATTGATGCGCGCTATAACGCAGACGAATAGATATTTCGTATCGAGTTCGATTGAAAAAGTGCGACGAAGCATCAAGTTGACGCGCAGAGATGCTATTGCGTTGCTCAAGCATGGCCTTTCGTGTTCGCCTAAGAAAACGTTGATTTATCTCGATCCGCGTATTTTGAGCGCGGGCGTGAACTTTACTCACGATTACGACGAAGACGGAGACGATGCGGAGCTAGCATGCTTCATCGCAGCGAACATGGAAGCGCGGCATTGGATCGTCTCGTACGACAACGTGAAGCAGATTAAAAAGCTATACGCTGGCTTCCGCAGCATCACGTACAATGTCGTTATAGCGCTAGGGAAACGCGTACCGGCAAAGAGGTCATGTTCTTTTCATCGAACGTAGTAATTCCTCAACTGGTCGGACGAATTGAACAGATTGGAAAGATCACGGAGGCGGCATGAGGATGAATTGACCGACGCCGACAGTTATCATCCTTAGAACGACCGCCGAGCACATAAGGGGCGTCATCGACCACCAGAAAGATGCCCTTGACCGCCCAATGCAAAGAGCCGGGCCCGGCGATCTTCTCGTCATCGCGGAGATGCAACCGAAAGGGCCGGCTTTGGCCTGATACGGTAGTGGTTGAAGGACGAACGCTGCGATGAGGCTGGCGAATTCGAGGCTATCTGGGGGAAGCACTGGAATATCCTCATTGAGGGTGAGGGCGGCTCACGAATTAGCCGCTCCCTTTGCGCCAGCAGAAATCAAACCTCATGGCCCCTATGGTCAGGGCGGTCCTTATGTGTACATCCGACGAGATGACGCGGAGGATTTCGCTGAGACGGCCGCTTTGCTCCCTTGCTCGACGCGGCGGCGCTATGACAAAGCCTAAATTAGATGCGGCAACCCTCGACGTGTTGAAACGTGTTCTAGCAATGCCGCCGAAGCATCATGAAGACATGAAAGTCGGTCGGGCGACGCCGAAGAAAAAGAAGCGCGGAGCTAAAGCCCGCGCCTCTTCCTCCAAGCCCTAGATCGCTTAATGAACTGATCTCGATTGGTTATCTGCGTCAGCAGGCCGGTACGTTAGGCGCTTGCCGTCGATACCCTTGGCAATCAGCGCCGCACGTTCCCCATCGGTAATGGCGCGCGTGTTGAACTTGAAATCCCATTCCGCGAGATACCGCGCAAGATGCGCTTCACTGACGGAAGGGTGTGTACCGAATACCGCGCGCTTCATCAGGCTAAACCGAGCCTCGGCTGTATTGATATGGGCGAAGCCGCCGAGCCTCACATATTCGTCCGCCGAGTGATTTACGGTCGTGTGCCCCGCGAACTCTTCTCCGATCGGCCCATACGAAAGAAGCTCGTCCGTCATCAGGTGGGAATTTTTGTCCACCACCTTGGTGATCGTTTCGCGGAGCGTCGCAGCCTTCACGTTCGCGACGTGGAATGAGTAGCTCTCGCTGTCGCGATCCACCAGCGCCAGCACGGCATGCTTCTTCGGTTCCTTTTTCGCAAAGGCACGGTTCTTCGCCTTGCCGCCGATGTAGGTTTCATCGGACTCGACAACGCGGTTCTTTCCTCCAATCGGGCCGCGCGTAACAGGAACCATCGCCTCGCGGATGCGATGGCAGAGAAACCACGCCGACTTATAGGTGACGCCAAGCATCCGGCTAAGCTGGAGGGCGCTCATTCCCTTTTTTGACGCGCCCATCAAGTGCATAGCGAGCAGCCATTTTGACAAGGGGATGCTGCGAAACATGAGTCCAACGGACATGAACGCCGTGGCAGGCGGCGCAATAATACAGCCCGTCGCGGTGCGAGGTGCCTTGGCCTTTGGCGATCTTTTCCTGATCCAGATTGCCGCAATGCGGGCAGTAAGGACCGTCAGGCCAACGGACCGCCTCAAGCGCCTCGCGGGCGGCTTCTTCATCATGGAACGCTGGATTTTGAAGGTCGGACTTTGCCATAGCGGGCCTCTCTATGCCCGCAATATGACCTCACTGGGTTGCGCTGTCAAGTATAGTTGCTGCACCTGGGCTGGCACTATTCACCGGTTTCGCGGTCGGCATGGGCTTCGTCGCGGCGCGGCTTGGCAAGAACGTCGCGCTATGGGTCATTTTGACGTTGATCCCGGGCGTCAACGTGATCTTCATTTACTATGTGTGGTTCTATGTCAGCTGCCGCGTGCTGAACCGCCTCAATCAAATCGCGGAGAAGGTCGGCGTGCCGGCGCCGCGTAGCCGAAAATTTCGGAGATCGCCATGCCACAATACGATTTCGACATGATCACCATCGGCGCGGGGTCGGGCGGCGTGGCGTCCTCGCGCCGCGCCGGCGCCTACGGCGCCCGGGTCGCGATTTGCGAGGATTGGCGCGTCGGCGGCACCTGCGTCATGCGCGGCTGCGTGCCGAAGAAGTTCCTCGTCTATGCCGCCGAGTTCGCCGACGATTTCGCCGACGCCGCGGGTTACGGCTGGCACGTGCCGGCGCCGACCTTCGATTGGGCCAAGCTCATCGCCAACAAGAACAAGGAACTCGACCGGCTCGAAGGCATTTACCGCACCCTGCTCAAGAATTCGCACGTCACGCTGTTCGAGGGTCGGGCGCGGATCGTCGATCCGCATACCGTCGAGGTGCTGGGCAAGCGCCATACCGCGGCGAACATCATGGTGGCGACCGGGGCGCGGCCGATCCTGCCGCGGATTCCGGGCATCGAGCACGCCATCACCTCCAACGAGGCGCTGGATTTGCCGGCGCTGCCGAAGCGCATCGTCATCGTCGGCGGCGCCTATATCGCCTGCGAGTTCGCCGGCATCTTCAACGGGCTAGGCGCCGAAGTCACGATGATGATCCGCGGCGACAAGATTCTGCGCGGCTTCGACGAGGATATCCGCGACACGCTGACCGAGGAGATGGCGGCGCGGGGCATCGTCATCCGCAACCACACCGAAATCGCGGAGATCGACAAAGCGGGGCAGGGCCTGTGCCTGACCACGACGCGGGGCGAACGCATTACGGTGGATCGCGTGATGTATGCGATCGGCCGCGCGCCCCACACCGCGAACATGGGCCTTGAGGAAATCGGCGTGAAGCTGAAGCCGAACGGCGCGGTCATGGTGGACACCTGGTCGCGGAGCTCGGTCCCAAGCGTCTACGCCATCGGCGACGTCACCGACCGCATTAACCTGACGCCGGTCGCCATCGCCGAGGGCCGCGCGGTTGCGGAGACGCTGTTTAACGACAATCCCATCGAAATGGATCACGCCAACGTGCCGAGCGCGGTGTTCAGCATTCCGTCCGTCGGCACGGTCGGTTTGAGCGAGGCCGACGCACGCAAGCAATTCGGCGCGATCGATATCTATCGCGCGCGCTTCAAGCCGATGAAAAACACGCTCTCGGGCCGCGCCGAGCGCACCATGATGAAGCTGGTGGTGGATCGCGCCAGCGATCGCGTTCTCGGCTGTCACATGGTCGGGCCGGACGCGCCGGAATTGATTCAGGGCCTGGCGGTTGCGGTCAAATGCGGCGCAACCAAGAAGCAGTTCGACCAGACCGTTGGTATTCATCCGACCGCGGGCGAGGAATTCGTCACCATGCGCGACAAGGTGCCGGAGCCGAAAGCCCAGGCGGCGGAATAGCTATTTCGTCGCGACGATCGCGTCCTCGACGTCGCGCAGCCGGTCCTTGCCGAAATAGATTTCGCCGTCGACGAAGAAGGTCGGCGCGCCGAACGTGCCGCGTGCCACGGCTGGCTCGGTGTTGGCGAGGAGCTTGTCCTTGACCGCTTGGGCCTGGGTTTGCGCGGCGAGACGCTCGCCGTCAAGGCCAGCCTCCTTCAGCGTCGCGATGATGACCGCGGGATCGTCCAGCTTGCGGCCCTCTTCCCACATGCCCCGGAACATCGCCTCGATATAAGGCGCCGCGACGCCGTCCATCTCGGCGGCGACCGCGCCGCGCATGATGCCCAGCGTGTTGACCGGGAAATTCGGGTTCCAATGAAACTTGGTCAGGCCGTGTTTTTGGATGAACCGGTCGATCTCGAGCCGGTCGTAGGCAAGCTTGTTCTTGATGTCGGCGAATTGGACGACCGGCGATTTGTTGTTGGTCATCTTGAACACGCCGCCGAGCAAAATCGGCACGTAAAGGAATTTGACGCCGGTGCGCGCCTCGATCTGCGGAATGACGCGGTGGGCGAAATAGGCGTTGGGGCTGCCGAAATCGTACAGGAATTCGACCTTCATGGCGTTCCTCCGCTCACCAATGTTCGAGCCACGGCCGCAGATCGAGTTCGTGGGTCCAGGCGTCGCGCGGCTGGACATGGAGCCGCCAGTAATTCTCGGCGATATGCTCGGGATTGAGGATGCCGTCTTGGTCCTTGAGGGCGTAACGGTCGGGCGCGACGGTGCGGATGAATTCGGTGTCGATGGCGCCGTCGACCACGATATGCCCGACATGGATGCCTTGCGGCCCGAGCTCGCGCGCCATGCTCTGCGCCAGCGCGCGCAGCGCGTGCTTGGCGCCGGAGAAGGCGGCGAACCCGTCGCGGCCGCGCAGGCTCGCGGTCGCGCCGGTGAACAGAATGGTGCCGTGACCTCGCGGGACCATCACGCGCGCCGCCTCGCGGCCCATGAGAAAGCCGCTGAACGCCGCCATCTCCCACACCTTGAAATAGACGCGGCTGGTGGTCTCGCGGATCGGGAAGCGGACATTGGCGCCGATATTGTGGACCGCGACCTCGATCCGACCGATATCGCGCTCGATCTCGTCGATCAGCGCCACCATCGCTTCGTCCTTGCGCGCGTCGGAGCCGAAGGCGCGCGCCGTGCCGCCGTCCGCCTCGATCTGCTTGACCAGCGGCTCGAGCTTGTCGGCATGACGACGGGTGACGCAGGCGGTGAGGCCTTCCCGGGCGAAGCGCCGTGCTATGGCGCCGCCGGTGGCATCGCCGGCGCCCACGATCAAAGCGACTTTGGCATCCGGCATGTCCCCGTCCTTGCGGATCCGTGTCCGCGCCAACGAGTGTAGCGCCGGCACCGCATCGATCCTAGGCCGGGGACGGGACTTCGAACCGTTTTTGCCTTGATAATAAACGCTAGAGGCGTTATATATGAGTTCGTCAATTACACTTATTAAGGAGTATAAACTATACACGTACAGTTAGAATCGCCTGTAAATCCCCTGCTGATGCAGGGAAATCGAAGCCGAAAAGGGGAGGCACAATCGAAGGAGGTTCGGGATCTTTCCCAACGGGTTCCGCCACAACAAAGTGGCGTTCGATACGACCGAGGTCGGCGCGCTGTTTTATTAGTAGGCCGCTTCGAACTGCGCCAATTCGGCCTCGAGCCGCCATTGCAGCCGCGCCTTCGCGCTGTGGGACAGCAAAGCGGCGCAGGATGCGCCCGGCTCGCGCTCGCCAGGCGTATCCGACGCGCAAGCGGCGTCGGGTGTGAAATGGTCGATATCGGCCCAAAGGTTCGCGCCCGGCACGAAGCCGTAGGCGACGGCGTTGCGCGACAAAGTGACGAGCTGCGCGAAGCTCAAATGATAGTCGCGCGTGGCGCGGACATATTCGTGCGTCAGGTCGATGCGCTCAACACCTTCGTCGTCGGTCGAGAGCGCGACCGGTACGCCGGCCGCCCAATAGGTCATGAACGGATGCGCCGGGCCGGTGACGCCGAGGATCTGTGCGTTGCTGGTGAGGTTGATCTCCACCAGGATGTGGCGCGACGCCATTTCCTCCATCAGCTGCCGCCAATCGTCTTCGTGCTCGATATCGACGCCATGCCCGATGCGGCGCGCGCCGGCGGTGTCGACCGCCTCGCGAATATGGAAGCGCATGATCCTCGGGCCGGACGCGGCGCAAGCCGCCGCGATGACCCGCGACCAACTCTCCGGCGTGAAGCGACATCGGCACCTCTGGGTCGATCCCATGCAGGTAGCTGAACATCCGCATTTGAAGCGAATAGTCATGCAGGCTGGTCGGATCGTCTTCCGGCCCGACAATGTTGACACCGACAAAGCGCGGATCGGCTTCGACCAGGCGAAAGGCGAACGCGTCCTGGGCAAAGACCTGCACCGGCGGAAACACGCGGATGATCTGTGCAAGATAGCGCACGGTCACGTCGCAACCCGGGTCGCGCTTGGCCGGCTCGCCGCAGCGGAGCAGGGCGTGGGCATGGGCCTCCCGCCGGTCCATTTCGGCGCGCACGTCGGCGACGATCCGGTCGATGCCGGCACGGACGAGCTTGGCATGCAGCTCGACGAGATTGCGGTCCCATCCGACTTTCTTGCCGAGCTTTCGCGCTTCCGGCATGCCCGGCGACCACATCAATTCAAGGTAGACGACGTGGTCCTTGGCGGCCTGTTGGAGCGCTTCGGCGAGCATGTCGGCCTCCCGCTCGGTCTCGGCGGCGGAGAATTTATCGAAGGTGGCGAAGAAATGATCGTGGCCGGTCTCGCCGTCGGGGCGGAAATCCTTCATCGACAGTGCTGCGACGAGGGCATCGTAGAGTGGCCGGTCGTCGCGGACCGCGCTTGCCGGTACGAGATTGTGGGTGCATGGCGCCATCGCCAGCGCCAAATGACGCTTGTCGATGCACAGCCCGTCGGCGACGGCCCAGCGGATGAAGCTCTCGGCATAGATAGCGCCGGAGAGATGGTTGTGCAGATCGCCGCCCTTGGGAAAGGCGCGCAGAAAGGCCTCGAGTTTCGCCGGGTCGTCGCGGATGCCCTCGAGATGCCGGGCGGCGGCCGCGGTGCGATCGGATGGGCCGAAGGTGCATGCGGACAAAACGCCGAGCAGCAGCGCTGCGAGCGGCAGCAGAACGGCTATGAACCGGCGCCACGGCGCGCTTCGACCGCGCCAATCCGACCCGACGGCGCTGTTCCGCGCCATTTTCCCCGTAGCCTCCATAGCGTCGCCAGAATGGTTATGACGATTCCGAGCGCCATGACAATCCATCCGGGACGCAACCCCGCCGCAAGACTGAAATTCGCTTGCCAGACTCGCGCGGCGCGCACCCCGGTGAATGTGGCGTAGTAACCATACTCGCCGACCGCCGTCAGGACACCAACCGCGACGCTCAACAGCGCCAACATCCACGCCGAACTCGCCTGCCGCACGCCGAGCCAATGCGCCATCAGCCGATAGAGCAGCAGCCAACCGATGATCCCGGCGAACCAGGTCGGCTCGAATATGTTGAGCTTGACCTGAATGAAATAGTGGATCGTGCCGGCGATCGCGGCGAGATAGACGATGCGATGCAGCGTCTGCCAATGACGGCGCAACCGCCGCATCATCCCGTCGGTCGAGGTCACGGCCAACGCCGTCAACATCAGCAGCGTGCAGAAGCCGATCGTCAGATAGAAGCGCTTCGCGATTTCCGACGCCACCGTCCCCAGCGCGTATTTCTCGTCGACGATGTAGAAGGAAAAGTGAATGAGGATATAGGTGAAGGCGGCGACGCCGATCATACGCCGCACCAGCACGATCCGCGGCTGTTCGAAGATTTGCCGGAAAGGCGTGATCGCCAAGGTGATGGCGAGCAGCCGGATTCCCCAGAGTCCGGTTTGATGGATCGTCTCGGTAATCGGCCGCGCGCCGAGTTGGTTGGTCTCGAACCAATAGAGCGTGACCAGCCCAGGGACAAACAGCGCCGCGAAGACCGGCGCCTTCACGGTCGAGACATGGCCGGAATAGTCGAGCCAAGGAAGCTTCTTATAGAAGGGACGAGCCGCCATGCCAGGTAAGATGAGGGGGTTTGTGCCGGGGTGCAACTCGCGCGCCGTTCAAATGCTGGCGACCGCGCCGTGAGCGGAATAGGATCGTGGGAAGACGACGGGTTGGGGAGGGTTACCATGAAGCGGATTTGGGCCTACGGACTGGCGGCGCTGTTGATGCTCTGGGGCGCAGCGCCGGCGTCGGCGCAGGATCAGAAGCCCTTCGTCATTGCCACCGGCGCCGAGCCTGATTCGATCGACATCACCGCCGGGTTCTTCCCACCGATCAACTACGTCATCCTGCGTAACATCGACGAGGCGTTGTGGGACTATAACGACGACGGCACGATCCGGCAGACGGTCGCGACCTGGGACTACAGTCCCGACAAGATGACGCTCGTGTTTCACTTGAAGCACGGGGTGAAGTTCCATTCCGGCGACGAATTCACGGCTGAGGACGTGGTGTTCGGCTTCGAACGCCTGATGGCGAAAACGCGTCCATTTGCGCGCCACGGCAAGCATGTCGCCAAGATCACGGCGGTCGACCGCTACACGGTTCGCCTCGACTTCAAGGAGCCCGACGTCAATTTCTTCGACGGCACTAGTCTGTTCCCGGCGTCCAAGGCCTACTACGACCGCGTCGGCGAAAAGGAATTCGCGCGGCATCCGAACGGCATCGGCCCGTATGAGTTCGTCGCATACAAGCAGGCGCAGTATTTCGATCTGAAGGCTTTCCCCGGTTACTACGGCAAGCAGCCGGCGATCAAGAATGTGCGCTTCGAGTTCGTCGGCGACCCCGATGTGCGGGTGGCGAAGTTGCGGGCCGGCGAGGCTGACATGATCATGGACACGCCGTTCCCGCAGGTCGATGCGCTGGTGAAGGACGGTTTCCACGTCGTCAAGCTGCCCGCCAATCCGACCGTCAGCATCGAGTTCGATATGTTGAACGCGAAGGCGCCATGGCACGACCGGCGTGTCCGCTTGGCGGTCGCCCATGCCATCGACGGCGACGCCATCGTCAAGGGGCTGTTTCATGGCGTGCCGGAACGTCATCCCCGTTTGGCGCCGGGCGAGTTCGGCTTCGATCCCTCGCTGCACAATTACCGCTTCGACCCGGCGTTGGCGAAAAAGCTGCTGGCGGAGGCCGGCTACCCCAACGGCTTCGTCATGCCGCTCTATTCGGCCGGCGGCAATTTCTACGGTTTCCCGCAGACCACTGAGGCAGTGATCCTCTACCTCAAGGCGGTTGGCATCGACGCGCAGCTCAAGACCATCGAAGGCGCGAACGGTTTCGAATTCGTGCGGCGGGTGCAGAACGATCCGAGCATCGAATTCGTCTCCATTTCGGGGATGCCGGTGGCGAATTCAGGCCTGCCGTCGCTCGATGCGCTGACTCTGTCCTATTATTCGAAATCGCCGTACGTGCTCTACAAGTATCCCGAGATCGACGATGGGATTCCGGCGGCCTTCGCGGAACTCAACGACAATAAGCGCGCCGAGATGATCAAAAAGATGGAAAAATTCCTTTATGACGACGTCGCGTCGATTTCGCTGTGGGACGGCATGTCGGTGTTCGCGATGAAAAAAAACATTCACTATCGGCCGATCGAGCACCGCATGCCGTTCGTCACCTTGCGGAACGTGACCGAGAACAAATAGACGCTAGCGTTTCGCGGCCCGTTTCGGCTTCGGCGGCACGATCAGCACACGATCGACGCGGCGGCCATCCATGACCACGACTTCGAAGCGGTAGCCGGCGACCGTGGTCTTGTCCCCGACCTTCGGGATGCGGTTGACGCGGGCCATGATAAAGCCGCCGAGCGTGTGGAAATCGCCTTCGCCCTCGCCGGGCAGGTTGGTGAGGCCGATCGTGTCCTTGACTGCGTCGATCGCCACCATGCCGTCGATCAGCCAAGAACCGTCATCACGCTTCACCACCGAGGGGTTGCCCGGTTCTTCGGGCGAGGCGATCTCGCCGACCAGCGAGGTCAGGATGTCGTGCAGGGTGAGGATGCCTTCGAGCTCGCCAAACTCGTCGACGACCAACGCCATCGGCTCGCCGGAGGCCTTGAAGATTTCGAGCGCCCTGAGCGCGGTCACGCTCGCCGGCACATAGAGCGGGGGACGCAGCACGGCGCGGAGGTCGAACGGCTTGCCCTCGAGCGCCGCGGCCAGCAGCTTTTTGCCCTCGACGATCCCCAGCACCTGCGGCGGCGTGCCTTCGACCACGGGAAAGCGGGAATAGGCGCTGGCGACGATCTTGCGGCGATTCTCGGCTTCGGCGTCGCCAAGATCGAGGAACTCGACTTGGGTACGCGGCGTCATCACGGCGTTGACCGGCCGATCGTCCAGCCGCAGCGCCATTTGAACGATCGCGGTCTCGGTGTGCTCGAAATGGCCGAGCGCCGTGCCTTCCCGAAGCATGATGGCGATTTCCTCGTCGGTGATCGCCTGCGTCTCGTTGGCACGAAGCGGCACCAAGCGAAGCACCAGCGAGCTCGATCGTTCCAATAACCACTCCGCCGGCCGCGCCAACCGCGAGGCCAGCAGCAGAACGCGGGACAGCGCGCCGGCGATCGCTTCGGGCCGGCTGAGCGCGATGCGCTTCGGCACCAGCTCGCCGAAGATCAAGGTCAGGTAGGCAATGACGGCGACCACGGCGACGAAGCTGATCGCGGTGGCGTTCCGCGCCGGCCAGCCGCCTTCACCGACCAGCCAGCGATCCACGACGTCGGCCAACGTGGCGCCGCCTAGGACGCTCGCCAACACGCTGATGGCCGTCATCCCGATCTGTACCGTCGATAGGAAGCGGCCGGCGTCCCGCTTCAGTTCGAGGGCGATCCGCGCCCCCTCGCGGCCGCTGTCGGCGGCGTGTTGCAGCCGCGCCTTGCGCGACGAAATGATCGCCATCTCCGCCATGGAAAAAAATCCATTGAGCAGAATCAGCAACAGGATGATGACGATCTTTACCCACGGCATGTGTCGTACGCCGCGGGCCGCACCTAACGGGAATAGAACTCGATAACGAGGTTCGGTTCCATCCGCACGGGATAGGGCACGTCCGCGAGTTTCGGGGCGCGCACGAACGAGCCCTTCATCTGGTCGTGGTTGGCTTGAAGATAGTCGGGGACGTCGCGCTCGGCCGACTTCGTCGCCTCGAGCACCAGCGCCATGGTCTTGCTTTTGTTCCGGACCTCGATCTGGTCGCCGTCCTTGAGCAGGTAGGAGCCGATATTGACGCGCTTGCCGTTGACCTGAATGTGCCCGTGGTTGACGAGTTGGCGGGCGGAGAAAACGGTCGGCGCGAATTTCAGCCGGTACACGACCGTCTCGAGACGGCGCTCCAGCAGCTCGACCAGGTTCTCGCCGTTGTCGCCGCGGCGCCGCATCGCTTCGTCGTAGAAGCGGCGGAACTGGCGCTCGCCAATATTGCCGTAATAGCCTTTGAGTTTCTGCTTCGCCATCAACTGCGTGCCGAAGTCCGAGGGCTTCTTGCGCCGCTGGCCGTGCTGACCGGGGCCGTACTCGCGCTTGTTGATTGGGCTTTTGGACCGGCCCCAGAGGTTGACTCCGAGGCGCCGATTTATCTTGTACTTCGATTCCGCACGTTTACTCATGTGATCCGTTTCAGATGTTGTTGTTGGCCCGATAGTTCGCACCCGTCAGGGGGACGGGGCATTTCTGCCCACTTTCTCGGGAATGGGCGGCGACTATAGCCAGCGGCGGTCCAATGTCAACGCGGGCCTCCATTTGGCTACATCATCTTCATTTGGAAGGTGAATACGAACAACAGCGCCAGAGCGATAAAAAGCCCGTGCGCCGCGAACCCGGTCCAAATGATGAAGCCCGGCACCGGCACGCCCACGATCGCCAGCAGGGTCGCGATCAACACCGCCAACTCGAATGCGACGAAGAGCGGCACGACTTCCACGTACATACCGGAAAAGAGATCGCCGACGCTCGGAACCCAATAGATCACCACGCCGCCGCTGATCGCCAAGTTCGCGAACCGGACCGGCCATTGGCGTTTGTGCCCGACGACGGAGAAGGCCAAGGCGGCGACCAACGCGACAGCCAGCGCCACCAACAGAATTTCGATCAGGCGGTCGTCCGACATGTCAGTCCCTTGCCTGTTTCGCCCGCGCTCCTAGAGAACGCGGTGATGACGCCGTGAAGCGTGCGCAGCTCCTGCTCGGTGCATTCGGCGCGCTGAAACAGGTTTCGGAGATTGCGCACCATGCCGGGCCGCTTGTCGGCGGTGCGCAGGAAGCCGCTCTGGTCCAACGCCTCCTCGAAATGATCGAAAAACCGGTGCAGCTCTTCCTTGGTCGCGGGGCGGGAATGGCCGGCGACCAATTCGCTCGGCGGCGTCTCGTCGCCGGACTGGAACCATTCATAGCCGATCAGCAGCACCGCCTGCGCCAGATTGAGCGACGAGAAAGCGGGGTTCAGCGGCACCCGGATGACGCGGTCGCCGAGCGCAATGGCGTCGTTGAACAAGCCGGTCCGCTCCGGTCCGAACAGGATGCCGCAAGCATTGCCCGCCGCCATCGACGCGCGCATTTCGGCGGCGGCGGCGCGCGGCGTCAACACCCGTTTCACCATGTAGCGGTCGCGTGCGGTGGTCACGTAGACATGGTGCAGATCGGCGATCGCGTCCTCGGCGCTGCCATAGAGCCGCGCGCGGTCCAGCACCGTGTCGGCCCCGCTTGCGGCCGCGATCGCCTTGTCGTTGGGCCAGCCGTCGCGCGGCGCGACCAGGCGAAGATCGGTCAGGCCGCAATTGAACATGGCGCGGGCGGCGGTGCCGATATTCTCGCCAAGCTGCGGCTCGACCAGGACGATCGCCGGTCCGCCGCCCAGTGCTTCGCGACGGTGATCCGTGCCCGCCATCGCGCTCAGCCCCTCCGGCCCGACCGCCACAGTTTGTACGTGATGCTGTCGTGCAGGGCGTTGTAGGAAGCGTTGATGATGTCGGGCGAGACGCCGACCGTCGACCAGGTGTCGTGCTTGTCGCTGGTTTCGATCATCACCCGCGTCACCGCCTTGGTGCCGGCATGCGGCGTCAGGATACGGACCTTGTAGTCGGTGAGCCTGATGTCTTCGAGTTCGGGATAGACCGGGGTCAGCGCCTTTCGCAGGGCGGTATTGAGCGCGTCCACCGGTCCGTCATGGCTTTCCGCGACTTCGAGAAACGCCTGGCCGTTGAGCACACCGTTGACCGTCGCCTCCGACACGGTGACGAGCTCGCCCCGCGCATTCCAGCGCCGCTCGTCCATGACGCGGTAACGCTGCACGCGGAAATATTCCGGCACGGTTTCGATCATGCGCCGCGCCAACAGCTCGAAGCTCGCCTCGGCGCCGTCATAGGCGTAGCCGTTGAATTCGCGCTCCTTCACTTCCTCGAGCAATGGCCCGAGCTTCGGGTGCTTGGGATCGATATCGAGCCCCGCGTCGCGCAGCCGCGACAGGATGTTCGACCGGCCCGCCTGGTCCGAGACAAGGATGTGGCGCTGGTTGCCGACCTTTTCCGGCGGCACATGCTCGTAGGTGCGCGGGTCTTTCTCGACCGCCGAGACGTGCAGCCCGCCTTTATGGGCGAACGCGGCGTCGCCGACATAGGCGGCGTGGCGGTTGGGCGCGCGGTTCAGCAACTCGTCGAGCAGCCGCGACACGTGGGTGATCTTGTGCAGCGCCTCGGGCGCGATACCGGTTTCGAACCGCTTGGCGTAATCGTCCTTCAGCATCAGGGTCGGGATCAGCGAGACGAGATTGGCGTTGCCGCAACGCTCGCCCAGCCCGTTCAGCGTGCCTTGGACCTGACGCGCGCCGGCACGGATCGCGGCCAGCGTGTTGGCGACCGCGTTCTCGGTGTCGTTATGGGCGTGGATGCCGATGCGGTCGCCCGGAATCTGCTTCACGACGTCGGCGACGATGCGCTCGACCTCGTGGGGCAGGGTGCCGCCGTTGGTGTCGCACAGCACCACCCAGCGCGCGCCGGCGTCGAGCGCGGTCTTGGCGCAGGCCAGTGCGTAGGTCGAATTGGCCTTGTAGCCGTCGAAGAAATGTTCGGCGTCGAGCATCGCCTCGCCCTGCTTGGCGGCCGCCGCGACGGATTCCTTGATTAGCGCCAGGTTTTCCTCGAGCGAAATGCCGAGCGCGACATCGACATGGAAATCCCAGCTTTTGCCGACAAGGCATGTCGCCGGGGCGCGCGCGTTCAGCACCGCGGCAAGACCCGGATCGTTGGCGGTGCTGCGGCCGGGACGCTTGGTCATGCCGAAGGCGACGAGCTTCGCATGCTTCAGCGTTGGCGGCTCGGCGAAGAACGCGCTGTCGGTCGGATTGGCGCCGGGCCAGCCGCCCTCGACATAGTCGATGCCGATGCCGTCGAGCGCCGCCGCGATCTGGCGCTTGTCGTGGACGCTGAAATCGACGCCTTGCGTCTGCGCGCCGTCCCGCAGCGTGGTATCGAAGAGATAGAGACGTTCGCGGGCCATGGTCATTCTGCTTCCTGCGCCGCCCGATGGCGGCCCGGAAATTGGCGGCCGCTGCTATCGGACGTTGGCGATCTGCTCCCAATACAGAATCATTCCCGGCCTCCGTGAAGGCCGGGCGGCGAATTCGCAGAATCGACCAAGCGTCTCTCATAACAGCAACCGTAAATAGCACCCCGAGTCGTGTCAACGTTGCAGCCGTTCATCCCGCGCGGCGCCATTCCGTTTTGCCGCCCGGCTTGTCCTCAAGAAGGATTCCCCGGATCGCCAATTCGGTGCGGATGCGGTCGGCCTCGGCGAAATCCTTGGCCTTGCGCGCGGCGAGACGTTGCTGGATCAGCTTCTCGATTTCGGCCAATTCATCGCCCGCGCCCTTGAGCCAAGTCTCGGGACTTTGCTGGAACAGGCCGAGAACCTCACCGGCAAGCAACAAGAAACCCTTGAGCCGCGCCTTCTCGTGCCGATCGGCGGCTTGATTGAGCGAACTCAGAATCGCGTGCAGCGCCGACAGGGCAAGCGGCGTATTCAGATCGTCCTCCAGGGCTTGGAGGACCGTGACCGGAAACACATTTTCCAGCGCTTTGATATCTTCGACGTCGCGCAGCGCGAGATAGAACCGGTCCAGGGCGTGCTTGGCCTGGTCGAGCCGTTCGCCGGTCCAGTCCAGCGGATCGCGGTAGTGGCTCATCAGCATGGCGTAACGCGCTGCCTCGCCCGGCGCCTCGGCCAGCACGTCGCGAATGGTGCGGAAATTCTTTTCCGACTTGGCCATCTTCTCGCCGTTCACGGTGACGAAGCCGTTATGCAGCCAATAGCGCGCGAACGGCTTGCCGCCATGGGCGCAGACGCTTTGGGCGATCTCGTTTTCATGATGAGGAAAGATCAGATCGAGCCCGCCGCCGTGAATGTCGAAGGTCTCGCCGAGATGCGCCTCGCTCATCGCCGAACATTCGATGTGCCAACCGGGCCGGCCGCGGCCCCACGGGCTGTCCCAACCGGGCAGATCGGGCGGTGACGGCTTCCACAGCACGAAATCGGCCGGATCCTTCTTGTACGGCGCGACCTCGACCCGGGCGCCGGCGATCATCTCGTCGCGCGAGCGGCCGGAGAGCGTGCCGTAATCGGGATCGCTGGCGACGCTGAATAGGACGTGACCTTCGGCGCGATAGGCATGCTCCGACGCGATCAGCGCCTCGATCATCGCGACGATCTGCGGGATGTGTTCGGTGGCGCGCGGCTCGACGGTCGGCGGCAGGCAGAGCAGGGCCGCGACATCCTCGTGGAACGCCTTGGCGGTGCGCTCGGTCAGGTCGCGGATGCTTTCGCCGTTGGCATTCGCCGCCGCGTTGATCTTGTCGTCGATGTCGGTGATGTTGCGGACATAGCGCACATGCTCCGCGCCATAGCGATGGCGCAGCAGCCGGAACAGTACGTCGAACACAATGACCGGCCGCGCGTTGCCGATATGGGCGAGATCGTAAACCGTCGGCCCGCAGACATACATGCGGACATTCTCGGGATCGATCGGCTCGAACGGTTCCTTGTGGCGGCCCGCCGTGTTGTAGAGCGTCAGCGGCATCGCGACTTAGGCCGGCTTATCGGCGGCAACGACGGTTGCCTCGTGCCGCACCGGGAAATTCACCGAATTGGCGATGAAGCATTCGTCATGCGCCTGCCCGTGCGCCGCCATCGCGCGGGCCTGGTCCGCGCCCGGCGCCAGCGTCACGCGCGGGCGCAGCACCACCTCGGTGAAGCGCATGCGCTTGTCCTTGATCGCCATGGTGCCTTCGGCCTGGTCCTCGTAGGCGGTGACGACGATGCCGAGCCGCGCGCCGACCGCGAAGTAGGTGAGCATGTGGCAGGTCGCGAGCGAAATCAGCAACAGATCCTCGGGATTGTGCAGCTTCGGGTTGCCGCCGAACGCGGCATCGGCCGAGGCGCGGTAGGTCGCCTTGCCCGGCACCGCGACGCTGTATTCCCGCGAATAGGTCTTGTAGTCGCGGGTCTCGCCCCGCCAGGAAATCGTGGTTCGATAGGAATGCGTATGGGCCATCGATGCACCTTCGCGGCGGGTCCCGCTGCTTGTCAACCCGCCGTCCGTTTTGCTGCTTCTGCAGGGAATTTACAGGTGATTCTCCAAATGGGTGTAGAGCGACCACAACGAATGAGTGTGCCGGCCGAGACCATGTTACGCTATGTGCGTACGGCGGGTCGGCCTGTCAAGTGGCCTTGGCATAAGAATCGCGAAGGCTGACGGTACGGTTGAATACCGGCCGGCCCGGAACGGAGGATTCGTCACGGCAGAAATAGCCTTGCCGCTCGAACTGGATCGCCTGGCTTGAATTCGACTGAGCCAGGGCCCGCTCGATCCGGGCCTCGCGCAAAATCTCGAGCGAATTGGGGTTGAGGTCGGCGAACACGTCGCCGCCGGCGCCGGGATCGGGGCGCGTGAAGAGCTGATTGTAGAGGCGGATCTCGGCGGGCACGGCGTGCGCGGCCGAGACCCAGTGGATCGTCGCCTTGACCTTGCGGCCGTCGGGCGCGCTGCCGCCGCGCGTCGCCGGATCGTAGGTGCACCGCAGCTCGACGATTTCGCCGGCCGCGTTCTTCACCGCCTCGCGGCAGGTGACGAAATAGGCGTAGCGCAACCGCACCTCGGCGCCCGGGGAGAGGCGGAAGAATTTCTTCGGCGGGTTCTCCATGAAATCGTCGCGCTCGATGATAGAGCTCGCGGCCGAACGGAATTCGCCGCGTGCCTTGCGGCCGGATCGTCGGGATGGTTGACGGCGTCGAGTTCTTCGCCCTGGCCCTTCGATAGTTCTCGATGACGAGCTTGAGCGGGCGCAGCACCGCCATGCGGCGCGGCGCGGCCTTGTTGAAATGCTCGCGCACCGCGAAATTCGAACATCGCGATATCGACGACGCTGTTGGCTCGGCGACGCCGACGCGGCGGACGAAGTCGCGGATCGCCGCCGGCGGCACGCCGCGCCGGCGCAGCCCCGCCAGCGTCGGCATGCGCGGATCGTCCCAGCCGGTCGACGTGGCCGTCGCGCACCAGCGTCGGTCAGCAAGCGCTTCGACAGCACGGTGTAGCCGATATTGAGCCGCGCAAACTCGTACTGGCGCGGCCGCGACGGCACCGGCAGATGCTCGATCAGCCAATCGTACAGCGGGCGGTGATCCTCGAACTCGAGCGTGCAGATGCGAATGGGTGACACCCTCGATCGCATCCGACTGGCCGTGGGCGAAATCGTAGGTCGGATAGAGGCACCATTTCGTGCCGGTGCGCGGATGCGCGGCATGAAGGATGCGGTAGAGCACCGGGTCGCGCAGATTGATGTTGCCCGACGCCATGTCGATCTTCGCGCGCAGCACGCGGGCGCCGTTCGGGAACTCGCCCGCGCGCATGCGTCTGAATAGATCGAGGTTTTCCTCTACGATTGCTGCCGCGAAACGGGCTGTCGCGGCCCGGCTCGGTCAGCGTGCCGCGGCGTCGCGCGGATTTCCTCCGCGCACTGATCGTCGACATAGGCATCGACCGTTGCGGATCAGATGCTCGGCCCATTCGTAGAGCTGCTCGAAATAATCCGAGGCGTGATAGCAGGTGTGTCGCCCCAATCGAAGCCGAGCCAGCGCACGTCGCGCATGATGGCGTCGATATATTCCTGCTCCTCCTTCGCCGGGTTGGTGTCGTCGAAGCGCAGCGCGCAACGCCCGCCATATTCCTGCGCGATGCCGAAATTGAGGCAGATCGACTTGGCATGGCCGATATGGAGATAGCCGTTCGGTTCCGGCGGAAAGCGCGTGACGATTGTCGACACGCGCCCCGCGGCGCGGTCGGCGTCGATAATGTCGCGGATGAAATCGCGCCCGGCTTCGGTAACGGCGGTGTCGGTCATGTCGTCAAGTCGCGACCGGCGTCGGCGCGCGCGGAGTCTCGCCCGGCTCGTCGGCCGCCGTGGCGCGCGGCAGCCGGTCCTGGAACGCGTTGGTGATGGGATAGCGCCGGTCGCGGCCGAAGGCGCGGCGCGTGATCTTCACGCCCGGCGGCGCCTGACGACGCTTGTATTCGGCGCGGTCGAGCATGCGCCAGACGCGCCGCACGGTCGCTTCGTCATGGCCGCGCGCCACGATCTCCTCGACCGGCATTTCGCGCTCGATCAGGCATTCGAGGATATCGTCGAGCTTGTCGTACGGCGGCAAGCGTGTCCTGGTCGGTCTGGTTGGCCTTGAGCTCGGCGGTCGGCGGCTTGGTGATGACGCGGTCGGGCATGACGCGGCCCTTGGGGCCGAGCAGCCCGTCGGGCCGGTGTCGTTGCGCCAGCGCGACAGCGCGAACACGGTCATCTTGTAGACGTCCTTCAACACCGTGAAGCCGCCGCACATATCGCCATAGAGCGTGGCATAGCCGACCGACATTTCAGACTTGTTGCCGGTCGACAGCACCATCCAGCCGAACTTGTTGCTGAGCGCCATCAGCGTGACGCCGCGCGCGCGGGATTGCAGATTTTCCTCGGTGATGTCGCGTTTCGCGCCCGGCGAAAGAAGGGGCGAGCATGCCGCCGAACGCGGCCATCGCCGGCTCGATATCGATGGTCCGGAGATCGACGCCTAACAGGCGCGCCACCTCCGCCGCGTCCTCGAGGCTCGCCCGCGAGGTGTAGCGCGAGGGCATCATGACGCAATGGACCTTGTCCGCGCCGAGAGCATCGACGGCGACCGCCGCCGACAGCGCGGAATCGATGCCGCCGGAAAGGCCCAGCACCACGCCCGGGAACTTGTTCTTGCGGACATAATCGCCGAGGCCGAGCACCATGGCATGGTAGATCTCGGCCGGCTCTTCGGTCGGCGGCACCAGCATGCCTTTCTCCGGCCGCCAGATACCGTCGGCGCCGCGCCGCCACTCGGTCTTGACCAGCGCCTCGCGCCAATCCGGCGCCTGGACCTTGAGGTTGCCGTCCGCGTCGAGCACGAACGACGCGCCGTCGAACACCAGCTCGTCCTGCCCGCAAACCTGGTTGACATAGGCGAGGGGCAGGCGGCTCTCGGTCACGCGCATCACCGCGAGCGATACGCGCTCGTCGCGCTTGTCGCGCTCATAGGGCGAGCCGTTGATCACCAACAGCATTTCGGCGCCGCTTTCTGCGAGGCCCTCGGTCGTGTCCTGCGTCCACATGTCCTCGCAGACCATCAACCCGATGCGCATGCCCTTCACCACGATCGGGCCGGGCACCGGGCCGGGCGCGAACACGCGCTTTTCGTCGAACACGCCGTAGTTCGGCAGCTCATGTTTGAAGCGCAGCGCCGCGACCTTGCCGTCGTCGAGCACCGCCGCGGCATTGTGGAGCTTGCCGTCCTGGCGCCACGGCGTGCCGAGGATCACCGCCGGTCCTGGCCCTATCTCCTGCGCGAAATGCATCACCGCCGCCTGGCAGTCGGCGACGAAGGCGGGCTTCAGCACCAGGTCTTCCGGCGGATAGCCGGCGACGAACAATTCGGTCGAGACGATAAGGTCGGCGCCCATTTTCGCCGCTTCTTCCCGCGCGGTCTTGAACTTGGCGAGGTTGCCGGCGATGTCGCCAACTGTCGGGTCGAGCTGCGCCAGCACGATGGTAAGACGGTCGGTCATGGCGCCGACGCTGCTTTCGGCGCGCGCCGCTCCAGCAGGAACTCGCGGCCCTTTTTCACCATCGGTTTGTCGTCGTACGCCACGATGTCCGCCGTCGCATAGGTTTCGGTCCAGTTCTCCGGCAAGTAGGAGCCGGTGCCGATCACGTCGATCGGCGCCTGGGCCGCCGACATCATATGGCATTTCGCCGGCGAAAAACCCGAGCTGGCGACGATTTTGACCCCTGCAAATCCCGCATCGTTCAGCGACCGGCGCAAATGCCAGATCGCGGCGGCGCTGACGCCGGTACCGACCAGGTGGCGCAGATCGGCCTCGGAGCGATAGCCGCGGATCGATTGCGGCGCCGCCCGCGCCAGCACTTCGTAGGAGCGGTTAGATCCAGCCCCTCGATATAGCGGCCGCCATGCGTGTCGCAGCGCAGCGACAATTGGCCCGCCGCCGCCAGGTCGGGAAAAGCGCGCGCCACCGCCAGCGCGTCGGTGATCTCCCGGCCGAAATAATCGATCAGCACAGTCATCGGCTCGTCCGGGAAGGTCTCGCGGAACATTTCGGCGGCGCGCAGGGTCGAGCCGGCATAGCCGATCAGCGCGTGAGGCATGGTGCCGCGGCCGCGCTCGTTGCCGAACCAGTGCGCGGTCGCGTCGCTGGCGTTGGCGACGAAACCGACGGCGTCAGCCTCGCGCTTCGCCGCCGCCGAGCCGACCGAGGCGGCATAGGCCATCTGGTCCGCCATTTCGGCGCCGGCGCAGTGCCGTGCGTCCATGGCGAGGAACGCTGTCCTGGGCATGTCCACGCACATCGCATAGGCGTTGTAGGCGGCGACGCAGGCCGGGCCGAGCTTTTGGAGATACAGCGTCTCGAGATCGACGAGATGATAGAGCGAACCCGAGAGATAGATCATTGGCTCGCCTGCGCCGACCCAATCGCCTTCGCGATAGAGGAGGTCGATATCGAACTTGGTGCCGCGTTCCGCTGCCATTGCCTCGAGGAATTCGACGGTGAAGCGCGGCGCGGCGATGACCGGGCGGCGCATGAAAATGGCATAGGTCGCGCGCCGGTCGCCGAACTTGCCGACAATCGCCTTGGTGCGAAGGAAATAGCTGTCGGTGAGGCGGGCGATGTCGTCGGGCAACGCAGCCCTCAGAACGCCGCGACGGCGCGGCGGCTGACCTCGCCGACGCGCTTCTTTTAGGCTTTCGGCGATGAGGAACGCCAGTTCCAGCGCCTGGCTGGCATTGAGCCGCGGGTCGCAATGGGTGTGATAGCGGTCGGCGAGGCCGGCCTCGGTGATCGCCTGCGCGCCGCCGATGCACTCCGTCACGTCCTGCCCGGTCATCTCGAAATGCACGCCGCCGGCATAGGACCCTTCGGCCTCGTGCACGGCGAAGAAGCCGCGCACCTCGGCGAGGATGCGCTCGACCTGACGGGTCTTGTAGCCGGTGCTCGAGGTGATGGTGTTGCCATGCATCGGATCGCAACACCACACCACTTTGCGACCTTCGCGCGCCACGGCGCGAATCAGTGGCGGCAGCTTGGCCTCGACCTTGTCGGCGCCCATGCGCGCGATCAGTGTCAACCTGCCCGGCTCGTTCTCCGGGTTGAGAATGTCGATGAGGCGCAACAGATCGCCGGTATCGAGCGACGGGCCGCATTTGAGGCCGATCGGGTTTTTAACCCCGCGCAGGAACTCGACATGCGCGCCGTCGGGCTGACGCGTGCGGTCGCCGATCCACAGCATGTGCGCCGAGCAATCGTACCAATCGCCGCTGGTGGAATCGACGCGCGTCAGGGCCTGCTCGTACGGGAGCAGCAACGCCTCGTGCGAGGTGTAGAGATCGGTCTCGCGGATTTGCGGCGTGGTCTCCGAGGTCAGACCGCACGCCGCCATGAAGTCGAGCGTCTCCGACAGCCGGTCGGCCATCTCTTGATAGCGCGCGCCGGCGGGGCTGGAGGCCACGAAACCTTGGTTCCAGGTGTGGACGCGATGCAGGTCGGCATAGCCGCCTTGGGCGAAGGCGCGCAGCAGGTTGAGCGTCGCCGCCGCCTGGCTGTAGGCGCGCATCATGCGCTGCGGGTCGGGCGTGCGCGACACCAGGTCGAAATCCATGCCGTTGACGATGTCGCCGCGATAGGCGGGCAGGGTGACGCCGTTCTGCGTCTCGGTGTCGGCCGAGCGCGGCTTGGCGAACTGGCCGGCCATGCGGCTGACCTTCACCACCGGACAGGCGGCGCCATAGGTCAGGATCACCGCCATCTGCAGCAGCACGCGGAACGTGTCGCGGATATTGTTGGGGTGGAACTCGGCGAAGCTCTCGGCGCAATCGCCGCCCTGGAGCAGAAACGCCTTGCCTTCGGCGACGCTGTGCAACGCGTGCTTCAGCCGCCGCGCCTCGCCGGCGAACACCAGCGGCGGAAAATTGCGCAAAGTCTCCTCAACCGCGGACAGCGCCCGTCCGTCGGGGTAATCCGGCACCTGCTTGATCGGCATGTCCCGCCAACTGTCGGGACGCCATTTCCCAGCCATCCAACCTCTCCTTGGGCGCAAGCCTATAGCGGATTTCGCCCTGCGTAACAATTCTTGCGCCTAGCGAAAGTCCGCGCGAAACTGCCCGGCACAACAATATAAATGGGGCGCTCATCATGAACTTGCTTCGCTCGTTCGCCATCGCGGCTCTCGCGATCGGCGCGGTGACACCGGTCGTGGCGCAGGAAAACAAGCCAATCAAGATCGCGGTCATCCAAGATTCCACCGGTCCGCTTCAGGCCTATGCCCAGCAGGTCATCGCGGGGTGGAAGCTTGGCCTCGAATACGGCACCAAGGGGACCAACGAAGTCGCCGGCCGCAAGATCGAGGTGATCTACAAAGACAGCCAGACCAAGCCCGACCTCGGCCGCAGCCTTCTGTCCGAAGCCTATAACGACGACCATGTCGATCTCGCGGTTGGCGGTTCCAGTTCGGCGGTGGCGCTGGCGATGCTCCCGGTGGCGGCGGAGAACAAGAAGATCCTCCTCGTCGAGCCCGCGGTGGCGGATTCGATCACCGGCGACAAGTGGAACCGATACATTTTCCGCAGCGACCGCAATTCGTCGCAGGACGCGATTTCGAACGCCATCGCCATCGGCAAGCCGGGCACGGTGGTTGCGACGCTGGCCCAGGATTATGCCTTTGGGCGCGACGGCGTCGCCGCCTTCAAGAAGGCGCTCGGCTCGACTGGCGCGCAGCTTGTCTATGAGGAATATGCTCCGCCCGCGACCACCGACTTCACGGCGCCGGCACAGCGGATTTTCGACGCCCTCGCCAAGGTCAAGGCGGACCGCAAGATCATCTGGGTGATCTGGGCCGGTACCGGGAACCCGCTCGCAAAGCTGAAGGCGCTCAATCCCGAACGCATGGGCATCCAGATATCCACCGGCGGCAACATCCTGCCGGCGCTGGTGTTCTACAAGGATTTCCCCGGCATGGAGGGTGCCACCTACTACTATTACCAGGACCCGAAGAACCCGGTGAACGACTGGCTGGTCGCCGAGCACATGAAGCGGTTCAACGCGCCGCCCGATTTCTTCACCTGCAGCGGCTTCGCGGCGGCGATGGCGGTGGTGACCGCACTCAACGCGACGCAAGGCAAGACCGACACGGAAGCGCTGATCGCGGCGATGGAGGGCATGAAGTTCGACACGCCGAAGGGCGAGATGATCTTCCGCAAGGAGGACCATCAGGCAATGCAGGAGATGTACGCGTTCAAGATCAAGGTCGATCCCAGCGTCAAATGGGCAATCCCCGAGCTGACGCGGGTGATCAAGATCAGCGACATGAACGTGCCGATCCTGAACGGCGGTGCGATGAAAGTCGCGCAAGCGACGCCGGCGACTGCCCCGGCGACGACCCCGCCGGAGGCGCCGAAGCCCGCGACGGCACCGCCGCCGCCTGCCAAACCGGAGGCAGCCGCGCCGCCGCCGCCGACCCCCGCGCCGGCGCCCGCCGCGTCGTCCGACAACACGACCATCATCATCGTGGTGATTGTGGTTGTGGTCGTGATCGCGATCGGTGGCTTCCTGCTGTTCCGCCGCCGGGCGTGATCGCGACTGCGGATGAGGATCGGACCACTGGCCCGATCCTCCGGACCCGCGATCTGACGATCAATTTCGGCGGGCATGTCGCGGTCGACGGCGTCACCTGCGCCTTCGACCGCGGCACCCTTACCGCCATCGTCGGACCGAACGGCGCGGGGAAGACCACTTATTTCAACCTGATCTCGGGACAATTGCTGGCGACGGCGGGCGGTGTGCTGCTCGAAAGCCGCGACATAACCGGATTGTCGGCGCCGGCGCGCACGCGGCTGGGCCTCGGCCGCGCCTTCCAGCTTACCAATCTGTTTCCGAGCCTGACCGTGCTCGAGAATGTCCGTCTGGCGTTTCAGGCGCGGCTGGGGCCGGGTCTCGATTTTCTCACCATGGCGGCGAGCCATCGCGATCTCGGGGACCGTGCCATGGCCTGTCTCGAACGGGTCAAGCTCCAGCCACGCGCCGCGGCGCCGGCGGCGACGCTGCCGCACGGCGATCAACGCAAGCTCGAGGTGGCGATCCTGCTGGCACTGGAGCCGCTCGTCTTCATGTTCGACGAGCCGACCGCCGGCATGAGCGTCGACGAAGTGCCGGTCATTCTCGACTTGATCGAGGAAATACGTGAGCAGCGCGACAAGACCATTCTTCTGGTCGAGCACAAGATGGAGGTGGTGCGCCGCCTGGCCGACCGCGTCGTCGTGCTGCACAACGGCAAGCTCGTCGCCGACGGCGCGCCGGCGGAGGTGGTGGCGTTGCCGATCGTGCAGGAAGCCTATCTCGGCGTCGCTCATGTCTGACGCGTTGCTCGAACTGCGCGGCGTCGAGACGCGGATCGGCCGCTATCATATCCTGCACGGCGTCGATTTCGCCGTCAGGCGCGCCCGCGTGACGATGCTGCTGGGCCGCAACGGCGCCGGCAAGACCACGACCTTGCGCACAATCATGGGCCTGTGGCGGGCGAGCGCCGGCACCATCGCGTTCGACGGCCGGCGCATCGACGGGCTGGAAACGCCCGACATCGCGCGGCTCGGCATCGCCTACGTGCCCGAAACGATGGGCATTTTCTCGCAGCTTACCGTGCGCGAGAACCTGCTGCTGGCGACCGGGCGCGACGGACTGACCGGGGAACGCCTCGACCGCTTGTTCGCGCTGTTCCCGGCGCTGAAGGAGCGCTGGTCGGTGCCGGCTGGCGTGCTGTCCGGCGGACAGAAGCAGATGCTGGCGATCGGCCGCGCCATCATCGAGCCGCGCCGCCTGCTGGTGGTGGACGAGCCGACCAAGGGTCTGGCGCCCGCCATCATTCAGGTCCTGATCGATGCGTTCCAGCGCCTGAAGCAAAGCGAGACCACGATCCTGCTGGTGGAACAGAATTTTCACATGGCGGTGTCGGTCGGCGACGATGTCGCGGTGATGGATGACGGCCGCATCGTCCATACCGGCACGATGGCCGATCTCGCCGCCGACGAGGCGTTGCAGCATCGCCTCTTGGGCCTGAGCCTGGCGGTGCATCAGTGAAGCGCGACTGGGCGCCCTACGCCGTGCTGCCGGCTCTGATGCTGATCGCGCTGCCGGTGATGGGCGTGTCGAACTGGCTGGTGCTGACGGTTGCCGGCCTGGCGATGGGCGCGATGCTGTTCCTGATGGCGGCGGGCCTGACGCTGATCTTCGGACTGATGGATGTGCTGAATTTCGCGCACGGCGCCTTCATCACCCTCGGCGCCTATATCGGCATTTCCGTGCTGGCGCCGCTGGCCGGGTGGAGCACGGCCGATTCATGGACCCTCAATCTTGCCGCCTTCGGGGTGGCGCTGGTGGCGGCGCTCGTCGTCAGCGGCGCGGTCGGCTGGGGCTTCGAGCGCGTCATCGTGCGCGGCGTGTACGGCGCGCCGCTGCGGCAGATTCTGGTGACGATGGGCGGGCTGATCGTGGCGCAGCAACTGTTCATCGTGCTGTGGGGACCGAACGCGATTCCGCTGGTGAAGCCGCCGATGTTCGGTGGCAGCATCCTGATCGGCACCGCCGCCATCGAGAAATACCGGCTCCTGGCGCTCGTCCTCGGTTTGGTCGTGTTCGCCGCGATGCATTTGACGTTGAGCCGCACGCGCGTCGGCCTGTTGGTGCGCGCCGGGGTCGAGAACCGCGAGATGGTCGAGGCGCTGGGCTATCGCATCCGGCGGCTGTTCGTCGGCGTGTTCGTCGTCGGCACCGCGCTCGCCGGCATGGGCGGTGTGATCTGGGCGCTCTATCAGGAGCTGGTGACGGTGCAGCTCGGCACCGACATGTTCGTGCTGGTGCTGATCATCCTGATCATCGGCGGGCTGGGCTCGGTCGGCGGCTCGCTGGTCGGCGCCATGCTGGTCGGCCTCACCGCCAACTATGTCGGCTTCCTGGCGCCGACCGTGTCGCTCGGCTCCGACATTTTGCTGATGGTGCTGATCCTATTGTGGCGGCCGCGCGGCCTGTTCCCGGTGGCGCACCAATGAGCCTCGCCGCGCATATTTTGTCCGGGCGATCCGCCGCGCGGGCGCGTCCTGTCCGTCATTCTCGCCGTGGTGGTGGCGCTGCTGATCGTTGCGCCGTTCGTGTTTCCGGGTACGCGCTCGCTGGCGGTGGCGGAGCGCATCTGCATCTTCATCGTGCTCGCGGCCAGCTACGACATGCTGCTGGGCTATACCGGCATCGTGTCGTTCGCCCACACCATGTTCTTCGGCATGGGCGCTTACGGCGTGGCGATCACGCTGACGCGGCTCGGCGGCGGCTGGGGACCGGTGCTGATCGGCGCGTTGGCCGGCATGCTGCTGGCGATCGTCGTCGCGGCGATCATCGGCCTCCTCAGCCTGCGCGTGCGGGCGATTTTCTTCGCCATGATCACGCTGGCGGTGGCGAGCTTCGCCCAGATCCTGGCCTCGACCATGCGCGATTGGACCGGCGGCGAGGACGGGCTGACCTTTTCGGTGCCGACCGTGCTGACGCCGGCGTTTCAGCTCGGCGGCGGCCTCAACGGCAATGTCGTCACGTACTATCTGATCTTCGCGGTGTCGCGCGGTACTGTTCCTGTTCCTGCTGCGCGTGGTCAACTCGCCGATGGGCCGCGTGATGCAGGCGATCCGCGAGAACGAGTTCCGCGCCGAGGCGCTGGGCCTGCGCACGCTATGGTATCGCACGCTGGCGGGCGCGATCAGTGCCGCGGTGGCGTCGCTAGCGGGCGCGTTGCTGGCGCTGCAGCTTCGCTACGCCGGGCCGGACTCGACGCTGTCGTTCTCAATCATGGTCGACATTTTGCTGATGGTGGTGATCGGCGGCATGGGCACGCTCTACGGCGCGATCCTCGGCGCCGCGATCATGGTGATGGCCCAGTACTATCTACAGCCGGCGATGGGCGCGCTGTCCGACGCCGTCGCGGACGTGCCGATCCTGCCCGCGCTGTTTCATCCCGACCGCTGGCTGCTATGGCTCGGGCTGCTGTTCATCCTCATCGTCTATTTCTTCCCCGCCGGGATCGTCGGACGCTTGCGCCGATAATCAATCCCCGGCGGCGGCGGCGATGTCGCTCGCGGCGGCGCCGCCGGATTCATGCTCGCGCCGCATGACGCGGTTATGCAGGATGCCGACCGCGAGGATGCAGATCACGAACACGGCGGGACAGATCGCCATTACCGCGAAAATTTGCTGCCGCGGAATGCTCGACGCCAGGATGTAGCCGCCGACGAACGGTCCGATGATCGAGCCGATCTTCGCCACCGACGTGGCCCAGCCCGCGCCGTTCGAGCGATAGGCGGAGGGATAGAAAATCCCGGCGATGCTGTGCAGGCCGAAATGCCCGCCGATCAGGAACAGCGTCGCGAGGAAGCTCAGGGTGAAGAACAGACTGAACCCGAACAGCATCGGCGAGGCGACGTTGCCGAACGCGATCCACAACAGGAACGGAATCGCGAGGAGCGGCATGAAGGTGATGGCGATCGAGCCCTTGTTGTCGGTGAAGCGCATCAGCAGCAGGCCGCCGAGCGCGCCGCCGATCGAGTTGGCGGTACCGGACCAGTTCGCCGCGGCCGACGAGAAGCCGAGCGACATCACCACCACCGGGCCCCAATTGGCGAGAAAGAACGCCGTCATCGAGCTGAAAATGTAGGCGATCCACATCAGCGGGGTGATCCATTTCAACGGGCCCTGGAACAGGACGGACGGCTTGAAGTCGCTGGTCTTGGCGCCTTCGTCCGCGAGGACGAAGGTGGCGTTGGCGGGAATTTGCCGGTCGGGCGCGATGCGGCGGACGATGGCGGCGATGCGCGCGGGGTCGAGTTTCTTGGTGGTGAGGAAGCGCACCGATTCCGGCAGCATCAGCATCAGCGCGATCGAGGCCAGGATCGACAGCACACCGCCGAAAATGAACACCGCCGGCCAACCGTGCGTCGGCGCCAGCCAGTTCGCCACCGGCCCGCCCATCGCGGCGCCGACCGAATAGCCGATCATGATCACGGTGACGATGGTCGAGCGGAAGCGCTTCGGCGCGTATTCGATGTTGAGCGCCCACGCCACGGGCAGCATGCCGCCGATGGCGATGCCGTCGATCAGGCGCAGCATCAGCAGCCACGTGTAGCCGTTGGCGAAGGCCAGGAGGATGGTCAGCACGCCGAACGCGAAGGTGGCCCAGACCACGGCGGGACGGCGGCCGACGCGGTCCGCGATCCAGCCCAGCCCAAAGCCGCCGATCAGCGTGCCGACCAGGCCGATGGCGAAGACGTTGCCCATCTGGACGGGCGAGAGATGGAATTGCGTCATGATCGGCTTGGCGATAAAGCCGATCGAAATCATGTCGAAGCCGTCGAAGAAAGTAATGATCCAAGAGATGACCACGAGGCCGATCAAAAAGCCGGACAGCTTCTGTTTCTCGACGATCTCGGACACATCGACGGTATTGTTTTGGGTGGCCATGACGCGTTCCCCGTTCCCCAGCTTTTATCGTTGCAGCGAAAAAGTATAACGTGACAGTTCCGGCGCGTCATTAAGCTGAAATATGAACGGCATGGACCCACGCTTGAGCTTTAACGAAATCGCCGCTCTCTACGACAAGGCGCGGCCCGATTATCCCGAGACGCTGTTCGATGACGTGTACGCCGCGGCGGGGCTGGCGCCGGGCGACGCGGTGCTCGATGTCGGCTGTGGCAGCGGGCAGGCGACGGTCGGCTGGGCGCGGCGCGATCTGGCGGTGACGGCGCTCGATCCCGGCGACGATTTACTGGCTCTCGCGCGCGAGCGGCTGGCGGGAGCCGGCGACGTCCGTTTCGTTCGATCGACCTTCGAGGCGTGGCAACCGCCGGCCGACACCGCGTTCAAATTGATCGCGTCGGCGCAGGCGTGGCACTGGATCGCGCCCGAAATCGGCTTCGACAAAGCCGCGTACCTGCTGGCTCCTGAAGGTTCGCTCGCCGTGTTCGGCAACGTGCCGGCGGGCGTCGCGCCGCCGCTGGACACGGAGTTGGCGGAGATCTACCGCGCCGAGCTAGGCACGCCGCCGGGACCGCCGCCGGAAATCTGGTACACACCGGACGGCCAGTTGCCGGTGCTCATCGCAAATTCCGGGCGTTTTGCCCGGCCCATCCACCGGCGCTACGCTTGGAGCCGGTCCTACGACGCTGCAGGTTTCACAGATTTCCTGCGCACGCGCACCGACCACCGGCGCTTGCCGGAGGCGGTGCGCGAACAGCTGCTCAAAGCGATCGCTGACGCGGTGACGGCGCATGGCGGTAAGATGGAGTTGCGCTTCGAGACGCATCTCCATCTCGCGCGAAGGACCTAGCGCGGAATTGCAGTGCGGGACTAGCGGGGCAGGGTGCTTCTGCCCATCAGGTATTCGTCGACGGCGCGGGCGCATTGCCGGCCTTCGCGGATCGCCCACACCACGAGCGATTGGCCGCGCCGCATGTCGCCGGCGGCGAAAATCTTGTCCGCCGAGGTACGGTAGTCGAGCGTGTTCGCCTTGATATTGCCGCGCGGATCCAGCGCCACGCCCGATTGTTCCACCATTCCCGGCCGCACCGGACCGAGGAAACCCATCGCCAGCAGCACGAGATCGGCCTTCAACTCGAACTTGCTGCCCGCGATTTCCTTCATCTGCATGCGGCCGTTGGCGTCGCGCGCCCATTCGACGCGCACGCATTCGAGCGCCTTGACCTTGCCGTCATCGCCGATGGCGCGGTTGGTCACCACCGACCAGTCGCGCTCGACGCCTTCCTCCTGTGACGAGGAGGTACGCAGCTTCAACGGCCAGTCCGGCCAGGTCAGGCCCTTGTTCTCGTGCTCCGGCGGCTGCGGCAGGATTTCGAGCTGGACGATCGACGCCGCGCCCTGACGGGTCGAGGTGCCGATGCAGTCGGAGCCGGTATCGCCGCCGCCGATCACCACGACATGCTTGCCCTTGGCGGAGATGGTGCCACCGGGTGCCGCGACATTCTCCTTGTCGCCGGCGTTGCGCTTGTTCTGTTGCGGCAGGAAATCCATCGCGTAGTGGATGCCGTCGAGCTCGCGGCCGGGAATTTCGAGATTGCGCGCCCATTCGGCGCCGCCGGTCATGGCGATGGCGTCGTAGTCGCGCAGCAGCTCCTCGACCGTCACATCGACGCCGACATGGACGCGGGCGCGGAACTCGACGCCTTCGGCCGCCATCTGCGCCACGCGCCGGTCGATGAGATGCTTCTCCATCTTGAAGTCGGGAATGCCGTAGCGGAGGAGGCCGCCGATTCGGTCCGCCTTCTCGAACAGCGTCACCGAATGGC
This sequence comes from uncultured Alphaproteobacteria bacterium, assembly GCA_963729845.1. Lineage (GTDB taxonomy): Bacteria > Pseudomonadota > Alphaproteobacteria > ATCC43930 > CGMCC-115725 > JAATGI01. Next base: position 149,120 of record CAVSQC010000003.1, read on the forward strand.
CGACGCGCGCGAGCTGCTGGGCGCAGGCCATGCCGGCGGGGCCGGAGCCGACCACCGCGACGCGCTTGCCGGTGCGGTGCGCCGGCACCAGCGGCTTGAGCCAGCCCTCGTCCCAGGCGCGATCGACGATGGCGCATTCGATGGTCTTGATGGTGACCGGGTTGTCCTCGATGTTGAGGGTGCACGACGCCTCGCACGGCGCCGGGCAAATGCGGCCGGTGAACTCCGGGAAATTGTTGGTCGAATGCAGCGCGGTCGACGCCGCCTGCCATTGCTCGCGATAGACCAGGTTGTTCCAGTCGGGGATCAGATTGTTGACCGGGCAGCCCTGGTGACAGAACGGGATGCCGCAATCCATGCAGCGCGCCGGCCTGCTTGTTGAGCTCGGGCTCCGGCAGCGGCTTGACGAATTCCTGCCAATGCTTGACGCGCGCCTCGGCCTTTTCATAAGGCCGGTCATGCCGCTCGAATTCGAGGAAGCCGGTCGGCTTACCCATGACGACAATCCCCCATGGGTAAGTTCATTCAGCCGCGGTGGCTTTGGCGGCGTCGCGCTCCGCCTTCATGTCCATCAAAGCCCGGCGATAATCCTTCGGCACGATCTTGACGAACTTCGTCACCCCCGCATCCCAATTGTCGAGCAATTCGCGGGCGCGAGCGCTCCCGGTGTAGAGATGATGGCGCTCAACCAGGATGCGCAGCCGTTCGGCGTCGAAGCGTAGGGGATCGCCCATGCCGCTGTCCTCGACGCTGGCGGCGCGCTGGCGCGGCCGCTCATGGTCTTCGGCATGGCCGGTATCGCTCCCGGCGGGTTTGACCCATTCGAGATCGGCCATCGCCTTGTTGGCGAGACGGTCGAAGCGCTTCTCCGGATCGTAGACATAGGCGATGCCGCCCGACATGCCGGCGCCGAAATTGCGGCCGGTATCGCCGAGCACCACCACCACGCCCCCGGTCATGTATTCGCAGCCATGATCGCCGGTGCCCTCGACCACCGCGACCGCGCCGGAATTGCGCACGGCGAAGCGCTCGCCGGCGACACCCTGGAAATACGCTTCGCCCGCGATGGCGCCGTAGAGCACGGTGTTGCCGACGACGATATTGTCGAGCGGGTCGCGCTTGACCTCGGGCGGCTGGCGCACGATGACGCGGCCGCCCGACAGGCCCTTGCCGACATAGTCGTTGGCGTCGCCGTACAGCTCAAGCGTGATGCCGCGCGCGAGGAAGGCGCCGAAGCTGCCGCCCGCGGTGCCCTTGAAGCTGATGCGGATGGTGTTGTCGGCGCAGGCCGGCATGGCCGTACCGCTTCGCCACTTCGCCCGACAGCATCGCGCCGACGGTGCGGTTGACGTTACGGATGGTGTTCTCGATCACCACCGGCTGACCGCGCTCCAGCGCCGGCTGCGCCAGCTCGATGAACTTCATGTCCATCGCGCGTTCGAGGTGATGCTCCTGACGTTCGCAATTGCTGATCGCGATGCCCGGCTTGCGCTCCGGCTGATAGAGGATGCGCGACAGGTCGACGCCCTTCGCCTTCCAGTGATCGACCGCGCGCCGCATGTCGAGCTTGTCGACATGGCCGATCATGTCGACGAATTTGCGGAAGCCGAGCTTCGCCATCAGCTCGCGCACTTCCTCCGCGACGAAGAAGAAAAAATTGATGACGTGCTCGGGCTGGCCGGTGAACTTGGCGCGCAGCACCGGGTCCTGGGTCGCGACGCCGACCGGGCAGGTGTTCAGATGGCACTTGCGCATCATGATGCAGCCGGCGGCGATCAACGGCGCGGTCGAAAAGCCGAACTCGTCGGCGCCGATCAGCGCGCCAATCACCACGTCGCGGCCGGTGCGCAAACCGCCATCGACCTGCACCGCGATGCGGCCGCGCAGGCCGTTCAGCACCAGGGTTTGCTGCGTCTCGGAGAGGCCGATTTCCCAGGGCGAGCCGGCATGCGTCAACGAGGTGAGGGGGCTGGCGCCGGTGCCGCCTTCGTAGCCGGCGATGGTGACGTGATCGGCGCGCGCCTTGCTGACGCCCGCCGCGACGGTGCCGACGCCGACCTCGGAAACGAGCTTCACCGACACCTGCGCCGCCGGGTTGGCGTTCTTCAGGTCGTAGATGAGCTGCGCCAGATCCTCGATCGAATAGATGTCGTGGTGCGGCGGCGGCGAGATCAGTCCGACGCCGGGCGTCGAATGCCGTACGCGCGCGATGTTCTTGTCGACCTTGTGCCCGGGCAATTGGCCGCCCTCGCCGGGCTTGGCGCCTTGCGCCATCTTGATCTGCAGCACGTCGGCATTGACCAGATATTCGGCGGTGACGCCGAAGCGGCCCGACGCGACCTGCTTGATCGCCGAGCGCATGGAATCGCCGTTGGGCTTGGGCTTGAAGCGGTCGCTCTCCTCGCCGCCTTCGCCGGTGTTGGACTTGCCGCCGATGCGGTTCATGGCGATGGCGAGGGTGGTGTGCGCCTCGCGGCTGATCGAGCCGAAGCTCATGGCGCCGGTGGCGAAGCGCTTGACGATCTCGCCCGCCGGCTCGACTTCGTCGAGCGGTAACGGCGTGTCGGCGAACTTGAAGTTCATCAGCCCGCGCAGCGTCAGCAACCGCTCGGACTGGTCGTTGATGGTCTGCGCGTAGGCGCGGTACTCGTCGGGCAGGTTGCCGCGCACGGCATGCTGCAGCCGCGCGACGCGAGTCCGGCGTCCAGGCGTGATCCTCGCCGCGGATGCGGAAGGCGTAATCGCCGCCGAGATCGAGCATCTCGTGATAGAGCGGGTTGTCGCCGAACGCATTGTGGTGACGCGTCACCGCCTCGCGCGCGATCTCGCGCAGGCCCGCGCCTTCGACCGTGGTGGCGGTGCCGGTGAAATAGCGCTCGACGAAGCTCGATTGCAGCCCGACCGCGTCGAAAATCTGCGCGCCGCAATAGGATTGATAGGTCGAGATGCCCATCTTGGACATCACCTTCAAAATCCCCTTGCCGCATGCCTTCACGTAATTCTTGTAAAGCTGCTCCGACTTCAGCGGCAGCTTGTTGCGGACCAGGATGTCCTCGAGCGTCTCGAACGCGAGATACGGGTTGATCGCCTCGGCGCCATAGCCCGCCAGCACGCAGAAATGATGCACCTCGCGCGCTTCGCCGGTCTCGACCACCAGGCCGGTCGCGGTGCGCAGGCCTTCGCGGATCAGATGATGATGTACCGCCGCGGTCGCGAGCAGCGCCGGGATCGGAATCCGCGTCGGCGACACTTTGCGGTCGGAGATGATGAGGATGTTGTACTCGCCGCGCACCGCCTCGGCAGCCTCGCGGCACAGCCGCTCGAGCGCCGGCTCCAGCCCGTCCCCTTGTTCCTCGGCGGGCCAGGTGGCGTCGAGCGTGCGGGTGCGGAAGGCGTGGCCTGCGGTGTAGGATTCCGAGATCGAGCGGATCTTCTGCAGATCGACGTTGCTGAGGATCGGTTGCGACACCTCGAGCCGGTAATGGGTGCCGGCGACATGGCCGAACAAGTTCGGCCGCGGCCCGATCATCGACACCAGCGACATCACCAGCTCCTCGCGGATCGGGTCGATCGGCGGGTTGGTGACCTGCGCGAAGTTCTGCTTGAAGTAGTTATAGAGCAGCTTCGGCTTGTCCGAGAGCACGGCGAGCGGCGTATCGGTGCCCATCGAGCCGACGGGATCGTCGCCCTCGCGCGCCATCGGCTCGAGGAAGAACTGCATGTCCTCCTGGGTGTAGCCGAAGGCCTGTTGGTCGTTGAGCAACGCGGTCGGGTCGTTGCGCAGGCCGGTCTTCGCCGCCTCGGCGCTTTCCGGCAATTCCTCCAGCTTGATCTGGGTCTGGCGCAGCCATTCCTCGTAAGGATGCTCGACGGCGAGCGTCTGCTTGATCTCGCCGTCCTCGACGATGCGGCCCTGCTCGAGGTCGATCAGCAGCATCTTGCCGGGCTGGAGCCGCCATTTGCGGACGACCTTCTCGTCCGGGATCGGCAGCACGCCGGTCTCCGACGCCATCACCACGACATCGTCGTTGGTGAGGAGATAGCGCGCCGGCCGCAAGCCGTTGCGGTCGAGCGTGGCGCCAATCTGGCGGCCGTCGGTGAAGGCGATCGCCGCCGGCCCGTCCCACGGCTCCATCAGCGCGGCGTAATATTCGTAGAACGCGCGCCGCTTCGGATCCATCAGCGGATTGCCCGCCCATGCCTCGGGAATCAGCATCATCATCGCGTGGATCAACGAATAGCCGCTCGCCACCAGCAGCTCGAGCGCATTGTCGATGCAGGCCGTGTCCGACTGGCCGTGCGGGATCAGCGGCCACATCTTGTCGAGGTCGCTGCCGAGCAATTCGGAATGAAGCGAGCCGCGCCGCGCATACATCCAATTGACGTTGCCGCGCACGGTGTTGATCTCGCCGTTATGGGCGAGGAAGCGATAGGGGTGCGCCAGCCGCCATGACGGGAACGTGTTGGTGGAGAAGCGCTGATGCACCAGCGCCAGCGCCGATTGCGTCATCGGGTTGCGCAGATCGTCGTAGAAACTCTCGACCTGAGGCGCCAACAACAGGCCCTTGTAGACCACCGTGCGCGTCGAGAAGGACGGCATGTAGAATTGCGACAGGCCGGAAAGATGCTGCGCCACGGCCTGGTGGTCGCGGCTGTTCAGCGTCTGCTTGCGCGCGACCAATATCTTGCGCTCGAACGCCTGCTGGTCGGCGAACGGCGCGATCGGCACGACGATGGCCTGCCGGATCACCGGCATGGTCTCGATCACGTACTTGCCGAGGCCGGTCAGGTCGGTCGGCACATCGCGCCAGCCCAGGATACGCATGCCCTCCTGGGTGAGGAATTTCTCGAAATAGCCGATGGCGAAGTCGCGCGACGGTTCGTCCTGGGGCAGGAAGCACATCGCGACCGCGTATTGTCCCGGCCGAGGCAGATCGAGCTTCCGCTCCTCCGCCCAGTGCCGCAGCAGCAGGTCCGGAATCTGGATCAGGCAGCCCGCGCCGTCGCCCACCAACGGGTCGGCGCCGACCGCGCCGCGATGGTCGAGATTGACCAGAATCTGCAGGCCCTGACGGACGATGTCGTGCGACTTCACGCCCTTCACATGCGCGATGAAGCCGACGCCGCACGCATCGTGCTCGTTCCGAGGGTCGTACAGTCCCTGTTTCGCGGGCAATTCCATGCCTGACTACTCTAATAAACCCCTAAAGTGACGATTCGGCCGACACGTCCCCATAATGCAATGTGTCAGCACCGCTTCCATATTATGCATAAGGCACGTGCAAAGGCGAGGCCAGAAAATCATCCAGGCCCGCCGATTGCACAAAAGACGTGGCTTGGAGGCCTTAGCGGCCCTTTTTTGTGATTTCGACCACGCCGCGGTCGGCGTCGACCTTCACCCAGTCGCCGGTTTCAATCACCTCGAGCGGATCGCGATCGAAATCGGTCATCGCCGGGATCCGCATCACCACCGCGCCGAGCGCGATCTTAGTGGTCATCACGGTGAAGAGCATCGCCTTGGGCGCCGTCTTGGTCAGGCGGGTGGTATGGAAGGCCGCCGACCAGCCCGACGAGCCCTTGGCGCCGGGATAGACCAGGATCTTGTCCTTGAAGCTGACGCCGCGCAGCTCATGGCGGGTCTCGATCACCGTGCCGGTCATCGAATTGATGCCGCCCCAGCCGGAAATGGTCTGATGCGTCACCAGCGCTTCGCCCTCGGCGACGCCGGGCGTCACCATTCGGCCATGAAGGACGATGACGTCGTTGCGGGGCGGGGCTTCGACGCTCATCGTAGTTCTCCGTGCCAGCGGCCGGTCAGGGCCGCGTCGATGCAGTCCTTGGTGGTGCCGAACCAGGCCTCGATGCCCATCATCGCCGGCAGATAGTGCGACTGCTTGGCGCTGTCGAGCGCCACCACTTTGGTGCCCTTCGGCACCGCGAGGCCGATGGCGGAGCAGGTGTCGGTCAGCACCGTGCCGCCGGCGGCGCGGATGGTCTTGGTATAGCCGTTGGTGTCGGCCATGCTCTTCACCGAGCGCGAGGTGAAAAGCCACAGCTTGGTGTTCGGGCTGAGCTTCTTACCCTCGAGCAGGTTGGCGACCTCCCAGATCTGCTCGATCGAGGCGTGCGGACAGCCGAGCATGACGAAATCGACATTCTCGTCGGTGCCGTTGCTATTCAGCATCTCATAGATTTTGCGACGTTCGGCCTGGCCGTATTTGATGGTCTCGACCGGCTTGTTGCCGCCGAACGCCACCTCGCGCGACGGCGCTTCGGGCGTGATGCCGACCATGTGATAGAGCTCGACCCCACCCGACGACGCGGCCGCGGCGCCGAAATGCTTGTGGCGGATCAGGTTGGGCTGATAGTCGACCCCGGAGATGACGGGGATGTTCTCCTCGACGGCATAGCCGGTGAAATAGCCGAGCATGCCCCAATCGAGCATGCTTTCGATCGGCACCTCGACCTCGATGGCATGGGTGCCGCGGCGGAACTCGTCGCGGTGGAAGCCCCAGTCGGGAACCTTGCCGGTGAGCATCGCGGCGCTGGTGCTCTCGCGGCCCTCGGTGTTGGTGCGCCCGCCGATGACCGAGTTGCAGAACACCACCGCCGAGGATTCCATCCAGGCGCAATGCTCGCCCTTCACCGGCACGTTGCCGGCGAGATAGGGCGTGCAGGTCTTCATGATCTGGATGCCGTGATCGGCGACCGCGGCCTCATCCTCTTGCTGGTGCTCGAAGACCTCGCGGCTCTTGCCGAGCGTGTCCCATTCCTTGGGATCGACGCCGCCTTGGAGGTGACAGGAATAGGCCGTGACTTTGGGCACCGGCACGACGGTGTCGCTGTCGAGATCGAACAGCGAAAAGATCGCCTCGTAATTGCCGCCGTTGAAATCCTTGTAATAGTCCTTGAGGAACAGGGTCGACGAGCCGGGCACGCCGGCGATGTTGTTGGTGGCGACGAAGCGCTCGCAGTTCAGCGCCTCGGCATATTTGACCAGCAGCTCCATCGCCTTCTGCTTGGCGGGACCGCCCTTGCCGTCCAGCATCGCTTTTTCGTCGTCGGCCAGTTTGACCATTGTGGTTCTCAGTCTTCAGTAGTGAGTTGTCGGTCGTGAGTTTAGAGCGAAATCCGCTTCTGTTGAACCTCGTTCGTCGTCCCTGCTTTCGCGGGAATGACGACGAGAAAGTCTGCACTACTTCGCCAAGCGGTGCCGCACCACATATTCGTGCCACGCCTCAGCGCGGCTGCGCGCCAGCATCTCCTTGAACGACAGGATATGGTGCGGGCGGAGCGGCCCCAGTAACTCATGGTCCACGCCGGTGTAGTCGATCTGCCATTGCCGCACCGGCCCGCTGTCGAGGTGGATGAAATGCGAATTGGGATACCAGCCGACGCCGCCGCGTTTCATCGCCAGCGCCGCCTTTTCGGCCTTGGCGATCTTGCCGTCGAAAGTGATGTCGAGCGCCTTGCCCAGAAGATGCTGGCTTTTTTCCGCGACGCCGAAATAGCGGGCGCGCAGCATCTCGTTGGTCTCCTTGGTGCGGTAGGCCGAGAGGATGGTGGCCTTGCTCTCGCCGACCGCGTCCATCACGTCGGCGAGGAAGTCGAGCGTCGCGACGCTGACCGGCCCTTGCTTGTTGGCGTGGTGGTCGCGCAGGAAATGGGCGAGGTCGGTGATGGCGGACGGGATCGGCCCGTCCCTGTCGCGGTAGAGCCCGCCGAAGCTCTCGCCGGTATTGGCGTTCTTGAGGTCGAGGCGCCGCGGCAGGCCGGGCATGACCGGAAGTGCCAGCGCCGCCCGCGGCAGCAATAGCGCAACGCCCGTGGCGATGAGGAGATCGCGGCGGCGAAAATTCATATCCCAAAATATGGCATGGTTCGCCCGGATTGCGAGCGGCAAGGTTTTGCCGGATAAAGGATAAGGGTAAACGGAGGAGGGCCGCATGAAGGCGCAACAAGCCGGTATTGTCCCCGTGACATCGGGCGAGGCGTTCGACGCCTTGCGCGCGCGTTGGTCGAGCATGCCGACGAAGGTCAGGTTCTCGAGCGCCGCCGATAGCCCCGACGTGGATACGCCGTTCGGTCCGATCTACATCCTGCTGCGCGGCGAAGAGACGGGCGGCCAGCTCGGCCTTTACGAACAGTTCGTCGCCGCCGGCACCGGCGCCGGCCCGCACCATCAGACCACCGAGGACGAAGTGTTCTATGTCCTCGAAGGCGAATGGGAGTTCACGGCCGGGACCGAGGTCCGCACCTGCGGGCCGGGTACGCTGATCTACGCGCCGGCGGACGCGACCCACGCCTTCAAGTCGCTGTCGCCGGGGAAGCCCGGACGGATGCTGAGCTGGAACGCGCCGGCGGGGCACGAGCGCTTCTATGTCGGCATGGGCGCGGCGCGGAGCAGCGGCCGCGATCCGCACGACGTCGCCAAGAACGATTATCACGTCGTCTTCACCTGAGCGGGGGCGGCGATGGCCCAGCAAAAGCCGGTCGGCAAGTTCGTTCACCGCGACCAGACCGAGATCGCGGCCAGCGGAGGCAACGCAATCGCGACATTGCTGACCGGCGACGAGACTGCCGGCCGCTTTGCGGTGCGTGAACTCATCGCCGAACCCGGCGCGGCGCCGGCGCCGCAACTGCCGAGCGGCGAGAACCGCTATGTCTTCGTCGTTGCCGGCGAATGGGAGATCGAGGCCGGCGGCGAGCGCCGCGCCGCGCGCGACGGCGTCTCGGTGTTCATCCCGGCCGGCGCGTCGTACGCCGCGCGCCTCACCGGCACGGCGCAGGGCAAGTTGCTCGAAATCGCCGCGCCCGTGACGAAGCAATAATGATCAAAAATCGTTGTTGGACAACGGTCGGCGGGACGAATGGCGGATGGTGAGGATCACCACTTCTTCCGCCTCGATTGTATGGAAAATCAGGTAAGGAAAACGGTGAACGGGGAACATCCGCGCCGACCGGTATTTCTGCGGCCCGATTTCCGGGAACATGCCGATTTGTCTTATCGTCGCCTCAATACGCGCAATAACTGTGGCTGCCGCGAGGGGATTATCTTGGGCGATGTAAGTATGGATCTCGCCGAGGTCGGCGTAAGCCGTCTCAGTAAACCGGACGTTCATCGGCGATGGCGCTGGAAGAACTCCGATACCTTGTCGGTGGCTACCAAACGTCCAGCGTGAAGATCAGCCAAACCGCGATCGACGGCGCGTTTATCGTCGTCGGATAATTGGTATGGATTGAGCAGTTCCTGCTCGATCCACCGCAGCGAGGCGGCCGCTTCGTCCTGAGCGGCTTCGGGCCATTCTTCGACGCGCTTGAGAATTTCCGCGAGTGCTTCTTTCATAACGGAAGAAGTATACCATTGCCCATGGGGAGGGGTGTAATCCGATGGTGAAGCGATGAGCCTCGACCGGACCGAGACGCTGGCGCGGGCGCGGAAGCTGGTGCCGGTGCTGCGGGAACGGGCGGCGCAGGGCGAGAAGCTGCGCCGCATGCCGGACGAGACGCTCGCCGACCTGATCGACTCCCAATTGCTGCGTCTGTGCCAGCCGGCGCGCTTCGGCGGTTCGGAGCTTGGCTGGGACGTACTGTGCAAGTCCTCGATCGAGATGGCGCAGGGCGACGGGTCGCAGGCCTGGGTCGCCAACATTTACGGCGAGCATCCCATGTTCGTCGCGCTGTTCGAGGACGAGGCGCAGCACGAGGTCTGGGATCCCGATCCGAACGCATTGATCTGCGCCTCGATCATTCCGCAAGGCAACAAGGTCGAGCCCGTCAGCGGCGGCTTTCGCCTCAGCGGGCGCTGGTCCTTCGCCAGCGGCGTCCATCACGCCGCCTGGATCATGCTCGGCGATCTGGTCGGCGGCGATCCGGCGGATCACCGTATGTTCCTGGTGCCGCGCGCCGATTACCGCATCGACGACGATTGGCACACGGTCGGCATGCTCGGCACCGGCAGCGCCAGCGTGCTGGCGGATACGTTTGTCCCGGCGCACCGGTCGGTCACTATGCGCGACATCAATGCCGGCAAGGCACCCGGCGCGCGCGTCAACACCGCGCCGCTCTATCGCATGCCGCTGCTCGGCTTCGCGCAGTTGGCGCTGGCCGCGGTGCCGGTCGGCATCGCCATCGGCATGGTCGAGGATTTTCGGCGCTTCGTCGCCGGCCGTTCCGGCGGCGCTGCGCCCGGCGCCGAGCTGCTACAGGAACGCTTCGCTGAAGCGTCGGCGGCGACGCGGGCGGCGCGATTGCTGCTGATGGACACGGCGCGGCTCAACACGGAATTGCTGGAGGCCGGCAAGGCGTTGACCGAAGACGATTCCATGCGCTCGCAACGCGACGGCAGTTATGCCGTGATGTTGGCGCGCCAGGCCGCCTCGCGCCTGTTCGAGGTCACCGGCGGCCGGGGCATTTACCTCACCGCGCCGTTACAGCGCGGTTTCCGCGACGTGCTCGGCGCCTCGGCGCATGGCAGCCTCGGCTGGCAGCGCAGCGCCTTGCGCTATGCGCAGTATGCGCTGGGCGCGAAGCCGTGAACTTCGACCTCACCGACGAGCAGCGGGCATTCCAAGAGTCGGCGCACGCGTTCGCCGCGAACGAGATGGCGCCGCATGCCGCACGTTGGGACGAGGAGAAGATATTTCCGGTCGAGACGCTGCGCGCGGCCGCGGCCCTGGGTTTCGGCGGCATCTATATCAAGGACGATGTCGGCGGCGCCGGCCTGACGCGGCTCGACGGTGCCATCATTTTCGAGGAGCTCGCGACGGGCTGCGCATCGACCGCGGCATTCATTTCCATCCACAACATGGCCGCCTGGATGATCGACCGCTTCGGCGACGCGGCCCAGCGGCGCCAGTTCCTGCCGCCGCTGTGCACCATGGAAAAATTCGCCAGCTACTGCTTGACCGAGCCGGATTCAGGCTCTGACGCGGCGTCGCTCAAGACCCGCGCGGTCCGCGACGGCGATCACTATGTGCTCAACGGCGCGAAGGCGTTCATCTCCGGCGGCGGCCGCTCCGACCTCTATGTCGCGATGGTGCGCACCGGCGAAGCGGGCGCCAAGGGCATTTCCTGCATCGTGGTCGAGAACGGCACGCAGGGCCTGAGCTTCGGCGCCCAGGAAAAGAAGCTGGGCTGGAACTCGCAGCCGACCGCGATGGTGATGTTCGAGGATTGCCGCGTGCCGGTCGCCAACCGCATCGGCGCGGAGGGCGACGGCTTCAAGATCGCGATGCAAGGGCTCGACGGCGGCCGCATCAATATCGGCGCGTGTTCGCTCGGCGGCGCCCGCGCCTGCCTGGAGCTTGCCTGCGAGCATGTGCAGACGCGCCAGCAATTCGGCCAGGCGTCTCGCGCGCTTCCAGTCGGTGCAGTTCAAGCTCGCCGACATGGCGACGGAGCTCGAGGCGGCGCGGCTGATGATCCGCCAGGCGGCGGCGAAGCTCGACGCCGCCGATCCCGAGGCGACGCAGTTCTGCGCCATGGCCAAGCGCTTCGCCACCGATGCCGGCTTCGCCGTGTGCAACGAGGCGCTGCAGCTCCACGGCGGCTACGGCTATCTGAAGGACCTGCCGGTCGAGCGTTTCTTGCGCGATCTGCGCGTGCACCAGATCCTCGAAGGCACCAACGAGATCATGCGCGTCATTATCGCGCGCCGCCTGCTCGGGAATGGCTGACATTCTCTTCGACATCCGCGACGGCGTCGCGCGGGTGGTGCTGAACCGGCCCGACGCGCTCAACGCCCTGACCTTGGACATGGCGCAGGCGCTCGATGCAAAGCTGCGCGACTGGCAGGACGATCCGTCGGTGCGGTGCGTGCTGATACGCGGGCAGGGCAGCCGCGCCTTCTGCGCCGGCGGCGACATCCGCCGGCTTTATGACGAGCGCACCGGCGATTATCCGCGCCAATTTTATCGCGCCGAATATCGCCTCAACGCGCGGCTGCACCGGTTCAAGAAACCGTACATAGCCTTTCTCGACGGCATCGTGATGGGCGGCGGGGTTGGCGTCTCGGTCCACGGCAGCCACCGCATCGCCACCGAGCACACGATGTTCGCCATGCCGGAGACCGGTATCGGCCTGTTTCCCGACGTCGGCGGCAGCTATTTCCTCAGCCGCTGTCCCGGCGCGCTCGGCCTATATCTGGGGCTGACCGGCGCGCGGCTCGGCGCCGCCGACGCGATCTATTGCGGCATCGCGCAATGTTTCATGGCGGCGAAAGACTGGGATCGGTTGAGCGGCGTCGACAGCATCGCGCCGCAAACCACCGGGCCGCCGGCGCTCGCCGCGCATCGTGCCCTGATCGATCGCTGTTTCGATCAATCGTCGGTCGAGGAAATTCTGCGAGCGCTCGCCGCCGACACGGATCCATTCGCCGCCGAGACACTGGCGACGCTCCGGACGAAATCGCCGACCAGCCTCAAGATCGCGCACCGGCAAATCCGCGCCGGGCGCGATCTCGGTTTCGACGATTGTATGCGGATGGAATGGCGTATGGTCAATCGCGTGATCGCGGGCCATGATTTCTACGAAGGCACCCGCGCGGCGATCATCGACAAGGACCGCAAGCCGCGCTGGCAACCGGCGCGGCTCGAGGACGTGACGGAGGCCGAGGTCGCGCGCTATTTCGCGCCGCTGCCCGGCGACGAATTGAGCTTCGATTGGGAGGCGTGAGATGAGCGAGATCGGCTTTATCGGCGTCGGCAATATGGGCGGGCCGATGGTGCGCAACCTGTTGAAGGCGGGGCATCGCGTCACGGTGTTCGACCTGTCGCGCGATGCGGTCGAGCGTTGCGTCAAGGCCGGCGCCGGCGCCGCCGGCTCGTCGCAGCAGGCGGCGCACGACAACGACATCGTCATCACCATGCTGCCGGCGGGAAAGCATGTGCGCGATGTTTATCTCGGCGAGCGACGGCATTCTGGCGGCGGTGCGGCCCGGGCACGCTGCTGATCGATTCCTCGACCATCGACGTCGCCACCGCGCGCGAGGTCGGCGCGGCGGCGGCGAAAGCGAAACTGCCGATGATCGACGCGCCGGTGTCGGGCGGCGTCGGCGGCGCCGAGGCCGCGACCTTGACCTTCATGGTCGGCGGCCCGGACGACGGCCTTCGCCCGCGCCAAGCCGATCCTCGAGGCGATGGGCAAGACCATCGTCCATGCCGGCCCGGCGGGCAGCGGCCAGGCCGCGAAAATCTGCAACAACATGATCCTCGGCATTTCCATGATCGCGGTGAGCGAGGCGTTCGTGCTGGCGGAGAAGCTCGGCCTCGATCGGCAGAAGCTGTTCGACATTTCGAGCAAATCGTCGGGCCAGTGCTGGTCGCTGACGAGCTACTGCCCGGTGCCGGGGCCGGTGCCGAACTCGCCGGCGAACCGCGGCTACGCGGCCGGCTTCACCGCCGAGATGATGCTGAAGGATCTGCGCTTGTCGCAGGACGCAGCCCAGGCGGCGCACGCGGCGACCGCGCTCGGCGCGCATGCCGCCAAACTCTACGAGGCGTTCGCCGCGTCGGGGCAGGGCGCCAAGGATTTCTCTGGGATTATCGAGATGATCCGAGGGAAATAAAATTCGCGAGCAAGTGCGACCCGCCGTTGGGCGCGAAGCCAAGCGACGCGGACGCGTCGGCCGTCTGAGGGCCAGAAATTATTGCCCCGCCATCACGTCGCCGAACAATTCCCACTTCTGCCCGTTGAAGCGCTCGAGCGCGGCCTGAACGATCGGATGGTACTGCCGCGGACTGGTGAAAAAACCGACCCCGGGCAGCAACCCGACGGGATGGAACGCCTTTAGGTTGGCGGCCTGCCGCATGATGTTGGCGCGCGATAGGTCTTCGCCGCATTGCTTCAGCACCTGAACCATGGCCTGTGCCTCGATATACCCGGTGAGGATATAGGCGTTGCCGGGATTGTCGCCGGGCAGGTACTTCGCGACGAACTCGTTGTAGGGCTTGAGACTTCCGTCCTCGGTCCAGCGCGAGTCGCTCGGGTCCATGTAACTGGTAGCCGAAATCAGTCCCTTCGCTTTGTCGAGTCCGGCGGGCTTCAGCACCGACAGCGATTGCGCCGTGAAGGTGATGAAATTGGTGGGATGCCAGCCGAGATCGTAGACGCCGGCGATCGCCTCGGTGGCGTGTTTCGCCGTCGCCGCCGTGATCAGGACGTCGGCGCCCGAGTCCTTCAGCGTCTTCAGTTCCGCCGCGATCGACGCGGCGCCCGGCTCATAGCTCGCGGTCTTGACCACGCGCTGATCAAAACCGCCGCCGAACACCTGATGCAGGCCGGTAAGATAGGATTTGCCGAAATCGTCGTTCTCGTACAGCAGCGCGACTTTGGCGTTGGGCATGTCGATGAGGATTTTGCGGCCGTAGATCTGTGCCTCGATGCGGTACAGCGGCGCGCCGCCGATGGTCCAAGGATAGTGCCGGAAGTCGCCCGCGATATCCGCACCCGTGATCGTGAAAAGTTGCGGCACCCCGTTTTGATTGAGGTAATCGCGAATCGCGAGGTTCGAGCTGGCGCCCTGGATCGAGAAGATGGCGGCGACCTTGTCGCTCTCGACGAGTTGCTTGGTGAGCGCGACGGTCTTGCCAGGGTCGAACATATCGTCGCGGCTCACGAGCACGATCTTGCGGCCGTTTACGCCGCCCTGATCGTCGATCATCTTGAAGTACGCCGCTTCGGCCCGGCCGACGGCGCCGTAGACCGCGGCAGGCCCGGAATAAGGTTGGGTTTGGCCGATCCTGATCTCGCCGGCGGTGACACCGGGCGCGTTGTCGGCGCGCCCCGCCGCCGCCGCCAGACAGAGGGCGGCGCTCAACAGCGCGGCGCGGATCGTTCGCGGCATGTCGGGCAGTCTCCAGATCCTCTTATCACTAAGGCATGACGGGCCGGTTGCCAATTGCGGCTTTCGCCGCCGCGTCGCCTGCGATAGGAAAGAGCGTCGAATCTATTAAGGGGGCGATCATGGCGGAAGGCATCGAGATTCCGGAGGGACATCAGGAACATTTGGAACATGCCGCTCATGGCGAACATGAAGGCGGCGGGCTGGTGCGATGGATCGCGATCTTCACCGCGGTGATTTCCACTGTCGGCGCGGTGATTGGGCACCAGGCCGAGGAGATCGCCAATTCGGCGATCCTCCTGAAGAACGAGGCGGCATTGAAAAAGACGGACGCCGCCGACCAGTGGAACTACTACCAGGCGGTCAGCACCAAGGGTCATCTGATGGAGCTGGCGATGTCCCTGGTGCCCGACGCGCAGCGTCCGCCGTTCGCCGACAAGATCAAGAAATACGAGAAGCAGAAGGACGACATCAAGAAAGACGCCGACAAGCTCGAGGCGCAATCGGCCAAGGCAAACGAGCAGAGCGCTGCGCTCGCCACCCCGCGCGGCAATTACATGTACGCGCTGGCCCTGTTACAGGTCGCGATCAGCGTCGTCTCGGTCACCGTGCTGACGCGCCAGCGCTGGCTGTTCGGCATCGCCATCGCGCTGTCCGTGATCGGCCTCGTCACCGCCGGTATCGCGTTCATGGGTACCCCGGCGGAATGAGCGAAGCGGGATGACGCGGCTGTTCCCGGAACGGCTCGATCATCTCGCCGTGCCCTATTGGCTGCCGCCCGAGCGCGCGCCGGCTGCCGACCCCGACGATCTCACGGTCGTGACCGGCTATTTCGATATCGGGCGCGGCGGCTGGCGCGGCGCGGTGAAGGGCCACGAAATTCCCGGCTGGATCGCGCGCACCAACGAGGACTACCTCGCGAATTTCCGTCTCCTGGCGCGGCTCAAGAACGAGATGATCGTGTTCACGGAGCCGCGTTTCGCGGCGGAGGTCCTCGCCGCGCGCAAAGCCTGCGGTCTCGAAGCCGCGACGGCGGTAATAACCTTGGAGCGGCCGTTCGAGCGCGATCCGATCCTCGCTGCCACGCGCGCGCGCATCGACGCGGCGATGCGCAACCGCATGCTCGATTTCGTCGCGGCGCCGAACAAGCCCGAGGTTTTTTCGCCGGATTACGTGTTGGTGACGGCGCTGAAGCCGATGTTCGCCACCGCGGCCCTCGATCTCGGTCTGGTGACGCGGCGGCAATTGGCGTGGCTCGATTTCAGCTATTGCCGCGCGCCGGAGAGCTTCAATCCCGACTATCCGTGGCGCTATGCGTGCGGCGACCGGCTTCATGTCTTTACCATAGAGACGCCGGACGATCGTTCTCCCGCCGAGATGGTGCGCACCGCGTACTGTCCGTTTCACGGCGCACAGGTCTTCGGTCCGCCCGCGCTGTGGCCGCGTTTGCGCGATCTGTTCGAAGCGGCGCTGGCTGAATTGCTGGCGGCCGATCTCGCCGACGACGATCAGGGCCTGTTGCTGATGGCGTGGCGCGCGGCACCGGAATTATTTGCGGTCCATGCCGTGCCGCCCCGCGACCGGTTCTGCGCGCTCCGGCTCTATAACAGCGCGGTGCCGAAAGACCGGATACCGCCGCCGCCGCAGCAGAGCGCCCGCACGCCGCGCCAACGCATCGTCAACGAGTTGCAGCGGCTGAAGCGCCGTTTCCGCACTTCCTAGAGTGCGATCCGGTCAGACGGAAGCACCCATGCTTCCGTCCGACCGGTGAAATCGCACTCTGATCATTGAATCAGGGTCGGATTCACGCCTGATGGAATTGCGTCCGCGATTTCCATCAAGGGCGATCCGACGCTAGGGCGTGCTCGAGGCGCCACGCGACAAGGCGGCTTTCGACTTACGAATTGCACGGTCCCCGATAGCGCCCGGTGATGTGCTGGCGGATCGTCATCGGCCGGCCGTCGTGTTCTGTGTGGATCGTCATATCCATCGTCATCGTGTCGCCGGCATAGGTGGCTGTGGCCTCGGCCCTGGTCACGCGACCTTCGCGGGAGGTGCAGGACGTGCTCCAGCTCACGGTGCCGCCGCTGCGCTCCATTTTGTCCATGTTGCAATCGCCGCTGCGCGGATTTTTCGGCACCGGATGGTCGGCGGTGATGCAGGAGGAATAGGTCATGCCGCCGTGCATCATCTGCTCGATCTTGGCACGGGCCTCCGGCGGCATCTGCGCCAACTGTTCCGGCGGGATTTGCGGCATCGCCCTGCCGCCCATGTCGGTGTGGGCGGTATATTCCCACTTGCCCGGTTTGATGTCCTGGGCCTGGGAAGGAGCGGTTGCCAACAGCGCGACCCCAGCCGCGACCAACGCGGCGCCATAACGGAATTTCATGTCATCCCCCTTGCACGGTGCTGCTAATCGCTCGAGCGCTTGAACGGCGACAGTTCCTCTTCGAGCTCTTCCATATTGTGTTCGAGCGCGCGGGCCTCGCGCTTCAGGAAATCGGCGACCGCTTCCGAGAAATTGGCGTCGCGGATCCAATGCGCGCTGTAGGTATGGCACGGCAGGTAGCCGCGCTGAATCTTGTGCTGGCCCTGCGCCCCGGCCTCGACCCGCTTCAAGCCGCGTTCGATGGCGAAGTCGATGGCGCGGTAATAGCACGCCTCGAAATGCAGGAACGGATAGTCGCCGAGGCAGCCCCAATTGCGCCCATAGAGCGTGTCGGCGCCGATAAGGTTGAGCGCGCCGGCGACGTAACGCGTGCCCTTCTTCGCCATCACCAGCAGCACGCGGTCGGGAATGCGTTTTCCGATCAGGTCGAAGAATTCGCGCGTCAGATAGGCCGAGCCCCATTTGCGGTCCGAGGTCGACATGTAGAAGCGGAAGAACATGTCCCAATGGCCCGGTTTGATCGCGTCGCCGGTCAGCATCTCGATCTCGATGCCGTTCGCCATGGCGTCGCGGCGCTCGCGGTGAATTTGCTTGCGCTTGCGGGAATTGAGCGCGGCGAGGAAGCCCTCGAAGTCCTGGTAGTCGTCATTCTCCCAATGGAATTGCTGCCCGATCCGTTGCAGGAATCCGGCCTCGCCGAAGCGGCGCCATTCCGCCTCGGTCGGGAAGGTGACGTGCAGCGACGAAACTTTGTGCCGCCGCGCCAGCTCCACCATCGCCGCGATCAGAGCGTCGGCGGCGGCCGCGGGCGCGTCGGGGCGCAACAGCAGGCGGCGCCCGGTCACCGGCGTGAACGGCACCGCGCATTGCAGCTTCGGGTAATAGCGGCCGCCGACGCGCTCATAGGAGGCCGCCCAGCCATGGTCGAAAACATATTCGCCGTAGGAATGGTTCTTGAGATAAAGCGGCGCCACGGCATGGATGCGGCCGGAATCGTCCTCGAGCGCCAGATGCTGCGGCAGCCAACCCGACTCAGCCGTGGCCGAGCCGCTCGCCTCGAGCGCTTCGAGGAAGGCATAGGACAAGAACGGATTGTCACCGCCCGCGCATGCATCCCAGGCGGCGGCGCCGATCGCGTCGATCGACCGATGGACCTTGACCGAAAAATTCTCGCCGCCGTCCGGCATCGCCGATCACCGTACTTGGAACAGACCCTCGACCTCGACCGCGGCGCCGCCGGGCAGCGAATTGACCCCGACCGCGACGCGGGCGTGCTTGCCGGCGTCGCCGAACACTTCGATCATCAGATCGGAACAGCCGTTCACCACAAGCGGCTGGTCGGTGAACTCGGGCGTCGAATTGACGAAACCGCAAAGACGGACGCAGCGAACCACACGGTCGAGATCGCCGTAGAGCGCGTGGCGTAGCTGCGCGATGAGGTTGAGGCCGCACAGCCGCGCCGCCAGCCGTCCCTGTTCATAGTCGAATTCATGACCGCATTTGCCGCGGAATCGGTTCTCGCCGTTCCACTGGCAGATTTGGCCCGCGATGAAGATCAAATCGCCGGTTTGCACCGCCGGCACGTAGTTGGCGACCGGCGGCACCGCGCTCGGCAGTTCGATGGTGAGTTCGGCCAAGCGCGCTTCGATTTTACCGGCCATATTGGGATGGTCCTTCTGATCCGTCCGTATCAGGATAGCGCGCCGCACCCTGCGGGGAAACGGTCGCGGCGGCCCGATGGAGCGAATTCGATGTTTTTCCGGCTGTTTTTTCTAGTTGTCCTGGCAGCGGGTTTGATCGCGTCGGGATCGGCCGGAGCCGCCATCGTCGGCGATGCCAGCGTGCCCTACAGCGCCACCCGTGTCGTCACGGTCAACGGCAAGGTCTACGAAGGCAAGGTGTACGCGATACCCGGCGAGCAGCGCCACGACGTCGACATCAACGGCATCCCGGTGAGCTTCATCATCGACGTCGCGGGCGACAAGGGCGCGTTCGTGCTGACAGCGCTGCGCACCTTTGCCGATTTCCCGCTGCCGCCGCTGCTGGCGGAACTCGACCGCCGTCGCCTCGACCGACGTGCGGTCGGGGAGGAACGGATCGACGGGCTGCGCGCCACCAAATACCGGCTCGACTACACCGCCAGCGACGGGACGCGCGGCGAAGGGTTCCTGTGGCTCAGCCGGGACAATATCCTACTCCGCATCGACGGTCGGATCGTGCGACCGCGGCACCGGGCGATGACCGTGTCGATGCGGCTCGAAGACCTGAAGTTGGAACCGCAACGCGGAAGTTTATTCAAAATAACCAGTGGGTTACATAAGGTTTCCTACGATGTTCTTCAATCGCTCTTGAATTTGCGATTACCGCGACTTCGCCACCGCGCGGATTGACTTATCGCATTGAACATTCTCGATCCTTCCTCGGTTGCGCGCGCCGCCAGCAAGCGGAATTCATCGCGCTTGCGTGCGATCCAGATCCGCCTTTTCCGTTCCGGCCGCTCGATCTGGTCCACACGGAGATGGATGTCGCGAAGACGATCCGCGGCGCGGTCGCAGGTCCTGTGCAATTCGAGCCCCTCGCCGGCGGCGAACGCGGCCGCCACGCTGTCCACCCAAGTTGCCGGCCGTTGCTCCTGGGTATCGTATCGCTCGTGCCGAAGTTCGGACGACAGAAACTCTTCGAGCCGAGGGTCCGCCTCGTCGGCGCCGACCGGCCAATCGATCCCCAGTATTTTTGCGATCCGATCCATGCGATGAATTTTTTTGCCCGGAGCGCCGACTAGGTCGTGGTATTGCTCGATAGCGCGGCGCTCTGCCCTGGTCGCCGCTTCTGCTTCGAGCACGTACCGCAGCCACAGCAGTTGCCCAGTACTGATTCGCTGAATCGATGTCTCCGATTGAGCGACGCGATCACCTCATTGGGATCGCGCAGGGCCAGGAGATAGCGAGCCTCGACCCCCAATGCCCGGAGCATCGGTTGCCACAGAGGAATCAGCCGGCACAAGCGCGGGTCCTTGACGCCCCATAGCTTGGTTCCGGCGAAATCACGGATCACCACATCCCGGATCTGGCGGACGGCTGTCCGGGCCGCCCTGCTTTCCAACCAATTTTCCGGCAACGGGCGCGCGTCGCTCCATGATCGCCCGAGGCGTCTAAGGAGGCGATCGTGAATCGTCAGTAGGTCTAGATGTTCCCAATAGCCGCGCGGATTGGCGCAGCCCCCGGGCAATAGCCGTTCGCCTATCTCAACACCCAGCAGGTTGAGTGTGCCGGTCAATGCCGACGTGCCACTTCGTGGCGCGCCTAGCACAATGATTACCGTGGAGCCCGCTAGGGGGGCATGGCTATTGACCGGACGATCGATCACGATTTGGATAAGTTGCTCGCGACGTTCGGGTCACGTCCCTATTTTCGGTTTCAGCAGCGCGCTTCGCGCAAGCATCAAGGTACGAAGAAGACCCAGTTCCCGCGCTCTCTCGGGCGTTTTTGTCCCGACCACAATCGAAATCCTGCTTCCGAAATCATAATAGTATCCGATCCTGGTCAGAGTGATTGGACTGAAAAAGCGGCGATAGTCCTCAAGAGGACGAAATCTCCAAAACTCGCCCGAGGCTCGTCGTTTTGCCAGGTGCTCCACCAGGAACAACAGGCCGTCCTCTTTCAAACTACCCGATAGATCCGCCGCGATTTGCCGACACAGCTTATCGGGGATTCCGCCCAGAACCAGACACAACCATATCAGATCAAAGCTCGACGAATATGAGCCGTCCTCAAAGCGGACATAGTCGGATGTGTAATAAACTCCGTGCTCGGGCGGCGCCAGGTCGAGGAGCTCTTGGCATATATCGTAAGCCACGACCGACGCTTCGTCGGCGTGCTTCGAAATCTGTCTTAGGCCGGCGGAAAATCGCCCGGAACCGCAGCCAAAATCAAGAATACGGCGTTCATCGCCGGTCAGCAAACGGCGAAGGATCGGGAACAATATCGCCTTCTGCTGCTCGGTGATCCGGTCGAAGAGCTCTGGTGGATGGTTCAAATTGATGACGCATCGTTCGCCGAATTCTTGCGCTCTTTCCCGCCAAACCGAAGCGATGAATGCTTGGTCGGCGTTGGCCACATCGCCGGGAAGCATTCGGGTTTTCAACGGTTGAGTCTTGCGCCGGCCATCGCCCCGAGGGCCGCTATGACCGCTTCGATGACCCGTTCCTGATCGCCGTCGAACAGTCCCGCATGAAGCGGCAACCGAAGCAAATGGGCGGCGCAATGGCGGGTCACCGGTAGATCGCCCACCGATCGGCCGAACCGAAGTCCGGCGGCGGAATCGTGCAACGGGACATAATGGAAAGGAGCGGCGATGTCCTGGGCGCGTAACGCTTGAATGACGCCGTCCCGGACCTTTTCGGTTTCCAAGAGCAGGTAATAGATGTGGGCGTTATGCCCGCACTCGGCGGGGACGATGGGGCGGCGTGCCCGCCCGGACGCCTCGATTTCGGCGAAGCCGGCATGGTAACGGTTCCATAATGCGATACGGCGCGCGGTGATTTCGTGCGCACGTTCCAACTGCGCGAATAGGACGGCGGCCATAAGCTCGCTCGGCGCGTAGGACGATCCGATATCGACCCAACTATATTTATCGACCTCGCCTCGCAAAAAGCGGGAACGGTCGGTCCCTTTTTCGTGGACGATATCGGCCGCCCGCGCCAGTTCCGCGTCTCTCGTAACGAAGGCGCCCCCTTCGCCCGAGATGATATTCTTGGTCTCGTGGAAGGAGATCGCGCCCATGTCGCCTAGTCCCCCAGCGGGTCTTCCGCGATACGAAGCGAGATAGGCGTGCGCGGCATCCTCGATGACCAGCAACCCGTGCCGCTTGGCCAGTCGGTTGATGTCGTCCATTTCGCAGCAAACGCCTGCGTAATGGACGACCATGATCGCTCTGGTGCGCTTCGTGACAGCCGCTTCAATGAGTTTCTCGTCGAGATTCAGGGTGTCGGGTCGGATGTTGACGAAGACCGGCCGAGCACGGCGCAGCGCCACCGCGTTGGCCGTGGAGACGAAAGTGAAAGATGGCATGATCACTTCGTCGCCCGGATCAAGGCGGGCGACGATCGCCGCCATTTCTAGCGCCGCCGTGCATGAGTGGGTCAACAAAGCGTGGGGAACCCGGAGCGCAGCCTGAATCGCTTCGACCGAACGCCGAGAGAACTTGCCGCCGGCGCCCCAACTCTTCGACGCGAGGACATCGGCCGCATACTGTTGCTCGGAACCGGCGATCGTGGACGCTGCAAATAATACCGGGGGAGGCGAAGCCGGCTTCATCGAGCTTCCTCGGCCACGTATTCCCTTTCGGCGATCATCGAGGGCAGCAACGCGGCCACCCGGCACCGCAGCAAGTCATTCGATCCCGTCAGGTCGTCGCGCGCGGCCAATTTTTGGATAGCCTCGACCGTCTCGAAATCCGACGCGCTCCCCACTACGTCCCTCCGCAGGAAGTGCAGAAAGCGTACGGCTTTCAACTCGTCGGGATACGTTATGTCGAATTGGGGTTGATTAGGAAAATTATAGCGGGGTGGAAGAATGTGAGTGGTTATACCTGTTTCAAGCAAAGCGAGCGTCAGCGCGATCTGCTCGAAGAAATAGGTTGCCATCGCATTACGCACGGTATCGAGGGCGCGCATGTAGGGAGCGTAAAGTCGCTCCAATATCGATGCCGGAGCGAGCACCACGCCGGTGTTGAAATAGGGCGGCCCATACCGCAGGGATGGATCTTGTTTCGTGGTGCTCCAGCCGGAATGTTCGAACACGAAGGGCGGCGTGGGTATGCCGCTTAGCGCGAATAGCCTTTGCCAGCCGGACAGGTGGTCGGGACTTCGCCGCCCAAATATGCGTTTCAAATCGAATGTTCGCGTTTGGCGACGCGGCGGTTGAAATGGCGAGCCATGGGCCATCATCGCCGCGACGCCCGGTGTTGCGTCTACCAGGTCCGCGAGTTCGTCGAATTGTCTCATTACCAGAACGTCCGCGTCCAACATCAAAATCTGGCGGGTCGAGAAGGGGGGCCGAAACCGCTCCATCATGGTCGCGATGTATTCGTGCGGGGTATGCCTCCAGCGTCTGAATTCCGACCTGTCCACCCATACCCAATCAACGCCCGCATCGCGCGACCAGGGCAGCCGTGCGTACAAATCTTCGGGATCTTGATCGGCGCCCACCGAAACGCGAACCCGGACGTCGGCGTAGGGCCCGCCGAGCGATCGGATCGAGTGCGCGATTAGACGTATCCGATTGAAATAGTGGTCGCGCGGGCTTATGGGAATCCGCACCTCGAGCCAGTCGCTCATCGCAATATCATCTGTGCCGCTAGAGACGCTCCATAACAGGGCGGCGCGGCGACGCGCCCAGACCCTCCGGTTGGTGTATTACACCGTCCCTAATGGGTGCGACAGGAGAACTTGATTGACCCTCGATGCGCCGAGTGCCGAGAGGCGTCGTGCGGACTGCGTCGGCGATTAAGTCGGTCGAACAGCGGCTGAAAAGCGTCGGCGTCGCCTCGTGCCTTTTTGTTTTTGCTATCAAGTTATTTGTTGTAAATTCAATCGTTTATCCCCTTATTGCGGCAAGCCGCTAACACTGCCGTGCGGCGTGTCGACGCGATCACTAGTGGCGACGACTCGTTATGATTCAATAAATTTTTGCACCGCAGCGGTCGATTTCACTGGCCGAGTCGCGATTTTTTTGCAATAAAATCAGCCCTGAAGGCAGCAAGTTTGGCGCGACGCGCCGGCATCATTGCCATCGAGCGGGCCGGGGGGCAACTGGTTCCGTGCTTCAAGAAAGCCCCTTTCCCATCCGGGAGAGGGGCTTTTTCAATGCCGCATCGTTACGCGATTCTGCGGCGAAGAAAAAAGGGGCGCGGTGTGAGCCGCGCCCCAATTTCTGCCTCATTACCATTGCACGGGCCGGGAGGCTTAAGCCGGTGTAACGTTGCGACTAGCTGCAGCCGCTAGTGCTGCCGCATGTGTCGCATTTGAGGCAGGTTCCGTTACGTACCAAGGTGAAGTTGCCGCACTCGCTGCAACTGTCGCCTTCATAACCCTTGATGCGGGCGGCGCGGACTTGGGCCGCCCTTGTGTCGAACGCCACTGATCCCGCGTCTTCGATTCGCGCCTCGGTCAAAGCCGTGGTGGTTTCGAGCGCGGTCGTCAGCGCCAATGCGTTATTGCCGTCACGAGACAAGGCGGTGGCGCCCGAACTGGCGCCGCCGTGGAGCAGCGTGAGCTTGCTGCGGACGTAG
This sequence comes from uncultured Alphaproteobacteria bacterium, assembly GCA_963729845.1. GTDB lineage: Bacteria > Pseudomonadota > Alphaproteobacteria > ATCC43930 > CGMCC-115725 > JAATGI01. The sequence goes on from CAVSQC010000003.1 coordinate 173,641, forward strand.
CCCGCGACGACGCCGCGCGGCACCACGCCGTCGCCGCGTCCACCGGCGCCGGGCAGGTTGGATTCGCCCTGTCCCTTGCCGAGCGTGTCGGGGGTGAGATCGGCCGGCTGAACATGTGCCAGATCGTTGCGGCCGAGATAGGAGATGGCGAGCTCGCGGAAAATGTAATCGATCAGCGAGGTCGACATCTTGATAGTGTCGTTGCCCTCGACCATGCCCGACGGTTCGAAGCGGGTGAAGGTAAAGGCCTCGACGAACTCCTCGAGCGGCACGCCGTATTGCAGGCCGATCGAAATGGCGATGGCGAAATTGTTCATCAGCGAGCGGAAGGCGGAGCCTTCCTTGTGCATGTCGATGAAGATCTCGGCGAGCGCGCCATCCTCGTACTCGCCGGTGCGCAGATAGACCTTGTGGCCGCCGACGACCGCCTTCTGGGTATAGCCCTTGCGGCGTTGCGGCAGGCGGCGGCGCTCTTGCGCGACGATCCGTTCGACGATCCGCTCGGCGACCAGCGGAATGCGCTCGGCCGGCGATTTCTCCAGGAGATCGGCGACCGCGTCGTCGTCATCGTCGACATCGTCGATCAGCGAGGCCGACAGCGGCTGCGAGAGTTTGGAGCCGTCGCGATAGAGCGCGTTGGCCTTGAGGCCGAGCTGCCACGACAGAAGATAGGCCTTCTTACAATCCTCGACCGTCGCGGCATTGGCCATGTTGATGGTCTTTGAGATCGCGCCCGAGATGAAGGGCTGTGCCGCCGCCATCATGCGGATATGGCTTTCCCACGACAGCAGCCGCTTGCCGATCCGGCCGCAGGGATTGGCGCAGTCGAACACCGGCAGATGCTCGGGCTTGAGGAAGGGCGCGCCTTCCAACGTCATGGCGCCGCAGCAATAGGTGTTGGCCGCCTCGATCTCGGACTTGGTGAAGCCCAGCGCTGCCAGCATGTCGAAGCCGGGATCGTCGAGCTGCGCCTGGGTGAAACCGAACGCGGCCTTGCAGAACGCCTCGCCGAGCGTCCACTTGTTGAAAGCGAACTTAATGTCGAACGCCGCCGCCAGCGTGCCTTCCACAGCGTCGATCGATTTAGCGTTGAAGCCCTTGGCCCTCAATGTCTCGTGATTGATCCCCGGCGCATGCTCGAGGCTGCCATGGCCGACGGCATAGCGAGTGACGGCGCCGATCGTCTCGTCGTCGTAGCCCAGCGCCTTCAGGGCCGGCGGCACCATGCGGTTGATGATCTTGAAATAGCCGCCGCCGGCGAGCTTCTTGAATTTGACCAGCGCGAAATCGGGCTCAATGCCGGTGGTGTCGCAATCCATCACCAGGCCGATCGTGCCCGTCGGCGCGATCACGGTGGCTTGGGCATTGCGATAGCCGTTCCGCTCGCCCAGTTCCAGCGCCTGGTCCCAAGCGCGCCGCGCGGCCGACACTAGGCTGGGCTCGGGACAATTCGCGGAGTCGAGCGGCACCGGCAGGATCGACAGCCCTTCATAACCGTCGGTCGCGCCATGCGCCGCGCGGCGATGATTGCGGATGACCCGCAGCATCGGCTCGCGATTGCGCTCATAGCCGGGAAACGCGCCCAACTCGCCGGCCATCTCGGCCGAGGTCGCGTAGCCGACACCGGTCATCACCGCGGTGATGGCGGCGCACATCGCGCGGCCTTCGTCGCTGTCATAGGGCAGACCCATCGCCATCAGCAGCCCGCCGATATTGGCGTAGCCGAGGCCGAGCGTGCGGTATTCGTAGGAGAGACGTGCGATTTCCTTGGACGGGAATTGTGCCATCAGCACCGCGATCTCGAGCGTGACGGTCCACAGCCGGGTCGCATGCTCGAACGCGGGCGTGTCGAACGAGCCGTCCTCGCAGCGGAACGCCATCAGATTGATCGACGCGAGATTGCACGCCGTGTCGTCAAGGAACATGTACTCGGAGCACGGGTTCGACGCGTTGATGCGGCCGCTCGCGGCGCAGGTATGCCACTCGTTGATCGTGGTATCGAACTGCACGCCGGGATCGGCGCTGGCCCAAGCGGCGTGCGCGATCTTTTCCCACAGCTCGCGCGCCTTCAACGTTTTGTGTGGCTTGCCGTCGGTGCGGCGGATCAGATTCCACTCGCCGTCGCTCTGCACCTTGCCGAGGAATTCGTTGGTGAGGCGTACGGAGTTGTTGGAGTTCTGGCCGGCGACGGTGAGATAGGCTTCCGAATCCCAATCCGTGTCGTAGGTTTTGAAATCGATGTCGGCGTAGCCCTGCGCCGCGAACTGGATGACGCGCTGGACGTAATTCTCGGGGATCATCGCGCGGCGCGCGGCTTTGATCTCCTGTTTCAGCGCCGCGTTCTTGGCCGGATCGAAGCGGCCGGCGCCTAGCGACTTGGCATTCTTGTCGTGGCACGCCTGCATCACGCGGCGCAGATGCTTCTGCGCGGTCTTGGAGCCGGTCACGAGCGCCGCGACCTTCTGCTCCTCGATCATTTTCCAGTCGATATAGGCTTCGATATCGGGGTGATCGATATCGACCGTCACCATCTTGGCGGCGCGCCGCGTGGTGCCGCCCGATTTGATCGCGCCCGCGGCTCGGTCGCCGATCTTGAGGAAGCTCATTAGGCCGGACGAGCGGCCGCCGCCCGACAGTCTCTCGCCGTCGCCGCGGAGTTTCGAAAAATTCGAGCCGGTGCCGGAGCCGTATTTGAACAGGCGCGCTTCGCGCACCCACAAATCCATGATGCCGCCTTCGTTCACCAGATCGTCGGCGACCGACTGGATGAAGCACGCATGCGGCTGCGGATGCTCGTAGGCGCTGGTCGACGCGGTCAATTCGCCGGTGCGGAAGTCGACGTAATAGTGACCCTGCGCCGGCCCGTCGATGCCGTAGGCCCAATGCAGCCCGGTGTTGAACCATTGCGGCGAGTTCGGCGCCGCCATCTGCTTGCACAGCATGAGGCGCATCTCGTCGAAATAGGCGCGGGCGTCTTCTTCTTGGTCGAAATAGCCGCCCTTCCAGCCCCAATACGTCCACGTGCCGGCCATGCGGTCGAACACCTGCTTGGCGCTGCGCTCGGAACCGTAGCGGTCGGCGGCGGGCAAGGCGGCAAGCGCCGTTTCGTCAGCGGTCTTGCGCCATAGCCAATCGGGCACGTCGCTCTCGACCACGGGCTGCAACCGCGCCGGAACGCCGGCCTTCCGGAAGTATTTTTGGGCCAGCACATCGTAGGCGACCTGGGTCCACGCCGCGGGCACTTCGATATCGGGCAGATGGAATACGCGCGAGCCGTCGGGATTGCGGATTTCGCTGGTAGCCTGACGGAATTCGATGCCCTCGTAAGCATCCTGTCCCGCCTTGGTGAAACGACGCTCGATCCGCATCCCACTCCCCCACACAAAACCGGCTGATTATTGTTCGACGCTTGGGGTTAGTCCCGCTGCGAGGTCAGGATGCTCCGTCTTTGAGGGGGGCTGACGTCAACTAGATTTAGTGCCTATGCCCCAAAAAATTTCTACATATGGGGCTACTTCACACTTGACCCAGGCGTAATGCGAGATGATTCAAGGGCCTGACGCGAAGCAAAATTTTGAGCCGGCCGAGCGCAAAAAGCCATGCGCCGATTTTTTTAATTTTCCGGCCGCAACAAACTGCCGAAACGTACGTCAAAGGCGAACCAGCAGCGTTTTTCGTCAGCGACGGGCTTTGTCCGTCTTGCCGCGCAGATAGTGACGTTTCGCCTTGGCACGGTTGCCGCAGGAATTCATATCGCACCAACGCCGCGTCCCACCTTTGCTGTGATCCATGAAAAGCCACAGGCATTCGTCGTTGGCGCAACGACGCAAGCGGCGATTATCGGCATAGGTAAGCAGATCGGCCGAGGACCACAGCACCGGCGCGAGCAGAGCCGGGATCGTGGGCACATCGGAATCGGCCGCCCAGCCAAATCCCGTCGCCCCGCAAATCAGCCGTGCGCGCGCCGGCGCTTCGGCCAATGCCGCATTCAAGCGATCAAGGTCACGCGCGGGCACGTCCTTGCCGTCCGCGATCGCGGTGAACAGGCGATAGATCGTCTCCCGCAACTCGATGGCTTCCGCGGCGGCCTGGGCCGATTGCGCGGCGTGGCCGGTGGCCCAGTGGCGCGCGCGCGACAACAGCGCCGGCGCCGAACCCGAATTTTTCTCAAGCCACGTCAGCAAATCCGCGTAACCGGCAAGAGTCTCCGTCGGTTCCGCGCGGCCGCGCCAATAGCGCGTGTTGGCGAACGCGAGGCACAGATCTTCCGCCGGCGGCGCGAGCGCCACGGCGTGACTCCGCGTTCTGTCATGATCTGTCATAAGACACGTATTCTAACCGTCTATCTGGTTGACTCACGAACGTTCTTTGGGATATATAACCATATACTAAGGTTAGACAAGCTTCAATCGCGTCCTAGAGAGGTCATCCATGCTCGATCATATCTCCATTGGCGTGCGCGACATCGCGCGTTCCAAGCGATTCTACGACGCGGCCCTCAAGCCGCTCGGCTATGTCTGCAAGTTCGCCGACGGCGGCAGTCTGGGTTACGGCGCCGATAACGGCATCGGCCTGTGGATCGGCGCCACCGATCATCCGGTCTTGCCGCACGACAAATCCAATTTGCATATCTGCTTCGCCGCGCCGACACGAAAAAACGTCGAACAGTTTCATGCCGCGGGGCTGAAGCAGGGCGGGCGCGACAACGGCGCGCCGGGCGTGCGCAAGGATTACAGCCCGAATTATTACGCCGCTTTCGTGGTCGATCCCGACGGCTATCGTCTCGAGGCGCATTGCGAGAAAGCGTGACCGTTACGTGTGCGGTAATCGCTTTCGGCACGCGGATGGACGACTTGAATCGCACATCCAGGAGGTGATCGATGGAACTATATTTTGCGCCGTTTGGCGGCGCGTGCCTCGGGTGTCGCGCGGGATTGCGGCGCACTCTAATTCGGGGCGGATGGAACGGGCGGTTCGGCGTACCGGCGATCGTCGGCACGCTGCGTCTGTGGCGACGGCGCGCGTATGAGCGGCGTCTGCTGGCGCAATTCGGCGAGCGCGAGCGGCGCGATCTGGCGTTGACGCTGTCCGACATTCGGCAGGAAATAGCGAAACCGTTCTGGCGGGGGTGACGCTGAGCCGAACCGATAAATCCGGCGCGATCGACGCGAAGGCGGCGATCCGCGCGCTGACCAAGGCCGATCCGGTACTGGGCCGCGCGATCAAGCGGCACGGGGCCTATGCGGTGACGATCCATCGCGGCGGCACGCCGTTCTCGCTGCTGGCGCACGCCGTGATCAATCAGCAGCTGTCGGGGAAGGCGGCGGCGACCATCGAGGCGCGGCTGGTCGCGGCGCTCGGCGGGGTGTTGTCGCCGGAGACCGTTGCCACCGCGGCGTTCGACGTGCTGCGGGGCGCCGGCCTGTCGCGCGCCAAGGCGACGACGCTGCAAGACCTCGCCGCCAAGACGCTCGACGGCACCATTCCGGATTTCCGCAAGCTCGACCGCATGACCGACGAATGCGATCGTCGAGCACCTGACATCGGTCAAAGGCGTCGGCGTGTGGACGGCGCAGATGTTCCTGATGTTCTCGCTGGCGCGGCCAGACATCATGCCGGTCGGCGATCTCGGCGTGCGCAAGGGATTCCAGCGCCTCTATAAGCATGAGGAATTGCCGGCGCCGAAAGCGGTTCTCGACTATTCGGAGATCTGGCGACCGTGGCGCAGCGTCGCGAGCTGGTATCTGTGGCGCGCCGCCGACGCGAAGCCCGATTGACGCGCCGCGTCCCGCGCTGGACAATCGGCTCGACCGATCCGGGGAGCCGACCATGCACAAGATCGCCATTGCCGAGAGCATCGTCGCGGGCGCGATGCAACAGCGCGGCAAGCTCAATCGTTACGACACGATCGTCGGGCCGCGCACCGCGCTGGTGGTGATCGATCTGCAAAACGTTTTCATGTTGCCGGGCATGCCGGTCGAGGTGCCGACGGCGCGCGAGATCGTGCCGAACGTGAACCGGCTCGCGGCCGCAATGCGCCAGGCCGGCGGCAAGGTCGTGTGGGTGCAGATGACTCTGAACGATCAGGAAGACAGTTGGAGCGTGTTCTTCGAGGGCGACCGCCGCGACGAGGCGTATCGCCAATTGCAGCGCGGCAGCCATGGCCACGCGCTGCACGAACAGCTCGACATGAAGGCCGACGATCTCGTCATCGAGAAGCGCCGCTACAGCGCCTTCATCCAGGGCTCGTCGGACATCGACAAAATCCTGCGCGGTGCCGGCGTCGACACGGTGGTGATCGTCGGCACGCTGACCAATGTGTGCTGCAAATCCTCGGCGCGCGACGCGATGATGCTGAACTACAAGCTGGTGTTCGTCACCGACGCCAACGCGGCGCTGAGCGATGCCGAGCACAATGCGACGCTCGGCACCGTGCTGCGCGTGTTCGGCGACGTGGCAAGCACGGACGAGACGATCGGGCGTCTGGTCGCCAAGCGCGACTTCTCCGTCGCAGCCGAATAGATCGTCTGTTCAGTTGACGGTAAGCGGCGCCATGGTGAAGGCGCCAGGCGGCGCTGTCATCAGCATCAGCGTTTGCAGATAGGGACGCAGCATCGCCACGACCGCGCCGGTTTCGGTACGGTCGAACACGCGCGCCCACAAGGTACGCCCCTCTCGCGGGAAACGCTCCAGCGTGACGTCGCTGCCGATATCGATGCCGGCGGCATGCTTCGCCAGATCGAGCGCCACGTCGAAGCCGCCCAGCGCATCGACCAGCCCGTTGGCGCGCGCCTGTTCGCCGGTCCAGACCCGGCCCTTGGCGACGGATTCGATCTTGGCGGCGTCGAACTTGCGGCCTTGGGCGACGCGGCCCTTGAAGCCGGTATAGAAATCGTCAAGCAGCTTACCGAGGCGAGCTTGGCCTTCCGGCGAATAGTCCTGCGTCACGGAGGACAGGCCCGCGTTCGCGCCGACCTGCACCCAATCCCAATCGATGCCGAGCTTTTCCGACAAGCCGCCGATGGCGAATTTGCCGCCGACGACGCCGATCGAGCCGGTCAAGGTGCCCGGTTCGGCAACGATGGTGTCGGCGTTGGAGGCGATGTAATAGCCGCCCGAGGCCGCGAGATCGCCCATGCTGACCACAAACGGCTTGCCCGCTTTCTTGGCGCGCAAGGTTGCTTCCCAGATCGTCTCGGACGCGACCGCCGAGCCGCCCGGGCTATTGACGCGCAACACGATGGCCCGGACATTCGCATCGCTGGTGGCCTCGCGGAATCCCAGCGCGATATCGTCGGCGCCGACGCCAGCCGCGGCGGCGAGCGGGCTGGGGTTGGTGCTGCCGGACTGGATCAGCCCGTCGGCGTCGATCACCGCGATGACCGGGCCGCTGCGATGCGGCGGGCCTTGCGCCACGGCGTAATCCTCGACCGCCATGGTCTTGTCGCCGCCGCCGGCCTTGGCCGTGGCCGCGGCGAAAATGTCGTCGCGGCCGCCGATATGGTCGATCAGCCGCGCCTTCATTGCGTCATCGCTCGAGAACGGCCCTTGATCGATCAGCTTGCGGACGTCGCCCTCGGCGAAATGCCGGCGCTCGGCGATGCCGTGCACGATCTGCTCGAACAGCGAATTCAACAGATCCTGCGTCTCCTCGCGCTGCGCGGCGCTCATCGCCTTGTCGGTGAACATGCTCATCGCGGTCTTGAATTCCTCGCGATGGTCGAAGTGCGCGACAACGCCGATCTTGTCGAACACGCCATGGAAGAACGGCTGTTCGGCGCGCAAGCCCACCAGGCCGAGTTCGCTGAACGGCTGCAGCCAGATCTCGTCGAAGGCCGTCGCCAGATAATAACCGCCGGTGCCGCCCCCCATCTCGCCGAAACTGTCGGCATAGGCGTAGGCGAATTTGCCGTTGGCGCGGAACCCGATGATGGCGTCGCGCAGTTCCTGTATTTGCGCGAGCTGAAAGCGTCCGGTGCCCAGATGCGCGATCAGCCCTTTGACGCGAGCATCCTTGCCGGCCATGCCGATCGCCTCGATGGTCTGCCGCAGCGTCGGCTTGGCGCCGAGCAGGGTCTGCTCCCACGCCGAGGTCGGCGGCCCATCGCTAAGCGCCTCGCTGAGATTGACGGTCAGCACCGTGCTGTCGGCGACCCTGGGGCCCTTGGGGGAGAGCCAGATGCCCGCCACCACGCCGATTACGATCAGCAGCAGCACGATAAATCCGAACCAAGCGAAAAACCCGCCGACGACGCGGCGGAAGAGCGAACGTTGCATTAGGACGGATTCCCCCGATAGGCGCGGTCGCGCAACAAATGATCCGCCAGCACAATCGCCATCATCGCTTCGCCGACCGGCACCGCGCGGATGCCGACGCAGGGATCGTGACGGCCTTTGGTTGAAATCTCGACTTCCTTGTCGTGGATGTCGATGGTCTTGCGTGGCGTCAGGATGGAGCTGGTCGGCTTTACGGCGAAGCGCGCAACAATATCCTGCCCTGACGAAATGCCGCCCAGGATGCCGCCGGCATGATTGCTGAGGAACATCGGCTTGCCGTCGCGCATCCGCATTTCGTCGGCATTCTCCTCGCCCGACAAAGCGGCGGCGGCGAAGCCGGCGCCGATCTCGACGCCCTTTACCGCGTTGATGCTCATCATCGCGGCGGCTAGGTCGGCGTCGAGCTTGCCGTAGATCGGCTCGCCGAGGCCGGCGGGCACGCCGCTCGCCACGATCTCGATCACCGCGCCGGCGGAGGAGCCGCGTTTGCGGACATCGTCGAGATAGCCTTCCCATTTCTGGGCGGCCTGGCGGTCGGGCGACCAGAACGGATTGTCATCGATCGCGTCCCAGTCCCAGCGCGCGCGGTCGATCTTGTGCGGGCCGATCTGGACGAGGGCGCCGCGAACGGTGACGCTCGGCCCAAGAATCTTGCGCGCGATGGCGCCGGCGGCGACACGCACCGCAGTCTCGCGCGCCGACTGGCGGCCGCCGCCGCGATAGTCGCGGATGCCATATTTTTTCCAGTAGGTGTAGTCGGCGTGGCCGGGACGGAACTTGTCCTTGGTCGCGTCGTAATCCTTGCTGCGCGCGTCCTCGTTCTCGATCAGCAGCGAGATCGGCGTGCCGGTGGTCTTGCCCTCGAACACGCCCGACAAAATCTTCACCGCGTCGCTTTCGCGCCGCTGCGTCGTGAAGCGCGACTGCCCGGGCTTGCGCCGGTCGAGCCAGGGCTGGATGTCGGCTTCGCTCAAGGGAATCAGCGGCGGTGCCCCGTCGACGACGCAGCCGATGGCCGGTCCATGACTCTCCCCCCAACTCGTGAAACTGAACAGCTTGCCGAACGTGTTGCCGCTCAAGGCTGGTTCACCACCACCGAAATATCCGGCGCATCGACCGCCTTCATGCCGACAACGTGATAGCCGCAATCGACATGATGCACCTCGCCGGTGACGCCGGCACCGAGATCGCTCAAGAGATAGAGGCCGGCACCGCCGACATCCTCGATCGATACGTTGCGCTTCAGTGGCGAGTTATACTGATTCCATTTCAGGATATAGCGGAAATCGCTGATCCCGGTCGCGGCCAGCGTCTTGATCGGGCCGGCGGAGATGGCGTTGACGCGGATGTTCTGGCCGCCGAGATCGACCGCGAGATAGCGCACGCTGGCTTCGAGCGCCGCCTTGGCGACGCCCATGACATTGTAGTTCGGCATCACCCGCTCGGCGCCGTAATAGGTCAGCGTCACCAGGCTGCCGCCGTTCGGCATCAGCGGCGCCACGCGTCGGCACAAATCGGTGAACGAAAAGCACGAAATATCGAGCGTCTTGAGGAAATTGGCGCGCTCGGTATCGACATACTTGCCGCGCAGCGCGTTGGGATCGGTTGCGCCGATGGCGTGGACCGCGAAATCGAGCCGGCCCCAGCGCTCGCGGATCGCCGCGAACAGGGCGTCGAGGCTCGGTTCGTTGGTGACGTCGCACTCCATGACGAAGTCGCTGTTGACGCGCTGCGCCAGCGGTTTGACGCGTTTGCCCAACGCCTCGCCCTGATACGTAAAGGCGAGTTCGGCGCCGGCGTCTGCCACCATTTTCGCGATACCCCAGGCGATCGAGCGCTCGTTCGCGACGCCCATGATCAGGCCGCGTTTGCCCGCCATGAGCGGCTTCGATTCGGTCATCAATACAACTCCTGCGCTTCGATCCGAAAGGGGCGGCATCCTACACGATGCGCGCCTGTAACGAAAAGCCGGCAAGGCTTATAGTCGGTTCTTGGTAGGCACGATTGATTGTGGACGTCCCCGTGAGCCAAGTTCCTTTTGCCGAGCCGTTCGCCCTGTTTGCCGAATGGTTCGCCGCGGCGAAAGCCGGCGAACCTGCCGACGCCGAAGCGATGAACCTCGCCACCGCGACGCGCGACGGCGCGCCGTCGTCGCGCATCGTGTTGTTGCGCGGTCACGACGAATGCGGTTTCGTTTTTTTCACCAATTTCGACAGCCGCAAAGGCGAGGAGCTGTTCGCCAATCCGCGCGCGGCGCTGTGCTTCCACTGGAAATCGCTGCAACGCCAGATCCGCATCGAGGGGATGGCGTCGCCCGTCACCGACGCCGAAGGCGACGACTATTTCGAGCGGCGCGCGCGCATGAGCCAGATCGGTGCCTGGGCGTCGGACCAATCGCGACCGCTCGACAGCCGTGCCACGTTCGAGCGCCGCGTCGCCGAGATGGAAGCGCGCTTCAAGGACAAGCCGGTGCCACGCCCGCCGCGCTGGTCGGGTTTCCGCCTGGTGCCGGCGCGGATCGAATTCTGGGAGGAGCGGCCGTTCCGTCTCCACGACCGGTTGGTCTATAGCCGCGACGGCGACGCGTGGAAGCTGTTTCGCTTGTATCCTTAACTTTCCCGTTGCTGCGAAAGCAGGGCCCCAGCGGTAACGCGCGTCGCCGATCCTGGATTCCCGCTTTCGCGGGAATGACGAAGAAAAATGATCGATGTGCTCGAACACTGTTCTACACTTCAAGCTATGTCTTCCGCGCGCAAGAACCTCCTGCTCACCGGCGCCAGCCGCGGCATTGGCCACGCCACGGTGCGCCGGTTCAGCGACGCCGGCTGGAACATCGTCACCGTGTCGCGCGAGGCGGTACCGGAGGAATGCAAGCGCGACCCGAACTGGTCGCACCACATCACCGCCGATCTCGCCGAACCGAACGATGTCGAGCTGGTGATAAGCGACACGCTGGCGTCGCTGGGCGAGGGCGGCCTCGATGCGCTCGTCAACAACGCCGGCATGTCGCCGAAGACACCGTTCCAGGAGCGGCTCGGCAGCCTCAACGGCGATCTCGCCGAATGGCGGCGCGTGTTCGAGCTCAATTTCTTCGCGCCGCTGGCCTTGGCGCGCGGCCTCGCCGGACCGCTGGCGAAGGCGAAGGGATCGATCGTCAACATCACCTCGATTGCTGGCCACGCGGTGCATCCGTTTGCCGGCTCGGCCTATTCCACCTCGAAGGCGGCGCTGTCGGCCCTGACGCGCGAGTTGGCGGCGGAGTTCGCCGAACTCGGCGTGCGCGTCAACGCGGTGGCGCCGGGCGAGATCGCAACCGCCATGTTGTCGCCGGAAACCGAAGTGCTGCTGCCGCGGATTCCGCTGCATCGTCTCGGCACGCCGGAGGATGTCGCGGCCACCATCTTCTATCTCTGCGCCGCCGATGCCGGCTATGTCACCGGCACTGAAATCTTCGTCACCGGCGGCCAGCACCTGTACTAAACGCGCCGCTCCAGCGTCATCGCCACGCCGTTGCGCGGGCGCAGCGTGATCAGTCCGCGCGGCTCGACCGGATGGCCCGTCTTGAGATGAAGGCGATAGCGCTGCGCGATGGTGGCGAGGATCAAAATCGCCTCGGTGACGGCGAAAGCGGCGCCGATGCAGATGCGCGGCCCGGCGCCGAACGGCAGATAGGCCATGCGCGGGCGGCTGGCCGCGCGCTCAGGCAGAAAACGGTCGGGATCGAACTGCTCGGGCCGCTCCCACAAGCGCCGATGACGATGCAACAGCCATGGCACGATATAAATCACAGCGCCCGCCGGAATGCGGCGGCCGGCAAGCCGGTCCTCTGCGATCGCCTCGCGCGACAAGGTATGCGCGGGCGGGTACAGCCGCAGCGTCTCGTCGATCACCATCCGGGCGTAGCGCAAGCGCGGCACATCCTCGGCGCGCGGCGTCCGACCGCCCAACACCTCGCTCAGTTCGGCGTACAGCTTTGCCTCGACCGCCGGATGTTGCGACAGGAGATAGAGCGTCCAGGTCAGCGCCAGCGACGTGGTCTCGTGGCCGGCCATGAAAATGGTGATGATTTCGTCGCGGATTTCCTTGGCGGAAAGGGCGCTATCCGTTTCCACGTCGTGGGCGGCCAGCAGGCGCGCCAACAAATCCTGGCGCTCGCCCGGCGCGGCCTGCCGCTCCGCGATCATCCGTTCGATCTTGCGGTCGAAGTCGTTGAAAATCCGCTCGGCGAATTTCATGGAGCGCAGCGCCGGCATCCATGCCGGCAAGGGAATCAGATCGAACAGAGTTGGCCGCACTTCGACCTGATAGCGCTCGGCGCCGGTCACGACCAAGTCGGCGACGTCGGCGGCGTCGGACGAAAACATCGTTTGCGCGATGATGTCGAGGGTGAGCCGCATCATCGCCTGGTCGACCATCAACTCGGCGCCGTCCGCCCGCCGGTCCCAACTCGCCAACATCGCCTGGGTGTGTTCGGTCATCAGCGGCCCGTAGGAGGCGACGGAACGGGGATCGAAAGACGGCGCCATGACGCGGCGGTGCCGCCGCCAGGTTTCGCCTTCGCTGGTCAGAAGCCCTTGGCCGAGGCCCGGCTCGAGCAGGTGGCGGGCGAGACGTGTCTTGGTGTAGTTAGCGGCGTTGTCAACCAGGACATGCTTGATCGCATCCGGGTCGTTCACGATGTAGGCATGGGCCCACAAAAACGAGCGGTCGAGGAAATCAAGCTCGTAAGCGTCATCCGTGAAGGTCGCGATCGAATTGTCGCGCACTGTCCGCACCAACTCGAACAGGCCGAGTTGACGTTGCGGCGGCCGCGGCGCGGGTAAAATCGGACCGACCGGCACGGTATCGAGCGCGCTCATCGTTCTCCTTGGTATCGAAAGTCCGCGACAAACGTTTAAGCATTATAGGCCGCGCCCACGGTGGCGCTACGCTGTTCGCGTGCCCATTGCGGGCGGCAATTATTTGGTAAGACCTGGTTGTTAAGAATTCGGCCACGACCTGACCCAAGGGGATTTCATTTCATGGCGACACCATCCGACGCGCCGGAAGGCAACCCAGCGCATTACGGGAAGCATGCGGGCGGTTCCTCCGTTATAGTCGGCAATGGTTACGCCGGGCCGGACAAGTCCCACTCCACTGGAAATCCGATGAAGATACGCGTTCGAAAAGCGGTTTTTCCCGTCGCGGGCATGGGCACGCGGTTCCTTCCCGCCACCAAGGCGATCCCGAAGGAAATGCTACCCGTGGTCGACAAGCCCTTGATCCAATACGCGGTCGAGGAAGCGATTGCCGCCGGGATCGACCAATTCATTTTCGTGACCGGGAAGGCAAAGACCGCGATCGAGGATCATTTCGACCTTGCCAACGAGGTCGAGAACAAGCTCAAGGCTAGCGGCAAGAACAGCCAGATCACCCTGTTGAATGGATGGGTGCCGAAGCCTGGCCAGATCGCCTACACCCGCCAACCGAAGGCCAAGGGACTCGGTCATGCGGTGTGGTGCGCCCGCAACCTGGTCGGCGACGAGCCGTTTGCCGTCTTGCTCGCGGATGACTTCATTCTGGCCGATACACCCTGCCTCAAGCAGATGGTTGACGCGCACGCCGTGGTCGGCGGCAGCATCGTCGCTGCGATGGAAGTGCCCCACGACCAGACCAGTCGGTACGGCGTACTCGATATCGCCGCGGAAAAGGGCAAGCTGGTATCGGTGCGTGGCGTCGTCGAGAAGCCCAAGCCCGCGAACGCGCCGTCGAATTTGTGCGTCGTCGGGCGCTATATCCTGCATCCCGACGTGTTCGGCTATTTGGAAAACCAGGCGCTCGGGGCCGGCAACGAGATCCAGCTCACCGACTCCTTCAAGCCGCTCATCGCCAGCGGCAGTCCGTTCCACGGCCTCCGGTTCGACGGCCGGCGCTACGATTGCGGCGAAAAGGTCGGCTGGCTCGAAGCCAACATCGCGGTCGCGCTGACCCGCAAGGACACCGCTGCTCCGATGAGGCAGATTCTGAACGGCTATTGCTGACTGGCCGGACGAAGGTCGGCTTATGACAGGCCATCGCTTCGACGCGACAATCCTGCGGGAATACGATATTCGCGGCATCGTCGGTGAGACGCTACACGAGGCCGATGCCCGTGCGCTCGGCCGCGCTTATGCCAAAATCCTTGTCGAGAACGGCGGACGCTCGGTCGCGGTCGGCCGCGACGGGCGGCTTAGCTCGCCGGCGCTCGAAACGGCCCTGGTCGACGGCCTGACTGCGAGCGGCATCGATGTCGCCCGCGTTGGGCTGGGCCCAACGCCCATGCTCTATTTCGCCGGTCATACGCTCGGCGTCGACGGCGCGCTGATGGTGACGGGTTCGCACAACCCGGCGAACCATAACGGCTTCAAACTGATGCTCGGCAAGAAGTCGATGTATGGCGACGACATCAAGCGGCTGGGTGCGGTCGCGGCGTCCGGCGACTTCGTCTCGGGCCAGGGCAGGGCCGAAACACGGCTTGTGAAAGACGCCTATGTCGCGCGGCTGCTGAAAGACTTCAGCGGGACGCGCAAGCTCCGGATCGCGTGGGATGCCGGTAACGGCGCCACCGGCGAGGTGCTGCAAGCGATAACGGCGAGGCTTCCGGGCGAGCATATCCTGCTGAACGAGACCATCGACGGCCGCTTCCCGGCACATCATCCCGACCCTACAGAGCCAGAGAATTTACTTCAGATACAGGATATTATAAGACGGAATAAATGTGATTTAGGAATTGCGTTCGACGGCGATGGCGATCGTATCGGCGTGGTCGACGGTGACGGCAATATCCTGTGGGGCGACCAGCTCTTGGTCGTGCTGGCGAAGGAGGTCCTCGCCGCCCAGCCGGGCGCACAGATCATCGCCGACGTGAAGGCCAGCCAAGTCCTGTTCGACGAAATTACCCGGATGGGCGGTAAGCCGTTGATGTGGCGCACCGGCCATTCGCTGATCAAAAGCAAGATGGCGGAGACCGGCGCGCCGCTGGCGGGTGAGATGAGCGGCCATATCTTCTACGCCGACCGCTATTACGGCTATGACGACGCGCTCTACGCCGCGATTCGCGCTGATATCTCAACTTTCTGCAACCGACGAGAGCCTGGCGGCGATGCGGCGAAGGCTGCCGGCGGTCGTCAACACGCCCGAAATTCGCATTCCCTGCGCCGATACGCGGAAATTTGCGGTGATCGACGAAGTCAAGACGCGCCTGAAACAGGCTGGAGCCAAGGTTTCGGACATCGACGGCGTGCGGGTCAATACGGCAGATGGTTGGTGGCTGCTACGCGCGTCGAATACCCAGGCCGTCCTCGTGGCGCGCGCCGAAGCGGGCGACGCGGCGAGGCTCGATCGCCTGATTGGCCAATTGGCGCAACAACTCGGCAGCAGCGGTATCGCGATGCCGCTGCCGCATCGGTGACGGCTCAGGCCAGGGGATCGCGAAGGCCGGTTGCGATGGATGCGGCACGCACCGTGTCCCGCCGCCGGGGCCCACGCATTTCGACGGGGCAGCGTTGGTTGTTGCCATTCCAGCCGCCGCAGGCAACGCCCCGCTGATGATGGGCGGACCGGGAGGCACCCGCGGTGGACACGCGGCGATCATGATGACGCAGCGATGCGAAACGTTGCTTCCCCGGATGGTGGCGAGTCGCGACCAAGTGCTGATGATGTTTGCGCCTGGCGTAGTGACGGCCGGCGTGATGGCGATTGAATGTTGAATGCCGTACTTCAACGCTGGCTAGAACCACGCCATGTCGCAACTTGCCATGGTGCATCGCCATCCGGATCGGATGCCGCGCATGCTGATGACGGCTGCTGACCACGCGATAGATCCGCTGATCGATGCTCGGGTTCCGGTGCCGCCTCGGGCTCTGCGGCCGCCACCGAGGAAATCGCCGACAAGTCGTCTCCGTTCCGGAAATGCAACGGCGCGTCGGTCGATGCGACCGCGACATTCTGGCTCGGCGCCGCTGTGCCGCGATGGGCAAAGGCGTCGTCTAGCAATTCCGCCATTTCCATGTCGCGTGATTCCGCGGTTCGGCCGCCCATGATCACGCCGATCAGCCGGCGATTGTTGCGTACCGCGGATGCCGCCAGATTGAAGCCCGAGGCATTGATGAAGCCGGTTTTGATGCCGTCCATGCCTTGGAAGGCTTCCATCAAGTGGTTGTGGTTGGCGTAGATCTCACCGTTGTAGGTGAAACTCTCAGTCGCGAAATAGCGGTATTCGTTGGGAAACGTGCGATAGAGCGCGAGCGCCAGTTTGGAGAGGTCGCGGGCCGTAGTGTACTGAAACCGGTCCGGCAGGCCTGACGCGTTGCGGAAATTGGTCCGAGTCATGCCCAGCGCGCGGGCTTGCGCGTTCATGCGCCCTGCGAACGCCGCTTCGCTTCCGGCAAGTCCTTCGGCCAGAACGACGGCGGCATCGTTGGCGGAATGAGTGACCACCGAGAGGATCAGGTCGCGCACCGCGACGGTGCTGCCCGGCACCAGCCCGAGCTTGGAAGGCCGTTGCGCAGCGGCGTGCCGGGAGACCTCAAAACGCTGGTCGAGCGCGATACGGTGATGCTCCAACGCGCTAAAGGTCAAGAAAAGCGTCATCATCTTCGTCAGCGACGCGGGATAGTTCAAAGCATCGGGGTTGTTCGCGCTCAGAATTTGGCCGTCGCTGGCGTCGATTACGATCCAGGTGGTTGGTTTGGCGGCCAGCGCCGGCGTTCCGGCGAGCGCCACAATGCTAAAAAAGAGGGGAAGAAACCCCCTTATGGAGAAACCCCGGCGCACGGTACGCGTTCTTATGGAATTTGCCATGATTTTGCCGTTCCACCTTCACCGTAATCTGAGCTTTAGTAGCTAACAGCTTCTAACAGCCTATGAATGTGTCGTTTAATTGTCTAGGGGATTTTTAACCGGCCCGGGCAAAACGATGGTATGTGAATAGACGGATGATTGATGTGCCTGATTATTATTCCCGATGCGGCCGGCCTCGCGCATCGCGCCGGCGCCGCGCGTTCCAACATGTCGCAGTCCGTGTCGCCGTACCAAATATTCTTGGACATTTGCGCGCGCCAATCCGAAATTAGAGTCATGCGGGACGGACGGCGCGCGCGCTCGCGGATGCGGGCGGCGCCATGAGCGACATCGAGCGGCGCAACGGCAACGGCAACACCGGCAACGGCGACGGGCCGACCACCGGCGTCGTGGTCAGGGCCAAGCCCAAGACCAAGAAGCCGTCGATGTACAAGGTCCTGATGCTCAACGACGACTACACGCCGATGGAGTTCGTCGTGCATATCCTGGAGCGGTTCTTCGCCAAGAACCGCGAGGAGGCGACGCGCATCATGCTGCATGTCCATCGCCGCGGCGTCGGCGTGTGCGGCGTCTATACTTACGAGGTGGCGGAGCACAAGGTGACGCAGGTCATGGATTTCGCGCGCCAGCATCAGCATCCGCTGCAATGCACCCTGGAAAAAGATTGATAAAATACCAACTTGTTAAGCTTTGGCCTGTTAGAGTGATCGTCACGTTGGAGAAGGATTAGGCGCCCATGTTGTCGCGCAATCTGGAAAAGACCCTGCATCGGGCGCTGGCGTACGCCAACGAGCGCCGCCACGAATACGCCACGCTGGAGCATCTGCTTCTGGCCCTGACCGAGGACCAGGACGCGGTCGCGGTGTTGCGAGCGTGCACGGTCGATCTCGAGAAGCTGCGCCGCGATCTCATTTCCTACGTCGACACCGAGCTCGGCAACCTGGTCTCGAACCATGCCGAGGACGCGAAGCCGACCGCGTCGTTTCAGCGCGTGCTGCAACGCGCCGCCATCCATGTCCAGTCCTCCGGCCGCGAGGAAGTGACCGGCGCCAACGTGCTGGTGGCGATGTTCGCCGAGCGCGAAACCCACGCCATCTATTTCCTGCAAGAGCAGGACATGACCCGCTTCGACGCGGTGAACTATATCAGCCACGGCATCGCCAAGGCGCCGGGCCGCGGCGAGGCGCGCCGCCCGCAAGGCAATGATGAGGAAGAGAGCAACGGCCGCGAGAAGCCCGGCCAGAAGCGCGGCCACGACGCGCTCGACGCCTACTGCGTCAACCTCAACAAGAAGGCCAAGAACGGCAAGATCGATCCGCTGATCGGCCGCGAGATGGAGGTCGACCGCACCATCCAGATCCTGTGCCGGCGGCAGAAGAACAATCCGCTTTACGTCGGCGATCCCGGCGTCGGCAAGACCGCGATCGCGGAGGGCCTGGCCCGCCGCATCGTCCAGCACGAAGTGCCGGAAGTGTTGCAGAACGCCACCATCTTCGCGCTCGACATGGGCGCGCTCTTGGCCGGCACGCGCTATCGCGGCGATTTCGAGGAGCGGCTCAAGGCCGTGCTTTCCGAGCTCGAGGCGCTGCCCGGCGCGGTCCTGTTCATCGACGAGATCCACACCGTGATCGGCGCCGGCGCCACCTCGGGCGGCGCGATGGACGCGTCGAACCTGCTGAAGCCGGCGCTGCAAAGCGGCAACATCCGCTGCATCGGCTCGACCACGTACAAGGAATATCGCAATTACTTCGAGAAGGACCGCGCGCTGGTCCGCCGCTTCCAGAAGATCGACGTCAACGAGCCGTCGGTCGAGGATTCGGTCAAGATCCTGCGCGGCCTCAAACCGTATTACGAGCGGCACCACAAGGTGCGCTATACCGCCGACGCGATCCGCGCCGCGGTGGAGCTGAGCTCGCGCTACATCAACGACCGCAAGCTGCCGGACAAGGCGATCGACGTGATCGACGAGGTCGGCGCGGCGCAGATGCTTCTGGTCGAATCGAAACGGCGCAAGGTCATCACCGCGCAAGGAAGTCGAGGCGGTGGTGTCGATGATCGCGCGCATTCCGCCAAAGACCGTGTCGCGCGACGACAAGGAGACGCTGGCGAATCTCGACCGCGACCTCAAGACCATGGTGTTCGGCCAGGACAAGGCGATCGAGGCGCTGGTCGCGGCGATCAAGCTGGCCCGCGCCGGGTTGCGCGAGCCGGAAAAGCCGATCGGCTCCTACCTGTTCTCCGGCCCGACCGGCGTCGGCAAGACCGAGGTGGCGCGGCAGTTGGCGCGCACCATGGGGATCGAGCTGACGCGCTTCGACATGTCGGAATATATGGAGCGGCACACGGTCTCGCGGCTGCTCGGCGCGCCGCCGGGCTATGTCGGGTTCGACCAGGGCGGGTTGCTGACCGACGCGATCGACCAGCATCCGCATCAGGTCCTGCTGCTCGACGAGATCGAGAAGGCGCATCCCGATTTGTTCAACATCCTGTTGCAGGTGATGGATTACGGGAAGCTCACCGACCATAACGGCAAGACGGTCGACTTCCGCAACGTCATCCTGATCATGACCACCAACGCCGGCGCCAGCGACCTGGCGAAGCCGGCGATGGGCTTCGGCTCGGAAGTGCGGGTCGGCGAGGACGAGGAAGCGATCAACCGCATGTTCACGCCGGAGTTCCGCAACCGGCTGGACGCGACCATCTCGTTCCAGGCGCTGGCGCCGGAGACGATCGGCAAGGTGGTCGACAAGTTCATCCTGCAATTGGAAGAACAGCTCGCCGACCGCAACGTGACCATCGAGCTCGAGCCCGAGGCGCGCGCAATGGCTGGCGAAGCGGGGCTACGACAAGCTGTTCGGCGCGCGGCCGTTGAGCCGCGTCATCCAGGAGCATGTCAAGAAACCGCTCGCCGAGGAGCTATTGTTCGGCTCGCTGGTCCGCGGCGGCGTGGTCCATCTCGCGGTGAAGGACGAGAAGCTCGCCTTCACCTTCACCGAGGCCCCGCCGCGCTCGTCGAAGGACTCGTCGGGCGACCCGGACGCCGAACCCGAATCCCCGGACCCGCCCGAGCCGGAGTTCGTGGAGAGCTGACGCGCTCCTTAGTGCGCGTCATCCCCACGAAAGCGGGGACACATCAGTTCAAATCTAAAGGGCCCCGAAATTCGCGGCCGTTGCGGTCCGGCACCCGAGAAAATTCGAAGCAGGAAAAAATATCTTCGAACTTACCAAGCGTGCAGTCCGGTTCAGTTCCAGCAGCTCTTTCCCGTAACTCTTTTTCGCGCGCGATATCTTCGCCGGTCCAATGAGTAACTCGGACAAGCTGCGGCCAAAGAGTCTTGTCATACAGGGTACCGTATTTTGCCCAAGCGGACCGCAACCCCGCGTTACGTGCCATGAAGATGTCCCTCGAAAGGCTATCGCCCACGTAGAGAGCCTGTGATGGGACCGTTTCATAAGCATCGCAAATGTCGAGGAGGGTTTTTGGATTTGGTTTCCTGTCATCGGCGGGGAGTAGGTGCACGAAATCTTCATTTGCCGCAGAAACCTCAAGATATTTTTCTCTATGAGACGGCGAATACAGAGCCCGGAAATATTGCCTAATTTCAAGTCTATTCAGGCGAAACAGGCAATTGATGACCCTTGCATCTGTATAGGCAATTAGGGGTATCTCGAGGCTGTAAAGTAACTGCAACGAAGCCCTTACAGTGTCATACAGGACGAGATTATTTTTTCGCACTCGATTAAACGCGTGGAATGCAGGGTCCATTATCTCTGTAATTTTCTTTTGGTCCATTCCTGCAAACTTCGATCGGACAGCATTCGTTTCTAAAAGAGCGAAAGGGTGTTCCGAATCGGCGTGCCTTTGATGAACCAATTGGAGCTCGTCGAGGAGCGTTTGCTCATCGATCTCCAAGAGAGGAGCTGCTTCCCGGACCATCGCGTAAAAGGCTGGGACAAAAGCGGTAAGCCAGTCATCGATAGTGTTGTCAGGTCATAATGACAAGGGAGATTTTCGGGCGAGACATTTCAGTTAGCTTTTTTCCACGCCGCCAATTTCAGGCCAGCATCAATAGACAAGCTTAAGTCTCCTTGCCACCTTTGCATGGGCAGGAACGCACCCCGATGCTGCGACCGATACATTCTTACTTCCAGTTTTGACGGCGTAACTTCGAGCACATTGAAATAATTGGATTCGCCATCCGTTTCGCTTGAACCAGCGCTACCGCCGCC
>CAVSQC010000004.1:0-101779 GCA_963729845.1 uncultured Alphaproteobacteria bacterium
TCCAGTACCCTTAGGTGATTCTTCACCAGAAAGCGACGATCATCAATATCTTATGAAACATCGCCACCTCTATAAGCCTGGACACACACCGGACACAAACGGACACAAAGCACCCCCATGACCACGTACGCGATGTTCGATGGACGCCTACAGCTCTACAAACGAGCCGCCGGACGCGATTGAGTGCGCGGCGCGCGTAGGCGGCCGCCGCTTTCGCGAGACCACGGGCGAGGAAAGCCTCGACCGTGCGAAGGACGTGGCCGAGGCATGGTACTTAGACCTACGCGGGAAATTGCGCAACGGGATGATCCTTCCCGATAGCGCACGTTCGGCCAGGCGGCCCAAGGCTATCTCCGCGAGGTCAAGGTCCTCGCCGCGACGACTTGCAGTCCCGAATACGTCCAAAACCTCCAATTTGCGGATGAACCGCCACGTCCTCCCCTACTTTGGCGACAAGCCCCTTTCGGCGGTGAACCGCGGCCTCGTTCAGGCCTACCGCGTGAAACGAGCCGAAGAGACCATCGAGCGCACCAAGACCGACCACAAACCGGCATCCCCCCCGCCCGCAATACGATGCTGAATCAGATCGTCCATATTCGCAGGTCTTGAAATATGCCGAAGGTCACGGGTGGATAAAGTTCGTCCCCGACCTTTCCCACCCCCAACTGACCCAGGGCAAGCGCGGCCTGTGCGCGTGGCTCTCCCCTGAAGAATACGAGCAACTCCGCAAGGCGACGCGCAAACCTATCACCGAGGAAAACCGCCGGGCTGGAAAACCCATTACGAAGACATGCACGATTTCGTGCTCTTCATGGCCAACACCGGGTTCGTCCCGACGAACTGGAATCTCCAAATCTGTGACGTGAAGATCGAGGACGATTACGCCACGCGTACGACCATCCTCGTCATCGACGTGCGCGGCAAGGTCGGCACCGGCTATTGCAAGAGCATGCCGAATGCCGAGTACCCCTTTCAAAACCTGCGCAAGCGCCGCGAGCAGGAACTCAAGGAACTCGGCAAGACCGAGAAAGATTCCGAAGCTCTTGCCAAAGGTGAAGGTATTTCGCGGCTTCAACCGCGCCATGTTCAACAATGTGCTTGCCAAGAAGGACTGAAATTCCATCGCGACGGCAAGCGCCGCACGGCTCACAGCCGTGAGATAGAACATACATATCGATGCAATTATGGAGGGGCCGACTTTACCAAGTTGCCAATAACTGCCGCACCAGCGTGCAGATGATCGAGGACACTACGCCTCGCATATTAACAATTTTGGCTGGACGCAACCACCTTGAACGCGGCACCATCCGCGGGCGGTGCGAAAAGCTGAAAAAGAACGGGAAGCCAAAAACCGCGATCTCTGAGGCGTGAAGCGAGGTGACGCCTCCCCTTTCCTCCAACTGAGTTGCACCTCTCTGGCGGAAACTCCGTGTCTCGCTATAGACCTCATCTCATCCGGCCGTGGCGGAACTGGTAGACGCGACGGACTTAGGATCCGTTAGGGCAACCTGGGGGGGTTTGACCCCCTCCGGCCGCACCAGGTTTTCTAGTCGCGCAACGCCGGGAACCGGCTGCGCATTTCTCTCGCGAAGGGTCGAACCGAAGGGTGAGCCCGTCGGCCAAACGGCTCCAAACTGGCCGCGGCCGTCGCTGTGTTCGGTGCGCAAAAAGGCGAATGCCCGCACACCGCATCGTCAGATGAGATCGATAGCAACGGAGAATCTTAGCTAGCGAATCCTAAGCAAATACCTGACGCCCGGATGCATGAAAGTTCGTTTTAGAAAGAGGAGCTATGAGCACACTCAAATACAACACAAAGACACAAGCTTTTATTTATTCAATGCGATGATCCCCGCAAAACTCAAATCCCTCATTAACAACGCGCGCAAGGATGCGCCGTCAGTCGTGGACGTTGCGTTCCGAAAGCTCGTATCGCTCGTTCCATCGGAAGGAACCGTGGACTGTGGCCTATGATCTTTGGCGGACGATTTACGGCGTTCTAGTCTACTCTCTAGGAAAAAGGAGGACGGACATGACCCACAGAGCGTGCACGCGCCGAAAACTAAAGCGCGTCGGCGTTATGCAGACACTCGCTGATTTGGGCATTGAACGGCACTGAGACGGAAAATCGGTTCCAAACGGCTCATCGCACGGAGGTGCCGGAGCTTACGGGCGAAGCAATTGTGCTCAGGCATCAGGAGCAATTCGCGCCCTATGTTGTCGCGGCGGCGGGTCGCAGAAAAGGACATGCGGCCGAGACTTGACTGGGCGGCCGGCGCGCGTGTAATAGCACCGAACTGACGGGGCGTATTTTCGGATCTCGCTCAGCGCTCTGGCGAATATCCGGCAGATTGCCGAGCGCAAAAATCGCGGTCGGGACAATCGAGTGCAAGGGCACAAGGTCGGCGACGACGCTACTTTCGGAGCGCGACCAGCTCGTTGCGCGTGAGGCGAAATAACTCATTCAGTGTCCAAACTTTCATTTTTTCTCCTTTCCGGTTTATTCTCGCGATTTCTATCGCTGCCTTCTTCCGTCCCTTAGCACCTGACATCGGCCGATAAGCCGCAAGTGCTTTGCACTCCTCCTCTTCGTTCTGGTCGCAAACGATGCGGCCCGCCTCCTTCGGCGCTCGGGGCCTTCGCAAGAAGGCCGCGACGGTCGCGGCCGAAACCGAAGGAGAAGAAAATGAAAGTTTGGACACTGAATGAGTTATTTCGCCTCACGCGCAACGAGCTGGTCGCGCTCCATCGCCGCGTCGTCGCCGACCTTGTGCCCTTGCCGCTCGATCATCCCGACCGCGAGCTTGCGCTCGGCAATCTGCGGAATATTCGCAGAGCGCTGGCACGATCCGAAAATACGCCCCGGTAAGACGGGTGCTATTACACGCGCGCCGGCAGCCTCGTGATATCTACGCCGGCGGTCATCAATCTGCGACCCGCCGCCGCGACAACATCGGGCGCGAATTGCTCCTGATGCCTGAGCACAATTGCTTCGCCCGTAAGCTCCGGCATGCCGCGTGCGATCAGCATTTTAAAACCATTCGTCTCAGTGCCGTTCAATGCCCAATCCGCGAGTGTCTGCATAACGCCGACGCGCTTTAGTTTTTGGCGCGTGCGGGCTAGCAGGGTAGTCCGTCCTCTTTCTTCGGTGAGCATAAATTCGAACGCGTGAATTGTCCGCTAAAGATCATAGGCCACAGTGCCCGGTTCTTCCGATGGAACGAGCGATACGAGCTTTCGGAACGCAATGTCGCGACTGACGGCGCGTCCTTGCGCGCGTTGTTAATGAGGGACTTGAGTTTTCCGGGATCATCGCATTGATCGATGAAGGCTAGTATCTTTGTGTTGTCTGTGATTGCGTCATAGCTCTCTTTAAAACGAACTTTAGTGCATCCGGGCGTAAGCATTTCTTAGGATTCGCTGCTAAGATTTTCCGTTGCTATCGATCTCATCTGACTATGCGGTGTGCGGGCGTTCGCCTTTTTGCGCACCGAAGGCGCGACGGCCGCGTCACGTTCGTGCCGCTATGGCCGACGGGCTCACCCTTCGGTTCGACCCTTCGCGAAAAATTGCGCAGCCGGTTCCGGCGTTGCGCGACTTAGAAAACTTGGTGCGGCCGGAGGGAGTTGAACCCCCACAGGTTGCCCTAACGGATCCTAAGTCCGTCGCGTCTACCAGTTCCGCCACGGCCGCATGAGATGAGGTCTATAGCGAGAGACGGAGTTTCCGCCAAGAAGATCGTTTTTTGTTGGCGGAAAGGGGAGGCGTCACCTCGGCTCACGCCTCGGGATCGCGGTTTCTGGCTTCCCGTTCTTTTTCTGCTTTTCGTACCGCCCGCGGGCGCTGCACGTTGATTGCGGCTGCGTCCAGCCGATTTTTGATGTGCGAGGCGTAGTGCTCCTCGATCATCTGCACGCTGGTGCGGCAGTTATTGGCGACTTGGTAAACGTCGGCCCCCTCCATGAGTCGCATGGATATATAAGTGTGCCGCAGGCTGTAAGCCGTGCGGCGCTTGCCGTCGCGATCGAATTTCAGTCCTTCTTCGGCAAGAACATTGTTGAACATGGCGCGGTTGAAGCCGCGAAATACCTTCATCTTGGGCAAGAGCTTCGGAATCTCCTCTTCGGTCTTGCCGAGTTCCTTGAGTTCCTGCTCGCGGCGCTTGCGCAGGTTTTGAAAGGGGTACACGGCGTTCGGCATGCTCTTGCAATAGCCGGTGCCGACCTTGCCGCGCACGTCGATGACGAGGATGGTCGTACGCGTGGCGTAATCGTCCTCGATCTTGACGTCGCGGATTTCGAGATTCCAGGCTTCGTCGGGACGAAGCCCGGTGTTGGCCATGAAGAGCACGAAGTCGTGCATGTCTTCGTAGTGGGTTTTCCAGCCCGGCCGTTTGCCTCCGGTGATGCGTCTGCGCGTCGCCTTACAAAGCTGCTCGTATTCTTCAGGGGAGAACCACGCGCGCCGGCCGCGTTTGCCCTGGGTCATGTAGGGGGTTGAAAGGTCGGGGACGAACTTTATCCACCCGTGACCTTCGGCATATTTCAAGACCTGGCGAATATGGACGATCTCATTCAGCATCGTATTGCGGGCGGGGGGATGCCCCGGTTTGTCGTCGGTCTTGGTGCGCTCGATGGTCTCTTCGGCTCGTTTCACGCGGTAGGCCTGAACGAGGCCGCGGTTCACCGCCGAAAGGGGCTTGTCGCCAAAGTAGGGGAGGACGTGGCGGTTCATCCGCAATTCGAGGTTTTGGACGTATTCGGGACTACGAGTTGTCGCGGCGAGTACCTTGACCTCGCGGAGATAGCCTTCGGCCGCCTGGCCGAACGTGCGCTCATCGGGAATGATCATCCCGTTGCGCAATTTACCGCGTAGGTCTAAGTACCATTCCTCGGCCACATCCTTCGCACGGTCGAGGCTTTCCTCGCCCGTGGTCTCGCGAAAGCGGCGGCCGCCTACGCGCGCCGCGCACTGCCAATGGCGTCCGGCGGCTCGTTTGTAGAGCTGTAGGCGTCCATCGAACATCGCGTGCGTGGTCATGGGGGTGCTTTGTGTCCGTTTGTGTCCGGTGTGTGTCCAGACTTATAGAGGTGGCGATGTTTCATAAGATATTGATAATAGTCGCTTTCTGGTAAAGAATCACCTAAAGGACGTGGATTTAGGTCCTAGCGCCGCAAGGCATGGGGGTTCAAATCCCTCCGCCCGCACCAGGGTTTCCAGCGCATAGGTTCAGCCAAGAAATGCAAGTCACCGAAACCAACAGCGACGGTCTGAAGCACGAATTCAAGATCGTCATCCCCGCCGGCGATATCGCGGAGCGCATCGACAAGCGCCTGACCGAGATCGGGCGCCAGACCCGGCTGCCCGGGTTCCGTCCCGGCAAGGCGCCGATGTCGGTACTAAAGACGCGATTCCTTCCGCATGTCCGCGGCGAGGTCGTGCAGGACGTCGTCAACCAGGCCGCGGACGAGACGCTGAAAGACCGCAACCTGCGCCCGGCACTCCAGCCCAAGGTCGAGATCACGGCCTTCGATGACGGCAAGGACCTGGAGTACACGCTCGCGGTCGAAGCGCTGCCCGAGATCGAGCCGATGGATTTCACCACCATCGCGCTCGAACGCTGGAAGCCCGAAATTCCGGATTTGGAAGTTGACGAAGCGCTGAAGCGCCTGGCGCAGCGTCAGCGCAAGGACGAACCGGTCGAGCGCGCGGCGGAGAAGAGCGACCTCGTCGTCATCGACTTCAAGGGCGAAGTTGACGGCAAGGAATTTCCCGGCGGCGCCGCCACCGGCTACCGGCTCGAGCTCGGCTCGGGCGGCTTCATCCCCGGCTTCGAGGATCAGCTGGTCGGCGCCAAGGCGGGCGAGGAGCGCTCCGTCGCGGTGACGTTCCCAGCCGATTACGGCGCCGCCGATCTCGCCGGCAAGCCGGCGACGTTCGCCGTCACCGTGAGGGAGGTTCGCGCGTTCCAGGATCAGCCGGTTGACGACACGCTCGCGACCGCGATGGGCATGGAGAACCTCGCCGAGCTGCGCCAGATGGTGCGCGAGCAGAGCGAGCGCGAATATGCCGGTCTCGCCCGCCAACGGCTGAAGCGGCAACTCCTCGACCAGCTCGCCGGCCACCACGATTTTCCGGTGCCTCCCGGCATGGTCGATGGCGAGTTCGACACGATCTGGAAGCAATACGAGTTCCAGCGCGACCGCGCCAAGGAAAGCGGCGTCACCGACTATAACGACGGCAAGAGCGAGGACGAGGTCCGCGCCGAGTTCCGCAAAATGGCGGAACGGCGGGTCCGGCTCGGCCTACTCCTTTCCGAAGTGGCCAAGAGACACAATATCTCCGTCACCCAGGACGAGATCAATCAGGCCCTGGTGGCAGAGGCCCGGCGATTTCCGGGTCAGGAGCGCAAGGTGGTCGAGTATTACCGTAACGAGCCGGGGGCCATCGAGGGGCTGCGCGCGCCGATCCTGGAGAACAAGGTCGTCGACCATATCCTGGGAACGGCGAAGGTGAGCGAGCGCGCGGTGCCGGCGGCCGATCTGGTCGCGGCCGAGGAAGAGGACGCAAAAGGACACGAACATGGAGCCGAATAAGATCTATATGAATACGCTGGTGCCGATGGTGGTCGAGCAGACCAACCGCGGCGAGCGGGCCTTCGACATCTACTCGCGGCTCCTGAAGGAGCGCATCATCTTCCTGGTCGGGCCGGTGGACGACAATGTCGCCAGCCTGGTCTGCGCCCAGCTTTTGTTTCTCGAGGCCGACAATCCGGCCAAGGACATCAACTTCTACGTCAACTCGCCGGGCGGCGTGGTCAGTTCCGGCCTCGCGATCTACGACACGATGCAATATATCCGGCCCGACGTCGCCACCATGTGCATCGGCCAAGCGGCGTCGATGGGATCGCTGCTGCTCACCGCCGGCGCCAAGGGCAAGCGCTTCTGCCTGCCGAATTCGCGCGTCATGATTCACCAGCCGTCGGGCGGCGCGCAGGGCCAGGTCACCGACATCGAAATCCAGGCGCGCGAGATGATCGGCACCCGCAAGCGCCTCAACGAGATCTATGTCCGCCACACCGGCCAGAGCTATGACACCATCGCCACTGCGGTGGAGCGTGACAACTTTATGTCGCCGGAGGAGGCCAAGGCGTTCGGCCTGATCGACGACGTTATGTTCTCGCGGCCGGCCTCCGCGGAGGAGACCAAGACCCGTCTCTAAATTAACGGGTTAAAATTCCGGACAAGATAAACCATCTTTGTTAGCGTCTGCCTGTAAGTAGTTGTTGATCGGAAAGCGACACTCATGTTCAATTTGCGGTTGGCGTCTGCCGAGTCGCGGGGGATGACCGTTGACACGGGTTGGATGCAGGTGCGACGGAGTGCCCATGACTAAAGCGAGCAGCGGCGATTTCAAGAACACCCTCTACTGTTCTTTCTGCGGAAAGAGCCAGCACGAGGTTCGTAAGCTTATCGCCGGGCCGACCGTGTTCATCTGCGATGAATGCGTCGAGCTGTGCATGGACATCATCCGCGAGGAGCACCGCACCACGCTGGTGAAATCGCGCGACGGCGTGCCGACTCCACGGGACATCTGCAAGGTGCTCGACGATTACGTCATCGGTCAGGGCCATGCGAAGCGCGTCCTCTCGGTCGCGGTGCACAACCACTATAAGCGGCTCGCCCACGGCGTGAAGAACAACGAAGTCGAGATCGCGAAGTCGAACATCCTGCTGGTCGGGCCGACCGGCTCGGGCAAGACGCTCCTGGCGCAGACGCTGGCGCGGATCATCGACGTGCCCTTCACGATGGCGGACGCCACGACTCTGACCGAGGCGGGCTATGTCGGCGAGGATGTCGAGAACATCATCCTGAAGCTGCTCCAGTCCGCCGACTACAATGTCGAGCGCGCGCAGCGCGGCATCGTCTATATCGACGAGGTCGACAAGATCAGCCGTAAGTCGGACAACCCCTCGATCACCCGCGACGTCTCGGGCGAGGGCGTACAGCAGGCGCTGTTGAAGATCATGGAGGGCACCATCGCCTCGGTGCCGCCCCAGGGCGGGCGCAAGCATCCGCAGCAGGAGTTCCTCCAGGTCGACACCACCAACATCCTGTTCATCTGCGGCGGCGCCTTCGCCGGCCTCGAAAAGCTGATCTCGCAGCGCCGCCAGGGCACCTCGATCGGCTTCGGCGCCGAAGTACGGGGGCCCGAGGAGCGCAAGACCGGCGAAATTCTGAAGGACCTCGAGCCGGAGGATTTGCTGAAGTTCGGGCTGATCCCCGAATTCGTCGGCCGCCTGCCGGTGGTCGCCACCCTGGACGATCTCGACGAGAGCGCGCTGGTCGACATCCTGACCAAGCCGAAGAACGCGCTGGTGAAGCAATACCAGCGCCTGTTCGACATGGAGGATGTCCGCCTCGAGTTCAACGAGGAGGCCATGAAGGCGATCGCCCACAAGGCGATTCTGCGCAAGACCGGCGCCCGGGGCCTGCGCTCGATCATGGAAGCGATCCTGCTCGAGCCGATGTTCGACCTGCCGGGTCTCGACGGCGTCACCGGCATGGTGATCAACCGCGAGGTGGTCGAGGGCCGGGCGCAGCCGCTCTACATCTACTCCGACCGCCGCGGCGACGTCGGCACGCCGGCGTAGGCGCCGCGCGGCCTGATTCGCGGCGCCGCGCAAGGGCGGTGTTTTTCCGCGAAGCTTAACCTTGAATAAAGGGCGAACTGTGCCACCTTATTAACGCGGCCGGCCATATTTCGGCGGCCGCCTGAGACTGAGAGGTGTCATGTACGAGCTTCCCCGCGGTGCATTGTTCCCGGTATTGCCGCTGCGAGACATCGTTGTCTTTCCGCATATGATCGTTCCGCTGTTCGTCGGGCGCGAAAAGTCGGTTCGCGCGCTCGAGGACGTGATGAAGGATGACAAGCAGATCCTGCTCGTCACGCAGAAGAACGCGGAGCAGAACGAGCCCACGACCGCCGACCTGTTCGGCGTCGGCACCATCGGCACGGTGCTGCAACTCCTGAAGCTGCCCGACGGCACCGTGAAGGTGCTGGTCGAGGGCAGCCAGCGCGCGCGCATCGTCCGCTTCGCCGACAATCCCGCTTTCTTCCAGGCCTTCGCCGAGCCGCTCAAGGAGCAGGCCGGCGAGAACCAGGAACTCGAGGCGCTGGCCCGCACCGCGGTCACGCAGTTCGAGCAGTACATCAAGCTCAACAAGAAGATTCCGCCCGAGGTGCTGGTCTCGATCAACCAGATCGACGATCCATCGAAGCTCGCCGACACGCTGGCGTCGCACCTGGCGCTGAAGATTCCGGAAAAGCAGGAAATCCTCGAGGCCGATTCCGTTTCGGCGCGGCTCGAGAAGATTTTCGGCTACATGGAAAGCGAGATCGGCGTTCTCCAGGTCGAGAAGCGCATCCGCAGCCGCGTCAAGCGCCAGATGGAGAAGACGCAGCGCGAGTACTATCTCAACGAACAGCTCAAGGCGATCCAGAAAGAGCTGGGCGAGGGCGACGAGGGCAAGGACGAACTCGGCGAGATCGAGCAGCGCATCAACAAGACCAAGCTGTCGAAAGAGGCGCGCGAAAAGGCGCTGACCGAAGTGCGCAAGCTGCGCACCATGTCGCCGATGTCGGCGGAAGCCACCGTCGTGCGCAACTATCTCGACTGGATGCTGTCGATTCCGTGGCTGAAGCGCAGCAAGGTCAAGCGCGACATCGCCGCGGCCGAGCGCGTGCTCAACGCCGACCATTTCGGTTTGGAAAAGGTCAAGGAGCGCATCCTCGAATACCTTGCCGTGCAACAGCGCGTGCACAAGGTGAAGGGTCCGATCCTGTGCCTGGTCGGCCCGCCGGGCGTCGGCAAGACCTCGCTCGGCAAGTCGATCGCGCGGGCGACGGGGCGCAACTTCGTCCGCATGTCGCTCGGCGGCGTGCGCGACGAGGCCGAGATTCGCGGCCATCGCCGGACCTATATCGGCTCCATGCCGGGCAAGATCATCCAGGGCATGAAGAAGGCGAAGACCTCGAACCCGCTGTTCCTGCTGGACGAGGTCGACAAGCTCGGCACCGATTGGCGCGGCGATCCGTCGTCGGCGCTCTTGGAAGTGCTCGACCCGGAGCAGAACTCGACCTTCAACGATCATTACCTCGAGGTCGATTACGACCTGTCCGACGTGATGTTCGTCACCACGGCCAACACGCTGCGCATGCCGCAGCCATTGCTGGATCGGATGGAGCTGATCCGTCTTCCCGGCTACACCGAGGATGAAAAGGTCGAGATCGCGAAACGCCACCTGATCCCGAAACAGGTGAAGCAGCACGGCCTGAAAAAGGACGAGTGGTCGATCACCGACGACGCGCTGCGCGACCTGATCCGCTATTACACGCGGGAAGCCGGAGTCCGAAATCTCGAGCGCGAGATCGCCAACCTGACGCGCAAGGCGATCAAGGAGCTTCTGATGAAGAAGCTCGGGAAGATCGCGGTGACGCGCCGCAACCTCGAGAAATTCGGCGGCGTGCGCAAGTTCCGCTATGGCGAAGTCGAGGAGACCGATCTGGTCGGCGTCACGACCGGGCTCGCCTGGACCGAGGTCGGCGGCGAGCTGCTGACGATCGAAGCGGTGACCGTGCCCGGCAAGGGCAGGGTGACGGCGACCGGCAAACTCGGCGACGTGATGAAGGAGTTGGTGCAGGCCGCCGAGAGCTACGTCAAGTCGCGCTCTTACGCGTTCGGCATTCCGCCCACCATTTTCGAGCGCAAGGACATTCACGTCCACGTGCCCGAAGGCGCCACGCCGAAGGACGGACCGTCGGCCGGCGTCGCGATGGTGACGTCGATCGTCTCGGTGTTGAGCGGCATTCCGGTGCGACGCGACGTCGCGATGACAGGCGAGATCACGCTGCGTGGCCGGGTGCTGCCGATCGGCGGCTTGAAGGAAAAGCTGCTGGCGGCGCTGCGCGGCGGAATCAAGACCGCGCTGATCCCGAAGGAGAATGAAAAGGATTTGGCCGAAATCCCGGACAATGTGAAACGCGGCCTGACCATCATTCCCGTCGGCACGGTTGACGAGTTGTTGCTGCACGCGCTGACCAAGAAGTTGGTGCCGATCGAGTGGAAGGACGAAGCGGACGATCGTCCCGTCATTCCGCCGACGGGCGAAACCGGCAACGATCAGCCCGGGCTGGTTACGCATTGATGTGAATTGTGGCGGCGCGCCTGGATGTTCCGGGCGCGCCGACATGCTTGGTTCACGATTGACGGCGCGAAGATCACCGATCTAGATTTCCGACGCCGGCGCGCTTCGACGCTGCCGGACCAACCCTGCCAACCAACCGATGGGGGCTCTATTGAACAAGGTCGAACTCGTGGACGCGGTCTCGGCAACGTCCGGTCTGGCCAAAGGCGACGCGGCAAAGGCCGTTGAGGCGGTACTCGATTCGATCACGGGTGAATTGCGCAAAGGCGAGGAAGTGCGCCTCGTCGGTTTCGGCACCTTCCTGGTGACGAATCGCGCGGCCTCTGAAGGCCGCAACCCGCGCACCGGCGAGCCGGTTCACATCCCGGCCTCGAAACAGCCAAAGTTCCGCGCTGGCAAGGGCCTCAAGGAAGAAGTGAATAAATGACGCTTGCGTCACCCCGGCGAAAGCCGGGGTCCAGGGTAAGCGACGTGCTTTGGTCCTGGATTCCCGCTTTCGCGGGAATGACGAAACGAGCTAGCGCGCCGCCTCTTTGTGCGGCGCGCTCAATTCCCGCAAATAGGCGATGACGTCGCGGCGCGTATTGGCGTCGAGCACGCGGATTGGCATTTTCGATCCGGGCACGAAGGCTTGTGGATCGGCGAGCCACTTGTCGAGATTGTCGATGCCCCACACCAGTTTCGATTCCCGCAGCGCCGGCGAATAGGGATAGCCGGCGGCGGTGGCCGCTGGCCGGCCGAACACGCCGCCAAGCATCGGCCCCGCCATGTTCCGGTCGGGCGCATGACATGCAGAGCAGCGCTCGGCGAACAGCACCTGGCCGCGCTTCGCGTCGGGCGGCGTGTGCGGGTCGAAGCGCGACAGTTCCTGGATGTCGGTCGGCTGCGCCGCGGGAAAGAACGTGTAGGACAAGGTGATGTTGGAGAGGTCCGTGGCGTTGGCGTCCTTGGCCATCGCCGGATCGACGTAGAAATCGACCGGCATTTTTACGTCCTCGCCCGGCGCCAGCCGCTCGTCGCTGAAGCAGAAGCACTGGATCTTGTTGAAATACGGTCCGGCCTTGCTCGGCGTCACGTTGAAGGTGGCGTGCGCGACCAGCGGCTTGTCGCTCAGATTCTTGGCGTAAAAGAACACCAGCTTCTCTTCGCCGAGATGGACCGTCACTTGCTGCTGAAGCGGCTTGAATTGCCACGGCAGACCGTCGGCGATCTGCGCGTCAAAGCTCACCGTCACGGTGCGCGTCGACTCCGCCGCCATGTCGGCGACGACACGCTGCGTCGTGCCGCCCAGGCCGGTTGCCTCGCAGAACAGGCGATAGAGCGTGACGGAATAGCTCACCAGCACGCCCATGCCGGCGATCGCGCAGAGCAGCGGAATCAAAACAACGAGATTCTTGGCGCGCCTGCCGGTCAATTCATGTCCTTCATGTCGTGCATGGGGTCCATGTCCGGCACGCTCGCGCCGATCTTCGCGACCTCGACCTGCACGGTCAGCGGAGGCGCGTGCGCGAATTTGAGGATGAGCGCGAAATGCTGGCCCCGCTTCAGCGGGTGCTTCAGCCCCATCAGCATGATGTGCATTCCGCCCGGCTTCAGCTCTGCCTTGCCGCCGGGACCGATATCGACGGACGCGACCGGGCGCATTTTCATCACGCCGTCGTCCATCGTCTCGGTGTGGAGGCCGGCCATCGACGCGACCGGCGTCGCGGCGCCGACGAGCTGGTCGTCGGCCGTGCCGTTGTTCGCAAGGGTCAGATAGACGGCGGCTGTCTTGGCGCCGGGCGGCGTCGCGCGCGCCCAAACGGATTCCACGGTGATGTCGCCGGAGGTCTGCGCGAACGCGTTTGCCGCGACCAGCAACAGCGCGGTCAGAAACAGATGTCTCATGACGTGCTCCTCAACAATTCCCGCAGATCGCCGGCGAGCTTGTCGCCGGACTCCGCCGCAGGCAGCACTTTCACGAACTTGCCGTCGCGGTCCATGACGTAGAGCAGCGAGGAATGATCCATCAGATAGCCGCCATTCGGCTCGTCGTGCCGCTTGTAGTAGACGCCGAATTGCTTGGCGACCGTCGCGGTCGTCGCGGCGTCGCCCGATAAGCCCTGGATGCGCGAGTCGAACGCCTTGACGTAGTTCGCCATGACTGTCGGCGTGTCGCGCGCCGGATCGATCGAGATGAACAGCGGCGCGATCTTGTCGGCGTCCGGCCCGAGCTTGGCCATCGCGGCGCTGATATTGTTGAGCGCGGTTGGGCAGGCGTCGGGGCAATAGGTGTAGCCGAAATAGATCAGCATCATCTTGCCGCGAAAATTCTGCTGCGTGACGGTCTGCCCGGTGTTCGCGTCGGTCAGCGTGAATGGCCCGCCGAGCGCCAGCGTCGCGGACGCCGGCCGCTCGAGCCAGGTCACCGCGCCGACGGCGACCACCGCTGCCGTGGCCGTGATCAACAGCACTAGAATGCCGAGCCGGATCCGCTTGATCATGCGGTGATGCTACGCTGGACGATTGCAGTCGCCAACCCGGGCGCGTGCGACATTTCGGCTGAAGGAATTACACGAAATTAATCTTGGACCGGCGACCGCCTGTCCGCGCCGCCCCAACTCGTTGGCGTCTTATGCTATCCTCCGCGCGGGTTAGGGCGATTAGCTCAGCGGTAGAGCGCCTCGTTTACACCGAGGATGTCGGCGGTTCGATCCCGTCATCGCCCACCATCGCTATCGGGGGCGACGCCTTTGGCCGGCAAAATATTTGTAGCTGTGTGGGTCCTGATTGGGCTGGTTTCGGTCGCGCCAGTGTTGATGGTCCCTTTCCTGTTCGATGCGCCGGGTTCGGAATCCAGCGTGCTCACGATCGCGTTTGCCATTGCCTTGGCTCTCTTGCCGGTATGCTTTCTGATCGGAGCGATTGTGTGGTGGATCACGCGGTGGCGCGTCGCCTTTTTCCTGATTCCGCTGGTCAACTTCGTCGCGATCGTGGCGATCATGGTCGCGATCGAAAGCGTGTGCGGCGGCAACCTGGCCTGCTAGGTTACGGCAAAACGGAGGGCACGATGCCGGGCTATCTCATTGCCAATCTCGATATCCATGACGCGGCCATGTACGACCAGTACCGGCAAAAAGTCGGCGCGGTGATCGCGCAATATGGCGGACGTTTCATCGTGCGCGGCGGCGCGATCGAGCCGGTCGAAGGGAACGTGCCGTGGAAACGGGTGGTGGTGCTGGAATTCCCCACCTACGACGCGGCACGGAGCTTCTATCACAGCAAGGAATACGCGCCGCTCATCGCCCTGCGCGGCGGGGCGGCAAAATCCGAAATTGTCCTGGTTGAAGGCTATAGCGGCTGAACGCAAAGGAGGAAGCGATGGTCACGGTCAGCGTGCTTTATCCGCAGAAGGACGGCGGCAAGTTCGACATGAACTACTACCTGACGGTCCACATGCCGATGGTCCGGCAGAAGCTCGGCGCCGCGCTCAAGGGCGTGTCGGTGGAGCAGGGCATCTCCGGCGGCGCGCCCAATTCGCCGCCGCCCTTCGTGACCATGTGCCACCTGCTGTTCGACAGCGTCGCCGCGCACGACGCCGCCATCGCCCCGCACGAGGCAGCGCTCAAGGGCGACATTCCCAATTTCACCAACATTGAGCCGCACTTCCAGTTCAGCGACGTGAAGCTGTAAGGCGGGCGTCATCGACATAGAATTGTCATGCACCGGCTTGGCCGGGGCATCCACGAGGGAAATTTTGAACGAATAATCGTGGATGGCCCGTCTAAAGCGGGCCATGACGAATTGCAGGCGGGAGACTACTTGTTCCGGTCGAGCTTCAACAGCTTCCGCGCGTTGCCTTCGTAGATCGCGTGGCGCTCGAACGGCGAAAGGTCGAGCCGGTCGATGATCTCGTTGGTCCAGCGGATATAGGCGGTACCTTTTTCCGGGTCGAACGGCATGTCCGAGGCGTAGAGGCAATGCTCGACGCCGAAGAACCGCAAGCCGGTCTTGGTACCTTCGAACGCCCCGAACATGGCGGTGTCGGCATAGAAATTCTTGAAATAGTCGACCGGGCGCTTGCCCTTGGCCTTCATATTTTTGACGAGCGAGAAGTAGTCTTCATCGGATGTGCGCGTGCCGAGCTGGTCCCAACCGGGCCCAACGCGGCCTTCGAAATAGGGGATCATGCCGCCCATGTGATGGGTGATGATCTTAATGTCGGGATGTTTGTCGAACAGCCCGTTGAATACCATGTGCGCCATCGCGACGCTGGTCTCGTAAGGCCAGCCGAAGGTCCACCAGATTTCGAAATGGCTTTTCTTCTCGGTCTTGTAGTCGGGGAAGCCGGCGTCGCGGATCGGGTGCATCCAGATCGGCAGGTCGTATTCCGCCATGACGTCGAACAGCGGCTCGGTCGCCTTGGTGTAGACCGGCGCGCCGTTGATGTTGGTGTAGATCTGGACGCCGACCGCGCCGAGCTTGTCGATGGCGCGCTTCGCCTCCTTCACCGCCGCGTCGATGTCGTTCATCGGCAGGCAGGCGATGAAGCCGAGAAACCGGTCCGGGTATTTCTGGACCAGCGCCGCCTGCTCGTCGTTGGCGATCTTCGCCAGTTCGACCGCCTGCTTCGGGGTGCAGAAATTCTCCACCGGCGGGCCGGATAGACAGATCACCTGCGCGTACTCGTCGAACATGTCCATCATGCGGAAGCGGACGTCGAGATCGACGATGCTCGGTACCTTGCGCACCCGGTTGAACATGTCCTTGGCGTCGGGCAGCACCTCGACCATGCGGTCGTAGAACGGCTTCGGGAACAGATGATTGAAAATGTCGAGCTTCATGGCGCTGCCCTGTGGTTTTTCTGTGTTGAAACGAGCGGCATAAGACCACGGCGCGGCGCGCCGCCGCAACCGCTTCCGCAGTGCGAAATCGCGCCCCAAGACTTGGGCAAAAGCCCACGGAAACCGCGACTCGGCTCCGATATTGCAACGGCGAAAACCCGGGGTTGCGCCGTCCGGGCCCATGCTTGACTCCATGGGGGGAGCGGGTTACGAGATGCCGTCGCGCTCGATTGCCGAGGCGAGATAACGGCTAAGGATTCGGGGGCGTAGCTCAGTTGGTTAGAGCGCCGGCCTGTCACGCCGGAGGTCGCGGGTTCGAGCCCCGTCGCTCCCGCCACCCGCGAGTGCCTATCTTTGGAGTCGCGCGATGAACGAGTTGCTGCGCGGTTATTTTCCCATCCTGATTTTCCTCCTCATCGCCGGAGGTTTGGCCGCGGTCATCGTGATCGCGTCGTTCGTGCTGGCGCGGCAAAAACCCGATTCCGAAAAGCTCTCGCCTTATGAGTGCGGCTTCCCGCCGTTCGCCGACGCGCGCAGCAAGTTCGACGTTCGGTTCTATCTGGTCGCCATCCTGTTCATCATCTTCGATCTCGAGGTCGCGTTCCTGTTCCCGTGGGCGGTGTCGCTCGCGCATATCGGCCTGTTCGGCTTCTTTTCCATGATCGTGTTCCTTGCCGTCCTGACCGTCGGCTTTATCTATGAATGGCGGAAGGGAGCGTTGGAATGGGAGTGACCGCGGAACAGGACGAGCTGCTCACGCGCGCGCTGGGCGAGGTCGAGGACAAGGGTTATCTGGTCGCCAAGCTCGACGACGTGGTGAACTGGGCGCGCACCGGTTCGCTGTGGCCGATGACGTTCGGGCTCGCCTGCTGCGCCGTCGAGATGATGCACACGATCGGCGCGCGCTACGATCTCGACCGGTTCGGCATTTTCCCGCGCGCCTCGCCGCGCCAATCCGACCTGATGATCGTCGCCGGCACGTTGTGCAACAAGATGGCGCCCGCGCTGCGCAAGGTCTACGACCAGATGGCCGAGCCGCGCTGGGTGATCTCAATGGGCTCGTGCGCCAACGGCGGCGGCTATTATCACTATTCCTATTCCGTGGTGCGCGGCTGCGACCGGGTCGTGCCGGTCGATATCTACGTCCCCGGCTGTCCGCCGACGGCCGAGGCGTTGCTCTACGGCATCCTGCAACTCCAAAAGAAGATCAAACGCGAGCGCGTGTTCGCGCGCTGACACAAGAGGCGATGGCTGAGACTTTGTTGCAATCGGGGGAGATGGTCGCCGCCGCGCTTCCCGGCGCCGTGATCGACAATGCGATCCGCAACGGCGAGGCGATCGTCACCGTGAAGCGCGACCAGATCGTGCCGGTGCTGACCAAGCTGCGCGACGATCCGGCGCTGCATTTCGAGTTGCTGGTCGATATCTGCGGCGTCGATTTTCCCGACCGGCCGGAGCGGTTCGAGGTGGTCTACAATCTTCTCAGCCTCAAGCATAACAAGCGCGTGCGGGTGAAGGTGACGACCGACGAGCAGACGCCGGTGCCGTCGGTCACCGGCGTCTATAGCGGCGCGGGCTGGTACGAGCGCGAGGCGTACGACCTGTTTGGCGTGTTTTTCGCCGACCATCCCGATCTGCGCCGCCTCCTCACCGATTACGGCTTCGAGGGCCACCCGCTGCGGAAGGACTTCCCGCTCACCGGCTATGTCGAGGTGCGCTACGACGAGGAGCAGCGCCGCGTCGTCTACGAGCCGGTGAAGCTCAAGCAGGAATTCCGCAGCTTCGATTTCCTGTCGCCCTGGGAAGGCATGGACAAGATTCTGCCTGGCGACGAGAAGGCCGGCGAGGCCAAGAAATGACCGACGCCGGCGATCTCCAGACCCAGATCAAGAGCTTCACGGTCAATTTCGGGCCGCAGCATCCCGCCGCGCACGGCGTGCTGCGCCTGGTGCTCGAGATGGACGGCGAGGTGGTGGAGCGCGCCGACCCGCATATCGGCCTCTTGCATCGCGGCACCGAGAAGCTGATCGAGTACAAGACCTATCTCCAGGCGGTGCCGTATTTCGACCGGCTCGATTACGTCTCGCCGATGTGCCAGGAGCATACCTTCGCGCTGGCGGTCGAGAAGCTGCTCGGCATCGAGGCGCCGCCGCGCGCGCAATATATCCGCGTGCTGTTCGCCGAGATCACGCGCATCCTCAATCATCTCCTCGCGGTGCCGGCGCTGGCGCTCGACACCGGCGCGATCACGCCGTTCTTCTGGTATTTCGAGGAGCGCGAAAAGCTGCTCGAGTTTCACGAGCGCGTTTCCGGCGCGCGGTTTCATGCCGCGTATTTCCGTCCCGGCGGCGTGCATCAGGACCTGCCCGAGGGCCTCACCGACGACATCATGGCCTTCACCGAGCAGTTCCCGGGGAAGATCGACGATCTCGAGGAGCTGCTGTCTGACAATCGCATCTTCAAGGAGCGCACCGTCGATATCGGCGTCATCTCTGCCAAGGACGCGATGGATTGGGGCCTGACCGGCCCGATGCTGCGCGGCTCGGGCGTGCCGTGGGATTTGCGCAAGGCGCAGCCCTACGACGCCTACGCCGCGATGGATTTCGACATCCCGGTCGGCAAGCACGGCGACAATTGGGACCGCTATCTGGTGCGCATCGAGGAGATGCGCCAGTCGGTCAGGATCATTCGCCAGGCGATCGAGAAAATGCCGGCGGGCCCGGTGGTGGTGAACAACAACAAGGTGGCGCCGCCGAAGCGCGCCGAGATGAAATACTCGATGGAAGCGCTGATCCATCACTTCAAGCTTTATACCGAGGGCTATCACGTCCCGGCCGGCGAGACCTACACCGCGACCGAGGCGCCGAAAGGCGAGTTCGGCGTCTATGTCGTGTCGGACGGCTCGAACCGGCCCTATCGCTGCAAGATCCGCGCGCCGAGCTTCGCCTTCCTCCAGGCGACGGATTTCATGTGCAAAGGACTAATGCTGGCCGACCTGGTCGCGACCATCGGCTCGATGGACATCGTGTTCGGGGAGATCGACCGGTGAGCGGCGCGGCCGACACGGGCCCGGTCGCCCAGCCGGCGACCTTCGCCTTCACGCCGGAGAACCTGGCGCGGGCCAAGGCGCATATCGCCAAGTATCCGCCCGGCCGCCAGCAGAGCGCGGTGTTGGCGCTCTTGGATTTGGCGCAACGGCAGCACGACAATTGGTTGCCGCGCGCCGCGATGGATCATGTCGCCGACATTTTGGAAATGCCGCGGATCCGCGTCTACGAGGTCGCGACCTTCTACACCATGTTCCACCTGCGGCCGGTCGGGAAGCATCTGTTCCAGATCTGCACCACGACGCCGTGCTGGCTGAGCGGCTCCGACGAGGTCGTGAAGGCGTGCGAGAAGAAGCTTGGCGTCCACATCGGCGAGACCACGGCCGACGGCAAATTCACCCTGATCGAGGTCGAGTGCCTCGGCGCCTGCGTCAACGCGCCGATCATCCAGGTCAACGACGATTTCTACGAAGACCTCGACGGCAAATCGACCGAGGCGCTGATCGATGCGCTGGCGCGCGGCGAGACGCCGCCCAAAGGCTCGGTCAAGCACCGCCAAGGCTCGGCGCCCGAGGGCGGCCCGCAAACCCTCAAGGACGTTTCATTCGCCAAAGGTGCGGCCTGATGCTCGCCGACAAGGATCGCGTCTTCACCAATCTCTACGGCCAGTTCGATTGGACCCTGAAGGGCGCGCGGGCGCGCGGCGATTGGGACGGCACCAAGGAACTGATCCTCAAGGGCCGCGACTGGCTGGTGAACGAAGTGAAGAACTCGGGCCTGCGCGGCCGCGGCGGCGCGGGTTTCCCGACCGGCCTCAAATGGTCGTTCATGCCGAAGCAGAGCGACCGGCCCTGCTATCTCGTCATCAACGCCGACGAAGTCCGAGCCGGGCACCTGCAAGGATCGCGACATTCTCCGCAACGATCCGCACAAGCTGGTCGAGGGCTGCCTGCTCGCCGGCGCGGCGATGGGCGCCACCGCCGGCTACATCTATATTCGCGGCGAGTTCTATAACGAGGCGGTCAATCTTCAGGCCGCGATCGACCAGGCCTACGAGGCCGGCCTTCTCGGCAAGAACGCCTGCGGCTCCGGTTACGATTTCGAGCTCTATCTCCATCGCGGCGCCGGCGCCTATATCTGCGGCGAGGAGATGGGCCTGCTCGAAAGCCTCGAAGGCAAGCCGGGCAAGCCGCGGCTCAAGCCGCCGTTCCCCGCCGGCGTCGGGCTTTATGGCTGTCCCTCGACCGTCAACAATGTCGAGACCCTGGCGGTGGTGCCGACCATCCTGCGGCGCGGCGCGCCGTGGTTCGCGAGCTTCGGCCGGCCGAAGAACGAGGGCACCAAGGTGTTCTGCATCTCCGGCCACGTGAACAAGCCGTGCAATGTCGAAGAGGCGATGAGCATTCCCTTGAAGGAGCTGATCGAGACCTATGCCGGCGGCGTGCGCGGCGGTTGGGACAATCTGCTCGCGGTGATCCCGGGCGGCTCCTCGATGCCGGTGCTGCCGAAATCGATCGCCGACACCATCTTGATGGATTTCGACGCGCTGCGCGACGCGAAGTCGGGCCTAGGCACGGCCGCGATCGTGGTCATGGACAAGTCGACCGACATCATCAAGGCGTTCGCGCGCATCGCGAAGTTCTACAAGCATGAAAGCTGCGGCCAGTGCACGCCGTGCCGCGAGGGCACCGGCTGGATGTGGCGCGTGCTGGAGCGCATGGTGGTGGGCGACGCCAAGACCGCCGAGATCGACATGCTGCAGGACGTCACCACCCAGATCGAGGGCCACACGATCTGCGCCTTCGGCGAAGGCGCGGCGTGGCCGGTGCAGGGGTTCCTGCGCCATTTCCGGCCCGAGATCGAAAAGCGCATCGCCGAGCGCGGCGCCCGCCCGATGGCGGCGGAGTAGGCGAATGACCAAGCTCACCATCGACGGCCAACAGGTCGAGGTGCCGCCCAACTCGACGGTGCTCCAGGCGGCGCAGCTGATCGGCGTCGAGATTCCGCATTTCTGCTTCCATCAGCGCCTCGCCATCGCCGGCAATTGCCGCATGTGCCTGGTCGAGCAGGAGAAGGCGCCGAAGCCGATTGCGTCCTGCGCCCAGCCGGTGGCGGAAGGCATGGTGATCCATACCGAAAGCGAGCGCGCCAAGAAGGCGCGCCACGGCGTGATGGAATTCCTGCTGATCAACCACCCGCTCGATTGCCCGATCTGCGACCAGGGCGGCGAATGCGATCTGCAGGATCAGGCGATGGCCTACGGCTTCGACCGCAGCCGCTATCGCGAGCCGAAGCGCGCGGTGAAGGAAAAGGATTTCGGACCGCTGGTCGCGACCCAGATGACGCGCTGCATCCACTGCACGCGCTGCGTCCGGTTCCTGACCGACGTCGCCGGCGTGGCGGAACTGGGCATGGTCGCCCGCGGCGAGGAATCCGAAATCACGACCTATGTCGAGATGGCGCTCGGCTCGGAGCTGTCCGCCAACATCATCGATCTGTGCCCGGTCGGCGCGCTGACCTCGAAGCCCTACGAGTTCATCGCCCGGCCCTGGGAGCTGCGCAAGACGGAGTCGGTCGACGTGCTCGACGCCGTCGGTAGCAATATCCGCGTCGATGCGCGCGACGCGGCGGTGCTGCGCGTGCTGCCGCGCCTCCACGAAGACATCAACGAGGAGTGGATTTCCGACAAGACGCGCTTCGCCGTCGACGGGTTGAAGCGCAACCGTCTCGACCGGCCTTATGTCCGGCGCAACGGCAAGCTTCATGAGGTGGAGTGGCGCGAGGCGTTCGCGGTCATCGCCGAGCGCGCCGCCACCGTGCCGGGCCCGCGCATCGCGGCCATCGTGGGCGATCTTGCGGATTGCGAATCCATGCTGGCGCTGAAGGAGCTGATGACGGCGCTGGGCTCCGCCAACCTCGATTGCCGGCAGGACGGCGCCGCGGCCGACCCGGCGGTGCGCGCGTCCTACATCTTCAATACCGGAATCGCCGGCATCGAGCAGGCCGATGCCTGCGCGCTGATCGGCACCAACCCGCGCGCCGAGGCGCCGATTATCAACGCGCGGCTCCGGAAGCGCTGGCTCGCCGGCGGCTTCAAGGTCGGCTATGTCGGCCCGACGCTCGACCTGACCTATCCGGCGAAAAATTTGGCCCTGCCGGAGGCGGCGGCATTCCTCCAAGGCGCCAAACAGCCAATGGTGATCGTCGGGGCGGGCGCGTTGCGGCGCAAGGACGGCGCGGCCATTCTTGCGGCGGCCCGCGCGCTGGCCGAGGCGAGCGGCGCGGTGCGCGAGGGCTGGAACGGCTTCAACGTATTGCAGCTCGCGGCGTCGCGCGTCGGCGGGCTCGATCTCGGCTTCGTCCCGGCAGCGGGCGGGCGTGACACGGCGGGCATCCTCGCCGGCTGCGCCGCGGGCGAGATCGACATTCTCTATCTTCTCGGCGCCGACGAGCTGGACATGAGCAAGCTCGGCAAGGCGTTCGTGATCTATCAGGGCCATCACGGCGACGCCGGCGCGCGCCGCGCCGACGTGATCCTGCCGGGCG
The DNA here is from genome assembly GCA_963729845.1 of uncultured Alphaproteobacteria bacterium. GTDB lineage: Bacteria > Pseudomonadota > Alphaproteobacteria > ATCC43930 > CGMCC-115725 > JAATGI01. The sequence continues at coordinate 22,624 of CAVSQC010000004.1, forward strand.
CGGCCTATACCGAAAAGGACGCGACCTACGTCAATACCGAGGGCCGGGTGCAGCTCGGCCGCCGCGCGGTGTTTCCGCCCGGCGACGCGCGCGAGGATTGGGCGATTGTCCGTGCGCTGTCGGAGGCGCTGGGTAAGACGCTGCCGTACAACAATCTGCGCGACGTGCGCGCCGGGCTGATCGCGGCCAATCCGATCTTCGCCCATATCGACGAGCTGGTGCCGGCGGCATGGGCCGCGTTCGGCAAGGAGGGCCCCGATCGATCCCGCGCCCTTCGCTTACCCGGTCGCCGATTTCTATCGCACCGACCCGATCAGCCGCGCCTCGCCGACCATGGCGGCCTGCGCCGCCGCGGTCGCCGCCAAGACCGCGCCGGAACGGAAGACCGCATGAGCGATTTCTGGTCCGGCTATTTCTGGCCGACGATCGTCACCATCCTCGAGATTCTGCTGGTCGTCATCGTGGTCGCGGTGTCGATGGCCTATCTGACGCTGGCCGAGCGCAAGGTGCTGGCGCTGATGCAGCGGCGCAAGGGGCCGAACGTCATCGGCTTTTTCGGCCTGTTGCAGCCCTGGGCCGACGCGCTGAAGCTGGTCACCAAGGAAACCATCATCCCCAGCGGCGCCAACGTCGCGATCTTCCTGATCGCGCCGATGCTGCTGTTCACCTTGAGCCTGGTCGCCTGGGCGGTGATTCCGTTCAGCCAGGGCTGGGTCATTGCCAACATCAATGTCGGCATTCTCTACATATTCGCGATCAGCTCGCTGGGCGTCTACGGCATCATCATGGCCGGGTGGGCGTCGAACTCGAAATACGCGTTCCTGGGCGGGCTGCGCTCCGCGGCGCAGATGGTATCGTACGAGGTCTCGATCGGGTTCGTGCTGGTGACGGTGCTGCTGTGCGTCGGCTCGCTGAACCTGTCGCACATCGTGCTGGCGCAGCAGCATATCTGGTTCTTCATCCCGCTGTTCCCGATGTTCATCGTGTTCTTCATCTCGGGCCTGGCGGAGACCAACCGCGCGCCGTTCGACCTGCCCGAGGGCGAGTCCGAGCTGGTGGCGGGCTTCTTCGTCGAATATTCCTCGATGTCGTTCGCGCTGTTCTATCTCGGCGAATATGTGAACATGATCCTGATGAGCGCGATGACCAGCATCCTGTTTCTCGGCGGCTGGCTGCCGCCGTTCGGCATCACGCCGGCGACGGGCCTGTACGGACTGTTCTGGTTCGTGCTCAAGATTTCGTTCGTGCTGTTCGCGTTCCTGTGGGTGCGTGCGACTTTCCCGCGCTTCCGTTACGACCAGTTGATGCGGCTCGGTTGGAAAGTGTTTCTGCCGCTGTCGCTGTTCTATCTGGTGGTGGTTGCGGGCGTTCTGGTGTGGACCGGCTGGCTGCCGGTGGGGGCGTAGGAGAGAACGATGGCCATGCTCGATCGCGGCGCGCGCAGCGTTCTTCTGGCGGAACTGGTCTCCGGCCTGGCGCTGACCTTCAAGTACATGTTCAAGCCGTCGGCGACGGTAAACTATCCCTATGAGAAGGGGCCGCTCAGCCCGCGCTTCCGCGGCGAGCACGCGTTGCGCCGCTATCCCAACGGCGAAGAGCGCTGCATTGCCTGCAAACTGTGCGAGGCGATCTGCCCGGCGCTCGCCATCACCATCGAGGCCGAGGCGCGCGAGGACGGCAGCCGCCGGACGACGCGCTACGACATCGACATGACCAAATGCATATACTGCGGCTTCTGCCAGGAAGCGTGTCCGGTCGACGCCATCGTCGAGGGGCCGAATTTCGAATTCGCCGCCGAGACCCGCGAGGAATTGTTCTACGACAAGGATAAGCTGCTCGCGAACGGCGACCGCTGGGAGGAGGAGATCGCCAACAACATCGCGCTGGACGCGCCCTACCGATGATCGTCCAAGCGATCTGCTTCTATCTCTTTGCCGCGGTTGCCGTGGCGTCGGGCGTCATGGTCGTGGTGTCGCGCAATCCGGTGCATTCGGTGCTGTTCCTGATTCTGGCGTTCTTCAACGCGGCGGGCCTGTTCGTGCTGCTGGGCGCCGAGTTCCTGGCGATGATCCTGGTCATCGTCTATGTCGGCGCGGTCGCGGTGCTGTTCCTGTTCGTGGTGATGATGCTCGACATCGACTTCGTGCAGCTGCGCTCCGGCGCGGTGCGATACCTGCCGATCGGCGCCACCGTGGGCATCATCCTCGCGGTCGAGCTGATCCTGATCTTCGGCGCCTGGGCGTTCGCGCCGTCGGTCGGCCAGTCCTTGGCGGCGCCGATACCGGGCGCGCACGTCACCAACACCGCGGCGCTGGGCGATCTGCTCTACACCAAATACGCTTACGCGTTCCAGGCGTCGGGCGTGATCCTGCTGATCGCGATGATCGGCGCCATCGTGCTGACGCTGCGCCACAAGCCGGACGTGCGGCGGCAGAACATCGGTACGCAAGTGTCGCGCCGCCGCGTCGATACCGTCGCGCTGGTCAAGGTCAAGACCGGCGAGGGCATCGGCGAAGAGCAGGGGGTGCGGTAATGGAAATCGGCCTCGGGCATTATCTCGTCGTCGCCGCGATCCTGTTCACGCTCGGCATTTTCGGCATTTTCCTCAACCGCAAGAACGTCATCGTCATCCTGATGTCGATCGAGCTGATGCTGCTAGCGGTCAACATCAATTTCGTCGCGTTCTCGAGCTTCCTCGGCGATCTGGTCGGGCAGGTCTTCGCCATGTTCGTGCTCACCGTCGCCGCGGCGGAGGCCGCGATCGGCCTCGCCATCGTCGTCATCTATTTCCGTAACCGCGGCACCATCGCGGTCGCGGACATCGATCTCCTGAAGGGTTGAGCGACGTGGCTCTGTTCGCCGTATTCCTGCCGCTCTTGGGCGCCTTCATCGCCGGCTTTTTCGGCCGCGTCATCGGCGACCGCGGGGCGCAGCTCGTCACTTGCGCCTGTCTCGGCATCGCGGCGATCTTCGGCCTTCTGGTCTTCAACGACATCGCCGTCAACCATCACACCGCGATCGTGCCGGTGTTCACCTGGATCGACGCCGGTCAGCTCAAGATCGCCTGGGCGCTGAAGCTCGACACGCTGTCCGCCGTCATGGTGGCGATGGTCACGGTCGTGTCGTTCGTCATCCACGTCTATTCGATCGGTTACATGGCGGAGGATCCCTCGATCCCGCGTTTCATGTCGTATCTCAGCCTGTTCACCTTCTTCATGCTGATGCTGGTGACCGCCAGCAACTTCGTGCAGATGTTCTTCGGCTGGGAAGGCGTCGGCCTCGCCTCCTACCTGCTGATCGGGTTCTGGTACGACCGGCCCACCGCCAACGCCGCCGCGATCAAGGCGTTCGTCGTCAACCGCATCGGCGATTTCGGCTTCGCGCTCGGCATTTTCGCCGTCTATTACCTGTTCGGCACGCTGGATTTCGGGCCGGTGTTCGGCGCCGCCCCGGGCATGGCGGGCAAGACCATGGTCTTCCTCGGCATGCATCTCGACGCGCTGACCGTGACCTGCATCCTTCTGTTCATCGGCGCGATGGGCAAGTCGGCGCAGATCGGGCTCCACACCTGGTTGCCCGACGCCATGGAGGGCCCGACCCCGGTTTCGGCCTTGATCCATGCCGCGACGATGGTGACGGCCGGCGTGTTCATGGTGGCGCGGCTGTCGCCGATGTTCGAATATTCGCAGACGGCGCTCAATTTCGTGGCGGTGGTCGGCGGCACCACGGCGCTGTTCGCGGCGACGGTCGGCGTGACGCAGACCGACATCAAGCGCGTCATCGCCTATTCGACCTGCTCGCAGCTCGGCTACATGTTTTTCGCCGCCGGCGTCTCGGCCTATCAGGCGTCGATGTTCCACCTCATCACGCATGCTTTCTTCAAGGCGCTGCTGTTCCTCGCCGCCGGCTCGGTGATCCACGCCATGTCGGGCGAGCAGGACATGCGCAAGATGGGCGGGCTCGGGCGCCTCATCCCTATCACCTACGCCGTGATGTTTATCGGCAGCCTGGCGCTTGCCGGCATTCCGCCGTTCGCCGGCTTTTTCTCCAAGGACGCGATCCTGGAGTCCGCTTATGCCGCCGGCACGGAGGTCGGGCAGTACGCGTTCGTACTCGGCACCTTCGCCGCGTTCCTGACCGCGTTCTATTCCTGGCGCCTGCTGTTCCTGACCTTCCACGGCCCCAGTCGCGCCGACCACGACACGCTGCACCACGTCCATGAGTCGCCGAACGTGATGCTGGTTCCGCTTTACGTGCTGGCGGCCGGCGCGGTGATCATGGGCGGGCTCGGCCAGCACTGGTTCGTCGGCGAGGGCGCCAAGAAATTCTGGGGCAACGCCATTCTGGTGTTGCCGCGGCATGCCGGCATCGCCGGCGCCGAGCAGGTGCCGCTCTTCGTCTCGATCCTGCCGCTGATCGCCGCGCTGATCGGCATCGTGCTAGCCTGGTACGCCTATGTCCGCAACACGGATGTGCCGGCCAAGACCGCGCGCGCCTTCGAGCCGCTATACCTGTTCCTGCTGAACAAATGGTATTTCGACGAAATCTATAACTTCATCTTCGTGCGGCCGGCGTTTTGGCTGGCGCGGCTGTTGTGGCGCCGCGGCGACGGCACGGTGATCGACGGGTTCGGTCCCGACGGCATCTCCGAGGTCACGGGCGATCTGTCGGTGCGGACCAGCCGCCTGCAATCGGGCTACGTGTTCCAGTATGCCTTCGCGATGGTGATCGGGGTCGCCATCTTCGTCTCCTGGTTCCTGTTCTGGCGGAGCGCGTGACCATGTCGAGCTGGCCGTTGCTCTCCCTCGTCACCTTCCTGCCGATCGTCGGCGTCGCGCTGATCCTGATCCTGCGCGGCGACGAAGCGGCGACGGCGCGCAACGCGCGCTGGATCGCGCTGTGGACCTCGCTGGTGGTGATGGTCCTGTCGTTCGTACTGTGGGCCGATTTCGACACCAACAATTTTAATTTCCAGTTCGTCGAGCAGGCGGTGTGGCTGCCCGGCCTCAAGATCGCCTATCACATGGGCATCGACGGCATCTCGCTGTTCTTCGTGCTGCTGTCGACCATCCTGACGCCGATCTGCGTGGTGGCGAGCTGGACCGCGATCACGCGCCGCGTGAAGGAGTACATGATCGCCTTCCTCGTCCTCGAGACGATGATGGTCGGCATGTTCTGCGCGCTCGATTTCGTCATCTTCTACATGTTCTTCGAGGGCGTACTGATCCCGATGTTCCTGATCATCGGGGTGTGGGGCGGCGCCCGGCGCGTCTATGCCGCGTTCAAGTTCTTCCTCTACACGCTCTTGGGCTCGGTGCTGATGCTGCTGGCGATCCTCGCCATCTACATCAACGACGGCACCACCGATATCGTCACCGCCCTCAACCACAATTTCGCGGCCGGCCTGCAGACCTGGCTGTGGCTTGCCTTCTTCGCCTCGTTCGCGGTGAAGGTGCCGATGTGGCCGGTCCATACTTGGCTGCCCGACGCGCATGTCGAGGCGCCGACCGCGGGCTCCGTGATCCTCGCCGGCGTGCTGTTGAAGATGGGCGGCTACGGTTTCATCCGGTTCTCGCTGCCGATGCTGCCCGACGCCTCGGCGATGTTCGCGCCGCTGGTCTACACGCTCAGCGTCGTCGCCATCATCTACACCTCGCTGGTGGCGCTGGCGCAGGAGGACATGAAGAAGCTGATCGCCTATTCCTCCGTGGCGCATATGGGCTTCGTCACCATCGGCATTTTCACCGGCACGCCCGAGGGCATGCAAGGCGCGATGATCCAGATGTTGAGCCACGGCATCGTTTCCGCCGCCTTGTTCCTTTGCGTCGGCGTGGTCTACGACCGGCTGCACACGCGCGAGATCGCGCGCTACGGCGGCCTCGTCCATAACATGCCGAAATACGCCTTCGTCTTCATGGTGTTCATGCTGGCGTCGGTGGGCCTGCCCGGCACCAGCGGCTTCGTCGGCGAGTTCCTGGCGCTGATCGGCGCCTTCAAGATCAACACTTGGGTCGCGTTCCTTGCCACCACCGGTACGATCCTCGGCGCGGTGTATATGCTGTACCTCTACCGCCGCGTCATTTTCGGCGTCATTACCAGGGACGATGTGCGCGCGATGCTCGACCTCAACTGGCGCGAGATCGTGGTGTTCGCGCCGATGATCGCCATCGTGATCTGGATGGGCGTCTACCCGTCGAGCTTCCTTCATCCGATGCAGCCGGCGATCTCGCATATCGTGCAGCATCTCGAGGCGGCGCGGCACGCGCCGTCGTCGCCTGCGCTGGCGGCGCGCTGACCATGCCGATCTACGCGCTTCCCAACCTGTTGTCGGCACTGCCGGAGATTTTCCTCGCGGTCGCGGCGATGGCGCTCCTGATCCTCGGCGTATTCCAGGGCGAGGTGCGCGCCGCGAAGGAAGTGTCCTGGCTCGGCGTCGCGGTGCTGATCGTCGCGATCTTCATGGTGGGATCGCAGAACGGCGCGCGCCACGTGACGCTGGCGGGCATGTTCGTCACCGACGCGTTCAGCATCTTCGCCAAGATACTGGTGCTGATTGGGTCGGCGCTGTCGCTGATCCTGTCGATCCGCTACAACGAGCGCCAGAATATCGCGCGCTTCGAGTTTCCCGTGCTGATCCTGCTGTCGACCACCGGCATGCTGATGATGATCTCCGCCAACGATCTGTTGGCGCTGTATGTCGGTCTCGAATTGCAGTCGCTCGCGCTTTACATCGTCGCCAGCTTTGACCGCGATTCCGTGCGGTCGAGCGAGGCCGGCCTCAAATATTTCGTCCTCGGGGCGCTCGCCTCCGGTATGATGCTGTTCGGCATTTCCATGATCTACGGCTTCGCCGGCAGCACCAGCTTCGACATGCTGGCGGCGCATCTCACCGGCGCGGCGTCTGCGTCCGCCGGCCTGGTCATCGGCATCGTGTTCCTGATCGTCGGCCTGGCGTTCAAGGTGTCGGCGGTTCCGTTCCATATGTGGACGCCCGACGTTTATGAGGGTGCGCCGACGCCGGTGACGGCGTTCTTCTCGGTGGCGCCGAAGATCGCGGCCATGGCACTGTTCGTGCGCATCATGGTCGGTCCGTTCCACGGCGCGCTGTTCGAGTGGCGCCAAGTGATCTGGGCGATTTCGGTGGCGTCCATGATCCTCGGCGCGCTTGCCGCCATCAATCAGCGCAACATCAAGCGGCTGATGGCGTACAGCTCGATCAGCCATGTCGGTTACGCGCTGATCGGCCTGGCCGCCGGCAACGCCATCGGGGTGCGCGGCATCCTGATCTATCTCGCCATCTATCTGTTCATGAATATCGGCACTTGGGCGATCATTCTGTCGATGCGGCGCGGCGGCAAGATGGTGGAAGGGATCGACGATCTCGCCGGCCTGTCGCGCACCCAGCCGGCGATGGCACTGGCGCTCGGCATTTTCATGTTCTCGCTGGCCGGTATCCCGCCGCTCGCCGGCTTCTTCGCCAAACTTTACATTTTCATGGCGGCGATCAATTCCGGCCTCAACGTGCTGGCCGTGATCGGCGTCGTGACCAGCGTGATCGGCGCCTACTACTATGTGCGCATCGTCAAGCTGATGTATTTCGACGAGCCGGTTGCGGGCGGCGCGTTCGACCGACAGATCGGCGGCGAAGTGCGCGCGGTGCTGTTGATTTCGGCCGTCATCATCATGTTCTTCTTCCTCTACCCGTCGCCGCTCGTCTCCGGCGCCGAGGCCGCAAGCGCGGCGCTGTTTCCCGGATGACGGCGCCGGCGCTGCCCGGGTTCTACGCGCTGCGCCATGTCGCGGATATCGACAGCACCAACGATGAAGCGCGCCGACAGGCGGCTTCCGGCGCGCGGCACGGGCTGGTGATCTGGGCCGACCGGCAGAGCGCGGGTCACGGCCGCCAGGGCAGGGCGTGGCAATCGCCTCCCGGCAACCTCTATTGCTCGATCCTGCTCCGGCCCGACCGTGCCGCCGCCGAGGTGGCGCAGCTCAGCTTCGCCGCGGCGCTGGCGGTGTGCGACGCGCTGCCGGCCGGCCTCGCACCGCGCTGCAAATGGCCGAACGACGTTCTGGTCGGCGGCAAGAAAATCGCCGGCATCCTGCTGGAATCCGAGGCGTCGGGCGCTGGCGTGGCGTGGCTCATCGTCGGCATCGGCATTAACATCGTAAATCATCCCGATGGCACCGAAACGCCGGCGACGTCGCTCGCGGCGCTGGGAACGGACACGACCCCGGGCGCGGTGCTGGGCGAGCTCTGCCGGCATTTCCTGCGTTGGTACGCGATGTGGCATGACCGTGGGTTCGCGCCGCTGCGCGAAGCCTGGCTGGCCCGCGCCGACCGGCTCGGTGGCGACATCCGCGTGCGCTATGGTGCCACCGAGACGCACGGCCGCTTCGTCGATCTCGATGCGTCGGGGGCACTGGTGCTCGAAAACGGCGAGGGTAGGCGCCATATTTCGGCGGGGGCGGTCTTTCCCACCGCCAGTTGAGGACGTGATTTGTTCAACCCATCGCGATCGCGTGTCGATACCCCTCCCCCCTTGAGGGGGAGGGCAGCGCGAGCTTGCGAGCGCGGGTGGGGGCATGGGTACGCGCGGTATCCCCCACCCGATCTCAGCCTTCGGCTTCGATCTTCCCTCCCCCTCAAGGTGGGAGGGAATTTTAGGGAGGGGCAACATGCTTCTTGCCATCAATGCCAACAACACCAATACGGTGTTCGCGCTGTGGGACGGCCCGACGCTGAAAGGAAGTTGGCGCACCGCCACCGAGGGAAAGCGCACCGCCGACGAATATGTTGTGTGGTTCGACCATCTCTTGGCGCTGGCAAAGCTGTCGCGCGGCGATGTCGACGGCGCGGTGATCGCAAGTGTCGTGCCCGACGTCAATTTCAACCTCGTCAACTTTTGCCGGAAATATTGCAACACCTCTCCGCTGATCGTCGGCGTCAAGGGCGTGAAGCTCGGCACCAAGGCTTTGGTCGACCGGCCCGAGGAAGTCGGCGCCGACCGCCTCGTTAACACCATCGCCGCGCATGACCGCTACAAGGGGCCCCTGATCGTGGTCGATTTCGGCACCGCCACCACCTTCGATGTCGTCGACGCCCATGGCAATTATTGCGGCGGCGCGATCGCGCCGGGGATCAACCTGTCGCTGGCGGCGTTGCATGCGGCGGCGGCGAAACTGCCCTCGATCAGCATCCGCCGCACCGACCGCGTCATCGGCAAGGACACGGAAAGCTGCATGCAATCCGGCATCTATTGGGGCTATATCGGCTTGATCGAGGGTCTGGTTGCGCGCATCAAGGCGGAGTTCGGCGCCGCGATGAAGACCGTCGCCACCGGCGGCCTGGCGCCGCTGTTCGAAGGTTCGACCCCGGCGCTTGAAACCATCGACCCGGCGCTCAATCTTTGGGGATTGCGGCTGATCTACAATCTTAATTTCCGGTCATGAACGATTTGTCGATTCCCCTGCCCAACCGGCCCGACGAGCTGGTGTTCCTCGCCCTGGGCGGGGTCGGCGAGATCGGCATGAACCTGTCGCTCTACGGCTACGCCGGCAAATGGCTGATGATCGATTGCGGCATCACCTTCGCCGACGACACCATGCCGGGCGTCGACGTGGTGATGCCCGATCCGTCCTTTATCGTCGAACGCGCGCGAGATCTGGTCGGCCTGGTCGCGACCCACGCGCACGAGGACCATATCGGCGCCATCCCGCATCTGTGGCGCCGCCTGCGCTGTCCGGTCTATGCCACGCCGTTCACCGCCGCGGTGCTGCGGATGAAGCTGATCGAGGCGGATCTCGAGGACGAGGTCGAGATCGTCGAGATTCCCATGTCCGGCCGGTTCAGCGTCGGCCCGTTCGATCTCGAGCTGGTAACGCTGACCCATTCCATCCCCGAGCCCAACGCGGTGGTGCTGCGCACGCCCTTGGGCGTGGTGCTGCATACCGGCGATTGGAAGTTCGATCCCGACCCGCTGATCGGCGAGGTCAGCGACATGGCGGCGCTGCGGCGCCTCGGCGCGGACGGCGTGCTGGCGATGGTGTGCGATTCCACCAACGCGCTGCGGCCGGGCGAGTCCGGCTCGGAAGCGGACGTGCGCAAGACGCTGATCGACCTGGTCGGGAAATGCGAGCAGCGCGCGGTGATCGCCTGCTTCGCCTCCAATGTCGCGCGCCTCGCCTCGGCGGCGGCGGCCGCGGCGGCGCACGACCGGCACGCGGCGCTGGTCGGGCGGTCGTTATGGAAGATCGAGCACGCCGCGCGCGAGACCGGCTATCTCAAGGGCGTGGCGCCCTTCCTCACCGACGAGGAGGCGGCGTTCCTGCCGCGCGAAAAGGTGCTGCTGATCTGCACCGGCAGCCAGGGCGAGCCGCGCTCGGCCCTGGCGCGCATCGCCGACGACGACCATCCGGAGATCGTGCTGGAGGAAGGCGACACGGTGATCTTTTCCTCGCGCATCATCCCGGGCAACGAGCGCGCCATCGGCCGCTTGCAGAACAAGCTCGCGGGCCTCGGCGTCGACATCGTCACCGAGCATGACGCGCCGGTACATGTCTCGGGCCACCCGGCGCAGGACGAACTTCTGCGCATGTACCAGATGGTTCGGCCGAAGATCGCGCTGCCGGTGCATGGCGAGACGCGGCACTTGCTCGCGCAGGCACGGCTCGCCGAGCAATGCCAGGTGCCGCAGACCGTCGTGACCCGCAACGGCGAGATGATCAAGCTCGCGCCCGGCCCGGCGCTGGCGATCGGCGAAGTGCCGGTCGGGCGGTTGGTGGTCGATGGAACGCAACTCATCGCGGCGTCGAGCGAGGCGATCAAGTCGCGCCAGCGCCTGGTGTTCAACGGCGCGGCGCTGGCGTCGCTGGTGCTGGACAAGAACGGCAAGCTGGTTGCGCCGCCCCAGGTCACCGTGCCCGGCCTCGGCGACAATGAATCCGACGATCTCGGCGTGCGGCTTAGCGAGCGCATCGTCGAGGCGCTGGAGGATCTATCGCCCCGCGATCGCCGCGACGACGATTCGGTGCGCGAGGCCGCGCGCCTGGCGCTGCGCCGCTCGCTCAAGGCCTGGCACGGCAAGCGCCCGGTGATCGAAATACATTTGGTGAGGATTTAGATGAAGGACGCACCATCATGTCCTGGGTCGAGGGCGTCGTCGTCTATGTGCTGATCTGGTGGGTGGTGATTTTCGCCGTCCTGCCCTGGGGCGTGCGGCCGCCCGCGGAGGGGCAGTTTGTGCCGGGTCAGGCGCGGGGCGCGCCGGCGCGGCCGCGCCTCTGGCTCAAGGCCGGAATCACCACCTTGGTGGCGGCGGTCATCTGGCTCATCATCTGGGCCATCGTCTCGTCCAATCTGATCAGCTTCCGGGGGGCATGACATGGCGGCGACTTATTGCGCGGCGGCGCCGGGCCATCCGTTCCATGGTCCCTACCACGACACAGAGTATGGCTTCCCGTCACGCGACGATGCGGTGCTGTTCGAGCGGCTGGTGCTGGAGATCAACCAGGCCGGCCTGTCGTGGTTGACCATCCTCAAGAAACGCCAGGCCTTTCTCGAGGCGTTCGACGGTTTCGAGATCGACCGAGTCGCCGGGTACAAGGCGCGCGACGTGAAGCGCCTCCTGGGCAACGAGGGCATCATCCGCAACCGGCTTAAGATCGAGGCCGCGATCGAGAACGCCAAGCGCCTTCAGGCGATTCGCGACGAGCATGGCGGTTTCGCGGCCTGGCTCGACAAAAATCATCCTTTACCTAAAGAGGCTTGGGTAAAACTCTTCAAGCAAAACTTCCGTTTTACCGGCGGCGAGATCGTGGGCGAGTTTCTAATGAGCCTGGGCTATCTGCCGGGCGCGCACGAACCGGACTGCCCAGTCTACGCCAAGGTCGCGCGGCTGAAGCCGCCCTGGGCGCAGAAAAAGAAGAAATAATCCCAAGGGCTTATCGCCCGCCGTAAAAGCAAAGAGGCAAGACCATCGGGCCTTGCCTCTTTCCTGATCTCGATCCTCTCGTCGAGCGGTCCCCCAAACCGCCGCTCGATTCCTCCCCAAACTTGGGCCCTGGATTGCTCCGTAACCGCAAGCGTCCAGCGCGGGTGAATATACGCGCAGTCGTGGGCAACGTCACGAAAATTGTGAGCGCGCACCTTGTTTTTTGACGATTATTTCCATCGCCGCATTACAATTTTGACAGAAATTAGCGCCATGGACAGGGGCGGGCGCGTTTCCTACATTCCGGCCGGCCCTTCGATCGAGGTTTCATGCGGCTCTCCAGCTATTTTTTGCCGCTTCTGCGCGAAAATCCGGCGGAAGCGCAGATTGTGTCGCACCGGCTGATGCTGCGCGCCGGGATGATCCGGCAATCGAGCGCCGGCATCTATAGCTGGCTGCCGCTGGGCCACCGGGTGCTGCGCAAGATCGAGGACATCGTCAGGGCCGAGCAGGACGCCGCCGGCGCCCAGGAATTGCTGATGCCGACCATCCAGCCGGCGGACCTGTGGCGCGAAAGCGGCCGCTACGACGATTACGGCGAGGAAATGCTTCGTATCCGCGACCGGCACGAGCGCGACATGCTCTATGGCCCGACCAACGAGGAGCTGATCACCGACATTTTCCGGCAGAACATCAAGAGCTACCGCGACCTGCCGAAGAACCTCTATCACATCCAGTGGAAATTCCGCGACGAGGTGCGGCCGCGGTTCGGCGTCATGCGCGGCCGCGAGTTCCTGATGAAGGACGCGTATTCCTTCGATCTCGACCTGGCCGGCGCGCGGCGCTCCTACAACAAGATGTTTTTGGCCTATCTGCGCACCTTCGCGCGCATGGGGCTGAAGTCGATTCCGATGCGCGCCGACACCGGCCCGATCGGCGGCGACCTGAGCCACGAATTCATCGTGCTGGCCGACACCGGCGAGTCCCAGGTCTATTGCGACAAGGCCTGGCTCAATGCCGATATCCTCGCGAGCGACGTCGCCTATACCGACGACCTTCAGCCCTTCTTTCAGCAATGGACCCGGCTCTATGCCGCGACCGAAGAAAAGCACGACGCCGCGAATTGCCCGGTGCCGGCCGACCGGCTGCTGTCGGCGCGCGGCATCGAGGTCGGGCAGATTTTCTTCCTCGGCAGCAAGTATTCGAAGCCGATGAACGCGCTCGTGACCGGGCCGAACGGTGAGGAGATCGTGCCGGAGATGGGCTGCTACGGTATCGGCGTCTCGCGCCTGGTCGCCGCCATCATCGAGGCGAGCCACGACGATGCCGGCATCGTCTGGCCGGCAAGCGTCGCGCCGTTCCATGCCGGGCTCATCAACCTGCGCGCCGGCGATGCCGCCTGCATCGACGCGGCCGACGCGCTCTACCTGACGCTGCGCAACGCCGGCGTGGACACGCTTTACGACGACCGCGCGGAATCGCCCGGCGCCAAGTTCGCGGCGATGGATCTGATCGGCCTGCCGTGGCAGCTCGTGATCGGCCCGCGCGGCCTGCAAAGGGGCGTGGTCGAAGTCAAGAACCGCCGCACCGGCCAGCGCGAGGACATGACCGCCGAGGCGGCGCTCAATCGCCTCCGGACCGCATCGTGATCTTCGGCCAGTTCGAGCGCATGGTCGCGTTCCGCTATCTGCGGGCGCGGCGCGCGGAAGGCTTCGTCTCGGTGATCGCGATCTTCTCGCTCCTCGGCATCATGCTCGGCGTCGCGACGCTGATCATCGTCATGTCGGTGATGAACGGGTTCCGCGTCGAGTTCGTGAACCACATTCTCGGCATCGAGGGTCATCTGGCGGTGATGTCGGCGAAGGGGCCGCTCGCCGATTTCGACGCGCTCGACAAGAAAATCCGCGCCGTGCCCGGCGTGGTCGCGGCGCGGCCGCAGGTCGAAGGGCAGGTGCTCGCGAGCACCAACCGCGGCTCGACCGGCGTGCTGATCCGCGGCATGCGCGCCGAGGACATCGCGCATCAGCCGCTGCTCGCCAACGCCGTCGATCCTGCGGCGCTGGCCGAGTTCAAGGGCGACGGCGTGCTGGTCGGCGTGCGGCTGGCGGAGCGGCTCGGCGTGTCGCCCGGTGGGCAGGTGACGATCGTCTCGCCCAACGGCAACGCCACCGCTTTCGGCACCATGCCGCGCATCAAGACCTATCGCGTCGTCGGCCTGTTCGATCTCGGCATGTATCAGTACGACAACAACATGATCATGATGCCGCTGGCGGCGGCGCAGCTGTTCTTCAATACCGGCAACGGCGTCACCAGCGTCGAAGTGTTCGCGCAAGACCCCGACCGTCTCGACGCGGTGCGCGCCGCGCTCGGCGAGCTGATCGGCCCCTATGCGCGCATCGTCGATTGGCGCCAGACCCAGGCCAGCTACATCAACGCCATCGAGATCGAACGCAACGTCATGTTCCTGATCCTGACGCTGATCATTCTGGTGGCGGCGTTCAACATTATCTCCGGCATGATCATGATGGTGAAGGACAAGGGCCGCGACATCGCCATCCTCAGGACCATGGGCGCGACGCGCGGCATGATCCTCCGCATCTTCATTTTGAGCGGGGCGTCGATCGGCGTGGTCGGCACGTTCCTGGGCTTCGTCATCGGCACCGAGTTCGCCCTCCACATCGAGGCGATCCGCCAGTTCGTGCAGGACATTGTCGGCGTCAACCTGTTCAACGCCGAGATCTACTTCTTCACCCGCATCCCCGCGCAGGTCTATGCCTCGGACGTGGTGACGGTGGTGGCGATGGCGTTCGCGTTGTCGTTCCTGGCGACGCTCTATCCGTCATGGCGCGCGGCGCGGCTCGATCCGGTGGAAGCGTTGCGCTATGAGTGACGGCGCGCCGGCGCTGGAGCTGCGCCAGGTCACGCGGACGTTTCGCCAAGGCGGCAATTCGCTCGAAGTGCTGCGCGGCGCCGACCTGGCGATCGCGCCCGGCGAGATCGTGGCGCTGGTCGGCCCGTCCGGCGCCGGCAAGTCGACGCTGCTCCATCTCGCGGGCCTGCTCGAGCGGCCCGACGGCGGCGAGGTGCTGCTCGACGGCATCGCCTGCGGCGGTCTCGGCGACGCCGAGCGCACCGCGCTGCGCCGCAAACATCTCGGTTTCGTCTATCAGTTCCATCACCTGCTGCCGGAATTTTCCGCCCTCGAAAACGTCATGCTGCCGCAGATGATCGCCGGGCTCGGCCGCGGCGAGGCGCGCCGGCGCGCGATGGAGTTGCTGCGCATGGTCGGGCTGGAGCCGCGGGCGGCGCATCGGCCGGCGCGGCTGTCGGGCGGCGAGCAGCAGCGCGTCGCCATCGTCCGCGCGCTCGCCAACGCGCCGCGCGTCCTGCTCGGCGACGAGCCGACCGGCAATCTCGACCAGCACACCGCCGCCGACGTCACCGAGGCGCTGTTGCGGATCGTGCGCCAGACCGGCCTCGCGGCGCTGATCGCGACCCACAATCTCGACCTGGCCCGGCGCCTCGATCGCGTCCTTGTGCTGGAGGACGAACTCGTCGTAGAGCGCAAGGTGTGAGCCGATTTTCGTTGCATTCGTTCTTGTTTTGTGCTAAAAGAAACAAAAGATGCGCCAAGGCCCGATCCAGCGCGACAATTTCCATCAACTAATAGACGATAGCCTGCGGCCTGGCTGTTTTTTGGCTGCACATATCAGCGCGAACAGCCAGCCGGCTTCTATATCTGGGTTCCTAGCGTATTAGTGCCGAGCAATATTGCGTTTTTCCCCCTGAGAAACCGGGACCCCCCCCCATTTTTCCTTCTCCCCCAAAGGGCGATATTGGATTGATCATGCCCGTCGCCGATTTCATCCATCTTCACACCCATTCCGCCTATTCGCTCTCGACCGGGTCGATCAAGGTCAAGGAGCTGACGGCGCTGTGCAAGCTGCACCGCATGCCGGCGGTGGCGATGACCGACACCGGCAATCTCTTCGGCGCGCTCGAATTCGCGCTGGCGGCACGCGACGACGGGGTGCAGCCGATCGTCGGCTGCGAGCTCGCGATCCGCCGCGCCGACCACGAGGCGCGCGGTCGTCTCGGCAAGCCGGCGCTGCCCGATCCAGTGGTGGTGCTGGTGCAGGACGAGATCGGCTATCGCAACCTCCTGGCGCTGGTCAGCGCCTCCTATCTCGACAGCGACGGCGCCGAGGCGGCGCAGGTCGATCTCGACAAGCTCGCGCGGCACAGCGACGGGCTGATCCTCTTGACCGGCGGTCCGGCGGGGCCGGTCGGGCGGTTGCTGAACGAGGGGCAGGGCGACGCGGCGGCCGCGCTTCTGACCGACCTCGCCGAGATCTTTCCCGGCCGGCTCTATGTCGAGCTGATGCGTCACGGCCTGGCGGAGGAAGACCGGATCGAGGCGGCGCTGATCGATCTCGCCTACGCGCAGAACCTGCCGCTGGTCGCGACCAACAATGTCTATTTCGACGCGCCGGAGTTCTACGAGGCGCACGACGTCCTGCTGTGCATCGCCGACGGCACCACCCTCAGCAACGGCGCCCGCCGCAAACTGACGCAGCAGCATTATTTCAAATCGCCGAAGGAAATGCGGATGCTGTTCGCCGATCTGCCGGAGGCGTGCGACAACACGCTGGCGATCGCACAGCGTTGCGCCTACATGCCGGAACCGCGCGCGCCGATCCTGCCGCCGTTCCCGACCGCCGTCGGCGACGAGAAGCAGGCGCTGCGCGCCGAGGCGGCGGCGGGCCTGGAACGCCGCCTCGCCACGCAAGTCCACTTGCCGGAGATGACCGAGGCCGAGCGCGAGGCGGTGGCCACGCCCTATCGCGAGCGGCTCGACTACGAACTCGACGTCATCGAGGGCATGGGCTTCGCCGGCTATTTCCTGATCGTCGCCGAATTCATCCAGTGGGCGAAGGCGCAAGGCATTCCGGTCGGGCCTGGGCGCGGCTCGGGCGCCGGCTCGGTGGTGGCCTGGTCGCTGACCATCACCGATCTCGACCCGCTGCGCTTCGGCCTGCTGTTCGAGCGCTTCCTCAATCCCGAGCGCGTGTCGATGCCGGACTTCGACATCGATTTCTGCCAGGACCGGCGCGACGAGGTGATCCGCCACGTCCAGGAGAAATACGGCGCCGACAGGGTGGCGCAGATCATCACCTTCGGCACGTTGCAGGCGCGCGCGGTGCTGCGCGACGTCGGCCGCGTGCTGGAAATGCCCTACGGCCAGGTCGACCGCATCTGCAAGCTGGTGCCCAACAATCCGGCGGCGCCGGTCAAGCTCAAGGACGCGATCGCCGGCGAAGCGCTGTTGCAGGAGATGCGCGACAACGACGAGACGGTCGCGCGCCTCATGGAGATCGCGATCAAGCTCGAGGGCCTGTACCGCCATGCCTCGACTCACGCCGCCGGGGTGGTGATCGGCGACCGGCCGCTCCAAGAGCTGGTGCCGCTCTATCGCGACCCGCGCTCGCCGCTGCCGGCGACGCAGTTCAATCTGAAATATGTCGAGACGGCGGGGTTGGTGAAGTTCGACTTCCTCGGCCTGACCACGCTGACTATTCTGGTGCGCGCCGTCGAAATGCTGAAGAAACGCGGCGTCGCGCTCGACTTCAACAATCTGCCGCTCGACGACCAACCGTCTTACGATTTGATGGCGCACGGCGACACGGTCGGCGTGTTCCAGCTCGAAGGCGCGGGCATGCGCGACATGCTCAGGAAGCTGCGGCCGGACCGGTTCGAGGACATCATCGCCGTGGTCGCGCTCTATCGCCCCGGCCCGATGGAAAACATCCCGCGCTATATCGCGGTGAAGCACGGCCAGGAGAAACCCGACTATCTGCACGCCTCGCTCGAGCCGATCCTCGCCGAGACGCACGGCATCATGGTCTATCAGGAACAGGTGATGCGGATCGCGCAGGTCCTGTCGGGCTATTCGCTCGGCGGCGCCGATCTGCTGCGCCGCGCCATGGGCAAGAAGATCAAGGCGGAGATGGACGCGCAGCGCGCCGCCTTCATCGAGGGCGCCAAGAAGAACGGCGTCTCGGACGCGCTGGCCGAGCATGTCTTCGGCCAGGTCGAGAAATTCGCCGGCTACGGCTTCAACAAGTCGCACGCCGCCGCCTATGCGCTGATCGCCTATCAGACCGCGTACTTCAAAGCCAACTACCCGGTCGAGTACATCGCCGCGTTCATGACCTACTGCATCGGCAACACCGACAAGCTCAACGTCTTCCGCCAGGAGTGCGACCGGCTCGGCATCAAGCTGCTGCCGCCGGACATCAACCGCTCCGATGTCGGCTTCGCGGTGGAGGACACGCCGTCGGGCGCCGCGATCCGCTACGCGCTCGCCGCGGTCAAGGGCGTCGGCGCGGCGGCCATGGGCCAACTCGTCGCCGAGCGCGAGGCGCGCGGCCCGTTCAAGGATCTGTTCGATTTCGCCGGGCGGCTCGACGTCAAGAGCTTCAACAAGCGCCAGTTCGAAAGCCTCGCCAAGGCCGGCGCGTTCGACGCGCTCAACAAGAACCGCGCGCGGACCTTCGCCGCCGCCGAATTGCTGTTGCGGCATGCGGCGTCGGCGACCGAGGAGCGCGTGACCAAGCAGGTCAATCTCTTCGGCGGCGATGCCGCGTCGCTGGCGGCGGTACAGGCGTTGCCGGCGGCGGTCGATTGGCTGCCGGTCGAAAAGCTGCAGCACGAATTCGATGCGATCGGTTTCTACCTGTCGGCGCATCCGCTCGAGGCCTACGGCAAGAGCCTGGAGCGGCTCGGCGTGGTAAAGGCGGTGGAATTGCCGACGCGCGTCGCGGGCGGCGGCTCGACCCGCTACAAGGTCGCCGGCATCGTCGTCGGCAAGAAGGAACGCAATTCTGCGCGCGGTAACCGCTTCGCCTTCGTGCAGCTTTCCGATCAGAGCGGCATGTTCGAGGTGACGGTGTTTTCCGACGTGTTGGGTCCGGCGCGGCCGTACCTGGAATCGGGTTCGCCGCTGCTGCTCACTGTCGACGGGCGCGAGGACGGCGACAATTTACGACTGACGGCGCAGGCGATCGAGCCGCTCGATGAAGCGGTGGCGCATGCCGCCGCCGGTCTGCGCATCCGCCTCGACACCGCCGAGGCGGTGCCGATGCTGGCGAAGCTGATGGGCAAGGAAGCCGGCGGCAAGGGCCGCGTCTCGTTCGTCGTGCCGGTGTCGCCCGCGCGCGAGGTGGAGATCGTGTTGCGCGGCGGCTTCAGGATCGGCCCCGGCATCAGGGGCCAGGTCCAGGCCGTTCCCGGCGTGCTCGAAGTGCACGATATTTGAACAAGCGAGGGAGCTGGGAAAAAGCAATGAACGCAAAGGAATTGCGCGAGCGGCAGGCGCCTTTCAAGGCGCTCTACCGCGACGTCCCTGAGAAAGCGGTCTTCACGCTCAAGGCCAAGGGCGATCTGGGATCGGGCATCACCTGCAACGTCGATACCGGGCGCGGAATGGCCGAGGCCGGCCTGCATCCGAAGACGGGCGGCGACGGCCTCGCCCTTTGCTCGGGCGACATGTTGCTCGAAGCGCTGGTCGCGTGCGCGGGCGTCACCATGAAGGCGGTGGCGACGGCGCTCGATCTGCCGCTGCGCGGCGCCACGGTCCATGCCGAAGGCGACATCGACGCGCGCGGCACGCTTGGCATCGACAAGGCCGCGCCGGTCGGCTTTCGCGAAATTCGCCTGACGTTCGATATCGATTCCGACGCCAGCCCGGAGCAGCTCGACACGCTGTTGAATCTGACGGAGCGTTATTGCGTCGTCTTCCAGACGCTCAACAAGCGTCCCGAACTGCGGGTGGCGCGCAGGCCGGCGAGCGGGAAGTAATTAGATGCTCGCCTTGCGCAGCGCGGGGATCGTGCCGGCGCCGAAGTCGCGATACCAGTCCTTCAGCTTCTCGGGCGAAGCGGAGCGATCCATGATGCCGGCGAAATGGCCGGCGCCGGCGCCGCGGCATTGCGCAATGATCTGCTCGGCGACGCTTGCCGGCGTGCCGGCGATGAATTCGTCGTCGCCGATCGAGAAGGCATGCGCGGTCGGCGTGTCGAGGATCGCTGGCCGGCCGGGCAGGTTGACGCGCGGGTCGATCTGGATGAATTCGCGGAACATCTTGCGCCGCACGGCCAGGGCCGCCTCGGCCTCGCGGTCGCTTTCGAGCATCGTCACCTGGCGGCGCAGGCACAGATCGTCCGGGCCGACCTTGCGGCCGGCCTTGTCCGCCTCGTCGCGATACGCGTCGAAAATCTCGATGACCTTGTCGAGCGGATGGAAGCCGGTGCAGATCTTGGCGCCGCGCCGCGCGGCCTTCCGCGCCGACGAGACGCTGACCACCGTCACCCATTTCGGCGGCGACGGTTGCTGCACGCAGCGCGGCACGATCCGCAGATTGTCGAAATTCCAGTACTTGCCGTGGTGCGAGATCACTGGATGTTTCAGCGCGTCGTCGACGATTGCCAACGCCTCGTCGTTGCGTTCGCGGGCCTCGTCTGGGGTCAGGCCGACATGCGCCATCTCGTTCGGGATGCCGGCGGCGGTGCCGATCTCGAGCCGACCGCCGGTGAGATGGTCGAGCATGCCGAACTCTTCGACGAGCTGCCACGGCGTGTGGTACGGCGGCACCACGCCCATGACCCCGAGACGGATTTTTCGGGTGCGCAAGCGCGACGTTGGCGATCAGCAGGTTCGGCGACGGCGAATAGGCGGCGCCGAAATGATGCTCGCTGAAAAAGATGCCGTCGAACCCCGCGGGCTCCGCGCTGGCCCAGAGGTCGAGATAGGCGTCGAAATAGCGCTGAGACACGGCGGGATTGAAGGCGACGTTCATCTCCGGCGGCGTCGGGAAAAACTCGAAGACCCAGGACTTGATCACGCAGCGCCTCCCGCCTCTTGGTTATGTGCTTGTCCGGCAGCATGCCAATTCCACGGGGTCCGGACAAGCTTGAGGCCGTCGTGGCGCGGCCCTATTGTCCCGGCCATGCAATTCCTCGATTTGGGCCGGGTGCGGCAAGCGCCGCTCGAAACCGATCCATTTCCCTATTTCGTCGTGCCGGGTTGCGTTCCGGCGGCCGCGCTCGCGGCGGTGTCGGCGGATTTTCCTCCGATCGACAAGCCCGGCAGCTTTCCCGCCTCGACGCTCGCGATCGGCCCGACCTTCGGGGCCTTTCTCGAAGAATTGGAGGGGCCGGCGTTCCGCGACGCGGTGGCGGCGAAACTCGGCATCGACCTCGCCCGGCGCCCGACCATGGTCACGGTGCGCGGCCAGGCCGGCGCCCGCGACGGCAGCATCCATGCCGACAGCAAGACCAAGCTGGTGACGGTGCTGATCTATATGAACGAAAGCTGGGAGGTGCCAGGCGGCCGCCTGCGCCTGTTGCGCTCGCCAGACAATCTCGATGACATGGTCGCGGAAGTGCCGCCCGACGCGGGCACGCTGCTGGCTTTCCTCGTCACGCCGCATTCCTGGCATGGCCACGCGCCCGCCGCCGGTCCGCGCCGCGTCATTCAGCTGAACTGGGTGACGGACGAAGGCGTGGTGCGGCGCGAGCAGGCGCGCCATCGCCTGTCGGCGCGGGTCAAGCGCCTGTTCGATTTCGCGAAATAGCGAACGGATCTAAGCAACTCGGTTGGTTTGGCTCCTCGTCCGTCGCGAAATCCAACGCGATATCCGCCCAGCATTCGCGCTATGAGCGGGGCTGTTTTTTGGCCGGCCGTCCCTTGCTGGCCTTGGCGCGCGTGTCGCCGCGGTCGGGCTCTTCGTTGCCCTTACGGGACCGGGCCGTTTTCTTATCCAAGACGCCAAAATTTGGCGATCTCTCACCGGTCGTCGCGAAGGAAAATCCTTCCGCGCTCAACCCGCGCTTAATCAACTCGCGTACGGCTGCCGCACGGCTTGGCATCCGATTCTGAAAGCGAAAGTCGTCAACCGCCGCCAATTCCTCGGCATTGAGCAAGACCTGTAGCCGCTTCGGTCTGGTGAGATCAGCTGGCATTTCTGTCTCCGCGCCTTGTCGACGCTCATTTTATTGCGTTGAGCGGAGCTGCCCCCGGGAACGCTACCCATTTTTAATTGTGATATCTCGAAAGGGATTTGTCAGTAATGTACATTACCGACGCGCCGGGGCCAGTCCAGCTCTTTTACCCGTAGGTCTTGGGCAGGTGATAAGCGAGGCGCGACCGGACCAACTGATAACATTCGCACGACGCCTCCACGAGTCCCTGCCGATCGAGGATCGTGACCTCCCGTCGGCCGCGCTCGATCAAACCGGCGTTTTCCAGTTCGCGGGCGGCATTCGTGATGGTTGGACGCTGGACACCTAGCATTTCGGCGAGCAGGTCCTGCGTGATCCGCAGCGTATGGTCGTCGCCGCGGTCACGCATCATGAGCAGCCAACGCGCCAGCCGCTGCTTGAGGTCGTGCGCGCCGTTGCACGCGACCGACACCATGACCTGCTCGAGAAAGGCCTGGACGTAAGCGTACATGAGAGTTCGGAAAGCAGGCATCGACCCCATGGCCCGCGTGAACGCCGCGCGAGACATCCTTGCCGCGTCCCCCGGGATCTGGACGAGGAGCCGGACGGAGGAACTCTTGGCGCCGAAGACGGCTTGCACGTCCGTGCAACCCTCCCGACCGATCGTCGCCATCTCGATGATGCTGCCGTCCGCGTAAACCGCCACCACCGAGATGACGCCGCTGTCGGGGAAAAACACATGATTGAGCGGACTATCGGCGTCCATTAGGATCTGCCCGCGGCGGCAGCGAATCTGTTCAAGCTCTGGCATGAGCCGCTTGAGATTGGAGGCTGGCAAGGCGAGTAAGAGCCGATTACGGGGCCAATTTGATGGACCACTCATAGACGCTCAACGGCGCGCGTCCGGCTTCGTTCCAAAAGGAACCGTGTTGCGAGCCATTGCCGGCCTTTGCCAAATGACGCGGGGGCAGGTAATGATGGGCCAGGGAGCATCGCTTCGGCGATCGATAAGGGGAGGTTGATATGGCCGACACCGACACCGTGAAATACGTGCTCGAGGAATTGAAGATTCCGAAGTCCTGGTACAATATCGTCGCCGATCTGCCGACGCCGCCGCCGCCGGTGCTGCATCCCGGCACGCTGCAGCCGATCGGGCCTGGCGATCTGGCGCCGCTGTTTCCGATGGCGCTGATCATGCAAGAGGTCTCGGCGGAGCGGTATATCGACATCCCAGAGCCGGTGCGCGAAGTCTATCGCCAATGGCGGCCTTCGCCGCTCTATCGCGCGCGGCGCTTGGAGAAGGCGCTCGATACCCCGGCGCGGATTTACTACAAGTACGAAGGCGTCTCGCCGGCCGGCAGCCACAAGCCCAACACCGCCGTGCCGCAGGCCTGGTACAACAAGCAGGAAGGCGTGAAACGCCTCACCACCGAGACCGGCGCGGGCCAATGGGGCTCGGCGCTTGCCTTTGCCGGCGCGCTGTTCGGCATCGAAGTCAAAGTCTACATGGTCAAGGTCAGTTTTCAGCAGAAGCCTTATCGCAAGGCGCTGATGGAGGCGTGGGGCGCGCAGTGCGTCGCCTCGCCCTCGACCGAGACCAATGCGGGTCGGCAGATCCTCAAGGAGCATCCGAATTCGACCGGCAGTCTCGGCATCGCCATCAGCGAAGCGGTCGAAGTTGCCGCAACGCACGACGACACCAAGTACTCGCTCGGCTCGGTGCTGAACCATGTGCTGATGCACCAGACGGTGATCGGCCAGGAAGCGATCGCGCAGTTCGACATGGCCGACGATTATCCCGACATCGTCGTCGGCTGCACCGGCGGCGGCAGCAACTTCTCCGGCGTCGCCTTCCCCTTCATCGGCGCGCAACTGCGCGGCGGCAAGAAGGTGCGGGTGATCGCCTGCGAACCGTCGGCCTGCCCGAGCCTGACTCGCGGCAAGTACGCCTACGATTTCGGCGACACCGGGCACCTGACGCCGCTCGTCAAGATGCACACGCTCGGCTCGACCTTCGTGCCGCCGGGCTTCCATGCCGGCGGCTTGCGCTATCACGGCATGGCTCCGCTGGTCAGCCTGGTGCAGGAGCTGGGGCTGATCGAGAGCCGCGCTTACACACAGACCAAGTGCTTCGAGGCGGGCGTGCAGTTCGCACGCGCCGAGGGCATTCTGCCGGCGCCGGAAGCCAATCACGCCGTCCGCGGCGCGATCGACGAGGCGTTGCGTTGCAAGCGCGAGGGCAAGCGGCAGACCATCCTGTTCAACCTGTGCGGCCACGGCCATTTCGACATGCAGGCCTATATCGACTATTTCGCCGGCAAGCTCGAAGACAGCGCCTACGACGAAAAGGAATTGGCGGCCGCGATGGCGGAACTGCCGAAGGTGGCCGCGGAGTAGGCGGCTGATCTGAGCAGGGTTTTTGTCGTCGGCAGCGTCGGGGTCGATCTCGTCGCCTATGCGTCGCGTTTGCCGGTGAAAGGCGAAACCGTTCTCGGCGAGGCGTTCGAGCGCTTTCCCGGCGCGAAGGGCGCGAACCAGGCGGTGGCGGCAGCGCTGGCCGGCGTGCCAACGGCGATGATCGGCGCGGTCGGCGATGACGCCGAACGGCTCATTCATGCTCGCCACCTTGGCGCGGTATGATATCGACGTGGCCGGCGTCGAAACGGTGTCGGCGCCGACGCAAGTGGCGCTGATCATGGTCGGTGGCGGCGACAATCAGATCGTCGTGGTGCCCGGCGCCAACATGCATATCGACGCGTCGCGCGTCGCGTCGCTTCCCTTGGCCAAGGGAGACATTTGCGTCGCGCAAGGTGAAACCACCGTCGCCGTCGTCCGCAACGCATTTACGAGAGCACGCGAGCGGCGCGCCGTGACGATGTTCAATCCGGCGCCCGCGGCGGAGGTGGCACGCGAGCTCTTAACGTTGGCGGATATCATCGTCGTCAACGAGGTCGAATGCGAATTCTTTGCCGGCACTCGGTTCGATCTTGCCCGCCCCGAACTCTCGCTTGCCGACGCGAGGCAGCGCGCTCAGACTTGAGCCCGATCAAATCCTCGTCGCCACGTTGGGCGCCGAAGGGGTAAGCGCCTCGCAGGGCGGGAAATATATCGGTCTTGCCGCGCATCGTGTCCGGGCAGTGGATAGTACCGGCGCAGGCGACTGCTTCGTCGGCACGTTCGCCGCGGCCTTGGCCCGCGGCGACGTGCTTGCGGCGGCACTGCGCGAAGCCAACGCCGCCGCTGCGCTTTCGGTTGAGTGCAAGGGCGCGCTGGCGAGCTTTCCCGAACGCGTCCGGGTGCTTGGAATTTTTGCGCGGGTGATTTCGCCGCGCCGAATCATGCCTAGATTACCGTCGCCATGTTGGCCATAACCGACCTCACCTATCGCATCGCCGGGCGGACGCTGTTGGAGAACGCGTCGGCGCGCATTCCCGACGGCTGGAAGGTTGGATTGGTCGGGCGCAACGGCACCGGCAAATCGACCTTGCTCGGTCTGATTCTCGGCATGTTGCAGCCCGACGCCGGCGCCATTGAGGTCAGCGGCGGCGGTCGCATTGGCATGGTCGCGCAAGAGGCGCCGGGCGGCGACCAGACCCCCATCGACCATGTTCTCGCCGCCGACCGGGAGCGCGCCGCGCTCATGGCGGAGGCGGATGCCGCGCCGGACGCGGCACGGCTCGCGGCAATCCACGACCGCCTCACCGCGATCGAAGCGCATGCGGCGCCGTCCCGGGCCGCCGCGATCCTCGCCGGGCTTGGCTTCGACGAAGCGATGCAGCACCGGCCGTTGTCGAGCTTCTCCGGCGGATGGCGGATGCGCGTCGCGCTGTCGGCGGTGTTGTTCAGCGAACCGGAACTCCTGCTGCTCGACGAACCGACCAACCATCTCGACCTCGAGGCGACGGCGTGGCTCGAGAATTACCTTCGCGGCTATCCGCATACGTTGCTGATTGTCAGTCACGACCGCAGCCTGCTGAACGCGGTGCCCGACCATATCCTGCATCTCGACCGTGAGACCCTTACGCTCTATTCGGGCGGCTACGACGCCTTCGAGGAACGCCGCGCGCTCGCGCATGGCGCAAAGCAAGGCGGAGGCCGCGAAGCAGGAGGCACGGCGCGCGCATCTTCAGGCCTTTGTTGACCGTTTCCGGGCCAAGGCAAGCAAGGCGCGCCAGGCGCAAAGCCGGCTGAAGATGATCGCGAAGATGGCGCCGGTCGCCGTCATCGAGGACGATCCGACCGTCGTCTTCGATTTTCCCGAGCCGCCGGAATTGCGGCCGCCGCTGATCAGCATCGAGAAGGGTGCGGTCGGTTACGAACCGGGGAAGCCGGTGTTGAGCCGGCTTAATCTGCGGCTCGATCCCGACGACCGTATCGCCTTGCTCGGCGCCAACGGTAACGGCAAATCGACGCTGGCAAAATTGTTGGCCGGGCGGCTGGAGCTGGAGACCGGACAACAGCATCGTTCGCGGAGGCTCAATATCGGCTTCTTTGCCCAGCACCAGATCGAGGATTTGGCGCCGGAGGAGACGCCGTTCATTCATCTTGCGCGGCTGATGCCAAGAGCAACGCCGACCGAAGTGCGGTCCCGCCTCGGCCGTTTCGGCTTTGGCCAGGACAAGGCCTTCGTACCGGTCAAGTCGTTGTCGGGAGGCGAGCGTGCGCGGCTCAACTTCGCGCTGATCACGCATGACGCGCCCTCTCTCCTAATTTTCGACGAACCGACCAATCATCTCGACATCGACAGCCGCGCCGCGCTTGCAACCGCGATCAATGAATTTTCCGGTGCGGTGATCTTGATCAGCCACGATTGGTATTTGCTCGAATTGACCGCGGACCGGCTATGGCTGGTCGCCGACGGCACGGTCAGGCCCTACGACGGCGATCTCGAAACCTACCGCCGCTCGATGATCGATGGGCGCGGACCGGCGCAGTCGCAGAAAACCCCTGCCGGCCAAACCACCCTTCGGACGAATCTCGAACCGATACGCCGTGCCGCCCGAGCTGCCGAAGCGCGGCTGAAAGAATGCGCCGCGGAAAAATCCGCAATCGAGCGCAGCCTCGCCAAGCGCGAATATTCCGAACGTGCAGCGCATTCAATTGATGCGCCGCTATGGCGAGCTTGCGGACCATGTTGCCGCGGCGGAGCAGGCCTGGATTGCAGCGGAGGAAGCCCTCGAAGCAGCCTCCGCGCGTTGACTCGCTGATTGTCGCCGCGTACGCTTGCGAAGCAAATACGAAGCAATACAAAAATAACAAAAGCAAGGTAGCAGCGAACGGAGGAACGCAATGCTTATGCTTAAATGGCTCGCCATCGCGGCGGGCGCGGTTGCCATCGGCATTTCGGGCATGCACGCGGCGACGGCGGACGAAACCAAGTCGGCGACGCTCTATGGCGATATGAGTTCGGTGACGCAGGACATGCTGAGCCGGGCCGGCCATGACGGCAATAATTTCCTGCTGACGAACGGCAATTATTGGCAGCAGCGTTTCTATCCGAACCGGCAGATCAACCGGGGCAATGTCGCGAAATTGCGGCCGGCCTGGATCTTCCAGACCGACCTGATGGAATCGATGGAAACATCGCCGCTCGTCGTCAACGGCATCATGTACGTGACGACGTCCTTCGACCATGTCTATGCGCTCGATGCGCGCACCGGCGAGCAACTGTGGCACTACCAACAGAAGCTTGGTCCGATCACGACTTATTGCTGCGGCCCGAACAATCGCGGCGTCGCACTCTATGGCGACATGGTCTATCTCGCCACGCTCGATGCCAAACTGGTCGCGCTCGACGCCAAGACCGGCGCGGTGAAATGGCAGAGCCAGATCGCGGACCCCGAGCTGGGTTATAGCGAAACCATGGCGCCCACCGCCGTCGACGGAAAAATCCTGGTCGGCACCAATGGCGGTGAGTATGGCATCCGGGGCTTCGTCAAGGCTTTCGATGCCAAAGACGGTCATTTGATTTGGACCTTCTACACCATTCCGGAAAATAATGTCGGGGTGTGGGCCGAGAAGGACGCGACCGGCCGCGACATGCATCGCGACATCGCGACCGAAAAGGCCAATGCGCCGCAAGCCGGCGATATCTATAAGCGTCTAGGCGGCGGCGTGTGGCAGAACCCGTCGGTCGATCTTGCCACGCGGCGCATCTATTTCGCCGTCGGTAATCCGTCGCCCGATCTCGATGGTGCCGCGCGGCCCGGCGATAATCTTTATACGGACTCGCTGGTCTCGGTGGACCTCGATACCGGCAAGTATGTTTGCCACTTCCAGTACGTCGCGCACGATGTATGGGACCTGGATGCGGTCAGCCCGACGGTGCTGGTCGAGGCGAAGGACAATGACGGCAAGCTGGTCCCGGCGGTGATGCAGGCGGGCAAGACCGGGCACGTCTACGTCAACAAGCGCAGCGACTGCAGCCTGATCCGCTTCTCGGAGGCGATGGTGCCGCAGGAGAATATGTGGACCCTGCCGACCTCGTCTGGCGCCCGCATGCTGCCGGGCGCCAATGGCGGCGTCGAATGGTCGCCGATGGCAACGAACCCGTTCCTCGGGCTCGCCTACGCCATCAATCTGCACCAGCCAATGACCTATACCGTCACCAGCGCGCCTTATCCCAACGGCAAATTGTGGCTGGGGGGCGCCTTCGCGGTGATCCCGACCGAGGCCCAGTGGGGCAACATCACTTCGGTCGACTACAACACTGGCAAGATCCACTGGCAGGTGAAAACGCCGCAACCCATGATTGGCGGCATCCTTGCCACGGCAGGCGGGTTGGTGTTCACGGGCGAAGGCAACGGCCGGTTTGCCGCCTATGACGCCGCCAGCGGCTCGATGCTGTGGCAGTTCCATGCCGGCGCTGGCGTCAATGCGCCGCCTTCGTCCTATACCGTCGATGGCAAGCAGTACGTCGTCGTAGCCGCGGGCGGCAACGTCCAGCTCAACTACAAGCGCGGCAACGCGATCATCGCGTTTGCGCTGCCTGAATAACCGCGGCGCGGTGGAATGAGGAACGGGACCGCTTGCGGTCCCGTTCTTTTTCGGGCAACGGATCGCATGATGCGACGATGTTTGGTTCTCGGCCTGTTGCTGTGCGCGGTCGCGCCGCATGCCGAAGCACAACAACTGACGATCGAACAAAAGGCGGCGGTATGCGCCACCTGTCATGGTGACAAGGGCATCCCCGTCGACAAGGCCTATCCGATCATCTGGGGCCAGCACCAAGGTTATCTCTATCTGCAACTGCGCGATTTCAAATCGGGCGCGCGTAAGAACGATTTTATGGGCGCGGTCGTCGCCGATCTGAGCCGGGACGACATCATGGCCCTGGCCGAATATTTTTCCAAAAAGACGTGGCCGGATTTGCGTCAGAAGGCGGCATCCGACGCCGAGGCTACGGTCGCGAATCGGGTCAATGTCGCGATCGGCTGTACCGGTTGCCATTTGGGTCAGTATCAGGGAGATGCGACCGTCCCGCGCCTTGCCGGCCAACAGCATGACTATCTGTTGAAGTCGATGCGCGATTTCCGCACACGCGCCCGTTCCAACAACCCCGGCATGACCGATTTGATGAAGGCCACGGCCGAGGCCGATTTGGCGCCCGTGGCCGATTTTCTTGCTGGTTATTAAAACGGCAGCCGTCAACTTTACAGGGCTTGGTGGCTCGGGCTTAATGCCGGCCATGCAATCGACCAACGATATTCGCGCCGCGTTCCTCGATTTTTTCGCGCGCAACGGACATGAGGTGGTGCCGTCCTCGCCGCTGGTGCCCCGCAACGATCCGACCTTGCTCTTCACCAATGCCGGCATGGTGCAGTTCAAGAACGTCTTTACCGGCGCCGAGAAGCGGCCATATTCGCGCGCCGCGTCGTCGCAGAAATGCGTCCGGGCTGGCGGCAAACACAACGATCTCGAAAATGTCGGCTATACCGCGCGTCACCACACGTTTTTCGAGATGCTCGGCAATTTTTCCTTCGGCGACTATTTCAAGGATGTCGCCATCGAGCTGGCGTGGAACCTCGTCACCAAGGAATTTGGCATGCCGGCGGCTCGGCTGACGGCGACGGTCTATTCCGAGGATGACGATGCGGCGACGCTGTGGCGCAAGATTTCCGGCCTGCCGGAAAGCCGCATCATCCGGATCGCCACGTCCGACAATTTCTGGTCGATGGGTGAGACCGGGCCGTGTGGTCCTTGCTCTGAAATCTTTTACGACCATGGCGACCATATCGCCGGCGGGCCTCCCGGCAGTTCCGACGAAGACGGCGACCGCTTTGTCGAAATTTGGAACTTGGTGTTCATGCAATATGAGCAGGTGACGCGCGAGCAGCGACGCGACCTGCCGCGTCCATCGATCGACACCGGCATGGGGCTTGAGCGCGTGGCCGCGGTGCTGCAAGGCAAACACGACAACTACGATATCGACGTTTTTCGGGCGCTGATCCTCGCTTCGGCCGAGGCGTCCGGCGTTGCACCCGACGGACCGCACGCGGTATCGCATCGTGTCATCGCGGATCATTTGCGGGCATCGTCCTTCCTGATCGCCGACGGGGTGCTGCCGTCGAAGGAGGGCAGGGGCTATGTGCTCCGCCGCATCATGCGCCGCGCCATGCGGCATGCGCATATGCTGGGCTGCCGCGAGCCGCTGATGTGGCGGCTGGTGCCGGCGCTGGTACGGCAGATGGGTGCCGCCTTTCCGGAGTTGGTTCGTGCCGAGCCGCTGATTACCGAGACGCTGAAGCTCGAAGAGACCGGCTTCAAACAGACCTTGGAACGCGGACTGAAATTGCTCGACGAGGAAGAAGCGAAACTTGGCGCCGGCGCGGCGTTCCCGGGCGATGTCGCGTTCAAGCTCTATGACACATACGGGTTTCCGCTCGATCTCACTCAGGACGTGTTGCGCGGCCGCAACCGTACCGTTGCCGTCGACTCCTTCGACGCGGCGATGGCGAAGCAGCGCGAGGAAGCGCGCAAGAGCTGGGTCGGGTCCGGCGAAGCGGCGACGGGCGAACAATGGTTTGCATTGCGCGAGGAACTGGGCGCGAACCGAGTTTCTTGGCTACGACACCCACAATGCCGAGGGCGTGATCCAGGCGATGCTGGTCGGCGGCAAGCGTGTCGATCGGATCGAAGCCGGCGCGGACGCCGCGATTGTCGTGAACCAGACGCCGTTCTACGGTAAATCCGGCGGTCAGATGGGCGATACCGGCGCGATATTCTCGGCCGGCGGTGCCGAATTCACCGTGACCGATACTCAGCGCCAAGCCGGCGATCTCTTTGTCCATCTCGGCAAGCTCACGCGTGGCGCCTTGGAGGAACAGGATGCCGTATCGCTGCGTGTCGATGTGGAACGCCGGCGCAAATTGCGCGCCAACCATTCGGTGACGCATCTGCTGCATCAAGCCTTACGGCGGCGCCTGGGCGAGCATGTCACGCAGAAGGGCTCGCTGGTGGCGCCGGACCGCATGCGCTTCGATTTCTCGCACCCGCGGCCGTTGAGCCACGACGACGTCATCGCCGTCGAGAACGCCGTGAACGATCGTATCCGGCAGAACGGCGAGGTCACGACGCGGCTGATGACGCCGGCGAAGGCGGTCGAGGCCGGCGCGCTGGCGCTGTTCGGCGAGAAATACGGCGACGAGGTCCGGGTCGTGGCGATGGGCGAGGACACCGACGAGCACGATCACGCCCGCCATTTCTCGGTCGAACTGTGCGGCGGCACGCACGTCGCCCGCACCGGCGATATCGGGCTGTTCAAGATCGTGTCGGAGAGTTCGCTGGCGTCCGGCGTGCGGCGCATCGAGGCGTTGACCGGCGCCGCGGCCGAAGCGCATGTCGATCGCGAGGAGGCGCTGCTGCGCGAGGCGGCCGCCGCGCTGAAGACGGCGCCGGTGGAATTGCCGGGGCGGCTGGCGAGCCTGCTGGAGGAACGGCGTAAGCTCGAGCGCGAACTGGCCGAAGCCCGCCGCGCACTCGCCTCGGGCGGCGGCGGGGCGAAGGCCGCGCCGGCAGCCAAGGATGTCAACGGCATCAAGTTCGCGGGCCGCGCCATTGCCGACCTCCCGGCGAAGGAATTGAAAAGCCTCGCCGACGAGATGAAGCGCGAGATCGGCTCCGGCGTGGTGGCGTTGGTCACCACCGCGGACGGCAAGGCTTCGTTGGTGGTCGGCGTCACCGAGGACCTCACCGATCGCTTCAACGCCGTCGACCTGGTCAAGCTCGGCGCCGCGGCGTTGGGCGGAAAGGGCGGCGGCGGCCGTCCCGACATGGCGCAGGCCGGCGGTCCCGACGCGGACCAGGCGGATGCGGCGCTGATCGCGGTCGAACGCGGTGTCGCGGAGAAGGCCGCCGCCTAGCTACTTCGCTTCGGGCACGCGACCCTGGCCTTGGAACTGCACCATCCAGGCTGGGTACTCGGGCCGGAGCCTGCTGACCTCCTCGAGCGCGGCGAGTTCGTTCGCCTCCAGCGTCAACGACGCGGCGGCGATATTGTCGTTGAGTTGTTCTTGCGTCTTGGCGCCGATGATCACCGACATCACGCCCTTTTTCTGCAAGCAGCCAGGCGAGGGCGACGCGCGCCACCGAAACGCCGTGCCGTTCGGCGATCGGGCGCATGGCATCGATCACGTCGAACGTGCGATTCTTGTCGACAGGCGGAAAATCGAATCCGGCCGAGCGCCGCGCGTCGTTGGGCCCGGCCTGGTCCCGCTTGAACTTGCCGCTGAGCAGTCCGCCGGCGAGCGGACTCCACACCATCACGCCCATCTGCTCGGCTCGACCAGCGGCACGATCTCGCGCTCGAGATCGCGCGACGCGATGGTGTAATAGGCCTGCACGCGTCTCGAACCGCGCCCACTTGTTGGCCGCCGACAGGCCGAGCGCCTTGGCGATCTGCCACGCCATCAGGTTGGAACAGCCGATATAGCGCACCATGCCGCGCGTCACGAGATCGTCGAGCGCGCCCAGCGTTTCGTCGAGCGGCGTCACCGCGTCGTAGCCGTGGATCTGGTAGAGGTCGATATGGTCGGTCTGAAGCCGTTTCAGGCTGTCTTCGACTGCGTCCATGATATGGCCGCGCGTCAGCCCGACCGAATTCGGTCCCGGTCCCATGCGGCCGCGGACCTTGGTGGCGATGACGACATCGTGCCGCGCGGCGCCGATATTCTTCAGCGCCTGGCCGAGTTGCTTTTCCGATTCGCCCTCGGAATAGACGTCGGCGGTGTCGAAGAAATTGATGCCGGCGTGGAGCGACGCCTTGACCATGTCGTCGGCGCCGCGCTGATCGACCTGGCCGACATTCTTGAACCGGCCCTTGCCGGCGAAGGTCATGGTGCCGAAGCAGATTTCCGAGACATAAAGCCCGGTGCGACCCAGCATGCGGTATTTCATCGATGATCCTCAGCCGAATTGGTAGCCGGAAATCGCCTTGCCGATGATCTTGTCGCCGAAGGCGTGGCGGCCGACATCGGCGCCGCCGGCGCCCGCTGCGACGTGAAGCGGCAGCAGATGCTCCTCGCGTGGATGGCAGAAGCGCGCCCATGGCGCGGTTTCCCAATCGGCAAGCTTGGCGTTGCGCCGCTCCGGGTCGGGATCGGTCGCGGCCTCGGTGAGCCAGCCGTCGAATTGCGCCACCGCGTCGTCGATGTCCTGGCGTTGCACGTACATGGCACGGAGATTGTGATAGCTCATGCCCGAGCCGACGATCAGCACGCCGTCGTCGCGCAGCGGCGCCAACACCTGGCCGAGCTTGATGTGCGCCGCTGCGTCGAGGCTGGCGAGGAGCGAAAGCTGGATGATCGGCATGTCGGCGTCGGGATAGATCAGCTTGAACGGCACGAACACGCCGTGATCGAGGCCGCGCTTCGGGTCTTCACCGGCGCGATAGCCGGCGCGGGACAGCAATTCCTCGATCCGCGCCACCGTCTCGGGCGAATTATGCGCGGGGTAGGTGAGGCGATAGGTGTGCTCGGGGAAGCCGTAATAATCGAACAGCAGCGTGTGGTTTTGCGCCGTGTTGACGGTCGGGCGCGCCATCTCCCAATGGCCGGAGATGACCAGCACTGCTTTCGGCCGCGCCCGCAGCGACCCGTCGATGCCCTTGAGATAGGCCGCCAGTTTGTTCCACATGTCGCGCGGCAGCGGCGGCGACGGCTCCATGAAAAAGCACGGGCCGCCGCCATGCGGAATGTACAGGGTCGGCTGACGGTCGGCGGGCGACGGCATGATTTCAATTCCTTTCAGGCCGCGGCGAGCCTAGCAAATCCATGTTGCTCCGCGAAGGACGGGCTGGCTGTTTCCGCTGTTATCATCAGCCAATCTACAGCCAGTGCCGTGCCGGTGCGCAGCACCAATTGGGTTCGTTCGGGAAAAAAATAGATGGCGGCTTCCTTGTCAGCCAACCGCCCAGACCGGCAAAAGATATAATAACCGCATTTTGCAAACGTACCCTATTATACATCGCAATTCATTGCGGCCTTTATATAACGCATAACGCGTATTTTGTCAAGGGGGAATGGAAGCGTGGAATGCGAGTCTCCTTACGTGCATATGCACCTTTTGGTGGCTCGCGCCAAATGCTACGGTCGCCACCACTGTTACGAAGAGGTCCGATCGATGTTGGCTAAAGCCGCCGCTCGCGCCCTTGCCGCCCGCGGCATCCATTACGGCTGGCTGATGATTCTGCTCACGTTTCTCTACGGCGTGTGCTCGGCCGGCGCGATGTCGATCCCTGGCGTGCTGTTGACGCCGATGTCGCACGATCTCGGCTGGTCGATCGGCGAGTTGTCGGGGCCGTTGGGCTTGCGCGTGACGCTGTTCGGGCTCGCCGCGCCGTTCGCCGGCGGGCTGATCATGCTCTATGGCGTGCGCCGCGTGCTGTCGGCGTCGGCGATTTTGCTGGTGGCCGGGCTGATCGTTTCCATCACCATGACGACGCGATGGGAGTTGTGGCTCGGCCTCGGCATCGCCATGGGGGTCGCGCCCGGCCTGGCGGCACTGGTGCTGTCGGCGACGGTGTCAACGCGCTGGTTCACCGCGCGGCGCGGGCTGGTGATCGGCATTCTCGGCGCCGGCAACGCCACCGGGCAGATGATTTTTTTGATGCCAGCGGCATGGATTGCCGAGCATTACGGCTGGCGCATGGCGCTGGTGCCGCCGGCGGCGGTGATCGCGCTGCTGGGCGTGCTGTTCATGCTGTTCTCGGTGGAGCGGCCCGCGGATATCGGCTTGGCGCCGTTCGGCGAGGACAAGATCGTGCCGAATCCGCCGCGGCCCAAGGGCAACGCCTTTGGGCTGAGCATCAACGCGCTCGGAATCGGCATGAAGTCGCTGACCTTCTGGGTGCTGGCGTTCACTTTCGGCATTTGCGGCGTGTCGAGCCTCGGCCTGACGCCGCATTTCGTCACATTGTGCGGCGATTTCGGCATCAGCCCGATCACCTCGACCGGGCTGCTCGCGGCGATCGGTGTCTGCGACCTGTTCGGCACCATCGGCTCGGGCTGGCTGTCGGACCGGTTCGACAATCGCTGGCTACTCGCGGTTTACTACGGGTTCCGCGGCGTGGCGCTGATCTGGCTGCCGTATAGCGGCTTTACGTTGATGGGGTTGTCGTTCTTCGCCGTGCTCTACGGGCTCGATTTCATCGCGACTATCCCGCCGTCGGTGAAGCTGACGGCGACGACCTTTGGCCGCGAGCAGGCGCCGCTGATCTTCGGCTGGATCTTCGCCGCGCATCAGCTCGGCGCGGGCTTGATGGCGTTCGGCGCAGGCGTGTCGCGCGATTGGTTCGCCAGCTACCTGCCGGCATTCTTCACGGCGGGCGTGCTGTGCATGGTGGCGACGCTGTCGCTGTGGCTGCTGCGCGGCCGAACGAAGCCGACGGTCCTGACGGCGCAAACGGCCTAGACATGGCGCGCGCGGTCCCGACCATCGCCGATCTGCTGGCGAACAACCGACGCTGGGCGGACGGCAAGCGCGCGGCCGATCCCGGATTCTTCCGGCGGCTGGTGGCGCAGCAGAGCCCGGCCTATCTCTGGATCGGCTGTTCCGACAGCCGCGTGCCCGCCAACGAGATCGTCGGCCTCGATCCGGGCGAGATGTTCGTCCATCGCAACGTCGCCAACCTCGCGCCGCCGCAGGACGCCAACTATCTCTCGGTGCTGCAATACGCGGTGCAGGTGCTGAGGGTCGGCCACATTCTGGTGGTCGGCCATTACGGATGCGGCGGCGTCGCGGCGGCGCTGTCGAACCAACGGCTCGGCCTGATCGACCACTGGCTGTCGCCGATCCGCGCGATCGCGCGCGACCATGAGGCGGAACTCGCGGCGCTACCCAACGACGCCGCGCGGCACGACCGGCTGTGCGAGTTGAACGTGCTGCGCCAGGTCGAGAACGTCGCCGACAATCCCTTCGTGCTCGACGCGTGGGAGAAGGGCGCGGCGCTGACGGTGCACGGGTGGTGCTATTCGCTCGCGACCGGCCTGGTCAACGATCTCGGCACCCCGGTGGGGAACGCCGAGGAAGCGGCGCGCCTTAGGCCGCGCGGCGGCTGAGCAGCGCGTCGAGCGACCATTTTCCCGCGCCGACGATCAAGAGATAGATCGCCCCGAGCAGCATAACGAAATCGGTGCGCGCCTCATGCGCCATGCTCCAGAAGCCGTAGCGCGCGAGCTTGGGCAGATGGAACAGCCAGAAGTCGTGCCCGAGCAACATCGGGATTTTGGTCGAGACGATGGCGACGATCATGATGACGATCAGCGGAATTGCGGCGAGCCGCGTCAGCAGGCCCAAGATGATCAGCGCGCCGCACACGGTCTCGACGATGCCGACGAACGGGCCCAGCACGTCGGGGTAGGGGATGCCGATATTGGCGAAGCGCCCGGCGCCGAGAATGGCGGGGAAGATCAGCTTCTGAATTCCTTCGGGGAAGAACACGATCAACCCGACCAGAAGCCGCACCAGGATCGACCAGCCCGGCGCGGCGGTGCCGAGAAGCGTGTTGCGCCAGTCCATCGGTCCTCCTACACCCGCCGCCACGCCAGGACGCCGCGGCCGATACGCTTGCCGTAGAGCGGCAGCGTCTGCGGCGCCGTGGTGATCTCCATCCGGTCGCCATCGATGCGGATGAAGCGGACCTGTTCCGTGCCGACCCAGGACGGATGCCACGCGGCATCGACCGTGACGATGAAGCGGTCGCCCTCCAGCCGGTACGTGCCGGAATATGCCAGCATGGTTCGGAACAAGGCCGCCGGATCGGTGTTGGCCTGACGCTCGCCGTTCGCGGCGGTGATGATCCCCATCATGCGGTCGTCCGATCCCAGCGAAATATAGCCGGCGGGAGACGCGCCATAGACATCGACGCGCTCGCCATTGTCGTCGAACACGAATTGCATCGACACGAGTTTCCAGGTGCCGACGAGGTTCGATGAATGTGCGGTCGTTTCATTCATGATCGTGCGTCCCTCGACTGCTCGCTACGCTCGCGCTCGGGATGAGGATGGTTGGGAACCGGTACATACCCTCAATACCGAAAAATGTCGCCTCGTCCCTTCCGACGACCCCAGCGACATGTTTGACGTTATTACCGAGCCGCGTTACTATTCGGGCGATGATCGAGAGCTTTCGGGACAAGCGCACGGCCGCGTTGTTCGAGGGTCGTCTCGTCAAGGGAACACCCGCCGATCTCGTGGCGCGCGCGCAGAACAAGCTCCTGATGATCGACCAGGCCCGGTCCCTCGACGATCTTCGCGCGCCGCCGTCGAACCGCCTGGAGGCGCTTCGGAAAGACCGGGCCGGACAATATTCGATCCGCGTCAGCGAAAAGTGGCGCATCTGTTTCGTCTGGCGCGACGGCAACGCCGAACAGGTTGAATTTTGCGACTATCATTAGGAGGCGACATGACCGTTAAACGCTCCGATCTCGACGCGGGCAGGGTGGATTTCTCGGACATTGTGGACGCCAAGGCACGGCGCCGGCCGCCGGTTCACCCCCGCGAAATCCTGCGCGCCGAATTTCTCGAACCGCTCGGTATCACGGCCTACCGGCTGGCGAAGGATATCGGGGTGCCGGCGACACGTATTGCCACGATCCTCTCCGGCGATCGCGCGATCACGGCGGACACCGCGCTTCGGCTCGGCCGGTTCTTCAACATGTCGGCGCAATTCTGGCTTGGGTTGCAGGAGCACCATGACCTCGACGTCGCGCGCCGCGCCTTGGGGCGGCGTCTCGAAACCGAGGTCAAGCCGATGACGCCAAAGGCGGCGTAAACGCTGAGGCCCCCCTCATCCCGGGGGAGGAAAACAAACTGAAACGCCAAGACGCCAAGTTTATTTTATCGTCACCCGCGGGCTTGACCCGCGGGTCTCAGGCGCGTGACGGGTGCCCGCCGCTTGCTTGGATTGCCGGGTCAAGCCCGGCAATGACGAAAATCGGGATGCGGCTTCGTAGGGCGGATTTAATCCGCCATGCGCGCCTGGCACAGAAAGGAAGGCGGACTTCGCTCCGCTCCATCCGCCCTACGCTTGCTACGTTTGTTGGGAAAAAGACTTTTCGCGATACCTCCTCGGTCAAGTTCACCCAGATTACGGCGCCCGACGGGTGTGCATACGAAATCGCTCGTGGGAGCGGTCGTGCGTTGGCAAGTTGCCAAGGAACTATCCAGCCGTCTTCGAAAGTCTGTTCTTGTCGAACCGGAGGAATCCCATGAAATCTCTCTGCTTCTGCGTAGCTTTGACGTGTTAGCAACGGTGCAAGAGAATTGGTCAACGTTGCAGTGCCGATAACCATGCCGGAGCCCTTACGAATTAGTGCAATAAGCCCTCGAAGTTTGGTTCCCGTCTTACGCATCTCCCAAGTTTTCTCACCTCGAAGGATATTGCCGATCCACGGTTCATCGATAATCAGTCCCTTCAACATCTTGCTCCTAGATACTTACGCGCGACGCTTCTTTTTCTCGGCCGCGCTTTGGCGCGCGAGGTAAGGGCGGAGATATTGGCCGGTATATGATTCCGGCACGTCGGCGATTTGTTCGGGCGTGCCGGCGGCCACGACGCGGCCGCCTTTGTCGCCGCCTTCGGGGCCGAGATCGATAATCCAATCCGCGGTCTTGATGACTTCGAGATTGTGCTCGATCACGATCACCGTGTTGCCCTGGTCGACCAGCGCGTGGAGCACGTCGAGCAGCTTCGCCACGTCGGCGAAATGGAGCCCGGTGGTCGGCTCGTCGAGAATGTAGAGCGTCTTGCCGGTGGCGCGGCGCGACAATTCCTTCGCCAGCTTGACGCGCTGCGCCTCGCCGCCCGACAGGGTCGTCGCGGGCTGGCCGACATGGATATAGCCGAGGCCGACGCGCTGTAAGGTCACCAGCTTGTCGCGCACGGACGGCACCGCTTTGAAGAAATCGGCGCCTTCGTCGACCGTCATGTCGAGCACGTCGGCGATGGATTTTTCCTTGAACTGCACCTCGAGCGTCTCGCGGTTGTAGCGCTTGCCGTGGCAGACGTCGCATTGGACATAGACGTCGGGCAGGAAGTGCATCTCGATCTTGATGACGCCGTCGCCCTGGCACGCCTCGCAGCGCCCGCCCTTGACGTTGAACGAGAACCGGCCCGGCCCGTAGCCGCGCGCCTTCGCCTCGGGCAGGCCCGCGAACCAGTCGCGGATCGGCGTGAACGCGCCGGTATAGGTCGCGGGGTTGGAGCGCGGCGTGCGGCCGATCGGCGACTGGTCGATGTCGACGATCTTGTCAAGATGCTCGGTGCCGAGAATTGCGTCGTGCGGCCCCGGATGCTCGCGCGCGCCGTTGAGGAAGCGGGCGAGCGCCTTGTACAGCGTGTCGACGATCAGGCTCGACTTGCCGCCGCCCGACACGCCGGTGATGCAGGTGAAGGTGCCGAGCGGAAAATCGACGGTGATGTTCTTGAGGTTGTTGGCACGCGCGCCGCGGATTTCGAGCACCTGGCCGCGATGGCCCTGGCGCCGCACCGCCGGTACCTCGATGCGCCGCCGCCCGGTGATGTATTGCCCGGTGATGCTGGCGGGATCGTTCAGGACCTTGTCGGGCGTGCCGGCGGCGATGACATGCCCGCCATGAACGCCCGCGCCCGGACCCATGTCGATCAGATAATCGGCGGCGCGGATCGCCTCCTCGTCATGCTCGACCACGAGTACCGAATTGCCGAGATCGCGCAGCCGTTTCAGGGTGGCGAGCAGCCGGTCGTTGTCGCGCTGATGCAGGCCGATCGACGGCTCGTCGAGCACGTACAGCACGCCGGTTAGGCCCGAGCCGATCTGCGAGGCGAGGCGGATGCGCTGGCTCTCGCCGCCCGAGAGCGTGCCCGAATTGCGCGACAAGGTCAGGTATTCGAGGCCGACATTCTCGAGGAAGCCGAGCCGCTCCTTGATCTCCTTGAGGATGCGGCGCGCGATGTCGTTCTGCTTGTCGGTGAGCTTGCCCTCGAGCCCGCCGAACCAGCGCGACGCCTCCGAGATCGAGAATTCGCTGACCTGGCTGATATCGTGCTTGTCGATCTTGACCGCGAGCGCCTCGGGCTTGAGACGCCGGCCGTGGCAGGTCTCGCATTCCGCGGTGTTGTGATAGCGGCCCAGCTCCTCGCGTACCCAGGCGCTGTCGGTCTCGCGGTAGCGCCGGTCCATGTTCGGGATCACGCCCTCGAACGGCCGCGTCGTGGTGTAGGCGCGGCGGCCGTCATCGTATTTCATCGCGATCGGCGCGTCGCCCGAGCCGAACAGGATGGTGTCGCGCATCTTCTCCGGCAGCTCGCGCCACGGCGTCGTCATGCTCTGCTTGAAATGCCGCGCCAGGCTGTCGAGCGTCTGGAGATAATATTGCGAGGTCGAGTTGGCCCACGGCGCCACCGCGCCCTCGCGCAGGCTGAGACGCTCGTCCGGCACCACCAGCTCCGGATCGAAAAACAGCTTGGTGCCGAGCCCGTCGCAGGTCGGACAGGCGCCGTAGGGGTTGTTGAACGAGAACAGGCGCGGCTCGATCTCGGGAATGGTGAAGCCGGAGACCGGGCAGGCGAACTTGGCCGAGAAGATGATCTGCTCGTCGCGGTCGGCGTTCTCGGCGATGGCGATGCCGTCGGCGAGCTTGAGCGCGGTCTCGAAACTGTCGGCGAGGCGCTGCTTGACGGTGTCGCGCACCACGACGCGGTCGACCACCACGGAAATATCGTGCTTCAGCTTCTTGTCGAGCGCGGGCGCGGCGTCGATCTCGTGGAGCTTGCCGTCGATCTTGACGCGCTGGAAGCCGCGCTTCTGCAAATCCTGCAATTCCTTGCGGTACTCGCCCTTGCGGCCGCGCACGATCGGCGCCAGCAGATAGAGCCGCGTGCCCTCCGGCAGCGCGAGCACTCGGTCCACCATTTGCGACACGGTCTGGCTTTCGATCGGCAGGCCGGTCGCGGGCGAGTAGGGGATGCCGACGCGCGCGTAGAGCAGGCGCATATAGTCGTAGATCTCGGTCACCGTGCCGACGGTCGAGCGCGGATTGCGCGAGGTGGTCTTCTGCTCGATGGAGATCGCGGGCGACAGGCCGTCGATGGCGTCGACGTCGGGCTTCTGCATCAGCTCGAGGAACTGGCGCGCATAGGCCGACAGGCTCTCGACATAGCGGCGCTGGCCCTCGGCGTAGATCGTGTCGAAGGCGAGCGACGATTTGCCGGAGCCGCTGAGCCCGGTGATCACCACCAGCGCGTCGCGCGGCATCTCGACATCGATGTTCTTCAGATTGTGCTCGCGCGCGCCGCGAACCTTGATTTCCTGCATGCCCTGCCGCTCTTCGGAAGGGTCATTATATGGTCAGGTGCCTGTGGATAGGCTAGGGCGAAAATACCCGGAATCGGCGCTCCTAACAGGCACGGCCGGGAAAGAAGGGTGACAGGATCGAGGTCCGGCCATAGATTGGCCGGCAAGAAAATATTTCGGGGGAACGCATGGCCACATCGTCGGACGCGACCATTGCCGCGCGGCTCGACCGGCTGCCCAATTCACGCCATATCCGATGGCTGGTGACGCTGATCTCGCTCGGCGGGTTTTTCGAGTTCTACGATCTGTTCTTCACCGCCTATGTTGTTCCGGGCCTGGTCAAGTCCGGACTGTTTTCGATGAGCGGCACGGCGCTGTTCGGGTTGCAAGGGCCGGCCAGTTTCGTCGCGGCGCTGTTCGCCGGCATGTTCGTCGGCACCATCGCCTTCACCCCGCTGTCGGACCGGTTCGGCCGGCGCTCGATCTTCACCTTCGCGCTGTTGTGGTATTCGATCGCGACCGCAATTCTGTGCGTGCAGGACACGGCGCTCGGCGTGGTGATCTGGCGCTTCATCGCGTCGGTCGGCATCGGCGTCGAATTCATCAACAGCGACGCCTACATTTCCGAACTGGTGCCGAAAGACGCGCGCGGCCGCGCCTTCGGCTACAACCAGTTCATCATGTTCATTGCCGTTCCCGTGGCGGCGTTCCTGTCCTGGCTTCTGGTGCCGATCCAGATTTTCGGCTTCGACGGCTGGCGCGTCGTGGTGTTGATCGGCGCGGTGGGCGCGATCTTCATCTGGTGGATCAGGCTCGGCCTGCCGGAATCGCCGCGCTGGCTTGCCCAGCACGGCAAATCCGCCGAGGCAGACCGGCTGGTCTCCGATCTCGAGAACAGGATCGAACGCGATACCGGCGCCAAACTCGCGGCGCCCGAAATCGTCGCGGGCGAGGCGGAGTCCGTCAAAGGCTCGTGGTTCGAAATGTGGCGGGCGCCTTATCTAAGCCGCACCGTCATCCTGGTGATCTTCAACCTGTTCCAGACCGTGGGGTATTACGGCTTCGCGAGCTGGGTTCCGACCTTTCTCATCTCGCAAGGCATCGGCGTCACGCGCTCGCTGCTCTACACCTTCATCATCGCAATCGCGAACCCGATCGCGCCGCTGATCGGTATGAACTTCACCGACCGTTTCGAGCGCAAATGGCAGATCGCGCTATCCGCTGTCGGCATCGCCGTGTTCGGCCTGCTGTTTTCGCAGCAATCGACCGCCATCGGTATTCTCGTCTTCGGCATTCTGATCACGCTGGCCAACAATTGGCTCGCATTCTCCTTCCATGCCTACCAGACCGAGCTCTATCCGACGCGCATCCGCGCGCAGGCGGTGGGCTTCGTTTATTCCTGGAGCCGGTTCAGCACCATCTTCACCGCTTTCATCATCGCGTTCTTCCTGGGGCGGTTCGGCACCATCGGCGTGTTCGTGCTGATCGCGGCCTGCATGGCGGTGGTCGCCGTCACTATCGGCGGCTTCGGCCCGCGCGTCACGCGTCTGCGCCTGGAGGAGGTGAATCGCTGAAAAGAAAATGCGAACCGCCAAGGCACAAAGACGCCAAGAAAAATACTTATCGTCATTGCCGGGCTTGATCCGGCAATCCACGGCGAGCGACGGGTCTATCAGATTGCTCGAGATCCGCGGGTGACGAAGGACGAAAGAACTTGGTGCCTTGGCGTCTTGGTGGTTCAAAGTCTTGTGTTTTTCGCTTGCAAAAGTTCTAGATTTGTTCTTTTGTTAACCGTGGGCAAAAGGGGAGCATCCGAATGGCCGGAAGCGTCAACAAAGTCATTCTCATCGGCAATGTCGGCCGGGATCCGGAAATCCGCTCGACCAACGACGGCACGCGCATCGCGAACTTCACGCTCGCGACCTCGGAGAATTGGCGCGACAAGGCCTCGGGCGAGCGGCGCGAGCGCACCGAGTGGCATCGCGTGGTGATCTTCAACGACCGGCTCACCGACGTGGTCGAGAAATACGTCAAGAAAGGCGCCAAGCTCTACATCGAGGGCGCGCTGCAAACGCGCAAATGGACCGACAAGGAAGGGCAGGAGCGCTACACCACCGAAGTGGTGCTGCAGCGCTTCCGCGGCGAACTCGTCATGCTCGACAGCCGGGGCGGCGGCGGCGGCGCCAGCGGCGATTATGCCGAAGAGGAGCCGGCGGGCGCCGGCAGCGGGTTCGGCGGCGGCGGAGGCGGCAGCCGCGGCGGCGCACCGCGGGGCGGCGGCGCCGATCTCGACGACGAAATCCCTTTTTAGAGGGCGCAAAACCGCGGCGGCGGGACTGGCGCCGCGAAGAGGCGCGATTTCAGTTTAAGCACCCGCGGCAAATAACTGTTTTTGAACGGTAAAAATTTCGCCGAAATGGGCCGGATTCGGCTCCGATTCGGCGCGTCTTTCGTTGTGTGCAAGCGCGAAAATCACTACATTAAATCCGTGTGACGCCGGTGCCAAAGACCGGCGTTTTTCCGTTGTTTCGACCGCTTAACTTT
The DNA here is from genome assembly GCA_963729845.1 of uncultured Alphaproteobacteria bacterium. Lineage (GTDB taxonomy): Bacteria > Pseudomonadota > Alphaproteobacteria > ATCC43930 > CGMCC-115725 > JAATGI01. The sequence goes on from CAVSQC010000004.1 coordinate 66,873, forward strand.
CAGGCACCCGAATTGGTCACCAATCCGCCGCCGTCCGCGCCGTCAGACATCACGCCGGTCGCCATCGAAGAGGAGATGCGCCGCTCCTACCTCGATTACGCGATGAGCGTGATCGTGGCGCGCGCGCTGCCCGACGTGCGCGACGGATTGAAGCCGGTGCATCGCCGCATCCTCTATTCGATGAAGGAGACCGGCAACGACTGGAACCGCGGCTATCGCAAATGCGCGACTGTCGTGGGCGACGTCATCGGCCACTATCATCCGCATGGCGACGCCGCGATCTACGACGCGCTGGTCCGCATGGCGCAGGATTTTTCCATGGGTCTGCCGCTGGTCGACGGGCAGGGCAATTTCGGCTCGATGGACGGCGACGCGCCCGCCGCCTACCGCTACACCGAGGCGCGGCTCGCGCGCGCGGCCGAGGCGCTGCTCGACGATATCGACAAGAACACGGTCGACTTCCAGCCCAATTATGACGGCAGCCGGCAGGAACCGAAGGTGCTGCCGGCGCGCTTCCCGAACATCCTGGTCAATGGCGGCTCCGGCATCGCCGTCGGCATGGCGACCAACATCCCGACCCACAATCTGGGCGAGGTGATCGACGCCTGCTGCGCGATGCTCGACAATCCCAACATCTCCGACGACGAGTTGATGAGCCATGTGCCGGGGCCGGATTTTCCGACCGGCGGCATCATCATGGGCCGCGCCGGCATCCATGCCGCCTATCGTTTGGGCCGCGGCTCGATCGTGCTGCGCGGCAAGCACCATATCGAGGAAATCCGCAAGGACCGCGATGCCATCGTCTTCACCGAGATCCCGTATCAGGTCAACAAATCGAAGCTGGTCGAGCGCATCGCCGAGACCATGCGCGAAAAGCTGATCGAGGGCATCGCCGACCTGCGCGACGAAAGCGACCGCGACGGCGTGCGCGTGGTGATCGAGCTGAAGCGCGACGCCATGGCCGATATCGTGGTGAACCAGCTGTTCCGCTTCACGCCGTTGCAGACGAGTTTCCCCGTCAATGCCGTGGTGCTGAACAACGGCCGGCCGGTGACGATGGCGCTGCGCGACATCGTTGCCGCCTTCCTCGCCTTCCGCGAGGAAGTGGTCACGCGCCGCACCGTGTATCTGCTGGAAAAGGCGCGGGAGCGCGCGCGCATCCTGGTCGGGCTCTTGATCGCGGTCGCCAATATCGACGCGATCATCGCGCTGATCCGCGCGGCGCCGGACCCCAACACCGCGCGCATCAATTTGATGGCGCGGCCGTGGCCGGCGCGCAGCGTGGCGGCGCTGATCGCGCGCGTCGAGGAGCGCGAGGGCGGCAGCAAGGTCGGGCCGGACGGCACCTACCGGCTCTCGGACGAGCAGGCGCGCGCCATCCTCGATCTGCGCCTGCAACGGCTGACCGGGCTGGAACGCGGCAAGATCTCCGAGGAGCTCGACGCGCTGGTCAAGGAGATCGAGGGCCATCTCGAAATCCTCGGCTCGCGCTCGATGCTGATGGCGCTGTTGCGCAAGGAATTCGTCGCGGTCAAGGAACAGTTCGCGACGCCGCGCAAGACCGAGGTCCGGGACATCGAGTTCGAGACCGACATCGAGGATTTGATCCAGCGCGAGGACATGGTCGTGACGGTGAGTCACGCCGGCTATATCAAGCGCGTGCCGCTCTCGACCTATCGCGCGCAACGGCGCGGCGGGCGCGGCCGCGCCGGCATGGCGACGCACGAGGAAGATTTCGTCACCCGGGTGTTCGTCGCCTCTACCCACGCGCCGATGCTGTTCTTCACGGCGTCGGGCCGGGTCTACAAGCTCAAGGTCTATCGCTTGCCCGTGGCCACGCCGCAGGCCCGCGGCAAGGCGATGATCAACCTCTTGCCCAATCTGGCGCCGGGCGAAGGCATCTCCACCGTGATGGTTCTGCCCGAGGACGAGGCGAGCTGGGACAAGTTCAACGTCGTGTTCGCGACCGCGAACGGTTACGTCCGCCGCAATCAGCTCGCCGACTTCGGGAACGTCCAGTCGAACGGCAAGATCGCGATGAAGTTCGAGGGCGAGGACGCCGACGACCGGATGATCGCCGCCGCGGTTTGCGCGCCCGAGGACGACATCCTGCTGGCGACGCGCGCCGGCCGCACCATCCGCTTCGCCGTCGACGACGTGCGCGTGTTCGCGGGCCGCAACTCGGTCGGCGTGCGCGGCGTCAAGCTGCTCAACGCCGATCACGTCATCTCGCTGTCGATCCTGAAGCATGTCGAGGCGTCTCCCGAGATTCGCCGCGCCTATTTGAGCGAGGCGGCGCGGCGCCGGCGCGCGTCCGACGAGGAGGCCGATATCGAGGCGCCGGACGACGAGGAGGGCGAGACCGCGGCCTCGATCTCGGAGGAACAGTTCGACGACCTCAAGGCGCGCGAGGAATTGCTGCTGAGCGTCACCGAAAAGGGCTTCGGCGTGCGCAGCTCGGCCCACGACTACCGCATCACCGGCCGCGGCGGGCAGGGCATCGTCAACATGAAGCTGGAAAAGCGCCAGGACGCGATGGTCGCGGTGTTTCCGATCGGCGCCAACGACCAGATCATCCTGGTCACCGACGGCGGCATGATGATCCGGGTGCCGGTCAGCGACATCCGCATCGCCCGCCGCGGCACGCAAGGCGTCGTCGTGTTCAAGGTCGGCGACGACGAACGCGTGGTCTCGGTCGCGCATTTGAGCGAAAGCGAAGAAACCGGCAACGGGCACGACCCCGAAGGGAACGGAAGCGCCGAACCAACGGCAGGAGAAAATTCATGACGGAGCGCGTCGGCGTCTATCCCGGAACCTTCGATCCCATCACCAACGGCCATACCGACATCATCCTGCGCGCGACCAAGATCGTCGACCGGCTGGTGATCGGCGTCGCCAAGAACATCGGCAAGGGGCCGCTGTTCACCACCGAGGAGCGCGTCGCGATCGTCAAGGAAGAGATCGCGCACATCGACGGCAAGGACGTGCAAAAGAGAATCGAGGTCAAGCCGTTCGACAATCTGTTGATGCATTTCGCGGTGGAGCAGGGCGCGGCGGTGATCGTGCGCGGCCTGCGCGCCGTCTCGGATTTCGAGTACGAGTTCCAGATGGCCGGAATGAACAGCCGCCTCAACGCCACGGTCGAAACGGTGTTTCTCATGTCGGCCGACCGCTACCAGTTCATCTCCTCGCGCTTCGTCAAGGAGATCGGCCAGCTCGGCGGCGACGTCACGCCGTTCGTCTCGTCCCGCGTGGCGGAGCGGATCAAGAAGAAGTTCAAGCACTAGCGATCCTGGCTGGCGATCGAAGCATATTGCAGCCGACCCGCTCCTCAGCATGAGGATTTTCTCTCACGGCATCGAATACCATGCGCCTGTCACGGACCCGTGATTGCGCCGCGTCTCCAGGCGTGGCTAAATCCTCCCCATAACAAGGGGAGGTTCGGGCATGCGATACATGGTGCGCGCCGCGTTGAGCGCGGCGCTGATGGTGTTGCTGGCCGTTCCGGCGCTGGCGCAAGGTCTTGGCTACGCCGAACCGGAGGAAGTCGGCTTTTCCCAAGAGCGGTTGCACCGCATCACCGACACGCTCAAGGCCGACGTCGCCAACAATGTCATTCCCGGCGCGACCCTGCTGATCGCGCGGCACGGCAAGATCGTCTATTTCGAGACGCTCGGCTTTCTCGATCCCGACAAGAAGATGCCGATGGTCGACGACGCCATCTTCCGCATCTATTCCATGAGTAAGCCGATCACCTCGGTGGCGGCGATGATCCTGTTCGAGCGGGGCAAGCTGTTCCTCGGCGATCCGATCGCGAAATATCTGCCGCAGTTCAAGGGCGTGAAGGTCCTGGTGCCGAACAAGAACCCGAACGATGTCGGCACCGGCGGTCCCGGCCATCTTGTGGCGCCGAATCGCGCGCCGACCGTCCAGGACCTGCTCCGCCACACCGCGGGCTTGACCTACGGTTTCTGGAGCGATCCGGTGGCGAAGATGTATGTCGCGGCCGGCCTGTTCGGCGGCGACTACGACAACGCCGAATTTGTGTCGCGCATCGCCCGGCTGCCGCTCGCGTTCCAACCCGGCACGGTCTGGAACTACAGCAACGGCAGCGATGTGTTGGGCCGCGTCGTCGAGATCGTGTCGGGCCAATCGCTGTATCAATTCGAGAAGCAGAACATCCTCGACCCGCTCGGCATGACCGATACCGGCTTCTGCACCAATCCTGCCAACAAAGGGCGCGTCGCCGAGGGTCTCGTCACGGACAACAAGGTGTTCAATTTCCCGCTGTTCGATCCGACCGTCTGCGGCAAATGGGAGGCGGGCGGCCAGGGTATGGAATCCACCACCATCGACTACGCGCGCTTCCTCCAGATGATGCTGAACGGCGGCATCCTCGACGGGCACCGCATCCTGTCGCCCGAAACGGTGGCGCTGATGACGCACGATCATCTCGGCAAGATCGGGCCGAGCACCAACCTGTATCTGCCCGGTCCCGGCACCGGCTTCGGGCTCGGCTTCGCGGTGCGGCGGAGCGAGGGCGAGGCGACCATCGCCGGCTCCGTCGGCAATTACTTCTGGGCGGGCGCAGCGGGCACGGTATTCTGGAACGACCCGAAAGAGCAGATGCTGGTCGTGTTCATGATCCAGGCGCCGAAGCAGGACTTCCATTACCAGACCTTGTTGCCGAACATGGTCTACGCGGCACTGACCGACCCCGACAGATAGAGGAGGATACGAACGATGTCGCATGCCAATCGCGGTCTGGACGAGGGCAATCCCGAGCAAGTCGGCTTTTCGCGCGAGCGCTTGCAGCGTCTGACGGATCATCTCCGCGGCGAGGTCGAAACCGGGCAGCTTCCCGGCGCCGTCATGCTGATCGCGCGGCACGGCAAGATCGCCTATTTCGAAGCGGTCGGCTTCCGCGACAAGGCGGCGAAAGCGCCGATGAACAAGGACGCCATCTTCCGCATCTATTCGATGAGCAAGCCGATCACCTCGGTCGCCGCGATGACGCTGGTGGAGCAGGGCCGGCTCCTTCTCGACAGTCCCGTCGCCGCCTACATTCCGCAATTCGCTGAAGCCAAGGTCGGCGTGCCCCGGCCGCCGATGATGGCGGGAATGCCGCCGGTGATGGACTTGGCTCCGGTGGGGCGGCCGATGACAGTGCAGGACCTGATGCGCCACACCTCGGGCCTGACCTACGGGTTCTTCGACACCGCCATCGGCAAACTTTATCGCGACGCGAACTTTTTCGGCGCCGATCTGACCAACGCCGAATTCGTCGAAAAGCTGGCGGCGCTGCCGCTCGCGTTTCAGCCGGGCGCCGGTTGGAACTATAGCCATTCGACCGACGTGCTCGGCCGCGTGGTCGAAATCGTATCCGGGGAAATCGCTCTACGAGTGGGAGCAGGAGCAGATACTCGGTCCGCTCGGCATGACCGATACGTCGTTCTGCGTCACCGACAAGGCGAAGCAGGGCCGCGTCGCCGAGCCAGCGCCGCCGGATCATCTCGTCGGCGGGGCGGCGCCCTACGATCCGCGGCAGACGCTGAAGGCGCAAATGGGCGGGCAGGGCATGCAATCGACGACGATCGACTACGCGCGGTTCCTGCAAATGCTGGTGAACGGCGGCGCCTTCGAGGGCAAGCGCGTGCTCAGCCCGGAGACCCTCGCCTACATGACCGACGACCATCTCGGCCACGATATCGGGCCGGGACCGACCTGGTACATCCCGGGACCCGGCTATGGCTTCGGTCTCGGCTTCGCCGTGCGGCGCACCGCCGGCGAAGCGGTGCACACGGGCTCGGCCGGCAATTTTCATTGGTCCGGCGCCGCCGGCACCTTGTTCTGGTGCGATCCGAAGCGCGACTTTTTCGCCGTGCTCATGATCCAGGCATCGATGCAGCTGTTCCGCCTCGAATCGCTGCTGCGGAACATGGTCTACGCGGCCTTGGTCGAGCCGGAGAAAGACGATTCAATTTCTCGGAAATTGAATCGTCATGGCCCGCGCAGGCGGGCCATCCACGACTGTTATTTGTAAGGGCTTCCTTCGTGGATGCCCCGGCCAAGCCGGGGCATCACGGAAATAGCGAGTCATTTCCGCTCCGCCGCCTTCACCCGTTGCCATTCCGCCTCGAGCGCGTCGAGCGACTTGCCGGCGAGCGGCTTGCCGCGGCGGTTTCCATGGCGCGGAAGCGGCGCTCGAACTTGCGGCTGGCGGCGCGCAGCGCCTGCTCGGGATCGATGCGCAGATGCCGCGCCAGGTTGGCGACCGCGAACAGCACGTCGCCGATCTCGTCCTCGAGCCGCGCCGGGTCGGCGCCGCCTTCCATCTCGTCGCGGAGTTCCTCCAGCTCCTCGTCGATCTTGGCGAGGACCGGGGCGGCATCGGGCCAATCGAAGCCGACGCGCGCCGCGCGCTTCTGGAGTTTCTCGGCGCGGGTCAGGGCGGGAAGACCGACGCCGACGCCGTCGAGTACGCTCGCGGCGCCGCCGGCCGCGCGCTCCGTGGCCTTGGTCTCTTCCCAGGCAAGGGTCTGCGCGTCGGCGCCGGCAATCTTCACGTCGCCGAACACGTGCGGATGGCGCCGCACCATCTTGTCGGAGATCGCCGCCGCGACATCGGCGAACGCGAACATGCCGGCCTCTTCGGCCATGCGGGCGTGGAACACCGCCTGGAACAACAGATCGCCGAGCTCGTCCTTCAGCATCGCCGGATTGCCGGCCTCGCACGCCTCGGCGACCTCGTAGGCTTCCTCGATCGTATAGGGCGCGATGGTGCGAAAATTCTGCTCCTTGTCCCAGGGGCAGCCGGTCGCGGGATCGCGCAGCCGCGCCATGATGTCGAGGAGACGCTTCAATTCGACGGCTGCATCCATGGTTGCGTTCCATTCTCGGAGGTCCGTCGTCCCGGCGAACGCAGGGACCCAGGGCATGCGACGTGCGGCGGCTCTGGATTCCCGCTATCGCGGGAATGACGGGAATGGTCAAATGTGTAATAGACAACCGCGCGTATCACAATTTGTTTGGATCGTCTGAGATGGAAGTTCTGATCGTCGGCGGCGGCATCGGCGGGTTGACCCTGGGGCTGATGTTGCACCAGGCCGGCATCGCCAGCCGCATCTTCGAGGCGGTGCCCGACATCAAGCCGGTCGGCGTCGGCATCAACGTGCTGCCGCATGCCGGAAAGGAATTGGGCGCACTCGGCCTCGAAGAGGCGCTGAGCAAGGTCGGTGTGCTGACCCAGGAATCGGCGTTTTTCACGCGCTACGGCCAACTGATCTACCGCGAGCCGGCGGGCCGTTTCGCCGGCTACGCCTGGCCGCAATATTCGATCCATCGCGGCGATCTCCACCAAGTCCTGCTCGACGCCTATGTCGAGCGCGTTGGCGCTGAGCGCTTCGTCACCGGCTGGCGCTGCATCGGCGCGACTCAGGACGCGGCGGGGGTGACCGCGCTATTCGAGGGTCGCGAGCCGCAGCGCGGCGACGTGCTGGTGGCGTGCGACGGCATCCATTCCGTGATCCGCAAACAGCTTCAACCCGGCGAGGGCGATCCGCTCTATTCCGGCGTCAATATGTGGCGCGGCGTGACGCGCTGGCCGCCAATCCTCACCGGCGCCAGCATGATGCGCATCGGCTGGATCGAAGTCGGCAAGATGGTGGTCTATCCGATCCGTAACGCCCTCGACGCGGCCGGCAACCAGCTCGTCAACTGGACGGCGGAGCTCTACACCAAGACGGCCAAGCATCACCGCGACTGGAACAAGCCCGGCTCCTACGACGATTTTTTCTGGGCGTTCAAGGATTGGCATTTCGACTGGTTCGACGCGGCCGAATTCCTGCGCCGCTCGGAAATGGTGCTGGAATATCCGATGGTCGACCAGGAGGCGCTGCCGTTCTGGACCGAGGGCCGCATCACGCTGTTGGGCGACGCCGCGCATCCGATGGTGCCGCGCGGCTCCAACGGCGCGGGGCAGGCGATCGTCGATTGCCGGGTGCTGACCGATGAGCTGGCGGCGAACCGCGACGTGGGCGCGGCGCTGACGAATTACGAAAAGCGGCGCTTGCCGGCGACGGCGGAGGTGGTGCGGACCAATCGCACGAATCCGCCCGACGCGATCCTGCGCGAGGCCTTCATCCGCAGCGGCGACAAGCCGTTCCGCGATATTTCCGATGTCATCAGTCGCGACGAGCTGGCGGCGCTGAGTGACGGTTACAAACGCGTCGCCGGGTACGACAAGGCGACGCTGGGCGGGTAAGGGGCGTCCTTCGAGACGGCCGCTTCGCGGCCTCCTCAGGATGAGAACTTGAGGAGTCAACCGTGAAGAATGCGGTCGGGCGGTTATTTGGGGATTTGCGCGGCGACGGGAGAGTTGTCGCGTATTTGGAAGAAGGCGCGCAAAAGCGCTTGGAGCCAGCGCAGGAGCAGACTGAAGTTGTAGCCGGCGGCGGCGAGCACGGCGTTGGCGCGGTCGCCGTCGCGGCCTTTGAGATAATTGCGATCCATGCGGTGCTCGGCCTTGATGTGGCCGATGACGGGTTCGACGGCGGCGCGTCGCTTCATCTCGCGTTTGATGGCGGCGGTGGTATTGCGGACCCGGCCGGTGATCCAGACCTTAAATCTGTTGGGATGATTGTGGCCGCGATAGCCCTTGTCGAACATGGATGCGCTGGGCCGCGACGCCAATAAGCTTTTCCATGTCGGCGACCATGGGGCCGAGCGTGTGGCCATCGAACGGATTGCCGTGCAGTGCTTTGACATGGAGCACGAACTGGCCACCCTTGGGCGAGGTGACCGGTGTCGCGACGCTCACTTTGCAGCCGAACTCGTAGGGCGTCCTGGCCTTGCCCTTGCCGATGCATTCGACCTCGGGCGCGTGCAGCGAATAGACCTTTGGGCCGCGCTGGCGATGATCCTGCAGTCTCACCTTGCCCGCGAGATCGAGGAGAGGGCCGAAGCGCGCCTGGCGTGCGGCATCGCCATCGATCTTGCGCCTGATGTCGCGGATGACGCGGCCGAGCCGGGTGCGCAGGAACTTCAGTTCCCGCCGCATCCGCTTGAACTGATGGGCGTGGGTATAACGCCCGACCATGATGGCGGCGCGCTTGGCGACGCGGCGATAGCTCTGGCGCAGCGGGACCCCTTCACGCTCGGCCAGCGCCACCAGCTTCTCCAATGCCCGATGCATCAAGCGCGCGTCGGTCGGATGGGCGACGGCCTTTGGTTGCACCGTGGTATCGACCGCCACCCGCTCCAGGTCCTTGGTCGCGATCGCGCCGGTCTGGTGCGCTACGGAGAGATTCTCCTGCATGACCGCCACGAGTTGCTCCTCGCCCAGCCGCTGCCGCCATCGCGTCAGCGACGAGCGATCGAACGGCAACTGGTGACAGAAGCTCTCCTCGCCGCAAAAATATTGATAATACGGGTTCTCGATCCAGCGTGCGCACAGCGCTTCATCCGATAAATTGTGCATGTGCTTCAGAATGAAGAGACCGGCCACCAGCCGCGTCGGCAATCCGGGTTGGCCCGGCCCCGGCCGACATACCGAGCCAAACCGGCCATCGAGAAAGTCCCAGTCGATCTCGCGCGCCAGCCGCGCCAGCGGGTGCCCCAGGTCGATGATCTGGTCCAGCGCCGGACGCAGCAGGTCCTTTTGGCGATCGTCCCGCGGTCGCGACATCATGTTCCTCCGCGCCGAAACCTCGGCCCCAGAAAATCACGATCCGCCCAAAACCGGAATCCCAAATCGCAAGAAAATCGGCATCAAACCCCGCCTTTCCGGCAAAATCGATTACTCAATCACTCCAAAATCAGAAATCTCATTCAATGAGTTGGCCGTTCTTCACGGGCGACTGAGGAGTTTGGTCGATATTAGCGCAGCAGACGCACTACTCTGTTGCTCAGCGTCCGCACCAAGCCGGCGAAGCCGGTCGGCATGAAATACATCACCAGGATCAAGAGCACGCCGTAGATCGCCCACGGCGCGGATTTCGACAGTTCGCCGGCGAAGTTCGGCACCAGCAGAATGAACAGGGCGCCGTAGATGGCGCCCGAGATTGTCGCGAAGCCGCCGACCGCGATGCCGACGAGCAGGGTGATCGAGAGGAAGAAATCGTAACTGTCGGGCGAGACGAACTGCACCACGATGGCGCTGAGCGCGCCGGCCACGCCGCAGTAAAAGGCGCTGACGCCGAAGGTCGAGGTTTTGATGATCGCGCTGTTGATGCCCATCGCCTCGGCCGCGACCGGCTGGTCGCGGATCGCGATCATGGCGCGGCCGATCCGTCCGCGCAGCAGATTGTACGCGACCAGGAACAGCACCAGCATGATCGCGTAGACGAAAAAGTAGATCCATTGATCCTGATTGATCGGCAGCCCGAACGGCACGTCGGGCTTGTTCAAGACGATGCCGGAGAACCCGCCGGTCCATTCCTCCAGCGCCTTGTGCTTCAGCACTTGCGGCGTGGTGACCGCAAGCGCGAGGCTGGCGAGGGCGAGATAATGGCCCGACAGGCGCAGCGCCGGCAGTCCGAAGAAATAGCCGAACACCAGGCAGACGAATCCCGCCGGCCAGACCGACAGCCAGTACGGCCAGTCGAAACTGTTCATCAGGATGGCGGCGATATAGGCGCCGATGGCGTAAAGCGCGCCGTGGCCAAGCGAGACCTGGCCGTTGTAGCCGACCAGCATGTTGAGGCCCATCAGCGCGATGGCGTAGACCATCGCGAGCGTGAGCTGGAAAATGTAGAAATTCTGCAACACGAACGGCAAGGCGATGCCGACGACTACGAGCATGGCGATGCCGATGGCGCGATTGCCGGTCATGCGACGCGGCAACGGCACCGCTTGAATCTGCGCGGTGGCCGACTTGACCAACGGCACCGAGCTCATCGGCTCGTTCGCGACGCTCGCGGTCCCGGTTTTGACTTGTTCCGCCATGGTCAAACCCGGGTTACCACAGTGCGGCCGAACAAGCCACTGGGCTTGAGTAGCAGCACCACGACAATCACGATCAGCGCCACCGAGAATTTAAGCTGCGTGCCGATGACATAGGCGCCCAGCACGTTCTCCAGGACGCCGATGATGAAGCCGCCGAGCGCCGCGCCCCACGGATTGTCGAGCCCGCCCAGCACCGCGCCGGCGAAGACTGTAGAGCAGGACGCCGCCCATCATGCTGCTGTCGAGATAGAGGATCGGCGCGACCAGCATGCCCGACACCGAACCGATCGCCGCCGCCAGGCCCCAGCCCAGCGCCAGCATCCACCCGACCCGGATGCCGACCAGCCGGCTCGACACCGGGTTCTCGGCGACCGCGCGCATCGCCAGTCCCAACTTGGTGTAGCGGAAGAAGACGAAGAGGATCGCCACGATGATGATGACGATGCCGATCGACCCCAGCTCATGGTTGGAGATGTAGTGATTGTTCCACAGCGGTTCGCTCGGAAACGGCGAGGGAAAGGTCTGAAGCGTGGTGCCGAAAATCCAACTCGCCGTACTGTTGACGATGACCAGCAAGCCGATGAACACGATGATCAGCGCGATCACCGGCAGATTGTGGAACGGTCTGATCACCAGCCGCTCGATCGCCACGCCGGCGGCAAAGGCAAAGACGATGGTTAGGAAGAATGCGCCCCAATAGGGCGTGCCGTAATCGATCAGCTCCCAAGCGATGTAGGTCGAGAACATCGCCATTTCGCCTTGCGCGAAATTGATGTGGCCGGTGGACTGATAGATCATCACCAGCGCCAGGGCGAGGCCCGCGTAGATGCCGCCCGAGGCGACGCCGCTGAAGAGTTGGTGCAGGAGTGCGTCCATCGCCTCGCCCCTAATACCCCAAGTACGACCGGCGGATGGTCTCGTCCGCCTTCACCGTTTCGGAATCGCCCGAGATCACGACGCGCCCCGTCTCGACCAGATAGGCATGGTCCGCGAGGTCGAGCGCCAAGGTCGCGTTCTGCTCGACCAGTAGGATGCTCACCTTGGTTTGCTGGTTGATGATCCTGAGCGTTCGGTAGATTTCCTGCACCACCAGCGGCGCCAGCCCGAAGGACGGCTCGTCGAGCAGCAACAGGCGCGGGCGCAGCATCAGCGCGCGGCCGATCGCGAGCATCTGCTGCTCGCCGCCGGAGAGCGTGCCGGCCTGCTGCGCGCGGCGCTCCTTCAAGCGCGGGAACAGCGTGTAGACATTGTCGAAATCGCGCTGTACCTCGCCGCGGTCGTTGCGCAGATAGGCGCCGAGACGAAGGTTCTCTTCCGCCGTCATGCTGGCGAAGGTACCGCGCCCATCGGGAACATGGGCGACGCCGAGCCGCACAACATCCTCGGTGACGAGATTTTCGATGCGCCGGCCGTCGTAGGAAATCTCGCCGCGGCGCCGGCACAAGCCGCACAGGGCGCGCAGCGTCGTGGTCTTGCCCGCGCCGTTGGCGCCGAGGATCGCGGTGATGCCGCCCTCGGCAAGCTCGAAATTCAGCCCGTGCAACACGATCGTGTCGCCATAGCCCGCGGTGAGATTCTTGACCGAGAGCAGCGACGCCATCATGCCGCTCCCAGATAGGCGCGGATCACTTCGGGATGCTGCTGGACGTAAGCCGGCGTCCCTTCGGCGATCTTGCGCCCGAAATCGAGCGCCACGACCTTGTCGGAGACGCCCATCACCAGGCTCATGTGATGCTCGACCAACAGGATGGTGATGCCGAACCGTTCGCGAATGTCGCGGATCATGCGGCCGAGATCGCCGAGTTCCTCGTGGTTGAGGCCGGCCGCCGGCTCGTCGAGCAACAGCAGTTTCGGCTCGGCGGCCAGCGCGCGGCCGAGCTCGACGCGCTTCTGCAAGCCGAAGGGAAGGGCGGCGACCGGAATCTCCGCCTGCGCCTCGAGCTTGAGAAACGCGATCAGCTCATGGACGTGTTTGCTCAGGCCCGCCTCCTCGCGCGCGGCGATCGGCAGCGCAAAGGCGTTATCGATGAAGCTCGACTTGGTCCGGCAATGGCCGCCGACCATCATGTTGCGCCGAACCGACATCGAGCGGAACAAGGCGAGGTTCTGGAAGGTGCGGCCGATGCCGAGCGGCGCGATGCGGTGCCTGGGCATTCGGATCAGCGATTTGCCCTCGAAGCGGATGTCGCCGGACTGCACCGGATAAAGCCGCGAAAGGCAATTGAACAGCGTCGTCTTGCCGGCGCCGTTGGGGCCGATCAGGCCGCAAATCTCGCCGCTCTCGACGTTGAAGCTGACTTGATCGAGCGCCACAATGCCGCCAAAGCTGACGGCGACACGATCGACTTCAAGAAGCGTCGTCACCGCGCCGCCTCAGGCAAGCCCAACCGTCGCCGCGCCGGCGGCCCAATCCGCGAACCCAAACAACTCCTCCCGATAGACTATTAAGCGTCTTGGTTATCGTTGCCGTCTTGGTTATCCGGGCATGACGGGTAAGTCAATTCAATGTCGGTGGCTGGCGGCCGGCATCACCGACTTTTGTAAGCGCCGTTATCAGGTCCCAGACCAGGTCCGGCCGTTCAATGTGGGCGTTGTGGCCGGCGCCGGGGATTGCGCCGGCGCGTGGGTCGAGCGACCGTGCGTCGCCAAGCGGCACCATCGCATCCTTTTCGCCGACCGCCATCATCACCGGGGCCTTGGCCGCGGCGAAGATGGGGCGCAAGTCGGGCGGATCGTCGACACCGCTGATGCGCGGATCGGCAGCGAGGCGGAACCTGCCGTTTTCTTGGGCAATGCCCGAGGCGGCGGCAGGCGTGGCGGGATCGACCAGGCCGAACTGCCCGGACACTTTGAGATAGCGCTCGACCGCGTCCTCCCGGGTGTCGAACCAGCGCAGTGGCGCCATGGCGAATTGCCGGCGCCGCGCCAACTCCTCCGCGGTCCACGTCACCTTGACGCCGAACGCCAACACGCCGCGGACGTTGACGCCGAACCAGCCGCCGGCCAGCGCCACCGCCACCGCGCCGCCAAGCGAATGGCCGACGAGGAACGCCTCCCCGCCGCCGATCATCGCCGCGACATCGGCGGCGTAGGTGCCGTAGGCGTAGGGGGCCTGATGAAACGAGCGACCGTGGCCGCGCAAATCGGGTATGAGGCAAGCGCCTCGCCAATGGCGGGTGATGTATGGGTGCATCCCGTTCCAGACATCGCCATTGGCACCCTGGCCATGTAGCAATACTAGAACCGGCGCGCCGTCGCCGATCTTCTGGAAAAAAATTGTCTGCGGGCGATCCATTTGCCTAGACTATGCGGCGCCGGCATGCCGGAACAAGTGGCCACAGGAGAATACGGATTGAAGTTGGGCGTTTACCTCGCGGTGTTTGCCGCGACGACGAGTTTGGCGTGGGCGGACACGAGCGACGGCGTCATCGGACGATGGCTGACGGCAAACGGCAAGGGCGTCATCGCGATCGCGCCCTGCGGCAATTCGATCTGCGGCAAGATCGACTGGTTGAAGCCGCCGGCGAACGCCAAGCCCGACGACGTCCCGCTCGACAAGCACAATCACGATCCGGCACTGCGCAAGCACCCGATCTGCGGCCTGCAAATCATCTACGGCTTCCGCCGGGACGGCGATCAACGGCATTGGGTCGAGGGCAGCATCTACGACCCGGAAAGCGGCGACACCTATCACGCCAAGATCAGGCTGCAGGACTCCAACCACCTGCGGCTGCGCGGCTATATCCTGATACCGCTGCTGGGCGAGAGCCAAATCTGGACACGGGCGCCGCTGACGTCTCCGGTCTGCCGGGTCGGGTAGCGCTCACGCATTGTTGAGGAGTAGTGTGCTGGTCGGGGGTGCTCGAGGGACCATATTCCTGACATGAGCGAAACAGCTTCTCTCCTGACGTTGCTGCGTGAAGCGGCCGAACCGGCCGCCGTGGCCGCCATCGAAAAAATGATTGCCGAAGGGTCCGACGCGTCGCTGTGCCGCGTCAACGTGCTCGACTTCGCCAAGCGCGCCGGCGTCACCGACGACCAGGCGATCGGCGCCTTTCTTCACGCCGCGCGGCTCGGCATGTTCGGGATGCAGTGGAATGTGCTGTGTCCCGGCTGCGGCGCCGTGCTCGATTCCAACACGACGTTGAAGAGCGTGCAGTCGACCGAATATCACTGCCAACTTTGCGCCTCGGGCTACGAGCCGAGCCTGGACGAAATGGTGGAGGTCACGTTCACGGTCGATCCGCGCGTCCGCCGCATCGCCGCGCACGATCCCGACACGCTGCCGCCGGCGGAATTCTATCGGCAGATGTTCTGGGGCACCTGGGCCGATCTGCCGGATGATTTGGACCAAGCGCTCGACCGCATCGAGCTTGACGCCATCGAACTGGCGCCGGGCGAGAAGGCGACCATGTCGCTGCAGCTCCCTGAAAAATTCTGTATCGTGTTCGAGCCGATCACCCACGCCGCGCAGTTCATCGACGTGAAAGGCGAAGCGACCAAGGAACGCCGCACCCTGTCGATGATTTACAACAAGTTCGCCGCGTCCCACACGATAGTCGAAATGCCGCCCGGGCCGTTGCGCATCTCGTTCGAGAACAAGACCGACCGGCGCCTGCTGCCCGGCGTTTGGGTTGCTGACGACGATCTCCATCACCTGTTGGGGCAGCGGAAGCCGTTCCTGACCGCGAAGCGCCTGCTCACCAACCAGACCTTCCGCGACCTGTACCGCACCGACGCGCTCGATGCCGACCAGCGGCTCAAGATCACCAGCCTGACGTTCCTGTTCACCGACCTCAAAGGCTCGACCGCGCTTTACGACCGGGTCGGCGACCTCAGATATCGCATAATGTATATTATGAGAAATACTCAAAGGCTTAAGGCCCGCCCTTAGACCTCGATGACCATTCCGTCGTAGGCCGGCTCGACATGCGGCGGCAGTTCGTGGCGTAGCGTTTCGTAATCGAGGCTCTCGTCCATATGCGTCAGGATTCCGCGCTTCGCCCCCACCCGCTCGATCCACGCCAAAGACTGCGCCAGGTGCGAATGGGACACGTGCGGCTCGCGGCGCAGGCAATCGACCATCCAAACCTCGACGCCGGCCAGCGCCGCGAACGCCGCCTCGTCCAGCGCGAACACGTCGGTCGAATATGCGAACCGGCCGAACCGCAGCCCGAGCGATGGCGTACGTCCGTGGGTCTGACGCAAAGGCCGTCGCCGCGACGCCGGCCGCGACAAAGGTCCCGGCGGACCTCATGCGGCGAGATGATCGGCTGGTAGTAATAGCCGGTCGCGTTGGCGGCCTTGATGCCGTCGATGATGTAGCCGAACCGTTCGTGCAGCGCGGCGAAGGTCTTGGCCGAGCCATAGGCCGGGATCGGCCGGCCGAGCGTCCAGCTCGGCACCCGCAGATCGTCGATGCCGTGGATGTGGTCGGCATGGGCGTGAGTGAATATGACGGCGTCGATCCGCTTGATGTCGCAGGATAACAGCGCTTCGCGCAGGTCGGGCGGCGTATCGACCAGGATGGTTGAGCCGGCTTCCTCGACCGCGATGCCGGCGCGGCGGCGCCGGTTCTTGGGGTTGGCGGGGTCGCAGCGGCCCCAATCGCCGCCGATACGCGGCACGCCCCAGGACGGGCCGCTGCCCAAGATCGTGACCTTCATGCCGCCGCCGGACGCTTGGCCTTGGCGAACAAGCGGAAGAAATTGTCGGTCGTGGCGCGGCCCAGCTCTTCAACCGAAATTCCTTTAAGTTCAGCGACTTTAGCGGCGGTGTGCACGATGAAGGCCGGCTCGTTGGTCTTGCCGCGCAACGGCACCGGGGCGAGATAGGGCGCGTCGGTCTCGATCAGCAGCCGGTCGAGCGGGATCTCGGGGACGATGCCGCGCAGCTCGTCGGCGCTCTTGAAGGTGACGATGCCGGAAATCGAGATGTGGAGGCCGAGGTCGAGGGCCGGCGCCGACAAGGCGCGAGTCGTCGAGAAGCAATGGATGACACCGTTCGTCACGCCCTCCTCTTTCAGGATGGCGACGGTCTCGGCGTCGGCGTTGCGGCTATGAACGATCAGCGGCAGTCCGGAATCGCGCGCGACACGGCACTGGACGCGAAACATTGCGGCCTGGCGGTCGCGCGGGCTGTGGTCGTAGTGAAAATCGAGTCCGGTCTCGCCGATGCCGATCACCTTCGGGTGCGCGGTCAGCTCGGCGAGGCGCGGGATGACGCTGTCCGGCGTCGCTTCCGCCTCGTGCGGATGGATCCCGACCGTGGCCCAGATGTCCGGGTCGGACGCCGCGATGCCGACCACATCGTCGAGCTCGGCCGCCGTGGTGCCGATGGTCAGCATGGTGCGCACACCCGCCGCCCGCGCCCGGTCGATCACGCCCTGGCGCTGTGCCGGTTCGGCGAAATCGATGTGGCAATGACTATCGACGAGCATGATCGTGGTGACCGTAACCCTCCCCCCTTGCGGGGGAGGGAGGAAATGCCGCGCTGGCGCGGCATTTCAGGTGGGGGGTGATCATCGTGCACAAGTGCGCAACGCCTCGCGAATTGTCAACAAAACACCGTCGGTGTTTTGAAGCACATCATTGTTCCAGAACCGCAAGATACGATGACCGCGCTCAAGATATTTCGTCCGCTTGGCATCGGCTTCCAACGAATGTTGGCCGCCATCCACTTCGACGATCAGCGCGGCTTCAGGGCAATAGAAGTCGACGATATAGAGTCCCATCGGTTGCTGCCGCCGAAAGCGAAATCGATCGAGTTGTTTGTATCGCAAACGCGACCAAAGCCGCCGCTCTGCATCGGTCATGTTCAAGCGAAGACTGCGCGCGCGCTGCGACGGCATGCGAATCTCGTTGCTTCACCCCCCACCCGATCGAAGCCTTTGGCTTCGATCCTCCCTCCCCCGCAAGGGGGGAGGGTTACGTTGATGCATCCTGCTCGACATACCGCGGGAACACGCCCTCGGGCTTCGGCAGCACGGTGCCCGACGCGAGCGGATGCGCGGCGAGCGCGGCGAAATCGCGTTGCGTTGCCGGGATCGCGAGCTGGTTCAGCATCTTGCCGGCGGAGGTCGGCATCACCGGCTGAATCAAGATGGCGAGATGGCGGATCGTCTCTGCCAGCACGTACAGGACCGCGTCGCACCGCCCCGGGTCGCTCTTCCGCAAGGCCCACGGCGCTTGCTCGTCGACATAGCGGTTGGCGTCGCTCACGACGGTCCAGAGATGGTCGAGCGCACGATGATAGGCCGGCACGGCATATTCCGCGCGCAGTTTCGGCAACAGCGCATGCGCGGCGCCGAGTAGCGTATCGTCCGCGGCGGCGAGCGCGCCGGGCTTCGGCACCCTGCCCTCGCAATAGCGCTGCACCATCGACAGCACGCGCTGAGCGAGATTGCCGAGATCGTTGGCGAGATCGCCGTTGATGCGGTTGACCATGGCGCGATGCGAGAAATCGCCGTCCGAACCGAACGGCAATTCGCGCAGCACGAAATACCGTGTCGCGTCGAGCCCGTATCTGTCGATCAGCGCCTTCGGCGTGATCACGTTGCCGAGCGACTTCGACATTTTCTGGCCTTCATTGGTCCACCAGCCGTGGCCGAACACGCGCTTGGTCACCGGAATGCCCGCCGCCATCAAAAACGCCGGCCAATAGACGCAGTGGAACCGCACGATGTCCTTGCCGATCATGTGCAGGCTGCACGGCCAGAATTTCTTGTACTTCTCGCTGTCGATGTCGGGGTAGCCGGCGCCGGTCAGATAGACGGACAGCGCCTCGATCCAGACATACATCACGTGCTTCGCATCGTTCGGCACCGGAATGCCCCACGAGAAACCGGTGCGCGAAATCGAAATGTCCTTAAGGCCGCCTTTGACGAAGCTGACGACTTCGTTGCGGCGCGCCGCGGGGCCGACGAAATCGGGATTGGCGTCGTAGAATTCCAAGAGCCGGTCCTGCCACGCCGACAGGCGGAAGAAATAATTCTCCTCCTCGACCCATTCGACATCGGCGCCGGTCGGCGCCTTGCCGTTGACCAGCTCGCTTTCGTCGTACGGCGCCTCGTCGCGGATCGAATAGTAGTAACCGTACTTGCCGAGATAGAGGTCGCCGTTGCCGTTGTTGGCGATGCGGTTCCACACCTCGGTGGCACAGCGTATGTGCCGTTCCTCGGTGGTGCGGACGAAATCGTGGCGGTCGATCCCCAGGAGCGCGTTCATGGCGCGGAAGGTCTGCGAGACCTTGTCGCAAAACGCCTGCGGCTCGAGGCCCGCGGCCTTGGCCGAGTTCTCGACCTTCTGGCCATGCTCGTCGGTGCCGGTGGTGAACAGCACGTCCTCGCCGTCGAGCCGCCGGAACCGTGTCAGCGCGTCGCATGCCACCGTGGTGTAGGCGTGGCCGAGATGCGGCGCGTCGTTCACGTAATAGATCGGCGTGGTGACGTAGAATTTCTCGCCGCCGGCCATGTCACTCCTCGGTCGAATGGGGAAGGTCTAGCGCGACGCCTCTTCGAGCGCAAAGAAGGCATTCAGCATGACTTGTTTGCGGTCGAGATTGACGACATCCACCAGGGCAAAGAGGCTTACGAGTTTTTCCCATACCTCGACCCAGCGATCAAGCGGGCGGCGGGCGAGGAACTTGGGCGCGGCCTCGCCGCGCGCGGCGTCGCGGATCATGCGTGCGAGGCGCGCCGGCAACAGTTCCGCGACTAGGCGGAAGGATTCGTCGGCGCCGAAACGGCCGACCTTGTCGGCGAAGCGATCGACCGCGCCGCCGTCGAGCGCCGGCAGCTTGTCGAGCAGTGCCGTCAATTCGCGGTCGAGCGCGACGCCGCCCAGTTCGGCGAGGTCCAGCGCGCGGCCGATGCTGCCGTCGGCGAGCTGGGCCAGGCCGGCCGCATCGTCCGGCGTTATGGCGGGCAGGTATTTCTGGAGCAGCTCGGCGACTTGCGTTTCGTCGAGCGGGTTCAGCGAAAGATGACGGCAGCGCGAACGGATGGTCGGCAACAGCCGCCCGGGACTGGCCGCGGTGATCAGCAGCAACGACCGCTGCGACGGCTCCTCGAGCACTTTCAAGAGCGCGTTGGCGGCGTTGCGGTTCATCTCGTCGGCGCCGTCGACAATGACGATTCGCCAGCCGCCTTCCGCCGGCGTCAGATGCAGGAAATCGGCGATCTGGCGGACATCGTCGACCACGATCTCGCTGCGGCGGCGCTTTCGCTTCGGATCGTAAGCTCTTTCAATTAAAAGAAGATCGGCATGGCCGCCGGACGCGACGCGGCGAAACGCCGGATGCGCCGGATCGACCAAGAGCGAGGCCGGCGGCGCGGCGAACAGGCCCTGCGCGTCGCCGCCTTGCGCGAACAGGAACCGCGCGAATCGGAACGCCAGCGTCGCCTTGCCGATGCCACGCGGCCCGGTCAGCAGCCAGGCATGCGGCAGCCGGCCGGCGCGATACGCGTCGAGCAGCGCCGCCTCAGCCCGCTCCTGCCCGATCAGCGCCGGGTTTTCGCGCGGCTCCGGCGCCGCGGATTCCGCTCCCCCGCTTTCGGTCTCGTCTTGGTCGTCGATATCGTCGGCCATGGGCGATGACTGTAGCGCAATCCTCGGTGCCGGAAGATGGCAATTGCCTTCGCGGAAGGCGCTTGGTTGGATGGACCCTACAATCGAGGAAGCCACGATGAAACGAAGCACCGGCCGCATCCGCACCACCCATACCGGCAGCCTGCCGCGGCCCGCGGAGATTTTCACGACCATGCAGGCGATCGCTGCGGGCAAGAGCTACGACCGCGACGCGTACGAGGCCGCGCTGACCCGGCACGTCGCCGACATCGTCAAGAAACAGGTCGAGGCCGGCATCGACGTGGTGAATGACGGCGAGGTCAGCAAGCTGAGCTTCCAACACTATCTCACCGAGCGGCTCGACGGCTTCGAGGCGCGCGTGCCGCCGGGCGGCTTGGGACCGCCGACCGGGCCGATCGGGCTGGATGGCGAGGACGCGCGGATGTTCCCCGACTATTACGCCAATGTCCTGAAGCACAATCCCTTCGCCGACGTGATCCGGTCGCACCGCGCGTTTGCGTGGGGCCGATCCGCTATGTCGGGCACAAGCAGATCGCGCGCGATATCGCAAACCTCAAAGCGGCGATGACCGCCGCCGGCGCCGACGAAGGCTTCCTGCCCGCCTCCGTGCCGGTGCCGGACGCGATGTCGAACGAGTACTACAGGACCGAGGAGGAATATCTTCACCGCCTATGGCGACGCGATGCGCGAGGAATACAAAGCGATCCTCGATGCCGGGCTGCTGCTGCAGATCGATTTCCCGCGGTTGGTCAGCGGCTGGGACGGGCGCACGGGCAAGACCCTGGCCGAGTACCGCAAATGGGCGGAGGGGCGGATCGAGCTGTTGAACCACGCGCTGCGCGGCTTCCCGGAAGATCGCCTCCGCTTCCACACCTGCTACGGCGTGAACATCGGCCCGCGGATGAGCGACTTGCAGCTCGAGCACATCGTCGACCTGTTCTTCAAGATCAAGGCCGGCGCCTATTCCTTCGAGGCGGCCAATCCGCGCCACGAACATGAATGGCGCTGTTACGCAGAAGGTGAAATTGCCGGACGGGAAGATATTGATTCCCGGCGTGGTGACGCATTCGAACCCGATGATCGAGCACCCGGTAACGGTGGCGGACCGCATCGAGCGCTGGGCCAACGCGGTCGGCCGGGAGAATTTGCTGGTCGGCAACGATTGCGGCTTTCAGTCGACCGCGGGCAACAGCGAAATTCCGATCACCATCGCCTGGGCGAAATTGCGGGCGCTCGGCGAAGGCGCCCGTATCGCGTCGCAGCGCCTGTGGGGCTAACCCCCTAGCGCGACGCCCAAGCGGTCGCGCACCACCGACAGGACCGCGCGATGGACGTCGTCGATGCCGCGCGACGCGTCGATGACAACGACGCGCTTCGGCTCCTGCTTGGCGATGGCGAGGAAGCCGCGCCGCACCCGCTTGTGGAAGTGAACGTCCTTCTGCTCGAAGCGGGTCTCGTCGCCGTGGCGGGCGTGGGCGCGGGCCAGGCCCTCCTCTACCGGCAGATCGAGCAGCAGCGTCAGGTCGGGCATGAGATCGCCGGCGATGAGCCGATGCAGTTCCGCCAGCGCCGCCAGCGGCACGCCGGCGCCGTGGCCTTGATAGGCGGTGGTGGAATCGGCGAAGCGGTCGCACAAAATCCATTCGCCCCGGGCCAAGGTCGGGAGGATCGTCGCGGTGAGATGCGCGCGGCGCGCCGCCACCATCAGCAGCGCCTCGTTGATGCCGTCCCACCGGCCGGGCTCGCCCTTCAGCAGCAGTTCGCGGATCAATTCCGCCGCCGGCGCGCCGCCCGGCTCACGCGTCGCGACCGCTTTGATGCCGGCGCGCACGAGGTCTGCCGCCAGCAATTTCACATGGGTGGATTTGCCCGCGCCCTCGCCGCCTTCAAAGGTGATGAAGCGGCCGGTCAGTGCTTGGGCTCCCAGATATACTGGGCGATGCCTTCCGCGGCGCGCGCGATCGGACCCAGTTTTTCCGTCGATGCCATTGCTACGAGCGGATAATCGGCCGCCGGAGCGTCGCCGAATTCGACACGAAGTTCGCCGACCTTCTGGCCGACCGTCACCGGCGCCTTGATCGGCCCGTCATACACGGCCTTGACGCTCAGCGGCTTATGCGCGCCACGCGGCACCGTCATGACGATGTCTCGCTCGGTCGCGACCGGCACCGTGGCCTTGTCGCCGAGCCAGACCGGCGCCTGGTCGATGGCGGCGCCCTTGTGCGCGACCGTGACCTCGTCGAAGGAGCGGAATGCCCAATCCATCAGCCGTTCGGATTCCTGGTCGCGCGCTCTTGATGCTCGGCAAGCCCGAAACCACGATGATGATGCGGCGGCCGTTGCGCAGCGCCGACCCGACCAGGCCATAGCCGGCCTCGTCGGTGTGCCCAGTCTTCACGCCGTCCGCGCCGATGTTGCGGTAGAGCAGCGGGTTGCGGTTGCCCTGCTTGATGTTGTTGTAGGTGAACTCCTTCTCCGACGCGAGCTTGTAGAGGTCGGGGAAATCGCGGATCAGATGCTCCGACAACATCACCAGGTCGCGCGGCGTCATGTAATGGTTGGGGTCGGGCAAGCCATCGACATCGGCGAAATGGCTGTTGGTCAAGCCGAGTTTTTTCGCCGTCTGGTTCATCTGATCGACGAAGGCCGCGGTGCTGCCGGCCAGGCCCTCGGCCAGCACCACGCACGCATCGTTGCCCGATTGGATCATCACCCCGCGCAACAGGTCGATCACCTTCACGTTGCCGCGGATAGGGCACGAACATTTTCGAGCCGCCGGTCTTCCACGCAGCCTCGCTGACCGGCAGTTCGTCGTCGAGCTTCGCCTTGCCCGCCTTGAGATCGAGCCCGACCTGATAAGCCGTCATGATCTTGCTCATCGACGCGGTCGGCATCCGCTCGTCGGCGTTCTTGTCGAGCAGCGTGGCGCCGGAATTGTAGTCGATCACGATCGCGGTCCGCGCCTCGGTATCGAAGGTCGGCATGCCGTTGGCGTCGATGCCCGGGCCGCCCGTCGGCTGCGGCGCCGGGTGATGCTTCGACTTGACGGCGGCCTTGGTCTTATCCGGCTTGGCGGCCCAACTGGCCGACGGCACGCTCAACGCCGCGCACGCGACCGCAACGGCGGCCGCAAGACAAATCGACTTGATCAGAGACATGCGCCACTCCACTGCAATAGCGCGCCGGCGAAAAATAGACCCGCGCCGGCCGCCGTTCAATCAACCACGATGCGCGCCTGAACAATCCCGTCGGCCACAATGCGGTTCAGCAATTGGTCCGCCGCGTCGACCGAGGCGACGGGGCCGAGACGCACGCGATAGATCGCCGCGCCGGCGCTGGTGACGCCGGCGGTGATATTGACCGGCGAGCCCAGCGACGCCAGCCGGTTCGACAGCCGCGCGGCATTGCCTTCGTCGGCAAAGGCGCCGGCCTGGACATAGATCTGCGTCGGCTTGACCGCTGCGACCTCGACCTTGGCTGGCAGCGGCGGGGGCGGGTCCGCGGCCTGTTGCGGCGGGTCGGCGCGCTCTTCGCCCGGCAAATCGTCGATAATGTAGGGCCGGTCGTTGGCCGCCCGCGTCGGGCGCGGCGGCGGCGACCTTGCCGGCGCGGCGGCGATGGGCCGAATGTCCGCCACCTTTACCTCGCGCGCGCGTGCCGGGGCCGGCGGCGCGGCAATCGGTTGAATGTCGGCCATCTCGATCTCGCGATCGCGCGCCGGGGCCGGCTGTGCCGGTGGGGTTTGGGGCGTGCCGCGCATCGCTTCGAGCGCGCTCACCGGCAGGGTCAGCGGCGCCGACACGACTTCCGCCACCGCTTGCGGGATGCTCGGCGGCGGACCGCCGCCACGGCCGGCGGCCGTGGCAACCATCATCGAATCCGGCACGTCGATCTGCACCCGCACCTTGGCGGTGCCAGCCTGCTCGAAGCCGAGCAGCTGCGCGGCGCGGCGCGATACGTCGATGATGCGGCCGCGAGCATAAGGCCCGCGGTCGTTGACGCGCAGCTTGATCGAGCGGCCGTTGTCGAGATTGGTGACGCGCACCACCACCGGCATCGGCAGCGTGCGATGCGCCGCCGTCATTTCGTTGAGATCGAAAACCTCGCCGTCCGCCGTGTAGCGGCCGTGGAACTGCTCGCCATACCAGGAGGCGATGCCGGTCTCGTCATAAGCCCAGTCTTCTTTGGGGTAGTACCAGACCCCGTCGATCTGATACGGGCGCCCGATCTTGTAGTAGCCCTGGTTGTGCGTGACGGGGGATGGCGCGCTGGCCGAGGATGACGGGGGATGCGAGCCGCATGCCGCCAGCAATAGACCGGAGGCGGCCAAACCGATCCATTTCAGCGACCCCCGCAGCATGTCTTGCGTCCCAACCCGTAAGAACGTCTATAGATTGGGCAGGGAGGCTAGCGGGATTCTTCGCCCTCGGCAAGTAATCCGACAGACGTAGCAAAGGCTTGCGAATTATTCCAGCGAAGTAGGGTTCGGAAATTGCCGTAAACGAGCAACGCGGGTTCACCCTGCCCCTCCGGCATCACCAGCGACGCCCGCAGCGGCGACGCCGGCAACGGCCCGCCATCGGCGCGCCGGACGCCGAGGCGCCGCCACTCGCTCAGCGGCTTGGCGACGCCGAGCCCGACGAGATCGGGCGGCACGGCCGGCGCCAGCACGTAGCGGCCCCAGGTTTCGCCGTCGGTCCAGCCGAGCTTCGCCAGATAGTTGGCGATCGAGGCGAACACGTCGGCGCGGTCGGACCAGATGTCGGGGCGCACGCCGCCGCGGAAGCTCACCGCATAGGTGAGAAAGCTCGACGGCATGAACTGGCATTGGCCCATCGCCCCGGCCCAGGAGCCGAGCATTTTCGATGGCGGGATGCCGTCGCGCTGCACGATGCGCAGGGCGGCGATTAGCTCGCGCCGGAACAGCGCCGCGCGCCGCCCGTCATAGGCCAGCGTCGCCAGCGCCGCCATCACCGGGTAGGTGCCGGGGAACTGGCCGAAATCGGTTTCGATGCCCCACAGCGCGACGATGAAGCGCGGCTGGACATGAAAGCGCCGGCCGACGCGCGCGAGAAGCTCGCGGTCCGCGCTGAGATGATCCCGTACCGCGGCGCGCCGCTGCGCCGAGGCGAGACGCCGTACATAGTCGCTGAAGCGCAGCTTGCTTTCCGGCTGCGCGTGATCGAGCTCGATGATGCGCGGGATCGGCTCGACCCCGGCCATCGCCGTCTCGAAGGTCGCGCGGGTGATGCCGGCGCGGATCGCCTCGTCGCGAAATTGCGCGCGCCAGTCGGCGAAGCTCTGATCTTGGGCAAATGCGCCGCCGGCAAGGACGACGAGAACGAGGACGCAAGCGATCAATCGCATGCCGCCCTATTGCCACGCGTTCATCGCGCGCGCAATCTTGACGGCAAATCAGAATCGCTGGGGGGATTAAATGGCCAATATCGTTCTCGTGCACGGTGCGTGGCATGGCGGCTGGTGCTATCGCGACACCGCCGCGATCTTGCGCAAGATGGGACATTTCGTCGCGACGCCAACCCATACCGGCGTCGGCGAGCGCGCGCATCAATCGGGCGAGGCGGTCACGCTCGAGACCCATATCCGCGACGTCGTCGGCTGCATCGAGGCGGAGGAGCTCGACCGGGTCATTCTCTGCGGCCATTCCTATGGCGGCATGGTGATCACCGGCGTCGCCGATCGCCTGCCGGACAAGATCAAGGCTCTCGGTCTATCTCGACGCGTTCATCCCGGAGCACGGCGATTCGTTGCTGTCGCTGCTGAACCCGGCGCATGGCCCGGACGTCGGCGGGCAAATGCGCGCGGGCATGTTCGACGCCGCGCGGGCGAATGGCGGGCTGATGCCGCCGTTCTCCGCCGAGATGTTCAATGTCGTCGAAAGCAAACGCGCCTGGGTCAACCGCCGCTGCGTGCCGCAGGCGCTGGCGACGTTTCAAATGCCGGTGCTGCTCTCGGGCAAGGGCGACGCGATCAAGCAGCGGCTCTACATCCTGGCCGACGGCTGGGACCCCAGCCCGTTCCGTCATTTCGCCGCGAAGGTCACCGGCAAACCGGGCTGGGAAGTCGTCAAGATCGCCTGCGGGCACGATGTGATGGTCGACCGGCCCGAGGAGTTGGCGGTGGCGCTCGCCAAGCTGGCCTGAACGTCGGCGTGCCGGCGGCGCCGATGGCGCCGCCGGCAAATTCCTTTTGCCGGTTTAAGGCACCGGTCTTGAAACTCTCAGATGAGATCGTACAAGGCCGACTATCCGGCGCTGAGATGCATCAGTTCAAACCGCCCCAAGTCATGCGCGCAGGCTGTGGCGGGGCCGCAAGTGAGGTGGTGCTTATCCCTTTCGCGATCTGAACGATCGACGCCGGGCAGTTCTGGTAATTCAAGACAACGCCAGAGGCGGTGGCCGAAAAATTGTTGCTGGCGGCAAACGTTTCGACGGCAGTGCAATCGCCGTTGCTGTAGCCGACGGCGCCGTAATTGTAGCTGTCGCACTGATTGCCGCTGACCGAGGCGGCGCCCGAAACCTCGATGCAGATGTCGCCGGTGCCGGAAGGATAGGTGCCTTGCGCATAATTATTCGAGATCGTATTGCCGGTGCTCCCGGCTCCGTTCAACGGGAACGAATAGGCAAGACAGACATTGTTGGAACTATCACAAGCGGCGACGGCGCCGTCGTTCGCCCAATTGCTATCGACCAGTAGGTTGGTCGTCGGCTGTGTCGTGGCGGCGTACCCGGCCTCGATCACGGCGCGCGCGTTACGTCGGAAAACGTTTCGGCGGATGAATGACTCGGCGCCGAGACCGTACGGCAGATCGATGCAATCGCTCACCAAACAACCGACAAAGACATTTCCGTCGATGTCCAACCCTGTGGGCATGTAACCCCCGATGCCGCCATAGCCCGACGGAGCGTTGGTGCCGACGTGGGTGAAACTGTTGTTGATGATTTTGAGGCCGGACGAATTGTCGACGACCACACGGTCATAGCCGCAGGATGCCGAACCAATGTTGCTGTTGCCGATTACGGCGCCCGTCGTGCCCGTGGCGTCGAGAATGATGTTGCACGTCGACAGGCCGTTGATCCTCGTACCGTTGGCCAGATTGAGCGTATTGCCGCCATTATTCGCATATGTTCCGCCGACCAGCGGAGTTGGCGGCCGTGATCGTGGCCGCATGCCCAGGCGATACCCAGTAGTAGACACCTGCCGCCAGTGTCAGGGAGTTGACCCGGCAGTTCTGCCCGTCGGCAAACTTCACCGTGTTGCCGCTACCCGCCGCCTCGCCGGCCAAAAGGATGACCGCCGTGTCATTGGCAGGCACCCCGGTGCACCCCGTAACCCTCGTGATCGTGCCAGGCGGTGAAAAAGTCGTCGCCGTCGCCGCCGCCGGCGGCGCGCAATTTAGCGCCGTGCCAGCGGAATTAAGAGTGCATGCGAGATTACTAAACGTCACGTTGCCTATGGGAGCCGATGACGCTGACGTGGCTGAGCAACTCAGCGTCGTGCCGCTAAGAGTGCAAGCGGCATTGCTGAAAGTTACCTTGCCGACTTGCGCGTGAGACCCTTGGGGCACGGCGGCGGCGGCGGCGCCCACTAGAGTTGCGATGGCGAGCGAGCGTGTCGTTCTAACCGACTGGCGCCGACAGTCATCGTCATTTCGGCAGGTTGAACCGGTGTCGTCCACCCCTAGCGCATGCCGCGTCGTCGCGCGCGTCGCGGTCGATATTGCGCCCGCGTCATGCGCGGTGGTTAGGACAAGCTTCAAAGACGTGACGCTGCTCCGGTCGCCGACAGATTTTCTTAAGATCTTTACCATCATTACCTCTCAAGTGAGTTTAACCTCGCCCCTTTATTCACTAAGGTAACTATGATTATTGGGCGGTTAACTTTTGGCGCAATTTGAATTGATCGCGCCCGGCGGCTGGGCAAAGCATCAGATGATGCGTTGGTGTTCGGTCACACTGGAATGGTGAGCCTCGAAGCCCGAATGCCATGACGAACGAATGAATCCGGTTGGTCCCCGGTTCTTCGGTGGCGATCTGGTGGCAATTGCACTTTCCGTCACCAGTAGCGATGCGCTAGGTAATTGAATTCAAACTGGATGGGTGGCCGAGCGGTTTAAGGCACCGGTCTTGAAAACCGGCGTGGGTGAAAGCTCACCGTGGGTTCGAATCCCACCCCATCCGCCACTTCAGAACAGAACTGCGAACGCCGGGCGTAGCCGATTTTACGCCCGAGGCGGCGGCAAGCGTCTGAAGCAGATTGCTCTTCGAGCCGATGATGCGGACCTCGCGGTCCGCGACCTCGACGCGCTGGGCGAGCGCGCGGAGATGGTCGCGGCGATAGCCGCCGCCTTCGATCCTGATCCGCTCTCGTGCCGTCCTGGCGAACTTCTGGACCATCTGCGGCGTGACGGCTTGTTGGCGCTGACGATTCCAGCATCGCGGCCGCGCGCTCGGCGTCGGCCTGCGCCTGGTCGCGGATCGCCTTGAGGCTGGCGACGCGCTCCTTCAGCGCCGGGTCGTCGAGATCGGCGACGCCGGCCTCGATCGCGTCGTAGAGCCGCTTGAGTCGCAAATCGGTCTCGGCCGCGCGCTTGTTCAATTCGGCGATGTGCTCGCGGCGGCGCTCGGCGCGCTCCTGCCGGCGATCGAGGACGGACGCCAGCACTTCCTCGAGCCGCTCCGGCTGAAGCAGGCGGTCGGCGATGTGCTCGGCAACGAGGTTGTCCAGCTTCTCCATCGGGATCGAGCGGCCTTTGCAGCCGGTCTCGCCCTGCCGCGCTTTGATCGAGCAGGTGTAGTAGCGATACCGCCCTCCCTTCCCGGTCCTGAGCGTCATGGCGCCGCCGCAGTCGGCGCAGAAGCAGATGCCGGTAAGGAGGGTTGGGCCGCTCACGACGCGCGCCGGCGTGACCTTCGGATTGCGCGCGCGCAGATGCGCCTGCACGGCGTCGAACGTCGCTTGGTCGATGAGCGGCGGCACGTCGACGGTGACGATCTCGCTCGTGGGTTTCAGCGCCTTGTTCTTGGCGCGCTTGTTGAACTCGTGCCGGCCGACATAGGTCGTCCGCGTCAGGATGCGGTGAACCTGGCCGATGCCCCAGCGCCCGCCGTCGCGGGTGAAGATGCGACGTTGGTTGAGATAGGCCGCGATGTTCTTGACGCCCATCGGGCCGCTCATGCCGTCGCCCTCCAGGGCGAGGCGATAGATCAGCCGCACCGTGTCGGCGTGCAGCGGATCGATTTCCAGCTTCTTCTTGACCTTTGCGCCGCGCTGCTCGGCCGCGACGACGCGGTAGCCGATCGGCGGCAGCGAGCCGTTCCAGAAGCCTTGCCGCGCGTTCTCCTTCAAGGCGCGCAGAACGTGCTTGGCGTTCTCCTTCGATTGGTACTCGTCGAACAGCGCCATGATCTGCCGCATCATGACGTGCATCGGATCGTCGCCCATCTCCTGGGTGATCGAGACGAGCCTGACGCCGTTCTTGGCGAGCTTGCGGACGTAGAACTCCAGCTCGAAGTGATCGCGGAAGAAGCGCGAGAAGCTGTGGACGATGACGATATCGAAGGGCGCGGGCTTGCTCGTGCCCGCCTCGATCATGCGCTGGAATTCGGGCCGGCGATCATTGGTGGCGGATGCGCCCGGCTCGACGTAGGTCTCGACGAGCTGATACCCGCGTGCGGCGCAGTACGCTTCGCCTTGCCGCTTCTGATCGGGAATCGAGACATCGTGCTCGGCCTGCCGCGCCGTCGAGACGCGCAGATAGAGGGCGGCGCGCAGCGGCACGGTCATGGCAGGCGTCTCCTTTCAGATCATCGGCCCGGCCCGAACAATTCATCGAAGAGGTCGCCGAACCATGCCTCGAACACGTCGAGTTCGGCGTCGCGTGACTCGGCACATGGTCGGGCCAATCGTCCGTGACGGTCCACGTCTCAAGGTCGTGCTTGAGGCGGCCGGCCAATGCGCGGCCAGGGCTCGGCTCGATGTAAAGATCGTCGGGCAGAACGCCGAAGCGGACGCGCGGTCGGGACATCCCGCCAGCATCGCGCTGCTGGGCTCCCAAACGAACGACCTATCTCTATCCGGCAACGCCCTTCTCCCTCCCGGCAAATCGGTGATGAAGGGAGCGATTTCGCTCACTTGGAGCCTTGATCGCTTGGAAAGCCCTCGCCGGGCCGGCGACAGGCGGTCAAGGCCGCAAGCCGCGAAGCGGTGGCGCGACAGCGCCAGCCTTGACGGGCTGGCGGCGGTCCGGCCTGCTCGCGTCCAAGCGGTCATGGCTCAGCTCGCCTTGCGCGCGAGGGTGAGCGGCAAGTCCAGCTCCACGCGGTCGTGCATCACCTTGGGCGTGATCCGTCCGCGCTCGCCGCGTTCGAGGCGGACCAGGCCGTAGCCTTCCATCGTCCGCAACGTCCGCGACAGGTTGGACTTCGCCTTGCCGGTGATGCGCGCCAGCTCGTCGAGCGAGCCGGGCGCCTTCTCGGCGATGACGCGCAGCAACTCGCGATTGCCGGCCGACAAGACTTTGGCGAAAGACTCCGTCGAGGTGAACCAGACCTTCGGCTCCTCGGCTTTGACGCGCCGCTCGCCCCGCGCCACCGCCATGGTGCGCGCCTTCATCTCCTCGTAGCTGGCGATGCCGACCTTCAACGTGGTCATGGGATCACTCCTCTCTCGCGCAATACCGCGTCTACCGTCGTCCAAAAATCGGCGAGCAAGGTTGCCGCGTCGCTATACTCGTAAGCCCTGATCGTCCGCAGGCGGTGGCGATGGTCCTGCGGCTCGCCGCGCTTCCGCTTCGCCACTGGATGCGCATTGTCGAAACCGACCAGCCGCTCGCCATCCGGCCCGTGCAGCGTGAGCGAGTAGTCGATGCCGTGCGGCTTCTCCGGCGACACCGGCACCCGCGTCACCACGAACCGGACCCAGTGGCCGCCCTCCGGGTCCACCACGAGAACCTGCCCGTCGAGGTCGAGAAGCACATCGAGGGTCGGGTCGCGCGGCTCCGTCACGGCATATGGTTATCATACTGAAGCAACATAAGCAAGGGAGGGCTTTGGGCGGCCGTGGGATAGGCGGATGGCGCTCGATGCGTTGATATCATTGAGCTTTCGGCTGGAAGCGTCAGCAGAGGGTATCCAGCGGGAGTTTAAAAATCTCAATCTCTTCAGAGACATCCGACCAACAGCCATCCAGCCTTTTCCCTTGCCGTCCTAGACTCAGCGCCGAACTGCTACCTTCTTCCGGCCCACGTCATGTAGCCTTTGGCAACTTAATGACCGCAAGGAAACACGCGCCGGATTCGGGGCCGACGTCTCATTCGCTGCAAACGACATGAGCGTTGGGCGTCCGGCGACGGTTCGAGTTAGGACGGAACACAGATGGTCGAAGCGCATATTCATTGCCGCGTGGCGGCCCCTGGCGATGCTGCAGGAATCTTTGGCGTGCTCGAACAAGTGGCGTCGGAGATCCCGCTCCTGATTGATACACGCGAGCGGCGGGAAGGCGTCTCCAAAATTATGTACAAGTGCATCTCGACGGGCGAGTCGTGGGTGGCGACGGACGGCGGCGGAGTCGTCGCGGGATTCATTTTAGTCGAGCCAGACGAGATGGAGCGGTTTCAAAGGAACAACGCAGCGCTGCATTTGGCCTACGCCGGCGTTGCTAAGACTCAGCGCAAACACGGCATCTTTCGTGCAATGCTCCAGCACGTGATGAACCGGAATGTGCCGCTGACTGCGACGGTTAAGTTCGCAAATCAGTCAGGAATGGCAGAGCGTTTGAAGCGCATCGGTTTTCGCCGAACGTCCGTCGATTCATCGCGCGAAGAATATACGTTCATCTGGCAACCGATATCCTCGTCAGCACAATTCGGAGCGGTCCAATGAACTCCTGGACATTGCTTGAATGGGTGGTGTTTGCCCTCTGCGCGGTCTGGACAATCTCGACCAATATCGCGCTGCGTCAGCACTATAAGAACAGCGACCAGCCGATGTTGCCGGCGAATTCAACCGCGATGACGCAAATGATCGGTGTCGTAGTGATAGCAGTTGCCGGATATTCTCCCTTTCACCTCCTCTGGATACTTTCCATTGCATACCTCACTGGCTTCATCGCGCTACGGTTCAGATTATTCGGCCGCATCGTGTGGCTTTACGGATATGCCATCGCTTACACAGTCCCATCCAATTGGTGATCTGACGGGCAGGTGGCGGGGGATCGACATG
Organism: uncultured Alphaproteobacteria bacterium; assembly: GCA_963729845.1. Classification (GTDB taxonomy): domain Bacteria; phylum Pseudomonadota; class Alphaproteobacteria; order ATCC43930; family CGMCC-115725; genus JAATGI01. The sequence continues at coordinate 99,646 of CAVSQC010000004.1, forward strand.
GGCGAGGTTCGGATCGCATCTTATGAGGGCTCAGAGATCACATTGAGCATGGTGAAGTGGGGCGCTGTCAGGAGATCGTTACTCTTCCTCGGGAAGAGATTTCGGCTCGTCAATCGATTTAGCGTCGCACTCTTTGTTCCCCGCTACGAAATCGCACTTTATGAAGGAAATCCTCGCGTGGTCTTTTCGAAGCGACCTTTCATCATCTTTTACTATCCAGACCAGGTGATCGCGCGAGCAAAATTGGAAGAGCTTGTTACGCTCGTTCAGCAAGGCGGTCTCCTCGGGAAGCCGCTGCAAGAATTTCTGCGGAATGGAGCGCCACGGGAACAGGGTGTCATGCTCGTTGAAGGGAAATAGCCCTATCCGAAACGCGCGATCCGGCGAAGGACTAGATGGTCCAGAACAACGAGACTGAAGGAGCCGCTTGGCTGTCCAATATGGTGTCCGACAAATTCCACGTCGAAATCGGTCCGCCGGAGGACAGTCCGATCCCTGGCGCGCAGTATGCCTTTCGTCAGAAGATGGTCAAAATCGATGCCGTCGCCGGTTTCCGCGACCTACAGCTTCCGCAGTTAGACGGCCTCGTCGTTGCTCTGGATTGGGTCGCTAACAACCGGCACCACATTTGGGGCAGCGCCGTAATGGTGGCGCCCGGCGTAGCTCTCACGGCAGGTCACGTGATCGACGAGATGCGATGCCGTGGCTTCTTGGCCGAGGCGGGCGGACAATTGTGGGCAATCAGCGTCCACGCCGCCGATCGGGTAGAGCTCTGGCGGGCCGACAGCTTCACTCAAGACGAAGAAGGCAGTGATCTGTCCTTGCTCACCTTGGTCCGTACCACAGCGGCCTCTCGGCCGCCGGCCGACTCCCCCCTGAAGTTCAGCTTGGCGCGAATGGCCGCGCGCATGCCGTGCATTGGGGAGACCATCAGCCTTATCGGCTTCAAAGCCGCCGAGGTCTCCTTTGAGCGCGGTGCGATTATGGGTCTGGCGCTGGTCGGCAGCGTTGGCCAGGTGACGGATCAATATCCGCAAGGGCGCGATCAGCCACGGCCTTCCGAATCCGGCGATTGCCGTGGACGCCTGCACCGTAGGCGGAATGAGCGGCGGCGCAGCGTTCGACGCCGCGGGGCATCTTATCGGGGTCATTTCCAGCGGCCTCGACGAATCGGTCTCTTTCGTGTCGCTATCGTGGCCTGCGATCTATGTGCCTATCGCTCCGAAGTGGCCACCGGCGGCCATGCCATCGGAGACTTCTCTAGCCGCGTTGGCGAAGGATGGCCGGTACGGCATCGAGCACTTGGATAGGCGTGCGCACGTGGTTGGAAGGCCGGGTCCAAATAATGTCGATTTCCGACACCAACGTTGGCGAGAATTCAAACCAGTCATAGGGCTATAGCGTAGACATAGTGCTCATCATCGTCGGTCGTGGTCCGCCAGTTCCCTGTCTACCCGTGCTGACCTCGAAGGCATCGTGGTCGATTTCGACATCGAGACGACGTCGAAGAGGATTCGCGCGCCGCGGCCGATGGCGGCGTGACGCTCAGCGCCGAGGCAGGACGGTGCGGATCTCCACGATGTGCACCCTGATCGCGGCGATCTCCTCCGGCGCGAGCAGGAGGGTTCCAGACACGACTGCAACGAGCTGACGCTCGAGCGATTCCCGACGCGCCTCAAGTTCCTTGGTCGCGACGTCCACGAGTGTCACGTCAATTCTACCGGCGCAGGTGTCTCCGCGGCATGGCTCGGGGACATTCCGCCAGTCCGCTCGACGACGTTCAGCGAGTCGATCTCCACGGTGTAGATCACGCGCTGTCCATCCATCCGTTCGACGACGCGGACGTGGATCTGGTCGTCCCCGACGGCGACCCGCCTTTCATACCCCTCCATCCACAGCGGGATGTTGATGTAGCCGGAGGGCTCGTACTCGGTCTGGCCCTTGCGCTTCAGCATGTGGTGGTACGTCGCCGGCTTCCTCCTGCACTCGATGCGCCGGGTACGTCGTCAGCGCGCAGATGATCGCCCCGTATGGTTAACGGGTGGTTGAGGGGGGCGGCGGCCCCGTTGGCGTCATGCGAGGTCGACGCCGCAGGCATTGGATCAGACATCAAACGATGCTATATTCGTGCTTA
>CAVSQC010000005.1:0-157500 GCA_963729845.1 uncultured Alphaproteobacteria bacterium
AAGTGGACCCGGATTTTGGGACCGGTTGACTAATTGGAATTGGAGCCGTTCCGTCGGAACAGACGGAGCGGAAGATGACGAAGAGAACGAGACGGAAGATTGATGCGGCGTTGAAGGCGCGGATTGCGTTGGAGGCGGTGCGGGAGCAGGCGACGGTGGTCGACCTTGCTCAGCGTTACGAGGTTCACCCGAATCAGATTTACGCATGGAAGAAGCAACTTCTGGATCAGGCGTCGCGAGCGTTTGAGACGGGAAGTGGCGGCGCCGCGGCCGGGCGTGAGCACGAGATCGAGAAGCTACACGCCAAGATCGGCGAGCTGATTGTGGAGCGGGATTTTTTAGCCAGGAGGTCCGGAAGATGAGCGCGCCGGACCGCCGCGCGCTCATTGACCGCGAGGGCGTCGATCTGTCGCTCCGCCGGCAATGCGCGCTGCTCGGCGTCGCCCGTTCCGGGGTCTATCGCATGCCGGCGCCGGCCAACGACGCCGATCTCTCGCTGATGCGGCGGATCGACGAGCTGTTCACGGCATGGCCGTTCCTGGGTTCGCGGCGGATGAAGGCAATGCTGCGGGCGGAGGGTTGGTCGATCAACCGCAAGCGCGTGCAGCGGCTGATGAGGCGGCTGGGCATCGCGGCGCTGGGGCCGAAGCCGCGCACGACGAAGCCGGCGCCGGGCCACAAGATATTCCCCTATCTCCTGCGGAACCTGGCAATCGATCGGCCGAACCAGGTCTGGGCGGCCGACATCACCTACATCCCGATCGGGCGTGGCTTCCTGTACCTTGTCGCCGTCATGGACTGGGCGAGCCGGGCGGTGCTCGCCTGGCGGCTGTCCAACACGATGGACGTGTCGTTCTGCGTCGCAGCACTGGAGGAGGCACTGGCGCGCTTCGGTGGACCGGACATCTTCAACACCGACCAGGGCAGCCAGTTTACCAGCGCGGCCTTCACCGGCCTGCTCGCCGCTGCCGGCATCCGCATCTCGATGGACGGGCGCGGCCGGTGGATGGACAACGTCTTCATCGAGCGGCTGTGGCGCAGCTTGAAGTATGAGGACATCTATCTCAAAGGCTATGCCGATGGTCGCGACGCGCGAAGCGGGATCGGTGCATGGTTCGAGTTCTACAACAACCACCGTCCGCACCAGGCGCTCGAAAACCGGACGCCGATGGCGGTGTGGCGCGCCGGCGTCGCCATCGCGCTCGGCAACACGACTGTGGACATGCCGCTGCGCTTGGACAACGCTGGCGCGTTGCCCACATGCCCACAGCCGCCACAACAACAACGATTCGTAGCTTGATCGATTCAGGAGGATGGAACGGCCCAGCTTCCAATTAATAAACCGGCCCAAGTGGTCCCACATAGGGGGTCCACTTCACCAAGCTACCTCAGGCTTGTGAGTCAGAAACAGATATCCCGCAACCGCAAATGTCACAATCAACAGCACAATGATGCTGCCGAGACTGGTTACGTCGCGGGCTGCTTCTTGTAACCACGGCGGGCCAATGGGGACGGGCTGCTTGGCGGATTTTTGCAGGGCACGGATGACGTAATAATCAAAACCGAACGGCTTATGTGCCGCCACCTCTAGGGCAATGAAGCCAAATACGAAGAGAAGAGCCGCTATCGCTAAGAGGGAAATCACTAGAATTGCTCCGTCGATGCGCGTGAACCGATCTTTGAACGATCCGTGTAAAAAAAGAAAGACCGCCTTGCGGCGGTCTCTCCGAAACCCAGTCGAATGTTTGGATCAGGCGGCTGTGCGCTTGGCTTTTTCGACCTCGATGTGGCCAGCGATAGCATCGAGCACGGCCACCTTCGCCTGCTCGATAGATGCGATGGCATAGTCGATGGCGAAAGAAGCGTCTTCGTCCAGCAGCTGGGAATAATTTGCAGCGCGTTTAACGCTTAAATCGTGCTTCCGCTGGACTACTTTCGACTTTAAATCCTCCATGTCAGCGGCGACTTTCGCTTTCATTCCATTCCACTTGGCGGACGCCGAATTGCTGGCAGACTTGATATTCCGGTTTAAATTTTGGACCGCTTCCTCGGCAGTAGCTTGCGCCTGCGCAACGCGCGCCACGACTTTATCGTGCGCTTCCTTCTGCGCCGCTGCCGCGACATCCTCGGCACTTTTAACGTGAACCGACAAATTCGCGAGCTGTTCGGAAAGTGGCTTGCCCATAGTACGCATCTCCTCTGAGTTCGATCTCCTCTTTAATTAAGGACGCGCAATTGATGAGGCACATCGATATAGATCAACGCTTGCTGGTCTTCTTTTCCTTGTTTGTCGCCAGAGGTCGGCATTGGGTCAAAATGCGAAGTCAGGGTGACGATGCGACATGTCGGGATAGGAACCGAAAGCGGTCGTTCATATTTGCCGAATTGCTGTGGATATATTTCCGAAGGTGACTCTGCGCCCGTCGGCTGCGATCATGTTCGTCCGTGCGGATTTTGGCAGTGAGGTGGGTTCATGAAAGCCATTCGTATCCACGACTACGGTGATGCGGATCAGTTGCGCTACGAGGACGCGCCGATGCCGGAAATCGCGCCGGACGAGGTGCTAATTCGTATCCACGGTGCCGGCGTCAATCCCGCTGACTGGAAGTCGCGCGAAGGCCTAATGCGCCAGGTTCGACCCCTTCACTTTCCAGCAATCCTCGGCGCCGATGCGGCGGGCATCGTGGAGAAAGTCGGGGCGGTCGTGTCGCGCTTCAAGGCTGGCGACGCTGTCGTGGCTCGGGTCAACGGCGCCTATGCCGAATTCGCGGCGATCAAGACCGACGCGGTCGGCCGAGCACCGAGGAGTATTCCGTTGGCGCACGTCGCCGGAATTCCGATCGCAGCAGGAACCGCCTGGACGGTTCTGTTCGAGACCGCAGATCTCAGGAACACCAAGACCATCCTGATCCAGGGTGGGGCCGGCGGCGTCGGTACCTTTGCGATTTAACTCGCCAAGCTCGCCGGATTGCGCGTGATCGCGACCACGTCGACGGCCAACCGCGACTTCGTGGCATCGCTTGGCGCGGATCATGTGATCGACTACACCAAGGAAGATGTCACGCGTGCGGTGGAGAGCGTCGATCTCGTGCTCGACACCGTCGGTGGCGCAGTGCTGAAACAGTCCCTGCCGCTGGTGCGTAAGGGCGGACAATTGTTGAGCATCGTGGCACCGCCGGACGAGGCGGCGGCCAAAGAGCGCGGGGTCGAAGCCCGGTTTGTCCGTAGCAATCTGACAGGCATCAAGCTCGAGGAAATCGGCGGCCTGATCGACGCCGGGAAAGTGAAGCTTGTCGTCGAGCGCGAATTCCCATTGGCCGAAGCCAGGGCAGCCCACAAGCTGATCGAAACCGGGCACGTACGCGGCAAGATTATTTTGCGCGTCGTCTAGTTGGTGAATTGACTGAGGGCAAAATTCCCGTTTCCAACTCAGTTCTGATCGTCAGGCTCATAAACCTGAAGGTCAGAGGTTCAAATCCTCTCCCCGCAACCAAATTTCCTCCATTAAAACAAATACTTAAGCCTGCTTCGGCGGGCTTTTTCATCCGTTCCCATCCGGTGCGATCTGTCCCGACCTAAAACCGGTTGATACCAATGGTTTACAGGAAATTCGCCGTCCATTGCCGAGCCTGACGAAAATCTCCACGGCACAAAATTGGCACAAAATGGCACAAAATCTCTGCCCGACCGCCCCTTCAAGATGCGGAGATTAGAGCCGTTATTCTCCGCATATTGAGCGGAGAATAACCTTGCCTCTGCGGAGATAAGATCGTATAATCTCCGCATATTATGCGGAGATTTGGCAATGCCGACCTACATCTATCAGCGCAAGGCATGGCCGCATTTCAGCTGGAGCCAGGATCAATTGGCCGGCCGCCTCGGCGCCGTGCGCCACTTGCAAGGCCGCCTGCTCGGCCGCATGGAGGCCCTTGGCTTTCAACTCCGCAGTGAGGCTTCGCTACAAAGCCTCACGGAAGAAGTCATCAAGTCGAGCGAGATCGAAGGTGAAAAGCTCGATCGTGATCGGGTGCGCTCCTCGATCGCGCGGCGCCTCGGCATGGAGATCGGCGGTCTCGTGCCGGCAGATCGTGATGTCGAGGGCGTGGTCGAGATGATGCTCGATGCCACCCAAAAATATGCCGCGAAACTCACGGCCGAGAGATTGTTCGGCTGGCATGCAGCGCTCTTCCCGACCGGCCGCAGTGGCATGAGCAAAATCACCGTCGGCGCCTGGCGCACCGGCCAGTCCGGTCCGATGCGGGTCGTATCAGGCCCCTTCGGCCATGAGAAAGTGCATTACGAAGCGCCGAGTGCCGCCGCCGTTCCCGCCGAGATGCGCGCCTTCCTCCAATGGTTCAACGGGCAAGAGCCAGCTGATCTCGTGTTAAAGGCCGGCATCGCCCATCTATGGTTCGTCACCATCCATCCTTTCGAGGATGGCAATGGCCGTATCGCGCGCGCTATTGCCGATCTCGTCCTGGCGCGTTCGGAGCATAGTCCTCAGCGGTTCTACAGCATGTCCGCGCAAATTCGGCAGGAGCGGAACGACTATTACGATATTCTGGAGCGGACCCAAAAAGGCGATCTCGACATCACGCCTTGGCTCGATTGGTTCCTCGGCTGTCTCGGCCGCGCCTTTCACGGTGCGGACTGAATCCTCGAAAACGTCCTGAAGAAGGCGCGGTTCTGGCAGGCTCATGCCGGCGCGGCCTTCAACGAGCGCCAGCGCATGATGATCAACCGGCTCCTCAATGGCTTCGAAGGTAAGCTGACATCGTCCAAATGGGCCAAGACAGCCAAATGCTCCCAGGACACGGCGGGCCGCGATATCGACGATCTCATTCAGAAGCGCATCCTTCAAAAGGATGCCGGCGGCGGCCGAAGCACCAGCTATTCACTGGTTGATGGGACTTAAACGAAGATGTCATGGAGCTCATCCAGCTTCTTCAAGAAGAAGACTTTGGATTCCTCGCTGGCGAGCTTTTGATCGAGTTGACTACGCGCTACCTCGTGTCCCCGGAAATCGAGACGGAGAGCCAGGACCAGAGCCAAGTTCCAGAGGGCGTCGCGTTCAAATCCGATTTCGGACCTCGATTTTGCTATTCGCTTTCTGAAACTGCGACTGATCGAACCGGCTCGCCGACTTTCGGAAGCGGAACGCTTGGCTGGAAGCCTTCAGGACGGCCCGCCACTGGAGATTCGGTTTGCCGATCCAGAACGTGAACCACAGCCAACCGTGTTTGAGCGAGCAGCACCAGGGATTCAGGAAATCCCCGATCAGCTGGATGAAGCGCTTGAGCGCCTTCGCATGTCCGGGTCGACGACCAGTGGGGCCTGATGGCGATCAGCCCGACCGTCATCGCCGAATTGCGGAATCTCCTTCGTAACTTCCGCGCCGCCCACGGGCTAACGGCAGTCCCGAAAGGGGCCGGCAAAGCCCTGGAAGCATGGCTTCTCATTAAGTTGGCTGACGAAGCCAGGTCGACCGGCAACTGGGCAGTCACATTGTGTCGAGGCGATGGGATGGCTCTTCCGACGGGCGCACCCTTCGTTTTTCGTCATCAGCCCGGCGCCATTGGAGCTGCATCGCCTATCGGGCCCGGCTTCATTCGGATCGCGCGAAATATAAATCCCGGCGACGAAGTCACACTTGAACTTCATGGGGTTCTGCAATGGCTCGGGCGCAGCGGGACGCGCCATGAGTGGGATGTTTCGATTTTTCCGTTCTCAGTTGGAACAGCTTTGCGCAACCACGGAGGCGGGTGCCCTTACGGTCTGCCGGTCGTCGGATACGAGTGCAAAGACATACTGTCTCCCGGCACGACCGATGAAATACGCCAAACCTTGGCACGTTTGTTTGACCTCGCCTTCGTCAGTCAGACTTCGATAGGCGGGAGAGCGCGGATTTTCGATACACCCGGAACGACTAGATGGGGCCGCCGAAGTTCACAGTATAAGGCGTATTTTGCTCTCGGCTTATTCGGAATTGTGCGCGTTGGATATTTTCTGAAAGGAGCCCGCAGTCTCGCCGACCACTTCCACATACACCGCTACAGAGACGTATATCAAAACCCCAACACTGTGCAGGACCTGTTAAGGGATTTTCGCAATACGCTTGCGAGACTTCATGAGCTCCTGTGAGTCCTGATGGTCCTGAGGCGAGCACATGCGTCCGCTAAAACTGAGCACTGTCCAGGAAGCTGAGTTGCTGAGACTTCAGCGATTCTATCACAACGAGGTCGGGCGGTGTCGCAGGGTAAAAGCGTATCTGGCGGCCTGTATCATGGCGGGTTCAGAACTGGAAGCCTCGCTCATTTTGATGGTCAATATTTACCAAAAAGAGGCACGTGCTACCGGCGTCGCACCCAGACGTGAAGCCAACATAAAGCCGCTTCTGGAATGGAAGTTGGTCGAGCTCTTACGTGTCGCGAAGGCTGCACGGTGGCTGCCGTCTCAACTGCAATATGGAGTTGACGATTGGGATGACGAGCGAGCGCAGGCGGGCGACTACGCTGAAGTCGTTCGCGAGATGCGGAATTTCGTGCATCCGTCGGCTTATATGGAAGATCATTTCAAAAAGCGGGTGACGCGCCAGCATCTCAATTGGATTTTGAACGCGGTCGATGCCGCCAACAGCTGGCTTCTTGCAAGGATCGAAAAATCCCTCGTCCAGAGAATGGCCACCGGGCAGGGCGGAATAGCCGCAGCCCGCCGGACGCGCAAGATTCGCCGAACCGGTGAAAGCGGTGCTGAGTAACCGCTTCATTGCGATACGTACACCCGTGTTATGAGGCCGCTAAGGGGCTCCGCCCTCGCGCGGGCAAGGGCGCACGGGCCCCGCCCTAAAACCGTAATCCGAATAGATGCGCCAGGATTTTCTCGATGGTTTCCCTGTAATTCGTGATATCGCTATCCACCGAACGGCCAGTCGGGATCGAGCATGTAGATGCGGACCTCGATCGGTTTGCGGCGATTCCGTTTGATGGCCTCGCTGACGCGGTCAGTAAGGGACCCAAATTCCCCCCGCACGAAGCTATCGACGATGTGGAGGCTGCGCCGCGCGCTATGAAGAATTTCCTGTCCCCGGTGTCCGTCCCACGACGTAAGACATTCGACCTGATCCGGTTTGAATTGCGGTTCCGCTGGTTCTCGGATCGGCCATTTCAGAACTCTCAGAAAGAGATTCCTATTCTCCTCGCTCGCGGCCAAATTCTTTAAAACGAACTGTTGTGCCCCAACCGAAAGGGCATTGAAAAACTCAAAGGGCGTGCTTTGGATGAGCCAATCGCGGTTCACCTCGTCCACAAAGAGGTCCGAAAATTTTCTGAGCAGCACGTCGATGAACGCAGGCTCAATCTTCTCCTTGTTCGCCCAGAGCCGGTATTTGCGTTCGACGTTCTTGTCGTCCGTATCTTCAAGGCATCTTGCGACCGCGGTCGGCGTTGTTCGATCCAGCGCCCACATCGCGATACAGAATTTCGGCTGCTTAGCCGTGTCTTCTGCCATCCTTTTCTCCGTCGGTTTCTCTAGGCGTTCAATTCCATCTCTCGTTAAATTACAAAGTCACCGTCACCCAAGTCGTAGCCCCCGCCAGCCGGCAAAGCGGGGACATTCAATGCTGTGTGAGATTTTACTGACACACGCACACATGTGCTCTCGGTCGGATCGAGCGCCCGAAACGCGGACGGACCGATCATGACGCAGCCGCTCCCCGTCATCGCCAGCCGGAGCGTGGTCATAAAATTCGGCAACATGCCCGACTGTAATTCGACTTCGACCACAATCTGCTTCGTGTCGAAATTCTTGGGCGTTTCCATGCGGGCCATTTCAAAGGCGAAATCGCGGATTATCAAGGAATCCGATATGCGAAAACGCCGGAAAAGTGATTCCGCAGCCGATTCCGCGAACGGGACCGTAGGGACGTGCGAAGGGCGATCGACCGGCTGTGCTTAGCCTCGCGCCGACGCGCTTTTGCGGGCCCGTGGCTCGGTGCAGCCTCTTTGAATAGTCACGGGACAGTGGCCTCGCGGCGGTCGAGTTCTTTGTTCGGCGGCCGCGGGCCGCCGGTTGCTTAGGGGCTCCGCCCCATCGGCACGGCAGCAGATTTGTCGCGCTCGATCGAAATTTTGGGTTCGATTGCCGAACTACGAACGCCGCGTGTTTCAGTGTCCTTCTTTTCCAGGATGGCCGCCGTCGACCAACAGGCGTGGGTGGCCGATTTGGTTACCCGAATTTCTTCGGGCGCAGATGATTCACCGTTCGTCTGCCTCCTCGATACCGGCATCAATGGGGCACACCCCTTAATTGCTCCGGCATTCAATGACGGCGATGCCCACACTTACAAGCCCGCGTGGGGCGTCGATGATCGCATGGGCCACGGAACCCAAATGGCCGGTCTCGCAGTTTACCGCGATCTCACGGATGCGCTTGGTTCTGCCGCGCCCGTTCAGCTAACCCATCGGGTCGAATCGGTAAAGATCTTCAACGAGGCCGATCCCCACGACGAGGAACTATACGGCGCGGTGACGCAAGAGAGCACTTACCGTGTTGAGGTCGACCCTGATCGACGCAGACTGTTTTGTATGGCGGTTACGGCAACTGACGGGCGGGATCGTGGTCGGCCCTCTTCCTGGTCGGCGGCTATCGACGCGCTGGCCGCAGGAGCAGCCGAGAATGAAAAGAGGAGGCTCTTTGTACTTTCTGCCGGCAATACCGATTTGACCGCACGCCGCAACTATCCAAACTCCAACCGTGTGAGTTGCTCGCTTCCCGATTTCAGGATTGCCAGATTGCTTGCCGCAATGCAGCGATCTCTCCCTCCACCAGCGCGATCTCGCCGGCATCGATCGGCTCCGCCGGATTGAACCGGAACTTGGCCTCCTGCGCTCGCCGCCAGGCGACGAGTTCGCCCGTTAGTCGCGGCCCGAACCCCTTTATGGGTGTGATGTCGCGCTCGACGATGTCGAGCGCGGTCTCAATTCCGAACGACGCCAGAATGGCGGCACGCCCATCCCCGATGCCTGGTATTTCTGCGCGATCAATCCGAAACCGATCGAGATGGCGGCGACGCTGGAAATCTTGTTGTTCGGTTCGCAGTTTCGCGAGCCGCCGAAGTCTTTCATTTGGGACGTAGTCATATGCCCTCTTGGCTTCGATGAGCGCTTGCTTCGTATGATCGAACGCGGCGACACTGGCTTCGCGCTGCCAGCGCGCGTGAACTTGCTCCCATTGCTGCTTTGCCGCCGTCAGCCGCCGCTCGATTTCGGCTTTCCGGGTGCTGGATGTCCGCGGCCACATAATAGCGGCTGCTGCCAGAAGGCCCATGCCATTTTTCGGTCCAAGCGCCGTGCACCCGCCGGCCGGGCACACGCCCTCGACATCGGCATGGCAAACTATCCGGGCCGACGCGTGAATGACTAAGCGCGGCGCCGAATTGAATTGCTCACGGGCGGGCGGCTGATCGTGATCAGGATCAGGTCACGCGTGACCAGTCGGACAGGCCGATCCCGGCGCCGGGCCAAGAGCGAATTTCGGCTCAGGTAGCGATCACCGCCGCTGTCGTACAGGTGCAGCGTCCGAGTCCGTTTTCCGACCGAACGGACCACTGTCCAATGGTCGTGGATCCCGGTGATCCGGATGATCGCCGCCCGCCGGTCCCGGTCCAGGTGACGCCCAAGCGTGCGGAGCGCGTCGCTGGTTCGATTTCGGGCGTGCCGATGAAACGGCCGGCGATAGTGGAGCTGCAAATGGTGCCGGTCCCACAGCCAGCACCGGGCAAACTTCAGCAGCCTGGATAGAACCGGATAATAGCAACCGCTGATCAGCACCGAAGGGAGCCGGTCCTCGAGCTTTAGGGCGCAAATCAGAAACGCGAAAAGGTCAAGGTAGCCCTCTTCGGTCAACCGCTTGATCGGGGCCACCGCGACGGCGACCGCGTTGATGACGCTATAGACGCCGCAGAGACTATCGAGGCCACCTTGACGGTAGGGGACCGGCGCCACGGTCGGCGATCCCAACGGAGCCCCGCCCTAATACTCCGATGCCAGCATGATGGTGAGGACCCGTCGCGTCACCTTGGGGTTGGCCGGATCGGGCGACCCCATATTGAGCGTTGGGTCGTAATAGTCGATTTTCCAGAAGAATTGCTGGCCCTCATGGATGAAGGCGCCGAAATCATGTTCGCCATGAGGGTCGTTGTCCGGCGTAAAGGTGTCGAAGTTCCGGACGCGGACCACCAGCCGGCGAATGGCGGCAACGCCGAGTGCTTCGACGCCACTGGTCATTACCACGAGGCCGCCCCGGAAACTTCGGCGGAGATTGTCGTTGAGGTCGCGTATCGCCGCGATAACGGGATCGAGGCAGGTTTGGCCAGGTGGTGCCGATTGGCCGGGGCCGTTACGGTCGTCGATCATTAGGGTAAGTCCTTATGCGAGCGGACCCAAACGGGTCCGCTATTGGTAGGTCATGGGTGAGGTCCGGAATCCGGTCGTGCCTAGTCGGGCGGCGACCGCGCGCGGGCGGTGGCGACCGCTGGCTCATGAGCGCGCGTCGTTTGCGGCCGCAGGACCACCCGGTCGCAGATCGAAAAGACCGGACACTCGCGTTGGGCACAGCGTTCGCGATCATCGATCTTATTGCCGTTGCAGATGTCGCGACCGTCGCGCGCGCAAAACGCCCAGAGCGAATATTGGACGAACCGAGGGAAGTAGATCGGGAAACCGGGATCGAAGGCCCGAGCATCGAGCCGGCGCGCCGCCTGGTCGATGATGGCGGCACAGCCCCCGGCGCGATAGCAGGCGGGCCCATACCGGTGTCGCGCCTTGCAACGGTCGAAAATCCCGGTCCGGTGAAGAAAATTATGCACCAGCCGGTCGACCGCAATCATGCTGCCGCCGACCTCGACCCAACGCTCCCGCCGTGGGTCGCCGCCAAGCAGCAGCGCGGCGAAGGTCATATGGAGGACCTTATCGGCGACGCCATGGATGGTTTTCAAGGGGCCGAAGAGGGCGGCCTGCATCAAGGCCACCCGGTCCGGATGTCCCGGCCGGTCCGCGGCGATCAGGGTTCGGTCGATGAACGCGACCAGGTCCCCGCCGCAGACATCGCGAAGGAAGAAGAACAAGGAATGTGCCAGTACGTTGAGCCCCGCCTTTCCGCAGATCGTGGGTCACGACCACGGGCACGAGTGAAAGAAGCGTGGCTGCGAAACGTCCTGCCTTGCGATAGAACATTCTGATAGGCCTCATATCCGGCCAATTTGGGACACTGGCAGCGATGCGCCGAAAGGGCGTCGCTGATCGCTTCAAAGGTAACGTTCCCGTGTTGGGCGAGATAAGTCGATGCCGCGGCGTTGGACACCCCCTGAAAACTCGAAGACGTCCATCAGCCAGTCGTACAGGCTTGCGGTATCGCGATTGGCAACCGCGCGCACGACCCCCGCACGGTCGAGGCCCGCGTGGATCTCCGCCATCGCCCAGAGCCCCGTCGCCCATTTTGCAAACCCGTTCGATAATCGCCAGGGGATCGCGATTTGCGGTCATGATCCGTCACACCATCGCGACCAGGCGGCGCTTCGCCATGGTGTCGCCTTCGATGTAGGCCTGGGTCTGGTCAATGGACGAATGGCCGACCAGCTGCTGGACGTCGCGCAAACTGCCGCCGGCCCGAAACACCAGCCGGGCCGCCCGGGTGACAAAGGTGCGCCGCCCCGAATGGGACGAGCCTCCTTCGAAGCCTAGCTTCCGATAACGAACCGCGAACCAGTTGACGACACTGCTCGGCCGCATCGCGGCACCGCGTCGGACATAATCGCCGCCGACCCGTCACCCGAAACCCGGCGCAACGCGATGAGGGCGGCCCGCAACAGCGGGTGCAGCGGGACGACCCGGCCGCTGCCCTTCTTGGCGGCGGCATTGTGTAAGTTGATCGCCCGCCCGACCGTGCCGTCGGGTTCGGTCACCATTGCCCAACTGAGCTTCGCGATCTCCCCGGCGCGTAATCCCGCCTTGAGCGACAGCAACACCATCGCCCGGTCGCGCTCGGGGTAGCGACCTCGTGCCACCCGTCGCAACAACGCCGAAACCTCAGCCCCTTTCAATATTTTAGCCTGTTTTCCCGCCATTCCCGTCCCCCAACCCATAAGCGAACCCAACCATTGAAACTCTAGCATAGAGGGTATATAAAGTCAAATATTCAATCAATAGCAGGCGGTTGGCCTAAAGCGACAATATGGGCAATTGCCCATAAACCGAAGATTAGCTGAGACGAGAATGAAAGAAGGCGCGGTCAATTGAATCGACAAATCTTGAGCCGGCCCAACCCAAGGTCGGATTTATCTGGTTCATCGGTGCCGGCGGCTCGAATTTCGGAGCGAATACTCTGGTTATTCGGCGACTACGCCGTCGATGTCCGAACGATGGCCGGCGCCAACGAGCGGTTCCGGCGAGCTTTGATCGAGCTAGGTTCGGGTCAGTTCCATCTTCTGGGTTTCTGCCTAGCTTGGCGAAACCAACTCGGTCATGGCGCGCCCGATCTTGACCGGCTCGCCGACATATTGCTTCGCTCGAAGTTGGGGGCCGTCATTCGCGCGGTGGCGGGAGGACCCCAGATTATGAGGGCCTACGTTTCGTTGGCTTGGCGTTCTTCCGGGTCTTCCGTTGGGCCAAGCCGGCGATGCGTTCAAATAGCTTTCTCGGATCGGCGCCGATTGCTTGCGTGATCTCGAGGAACTCCAATAGGTCGATCCGGCGCTGGCCCGTTTCATATGACGAAACGAATGACTGCGGTTTCTTGAGAAGTGCTGCCAAATCGTCTTGGCGAATGCCCGCACTCAATCGGCAAGCCCGAAGCTCCTTGCCGACAAGCTTGTGATCGTTCGGCCCAATCCACACTGGTCCCACCCCGCGATTGCGGGTGAGACACCTAGATTGAATTATTCAATATTGAAAAATCCGATATGACGTTAAAATACGCTTGGGAGAACATCGCCGGTGGTCGAATTGCGATGGCACGACGCGTTCAAACGGCGCGACGGACCGTTCGGGACACTTTGGGCCTCGATGGAGGACTTATGAAACCCAAAATCACTGTAGTCACTACGCTTCTCCTCTGCGTCAGCATGACAACCTTCATCCCCGCGACCGGCTCCCGAGCTGAAGAAAAGACTTGTCAGGCGTTCGGCGCATACGCGAATGGATCGTCCGGAAACGACCAATCGAGATGGGATAAACGCATGAATCAGTGGTTCGGCGTGGACCCAAAATCGATACGAAGTCCCGCCAACATAACCAAAATGATCGATTGGGTTGAGTCCTGCATCAAGCATGGCTCGCCTAGGAATGGCCCTGAAGGATTAGAGTCCGTGGCGAACCAATTGCGCAACGATCTCGCCCGGCTAATAAAAAGCGACTCCGCTTCTAGATCAAATAAGGAAATTGCCGACTTGCGACGATCCCGACATCACGAAAACTCTGCAAAGTATGATCAAGGAGAGCCCACAAGGACGACAAGGCGTGCGGTTGGTGGCGCTCAAAAATATTCAAGATGACAGTGCCGACGTTGCTACCAGTGTTTTTGTGGCTGTCCCGCAAGTCATTCGTGCATGTGAAGGCGATGCCTTCATAACCAGCGGGGAATTACCGTCCTTCTTTTATACGATCAAGTCGATGGATGACGGTCAATACTGGGTACAAATCCTCGGTCAATAGTGGGCGGTTCAATAACTGCTGAGATTTCGGATAGTTCCTTCAACCCTAACACCTGAAAGCAATGGGCCCAAATCACCGCACGAGAAGTGGTCGAGGCTTGGCGGATTTCCTTTCGGGAGGGGTGCCACTGAGCGTTCAGCGAGCTCAACGACCGCTTTTCAATTCTCGGCTTTTCGTCGCGCGTGCCAATTGAACTCGCCTTCATGCCACGAATGATAAATACCTTGATTTCCCGACCTTTCATGGTGCGCTGTCGCACCAGCTTGGCGGCCAAACTCTGTATCATCCGCCCCCACTTTATCACGATCAGATCCGTCTCGATTTCGAGCCGCCGAATGTATTCATCGGCCTGCTTCCCCAACTCTACCATCCGCAGTACGAGGTCAGCCGCGTCCCGGTAATCGGTTTCGCCGTGTACCTGCCGCCAACTTCTACGAGCGAACTTGCGCTGGGCTATCGGCCCCGCCAGGGCAACGCGGATTCGCTTTTCGAGCCTAATGCGGACCTGGGGCGAGTTGTCCGAATCGGGGTTATATCCTGCCATACCGTGATCATGAAGAACGCGACCTTCGCTGTTTTCGTCGGGAATGACGCTGACCGAGTCAATACGAATCCGTTGGTCCCAGGCGACGACAGCGTGCCCAGCCTCGTGCAGCGCCGTTGCCCGCACTTGAACTACTGATCGACTCTCGAGCACCATGGTTATCCCAGCTGAGTTACGGATCCACCCCGCGCGGACGAGAAGAGGGGCCGCCGGGTCGGGCAGGGCGAGGTGGTCGCGTCGTTGGCGTCTGTATCGAGCGCTCGGTCCTTGCATCGAACGTCAGACCAAATCCGAAAGTTTAAGCGTATGGGGGTTCCCGGGCCGAATGACATAGTACCTTCGACGCGTCCCGGAAGAGCTGCACCTGACGGGTCCGCTTTCCATCTGAACCGTGGATGAGCCACCCCGCCCTATCAAGGAGGCCTAGCATTTCGTGGGGGCGAACCGTCGGTGCGCAGAGGAAAGTGAAACTGTCAGGGGCCACTGCGTACAAGTCCGAGCCATCGGCGTCACGTTTGCAATGCACCTGGTGATCGGCAACACGCGCATTACGATGCAACAGTAACCGACAGCGAAATAGCCAAAAGTGGGTGCGGTACCAATCGATATTCCGCTTCCGCACTGCATTCAAATCTCCAGCACCGCTCGCACGCTTGTGACAGGTGACTAGGCAGTCCAACACGAAGCGAGGCTGCCAGAGAAGAACTCCATGGTCGATAGCAAGCCTTCCGGCGGCGTAGGCGAGGGCAATGCGCTCCGAGCGGCGAACTGCAAACCCGTCCGTCATATCGACGTTTGCCGCGCGATAAAAGTCGCTCATCCATTCCCGCGAGTGTGCGACTAGGCGGCCGCGTCCAGATGTGGCAAGATCGGCGCTCACCTTTTGCAAATATATCCGTCCGGGTACGCCGTAGTACTGCCCCGCCGTGGCCTGCAGTCGGTCGACCCGCAGGCGACTGTCCTCACCAGTCGCGGAATGCGGCAGCCTGTCAAATATCCCTGTTGGTGTGTTTGGGACAGGGACGTCTAGCATACGCGCTTCCTCGCCCTTCAGGCGGCGACGGGCTCCAGCCCTAGCGTGTTCGGCTAAACTGAGCTCCCCGAACTGATAATCAGCGTGTACCAGGGGTCCGCCGAGATAGCGCCCGTGTATCGGCTCGAGCGGCCTTTTACGATGCCGTTCGCGACGGCGTATGCAGCGTGCGATGCGGCTTGTGCGGCCCGAACGGGGTCAGGGTCGATAAGGTTTATTTCATCGAGTATGAGCGGCAGATCGCAATGCCCGAGGGCTCTCTCCTCCAGAGCGGTAAGCGTCTGCGCCCAGTTCTGAACGTATCCGCCAAGGCGCCCGCGCCCGAACACTGATCCTGCGACGAGCTGCAAAGTCGATTTTCCGTGGCTCGTCTCGGCATAAATGTAAATCCCGCCGCTCGAAATTCCCATCAATCGGAGCAAGGGAGCTGCGAATGCTAGGCATAGGGCAAGGACGAGGTAGCTACTCTCGACACAAAGCCCCGCGACATACGTCAGCCACTCCTCAAGGGTTCCACGTTCGGCCACTCGCGCCATATGCACCATCGATAGCGATTCTTCGTCCAGGATGATGTACTCGCTGCCATCACCCAAGACACGGGTCCCCAGAAGGAATCTCTTGCCGTGCCAACCGATACGCTCCACCAAAACGAATCGGGCGTCGTCCGGGCTTGCAATTAGGGCCTCGTATAGCGCGTCTCGACCTTCTTTTTCAGCCGGCACCGCACATCCCCGGTCGCTGAGAAAGGCGAAGAGCTTCTTTCGATCCTCCCAAGTGACACTATCAATGAGGTGCAAGTGGTGTTGACCATCGCGATCCTGCACGCGGACTATTCGTCGCCACTTCTTAGAATCCACGGTCCTCGCCCAACCTTCGAGTTGGATCGGAGGTATGGAGGCATTTCTGTCCATCGGCATGGCGGCTTCTCCTTGATTGCCATGTTGAGGTTGAAGTGAGCAGTGAGCAGCCAACGAACCTACTCAGTAAGTTCGTGCTCACCTGCTCATGGTGTTCACGCGCGGGACCGACAAACCCGACCGCCACGAAATTCGCTTCGAGTGTTGCCGCCAATTCCGATTTGAATTTGCACCAATGACCACCGTGGAGCCAGACTCAGGTCGCTAGAGGGCAAACTGACCGATGTTTTCATTGGGTCCCCCGTTGATCGAGTGACAACGACTTCAGCCGCAGGTTCCCGTTGGCGCCGAATTCAGCGCGAAAAAGGAAGGTCAAGTTCGTTGGTGAGCCCCGATCCAAGAAGAGAAGCAACCGGCGCAATTCGGGACCCTTTAGCGGATATTCCTTCGGACGTCCCTTCGCGCTGATGTAGTGCTCCTTGCAATTCCAAATCGCTTTCAATCGGTACGAGAGCTGCCACACTGGATCGCGAACCGGCTTGATCACGACCGGTCGGTGAATTTGCGGCGTGACGAGGTAGAACCGCTTCAGCTCGCGCATCAGTCTCTGCTTGTCAATTCCAGCGGTCACCAGATGCAGGTGAAACAACCAACTCGCATCGCGGACGTCGAAGGTCATGTCGACCGCCGCGATTGCGTGGAAGTTGGGAAGGTTCAGACGCCCTAGACGTTGGCGCTGTGTGTTGACGAAGCGCAGCAGATCGAATTGCGCGAGCTCTGCGTCGGGGACCTCTCCGTCGGCCGGACGATGTTGACCGACAGCAGGTCATGCCGCCCCGCGAAGCACCGCAGCATCTCACCCGCGAACCATGCCCGCACCCGGCGCATGCAGATTGGGCAGGTGGGCGAATCGCGGCGAGAGTCTGGCAGAGCAATTGGCCAGCTTGTCCGCCAGCGCGCGACTGTCTGTACCGTCGTTGCGTAGAATGCGGACCCGGCTGAGGCGTCGAGCTTCGACCTGGCTAGGCGTTTCGAAGCCGGGGAGGACATTTGGCAACCAGTGATCGCGATGCGACGGGCGCCAACGCTGGTACGGCGGTTTGCGCACGGCCTACTCCTCCGAATTCTGCTGCGCGGAACGCCCACCTGGGAATCGCGCCGGAAAATCAGAGAGCGAGTGCAGCCAAGCGTCGAGATCGGTTTTCAGAATTAGGGTTCGCCGGCCATACTTTCTTGCTTTAAGGTCGCCGCGGCCCATTGCCTCGTACAGCAGTGTCCTTCCGACACCGGCGCGCGCGGTCGCCTGACGGACCGAATAGGCAAGTACACTGTCACCTCGGGTGTCGCCGGCGATTTTGTCGGTTGCGTAGTGCTTAGATTCGTCTGTCGGTCGATTGCGCATGCACGCAACACTGCCTGATCTAACTCCGGCAGGTCACGCGCCTTGCGCTTCAGTTATCGAGAAATCTCGCGCTCATATTTGCAACCACTAATCTAGCCGGTGCGGCGTGCACTATTTTTTCGGCGATTGCGGTTCGCAACAAGCTTTCGGATATTTCCGCGGACGTGGGTCTTCAATTGATCTTGTCTCATGCTCTCGAGGATCTTATCGGCGAACGCTTCAAATTGTCCTCGATTGCGGGAACTTCGAGGTGGCTCGCCCGTAAGATCAGTCCATATTTCGGCTATCGCTGGCATCAGAAACGTCGCCAAGTATCGGCTGCCGCGCCGGTGCCTTCGCTTTGTAAGAAGCAGGAAACGCGAGGTACTCTTCAGTATTATATCCTCTAGTGCTTCGATAATATTCCCGATACGCTGCAAGTCATCTGTGTGATTTCTTAATAAGGGCAGAAAAAGAAAGCGCGCCTCAAGGGGCATTGTATTGCCGAACGCTTTCTTTAGTCGGCTAACGGCAACGTTCGCCTGTTCTAGCCAGACTTTGGTGCGACGGGTCAACGTTTGCTCGAGCCCTGTAAATGCGAGAAGAAAATTCAATTTATCTTCCATCGACTGGACGGTGTTTCTGCTCAACGGTTTCCTGATCAATTCAAGGGTCTCCAAGAATCTTAAATGGTCAATTCGGGGGGTGTCGATGCTGAGAAAATCTCCAAGGGGAGTCGTGCGGCGGCACTCCCTTTGCCGGCCGTTGCATTATTGAAGGGACGTTGCTTCTTTTCGATCCGCTTTCTCATTTTGCGAGACAATTGGAAATCCGGAGCGGCAGATTGCCAGATGTTCAGATGGCTGTCGCCGCACCGTCATAGTCACGTGATGTCGGTGATTCGCATCGTCTTAATTCGGGTCGGTTTTTCCGTATTTTTTTCGTATGGCTCTTGGTCAGGGTTTCGGGTTGCCGCTATCTCATTGAATATGTTGGAGCGGGTGAAGGGAATCGAACCCTCGTCGTAAGCTTGGGAAGCTTCTGCTCTGCCATTGAGCTACACCCGCGTGGCGTGAATTGTAGGAGAGGCGGGCGGCCTTTGCCAACTCTCTCGCGCGCCCCGGCGCTCTCCGAGGACAGCACCCGCGCCTCTCACTGCTTGGTGCCGAAGAGCCGATCCCACACGTCGGAGGTCACGCCGAAGCCGGCATCGGCGTGCTGGTAGTGGTGCCGCAAATGGTTGAGGCGGAGCTGCGGAAACCACGGATGCAGATAGGACGAGCGGTGATGCGCCGCGTCGTGGACGCCGATATAGAGCAGGTACCCGAGCAACAGCCCGACCACCGCGGCGATGCCGCCGCCCCATCCCAGCACCGCGACGATCGGCAGACCGCCCGCGAGGAAAAATCCCAGCGAGTACCATACCGGCACGCCGATCCAACCCGACGGATCGGCGTGATGCCCGCCATGCATCCGCGCGATCGCGGGGAGCGCGCCGTGAAACACCAGCCGGTGCAGCCAATACTCGATCAAGGTCCACGCGACGAAGCCGGCCACGCACCATTGCAGCCACTCGAGCGACAGGCCGGCGAGCCGCGCGCTTAAGAGCACCAGCGCCACGATCACCACCGGATAGACCGCGAAATCGAGGTAGTAGTTGAACCTGGTCAGCCGCCACGCCCGCATGATGCCGGCGCCGTCGCCGCGGCCGAATACGTTGACCATCGCGTGCTCCCCCTTGCGCCGCCCGTCAGGCCGGCCGTTTTTCCTCGCGGAAAAAGCCGAGCTTTTCGTGCACCCCCTGGTCGGAATAGCTGAACAGCACCGCGTCGCCGCCGGCCGGTTCGTGACGCACGAATTCCCAGCTCGGCACCACCCAGATGTCGCGCGGCCCCCAATTGAAAATGCGCGCGCCCTCGCCCTCGCCGACGACGCTCTTGCCCTTGCCCTCGACGCACACGAACACGGTCGACGCGGTCGAGCGGTAAGGCGCGGTCTTGAAGCCCTTGGGCAATAACTGGATGAAGGTCGCGATGGTCGGGATCGCGTAATCGCCGGTCTTGGGATTGGCGTATTTGAGCTTGAGCCCGTGCCACGGGTTCCACTCGTTCTTGCGCCGCGTCTCCTCGAGCGCTTCGCGCGTGCGGTCGTAGCGATAGTTGAACACCGGCGAGGTCGGACGATTGTAGCTATCGTCGACCGGCAGCAGGTTGGCGCCGTAGCGCGCCTCGCTGTCGCCTTCGGGCCGCGTCACGTCGCCCGCGGCGTCGGAGCCGGAACCTTCGCGGAAGCTCGCCTCGAACAGCTTGATCATGTGCATGTCGAGCCCGTCGAGCCACACCATCGGGCCTTTGCCGACATTGCCGTGATCGTGCCACGTCCAGCACGGCGTGATGACGAAATCGCCGGGGCGCATGAAGGTGCGCTCGCCGTCGACCGAGGTGTAGGCGCCCTCGCCTTCCAGGACAAAGCGCAGCGCCGCCTGCGTGTGGCGGTGCGGCGCCGCGATCTCGCCGGGCAGGATGATCTGCAAGCCGCCGAACAGGCTCTTGGTGATGCGCGATTCGCCCGGCAGCGCCGGATTCTCCAGCACCAGCACGCGGCGCTCCGCTTCCTTGGCGGTGATGAGCTCGCACGCTTCGAGCAGATCGGGCTTCAGCGCGTGGTAATGCCAGAGATGCGGCACGATCGCCGTCTCCGGCGTCGCGGTGACGAGCTTGTGCAGCACTTCCCACAACGGCGCCAGATTGCGCTCGCCGATGCGGCCGTAAAAGTCGCGGCGCGCCGGGTCGATATTGTGGGTCGATTGCACGCTCAAGGCCCGATCTCCTTGTCCAATCAGGGTCGGCTTCATGCCATACTCAAAGGGTTCTGATGTCAATGATGGAGGGACGAATGGCCGAGATCGCACTCATTGTCGGCGCCGGCAGCGGGCTGAGCGCGTCGCTGGCGCGGCTGTGCGCGCGCGAGGGCATGAAGGTCGAACTCGCCGCGCGCAACGTCGAGAAACTCCAGCCGCTGTTGGACGAGACCGGCGCGCGCGCCTGGCCGTGCGACGCGGCCGAGCCGAACCACGTCGCCGGCCTGTTCTCGATGGTCGAGCGCGACCTCGGCGTGCCCGACCTCGTCGTTTTCAACGCCGGCTATCGCACCCGCGGGCCGCTGGTCGAGCTCGACATCGAGGAAGTGCGCAAGACGCTGATCTCGTCCGCGTTCGCCGGCTTCCTGGTCGGGCAGGCGGCGGCGCGCGCGCTGCTGCGGCGCGGCCATGGCGGCACCATCGTCTTCACCGGCGCGTCGGCGAGCGTGAAGGGCTATCCGAAGTCGGCGCCGTTCGCGATGGGCAAGTTCGCGCTGCGCGGCCTGGCCGAAAGCATGGCGCGCGAGCTACAGCCGCAGAACATCCATGTCGGCCATGTCGTGATCGACGGCGGCATCGCCAATCCCGGCCGCGACGCCGGCGCGCGCGGCGCCGACGGCATGCTCAGCCCCGACGCGATCGCCGAAAGCTTCCTCTATCTCCACCGTCAGCATCGTTCGGCGTGGAGCTGGGAGATCGCGGTGCGGCCGTGGGTCGAAAGCTTCTGAGACGACGTCGGCGCGCACGATGCATGCGTCGCCGCGAAAAAAATGGGCCGCGTCGAAACGCGGCCCAAGTTTAGGGAGGAAACGCCTAGGAGGCGTTCGTCAGTGCATTTAGTAGGCAATGGCTCTATCGACAATCGGGTTAGCGCATGGCGGCGTTGCGTCATGCGCAAGCGTCGCGCGGGGATGATTTGGACGACGCGGTAACGGACGCGACGCTGAGCTGGCAATCCGTCGCCGGCCTGGCGGCGCGGTTGGCAGCGGTGCCGCTGTTTGCCGGGTTGGACCTTGACGCCCGCGCCGCGATCGCCGCCGAACTCGAATGGTTCAGTCTGCCAGGCGGCGCCGTGCTCTACGCCGAGGGCGAGGCGCCCGAGGCGATGTTCATCGTGCTCTCCGGTCTCTTGAGCATCCTGCGTGGGCCGCACGCGCGCGGCAGCGACGCCACCGTCGACGTGCGCGCCGGCGAGAGCGTCGGCGAGGTCGGTCTGTTGACCGGCCGGCCGCATACCGGTTCCGTGGTGGCATTGCGCGACAGCACCGTCGCCCGCATGTCGAAGCCGGCGTTCGACCGCGCCATCGCCAAATATCCGGGGATTTTGCTGCGGTTGACGCAGGAGATCGCGGCCTGGTCGGTGCGCCCCTCAATTCGCGACTTGCCGCCGTCGGAGCGTCGCACCGTGACGCTGTTGCCGCTGACGCAAGAGCCGCCGGCCCGGCTCGCGCAGTCGCTGAAGGACGCGCTCGAGGCGGCCGGCCGGCGCACGATCCTGCTCAACTCCGCCGAGCGCGACCGCGTCGACGAGGAATACGACGCGATCGAGGCGGCGCACGACGTCACGATCTATTGCGGCGAAAGCGCGGCGTCGAACTGGTCGCTGCTGTGCCTGCGGCGCGCCGACTATGTTATTCTGGTCGCCGACGGCGCCGCGCCGCCGCGCCGGCCGGAACTGATGCCGCAACTCGAGGCGCTGCGCCGGCGCCGCGTCATCCTGGTGTTGACCCACGACGAGACGCGCCGCCTGCCGGCGGCGGCGGCGGGATGGCTCGCGCAAGTGCCGGCGCAGTATCACCGCCACATCCAACTCGGCCGCGCCGACGACATCGCGCGGCTCGCGCGCTTCCTCACCGACCGCGCGGTTGGGTTGGTGCTCTCGGGCGGCGGCGCGCGCGCTTATGGCCATATCGGCGCGGCGCAGGCGCTGCGCGAATCCGGCATCGAATTCGATTTGCTCGGCGGCACCAGCATGGGCGCGATCGTCGCCGCCGGCTTCGCTCACGAATGGAGCATCGAGGAAATGCGCGCCCGCATGCACGAGGCGTTCGTCACCTCAAATCCGCTGGGCGATGTCGCGATCCCGCTGTTGGCGCTGAGCCGCGGCGTCCGCGTCAGCGCGCGGCTGCGGCAGAATTTCGGCGCGAGTCGCATCGAGGATCTGTGGCGGCCCTATTTCGTCGTGTCGTCGAATCTCACCACCGGCCAGGTGCAGGTCCATCGCGAAGGCCGGCTGTGGCGCGCGCTGCGGGCCAGCGTCGCGATTCCGGGCCTGCTGCCGCCGGTGATCGAGCATGGCGAGGTGCTGGTCGACGGCGCGGTGATGAACAATCTGCCGGCGGACGAAATGACCGCCGTCAGTTTCGGTCCGGTGATCGGCGTCGATGTCGGCCGGCGCGAGGATTTCCGCCCGGTCAGCCGCGGCTGGTTCGCGACGCTGCTCCTCGGCGAGGATTCGCGGGCGCCGGGCATGGTCAACATGCTGCTGCGCGCCGGCACCATCGCCAGCGAGGCCGAGACCGAGGTCAGCCGCCAGCACGTGGATTTATTGATCGAGCCGCCGTTGGATCAGATCGGCATGCGCGACTGGCATTCCTTCAACCGCGCCATCGAGGCCGGCTATCGCCATGCCATGCAGACGTTGCGGAACGCGGACCTGACCAAATTCCGGGCGTGATCGCCGATGAATGTTACGTTTTTTGCCGTCACCCGCGGGCCCGGATAAGTGGGGGTGACCCGCGGGTCTCAAGCAAGCGACGACTACGCCCTCTGGCTTGAGATGGCCGGGTGGATCCCCCGATCAAGTCGGGGGACGGCCATGACGAATTATATCCCCAAAATGGGCGGGGCTGCTCTGACCCCCCACCGGTACAGAGCAGCCCCGCGATCGCCTGAAAAGTCAGACGGGCGTCGTACTACTTCTTCTTCCGCTTCGCCGTCTTTTTTGCGGGCTTCGCTTTCTTCTTAGCAGCCATTTCAATTCCCTCTAACTCGGGCCGCAACGGACCATCCGATGCGTAGCCCAGCAATCCAACCTAACATAATTGCAACATATAGTACAGCGAGAGATTAATGTCCCAAGAAGTTGATGTGAGGATTTCTCCACCCCGTCCCCGCGGCGTCACAAAAGTGACACCGGCCCTCCCTAGAGTGCCATCCGGTTGGGGGTGTTAACCAAGGAGAAAATGATGGAGTTTCGCAGTCGCCCGATCCTCGCCGCGGCGGCGATCGCAGTTATCGGCATGGCCGGCGGCGGCGCCCGCGCCATGGATATTTCCGGCGCCGGCTCGACCTTCGTCTATCCGGTGCTGGCGAAGTGGGCCGCCGATTACGCCGACAAGACCGGCAATCACATCAATTACCAGTCGATCGGCTCAGGCGGCGGCATCGCCCAGATCAAGGCGGCGACCGTCGATTTCGGCGCCTCCGACAAGCCGCTCGATCCCGATACGCTGGCGAAGCTCGGGACTCGGCCAATTTCCGCTGGTCATCGGCGGCATCGTGCCGGTGGTCAATCTCGACGGGCATCGCGCCGGGGCAATTGAAACTGTCGCGGGCCGGTAATCGCCGACATCTATCTCGGCAAGATCAGAAGCTGGAACGACCCGGCGATCGCCGCGATCAATCCCGGCACAACGCTGCCCGCCACCAAGATCTCCGTGGTGCATCGTTCCGACGGGTCGGGCACGACCTTCAACTTCGCCAATTTCCTCTCCAAGGTCAGTCCGGAGTGGAAGGCGAAGGTCGGCGCCGACACCTCGGTCTCCTGGCCGACCGGAATCGGCGGCAAGGGCAATGAGGGCGTCGCCGCCTACACCAAGCAGATCAAGGGCGCGATCGGCTATGTCGAATACGCCTATGTGCTGCAGAACAAGATGACCTATGCGATCGTGCGGAACGCCGCCGGCAAGTTCGTCAAACCCGACGCGCATTCGTTCCAGGATGCGGCGGCGACCGCCGACTGGGTCCACGCCAAGGACTTCTATCTCATCATGACCAACGCGCCCGGACCGGACGCTTATCCGATCGCGGCCACGGTGTTCATCCTGATGTACAAGACGCCGAAGGATCCGGTGCGGCAGAAGGCGACGCTCGATTTCTTCGCCTGGGCGTTGCGTCAAGGCCAGGCCGACGCCGAGTCGCTCGACTATGTGCCGCTGCCGCAGACGCTGGTGACGCAGATCGCGGCATACTGGGCGCGGCCGTTCTAGTCCCCCAAGTCTCAAGGCAACCTCGCCTTCGGCGCCGCGCGTCCCCCGCCGACGATCTCGGAGGCAAGAGGCCGGAACCAAGTTCCGGCCTCTTTTTTTGCGGGCACCGCTAGGCCCGAAATGCCATGATCCCGCCGTGTCCGAGACGGTCGTCCAGGTCTCCCATCTCACCAAGCGCTTCGGCGATGTCGTTGCCGTCGATGGCATCGACTTCGATCTTGGGCGCGGCGTGACGGCGGCTTTGCTCGGCGGCAACGGCGCCGGCAAGACTACGACCCTGTCGATGCTCCTCGGCCTACTTCTGCCGAGCGAGGGCAGCATCACGATGTTCGGCGAGAACATGCTGACGCATCGCTACCGCGTGCTGCCGCGGCTCAATTTTTCGTCGCCTTATGTCGACTTGCCGCATCGTTTGACGGTGCGGCAGAACCTTACCGTCTACGGCCGGCTCTATCGCATCCCGCGCCTCAAGGAGCGCATCGAGTCGCTGGCGGCGGACTTGCAGATCGTCGAGATGCTCGACCGCCCGACCGGCAAGCTCTCCGCCGGCCAGAAGACGCGCGTCGCGCTGGCGAAGGCGCTGTTGAACGAGCCGGAACTGCTGCTCTTGGACGAGCCGACCGCGTCGCTCGACCCGGACACCGGCGACTGGGTACGTTCCTATATCGAGACCTACCGTCGCGGCGGGAACGCCACAATTCTTCTGGCCTCGCACAACATGAGCGAAGTCGAGCGCCTGTGCTCCGACGTGATGATGATGAAAAAGGGCCGCATCGTCGATCGCGGCAGCCCGCAGGAATTGATCGCGCGCTATGGCCGCGTCACCTTGGAGCAGGTGTTCCTCGACATCGCGCGCGGCGGCGACGGTTTCGCCCCGCGCGAGGCGGCGCAATGACGGCGCTGGCGCCCGCCCGGCCGCGCGTGCCGGCCGACGACGGCTTCTCGCCCGCGCGCGTCTGGGCGATGATGCTGCGCTATCTCTTCCTGCTGCGCAGCTCCTGGCCGCGCACGCTGGAGCTGATCTATTGGCCGGCGATCCAGATGATCCTCTGGGGCTTCATGAGCCGGTTCCTGATGACCAACTCGTCGTGGGTGGCGAAGGCCGGCGGCGTCCTCCTGGCGGCGGTGATGCTGTGGGACGTGATGTTCCGGGGCCAGCTCGGCGTCTCGGTCTCGTTCCTCGAGGAAATGTGGTCGCGCAATCTCGGCCATTTGTTCGCGACGCCGCTCCGGCCTTATGAGTGGGTGATCTCGCTGATCTTCATGAGCTTCGTGCGCGTCGGCATCGGCGTGGTGCCGGCGGCGTTGCTGGCGATCCCGCTCTACCATTATTCGATCTTCACCCTCGGACTGCCGCTGATCGCGTTCTTTTCGCTCCTGATGATCATGGGCTGGGCGATGGGGCTCGCGATCTGCGGGCTGATTCTGCGCCACGGGCTCGGCGCCGAGAGCATCGCCTGGTTCGCCGTGTTCATCATCGCGCCGGTGAGCGCGATCTATTACCCGGTCTCGATCCTGCCGTGGTGGCTGCAATATGTCGCCTGGTGCCTGCCCTCGGCCCATGTCTTCGAAGGCATGCGCGCGGTGATGTTCCAGCACGATTTTCCGCTCGATCATTTTATCGCGGCGGTTGGCCTCGATTTTGTATGGTTGGCGGCGGGCGGCATCGTGTTCCTGGTGTTCATGCGCCAGGCACGGCGGCGCGGCGCGCTGATGCAGATGGGGGAATGATCCGGTGGCGGGGGAACGGAAGCTGACACGATGGTTCTGGGTCCGGCACGCGCCGGCGATCGATCCCGAGGGCCAACTCTACGGCCAGCGCGACGTCGACTGCGATTGCAGCGACGACCTCGCCTTTGCCGCGCTGGCGCGCGAACTACCCGACGACGCGGTGTGGCTCGCGACCCCGCTGCAACGCACGATAAAAACCGCGGCCGCGATCCAGGCGGCGGGCCTCGCCGGGCCGGAGCCGATCGTCGAGCCGCTGCTGATGGAGCAGAATTTCGGCGAGTGGCAGGGCCAGATCCGCGAGGAAGTGCGCAACCATCGGCTGTGGATCGCGGCGCCCTATACCCAAGCGCCGGGCGGCGAAAGCTTCGTCGAGGTCTATGCCCGCTGCCGGGCCGCGATCGAGCGCTGGACCGCCGACTGCAAGGGCCGCGACATCGTCGCGGTGGCGCATGGCGGCACGATCCGCTCCGCCTTGGGCGTCGCGCTCGATCTGTCGCCGGAAATCGCGCTGGCCTTTTCCTGCGAAAACCTGTCGCTGACCGTGATCGAACATTTCGAGACCCCGGCGCGCGCCCACGATTGGCGGGTCGCGACCGTCAATCGCGTGCCCCGCTAAACATTGCGGCAACAGCAATCTGTCATGGTGCGGCGGGAACCGGTGCCCTATGATTTGGTGTTGTACCAGCATCGGTAGATTACCGGCGGATCGATCAAAGGAGACGACAATGACCCGGCGTTTTGCGATTGCCTTTTTTGCCATGCTAATGATGCCGCTGCTGGCGGCGGCACCGGGGGCGCGCGCCCAATCGAATCAGCAGCAGGTGGTGGACGAGGCGGTCGACGTGGTCCACTCGTTCTACAATCCCGGAAACTACACCGACAACGTCAGGGCGCTGGTCCATCGCTCGCGCGCCATCGTGATCGTGCCAAACCTGGTCAAGGCGGGCTTCATTTTCGGCGCGCAGGGCGGCCAGGGCGTGCTCCTGATTCATAACCGCAACGGCTCATGGAGCTACCCCGCGTTTTACAATCTCGGTGCTGCTTCGTTCGGTCTGCAGGCCGGCGTCGAGGTATCGCGGGTCGTGCTGATCATCATGAACGATCATGCCCTGCAGCTCGCCATCACCAACGCGCAGCTCAAGCTCGGCGCCGAGGCGGGCCTCGCCATCGCCACCATCGGCGCCGGCGCCGAAGGCTCGGTGACCAGCGCCGGCGCCGACATCTACGCGTTGTCGAATTCCAAGGGCCTGTTCGGCGGTGTCGCGGTTCAAGGCGGCGCGATCGGGCCGAACCAGGATTGGAATGCCGCTTACTATGGCCGCCCGGTCACGACCGAGGCGATCGTCTACGGCCGCGCCAAGCTGCGCCAGCCGGGCGCCAACGCCTTGCGGCGCGCCCTCGGCCGGCTGTAGCGGCAATTCCGGTTT
Organism: uncultured Alphaproteobacteria bacterium; assembly: GCA_963729845.1. GTDB lineage: Bacteria > Pseudomonadota > Alphaproteobacteria > ATCC43930 > CGMCC-115725 > JAATGI01. The sequence continues at coordinate 27,751 of CAVSQC010000005.1, forward strand.
GTCGAAAAAGCCCCCTCACCCTTCCCTCTCCCCCCGTTGGGCGGAGAGGGTTGAGAAGGCTTAGCGAGGCGAAGCCGAGCTTAGCCGGAGCTGGGTGAGGGGGCTCATGTCATGGGACTTATCATCATTAAGTAGGGGCGTTCGCCCCTACATCCTTCTCGGTCTCTTATCTGTCGCGCTTTATCTGCCGGGGATCGCGGCGCTGCCGGTGCTCGACCGCGACGAGGCGCGCTTCGCGCAGGCGACGCGCCAGATGCTCGAGACCGGCGACTTCCTGCGCATCCGCTTCCTCGCCGAGGCGCGCAACAAAAAGCCGGCGGGGATTTATTGGCTGCAAGCCGCGTCGGTTGCCGCCGTGAGCGACGCGGAGAGCAGCGCGATCTGGCCCTACCGCATCCCGTCGCTTGTGGGCGGCATCGCCGCGGTGCTGCTGACCTTCGGGCTGGGGCAAGGGCTGGTCGGCCGGCGCGAGGCGCTGATCGGCGCGGGACTGCTGGCGGCGACGCTCGAGCTTGTCGGTCGAGGCGCATATCGCCAAGACCGACGCGGTGCTGTTGGCGGCGGCGGTGGCGGCGCAAGGCGCGCTCGGCCTGATCTATCGCGCGACGCGCGAGGGCCAGGCGATCCCGTGGCGCTGGCCGCTCCTGTTCTGGCTGGCGCAGGCCGCGGCGATCCTGGTCAAGGGCCCCGTCGTGCCGGCGCTGTCGGTCCTCACCATGCTGGCGGTGTCCGTCGCCGACCGCGACGGGCGCTGGCTCAAGGGTTTGCGCGCGTGGTGGGGCGTGCCGTTGCTGCTGGTCGTCGTCGGACCGTGGCTTTACGCGATCAATCGCGCCACCGGCGGCGCTTTCCTCCAAGAGTCCGTCGGACGCGATCTGTTCGGCAAGCTGATCGGCGGCGAGGAGGCGCATGGCGCGCCGCCGCTGACGCATCTCCTGATCCTGATGGCGGGATTCTGGCCGGCGACGTTTTTCCTCGGCCGCATCGTCGCGCACGCGTGGCGCGAGCGCCGCGCCGTCGCGGCGCGCTTCCTCATCGCGTGGGCGGTCCCATTCTGGATCCTGATCGAGTTGGTGCCGACCAAGCTGCCGCAATATCTGCTGCCGGCGTATCCGGCGCTGGCGCTGATGGCGGGCCGGGCGCTGCTCGCCGCCGATCCGAAGTGGCGCCGCTACGACCTGCCGTTCGCGGCGATCTGGGGCATCGTCGCGCTGTGCCTGATGGCGGGCCTGATCGAAACACCGGTACGGTTCGGCGCCGGCCTCGATCCGGCCGGCATCGGCGCGGCTATCGTGCTGGCGATTCTCGGGGTCGCGCTGTTGTGGACGCGCGCGCCGGCGGTCGCGATTTGTTGCAGCCTCGTGATTTACATCCCGCTCGCGCAGTTCGTGGCGCCGCGGCTCGACCGGTTGTTCCCCTCAAGCGAAATCGCGGCGCAGGTCCATGACCGGCCCATCGCCGTTGCGGGCTATAGCGAGCCGAGCCTGGTGTTCCTGCTGGGCAGCGGCACGCAATTGCTGTCGCCTGAAGCCGCCGCCGCGGCGCTGGCGCAACACAAGGTCGCCGCCGCGATCGTCTCGCAAACCCAGGAAACCGCGTTCCGCCAGGCGCTCCGATGGCGCGGCGAAGCCCGCCGCCTCCGTCTCCGGCCTCGACTACTCGACCGGGAAACCGGTGACGCTGACGTTGTTCAAGAGTCCTTCGCCGAAATAATTTTGTTCTCCCTGCGAAAGCAGGGACCCAGGACAAGGGACGTGCGTCGGCTCTGGATTCCCGCTTTCGCGGGAATGACGAGAAGGAATAGACCGCTATCCCTTCTTCAATTCGACGGTGGCCGCGGCGCCGGCAGCGCCGCGACGAAATCGAGCCGCGGCTTCAGCAAATCCTGCTTCGCCGCCGCGCCGTCGCCGGTGAAATCGAGCCATTCTTCCTTGCCGGCGGCGAAGGCGGGCCAGTCGTCGGGCTTCCCGGTCTTGGCGAACGCCACCCAGCGCGAATGCATCGCCGCCACCACGTCGCGCGTCTCGGGTCCGGGATGCGGCTCGATCAGCGGCATGGTGGCGAACACGGCGGGCACTTCGAAGAAATGCGGCGCGCCGGGATAGCGCGCGCGCAGCGACGGATTCACGTAGGCGTAATAATAGACATAGGTCGGCATCCCGGCCTTGGCCGAGGCGCGCGCCAAGGCGCGCGTCGGCTCGGTCAGGATGAGGTCGGTTGCGACCTGCATCTCCAGAATTTTCGGATCGTTGCGGCCGAAGCCGTCGAACAGCTTTTCCGCCGCCGGCCATTCCGCCGCGTCGCGTTGCGACAGGCCCGCGGCCATCATCGGAAACAGGCCGATCTCGTAGCTGTTCGAGCCGACGATGAACGGCACATGCGCCATATGACCCGCGTTGAAGGCGTCGATGGTTTGCTCTGGGATGATCCGCCCGTCGATCATCGGCCAGAAGCCGTTATGGCTCATGGTGGTGTCGCCCAGCACTTTCTCCGCCGGCACCGCGCGCAGCGCCGCGACATCGTCGCCTTTGACTCCCCAGCTTTCCGCCGCCGCCTTGCCCTTGCGTTCCGCGTCGGCGAAGGACTGAAGATGGAAACGGCCGAAGCCCAATTCGGAGATCGCCTTGTCGAACAGGCCCTTCGCCAGCGGCGAGGTCATCAAATATTGCACCGACATCGCGCCCGCGGATTCGCCGAAGATCGTGACGTTGTCGGGATCGCCCCCGAACGCGGCGATGTTGTGCTTTACCCAGTTGAGGGCCGCGATCTGGTCGAGCACCGCGTAATTGCCGAGCGGCGCGCCGACTGTTTCCCGGGTCAGCGCCGGATGGGCGAAAAAGCCGAACTTGTTGAGGCGATAGTTGAAGCTGACCAGCACGACGCCGTCCTGCGCGAAATGCGTGCCGTCGAACAGGCTGGTGGCGCTCGAGCCGATCTGGAAGCCGCCGCCGTAGATCCACACCATCACGGGCAGCTTCGCCGCCGGCGCCGCGGTCGCCGGCTCCCAGATGTTGAGATAGAGGCAATCCTCGGCGGGCGGCGGCTCACGCTTCGGCCAGGGCGGGCCGCCGGGCCGCGCATTCTGCATGCAGTCATGGCCGAAATGGTCGGCGATGAGCGTGCCCGTCCACGGTTTGGCCGGTTGCGGGGCGCGCCAGCGAAGCTCGCCCACGGGCGGCGCGGCAAAGGGAATGCCCCAATAGTGCATGACGCCGCCGTCGGTCACGCCCTGCACGGCGCCGCCGCTCGTGGTCACGGGCGCGGCATGCCCCGCGGCGGCCGGCGCCAAGGCTGCCAACAGGACCAAGATTTTCGCGTAGCGGACCATGGCCTCCTCCATCCCGTGCCGCCGCATGGCGGACACGCTTCTTTGATTGTTCTAACCATGCTGGCGCATTCCCATTTATGCCGCAATCCAGTAATCATCCGGGACCATAACGACCAACCGGATGAGGGAGTGGGGACATGGCGAAAGTTCTGGTGCTGTATTACGGGGCCTATGGGCATATCGAGACCCTGGCGCAAGCCGTGGTCGAGGGCGCGCGCGCGGTTCCGGGCACGGAAGTGACGCTGAAGCGCGTGAAGGAATTGTTCACCCAGGAGGAAGCCAAGGCGCGGTACCAGAAGACCGACTTCGTGGCGCCCGAGGCCAATCCCGAGGAACTCAAGGATTACGACGCGGTGATTTTCGGCACCGCCACGCGCTACGGCATGATGGCGGCGTCGATGAAGCATTTCCTCGATCAGACCGGCTCGCTGTGGTTCACCGGCGCGATGATCGGCAAGCTCGCCAGCATCTTCACCTCGGCCAACACCCAGCATGGCGGCCAGGACGCGGCGATCCTCAATTTTCAGACCGTGTTGCAGCATCTCGGCATGATCATCGTGCCGATCGGCTTCGCGTCCCCGGCGGTCAGCAATGTCGACGAGATCAGCGGCGGCTCGCCCTATGGCGCCAGCATCGTCGCCGGCACCATGCAAAAGCCGAAGGCGGTGAGCGAGAACGAGAAGGAAATCGCGCGCTACCAGGGCAAGTTCGTGGCCGAGACGGCCGACGCGCTGGTCAAGGGCCGCGCCGTGCAAAAGAAGTAGGAGCATCGCGATGGATGGATCGACCATGATTGTCAGACCGGCGGCGCGTATCGTGCGCGGCGTCCCGGTCAGCGACGGCGCCGGCGTCAAGCTCAACCGCTCGATCGGCACCCAACAACTGGATCAGGTCGATCCGTTCCTGATGCTCGACGAGTTCGGCTCCGACAATGCCGACGACTATATCGCCGGCTTCCCCGAGCATCCGCATCGCGGCTTCGAGACCGTGACCTACATGCTGGCGGGGCGCATGCGCCACGGCGACAACAAGGGCCACTCCGGCCGTCTCGATGCCGGCAGCGTGCAATGGATGACGGCGGGACGCGGCATCGTCCATTCGGAAATGCCGGAGCAGGAAAACGGGCTGATGTGGGGCTTCCAGCTTTGGGTCAACCTGCCCGCCAAGGACAAGATGACGGCGCCGCGCTATCAGGAGATTCCGCCGGCCGAGATCCCGACCGCGCAACTGCCGGGCGGCGTCACCGCGAAAGTCATCGCCGGCGAGGCCGCCGGCGTGCGCGGCCCGATCGACGGCATCGCCACCCAGCCGACCATGCTCGACCTCGCGCTGCCGGCCGGCGGCAAGGTCACCTTGCCGGTGCCGGCGACTTACGCGGTATTTCTTTACCCATTCGCGGGTACAATCACGGTCGGCGACTCACTGGCGCCCGTCGCGCAGGGTAATCTGATCGTGCTCGGCGACGGCGACGCGGTGCGTATCGGCGCAATCGATGGCGCCGCGCGCGTGCTGCTGGTGGCGGGCCGGCCGCTCCACGAACCGGTGGCGCGCTACGGTCCGTTCGTGATGAATACGCCGCAGGAAATCCGTCAGGCGGCGCTGGATTTTCAGGCCGGGCGGTTCTAGCCCGGCCGGTTAAGGGAGATCGGGGTCATGCGCAGGGTATTTCCGTGGATGGGGGCGGTTGCGCTGGCGGTATCGCTCAGCGCGTGCGGCGGTCCGCCCAATTGGACCAAGGATGGCGCCAGCCCCGACGTCGCGGCGGCCGATTATGCCGACTGCCGCCATGAGGCGCAGCACGATATCCAACGCGACGTCAACATCGACACCGACATCGCGGCGGCGCGCCAACACGATTGGTCGCAATCGCAATCCACCGAAACCCATCTTGCCGGCGACGCCTCGAGCAACCGCGAGCTTACCCGCGACATCGTCAGCGGTTGCATGGAAAGCAAAGGCTACGTGCCGAGCGGCCCCGGGCCGACCAACGGTCCGCACTGGTTCCAGCTGTTCGACATGTAGGGTTCGTTATCAGGTGTCAGTTTTCAGTACGCGATACCCTAACTGACGACTGAAAACTGACGACTGTCTACTTCTTCCCGCCGTAGGTATGTTCCGGCCCGGGGAAGCGGCGCTGCCGCACATCCTCGGCATATTCCTCGGCCGCCGCCGCGATTTTCGGCGCCAGCTCGGCATAACGCTTGACGAAGCGCGGCTTGAAATCGGTGAACAGGCCGATGACATCGTCCGTCACCAGGATTTGCCCGTCGCAATGCGACGAGGCGCCGATGCCGATGGTCGGAATCTCGATCGCGTCGGTCACCGCATGAGCCAGGCTTTCGGTCACGCCCTCGACCACCACCGCGAACGCGCCCGCCGCCGCGACCGCGCGCGCGTCCGCCAGAATCCGCGCCTGATCCTCGTCGCTCTTGCCTTGGGCGCGGAAGCCGCCGGTGGTGACGGTGTTGGCCGATTGCGGTTGCAGGCCGATATGGCCCAGCACGGGAATGCCGCGATCCACGAGAAAGCGGATGGTCTCGGCCATGATCTCGCCGCCTTCGATCTTGACGCCGGCGACGCCGGTCTCGGCAAGCGCTTGCGCGGCGTTGCGATAGGCCTGAACCGGGGTTTCCTGATAAGTGCCGAACGGCAGGTCGAGGATCACGCAGGCATGGCGCGCGCCGCGCGCCACCGCGGCGCCGTGGCGGATCATCATGTTGAGCGTCACCGGCACCGTGGTCTCGAAGCCATAGACCACCATGCCGAGCGAATCGCCCACCAAAATCAAATCCACCGCGTTGTCGATCAGCCGCGCCATCGGCGCCGAATAAGCGGTGAGGCAGACGATCGGCACGCCGCCTTTACGCAAGCGCAAATCGACCGGGCTGACACGCGCTTTGGGAGTCGGAACCGGATTCGTGTCCACGCTTCTGGCTCCTGCCTGAAAACCGCGCACAGGTACGCCCGGCCCGCGACCGGGTCAAGTGCTCCTTTTGTGCACTGCATCATCCACCGTCGCTAACCGCGCTTGAGACGGCGCTTCAACAACGGCATCACCCTTATTTGGCAATCATAGATTGTTTTATTAACATATTAACTCTTGCAAAAGTAGATTAGCCGCCGGATTGATGGGTGGAGGTCGTCATGAATGCGGTCCCCTTGCGTCTTCTCGTGATCGAGGACGCGCCCGACGATGCCGAGTTGCTTCGGCTCGAGCTGCGCCGCGCCGGTTATGACGTGACCATGCGGCGGGTCGAGACTTTGGACGGCATGGCTTCGGCGCTCAAGGAACACGAATGGGATCTCGTCGTCTCCGACCATTCCATGCCCGGCATGACCTCGTTCAGCGCGCTCGACGTGTTGCGCGCGCAAAATCTCGATCTGCCCTTCATCATTTTTTCCGGCGGCATCGGTGAGGAAGAGGCGGTCGCGGCGATGCGCGCCGGCGCCAAGGACTATGTCATGAAGGGCAATGTCGCGCGGCTCGTGCCGGCGATCGCGCGCGAACTGAAGCAGGCGGAAACGCGCCGCCAGCGGCGCAGCGCCGAGGCCGCGATCCGCGAGCTCGAGCAGATGCGCGAATTCGCGCTCGAAATCCGCGCATATCGGCGAATGGGAGATCGACCTGGCGACGCGCGAGGTCCATCCCTCGCCGCGCTTTTTTCGCCTGTTCGGCTTCGCGCCGCCGCCGCGGCACTGGACCTACGACGAGGCGATGGCGCGGATCGCGACGGACGACCGGCCGCGCGTCGAGGAGGCGTTCCGCCGCGCGCTCGACGACGGCGCCGAAATCGACCTTGAGTTCCGCGTCACCTGGCCCGACGGCGGCGATCACTGGCTGTGGGCGCGGGCGCGCCGCTTCGCGCCCGAGGACCGGCCACCGGTGCTCGCCGGCATCGTAGTCGATATCGGCCCGCGCAAGGAGACCGAGGCGCAGCTTCATCAGGCGCTGAAGATGGAGGCGATCGGGCAATTGACCGGCGGCATCGCCCACGATTTCAACAATCTCCTGACCGTGATCCTGGGCAATAGCGGCCTGCTGCAAGAGGCGATCGGCGACAATGCCGAAATAACCGAGCTGGTCGACAGCATCCACAGCGCGGGCCGCAGCGGCGCCGAACTCACCAAGCGGCTCCTCGCCTTCGCGCGGCAACAGCCGCTCCAGGTGCGCGAGATCGACCTCGGCTATCACCTGCGCGAAGCCAGCGCGCTGTTGCGCCAGCCCCTCGGCCCCGACATCGCGCTCGACTTCGCCATCGCCGACGATCTGCCGCCGGTGCGCATCGATCCGAGCCAGCTCTCGACCGCCGTGCTCAATCTCGTCATCAACGCGCGCGACGCCATGCCCGACGGCGGCACCATCACGGTCACCGCCCAACGCGTCAAATGCGCGAACCGGCGGCTTCGACGGCGCCTTCGTGCGGCTTAGCGTCGCCGACACCGGCACCGGCATGCCGCCCGAGGTCGCGGCGCGCGCGATCGAGCCGTTCTTCACCACCAAGGAGGTCGGCAAGGGCACCGGCCTCGGCCTCAGCATGGTCTATGGCTTCGTGCGTCAGTCCGGCGGCCAGATCGCGATCGACAGCGCGCCCGGCCGCGGCACCGCCATCAATATCTGCCTGCCGAGCGCGCTGGCGGCGAAGCTCGACGAGCCGGCGGCCGAGCGCGTGCCGATCCAGCCCGCGCCGCGCCGCACCACCATCCTGGTGGTGGACGACGACCGCGCGGTGCGCGCCTTCCTGGTCGCGGTCGCGCGCGGCCTCGGTCATCGCGTCATCGAGGCCGCCGACGGCGCCGAGGCGCTGGCGGCGCTGGCGGTCGCGCCCGAGATCGAGCTCTTGTTCAGCGACGTCGCCATGCCCAACGGCATGACCGGCTACGAGCTTGCCGCCGCCGCGCGGCAGACGCGGCCCGGCCTCAATATCCTGCTCACCTCGGGCTTCCCGGCCAAGGACGTGCGGCAGCGCGCGACGCTCGACCCCGACATCCGCGTGCTGCAAAAGCCCTACGACCCGTCCGAGCTCGCGGCGAAAATCACGCGCGCCTGGGAGATTGAGCCGTGAGCGACACCGCGGCGATAGCGGCGGCGGCCGAGACCGAGACACGGCTCGACCAGGCGGTGAAGGAGATGCGCGCCGCCCAGGCCGAGCTCGATTCCTTCGCCTATGCGGTGGCGCACGATCTGCGCGCGCCGCTGCGCGCCATCGACGGTTTTTCCCGGGCGCTGATCGAGGATTTCGCCGACACGCTCGAGCCGGAGGCGGCGCGGCTCCTGGGCATCGTCCGCCGCAACAGCGTCCGCATGGGCCGGCTGATGGACGATCTGCTCGCCTTCTCGCGCCTGTCGCGCCAGCCGCTGGAGAAGCGCCGGGTCGATCCCACGGCGATCGTCCGCCGCATCGTCGACGACGGTAACGCCGCTTGGGCAAACCGCGACGTCGCCATCGAGCTCGGCCCGATGCCGGCCTGTACCGCCGATCCGGCGCTGGTGACGCGGCTCTACGTCAACCTCGTCGACAACGCGCTCAAATTCACCGGCGGCGACGCCGCGGACGCGCATCGGCATCGGCCATCGCGTCGAGGACGGCCGCGGCGCTTATTTCGTCGCCGACAACGGCGTCGGCTTCGACATGGCGCACGCCGGGCAAGCTCTTCGGCGTGTTCCAGCGCCTGCACCGCGCCGAGGATTTCGACGGCACCGGCGTCGGCCTCGCCATGGCGCAGCGCATCGTGCTTCGCCATGGCGGCGAGATCTGGGCCAAGGCCTCGCCCGGCGCCGGCGCCACCTTCTTCTTCACGCTTGGAGAACCGACGCCATGAACGCGGTCGAGATCATGCTGGTCGAGGACAATCCCGACGATGTCGAGCTCACCGTGCGCGCGCTGCGCAAGAGCAATTTCACCAACCCGATCCGGGTGCTGCGCGACGGCGCCGAGGCGCTCGACTATCTCTTCGGCGCGCGGCCGGACGGCAAGCCCAACATGGAAGCGACGCCGGTGGTGCTACTGCTCGACCTGAAGCTGCCCAAGGTCAACGGCGCCGAGGTGCTGCAAAAGGTCAAGAGCGACCCGCGCACCCAGACGATTCCGGTGGTGGTGCTGACCTCGTCGCGCGAGGACCGCGATTTGCAGGAGACCTACAAGCTCGGCGCCAATTCCTACATCGTGAAGCCGGTCGATTTCGAGCAGTTCAACCGCGCCGTCAACCAGATCGGCATGTACTGGCTGCTGATCAACCAGCACCCGGCGGGGTAACGGCTTCCGTGCGTGCTTCAAGACGCAACGCGTCGCGTTGCTCCTCGGCATGAGGAAAGCGGTACCAGGATCCTCAGCCTGAGGAGGCGCGAAGCGCCGTCTCTAAGGCCGCACCGATCCGATCCAGCCCTCGTGCTGGCAACGTGACCCGGCATTTGTTACAAGTGCGCGCCGGAATTTCCCACGCCGGCCGGAGACTTGCCTTGGCCAAGGCCATGAAGACGCCGCGCGCCCAGTCGACCGGGCGGATCGCCACCGTCGAGCGCATCACGCGCGAGACGCGGATCGCCGCGACCGTCAATCTCGACGGCACCGGGCAATACCAGGTGTCGACCGGGATCGGCTTCCTCGATCACATGATCGAGCAGATTTCGCGCCACAGCCTGATCGACATCCAGCTTCAGGCGAAGGGCGATCTCCATATCGACTTCCACCACACCACCGAGGACACCGGCTACGTCATCGGCGAGGCGGTGTCGAAGGCGCTGGGCAATCGCGCCGGCATCGCGCGCTGGGGCGAGGCGCTGGTGCCGATGGACGAGACTCTGACGCGCGTCGCGCTCGACTGTTCCAACCGGCCGTACCTGGTGTGGCGCGTCACCGTGCCGAAGCCGAAGCTCGGCGAGATGGACACGGAACTGTTCAAGGAATGGTTCCAGGCCTTCGCGCAGTCGGCCGGCGTGACGCTGCATATCGAGAACCTCTACGGCGAGAACAGCCATCACATCGTCGAGTCCTGTTACAAGGGCTTGGCGCGCGCCTTGCGCATGGCGGTGGAGATCGATCCGCGCCGCGGCAACACGGTGCCTTCGACCAAGGGCGTGCTCGGCGGAAGCCTCTGATGCGTGTCGGAATCTTTTCGGCTGGGCCCCTGCCTTCGCAGGGGCGACGATGGCTGCGCGGTGCCGCGGGACACTTTTCTCGATGAAGGTCGCCATCGTCGATTACGGCTCGGGCAATCTGCGCTCGGCCGCCAAGGCGCTTGAGCGCGCGGCGCGCGAAGCGGGCATCGCGGCTGAGATCGCGGTCACGCCCGACGCGGCCACGGTGCGCGCGGCGGCGCGCATCGTGCTGCCGGGCGTCGGCGCCTTCGCCGATTGCAAGCGCGGCCTCGCGTCGCTGCCGGGCATGATCGAGACGCTGAACGACGAGGTGATCCGGAAGGCCAAGCCGTTCCTCGGCATTTGCGTCGGCATGCAATTGATGGCGACGCGCGGTCTCGAATTCCAGACCGTCGCGGGTCTCGACTGGATTCCGGGCGACGTCAAACTGCTGACGCCGTCCGACCCGAGCCTCAAGATTCCGCATATGGGCTGGAACCAGTTGCAGTTCCGGGTATCGCATCCGGTGTTCGCCGGCATCGCGCCGGGCGCGCACGCCTATTTCGTCCATTCCTACGGCTTCGATTGCGCCGACCCGGCGCATGTGCTGGCGACCGTCGATTACGGCGGCCCGGTGACGGCGGCAATCGGCCGCGACAATCTGGTCGGCACGCAATTCCACCCGGAAAAGAGCCAGGAGACCGGCCTGCGCCTCCTGACCAATTTCCTGCGCTGGCGGCCATGATCCTCTATCCGGCGATCGACTTGAAAGGCGGCCAGTGCGTTCGCCTGTTGCGCGGCGACATGGACCAGGCGACGGTATTCAACACCGACCCCGCCGCGCAGGCGCGCGAATTCGTGAAGCAGGGCGCGCAATGGCTCCACATCGTCGATCTCGACGGTGCGGTCGCGGGTAAGGCCGTCAACGACGCGGCGGTGCGCGCGATCCTCGGCGCGGTCAAGGTGCCGGTGCAGCTCGGCGGCGGCGTGCGCGACCGCGACGCGATCGCGCGCTGGCTCGGCGCGGGCACGGCGCGCGTGATCCTCGGCACCGCCGCGCTCAACGATCCCGACCTGGTCATTGCGGCGTGCCGCGAATTTCCCCGGCGCGTCGCGGTCGGCATCGATGCGCGCCGAGGCAAGGTCGCGGTGCGCGGCTGGGTCGAGACCAGCGACATGACCGCGCTCGATCTGGCGCGGCGGTTCGAGCATGCGGGCGTCGCCGCAATCGTCTTTACCGACATCGACCGCGACGGCGCGATGCAGGGCGTCAACGTCGAGGCGACCGCCGCGCTGGCGGCGGCCATTTCGATTCCCGTGATCGCGTCGGGCGGCGTGTCGTCGCTGGACGATATCCGCGCGCTGAAAGATCGCCGCATTCCCGGAGCGATCCTTGGCCGCGCGCTGTATCAGCGAAAATTCGCGCTCGCCGATGCGCTCGAGATTGCCAATGCGTGAGCATCGTGAAAGCTGAGCCATGTTGAAGATGCGCGTCATACCCTGTCTCGACGTCACCGCCGGCCGCGTGGTGAAGGGCGTCAATTTCGTCGACCTGGTCGATGCCGGCGACCCGGTCGAGCAGGCGCGGCTCTACGACAAGGAAGGCGCGGACGAGCTGTGCTTCCTCGACATCACCGCGTCGTCGGACAATCGCGACACGCTCTACGACGTGGTGGCGCGCACCGCCGAGCAATGTTTCATGCCGCTGACCGTCGGCGGCGGCGTGCGCAGCATCGACGACATCCGCAAGCTCTTGCTCGCCGGGGCCGACAAGACCTCGATCAACACCGCGGCGGTGGCGCGGCCCGAATTCGTCGCCGAGGCCGCGGAGAAATTCGGCAGCCAATGCATCGTCGTCGCCATCGACGCGAAGCAGAAGGGGGCGTCGTCGTGGGAAGTCTTCACCCATGGCGGCCGGCGCGGCACCGGCATCGACGCGGTCGAATGGGCGAAGCGCATGGTGGCGTCGGGCGCCGGCGAAATCCTGCTGACGTCGATGGACCGCGACGGCACCAAGCGCGGCTTTGACATTCCCTTAACCAGAACCGTCGCGGACGCGGTGCCGGTGCCGGTCATCGCCTCGGGCGGGGTCGGGACGCTGCAACATATGGTGGAGGGGATTCGCGACGGCCACGCCACGGCGGTGCTGGCGGCGTCGATCTTCCATTTCGGCACCTACCGCATCGCCGAGGTCAAGGCGGCGCTGCGCCAGGCCGGAATCCCCGTGCGACAGACGGTATTTTAAGTAGTTCTCAATAAAGCGCCTGTACCAACACACCGTATCGCGGCGGAGAGTCTCGGCGTGCGCAAGACTATTTTTCACGAAGATTGGTGGCTCGACATCGTCGCTCCGGGCCGGTGGAGCGAGGTAACCGCCGAGAACGGCTATCTGCGCTACGTCGTTTCCGCCCGCATGATGTTCCGCTCGATCAAGTTGCCGGCGCTGACCCGCACGCTCGGCCCGGTGCTCCAGATCGACGGCAAGAAAAACGAGACCCGGCAGCGCGCGCAGTTCACCACGGTGTGTGCGCTGCTCGACGCCCTGCCCGACGCCGACTTCATTCGCTTCCGGCTCGATCCCTCCTGCACCGACGTGCTGCCGTTCCAGGCGCGCGGCTTCCAGTCCAGCGTCCAATACACGCTTCTGGCCGACTGCCGTCAGCCGGAGGAGACCCTCTGGGCCGGCATGCGCGACAAGACGCGCAACATCATCCGGCGCGCTCAAGACAATTTGTCGGTCGTGGAGATCGACGATCCCGAGCGTTTCGCCCGCTTTTACGCCGACAATCTGGACGGCGATAAATCCTATTTCGACCTGACGTTGATCTCGCGCATCTATCAGGCGGCTCACGTCCGCGGCCAGGCCCGGATCGTCGCCGCGGTCGATGCCGGCGGCACCGTGCACGCGCAGACGTTCTTAATTTGGGACGATCATTCCTATTACTATTTCCTGTCGAGCCGGAACGAAGCGGTGGCGCATGCCGGAGCGGTCAGCCAACTCCTCTGGGCCGGCATGCGACACGCCCATCAACTTGGCTTGACCTTCGATTTCGACGGCATCACCAGCCAAGCGCGCTATCAGTTCCTGGTTGGGTTTGGCGGTCAGCCCGCGACCCGTTTCATCGTGTCCAAGGGCCTGTTCCTCTATGACATGCAGGCGGGTGCGCGCAAACTCGCCGACCGGCTGGTGGGCAGAGAGGTCGCGAGTTTCTACTAAATGTGCTAGCCAAGGTGCATGTCCGAACCCGACGGCACCACGCTCGACAAGCTCTATGCCGTAATCGCGTCGCGCCGCGGCGCCGATCCGGCGCACTCCTACAGCGCCAAGCTGCTCGCCGGCGGGGTGCCGGCCATCGCCAAGAAGCTCGGCGAGGAGACCGTCGAGACCATCATCGAATCCGTGAAAGGCGACCGCGCGCGTCTCGCCGCCGAGAGCGCCGACCTGCTGTACCATCTCCTGGTGCTGTGGGTGGCGGCGGGCGTGGCGCCGGCGGAAATCTGGCGCGTGCTCGAGGCCAGGAGCGGCACCTCGGGGCTGGCCGAAAAAGCGACGCGGAATAAGTAAGGAAGCCCGTCATGTCCTACGACCGCAACAATGTCTTCGCCCGCATCCTGCGCGGCGAGCTGCCGTCCCGGAAGATCTACGAGGACGAATATGCGCTCGCCTTTCACGACATCAATCCGCTGGCGCCGGTCCACGCGCTGGTGATTCCCAAGGGCGAGTACGTCACCTTCGACGATTTCGCCGCCAAGGCCCGCGCCGCCGAGATCACCGGCTTTTTCCGCGCCGTGGCGAAGGCTGCGGAATTGCTGGGCGTCGCCGAGACGGGCTACCGCATCCTCGCCAACCACGGGCCCAACGCGCACCCCGAGATACCGCATTTGCACGTTCATATTTTCGGCGGCAAATCCTTGGGCGCCATGCTGCCCCGCTCGTCCACCTGATCGGGCAGCCGGGCCCGGCTGCCCAAAAAATACCTACGTTTGTATGGTTGACGAAATTTAAACCTTAACATGTGACGATGGCTCCTCACCAAACCGCGCGAGCGGAAAAAAGTGACGAGGAGCCCAGGGATGGGACAGGTTCGGGTATTACCCGCGAAAGCTTCGGCGGCGCGTGCGACTGCGCCATCGATGCCTGTCGTCCTGTCGACGCTGTTCGACCATAAAGGCGCGATCCTGTTTCAGAACGACGCGGCGCGGCGCGATTTCGCGGCGCCCCGGGAGACGAAGCGCGCCGCCTGCGACTTCATCCGCCATTTCGCCGACCGCGCCGAGGGCCGTCGCCTGTTCGACCGCGCCATGGCCGGCCGGCCGGTGCGGATCGAGACCCTGGTTCACACCCGGACCGGAATCGACCGGCGCCTGGTTGAGCTGTCGCCGCTGGCGGGGCCGCGCGACGAACCGGCGATCATGCTCAACGAGCGGCCGGCCGATACCGTCGCCGAAGCCGACATCGCCGCCTTGAAGCAGCGCGAAGCCGACCTGGCGGAGAAATCGGCGCTGCTGCAGGCGACGCTCGACAACATGCATCAAGGCGTTCTGGTCAACGACGCCCAGACCCGCGTCGTCATGTGGAACCAGCGCTTCCTCGAGATGAACGGGCTGCGGCCGGGCATGATCCGTGCCGGCATGGTCGGGGACGAACTGGTGCGCAGCGCCGCCAAGCTCGGCGAATACGGCAACGGCGATATCGACGAAATCGCGGCGCGGCGCTTGGCGCTGCTTCGCGGCGGCGCCGGCGACAACGCCCGCGTCCGCGTCCGCCCCAACGGCCGCGTCATCGAGCATCACACCAATCGGACGCCGAACGGCATGGTGATCCGGACGTATACGGACATCACCCAGCTCCAGGAGCAGGAGCAGCGCGTCAAGGACCAGCACAAGCTGCTCACGGCGACGCTCGGCAACATGGATCAGGGCATGATCGTGCTCGACGCCGACATGCGCATCACACTGTGGAACCGCCGCGTGTTCGAGCTGATGGAGGTTCCCGAAAGCATCTGCCGCGTCGGCATGTCCATGGCCGAACTGATCGACGCGATGCGCCGGGCGCAAGGCCTGCCCCCCGGCGGCTACGGCACCGCCTCCATGGCGCGCCTCAAGGATCCGAGCCAGGGCAACACGGCCGCGCTCTCGCCCGACAATTTCGGCGGCCGTGCGATCGAGCGCCGCCGCCGACCGCTGCCCGACGGCGGCATGGTGATCACCTATACCGACGTCACCGAGGCGAGGCAGCGCGAACGCGAGATCGCCGAAAAGAGCACGCTTCTGGCGGCAACGCTGGAGGGCATGGATCAAGGCATCATGGTGCTCGACGCCGACCGCAACGTGCGCATGTGGAACGAACGGTTGATCGAACATTACGATCTTCCGCCGACATTCCTGCGCGTCGGCATGCCGATGACCGAGGTGGTGGAGCAGCTTGCCCGGCAGGGTCAATTCGGCGACGGCGATCCCGTCGCCTTGGCCAAGGCGCGGGTCGAGGCGATCCAAGGCGAGGCGGGACGAATTTTCTCGCGCCGGCTCAAGAACGGCCGGGTGATCGAGCGGCGCCGCCGCGACACGCCCGACGGCGGCGTCGTCCTGACGCACACCGACATCACGGCGCTGGCCGCGCGCGAAAGCGAAATCGCGGAAAAGAGCGCGCTGCTGTCGATGGTCCTGGAAAATATGGACCAAGGCATCATGGTGCTCGACGCCAACGCCACGATCCGCATGTGGAACCGCCGCGTCGAGCAACAGCACGGCCTGCCCGAGGGATTCCTGCGTGCCGGCATGTCGGGGACCGACATCGATTATGCAGCTCGCGCGCCAAGGCGAATACGGGCCCGGCGACCCCGAGCGGATCGCCCGCGAACGGCTGGCGAAGGTCAACAAGGAATCGGGCACCGTCTTCGAGCGTCGCCGTTCCAACGGCATCCTGATCGAACGCCGGCGCCGCCCGATGCCCGACGGCGGCACGGTACTGACCTATACCGACATCACCGCCTTGACCGAGCGCGAGCGCGCGCTGGAGGAAAAGTCGGCGTATCTCTCCGCGGTGCTCGGCAGCATGGACCAAGGCATGCTGGTGCTCGACAAGAAAAACACCATCCAGACCTGGAACAACCGGGCGATCGAGCTGCTCAATCTGCCGGGCGACAGTCTGCGCGTCGGCATGCCGGCCGCGGAGCTGATCCGCCTGCTCAGCATCCGCCTGGGGCAATCGCCCGCCGAGATCGAAGTGTCGATCGCGACGCGCCTTCAGGAGATGATCGCCGGCGAGCCGCGCATGCTGGGCGGCCCCACCCTCGACGGCCGGATGGTCGAACGCCGCAGCCTGCCGATGCCGGACGGCGGCACGGTCGTCATTTACAACGACGTCACCGAACGCAAGCGGCGCGAGGACGTCATCGCCGAGAACTGGGCGCTGTTGAACGCCACCCTCGACAACATGGACCAGGGGCTGGTGGTCATCGACGCGGACTATCGCACCAAGCTATGGAACAACCGACTCATCGAAATGTTCGATCTGCCGCCGGACTTGATGCGGACCGGCCGGCCGTTCGTCGAAGTGCTGCGCCATTTCATCGAGGCCTACGGCACGCCCGCCGACCAGGTCGAGGCGCGGGTCGCCGAGCGCATGGCCGAGCTCCAGGGCGATCCGGTGCCGGTCATCGACCGCCACCGCCCGGACGGCCGCGTCATCGAGCGCCGGCGCCGCGTCATGCCGACCGGCGGCTCGGTCATCACCTACGGCGACGTCACCATCCGCAAGCGCGGCGAGGCGGCGCTGCAGCGCGCCAAGGAAGAGGCGGAAATCGCCAGCCGCAGCAAGACCGAATTCCTCGCCAACATGAGCCACGAGCTGCGCACGCCGCTGAACGCGATCATCGGCTTCTCCGATATCCTGGTGCGCCAGCTGTTCGGTCCCCTGGGTCAGGAACGTTATGCCGAATATGCCAAGGACATCCACGATAGCGGCCAGCATCTCCTCAATCTCATCAACGACGTGCTCGATATTTCCAAGATCGAGGTAAACAAGATCGAGCTCGCGGAGGAGACCGTCGACGTGCCGGCGGTGATCGATTCCTGCCTGCGGCTGGTGCGCGACCGCGCCACCGCGGCGGGCGTCCTGATCGAGGTCAAGATGCCGGAGAAGCTACCCACGCTTTGCGGCGACGACCGCCGCCTGAAGCAAATCCTGCTCAACCTGGTGTCGAACGCGGTCAAGTTCACGCCGTCGGGCGGCCGCGTCGAAATCCGCGTCGACGCGGACGATTCGGGTTTCCGGTTCGTGGTCGCCGACACCGGCATCGGCATCGCCAAGGCCGACCTCGAGACCGCGATGCGGCCGTTCGGCCAGATCGACAGCTCGCTCGCGCGCCGCTACGAGGGTACCGGCCTCGGCCTGCCGCTGGCGCGCTCGATGGCCGAATTGCATGGCGGCAAGCTCGATATCGAAAGCGAGCCCGGCACCGGCACCACCGTCACGGTGTGGCTGCCCCCCAACCGCGCCGCCCCCTGAACCGGGCTAGCTCGGCGACTGGTTCTTCACTTCGCGGCCGCGCAGCCGGTCGAGCGCGGCGTTGAGCTGATTGTCCTTGTCGGTGCCGATGAGCCGCGAATCGACGGTGATGTCGTCGTTCGATTCCGACGGTTTCGCCAAGCCGCGCGCGGTGTCGTTCTTCAAGGCGCCGGGCAGATTGACCTCGTGCACGATCTCGCCGTGGACGTCGGCCGCCTCCTTCGACGGCAGCACGACGACATCCGGTACGATGCCGTCGCCCTGGATCGACCGGCCCGAAGGCGTGTAATAGCGCGCGGTGGTGAGCCGCAACGCGCCCTGGCCGTCGAGCGGAATGATGGTCTGCACCGAGCCTTTCCCGAAGCTGCGGGTGCCCAGGAGCATCGCGCGCTTCCGGTCCTGCAGCGCGCCGGCCACGATCTCCGAGGCCGAGGCCGAGGCGCCGTTGATCAATACCACCACCGGCACGCCCTTGAGCTTGTCGCCCTCGGGCGGCGCCTTGTAGGTCTCGTCGTCGTCCTGGTGGCGGCCGCGCGTCGTCACCACCACGCCGTCGCCGAGGAAATCGCCGGCGACGCGGACCGCGGTATCGAGCAATCCGCCCGGATCGTTCCGCAGATCGAGCACGAAGCCCGAGAGCGAGCCGCCGGCCTTGGCGGCGCAATTGTTCCAGCGCCGCGAGGAATTCGCTTTCGGTGTGCTCGCCGAAGCTGACGATGCGGACATAGCCGATGCGGCCGGGCTCCAGCTTCGACTTCACCGAGACGACGCGGATCACCGCGCGCGTCAGGGTGACGTCGAACGGCTTGACGTTGAGGCGCTCGATCGTGATGCGCACCGCGCTGCCGGCGGGACCGCGCAATTTGTCGACCGCGTCGCGCAAGGTCATGCCGTCGGTCGGCTCGCCGTTGATGCGCACGATATAATCGCCCGCCTTCACCCCGGCATTGGCGGCCGGCGTGTCGTCGATCGGCGAGATCACGCGCAGCCGGTTGTCATCGCGGTTGATCTCGATGCCGATGCCGGCGAACTCGCCCTCGCTGTCGGAGATCAGCTCCTGATATTCGCCTTCGTCGAGATAGTCAGAATGCGGATCGAGGCCGGCCAGCATCCCCTTCAAGCCGTCGACCACCAGCTTCTTGTCCTGGACCGGCACGACATAGTCGGCTTCGACGCGATCCATCACCCGCTTCACCAGGGCGAGGTCGGCAGCGGGCGCGGCAGCCTTGCCGTTGGTCGCCGTCTCGGGGGCACAGGCCGTCAGGGCCAAAAGGCAGGCCGCCAGCACGGCCGGCAAAACAGAGGATCGGGGGAAGCTCATCAGGACACCGGGCGATTTGCGTATCGATACCATGGAACCGAGACGGTCCGCATCACAAGCTTCGGAGCGGCGAATCAGCGCGCCCGCGCGGCCGTCACCCGGCCGCGTCATATTCCCGGATCAGCGACTCGACAGGAATGCCGAACCGGGCATGGAGCCGCCGGATCATGGCCAAGGTGAGGGGGCGGCGGCGGTTGAGGATTTCCGAAACGCGGCCATTGCTTCCGATTGCTGCCTCCAAGTCGCGCCGGCTTAGTCCCGCCTGTTCCATGCGAAATTTGATTGCTTCGACCGGATCCGGCGGATCGATGGGGTGGTGCCGCGTTTCATACGCCTGGACCAGGGCGACGAGTACGTCGAGCCGGTCGGCCTGAGCAGTGCCTGGTGCCGGCTCCCGGTCGCCCGCGGTCAGACGGTCGATTTCGGCCAGCGCTGCCCGGTAATCCGTTTTCGTCCTGATCGGTCGAATATCCATTATTCCGCAACCTCACACACTGTTGGCGTCGATGCGATCATACTCGGCGTGGGTACCAACGAAGCGAATATAGACCGTTCGACTGCGATACATTATCCGCACAATCAGCCGGTACTTGTTGCCGCCGATATTGAACACCACGCGATTGTCGTTAAGGAAGCTCGCGCTTGCGTAACGCCGCTTGATGTCGGCCGGGTTGGCCCAATCCGCGCCCTCCGCTTCCTTGAACCACGCCCGCAGCGGCTGTTCGGCGTCGCCGCGACCGGACTTTTGCCAGAATAGCCGCAACGTCGAGAGCGCGATCACCCTCATCCATCGGACGATAAATCCTCCCGTGGCGGGAGGCAAGCGATTATCCCAAACCGGGAGGGACAGTACGATGTCAGGCTCGGCCCAGGTGCGCCGGTCACCGCGAGCCGCCCGCCCGCCGGATCAAGCTCGGATTGAGGTCGGCGATCCGGGTGACGCCCATCAGCGCCATGGTGGTGTCGATCTCGGCCTTGAGGAGCGACAGCGCGTGCGCGACCCCGGCCTCGCCCGCGGTCGCGACCGCATAGGCGGCGGCGCGGCCGACCTGCACCGCGGTGGCGCCCAGGGTCAGCGCCTTCACCACGTCCATGCCGGTGCGGAAGCCGCTGTCGATCAGGATCGGCAGCTTGCCGCCGACCTCGGCGGCGAACTCCGGCAGGATCTCGATGGTCGCGACCGCGCCGTCGAGCTGCCGGCCGCCATGGTTGGAGATGACGATGGCGTCGATGCCGGCGTCGAGCGCGACCTTGGCCTGGCGCGGATCGGCCAGGCCCTTCACCATCAGCGGCTTTTTCCATTCGTCGCGGAACCAGCGGATCAAGTCCCAATCGAGCGCGGGCGAGAGCCGGGTGCGCATGTCGGGCGCGGCGCCCGGCGCTGCCCACGGCACATGGAACATGAGCTTCGGCCGCGGAATGCCGTGCGGGCCGATACGCCGCGTCCAATCGGGATGCGTCACCACGTCGAACAGCTTCGCCGGCGTCCAGGCGAACGGCATCGAGAAGCCGCGGCGGATGTCGCGCAGGCGCCGGCTCGGCACCGCGGTGTCGACGGTGATCTGTAGCGCCTCGAACCCGGCTTCGCGCGCGAGCCGCGCCCAAATCCTGGTCGCCTCGCGGTTGGGTGGGACATAGAGCTGGAACCATTTCGGCCCGTCGCCCGCGGCCATCGCCTCGTCGAGCATGACGCTGGCGTTGTTGGACAGCACCCAGGGGATGCCGTGACGCGCGGCGCCCCGCGCCAGCGCCAGCTCGCCCTTGACCCAGAAGGACGAGGCAAGGCCCAGGGGCGCCACGATCAGCGGCGTCGGGAACTCGCGCCCGAACAGGTTGATGGCGAGCGAGCGTTTCGAGACGTCGGCCGGCGCCGCCGAGACCAGGCGGATGCGCTCGAACGCGGCGGCGTTTTCCGCGAGCGTGCTTTCGGTGCCGGCGCCGCCGTCGACATAGTCGAACACCATGCGCGGCAGCACGCGCCGGGCGGCCGCGCGGAAGTCGGCGATGGAATGGATGCGCTTCAGTTTTCCGGCGGCATTCATGAACAGCATTCAAAATAAATTACTGGGATTGGCATCGCACGGCCCTCGACTATGCGCTACACGCGCTCGCGACGAGGAATACCTTATTGTGCCATCAAAATTGTGCCATCAAAAATCTCCCTCATCCTGCGGTCTTCAGCGCCGTATTCCGTGCGTCCCACGACGCCATGGCCTAGTCCAGGGGCTGGAACAGGCGCGCGCGGGCAACCAGCCAACCACCCGCGAAACTCCGGAGATAATTGGGAAATTCCGGGTCCGGCGCGGTCCCGATTTAGTTACAACGTCATTCATAATTTACGGCGGCTTAACCTATTCCGGGGACACTCACGTCCAGTTATCCGCGATATCGGAACGGCGATGAGTATCAGCGTCAACGACTTTACCGACTACGGCCAACGCGATCGCGTGATCCGCCGTCGCCTGCCGCTTTGGGAGCCGGAACCGCCCAAGCTGCCGGTGTTGATGGATCTCTATCGCTATTGGGAATCGTTGCGCCCGACCGGCATGATTCCGTCGCGGCAGAAATTCGACGTGTTGAAGCTCAAGCCGGTGATGGGCACCACCACCATCGTCGAGGTCGACGAATCGAACCCCGACAATTTCCGCTTCCGCCTGTTCGGCACGCAGATTCCGCTGCCGATGACGCTGTCGAACCGCACCCTCGGCGCGGTGCGCGAGTCGGAACCCTATTTCAAGATGGTGGAGCAGGACTATATCGCCGCCCGCGACATCGGCACCCCGCTCTATCACGAAGTCGTGGCGCTGTTGCGCTACGTCACCCATTCCTACGCGCGGCTGATCCTGCCGTTCGCGGCCGACGGCCGGAACGTCAATCAGCTCGTCGTGTCCTCAGTTCGCCAGGACTTTCCCGAGCTCATTAAGCTCATTAACTGAGTTGCATCCCGGCAGCAGCAGCCACCGGTTCATGCTCTCGACGCTCTGCGCCCGGCTCATATGGCAAAAGCCGATCGGGATCGCCGGACCGCCCGTCAGAAAATCGAAATAGACCCGGCCCTCGACATCGGGCCAGCCATATTGCTTCACCGCGATGCCGGTCTTGGCGAGATTGTCGGCGATGAACGCGGTGATGTGGTCGAACCAGAAATTCTTCAGGAGCAGGCCGCGGCCGAGATGGTCCAACAGGCCCGATAGGTTCTTCTTGCGGTAGCGCGGATCGATCCACAGGCCGCCGGCATGTCCGATGCGGCCCGACAGGCTCTGCGCCGCGCTGCAATCGACGATGTCGATGACGCCGGTGACCTTGCCCGGCAGATCGTGCCACAGCCGCAGCGTCTTCAAATCCTCGAGAAAATCGGCGGTATCGATCACCCGTTGCGCGATCATCGCGACGGTGTCGCCGCGCGGCTCGACCGCGCGCAGCCAGAAGGCGTTGTGAAGGTTGATGTTGCTGTGGTCGGGGTCGTAGGTCGGGTTCTGAACGCTCTCCGGCGCGACCTGCCGCCGCAACCGCATGAAGTCGGCGAAATTGCTCTCGACATAGACATCGAGGCCGCGGACCGCGATTTTTTCGGACAAGAGCTGGCAGAACCGTTGGGCGGTGGCGAATTCCTCGTTCGTCAGCGGGGTCATGGCGCGCGGACTCCCATTGAAATTTCAATCTTTGCGCTTTCGCTTAACTATAATTCTCGGGCCCCGGCGAAGAAAAGCCAGACCTCCAAGACGTTAATAATCTAGCCGTATTTACTTATTTCCGGTTGTTATACCGGTGGGCCAATACATCCGGTGGTTGTTTGGCGGCGGCAATGGCGGAAAACAAAAGCCGCCCCGAGGGGCGGCTTATAACCGGGCCGGATCCGCCGCGGCCGCGCCTAGTACCCTTCCCGCTCCATGCGCTTGCGGAGCAACTTGCGGTAGCGGCGCACCGCTTCGGCCTTTTCGCGGGCGCGGCGCTCGGACGGTTTCTCGTAATTGCGGCGGAGCTTCATTTCGCGGAACACCCCTTCGCGCTGCATCTTCTTTTTGAGCGCGCGAAGCGCCTGATCGACATTGTTGTCGCGGACGAGAACCTGCACGAGCACTCCTTGCCTAAGGGACGGTAAAAGAAACGGCCGCCTGAGGCGACCTGAGGGCCGATCTTCTAGCACCTTGCCCACGATTTCTCAAGCCGCCGCTCGGCCTTTACCGGGGCAATCCGCGCGGCCATATTTCCCTAATGGCAATCCTCAAGATCGCGCGCATGGGCCATCCGGTGCTGCGCACCGTGGCCGAGCCGGTCGCCGACCCGACCGCGCCCGAGACGCGCGCGCTCGTCGCCGACATGCTGGAGACCGCGGCCGACGCCAGCGGCACCGGGATCGCGGCCCCGCAAGTCTACGTGTCGCGGCGGCTGGTCGTGTTCATGGTGGGGGAGCAGCGGCTCACCGGCCGGCCGTTGGACACGGCGCTGGACTGGACCGTGCTGATCAACCCCTTGATCGAGCCGGTCGGCGACGAGATCGAGCTCGGCTGGGAGGGTTGCCTCTCCGTTCCCGGCCTGCGCGGCGCGGTGCCGCGCTGGACCAAGATCCGCTATCGCGGCGTCGGCCTCGACGGCGCCGCGATCGACCGCACCGCCGAGGGCTTCCATGCCCGCGTCGTGCAGCACGAATGCGACCATCTCGACGGCATCCTCTATCCGCAGCGCATGCCCGATCTGCGCCTCCTCCAATTCAACGAAGAGGCCATACGGTTCCCGATCGCGCTGCCCGGCGCGGAGAATGTCGATGAATGAAGGCGAGACCGGGCGCGAGGCGCTGATGCTGGCGCTGTTGCCGGACGTGCCGTTCGACGGTTGGACCCGTCACGCGCTGCTGGCGGCGGCGCGCAAACGCGGCCTGAGCGCCGCCGAGGCCGCTTCGCTGTTTCCCGGCGGCGCCGCCGACATGGTCGCCGAATTCAGCCGCTGGGCCGACCGCCAGATGCTGGCGCGGCTCGATCATCTCGATCTTTCGGGATTGCGCACGCACGAGAAAGTCGCGGCCGCCGCGATGGCGCGCCTCGAGGCGTTGGCGCTTTACCGCGAGGCGGTGCGGCGCGGGCTTCGCGTGCTGGCGCAGCCGCTCAACGCGCCGCTTGCCGCGCGCCTGCTCTACGAGACCGTCGACGCAATCTGGTACGCGGTCGGCGATGAATCGGTGGATTTCAGCTTCTATACCAAACGTGGCCTGTTGGCCGGCATCTACGCGATGACGACGCTCTACTGGCTCGAGGACCGTTCCGCCAACTTCACCGAAACGCGCGGCTTTCTCGAGCGCCGCCTCGGCGAGATCGGCGCCTTGCCGCGTTGGCGCGAGGGCGTGTCGTCGCGGCTCGACGCGCTGCCCAATCCGTTCCGCCTGGCCCGCGCCTTGCGCGGGAAATAACCGGCGCCGGGTGTGGCGCGTCCTTTAATTGCAGCTTAAATCGCTGTCCGATGAATTGGCGTCGGTACACGGCGTCACCGTCGGGCGGCGTTGCGCCGGCGTCGGGGGCGGCGGCGGCAGCGACTGCTTCTGGGCCGGGGGCAATGGCGGCGGACCGGCGCCAAGCGTGGGCGGCGCACTCGGACTATGCGGCACCTGGGTCGCGTCGGTTTGCGCCAGGGCGCCGCCGATCCCGCCGATCAGGAGGGCCGCGCCGACCGCGATCGCGGCGATTTTCACGGCCTAGTCCGTGCCGTCGTCGAAACTGACCGAGGCGCCGGTGGCGGCACCGGGATCGGCGACGGCGGAATGGAACGGCACGCTCTCGCCCGGCATCAGCGGATCGCGCGTCGCCACCACGATCCAGCTGCGGATCGCGTGACGGCTCGCATCCTGGAGCGTGATGCGCACCGGCGGCACGCGCCGCGAGCCGCGAGAGAAATTCGCCACCTCGCCCTCGATCACCAGCGTGGCGTGGCCGTTTTCCTGATGGCGGTTGGAGGTGACGTCGCGGATTTCGAGGTCGGTGGTGAGATCCCCCGCCGCCACGCCGAACGCGGCGTAGACGCCTTGCAGCGCCGGCACGTTGATCGACGATAGCATCGCGGCCGAACCACAGCGCGGCAAGCACCACCGCCGCGATCGTAACGATCACCAGCGGCCGGTTGCTGCCGCGCGCCACGGTGGGATCGGCGGTGTCGAAATAGGCCCGAGGCGGCGCCGGCGCGGGTTCCGGCGGGAGCGGCGGCGCCTCGATCGCGGCGGCAGGACGGCAGCGCCGGCGCGGCCGCGCGGGCGGCTTGCGGCTTGTCGCTCCCCGGCAACGGTAGATCGACGCGGCGCGGCGCGTCCTCCGGCGGCTCCTGCATCCAGACATGGTCGCATTGCGTGCAGCGGACCGAGCGGCCCGCGGCACCGAGCGCGCGCGGATCGATCAAGTAGCGGGTGGCGCAAGCGGGGCAAGTGACGATCATGATCGGGGGTCGCGTTTACTCGTTCGATCTTATCGCCCGCTCTTAACCTAGGCAAGAAACCGAACCATTGTCGTCGCGCGCCGGTTGGATTAGAAAAACCTCATAAGCGCCGTAAAGGCGCGACGGCGCCTGCAAGGCCCGATACGAGAGATGAGGGGAACGGAAATGCTGGGCTTTCTCGACAAGAGTTCAAATCATTGCGCCTGCGGGTTATTCGCGTTGGCTGATCCCGCCGGCCGCGCTGTGCGTGCATTTGTGCATCGGCCAAGCCTATGCCTACAGCGTCTTCAACATTCCGCTGTCGAAGCTGATTGGCATCACGGCCAAGGCGCCGGGCGGCGCGTGGGATCTGCACAAGCTGATCGCGGTGCCGTCGGCGGCGGACGATTGGACACTGGCGCAGCTTGGCTGGATTTTCAGCATCGGGATTTTTTTCCTCGGCGTGTCGGCGGCGCTGCTCGGCCGCTGGGTGGAGGAAGGCGGTCCGCGCCGG
The DNA here is from genome assembly GCA_963729845.1 of uncultured Alphaproteobacteria bacterium. GTDB lineage: Bacteria > Pseudomonadota > Alphaproteobacteria > ATCC43930 > CGMCC-115725 > JAATGI01. Next base: position 53,895 of record CAVSQC010000005.1, read on the forward strand.
GCGATGTTCACCGCCGCCTTGTGCTGGGCGGGCGGCTTCCTGCTTTCGGCCTTGGGCGTCTATGTCCATAACATCTGGCTGATCTATGTCGGCTACGGCGTGCTCGGCGGGTTCGGGCTCGGCATCGGCTATATCTCGCCGGTGTCGACGCTGATCAAGTGGTTCCCCGACCGGCCCGGCATGGCCACCGGCATGGCGATCATGGGCTTCGGCGGCGGCGCCTTCATCGCCTCGCCGCTGTCGGTGTGGCTGATGGGCAAATTCACCACGCAAACCCATGTCGGCGTCGCCGAAACCTTCATCATCATGGGGCTGATCTACCTCTGCTTCATGATGGTCGGCGCCTGGCTGGTCAAGATTCCGGCGCCGGGCTGGAAGCCGGAGGGCTTCGTCGCGCCGAAGCCGTCGCCGCTCATCACCACCAACCATGTCTTCGTCTATCAAGCGCTGAAGACGCCGCAATTCTGGCTGATCTGGTGGGTGTTGTGCCTCAACGTCACCGCCGGCATCGGCGTGCTGGGCCAGGCCTCGGCGATGAGCCAGGAGATGTTCCCCGGCCAGATCACGGCGGTCGCCGCCGCCGGCTTGGTCGGATTGATGAGCCTGTTCAACATGGGCGGCCGTTTCGCCTGGGCGTCGATCTCCGACTTCATCGGCCGCAAGAACACCTATTTCATCTTTTTCGTCCTGGGCACCATTCTCTATGCCATCGTGCCGACCTCGGGTTCGATCGGCAGCGTGCCGCTGTTCGTGTTTTGCTTCCTGATCATCATCAGCATGTATGGCGGCGGCTTCGCCACCGTGCCGGCCTATTTGAAGGACATGTTCGGCACGCGCTATGTCGGCGCCATTCACGGCCTGTTGCTGACCGCCTGGTCGATGGCCGGCATCTTCGGTCCGGTGCTGGTGAACTACATCCGCGCCTATAACATCGCGCACGGCATCCCCAAGGCCGACGCCTATAACATCACGATGTATGTGATGGCGGTGCTTTTGGTGATCGGCTTCCTGTGCAATCTGGCGATCAAGGCGGTGAATTCGCGCCACCACATGACCGCCGACGAAGTCGAACAATTGATCTGAGGGGGCCGGACATGGGAAACGGATTGAAACTGGTGTTGGCCTGGGGCTTCGTCGGCATTCCGCTGGCCTGGGGCGTGATCGAGACGGCGATCAACGCGGCGAAGCTGTTCCAGTAGTCGAACAGAAAATTCCCTCCCCCCTCAAGGGGGGAGGGAAGATCGAAGCCGAAGGCTGAGATCGGGTGGGGGGTAATGGAGCGCGTGGCACCCCCCACCCGAAATGCCGGGCTGCCGCCTGGCATTTCTACCCTCCCCCTCAAGGGGGGAGGGCGTTACAAGAAGCTATGCGCGTCGATGAATTCGATTTCGACCTGCCGCCGGAGCTGATCGCGGCGCGGCCCGCGAGCCCGCGCGACGCCGCGCGGCTGTTGGTGGTCGGCGAGCGGCTCGAGGACCGCGCCATGCTGGACTTGCCCAAGCTGCTGCGGCCCGGCGATCTGCTGGTGGTCAACGATACGCGCGTCATTCCGGCGCGGCTGGTCGGCCGGCGGGGCGCGGCCAAGATCGAGTTCACGCTGCATCGCGATCAGGGCGGCGGCCGCTGGCGCGCCTTCGCCAAGGGCGCCAAGAAGCTGCATCCGGGCGACCGGATCGATTTTTCCGACGACTTCCACGCGCGCGTCGCCGCCAAGAACGCGGAGGGCGACGTGACGTTGGACTTCGATCGCGAGGGCGCCGCGTTCCGCGACGCGCTGGCGCGACACGGGCATGTGCCGTTGCCGCCATACATCAAGCGCCCCGACGATTTGAGCGACCGCGGCGACTATCAGACGATTTTCGCCGCCAAGGACGGCGCGGTGGCGGCGCCGACCGCGGGGCTGCATTTCACCGAGCGGTTGCTGGCGGCGCTCGACGCCGCCGGCATCGGCCGTGTCACCGTCACGCTCCACGTCGGCGCCGGCACGTTCCTGCCGGTCAAGGTCGCCGACACGGCGGACCACAAGATGCATGCCGAGACCGGCTTCATCGACGCCGCCACCGCGCGGCGCATCGCCGACGCGCGCGACGACGGCGGCCGCGTCGTTGCGGTCGGCACCACGGCGCTGCGCTTGCTCGAAAGCGGTGCGCGCGACGACGGCGCCGTCCAGCCCTTCGCCGGCGAAACGTCGCTGTTCATCACGCCGGGCTATCGCTTCAAGGCGGTCGATCTGCTGCTGACCAATTTCCACCTGCCGCGCTCGACCCTGTTCATGCTCGTGAGCGCCTTCGCCGGATTGGCGCGGATGAAGGCGGCGTACGCGCACGCGATCGCCGAACGCTATCGCTTTTTTTCCTATGGCGACGCCTGCCTCCTGCATCCGGCGGCGCGCCCATGAGCGAGGCGTTGCCGTTCACCGTGTTCGCCGAGGACGGTCCCGCGCGGCGCGCGCGGCTTCAGACCGCGCATGGCGTGGTCGAGACGCCGTGCTTCATGCCGGTCGGCACCGCCGCGACGGTGAAGGCGATGAAGCCCGAGGAAGTCGCCGCCACCGGCGCCAAGATCATCCTCGGCAACACCTATCACCTGATGCTGCGGCCCACGGCGGAGCGCATCGCCGCGCTCGGCGGCCTCCACAAATTCATGAACTGGACGGGCGCGATCCTGACCGACAGCGGCGGCTTCCAGGTCATGTCGCTGGCGAAGCTCCGCACCATCGACGAGCGCGGCGTGACGTTCCGATCGCACCTGGACGGCACGCTCTATTCGCTGTCGCCCGAGCGGGCCATCGAGATTCAGCATCTCTTGGGCGCCGACATCGCCATGGTTCTCGACGAATGCACCCAGTTCCCGGTGTCGCCCGAAGACGCGATCGTCTCGATGGAGCGCTCGATGCGCTGGGCCGAGCGCTGCCGCGCCGCGTTCAAGCCGCGCCCCGGCCACGGCCTCTTCGGCATCGTGCAGGGCAGCGTCTTTCCGGTGCAGCGCCTGCATTCGGCGGAATCCCTGACCGATATCGGCTTCGACGGCTATGCCATCGGCGGCCTCGCCATCGGCGAGGGTCAGGAGACCATGTTCATGGTAGTCGACGCGACGGTGCCGGCGCTGCCCGAGGATGCGCCGCGCTATCTCATGGGGGTCGGCAAGCCCGACGACCTGGTCGGCGCGGTGCAGCGCGGCATCGATCTGTTCGACTGCGTGATCCCGACCCGCTCCGGCCGCACCGCGCAGGCGTTCACGCGGCGCGGCACGGTCAATCTCCGCAACGCGCGCCATATCGGCGATCCGCGCCCGCTCGATCCCGACTGCGGCTGTCCGGTGTGCAAGAATTACAGCCGCGCCTATCTCCATCACCTGGCGCGCGCCGGCGAGATTCTGTCGGCGATGCTGTTGACCCAGCACAATCTCAGCTACTACGCGGAACTGATGGCGACGATGCGCGACGCGATCTCGAAGCGCGCGCTCGACGATTTCGCCGACGCCTTCGCCGAACAGCAGGACCAGGGCGATCTGCCGCCTTTATAGGGGTCAGCGCCGCTCCCTGAAACTCATGATGAAAGCGGCTGCTTCCCTCGCTTGATCTTCGGTAATCTCGGGGTTCGGCATGTTATTGGGCGTCTTGACGCTGCTGTGCGTCTCTTTCAGGAAGCGGCGAATCAACTCCGCGGTCGCGCCCCGCTTGTTGGCGATCGAGCGGAAGCTCGGCGCCGGCGGATCCAGAATTGGCGGCATGTCTTGTTTCGGCGCCACGACGTGGCAGAACGCGCACACTTTCAGCGCTAGCGCGCGGCCGGCGCGGATATCGTCCGCGGCCGCCGGGCCTTCGGCGTGGACCGGCATACCGAGGGCGGCGGTGAACGCGAAAAGGACAGCGGCCGTCGCGAACCTGTTCATCGCCGTCTCCCTCAAGGAACCAACGCGAATCATAACGCGGCGTCCTTGACGAGCCAAGCACATGCGACGCATCTATTTCGTTCACCACGGCCAAATCGACCAAACACCATGACCGATCCTTCCTATCGCGATTTGAAGCAGCTGGGCGCGCATGTGCCGCCGCCGGAGTCGCCGGACCAGGCGGTGCTGGAGCGCGTCGCCAATCCGCAGCCGGGCACACTCTATCTGGTGCGCTTCACCGCGCCGGAATTCACCTCGCTCTGCCCGGTCACCGGCCAGCCCGATTTCGCGCATCTGGTCATCGACTATGTGCCCAAGGACTGGATCGTCGAGAGCAAGAGCCTCAAGCTCTATCTCGGATCGTTCCGCAACCACGGCGCCTTTCACGAGGACTGCACGGTGGCGATCGCGAAGCGTCTCGTCGCGGAGATCGCGCCGCAGTGGCTCCGCATCGGCGGCTATTGGTATCCGCGCGGCGGCATGCCGATCGACGTGTTCTACCAGACCGGATCGCCGCCCGAAGGCCTGTGGCTCCCCGACCAGGGCGTGCAACCCTATCGCGGCCGGGGCTAGTCCTTCTTTCGCGAGCAAGTGCGAGCGCGCGCCGTTAGGCGCGGAAGCCAAGCGAGCGGACGTGAGCGCCGGCGACTGAGGCTATTCTAATGCCACCTCGATGACGTGCTGGCGGAACGCCGCGTCGTCGCCGAGCCGGGCGAGCCACGCGCCGACGGCGCCGCCGCGGTCGCCCTGCCCCATCGCGAACCAACGATGCGCCCAGATGCCGTTGCCGATATCGGCGAGCGAGATCGTGTCGCCTTCGAGATAAGGCCGGTCCTTGAGCCGCGCCTCGAGGATCGCGAACGGCGGCGCCGCGTCCTTGGCGCGCCGGGCGATTTCCGCCGGCGTGCGCTGCTCCGCCGGCAGGCGGTAAAGCAGGAAATAGAGCGGCGTCAGCGCCGGCGTCATCACCGACAATTGCCAATCCATCCAGCGCTCGACCAGCGCGCGGCGGCCGAGATCGGTCGGATAGGCGGCGTTGGGCCCGTACTTGTTGCAGAGATAGCGGCAGATCGAATTCGATTCCCACATCACCAGGTCGCCGTCGAACACGGTCGGCACCAGCCCGTTGGGGTTGAGCGCCAGATACTCGGCGTCGCGGTTGCGGCCGAATTTGCCGCCGACATCCTCCCGCGTGAATTCGAGCCCGAGCGTGGTCGCAGTCCACAGCACTTTCTGCACGTTCGACGACGTGGTCCGTCCGAGAATCCGCAGCATGGTTCCTCCCCTTCATCCCATCAAGCGGGCGAGATGTTAGGGCCGCGCTTAGATCAAATCGAGGGCGCCGAGCTTGGCGCGCCACGTGCTGGCGCGCTTCTTGAGTTCGCCGTCGCCGGCGGCGGAGAGATCCTCGTCCTTGACCCGCTCCAATTCCTCGAACGCGAAGCCGGCGCCGCCTTGCGCGCGCCACGCCGCTTGCAGCGCCGCGTCGGGATGATTGCCCAGGCGCAGCGCGAACCAGAGCCGGTTCTGCACCGTGTCGAGCGTCGGCGTGTGCCCGACCCAAACCTGCCCCGTCGCGGCACAGCGCACGGCGTAAATGCCGGCGACGGATTTATGTTCGCGATAGGCGGCCTTCGCCGCGCGTTTGTCGATGGTCATGCCGTTGTCCCCAAGACGCCATCCAGAAGAGTACCACCCCCGCGCACGCGGGGGTCCATCGCGCCGTCGTCACGGGCCTCGATGTCACGGCGACAGGCGCGGATACAGATCGATCCAATGCGGATTGTCGCGCTCGATCAAATCGATCTTCCAGTCGCGCCGCCATTTCTTGAGTTGCCGTTCGCGCAGGCGCGCCAATTCCCAAGATTCATGGGCCTCGAACCAGACCAGGCGCGCGACATCGTAGCGGCTGGTGAATCCCGGCACGACCTTGTTCCGGTGCTCCCAAACGCGGCGAAGCAGATCGTTGGTACTGCCGATGTACAGCGTGCCGTATTTCTTGTTGCTGAGCAGGTAGACGAAAAACATCGCAACCCGTACCGCCGGCCGTCGATCCCCAAGGTATTACCCCCCCCCGCGCACGGGGGGGTCCATGCCAATACCGGGACGCGTCCCAAGATGGGAAGTGATCGATGTCGCATTCCAACGGGCGACTCCCGTACTTGCCCCGCGATGGACCCCCGCGTTCGCGGGGGTGGTGTAAAGGTGGTATAGGAAAACCATGCAACTCGTGCGCGGCAGCGGCAATGTCTATCGCGATTTGGGCCGGCCGAATGCGGACCTGGAACAAGCGCGTGCGCTCGTGGCCGCGAAAATCATCCGCGTCCTCGACGACCGGAATCTATCGACACGCGACGCCGAAAAGCTGACGGGCATCTCGCATTCCGAATTCTCGCGCATTCGCGGAACGCAACTCCGCCGTTTCACGCTCGATCGCTTGATCGCGATTCTCGGTAAGCTCGACGCGGACGTGGAGGTGGGCCTCACCCTCCGCCCGCGCCGCCACAGCAGCAGCCGCGCGGCATAGCGATTTCGCTCGTACTGGCGCAGGGTGGAGCGATGCCAAAGACCGGTAGAAAGAAATCCAGGAGAAAGCCAACTCCAACAGATTTCCCGGAAATGGATTTCCATCACTCCGAAGAAGCGTCGCAGATCGTTTATCAATTAGGTCTTATCATTCTCGATTGGAACATCTGCGAACATTTCTTCAGTACACTGGCTTGGCACTATCTAGGGGACACGCAAAGGGGAGTAACCGTCACTACCAATTTAGGGAATCATACACGAGCGGATTTGTTATTGAAGTTAGCAAAGCAGTACGAGCCTTCCAAAGAAGTGATCGAACGTATTCAATTTGCTAATCGCGCCTTTCACCGCATGCTCGAAATTAGAAATGTGCTTGTGCATACACACACGCTAGAGCCGCATCTATCTGGAAAAATCGAATGGCGTAGACCGTCATCAAATGCGCCATTGGGAAGTGTCGGCTCACTTGCAGATCATAAAGACCTAACTGTAATTCACACACATATCGGAAGGCTTGCCACGTTCATTATGGACATCGTCGTGTATCACGCAGCTCGTGAAAACGGTCGGCCATTGCCACCATTGCCAGAGCCATATCCACTACTCGACAAATTAGTTCAGCTTCCGCCCGAGGATATTCCTTTGGCGGACGCAACCACAACAACACCTAAATCCTAAACCCCCGCGGCTTCGGCGGCGCGGTTGGCGCGCTTGCGCTCGTTGGGATCGAGGAAGCGCTTGCGCAGGCGGATGCTCTTCGGCGTCACCTCGACCAGCTCGTCGTCGTCGATATAGGCGATCGCCTGTTCGAGGCTCATCTGGATCGGCGGCGTCAGGCGCACCGCCTCGTCCTTCGCCGTGGTGCGGATGTTGGTGAGCTGTTTGCCCTTGATCGGGTTGACGTCGAGATCGTTGCCGCGCGTGTGGGCGCCGACGATCATGCCTTGGTACACCGGCGCGCCGGGCACGATGAACATCGGCCCGCGCTCTTCCAGGTTCCATAGCGCATAGGCCACGGCGTCGCCGTTCGCGGTCGAGATCAGCACGCCGTTGCGCCGCCCCTCGATCGGCCCTTTCCACGGCGCGTATGTCGTGGAACAGGCGGCTCATCACCGCGGTGCCGCGCGTGTCGGTCAGGAGCTCGCCCTGATAGCCGATGAGGCCGCGCGTCGGCGCGTAGAAGATGATCCGCATCTTGCCGCCGCCGGAGGGACGCATGTCCTGCATCTCGGCCTTGCGCTGCGACAGTTTGTCGACCACCACGCCGGCATATTCCTGGTCGAGGTCGATCTGCACTTCCTCGATCGGCTCCAAGCGCTGGCCGGTGACCGGATCGGTCTTGAACAGCACGCGCGGGCGCGAGATCGCCATCTCGAAACCCTCGCGCCGCATCTGCTCGATCAGCACGCCGAGCTGCAACTCGCCGCGGCCCGCGACCTCGACCGAATCCTTGTCCTCCGCTTCGGTGACGCGGATCGCGACATTGCCCTCGGCCTCGCGCTTCAAGCGCTCGACGATCATGCGCGACGTGACCTTGGTGCCCTCGCGCCCGGCCAGCGGCGAATCGTTGACCGAGAACGTCATCGCCAGGGTCGGCGGATCGACCGGAATGGCGTGCAGCGGCTCGGCCAGATCGACCGCGCCGATCGTGTCGGCGACGGTGGTCGTGGTCAGGCCGGCGATGGCGATGATGTCGCCCGCCTGCGCTTCCTCGATCGGCCTGCGGTCGAGGCCGCGGAACGCGAGCAGCTTGGTGAGGCGCGCGTCCTCGATCACGCTTGCCGTCGGGGCTGCAGCGACCTCACCGGCATGTTCATGCGCGCGACGCCGCTTTCGATGCGTCCGGTCAGCACGCGGCCGAGATAGGGGTCGTATTCGAGGATGGTGGCGAGCAGCGCGAACGGCTTGTCCGTGTCGGCCTTGGGCGGCGCCACATGCTTCACGATCAGCTCGAACAGCGGCGTCAGGTCCTTGTGCTCGTCCTTCTCCAGGTCGGCGACCGCCCAGCCGTTGCGGCCCGAGGCGTAGAGCGTCGGGAAATCGAGCTGCTCGTCGGTGGCGTCGAGCGCCGCGAACAGGTCGAACACCGCGTCGTGGACTTCGTGCGCGCGCGCGTCGGACCGGTCGACCTTGTTGATGACGACGATGGGCTTGAGGCCCTGCTTCAGCGCCTTCGCCGTGACGAACTTGGTCTGCGGCATCGGCCCTTCGGCGGCGTCGACCAGCACCAGCACGCCGTCGACCATCGACAGGATGCGCTCGACCTCGCCGCCGAAATCGGCGTGGCCGGGCGTGTCGACGATGTTGATGCGGATGCCGTGCCACTCGACCGAGGTGCATTTCGCCAGGATGGTGATGCCGCGCTCGCGCTCGAGGTCGTTCGAGTCGAGCGCGCGCTCCATCACCTGCTGGTTGGCGCGGAAGGTGCCGCTCTGGCGCAGCAGCTGCGTCGACCAGCGTGGTCTTGCCGTGGTCGACATGGGCGATGATCGCGATGTTGCGCAGGTCCATAGGGCGGGCGTCAGGCTCGGTTTTGGGGGAAAGTCTCGGCGATAAATGGGGATTGCTGCGCCGCAAGATAAGGGGGCGTCGCGGTTTCGTGCAAGCGCCGTACGGGCGCAGGCGCCGCCGCGCCTTATCGGGCGTGCCGGTCGTGGTGGCGATAGAGCAGGAAATAGCTCGCGGTCAGGAACGCGATCGTCAGGACGACCGCGGCGATGCCCATCGCGCCGGACAGAATGGCGCCGCCCACGGCCGCGCCCACCGGCGGCGAGAGGCCGATCGACCGCGCCAGGTCCGCGGTCGATTGCGGAATCGTCTCGGCGGCGCGCGAATACCACGGCAGCGACGCCAACAACACGATTCCGCCAAGAAAGCAGGCGAACGACAGCATGCCCCACACGGCGCGGACGGTCGCGGCGCCGACGGCGACGGCAACGACGATCGCGGCGGTAACGGCCCACGAAATCCAGATCGGCGACAAGCCCGCGGCGCCGGCACCCTTGGCGATATTGATGATCGCGGACAGCAGCAGAAGCACCAGGCCGAGCACGATCGCGGCGGCGAGCCGGCCCGTCACACTCGTTTCGCGACGCGTCTCATTGAATTGCATATCCAGTTGATCACGGTTCGATCGAAAATGAGGAAAATCGGCGATCTTCATGGCTTTTTGTCCTACGTTCGACCCATCGCCACCTTGATCCAGATCAAGTTGGTCGCGATGGTTTCGGTACAGAGTTAGTGGTCGCGCATTAAGCGGCGGGTCTTGGGAAGCGCCGGGCATGGTCAGCGCTCAGTTCGAGCATTTCCCGCATGGCGCCGATATCGGCATCCGCGGCATCGGCGCAAGCAAGGCCGAAGCCTTCGCGCAAGCGGCGCTGGCGTTGACCGCGCTCGTCACCGATCCCGCCGCGGTGGAACCTCGGACGGCGGTCGCGTTCGAATTCGCGGCGCCGTCGGACTTGTTGTTGCTGAACGACTGGCTCAACCGCCTGATCTACGAGATGGCGCTGCGACGCATGCTGTTCGGCCGCTTCGCGGTGAGCATCGAGGGCGACCGGCTGCAGGGCCGGGCCTGGGGCGAGCCGGTCGACCGCGCCCGGCACGCGCCGGCCGTCGAGCCGAAGGGGGCGACGTTCACGGCGCTCAAGGTGGAGCGCAGGAGAGGGCGCCTGGGTCGCCCAGTGCGTCGTCGATGTCTGAGGAGGCGCAGGATGGACATTTCCGGCTTGTCACAGCGTCTCCGAAAGCGAATGGCGGTTGCCGCCACGGGCGCGATGCGCGTCCCCGCGGTGATCTTCGCCGACGCGGCGCTGCTCGCCGACATGGACGACAAAGTGCTGGAGCAGATCCGCAATGTCGCCTGCCTGCCCGGCATCGTCGGCGCGGCCTATGCGATGCCGGACGCGCATTGGGGCTACGGCTTCCCGATCGGCGGCGTCGCCGCCTTCGATCCCGACGAGGGCGGCGTGGTTTCTGCCGGCGGGGTCGGCTTCGACATTTCCTGCGGCGTGCGGACGCTGCTCACCGGCCTCACGCGCGCCGAGCATCGAGCCGGTGAAGCACGATCTGGCCGACAGCCTCTTCCGCAATATCCCCGCCGGGCTGGGCAGCACGGGCAAGATCGCGCTCGACGACGGCGAGATGGACGCGATGCTGGCGGGCGGCGCCGCGCTGGGCGTTGGCGCAGGGCTATGGCCGGCGCCGACGATCTCGAGCGCATCGAGGAGCGCGGGACGATGGCGGGCGCGCGGCCCGATGCCGTCTCCGCGCAGGCCAAGAAGCGCCAGCACGCGAAGATGGGCACGCTCGGCTCGGGCAACCATTATCTCGAAGTGCAAGAGGTGACGGCGATCCACGACGAGGCCGTCGCCGCTCGGCTTCGGATTGAAGACGGGCGACATGGTCGTCAGCATCCATTGCGGCTCGCGCGGCCTCGGCCACCAGATCGGCACCGAGTTCCTGCGCGAAATGGTGATCGCGGCGCCGGGCCATCGGCCTCAGCCTGCCCGATCTCGAACTCGCTTGCGCTCCGATCGCGTCGGAGCTGGGCCAGCGCTATCTCGGCGCTATGCGCGCGGCGATCAATTGCGCGCTCGCCAATCGCCAGATCATCACGCATCTGGCCCGGCGCGTGTTCGGGCATTTCTTCCCGAGCGCGCCGGCTCGATCTGCTGTTCGATGTCTCGCACAACACCTGCAAGGAGGAATCGCACGAGGTCGCCGGGCAAGCGGCGCCAGCTCTTCGTCCATCGCAAGGGCGCAACGCGCGCCTTCGGCACGGCATCCCGATCTGCCGCCCGCTTCGCGCCGGTCGGCCAGCCGGTCCTCATCGGCGGCAGCATGGGAACGTAGCTCGGCCATCATGGTCGGAGCTGCGAGCGCAGCCCGAGCGCGCCTTCGCCTCCGCCTGCCACGGCGCGGGCCGCGCGATGAGCCGTCACCAGGCGCTGAAGCAATGGCACGGGCGCCAGGTCGTCGACGAACTGGCGGCGCGCGGCATCATCATCAAGAGCCCGTCGAGCCGCGGCGTCGCCGAGGAGGCGCCCGGCGCCTACAAGGACACGGACGCCGTCGTCGAGGCCGCGCAAGCCGCGGGGCTCGCGCGCAAGGTCGCCCGGCTCGAGCCGCTCGTCTGCATCAAAGGGTGACGGCGCGCCGCAGGGCCGGGACGCCGCTCAGCTCTCGGTCGGCGGCAGATGATGCTTGCCGATCTTTTGCACCGAGCTTGCCTGGGGGCCCTTTTCCCCTTCGGCTTCGTGGCTGAAAAAGCGCACCTCGTCGCCGACGGTCAGATCGTCGAATTTGCCGTCGGTGAGGGCGTTGCGGTGCATATAGACCTCGTCGCCGTCCGCCGTGCGGATAAAGGCGTAATCGGGAAAGACGCTCGCAACCCGGCCGTGGCTCGGCGTCGCGTGGGTCTTGGAGTCGAGCCGCTGCTCTCGGGCATAGTCCTCGAGCTGGCGGCGCACCGCGTCGAACGCGTCGCGTACGGCAACGAGAATATCCTCATGCGCGTGATGCTCGGACGGGTCGCGTTTGACCACGATCTCGCGGTTCGGAACCGTCAGCACCACGCTCAAGTGATAGAGGTTACCGTGCCGATGCCGGTGCGCGCTCGATTCGACCGAGACGTGGCACGATACGATCGCCGGAAAGAACTTTTCCAACCGCGCCACGCGCTCGCGGATATGGTCCTCGACCGCCGGCGAAGGCGGCATGTGGCGGAAGGTAATTTGCAAAGGTACTTGCATGGTGGCTCGCCTCTCAATTGCCGTGCGACCTTAGCGGGGCGATAAAATGGGCGAATTGACCTGTATCAAGGAGCGGCGCCGCGCATGAGCGAAACTTTGCTTATGGCAGTCGTTCAGATTCGCATCGAACCCCACGGTCTGCCCGGGCATTTTGGCCTGCCGGCGGGCGCGCCGCGCGGCATCGTCATTTTCGCCCATGGCAGCGGCAGCAGCCGCTTGAGCCCTCGCAACCGGTTCGTCGCGCGCGAATTGGAGGGAGCCGGGCTGGCGACGTTGCTCTTCGACCTCCTGACCGAGGACGAGGCGGACGATCGCGCCAACGTTTTCGACATTCCGCTGTTGGCGGCGCGGCTCGGCGACGCGGTCGCATGGGCGCGGCGCGAGCGCCGAACCGGCACGCTGCCGATCGGCCTGTTCGGCGCTAGCACCGGCGCGGCCGCCGCGTTGGTAGCGGCCGCGGCGCGCCAGGGAGCCGACATCGCGGCGGTCGTCTCGCGCGGCGGCCGGCCGGATTTGGCGGGGACGGCGCTCGCCCGCGTCAAGGCGCCCACCCTGCTCATCGTCGGCGGCCGCGACACCGAGGTGCTGGCGCTCAACCGGGAGGCCGCCGCGGCGCTCAAATGCGAGCGCCGGATCGCGGTCGTCCCCGGCGCCACACATCTGTTCGAGGAACCCGGCACGCTGGAACAGGTGGTCGAGCTCGCGCGCGACTGGTTCCTTCAACACTTCCCGACGCCGCCGCGAGATTGATGGGAGAGCGATCCGGTGGTGCCGGAATTGCGTTAAAGTCCGAATTCCGTCGGGGGCCGTGTCCGTCCCCGCTCGGCGGAGGAAGCTTCAATGCCAGACGAAATCATCGCTGCCGCCCCGTTCGCGGCAAAGAAATTCGCCGAATTGCTCGGCCGCCGCATGGCCTATATCGACGAGGGCGCCGGCGACGCCATATTGTTCCAGCATGGCAACCCGACCTCGTCCTATCTGTGGCGCAACGTCATGCCGCATTGCCGCCGCCTCGGCCGGCTGGTCGCGTGCGACCTGATCGGCATGGGCGACAGCGACAAGCTGCCCGACAGCGGCCCCGGCCGCTATAGCTTCGCCGAGCACGCGAATTATCTCGACGCGCTGTGGGACCGGCTCGATCTCGGCGGCGGGATCGTCCTGGTGCTGCACGATTGGGGCTCGGCGCTCGGCTTCCATTGGGCCAACCGCCATCGCGACCGCGTCGCCGGCATCGTCTACATGGAGGCCATCGTTACGCCGCTGCGCTGGACCGACTGGCCCGACAATGCGCGGCGCGTGTTCCAGGGCTTCCGCTCCGCCGGCGGCGAGGAGATGGTGCTGACCAAGAACATTTTCGTCGAGCGCGTCCTGCCCGGCGCTGTGCTGCGCGGCCTCGCCGAGGCGGAGATGGCGGTCTATCGCGCGCCCTTCGCCAACCCGGGCGAGGACCGGCGGCCGACCCTGACGTGGCCGCGCCAGATTCCCATCGAGGGTGAACCCGCCGACGTCACGCGCATCGTCGAGGACTATGCCGCGTGGCTGGCGGCGAGCGACCTGCCCAAACTGTTCCTCAACGCCGACCCCGGCTCGATCCTGACCGGGCGGCCCCGCGAGTTGTGCCGGGCGTGGCCGAACCAGACCGAGATCACCGTCCCCGGCGCCCATTTTATCCAGGAAGACAGCCCCCACGCCATCGGCGAAGCGGTCGCGGCGTTCGTCCACCGGATCAGGTGACGCGCCAGCGGTAGACGGCGGTGGCGCGGACGGTGCGGTCCTCGAGGTCGAGCGAGGTCGGCACGTCGCTGATTGTCAGCAATTCCAATCCGTCTTGGGGGAGATAGGCGCGGCCCGGATCGCCGAGCAGCACTTCGGCGCCGCGCGCGGCGCAGCGGCGCAGGAACGCGACCAGGCGGTCCGCCAGCGGGCGCTCGTAGCACATGTCCCCGATCAGTAGACATAACGTTGCGTCGATGTCGCCTAACGGTGCCGAAAAAGCCGCCGAGAGTGGATCGAAGGCCGACAAAAAGTCGATGGTCGCCACCGTCACCGCGACGCCGTTGAGCGCGGCGTTGAGGGCGATGGCGGCGGCCGCGAACGGGTCGATCTCGCTGGCGGTTACATGGCTCGCGCCGGCCTTCGCCGCTGCGATCGCGGCGAGCCCCGAACCCGCGCCGATATCGACCACGCGCCGGCCGCGCACCGTCGCCGGCCGGTCCAGCACGTAACGCGCCAGCGCCTGCCCGCCCGGCCAAGCAAAAGCCCAGTAAGGCGGCGGCAATTGGCTCTGTTCCAGGGTCTGCTCGGTGGCGTGCCACAACGGCGTCACCGCGGTGGCGAGATGGAGCCTTATCTCCGGCACCAAGGGCGGCGCCACGACCGCGGTGTTGGCGCGGATGAACCCCGCGTAATCCCGCTCCGCCGTCATTTCCCTTGCCGTCGCCACACAGACATGGTAAGAACAAATAGGGAACAATAATCGGTCCGGCCGGGACGGAAAATGGGCGCGAATATCAACTTTTTGCAACCTTCCTCGGTGACGGCGGCAGTCGCGTCCCAGTGGCCGAATTGGTTCCATGACGCTACGATGACCTCAACCAGAAACATAGTTCCGGGGAGGCTTACCATGACCGCGACGACGGCTAACGCGCCGCTCACCGACGCCCAGCATAGCAGCGAATTGCGCAAGGCGGTGATCGCCGCCACGGTCGGCACCACCATCGAATGGTACGATTTCTTCATCTACGGCACCGCGGCGGGGCTGGTGTTCGGCAAGCTCTATTTCCCGAATCAGGACCCGGTGACCGCGACCCTCGCGGCCTTCGGCACCTATTTCATCGGCTTTGTCGGGCGGCCGATCGGCGCCGCGATCTTCGGCCATTACGGCGACCGCATCGGCCGCAAGGCGACGCTGATCGCGACGCTGTTGTGCATGGGCATCGCCACCTTCCTCATCGCCTTCGTGCCGGATTATTCGTCGATCGGCATCTGGGGCGCCGTGATCCTGACGGTGTTGCGCGTGTTCCAGGGCATCGGCGTCGGCGGCGAATGGGGCGGCTCGGTGCTGATCTCGATGGAATGGGCGCGCGGCCAGGGCAATCGCGGCCTGGTGGCATCCTGGCCGCAATTCGGCGTGCCCTCGGGCCTGTTCATCTCGACGCTGGTGATGGCGGCGGTCAGCGCCTGGTCGAGCGAGTCCTTCTTTCTCACCTGGGGCTGGCGCATTCCGTTCCTGTTCAGCATCGTGCTGATCGGCATCGGGCTGTGGGTGCGGCTCGGGATTCTCGAGACGCCGGTATTCCGCAAACTGGTCTCGGAGCGGAAGATCGAACGCGCGCCGATTCTGGAGGTGTTTAAGAAGCAGCCGCGCGAGATCGCGCTCTCCGCCTTCGTGCGCATGTCGGAGCAGGCGCCGTTCTATATCTTCACCGCCTTCATCTTCGCCTACGCCACCGGCACGCTGCATGTCACGCGCGGCCTCGTGCTCTATGCCGTGATGGCGGCGGCGCTGGTCTCGTTCATCAGCATCCCGCTGTTCGGCCATATCTCCGATCTGATCGGCCGGCGGCGCATGTACCTGATCGGCGCGCTGACCGTCGGCGTGTTCGGCTTTGTCTATTTCGGCCTGTTGGACACGGCGGCGCCGGTGCTGGTGTTCCTGGCCGTGGTGCTGTCGCTCATTCCGCACGACATGCAATACGGGCCGCAGGCGGCGCTGATCGCCGAGGCGTTCACGCCGCGCCTGCGCTACAGCGGCGCCTCGCTCGGCTATCAGCTTGCCTCGATCATCGCCGGCGGGCCGGGACCCCTGATCGCGACCTGGCTGTTCGCGCGCTATCACTCGGGCTACGCCATCGCGGCCTATATCGCGGCCTGCGCCGTCGTCAGCATGATCGCGACCGCGCTCATGCCGGATTACACCGGCAAGGACATCTCGGCGGAATACGACAAAAGCTGACAAAAAAGGGGAAAACTGGCGCGCCCGGAGAGATTCGAACTCCCAACCCCCAGATCCGTAGTTCTATAATAATGCTTTCCATTACTATTCATCTCTAAACATCTCTAAGCACAAATCGCGTTAACCATAGACTACGCCTTGATTTTCACTGTGCAACGCTCTACATGCCTCTTTGGGGACACACACGGCTGAGCCGCGTGTTCTGTGCGTAACTTGTGTCCCGGCCATGCGAGACGGCGGCAGATCAGGTGGAGGGCTATCATGGATAGCGAATTGGATGGAGGGGCGCCCGTGCCAGAGCTGGGGCCGCGCGCGCTGTCTGTGCGGGGTGCCCCCGCTAGGCGGGGGCGCTTCACGCCGGCGGTGCTGGAAATGAAAGCGCCGAAAAGCGGACGGATCGAACGCCGCGACGACCTATCGCCGCTATGGCTGAGGGTCACGGCAACTGGCGACCGGAGCTTTGCTGTGCGTGTGCGGATCAAAGGCCACGCTCAGCCGGTGCGCATCACCTACGCAGAGCGCGCTCATATCAGCAACCTCTCCGCCGCGCGGGAATGGGCTGTGAAGGTGGACGGACAATGCCGGCAGGGCATCGACCCCCGCGCTGAGAAGCGCGTCCAGGAGGCTGCACGTGCGGCCCAGCGTGAGCAGGCCGAGCATCACGCCTTCGAGCAAGTTGCGGCGGCATTCCTCGCGACTGGGAGCGCGTTCAAGAAGAACGCCCGAGGCTGGAAGCCGCGCACCTATGCGGAATATGAACGCACCATCAATGCCCGGCTTTTGCCGCGCTGGATGGGGCGCACTATTCACAGCATCACCCGCGATGAGATCGTGGATTATCTGGCGGAGGTCGCGGACGCAACGCCCGTGGCCGCCAACCGTGTGCTCGCGGTGCTCAGTGCGATGATGAGTTGGTATCAGACTCAGCGCAGCACCAAGTTCACGTCGCCTATCGTACGCGGTATGGCGCCGACCGAGGAAACCGCACGCGACCGCGTGCTGAGTGATGACGAGCTTCGGCTGGTGTGGCATGTCGCCGGTAAGACCGGGACGTTCGGCCGCATCGTGCGCACGCTGTTGCTGACGGGCGCCCGCAAGGGGGAAGTCGCCGCGATGCGGCATTCGCAAATCGGCGCGGATGGCATATGGACGCTGCCCGGCGAGTTGACCAAGAACCGGGAGCCGCTTCACCTTCCGCTATCGCGCGTCGCACTCGATACCATCGTGGACCAGCCGCGCGTTGACGGCCAGGACGTGGTGTTCAGCATTGGAGGTCGGGCCGAGTTCAAGAACTGGGGCCATAGCAAGGCCGATTTCGACCAGCGCATCCTGCGGCGCCTTAAGGCGGCGGCGCGGTCGCGTGGCGATGACCCGGCCGAGGCAAAGTCGCTCCCGAACTGGCGGCTGCACGATCTTCGGCGCACGGCGCGGTCGCTGATGGCGCGGGCCAAGGTCCGGCCCGATCATGCCGAGCGCGTTCTCAATCATAAGATAGGCGGGGTAGAGGGCACATACGACAGGCACAGCTACGAGGATGAGAAGCGCGACGCGCTCGACCGCCTGGCGCGGCTGTTGTGCCATATCATCGATGGTGCGCCGGCAACAGTAGTGCCGTTCCCAGGCCGGAGCGCGGCGGAATGAGCGAAGCGCCGAAGCCCGCGGTACCACTCACTGAGGCCGAGATTGAACGCCGGTTCGCCGAAGCCGAGGCAGAGTCACGGATGCAGCAGAGCCGTGAGATCAAAGCGCAGTGGAAAAGCCACAGCCAACTCCGCAAAGCTGCGCTCGAACGCAATATCGTACTCCCAAACATATTTGGTATTCCCGAGGGGCACACGGCTGTTGCCGTTCCTGATATGGAAGCTGGAATTGAGCTGCCAAATATCGCCGACTTGTCCGGAGCGCGGCTGCCGGCCGTCGTTACGCCGCCGAAGCTTTTGTCCGCGCTGGCAGCCTTCCCGCGAGAGGTTTCCGACGCGCTCGTGACGTTGTGGGGTTGGCATTCGTTGTTGTCGGCCGGGGCGCGAACTGCGGATGACATCCGGCTCGCGTTCATGCCTTTACTCGTTGCGCGGAGCTTCTTCGGGCCGAATGGTGGATTGCTGCCGCCGTCCAAAATTGAGCGAGCAATTCGTGCCGAAGCGAAGAGAGGATGGCGCGGACACGAGTTTCCCCAGCGACTTACAGGGCGCCCGCCCGGGCCATGGATCGAGTTTGTGAGGCAAAGGATCAAGGAGTTGGCCCAACACGTGGACACGCACCCCGTCAACCAACAGCGCTTCAAAAATTGGATATTGGCGAAGGGAGAAAGGGGCAAGGAGCGCGAGGTCGGAAAGCCTGGCATTCGCGGAACCGCGTCGCCAGGCGCCAAGGCCCTTGTAGATTACGTCGTGGCGGGGTGGCGGGCGCGCGGACATTCTGAGGCGGAAATCCGACGCGGCAAAAAGTGCATTATGGCCGCATTAGACAATATGCGGCGCACCACGCGCAAATAATTTCGCCTGCCACATATTCCGAAATATTTGAGGGCTGAGTAGCCGAGACCAAGTGTGTCTCCACGAAACCAACGTGGAGTATCGCCAATGATTCCCGAGAAGCTTTTGTCAAAGGGTGCCGTGGCTGAGATTCTCGGCTTGCACCCGAGTAGCGTCATGCGCCTTGTTCGCGCCGGATCATTTCCCAAGCCGTTGCGGACCGGCGATATCGGCTCCGCCGTTCGGTTCCGGGTTTCGGATGTGACGGACTGGATCGAGCGCCGCGCTGGACCGCCCAACGCGAGCGGCAAAGTTGCCGAAAGCGCGTCGCCATGACTGGGACGTATCGGCTCGGGGGGCATCCGCTCAATGCGGAGCGCGAGGCCAAGCATGTGCCGCGCCTGTTCGCGCAATTCTGGATTTCACGTGGGTGACGGCAAGCGATGAACGGCGCGAGGCATGGCATCAAGAGCGCCACGACGAACGCACGCGGTTGATTGAGGCAATCAATTGCGGGTTCGCGATTGTGAATGACGGGCCTCGTGCCGGCCAGATTGTCAATCTGACTAGCGGCGAGCGCATCAGCCGCCGGCGCATCGACTCCTTGTTCTACCGTGAAGCGCCCGGTAGCGCTGGCAGGCTTTGGCTATTCGACGAGCGGCGCCGCGAGGTCAGCGGCGCTGAGCTTCAAGAGATTGAAGCGCGGTACGCCGCGAGCAAACCGCGTGCCCGACGCTCCAAAGGTGGCGGCTTATGACCGAGAGCCATAAACGAGAAACCGCCGCGCTCATGAACAGGAACGCGGCGGCATCGAACCTTCGAAAGGATTCAATCGCGGGACCAGCGGATTGGCCCGCACTTGAAGAATTACGCGCATGGTAGATGTTCATTCGACTGCCGACGGTCAAGATGATCCTGACCGAGCGGTCAATATTTCTAGCGACACTAACGGCTCGTCCGATGACGATAGGTCTGGCCATTCGTCTCTCGACATGGCTTTGAGCTATGCCGCTCGCGGCTGGCCGGTGTTCCCGTGCTACGCGGACGGCGAGCGTCGCAAGCAACCTATCACGCGACATGGCGTGAAAGACGCAACTACCGATCCCGCGAAAATCCGCAACATGTGGATGCGGGGCGGATGGTTCTCGCCGGGCAATTATCTTGTCGGCGTGGCCACCGGCGAAACGAGCCGCATTGCCGTTTTGGATATCGACGTTAAGCGTGCCGAAGCCAACGGCTTCGAAAGTCTGGCGAAGCTCGGATATCCCGATCGGATCGCGACGTTGACGGCACGCACGGCAAGTGGCGGTGAGCATCTATATTTTAGGTACCCGGCCGAAGGTATCGGCTGCACCACCGGTGCGGACGGTCGAGGCATCGGCCCCGGTCTCGATTGGCGCGGCGATGGCGGGTATGTCATCGCGCCGTCGCCGGGCAGCGGATACGAATGGTACGAGTCGGCGACAGATTTGGAGCCGGCAAACGTACCGGCCGACCTCATGCCGCGAGCGGTTCGACCGCGCGTTGAGCCGAGCGGGACCGCAAATGCAGCCGACCATGACCCGGTCCCGCTCGCGACGCTTCGAGGCGTGCTCGCCTGGATCGATCCAGGATCGCCCCGCAACCAGTGGCGCGATTGCGTGGCGGCGATCCTGAACACACCCCTAACCGATGGCAATGAGGACGATTTGCGCCAGGTAGCGCACGAATGGTCATGCGGCGACCTCGATCGCCTCGGGCGCGGCGTTCCAACGAACTACAGTGGACCTGCCGCAGTCGATACGGTGCTCGATACGATGCCACCGAAGCCCGATGGCGTAGGCTTCGGAACGCTGGTCATGTACGCGAGGGGAGCGGGTTATTCGGACGACGACAACGAAACCGATGCCACCGCAGCCGGCGAGGCAGCCTGGAGGGCAGCACTTGCATCGGCCGCAACCCGCGTAGGAGCGTCAGAGACAGCATCTCCGGGCCACGCGGGCAAAGCCAGCGCGGACGCGGCTAATACGGCTGACAACGCTCGCGACGCGGCCGAAGGGCAATTGGAGCCGTGGCTGGAGCCGTTCGAAATCTTTGGTGACGGAATCACGCGGGAGCCGATATTGACGCGCGACATGCTGCCAGACGCGATTGGAGCATTTGCCGCTGATGAGGCCGAGCGCAAGGGCATCACCCTTGGGACGGTAGCACTCCCGTGCCTTGGCGTGTGCGCGGCGGCGATAAGCGACGAGATCAAGATTTTGCCGCGCCAACGCGATACAGGCTGGCAGGAATCGGCGCGACTATGGATTACGCTCGTTGCGCCGTCCGGGATCAAAAAGTCTCCGGCGCTGAGTGCAGCGAAGGCGCCGCTGGTGGAGATGGAAGACATCGATAGGATGAATTACCGCGCGGAAAAAGAGCGTTACGACAATCTGACCGGCGAGCAAAAGAAAATCATAATCGACGGAGGTGGCAAGTTGTCCGCGCCGGTCGAGAAGCGCTACATCGTCAACGACTCCACTGCAGAGCAGCTCGCGCATATTCTGGCGGTCAACCCGCAGGGTCTTTTGGTCTTCCGCGACGAGCTTTCGGGCATGATCGAATCATTCGACGCCTATCGGCCCAGCGGTCAGGGCAAGGATCGCGCCGCCTATCTTGAGGCGTGGAATGGTGGTCCCTATAGCATCGACCGGCGCGCCGTCGATGGAACGGTGCATGTCCCGAATTGGGGATTTTCCATCCTCGGCGGGATTCAGCCGGGTAGAATGCAAAAGATCATCGCCAAGTCGGGGCTTGAGGAAGACGGCTTTCTGCAACGCTTTCTTCTGGTGCCGGGTGATAACGCCGGCATCGGTATCGACAGAGCACCAAACCAAACGGCGATCGATCGATACCACAAGACCGTAGCGACGCTGCCGAAGCTGGTTACAATCTCGCCGATAAGGTTGAGCGGCGAGGCTGCCCAATACTTTACGGACCTGGAAAGAACGGTAGATTTGCTATG
This sequence comes from uncultured Alphaproteobacteria bacterium, assembly GCA_963729845.1. Lineage (GTDB taxonomy): Bacteria > Pseudomonadota > Alphaproteobacteria > ATCC43930 > CGMCC-115725 > JAATGI01. The sequence goes on from CAVSQC010000005.1 coordinate 75,483, forward strand.
TGATCTGCCGACCACGCCGGGTGCACTCGCAGCGTGGCTGCGGAAACTCCCCGGCCAGTTTGCCCGCATGTTGTTGACCTATCACGCGATCGAACAGACCAATTCTTTCGATGGCAGGTCCCCCGCAATCGCAACAGTCGTTACCGAGGACACGGCGCGGCGCGTGCACACCCTGTTCGGGCGGTACTTATTGCCCGCCGCGATTCAATTTTATGGCGAGTGGTTTTCCTCCAAGGGCGGTGTCATCGACACGATGCGGCGCATCGGCGGCTATATCCTCGCAAGGGTATAGATCGCGTGACGCTCCGCGACCTCCGGGACAATCTGCACCTGAAGGCCGACGCGGACAAAGAGATCATGGACGCCATGGATAAGCTCGACCTTGCGGGATGGGTATGCCCGAAAGAGCCTACCCGCCATGATTCGGCTTCATGGTCGGTCAATCCATTGGTTCACGATCGGTTTGCCGAACGCGCCGCGCAAGAACGGCAGCGGCGTGACGATATCCGGCGGCGCATCGCGGAAGCGAGCGAAGACCGGCGGCGACAGCGTGGCGCGGAGCAAGGGGAAAACTCATGACTGCCGCGAGTGCCGACGAATTCCCCGTTTGGTGGACGACTGCCCCAACTGCCCCTTGCGCGCGTGAAAGGCAGAAGCAAGTTGAGAATTTTCGAGGGGCAACTACACGTTTGCCATTGTTCGATACCTCTCGCGCGCGCAAGGGGCAGTTGGGGCAGTCGGAGAAATCCGGTCGGCATGCGCCTGCGCCGCCTTGCTTGCCATTCCGTATGTTGTCACGTCCGCCCGCCGGTGCCGCTCCGATGCCCCCTATATCGCTGTTCGTAAGGAGAAAATCACATGGCCAACCACCTCGCCCCCTACCACGGCACCGTCACCATCGGCGATCTGACTGAGCGCCAGGCCAAGTTCGTCCAGACTTACATCGAGTGCGGCACCCAACGCGATGGCGCGATCCAGGCTGCGCTCACCGCCGGTTACGGCAACGGCGACCGCGCACAGGCCAAGAGTCGCGCATACGATCTTTTGCACGACAGTAAGGTACTCGCCGTCCTGCGGGACGAAATCAGCAAGAAACTGTCCGCTGCCGCCTCCCTAGGGGTAAATGTCCTGATTGACCTCGCGCAGACCGCCGGGTCCGAAAATGTCCGGCTATCGGCAGCCCGCGAGCTGGTGGATCGTGGTTACGGTCCGGTCATGTCGCGCAACGCGCCGCCGCCGGACCCGAGGAAACAGTCCATTGAGGATTTCCTCAACAGCCTGCCCCTCGCCGGCGAGAGTCACGCGGAGGAGACGGACGACGCTAAGTCGCCATCAATTATCGATGCCGAATCAGAGGAATGACGCGGCTGCGATTGCACGAGGTTAGACAGATGTCATCCAGATGACGAAGACCTGGAACATCATCATGCGCGTTGCCGTTTCACGATTAGCCAAGCAACCAGCGGCGTCGCCAACCAAATCAAACCCGCGCCGATGACCGCCGGAACGGCCGCTGTGTCCGCATCAGCGATCGTCGCCATCATGGCGATAAACCAGGCTATCCCCGCCAAACCGCCGAACAGTACGAACGATAGCCACGTTACCAGTGTTTTCACGATGCTGTGCTTTCCTTGATTTCCACTATTCCGTCCGGGGTTAAGAAAAAGTTGGCGCCCGGCGCTGACTTCGGTTGCAACAATGGGTTACATCGGGTGCGTGAACTCGGCAAGTAATTGGATTGCAATAACTATTGCATCTGCCGTCAGCGGATTGATGATCCGCTACCGGCAGTTTGGCGGGCCGCGTCAACCAGCTGATAGTCGCCTCGCCCGGCGCCATGTCGCCGCGAGGTTGACGTGATCCCAAAGCAATCTCGCCAGACCGGAGGGCTACTTGCTCGACTACCGGGGGGATGCTTGCCGACTGATTGACAAAGCATTGCAGTAGTCACGGCACCCACGCTAGGTGCCGTTCCGTGCCCCCGTACCGTTGCTCGTAAGGAGAAAACAAATGTCCAATCATCTCACCCCCTACCTTGAAAACGTGACTGTCGCCGACCTTACCCAACGACAGGCCAAATTCGTGCAGGCCTACATCGAATGCGGCACGCAGCGCGACGGCGCGATTCAGGCAGCCCTGGCCGCCGGCTACGGCAATGGCGACCGCAAGCAGGCCAAAAGTCGATCCTACGAATTGCTCCACGATCCACGCATCCTGGCAGTGCTCCGCAATGAGATTAGCAAGACGTTCGGGGCGGCGGCCGCGATCGGCACCGGGGTCCTGATAGAGCTCGCGCAGACGGCGCGATCCGAACAGGTGCGCCTCGGCGCGGCACGTGAGTTGGTGGATCGTGGCTACGGCCCGATCATGAGTTGCAATGCGGTACCTCCCGATGATACTAAGCAGCGTGAGTTGGAAGAATTTTACGCCAACCTGAAGGCGATCAATGATCGCGATATCGAGCGTGAGGCCCATGCTGATGGCGAGGAAATTTACGACATGAGCCGGCGGCTACCAGTCGTCGGCACCGAAGCGCAGGAATGATTGTCGATTGGATCGATGCTAACGCCACTTTCCGGGCCACTCGCGAGCAAGCGTGGCGTGAGCCTTGGGGGCAACCCCGATGAACAATCCGTGCCACCCCGCTCGTCAGTTGCGTTTCTGGCGCATCCCTCGTGCGGGCTTGATGCATGTACCCCTTGGTTTTTGCAATCCGCTACCGCCGGTTTGGCGCCTGTGACGAAAGCCGCACGTCAAAGCGAATGATCTGGGGCCATCCCCCGACGCCCCATCGCCAACGATCTTGCCCAGCCGTGGATCGCCGGCCAGGACCTGCGGTTTGCCGGCCAGATGAAGCTATCTTTGGAGGGTAACTTGCTCGGCCACCGGGGGGATACCTTCTTTTTGGCGCGACGAAGTGTTGCACGTAGGCACGTCCGTAAGGGGCAGAAAATTCCGTCGGAAAAAATTCTATGTCGCAGGGGAGTTTTAACCATGCCTCAACCAACCGGTGGGAGGATAGCAGTCGAGATTTTCTACGCGGAGCCTTGCCATGCGCATTGCGTCTCACAAAATGGCGAAGTCAATTTCAACCCTATTTCTTTTTGTCTTCATAGGTCTATTGAACCAATCGGCAGCCGCGCAAGAAAACCATCTAGCCCAAGAAGTCGAGCGTCTGCCATGGCAGACCTATCCAACGATAGGCGCGATAGGGGCGATCGCACGGATTAATCTCAGCAACGATTGGGAATTCCTCGATGCGACGAGCACGAGTCGTTTCCTTGAATTGAACGGGAATCCCCCCAGGAGCGATAATTATACGCTGGCATCCAAATCGCTGGGATGGTTTTCGATATTCGCATTCGATCCAAGCGGGTATGTGCGAGACGATCAGACTTTGGACCCAGACGTGCTGCTAACGAAACTGAAAAAGCAAAACGAGGACGGAATTGCCGAGCGCAAACGCTTAAATTTGCCAATACTGCACTTGGTTGGGTGGGCGGTCGTTCCGCACTACGATCCGCAAACCCATCGCCTCGAATGGGGCACAAAGCTCGTCGATGATGCCGGCAATCCCACGATCAATTACACCATCCGAATCCTTGGACGATCCGGTGTCATGAGTGCAATTCTTGTGTCCGATCCTGTGAATCTGAACCGCGATATCCAAAATTTTCGCTCGGCCCTGCTGGGATTTGAGTTTGTTCCAGGTCAAAGCTACGCAGAGTTTCATCAAGGTGATCGCGTGGCCGAATATGGGCTTGCGGCGCTAATCGTTGGCGGTGCAGCTGCTGTCGCAGCGAAAACTGGCGTATTTACGCTGATTAAGATTTTAGGCGTCTCAATACTCGCTGGTTTCGCAGCAGTTTTCTCGTTTTTTTGCAACTTGGTAAAGAATATTACCAAAAAGAAACATGCTGCGTAATGTACTACATATCGAATATTGCGATCCCCGAACAAACTTTTTGGGTCGTATGTGGATTATTTTACCTAGCGGACAACATCAAACGATTAGATGTGCGGTACTTAATATTGCTGCAAAGTGTGAGCGGACGTTGGTCCACGGTTCTCCCGCTTTATCGATACCGAATTGCAGGAAAAGCAGTAACTATCTTAAACCCACTTTTGCCGTGGTGCGCCGGCGTTCAAATGCGCTGGCTGACTGCGGATCCATTTGATCGTGTTGCCGAACGGCGAACGCGAAGGTTGTTGTTCGTTTCCACAAACAGATTGCGTGATTTTAGTGTTTTATCCGCGATGCTTTTTGTCATGTTTTTCGTCATTGGACCGTTAACGACTCATTTTCGTAGCCTCTCCTTTGCACTTCACCTCGTTTTGCCGGTTCATTTCATTTCAGTAATATTGTTAATTATATTGCTTGTCTCGCAAAAGCATATTTGGCGGATGAACTCGTCGAAATTGGTGTGGCTAGTCTTGGAGTGCGCCATATGCCCCGGATATTTCATAAACATCTGTCGGAAGATTTCTCTCGAATATATCCACGTGCCTGCTGATGCAATTGGCTACGCGTTTAGTAGTAGTGAAGCCGCTCGCGCGAAGGTCGAACGCAGCCTGGAACCTTACCTCGAAGAACTCTGTGAGAGCAGCGAGATAGGGGTTAGTGAGCAACCTACAATAGCACTCTATAGAAGCCGGCTGAAAGAACCTGTCGGCACGAAGGCGATATAGGCGAACCGGCGGCTGGACACGCGGATTCACCGCTGAGCTCCTCGGAGCCGCATCGCAAGATTATAGGCGTTATTGATCTCTTTCGATTTTTGTTCGGCCAACGCTCTCAGTTCGGTTCCCAACGATGCCACTTTGTCGGGATGGTATTGACTGATGATGGTCCTATACGCCCGGCGAATTGCGTCAATGCTAGCGTTCGGAGGAACATTCAGAACCTCGTACCACGAAACTGGTGGCGTGTTAGGTGCGGTTGTTTGGTTATCTGCGTGATCGTTTTGACGTGAGTGCGTCTGGGCATTTTCCTTTTTTGGCGCAGCGCGACGCGCAAGCAACTTTGACACGGCCCAATAACCGACGACCAAGCCGATTAGTATGACGATGATTTCAGCATTGGACATGAGTAATAGACTTATCCAGTGGCCTGTGCCGCTTGCACCAAGCCACACTTCGATTGCAGGAACGGGTTACATCGACTGGATGATATGACATAAGTAATTGATATTCTGTTGAATTCTTTCTACGCGCTAGCGGATTGTCGGATTGTCGATCCGCTATCAGCGGTCCAGCGCCATCGCGTCCGTCCGTGTGCTCGATGATCGATCCGGCCCTTGGAAGCAATTCGTTGTTGAAGGGTTACTGACGCCGGCCACCGATGCAAATTCGCATGGTGATTACATGGCTGCCACCGCGATTGCGGTCGCTGACATCCACTCAGCGGGTTCGCGGCAGTTTGCCTGACCTTTCGGCGCGTTGCCAAGGTCAGGGGACACGTCCCGTGCACGCTGGTCATCTGTGTCTATCGTTTCGCTATCAGCTATCACCGACGACGATCATTGGTCGGCTTGCGGATTGTCAGCATTCGTTGGCCCGTACGGCCGAAGCTATCTTTTCCAAAACCTTTACTCGACCACCGGGGGGTAGCCCTTCGTGGCTGATTGGAGAAGCATTGCAATGACGGGGATTCACGATAGGTAAAAAATTCAGACCAAAAATCGCGCTTCCCAAATTAACCATAGTTTAGTGGATAAACCGGAGAATGCCCGGCGTGATTTTCTATTTGGGAGCCTCGCCATGCGCCGGTACTTGGTCGCTGTATTCTTGCTCGCAATCGGGTTGAACGCACCGATCACCGCCCACGCTGCCGAATTGCTTCTGCTTGGCGGCAATGACCATAGAGCTTTCCTGGGCTGCCTAAACTGCAACGAGTACAGTTCCTCTTCCGTTTGGAACTCTTCGTCTGAATATGGCTGGGCAAATGGTTTTGGGGTCTGGAATTCGTTTGGCGCCTACAAAAGCGAGTTCAGCTCCAAATTGGCTTGCAACGAATTCGCCAGTGATCCGCCTGTTATCGTCGATCGGCAGGGCAATTTCTATGGAAGATTGTCGATCAACGAGTTTGTGAATGCGAGCGTATGCGGTGTCTCAGGGGCGTCGAACATTTGCAAGGCCGTAAAGTCTATGTGCGCAGGCGCGAACTGAAGCTGGATCGTTTCGGGAAGGGATAGTCCGCCATGATGATTCACACCAGTCTGATCTTGTCTGAATGACGAAGCTCTACAAGCTAACCGATGACAGAGACCGCACGCCGGGCGGCACGCAATGGGGAGAAGGCATCAGCCACACCGCCTCTGGGTATGGCAACCTATGCGATCCCGGTTGGTTCCTGGTTTACACCGACCCCCTGCTAGCCGTACTGCTTTCCCCACTGCACGACGCCGACGAGGGGGTCGATTTCTCAAATCCGCACCTATGGGAAGCGGAAGGGGAAATCAGAAAAACCGATGAACTTAGGACCGGTGAACTTAGGACCGGTTGTCTGACCCTTACCACCTTACGGCGTGTTCCAGTGCCGAACGTCACTCCCGAGCAACGGGTTCGGTTTGCCATTCTGTGCGCGCTGGAAGTCTGTTGCGATGAATCGTTCTGCGCATGGGCCGCTCGATGGTTAAGTGGAGGAGATCGTTCTGCGCGGGCGGCGAAGGACCTTTTCGCGGCAAGGGCGGCACAGGCCCCGACATGGAAAGCACAACTGGCATGGGAGGCGGCGTCGTCCGCGGCGAGGGCCGCTTTAAGTGCCGATCACCAAAGTTTTGTGTCCGAGGAGTTTGATTCGGCGGCAGCAGCGAGTGCGGCAATGTTAGCGCGGAGAGGGACCTTCGATGTAGGAGCTTGGGTACAGGAAGCGAAGGGGGAAGAAGACATGGAAAGAAGAAGGGCACAGGCGGTACAGTACATATCGGAGAACGTTGAACCGCCGCTCGATCTAGCCGCTATCGCCCATCGAGCAACGAATGGCCCAAGCCCCGAAAGCGACCTCGCGAAGAGCAATGCCCAGGCGCGTCTTGATTCCAAGTCAATTCCGAGCAGGCCGCATACAGCGATCCGTGGGTGGCGCTTCCGAATTTGTTTGGGCCGGACCAAACGCGAACCCTTGTAAAAGACAACCGAAAAACTTGGGATCAGACCACGATCCATCTACTTGCTGGGTAGTCAAAATATCGCGCAATGCGATGGCCGTCCCACTCATACTGAAGATGATCACCCTGAATGGGAATGGAGACTACATCCGGCCAAAACGCTGCGATATTTTCGCTTCCGGCATGGCGGACACTCTCGTAAGCGATACCATTCGATCCGGCATCTCGGAGAGCTAAGCCCAGAGCGCGGCTCGCGGTATAGTCGTCGGGATCGTGATGCTGCAGCCATTTCGAATTGGCGCGGATGTCGTTCAATTCTGCGTCAATCGCTCCAATCAGCACACGCATATCTTCGCGATGAGGCGGATCGGATGTAGCACCATAGAACTTGGCCATGTGGTGCATGGTTTCCGATATCGCGGCTGCTTGGCTGTTCGCAGCGTAGTAAATTCCAAACGTGCCGTCCGAAAAGCGGGTACCATCTCGCCTAATGTGCGTGAAGGCTGCCATTACCCAGCTCGCCCCAGGGCCGCTAACTCGCCGGTCGGGAGGAACGGTGCTTATCTCTCCGCACTCGTCGCGGAGGCGGGAGTTTGTGAGAATTTCGAGGGCGTATAGGCGTTCCCAGTCCGCGGGATCGCCTACGCGCTCGAAAAGTCGAATTGGGGAAACCGTGACGGAATGATGCGAAAAGTGCGTTCCCATACAATCCGGGAGACAGCCGGGAAATCCACGGGTCAGGCCCATCCTCCACGCGCGCTATCCAAGCAATCACGCACTACCGCGAGATCAGCGATATCGCCGCCAGTCATGCGGTCGAGCGCGCTGCGGCCCCCGAAGGCCGCATTCGGTCGTTTGATCCAGCCGTCCGCTAAGACCGGATCGCGGTAAAAAATTTGCAACGCCTGATATATTCCGAGAATGTAACTGACGCGCCGCACGGTATCGTGCTGCACCGAGCCCACCTCACCTCTTTTCCACTTATAGAAAGTCGAGTGAGCCGGTTGCCCGAGCAGGGATTTGGCTTGGTCAGGCGTCAAAACCCAGGCATCAAGGATTTGGAAAACACTTCTGAACCCAGCGTCAATTGTCGCTTGATCAATTCGTGGTCGCTGTTCCGGCGTGGCTGGTGCAGTCGCATCGGGATAGGTCATATGGAGAGGACCTCTGACAAGTCTCTATATAGACGACATTGCGTTACCGTACAATAGGAGACTTTCAGACGATCACCTGCTAAGGCTCGCATAGCCATTTGAATGAGCGAACGGTCCTTGCACTCGCTAGTTTCGTGTCCCCGACGGTGTCCCCGGACTACATCTCGCGAGTGTGATTTTACCACATTAAGATTTAAGTTATTGTTTATTCTAGTATAATTGGCGCGCCCGGAGAGATTCGAACTCCCAACCCCCAGATCCGTAGTCTGGTGCTCTATCCAGTTGAGCTACGGGCGCGGAAGGCGGCGAAGCTAGCCGCATCGCCGCGGCAACGCAAGGTCGGCCGCGCGGCTGCCGGCGCTTGGCCGCGCGCGCCCGGCGGCCTAGAATGATCAGCATACCAGCGGCGAGGGCATCATGGCGAAGGCTCTGTGGCAAGGTCAGGTTCTGGCGTCGAGCGACACGTTCGAAATCGTCGAGGGCAACGTCTATTTTCCGCCGGAATCGGTCGATCGGCGCTTCTTCAAGGACAGCGCCACGACCACGCAATGCGCCTGGAAAGGCACGGCGCACTATTACACCGTTGCCGTCGACGGCGCCGAGAACAAGGACGCCGCGTGGTACTATCCCAAACCGTCCGCGGCAGCCGCTCAGATCAAGGATTACGTCGCGTTTTGGCGCGGCGTTACGGTCGAACGCTGAGCCGCGGGATCGGGTTTGGGGACGCGGCGGGGCCAGCGCACCTATAACGGTCGAAAACAATAAGTGCGCCTTGGGGGTGGCATGAGTAATGGTCACCGGATTCTGATCGTCGACGACGACGATATGTTGCGCCATGCCCTGGCGGAACAACTTGAATTACATGAGGAATTCGCCGTCTCCGAGGCGTCGACCGCGGCCAAGGCCCTGGAACTGACGAAGACCCAGCGGTTCGATGCGGTGTTGCTCGATGTCGGTCTGCCCGATATGGACGGTCGGGCTTTGTGCCGGCTGTTGCGCCGCGGCGGGGTGCGGGCGCCGGTGCTGATGCTGACCGGCGCCGACAGCGACGCCGACACGATCCTCGGCCTCGACGCCGGCGCCAACGACTATATCACCAAGCCGTTTCGGCTCGATGTCCTGCTCGCTCGGTTGCGCGCGCAGCTTCGACAGCACGAAGCGTCGGAGGATGCGGTTTTCACCATCGGCCCATACACGTTTCGGCCGAGCGCCAAGGTTCTGACCGACGAAAGCGGCAAGCGCAAGATCAGGCTGACCGAGAAGGAAACCGCGATCCTCAAATTCCTCTATCGCGCCGGCGCGCGCAGCGTCGGTCGCGACACGCTTCTCAACGAGGTGTGGGGCTACAACGCGGGCGTCACCACCCACACACTCGAAACCCATGTCTATCGGTTGCGCCAGAAGATCGAAAAGAATCCGGCCAAAGCCGAGATCCTGATCACCGACGGCGGCGGTTATCGGTTGATGCCTTAGGTTTCAGGTTTCGCTTTCGCGGGCCTTCCGGTTCGCCCAGAATTCCATCGCCGGCTGAATCGGCGCGATCTCGAAGTCGACGAGATCGGACCAGCGGTCGATCCATTGCAAAGGGATTTCAAGCTTGTATGATGCGCGCCTTCCGGCGGGCGAAATACCGCTTGGGAATGGGGCGCGGGCGTAGCTCAGGGGTAGAGCACAACCTTGCCAAGGTTGGGGTCGAGGGTTCGAATCCCTTCGCCCGCTCCAGTTCAATCGACGATTTGCGTTAAAAGTATCGAACCTTGGACTGAGCCAATAGATTGACGCGCCGGCGGCGCGGCTTAATGGCTCAACATCCAAGGTCGTCGCTTGGATCGAGTCTGCGGTCCCGTCGCGTTCGACCGCCCGCAGCCGCAATTGGGGCCATGGGTATGGGTGGAGCGGACGCCGGGTTCGTGCGCGCTCTGTTCGTTGACGGCGAAAGCCCGACGGCGGCTTGCATCCATCGCCGTCGTGTTCGGCACCGAGAGCTTTCGCGGTGCCGGCTCGTCGCATGACGGGCATCGGTGCGGAGCGCCGAACCTGTACCGGGGCATCGCCGGAGTTCTCACTTATCCGGCGACAAGACGACGTCGACATCGCCCTTGATATATTTGGCGGCCCCGCCGCGCTCGGCCGGATGTCGAAACCGAAGATTTCCGTCGGCAGATAGAGGGTGGCGCACGCGTTCGCAATGTCCACGAAGCCGCTGATATGGCCTTTACTCACTCACAACGTCGATATCGCCCTCCCAATCGATGACACTCACCGAGGCTTTCCCAAGAGATTGAACGACCCGGACGCTGATTCTTGCATCGCGCAAGGATAGATTCCGCAGCGTGATGCCCTCGAGAAACGATGGAAGATGAGGATCGACAAATCTCACAGTACGCGCCGGAGGATCGAAGCTCAGGCCAAGGCACGCCCCTACCAAAGCAGGAATCGCGGCCGCGGACCACGCTTGCGGCGCGCACGCTACCGGAAAAGGCGTCGGCCCAACGCTGCCGCGGCGCGGAAACCCACAGAATAATTCTGGCATGCGCTGCAAATCAAACGTGCTAGCCGCGGCATGCATACTCTCCAGCAACTTCGTTGCATGCTGACGGAGGCCGATTCGCGCCATGCCGAGCGCGATCAGCGCATTGTCGTGCGGCCAGACCGACCCGTTCTGATAGGATATCGGATTGTACCGTGCTTCCCCCTCCGCCATCGTGCGGATGCCCCAGCCGCTGAAAAAGGCGGAGCCCATCAAGCCCGCCGCGACCCGGTGGGCGCGGTCCTCTGCGGCGATGCCCGTCATCAGCACATGGCCGGCGTTTGAGGCGCGGACCGCGCAGGGTCGGTCGTCGCCGTCGAGCGCCAGGACAAAGGTACCGAGAGGTTCGCTCCAGAACCGGTCTTCGAAGGCTTGACGCAAATCGCGAGCCTTGACTTCGAGCGTCCGCGCCTGCGGCTCGAGGCCGAGCTGCCGCGCGACCGCGGCGCCGGCGAGACGCGCCGCGAAGACATAGGCCTGGACCTCGCACAGCGCAATGGCGCCACGCGCCAGCGTGCCGTCGGCATGTGAGACGGAATCGTAACTGTCCTTCCAACCCTGGTTGGACATTCCTTCGTTGGTGCTTCGCACGTAACGAACGAAACCATCCGCATCGGCGCGGCGGTCCATCCAGGCCAGGGCAAGATCGAGCTGTGGCCATATCGCGCGCAGCGTCGCGATGTCGCCCGTGCGATCTAGATAAGCGCCGGCCAGCATCACAAACAGCGGCGTGGCGTCGACGCTGCCGTAATAGCGGCCGAACGGCACTTCGCGCAGTACGGCCATCTCGCCTCGGCGGATTTCGTGCAGGACCTTGCCGGGCTCCGCCTCAGTGTCGGGGTCGAAGGTCGTCGCTTGTTCCTGCGCCAGATAGCGGAGCACGCCGGAAGCGATCGCCGGATCGACCGCCAGCGTCAGCAGCGCCGTGATCAGCGCGTCCCGGCCGAACGCGGTGCTAAACCACGGAATGCCGGCATAGGGGTAAGGACCCGTCGGCTTGTCGGTGACAAGCATCACCAGGTCGCCGGCAGCGCGCCGCAGTGTCCTGTTGAATGTCTCGCTGGAAGAAGAAATCTTCGCGGCGCGCACCGTATCGGCACGGAGCCGCCGCTTCGCTCCGACATACGCCGCGCGAAACGCCGAGCTAGGATTTTGCCCTGCTGCAGCTCCATCGTTGGACGTGAACGCCGCCTCCACAAAAATCGTCGCGAGCCCTTGCGGCGCTAGATCGAGCTCGAAGACCGCCCGGTTGGCGTCGAGCATGCGGGGTGCCGGCGCGAAACCGACCCGCGTGACGCGTACCGCGCCGTCGAGCCCGCGATATGACAAGGTGAGGCTGTCGCGGGTCGCCTCGGACGCCAGCATGTCGCCGCGACGCGCGCGTGTCATGCCGCGCACCTCGAACTGGTCGACGAAGTCGGCATCGACATGCAGCTCGAGCCGCAGCCGGTGGCGCGTTCGGTCGAAATTCCGCCAAGCCAACCGGGTATGGCATCCGCCATCGGTCAGGAACAGGGAGCGCCGCAGATGGATGACACCGCGCGCGACCTCAGCGCCGTCGAGGTCGCGGATCGCCGGATTGGCCATGTCGGAAATCAGCAGCAGGTTATCGGCGTTGGGCGCCGCACCGAGCAGTTGCAGGGGCGCGCCCCCGAGGATCAGGTCGAGCCGCGACAGGTGACGCGTGTCCCAATGATAAATGCCGAGGGCGCCGCCCGGTACGGCGACGATGTCGCCGCCGCGGTCGAACACGGCGAACGTGTCGCCGCTCTTCAGGACGTTCAGCCCCTGATCCTGAAGCGAGACCGTCGTAGAGACGGCGAATGCCTCGGGCGCCGGATCGTTCGCATCGGTGGGCGCGGCGGACAATTAACGCGCCCCGCTGCCGGCGGCGCCCGGCCGGCACGAAAACGGCCTGCCCGTACTGGACAACATGGCGAATAAGAGCGTTATTTCCGCGACCGGGGGCCTCAACTGATCTGCAATGTTCAGCGTCTTCATTTCGTCTCCGAGCGATGTGCGACCCGAGCGCCTGATCGCGGCGCGGGTGATCGAACGGCTCGACCGAGAGTTCGCCCACCACTTCCGTGCTACCCCCGTAGTGTGGGAACGACGGCCGCTGGTCGCAAGCGAGCATTTTCAAGGACCGAGCAACATTCCGCGTCCCTCGGAAAGCGAAATCGTGGTCGTGATCATGTGGCTGCGGCTGGGCGTTCCGCTGCCGGAAGATCAATTTTCGGGTGCGGTCTCCGGCAGGCGTCCGGTCACCGGCACGGAATGGGAATTCGAGGAGGCGATGGTCTCGGCGCGCGCGAACGACCGCCCGCGCGTGCTGTTCTATCATAAGGTTGCCGCTCCGCGCCAAGAGCTCGACCTCGATCATTGGGATGCGGTTCAGGAACAGCTGCTACAACGGCAGTCGGCGCGTGACTTCGTCCGGCGCTGGTTCCATCGGGAAGACGGCACGGGGTCGACCGCCGCCTACCATACCTTCACCGATATCAGCGCGTTCGAGACCCTGCTCGAAAACAACCTGCGGGATCTGTTGCGCCTGCGTCTTCCCGGCGGCGAGCGGATACCTACGCGCCGGCGGTAATCTGGCACCAGGGTAGCCCGTATCGCGGCTTGGAACGGTTCGAGGCAGATCATGCGCAAGTCTTCTTCGGCCGCACCCGCGCTCGGGCCGAATTACGTGAGCGGCTGGCACAGCGGGCGGCGCGCGGGATGGGCTTTGTGCTGGTCATCGGCGCCAGCGGCTCCGGCAAGTCCTCGCTGGTACGCGCGGGGTTGATCCCGGACCTGAAACTGCCCGGGATGGTCGCCGATGTGGCGCTGTGCCGTGTCGCGCTGATGCGGCCGTCGGACGTCCCGGACGATCCGGTACGCGCGCTGGCGGGGGCCATCGTCGCGGCCCTCCCCGAGCTGGAGCCTCTGCTCTACGACGCCGAATTGCTGGCGAAGCAGCTCGCCGAATCCCCGAGCCATACAAACTGGGAGTGCAGCAGGGTCTCGCGGCCGCAGGGCGCGCCGCCGAGCCGCCGCTAACCAGTTGGCGCAAGGGCGGCTGCTCGTGTTTGTCGACCAGTTGGAGGAACTGTTCACCAATGAGACCCTAGGCCCGAAGCGGCGCGAGCAGTTCGCAGTCGCGTTGAGCGCGCTCGCCGCCAGCGGTGCGGTCTGGGTCATCGCGACGATGCGCTCCGACTTCGCCGATAGTCTCGCGACCGTATTGGCGCTGGCCGAGCTTTGTGGCGGCGACGCCAAATATCTGTTGCTGCCGCCCAACGGCGCGGAGATCGGACAGATCATCCGCCAGCCCGCGCATCAGGCTGGGCTGCGCTTCGACATCGATCCGGCCACCGGCAACTGGTTGGACGACGCCCTGCACGCGGCGGCGGCCGGCGCACGGCAGGCCGGTGCCTTGCCCTTGCTGCAATTCACGCTTGATCAGCTTTGGCAGGCGAGTAAGGCGAGCAAGGAACAAACGAACGCTGACCTGGAGCGCCTATCGCGCGATGGGCGAGCTCGAAGGTGCGATCGGCAGCCGCGCCGACGCGGTGTTGGCCTCGCTGCCGCAGGCGGAACACGACGCGCTGCCCAGCCTGCTGCGGGAATTGGTCAGCGTCGCGCAAGGCGCCGACGGCGCGGTGACTGCGCGCGACGTGCCGCTCGCACGTTTCCCGACCGGCTCGCCGCAGCGGCGCCTGATCCAGGCGTTCCGCGCCAAGCACGCCCGCCTGTTGGTGACCGACGACAGCGGCACATGCGTGCGCGTCGCGCACGAGGCGCTGCTGACGCATTGGCCGGTGGCGCGCGACCAGATTCAGCAAGACAGTCCCGATCTGCTGTTGCGCGCGCGTCTGGAGCAGGACGAGAAGAAATGGCGCGAGGCAGATCCGGCCCAGTGCGACCGGCGCCTCTTGCCGCCGGGTTTCCCGTTGTCGGAAGCGCTCGACTATGCCGGGCGCCGCGCCGGCGAACTGACGATGGAGCTCGCAGCCTATATCAAAGCGTCAGAGAGGGCGGAGGAACGGCGGCAGAAGAAACTGGTGGACGACGAGCGGCTCCGCGTCGAAGCCGAGGAAGAGATCAAGCGTGAGCGATCGAACGCGAGGCGGAGCGGCAGCGTCTCGAACTCGAATTGCAGCGGGCGGAAGCTGAGCTTTGCGCGCCGAAGCCGGAGTGCAGCGCGCCGAGGCCGAGCGGCAGCGAATGGAGGCCGAGGCGCAACAAGCCGAGGCTGAACGACAACGGGAAAGAGCGACCGATGCCCGTCGCAACCTACGGCGCATCGCTGGCGTCGCGGGCGCGCTCTGGCGGTCGCCCTTGTAACGGCCGCAGCATTAGGTTGGTACGCCGAGCGCGAGCGCAACCAGGCCTTGGTTCAACAGTCGCACGCCATGTCCGTGGTGGCGGATCAAGCCGGCTCCTCGGGCGACCAGACGACGGCCATGCTTATCGCGCTCG
Source organism: uncultured Alphaproteobacteria bacterium (assembly GCA_963729845.1). GTDB lineage: Bacteria > Pseudomonadota > Alphaproteobacteria > ATCC43930 > CGMCC-115725 > JAATGI01. The sequence goes on from CAVSQC010000005.1 coordinate 90,740, forward strand.
AGGCCCTCGGCCCCGACGGCGGCGAGGGCATGCACTCCCCGGCGGCCGCCGCATCGCTTTACCAGGCCTGGCTCAACAATCGCGAGACCACGCTCGCCGGTCATACCAAGGCCGTTTACACCGCCCAGTTCAGTCCCGACGGGCGTCATGTCGTAACGGCGGCGGCGGACGGCACCGCGCGCGTATGGGACGTGTCGCGGCCTCATCCCACCGCGATCGTGCTCGCGGGCCACCGCGAGGCGGTTTACGGCGCCGCGTTCGACCGCGACGGCAATCACGTGGTAACCGCCTCGCTCGACGGCACGGCCCGCGTCTGGGACCTTTCCACGACACCGCCTACCTCGCGCGAACTGAAGGGACATACCGATTTTGGTGCTATTCGCGGCATTCAGTCCCGACGGCCGCCGCGTCGTGACTACGTCCATCGACCAGACCGCCCGCGTTTGGGATATCTCCGGTCCGCAGCCGACCTCGACTGTGCTGCCCTGGCACCAGGGAAGTGTCCTCGCCGCCGCCTTTAGCCCGGACGGGCGGCGCGTGGCGGCGGTGTCGACGGGCAAGAACGTTCGGGTATGGAATTTGTCTGCTAGCCATGATCAACCAATCGATCTGATCGGCCATACCGACGCCGTCTTGTCTGTGGCCTTCAGCAAGGATGGCCGCCTGATAACGGCGTCCCGGGACGGCACGGCGCGAGTTCTGGTACTCTTTCGGGTCCGCAGCCGGCTTCCATCGTGTTGTCGGGCCACACGCAGGACGTACTTTCCGCGAGCTTCAGTCCCAATGGGACGCCGCGCCATCACCGCATCGATGGACGGCACCGCACGAGTTTCGGATTTGTCGACCAATCCCGTGAAATCCATCGTCCTCGCGGGACACGAGCAGGACGTGGTCGCCGCCGTCTTCAGCCCCGATGGACGGCGCGCCGCCACGGCGTCGCATGACGGAACCGCCGCGGTATGGGATCTGACGCAGGACCGGCCGACGCCGTTGCGGCTCAGCGGTCACGGCAACTGGGTTTTGTCGGTTGCGTTTAGTCCCGACGGCCATCGCGTCGTCACTGCGTCCGAGGACACCACGGCGCGCGTCTGGAACGTGTCGGACGATCGCCCCACCTCGATCCTGTTGAGCGGCCATACGAGCTGGGTATTGGCGGCGGCATTCGACGCCGCGGGCAAGAAATTGGTGACGGCATCGGACGATGAGACGGCGCTCGTATGGGACTTGTCGGGAAGCCAACCGGTCGCCGTTGTCCTCAAGGGCCATCGCGGCCCGGTCCTGTCTGCCGCGTTCAGCCCAGACGGCCATGTCGTTACCGGTTCCGCGGACAGTACAGCACGAGTTTGGGATATGACGGTCAACCCGCCGAAATCCGTCTTGTTGGAAGGTCACACCCAGAACGTGACCGCGGTCTCGTTTAGCCCCGACGGCAGCCGCGTCCTGACCTCCTCAATGGACAAGACCGCGCGCGTCTGGAACTGGGCGGCCGCTGGCCAACCCTCTATCGAGCTGGTCGGCCATAAGGGCGGTCTGGTCTCGGCGTCGTTCAGCCGCGACGGCAAGCACGTGGTGACAGGATCGGAAGACAAGACCGCGATTGTGTGGGATCTGACCGCCGCCGATCCCAGCGCCAAGCCGAATGTCCTAACGGGTCATACCGGCAAGGTGCGCACCGCGCGCTTCGACAAGGACGGCACGCACGTGGTCACGGCCTCCGACGATGGGACTGCGCGCCTCTGGGATATTTCCGGCGCCGCGCCGACGTCGGTGTCGCTCGACGGCCACCGGCGAGCGGTCCTCGACGCCGAGTTCAGTCCCGACGGTCGCCGCGTGGTGACCGCATCCGAGGACAATACCGCGCGCGTCTGGGACGTGTCGCTGCAACCGGGGACCGCCGATCGTTCTCACCGGTCACGTCAACGTGGTCCGGACGGCATCGTTCGACAGTACCGGCCGCGTCGTCGTCACCGCGTCGGACGACAGCACCGCGCGGGTTTGGGACCTTCGCGGCGGCGAGCCGACGTCGGTCGTCCTGATCGGGCATCGCGGCGGCGTCGCGTTCGCCGGGTTCGGCCCGCATGATCGATGGATCGTCACGGCGTCTGACGACACCACCACCCGCTTGTGGCCTTACTTTACGAATGTCGGCGATTTGGTCAGGATCGTGAGGCCGGCGCTCGGCCGCTGCCTCACCCAATCTCTGCGGGACGAGTACGGGCTTCAAGTTACCGAAATGTCCACTGACCGCAATTTCGGTAGTCGCGCCCGATGTCGATGGGCGATGCCCCGGCAACGCGCCGACAGCGCCACCGAGTTTTTCTGCGGCGCCAGGCGCCCATGCCGCCGGCCGACAGAGCCGCACCGGACCGGCTGGCGGGTAGCTAACAAAACATTCGTCAACGTGGATCGAAATGAAAATCGCCCAGGTTTCGCCACCCATCGAGCGTGTCCCGCCCCACATGTACGGCGGGACCGAGCGCATCGTCTCGTTTCTCACCGAGCAGCTTGTGGCCGACGGGCACGACGTGACCCTGTTCGCCAGCGGCGATTTCGAGACGAAGGCCGAAGCTGATCGCGTGCTGCGACAAGGCCCTGCGCCTCGACGCGGCGGTCAAGGATTACTTGCCGCATCTGATTATTCAGATGGAGCAGGTGCGCGAGCACGCGAGCCGGTTCGACATCATCCATTTCCACACCGACTTGCTGCACTATCCGCTATGCCGCCAGATCGGGAAGAAGGCGGTCACCACGCTGCACGGGCGCCTCGACTTTCCCGACCTCGTGCCCTTCTTCAAGTTTTTCAACGATAGTCAGGTCGTATCGATTTCGAACGCGCAGCGCGGCCCGCTGCTGGACCTGAATTACGTTGCCACGATCATTGACGGCCTGCCGGAGAATTCTGCTGCCCTATAGCCCGAAGGCGCGCGGCGGGTATCTCGCTTTCCTCGGTCGTATCTGTCCCGAAAAGCGCCCCGATCGCGCGATCGAAATTTCGAATCGCGCTGGCGTGCCGCTGAAAATCGCGGCCAAGGTCGACCGGGTTGATCAGAGCTACTATGACGAATTGGTCAAGCCGATGATCGCCGCAAATCCGCACGTCGAGTATATCGGCGAGATCGACGAAAAGCAGAAGGCGACCTTCCTCGGCGACGCGCTCGCGCTGCTCAATCCGATCGACATGCCGGAACCGTTCGGCCTAGTGATGATCGAGGCCTTTTCATGCGGCACGCCGGCAGTGGTGTTCCGTCGTGGCTCCGTTGGCGAAGTGATGGTAACACGGCGTGTCGGGCCTGATCGTGGAGTTTGTGGATGAAGCGGTCGAGGCTTGTCGCCGTGTCGGCTCACTTGACCGCGCGGCGGTCCGCAATACCTTCGAGCGCCGCTTCACGGCCTCGCGCATGGCGCGGGACTATGTCGCGCTCTATCGGCGCATGCTGGGTTGACAGCACGGACGGCATCGAGGGAACGGCGGATGGCGAAAGCGGCGATCGGCGCGGCGACATTGTTGCTGCTGTCCGCGATCGTGGGTGCGCGGGCGGGCGAGACCGACGCCGGAACGCCGCGTGAGGACACGCTGATCATCGACGGGCTTTACCCGTCGATCCCCAAGCCCAACCAGCTCAATCCGTTTCTCGAGGGCGTGGACATTGTGCAAGGTCTCAAGCAGCTTGGCTTGGGCGCGCTAATGGGAGATCAACACCAGAAAGGGCGAACAATTCCCGGCCCTTGCCGCGACGCCTCTCACGCCGCTCGATCCTCCCAAATACACCAAATTCCAATTCAAGATCCGGCAGGGCGTGGAATGGAGCGACGGCGCGCCGTTCACCGCGGACGACGTGGTCGACACGCTGAACATGCTGCGCAACCACTTTGCCGCGGGCAGCATTCTCAAGGATATGGACGTGCGGAAGGTGGACAATGTCACCGTGCAGATCGACGCCAAGACGCGCAGCCCGCATTTGCAGGAGCTGCTTGGCGTCATGATCGCGGGGACGAATTTCTGGATCGTTCCGGACCATATCTGGCATGACAAGGACCCGACCCATTTCGCCAACTCCAACCCCGTGGTGACCGGTCCTTATACGCTCAAACGTGCCGATCCCCACGGCAACTGGGTGTTGTGGGAGCGGCGTGCGAACTGGGCGCGGTCTGACGTGGGCATGATGTATATTGGCCGGCCGGAGCCGCGCTACGTGCTCTATCGCAGCTACGGTTCCGAGCAGGAGCGCGTGGCGGCAATGTTACGCAACGACCTCGATATCGCGATGCCGCTGTCAAAGATGGCGTACGACGAGCTCAAAGCCAAGAGTTCCCTACGTCAAAGGCTGGTCCGACGGCTTTCCCGGCGGCACCATGGACGATCCGTGCGACAAAGGCATTCATTTCAACGACCAAGATTATCCCTACAACCAATGGCAGGTGCGGTGGGCGCTGGCGCTGGCGATCGATATCGACAGGGCCAGCATGGACACCCTGTTAGGTGCGTTGCGGGTCGCGCCGCTGGCGGCCTCGCCAATCGCGGTTCTGTCCGGCCTTCACTACGACCCACTGCGACAATGGCTTGGCAATTTCGCGCTGGCCGACGGCTACAAACCGTTCGATTCCGGGTTCGCGACGCGGATGGCTAACATGCTGCAACAGCGGGGCGTCAAGGGCATTCCGTCGGACCCGGACTTTGCAGCGCACGCTGTTCGGCATCGGCTGGTGGCGGCACGATCCCGAGGAAGCCGCGCGCCTTCTCGAAAGCGTCGGATTTAAGAAAGTCGGCGTGCGGTGGCAGGTACCAAACGAAGGCAAGACCACCGTGGACGCCCTGGATCATCCACATGAATATTCCCGACGGTTTCGAGGTATTGCAAGAAAACCTGGGACGAACGGTGACCGCCCAATGGCAGGAATTCGGCATCGATGTCAGACCGCAGCCGCTCGATCACAGCCGGTTTTTCGAGGTGTTCGACAAAGGCAAGTTCGAGGCCGGTCCCGACTGGACCGGCTCGTGTTCGATCGCGCGCGATCTGTTCGACGAACTGGCTTACTGGACTAAGTCCAATATCCGCCCGGACGGCGAAGGTATCGAACTACGACCGCGACCGGTTCAGCAGCCAGACGACCGACGCCGACATTTCGAACATCGTCAACCACCTGCCCGAGGACCCCCAGCAAGTCGAATACGGCAAACAATTATTGAAGGATTTTGTTGCACAGATGCCGGCGATCCAGATGTTCGGAACCACGCAGTTCGTGCCCGTCAACACGTACTATTGGACCAACGAACCGTCGGCCGACAACCCTTACGAAGGTCCGTGGTGGTGGTGGTCCACTTTCAAGTTCATGCTGCCGAACTTCAAGCAGACGGGTCGGCATTAGCGCGCACCTCCTTGTCGGCATGTGTTAAATCGACCGGTATATCCTCATGAAAACCAATATTCCGGCGCGTCTCGATCGATTGGAATGGGGGCCATTCCACTGGCGTCTGTTGTCGGCGCTGGGCGGCGCGTGGCTGTTCGATGGGCTCGAAATCACCCTGGTTGGCTCGCTCGGGCCAGCGCTACAGGGCAGTGCGCGCTTGCATCTGACGCCCGCCGAGATTGGCATGACCGGGAGCGCCTATCTGATCGGCAACATCGTCGGCGCGCTGGTGTTCGGCGCATTGGCTGACCGGCTTGGCCGCCGGCTGCTGTTCCGCGTCACGCTCATCATCTACCTGCTGGCGACCGCGGCCACGGGCCTGTCGTGGGATGTATGGAGCTTCGCTTTGTTCCGCCTGCTCACCGGCATCGGCATCGGCGGCGAGGGCGCCGCGATCAGCTCGGCGATCCTCGAATTCACGCCGGCGCGTCTGCGCGGCCGCATCCACCTGTTCATCGCCAGCACCTACTGGGCCGGCGCGGCGCTGGGTGGGCTGGTGACCGTGCCACTGCTGGCGCCGGGCATGCTCGCGCCGGATCTTGGCTGGCGTCTCGCCTTCATCGTTGGTGCGGCGCTGGCGCTGATCGCGCTCTATCTTCGCCGTTATGTCCCCGAAAGCCCGCGCTGGCTACTAGTCCACGGGCGCTACGCCGAGGCGGAAGCGGTTGTTGCGGGAATCGAGGCGCGAACCCGCGTTCACCAGCCGGCCGCAGCGCCGGACACGGAGGCGTGGTACGACTACGGCCCGGCTCCGGCGCAGTCGCTTGCCGCCTATTGGGGCAGCGTCAAGGATATCGTACTCGGCAGCTACCGAAAACGCGCGCTGCTAAACGTCGTTCTGATTGCGACGCAGGCGTTCTTTTATAACGCCATTTTTTTTACCTATGCTCTGATCCTGAGCAATTATCTAGGCGTACCTGCCGGCGAGACGCCGCTCTACATCGTCGCGCTCGCGATCGGCAATCTGCTCGGGCCGCTTCTGCTCGGCCGCATGTTCGACACGATCGGCCGCCGGATCATGATCGCGTCGACATATGCTCTGGCGAGCGCGCTGATGTTCGTTACCGCGTGGCTGTTCGGCCGTGGCGAGCTCAATGCCACAACCCAAACGATCGCGTGGACGATCATCTTCATCTTCGCATCCGCCGGAGCCAGCGGCGCGTATTTGCGGGTGGCGGAGGGTTTCCCGATGGAAATCCGCGCCGGCGCAATCGCGTTGTTCTATTGCGTCGGCACCTTGTTGGGTGGCGTCGCGGCGCCGTTCTTCTTCGGCCGAATAATCCAGTCGGGCGATCGCGGACAAATCGTGCTCGGTTACGGCATCGCGGCGGCATTGATGCTTGCGGGCGCTGTCACCGATTTGGCTCTCGGTTTCAAGGCGGAGCGCCTCCCCCTCGAAGAGGTCGCCCCACCGACACCTCACGACATTGCGAAATCTGGACGACGTAAGCGGTAGCAACGCCGGCCGCAATTCCCGGCTAACTCTAAGCTATTGGCAGGGAATCTGATGAACCACCGACCCAATGGCCCGGCCGATGATCACAGCGAGAGCCCCCTGGAGGCGCGTACAGTCTAAGCTCTTTCCCCCGTTCTCCCCGGTGGACGCGCTCTAAACAAATTTAGACGAATACGTCGCCGTCGGCCGACGACGCGACCGCTCGCGGCAGGTAAAGCCGGATTTCGCAGCGATCGCCGGGACCGGTCATCAGCGTCAAACCGCCACCCGCAAGCCTGGCGAAATGTTGCAGCACAGTCGATTGCAGCGGTGGCAGATGCTCCAACTCGAGACCGGTACACACCATCGATAGCAGAATGTTAGCGCCCGCCGCCTCGGGTGGAGGTCCCTCCTGCCCTGAAAGATTTGCGGCTTTCAGGATAATCGAACCATCCTTCGCCATATGGCGCGACAGCGCCGCGACCAGGTCGAGCAACCCGAGTTCCAGCAGCGTTTCATCGAGCATCACCGGGCCGACCCCGCCGCCGATCTGACAGTCGACATTGATGTCGCCTTCGACTGTCGCCGCCGCCTCGACGAATAGTCGGGACAGCATCTCGTCCAAATTCACCAAACTCGGGTCGTAGCTCGCATGGCCGGCATATTCGAGCACGCGCTGCAGCAGCGCCGCGGCCTTCATCGTCGACGCGATCGCGGTGTTGGCGCTTTCCGCTTCCTTGCCGTTCGCGGGAAGCGACCGGCTCGCGCGTTCGAGATTCCAAACGGCGACCGCAAGAGCATTGTTGGCGTCGTGCACGATGCCGGCCACGATTCGCCCGACCGCGGTCAGGCGAAGTTCCCGCGGAATCGTGCTGTCGTGCTCCTGTTGCGGCAAGGGATTATCCTTCGCGGTTCAAACCTTCACGACTTGTCGAAAAAAGGCGCCCGATGCCGCCGGTTTGCGCCCCGTGACATTGTCAACACGGCGGTAGTGGCTCTCGGCCCAAGGCAAAAACGGTAACTGGCCGAAATGAAATGGGCAACCGTTTTTTCCTTGGAATACCAGCCAAGATCGTCATGTTGGCAAGCATCTGGGGAAGCGTAGGTCGTTTGGAAAGGAGGCGGGCATGGCAGCACGCGACAAAAGATGGTCGGCACAGGTAACCCGCGAGAGCCATGCGCTCGATTTGAAGGGCGGCGTGTTCAAATTGTGCGATCCCAAACGCGTCGCGGCTTCCCTCAAACGCTCTGCCGACCGGAGCCGGCGGCGCAAATCCGATCCATATCGATCGGCGATGTCGATGCTGACCTTTTATATCAATCGCGCGGGCCATAATCTTCCGGCCTCGCGCAAACGCGTGCTTGAACGCGCAAAGGACGAGCTGCGACGGCTCTACGGAAAATCGGCGCGGACCAACACCACAAAGCAAGCCTCTTAGCCGGTGGCCGAGGAATGCGGCCTCAAACCCTGATGATTCCCAGCTTTCCGGCGACCACTTCTTTTGGCAGTGTTTTGCTCTCGACGAATTCCTCGTAGGCGCGTAGGGCGCCATCCCACAAATTCGCCGGCTGGCAATCGTCGACAACGATTATGCCGCCCGGCGACATTGCGCCGAAAATCTTCGGCAGCGCGTGTCTAATTGGCTGGTAGAGGTCTACGTCCAACAGGCAAAAGGCAATGGGCGCGATTGCCGCGAAGTCGAATTTCGTCACGTCGCACGCGATCGACGTCACGTCCTTGACGTTGTGCAGCGCCATGCTCTTGTCGAACCAGGCTTGCTTATTTTCGGCGAAGATTTCCCTAATATGCGCGGGCTTGCCGCGGTTCATAATCTCGTATTCGCTGTGCTCATCGACAAACCCCGAGAATGTGTCGATGGCATAGTAGTCGCGCCTCATTCCCGCGGCGTGCATAAACTTGGTGAGAAAGACGGTTGTCGCGCCATGGGCACAGCCGGCCTCGACGACGCAGCCGGGAACGTCTTGAATCGAGTTCAAGTATTCCGTCAGCCGAACGAGCTGATAGGGCTCGTACATATACGGGTACACGGTGAACAATAGTTGATTGTAGACGCCGGTGTGGAGCGCGGCGTCCTTGATGATGGAGCGAATCGTTTGAGAGACGGACATCGGCCGAACTTAGATTCTTCCGCGGTCCCTCACCCTGTCGCCGGAATGGTCCGCGCCGACATTGAGCAGGAAAATGACGCCCGCGGCGACCGTCGCGACGACCGTGAATCTTCCCAACATTAGGTCGGGAAACGCCATTTCCGCTAAGAAGGCCAAGCCGAAACCCATCGCGGCGCTGGTGATGCTAAGACCAATCCATTTCATCGGAGACGGTCCTTCTACTTAAATCGTGAGATAATGGATAATTTTAAGATTATCGTGAGCTACTGGTTTGTTCGCAGTGGGCACGGTGTATCTAAAAGTTACTGTCGTCGCACGACTGCAAACCTTAATCGATAAAGATTGCCGAGGATTTCGGGGTATCGAGCAGAAGCCTTTTCGTCAAAGATATGGCCGGTGACGATACGCCGGCATGTCTGCCGACACGCATTGAGACCGGTGCAGCAGCGGTCCCCATTGAAAATCCGCGGCGGCTGCTCTTAAGTGGTGCATCAACGCGGAGGGCAATCGTCGGGGGACGAACGATCGGGGAGGATCGGCGATGCGACGTTTGTTCCCTGCGACCGAGAATTTGCCGGTCGACGCCGAAGAGCCCCGCGGTTCCGAACATATCCTGTTTGTCGAAGACGATGAAAATGTCCGGGAAGTCGTCACGGACATGTTGATCGAACTGGGCTATCACGTAGTTGCAACTGCCGACGGCAAAGAGGCCCTCGAACGGCTTGCCAGCGACGCCCCCATCGATCTGCTGTTCACCGACCATATCCTGCCGAACGGTATCAACGGGCGGGAGCTTGGCCGGCAAGCCGTGCTTATGCGGCCCGGGATCAGAATCCTGCTGTGCTCCGGCTACGGCAGTCGCGCGCGCAACGAAAAATTTCCCGTCCTTGCCAAACCCTACCGGCGGCGCGAGCTTGCCGGGACGATCCGTGCCGTGCTCGACGGGGCCCCCGCGACCGCTTAGCCCGATACGGCGCTACAACGCGCCCACCTTTTTCAGATCGATTCCCGTGACTCGCCCGCCTGGCCGGTCGGCGGGAATGGCTCTAACCATGTTGCGGGGTGGCGCCACGGAGTTGCCATATGCGGCCGACATGGAGGAATTCGGCCACGCGGTGACGTTCGCCAACTCCGCCGCGCAGGCACTCGAGGCGCTGAAATCGTCGGCGGCGTTCGATTTAGTCGTTACCGCACTGACGGCGTTTCCAGGTGCGCCCTTTTTGGCCTAACCTCCCGCGACAAAAGGGAGGATCCGATGCGGCCCGAAGAGAACATCGCCGACAAGAAGCGGCCATACACCGGGGCCGAATATCGGCAGAGCCTGCGCGACGGCCGCGAGGTCTATATCGACGGCGAGCGGGTCGAGGACGTGACCACCCACCCGGCGTTCCGCAATTCGGTGCGTTCGCTGTCTCGCCTCTACGATTCCCTGCACGATCCCAAGCAACGGGATCTGCTGACAACGCCGACGGATACCGGCTCGGGCGGCTATACCTTCCGTTATTTCCGCTATCAGCGCTCGCAAGACGAGATGATCGCCAGCCGCAACGCGATCGCGGCCTGGTCGCGCATGACCTATGGCTGGATGGGCCGCACGCCGGATTACAAGGCGGCCTTTACCAACACGCTCGGCGCCAACGCCGATTATTACGGCCCTTACGCCGAGAATGCGCGGCGCTGGTACAAGCGCGCGCAGGAAACCTGCCCGTTCATGAACCACGCGATCGTCAACCCGCCGGTGGACCGCCATCTCGCGGCGGAGGCGACGAAGGATGTCTTCGTCTCGGTCGACCGCGAGACCGACGGCGGCATCATCGTGTCGGGTGCCAAGGTGGTCGCGACCTCGGCGGCGATGACGCATTACAATTTCATGGGCCAAAGCTCGAAGACCGCGACGGAAGACCTGTCGATGTCGCTGATGTTCCTGGTGCCGATCGACGCGCCCGGCCTCAAATTGTTTTGCCGCACCTCGTACGAACTCGCCGCCAAGCGCAACGGCACGCCGTTCGACTATCCGCTGTCGTCGCGCTTCGACGAGAACGACGCGATCTTCGTGCTCGACAAGGTGTTCGTGCCCTGGGAGGACGTGCTGATTTATCGCGACCCGGCACGCGTACTGTCGTTTCATCCACGCTCGGGGTTTCAGAACGGCTATTTGCTGCAAGGCTGCACCCGCTTCGCCGTGAAGCTCGATTTCCTGTGCGGGCTGCTCGCCAAGGCGTTGCGCGCGACCGGCGGCGACGAATCCCGCCTCAACCAGTCGCTGTTGGGCGAGGCGATCGCTTACCGCAACCTGTTCTGGGCCTTGTCCGACGCGATGTGCCACAACCCCGAGCCGTGGCCTGGCGCCGCCGCCGACGCGCTGCTGCCGGAATCGAAAGCCGCCTTCGCCTATCGCGTCTTCGCGCCCGACGTCTATCCGCGCATCCGCGATATTGTCGAGCGCACCGTAACTTCGGCGCTGATCTACTTGCCGTCCTCGGCCAAGGATTTTTTCAATCCCGACATCGAGCCTTACCTGAAACAATATGTTCGCGGCAGCCACGGCATCGGCCATCGCGAGCGCATCAAGGTGATGAAGCTCTTGTGGGATGCGGTCGGCACCGAGTTCGCCGGACGCCACGAGCTTTACGAGCGGAACTATGCCGGGAGCTGGGAGGATGTGCGGCTCCAGACCTACATGTCGGCGACGCGCGGCGGCGCGGTGAGGGAGATGGAAGCGCTGGTCGAGCAATGTATGTCGGACTACGACGAGAACGGCTGGACCAATCCGGCCTGGGCTGAGGATGGAGCGAAATGACAAAGGGCCGAGCCATTTCGCTTGACTTTTTGTTCTTGTTATGTTCTAATACACGACTTGATTTTACAAGGAAAAAAGGGAATTCCCCGGCGAGGGAGGATTAGCCGCGCGCAACGTCACGGAGGAGGAGAGGCACCACATAAAAAATTCCGGAACGAAGCCAATTTTGCGCGGGGTCGCGGCACGGGCCTGATACGCCTGTAAATTCCCTGCAGATGCAGCTAACGAGGGGGGCGGCATAACAATCGGCGACGCGTGGTCTTGTGTGTCCGGCGCGCCGCCCACCGTCACGATGGAGGGCTCATGGATGTGACCGCGCTTACCCTGACCGGCGCGGCGCGCGCGTTGCGCGACGGCGACCTGACGGCGGAGAGCTACGCCGCGGCGCTGCTCGACCGGTGCGCGGCGCATTTCTCGCTCAACGCCTTTATCGCGCAGGACCGCGACGCGGTACTGTCCGCCGCCCGCGACGCGGACGCGAAGCGCAAGAGCGGCGCCACGCTCGGCGCGCTTCATGGCGTGCCGCTCGCGATCAAGGACAATCTCGATTGCGCCGGCTATGCCACCACCGGCGGCACGCCGGCTTTGCGCAGCAATCTGCCCAAGCGGAACGCGCCCGTGGTGCAGAAGCTGCTCGATTCCGGCGCCATCGTGCTGGGCAAGGCCAACATGCACGAAATGGCGTTCGGCATTACCAACAACAACGCCGCGTTCGGCGCGGCGCGGAATCCGTACGACCCGTCGCGGATTCCGGGCGGTTCCAGCGGCGGCACCGGGGTCGCGGTCGCGGCGCGGCTGGCGCCCGCGGGCATCGGCACCGACACCGGCGGCTCGGTGCGGATTCCGGCGGCGCTGTGCGGCATCGCCGGCTTCCGGCCGACGGTCGGGCGCTGGCCGCAAGCCGGGATACTGCCGATCTCGCACACCCGCGACACGGCCGGGCCGATGGCGCACACCGTCACCGATCTGGCCCTCCTCGACGCGGTAGTGACCGGCAGCGTGCCGCCGGTGCCGAGCCGGGCCAAGGCGCTGCGCCTGGGCGTGCCGCGACGCGTCTTTTGCGATCCGCTCGACGCGGAGGTGGGCCGGATGTTCGACGCCTTCCTCGACCGCCTGCGCGACGCCGGCGCCACCGTGATCGAGGTGGCGCTGCCCGCGACCGATTTGTTCCGCGGCGACGTCGCCATCGCGCGCTACGAGGCGCCACGCGACATCGCCGCCTATCTGCGCGATCACGGGCTCGATGTCGGCTTCGACGCGTTGGTGGCGCGGATCGCCAGCCCCGACGTGAGGGCAGATTCTCGAAAGCGTCGGCGGCGTGACCGAGGCGGACTACCGCGAAGCGCTGGACCGTCACCGCGCGGCACTGCAGCGGCTTTATGCCGATTGCTTCCGCCAGCATCGGCTGTCCGCGCTGATCTTTCCGACCACGCCGTTGCCGGCGGCCAAGATCGGCGAGGACGTCACCACGCCGCTCAACGGCAAACCGGTCTCGACCTTCGGCATTTTCATCCGCAACACCGCGCCCGGCAGTGTCGCCGGCTTGCCAGGCATCAGCCTGCCGATCGGCCTGACACAAGCGGGGCTGCCGGTCGGCATCGAGCTCGACGGACCGATCTCCGGCGACGACGATCTGCTCGCGGCCGCGCTGGCGCTCGAACCGATCGCCGGGCCGCTGCCGGCGCCCGGACTCTGATGGCGTCGGATATTCCGGCCATGGACGCGGTCGCGCTGGCGGCGGCGATCCGCGCCCGCGCCGTATCGTGCGTCGAGGCGATGAATGCCTTTCTCGACCGCATCGAGCGGCTCAATCCCCAAATCAACGCCATCGTCAGCCTGCGTCCGCGCGACGCGTTGATCGCGGAAGCGAAACGGCGCGACGCGGCGCTTGCGCGTGGCGATGCGGTGGGGCCGCTGCATGGTTTCCCGCACGCGGTGAAGGATCTCGAGCCGACAGCCGGCATCCGCACGACCTTCGGCTCGCCCTTGTTTCGCGACTTTGTCCCCGACCACGATTCGCTTCAGGTAGCGCGGTTGAAGCGCGCCGGCGCCATTATCATCGGCAAGACCAACACGCCGGAATTCGGTCTCGGCTCGCATACCTTCAACGAAGTGTTCGGGCCGACGCGAAATCCCTACGATCGCGGCCGTAGCGCGGGCGGCTCCAGCGGCGGGGCCGGCGCGGCGCTGGCGGCGCGCCTAGTGCCGCTGGCGGACGGCAGCGACTATGCCGGCTCGCTGCGCAATCCCGCGGCGTGGAACAATGTCTATGCGTTGCGGCCCTCGCCTGGCTTGGTGCCGCGGGAAACGCCCGACCTGTTCCTCGCCTCACCGAGCGTGACCGGCCCAATGGCGCGCAGCATCGCCGATCTTGCCCTGCTGCTCTCAGTGCAAGCGGGTCATGATCCGCGCGTGCCGCTGTCCAATCGCGGCGAAGTACCGCGCTTCGCGCCGCTCGACGCCGATTTCAAGGGCGCGCGCATCGCCTGGTGCCGCGATTTTGGTGGCCACATTCCGTTCGAACCCGGCGTACTGGAATTATGCGAAGCCGCGCTGCCGGTCTTCGCGAATCTGGGCTGCGCGGTCGAGGCGGCGGTACCCGAATTATCCGATGGACCGGCTGTGGCGCGACTGGCTGGTGCTGCGCTCATGGCACACCTCGACCGGGCAGGCGGCATATTACCGTGACCCGGCAAAGCGCGCGTTCCTCAAGCCCGAGCTGATCTGGGAAACCGAGCGCGGCCTCAAGCTGACCGGACCGGAAATTGCGCAGGCATCGCTCGGACGCAGCGACTGGTTCCGCGCTGTATCGCGACTGTTCGCTACCTTTGACTTCATGCTGGTGCCGTCGACGCAGCTCTTTCCGTTTCCCGTCGACTGGCGCTGGCCGCAAGAGATCGCGGGACGGCGCATGGATTCCTATCATCGCTGGATGGAGACCTGCATCGTCATCACGATGAGCGGCTGCCCTGCCCTCAATATTCCCGTGGGGTTCGACGGCCGCGGTCTGCCGATGGGAATGCAAATCGTGGCGCCCATCGGCCAGGAGCTTCGCCTCCTGCAATTGGGGTATGCCTACGACCGCGCCACCGGTTGGCGTGCGCGAGCGGCCGCCGCCTGTGGACAATAGCGCGGCGCGTGCAGCCGGCCAACCGGTCACTCGGTGTCGAGGACTTTCTTGACTTGCTCGGGATCGATGTTGATGCGGATGCCCGCGCGCTCGGTTTCGAGCGTCATCGCGACGCGCGAATCGCGCTCGCCCCAACCCCGGCCCATCGCCTCGGTCATTTCCTCGAGCGTCAGATTGGCAAGCCGCATGGGAACGCCCAGCTCGCGGCCGAGTGCCGTCGCCAGGCTGACATCTTTATGGGCCAACTTGAGCATGAAATTGGGCGGCTCGAAGGTGCCGGCGAGGAAGTTCGCCGCCATCGAATCGAAGGTCCGGCGGCGGCCGACGGCACCCTGGCGTATTGCCCGCCACAAATCCAGCGGCTCCAGTCCCGCCTTGACGCCGAGCGTCATCACTTCGGCCAAGGCGGTGTTGATGGCATAGCCGGCGCAATTGTGCACCAGCTTGGCGATCGTCCCCGAGCCGATGGGGCCGATATACTTCGCCTGGTCCGCGATCGCCTTCAGCGTTTCCTGGTGCTGCCGGAAAATCGGCTCCTCGCCCCCGATCCAAATCGCCATCTTGCCGCTGGCGGCACCGGCCGGCCCGCCGCTGACCGGCGCGTCGAGCATATGAGCGCCCCGTTCCGCGACCGCGGCGTGAATGCGCTTCACCATCGACAAAGAGTTGGTCGAGAGATCGAAATAGACCGAGCCGCGGCGGATACCGGAGAGTATCCCATCCTTGCCGAAGACGACGCTTTCCGCCTCCGGCGGACCCGGCAGCGACGTGAACAGCACCGTCGTCCCGCGCGCCACCGCTGCCGGCGTGTCCGCCCAGGTCGCGCCCGCCGCGAGCAACGACGCGGCGGCCGCCCGACGAACATCGTGCACCACCAGCGGATGGTCCGCCTTCTGGAGATTGGCGGCAATGCGGCCGCCCATCGTGCCAAGGCCGATGAAACCGATCGCGATTTTGTCCGCCATTCAAATCACCGGCTTCGCCATTTGCAGATTCTGCGGCCATACCGTGCGCAGCACGCTCGACTGCCACTCGACCAGGATTCCCATGTTGTAGATGTTGAGGCCGTTGGGCCCGTACTTAACCTTGGTCGCCGGCACCGGCAGATTGGTGAATTCGGTATTGGCCAGCACGTCGCGTACCTTGGTGCCGTCGCGGCTTGCCGCCTTTTCGAGCGCTTGCGCAATGATGAGGCCGCACGTGAAACCGACACCAAGCTGTTCGTTGCCGGGATGCGCCTTGGGATTGGCTTTCATGTAGGTGTCGACCAATTCCTTGTTGCCCGGCAAACTCAAATCCGAATTCCAGGTTTCCACCCCGAACAGAAGGTCGGTCTGATTGCCGAGGGCGTTGATCACCGCCTCGCCATAGAAAGTGCCGCCGTTCATGATCGGCGTCTTGAGGCCGAGGCCGCGCATCGCCCGGATGATCAGGATGAGGTCGTTGGTGAAGGCGCCCAGAAACAGAATGTCGGGTTTGTTTGCCATGAGCGGCGCGATCGCCACCGCCGGGTCCGACAGGCCCATTTGATAGGGCGTCGAGAACAGCACGGGCAGGCCGAGCCGCTTCGCTTCGAGCGGCAGTTGCTTTTGAACGCCTAGGCCCACCGCGTCGTTGCTCATGAAGATCGCGCAGTTCCTGGGCGGCTTACCGGTGGTCGCTTTGTACATCTCGACCACGCCGTCCAACGCCATGTTCCACACCGCGCTGCCTTGGGGCATGTACTTGAATGTATATTTCATGCCGCGCAGCACGATGGGATCGGCGTAGGAATTGGTGACCAAAGGCACTTGTGCCTTTTCGCATTCGATCTGCGCCGCCAACGTCATGGCGCTGGCGGTGGCGCCGGCGATGACCACGGCCTTGTCTTGATCGATCATGCGGCGGGTAACGCTCGCGGCTTGAGCGGGATTCTCGGACGTCGTGTCGGCGACGACCATTCGGAGCTTGGCGCCGCCCATGGACTTGATGCCACCCGCGGCGTTGATCTGATCGAACGCGATCTTCAAGGCCGCGACGAACCGCGTGCCGCCCTCGGCCAGACCGCCAGTCAGCGAATTCGGCGCGCCGATGACGATGTCGGGCTCGGCCGAAAGGCCGATCTTCGGTGCGGCGATGACGGCGGCGCCCGCCGCCAAGCCCGCCATGGTTTGCCTGCGCGTTAGTGACATGACCGTATTCCTCCCTCTATTGGCCCCGTAGGGGTGTTCAAATGCCGAGATAGGCGCGCCGGACGAATTCCGAATCCTGCAAACTATCCCGGTTGCCGGCGAGCACCACGCGACCGTTGACCAGGATAATTCCACCGGTTGCCAACTCGAGACAAGTGGCGTTCTGCTCGACCAAGAGGATTGTCGTCCCCAGCGATCGGATGATGCCAAGGCGCTCGAAGACCAGGTCCGACAGCACCGGCGACAACCCGAGCGACGGTTCGTCGAGCATCAACAGCTTCGGAAAATTCATCAAGGCGCGGCCGATGGCCAGCATTTGCTGCTCGCCGCCGGAGAGCGTGCCGCCCAATTGCTTGCGCCGTTCGGCGAGACGCGGAAACAGTTGGTAGACGTTGTCGAGCGCCGAGGCCATCGTCCCGTTGCTGCGCTCCTTCAGGTAGCTCACCGTGAGATTTTCATCCACGGTGAGGTTCGGAAAGACGCGCCGTCCCTCGGGCACGTGCGCGATGCCTGCGCGGGCCACCTGATTGGGCTGGAAGCCGCGCAGGTCGCGGCCGTCGGCCAGAATCTGTCCGCTCCGCGCCGGCACCAAGCCCGAGATCGAGCGCAGGATGCTCGTCTTGCCGGCGCCGTTGGCGCCCAGCAGTACGAAAACCGCGCCTTCATCGAAGGCGAACGAGACATCGCGAACCGCGAACAGATCGCCATAGGCGACGGACAGGTCCTTGATCTCGAGCAGGCTCATTTGAGCGCGTTCGCCCTGGTGCCAAGATAGGCCTCGATGACCACCGGATCGTGGGCGACCTCGCCCGGCGTGCCGTCGGCAATGACGGTCGCGTTGTTCAACACCACCAGCCGCTTCACCATGGCCGCCAGGACCGACAGAACATGCTCGACCACGATCACGGTGATTCCGGTGTCGCGATTGAGTGCGAGAATTTCGCCGATCAACTCCTCGGCCTCTTCGTGGGTGAGGCCGGAGAGGCTCTCGTCGAGCATCAGGACGCGGCAGAACCCGGCGATGGCGCGGCCAATCTCGACCTTCTTGCGGTCGGCCAGCGTGATTTCTGAGGGCATGCGATCCGCCTGCGCCCGCAATCTCAGCCTTACCAGAATCGCGTCGACCTCGGCGCGCCAATCCTGTCCGTCCTTGACGCATTGCCGGGCCGAGACCCCGATATTCTCGGCAACTGTCATCGATTCGAATAGCCGCACTTTCTGGAAGGTACGGCATAAGCCCGCGCGGCGGCGCAAATGCGGCGGCTCGCCGGTGCAGTCGCGGCCGAAAAAGCCGACGCGTCCGCTGGTGGGCGCCAGATTGCCGCTGACGATCTCGAACAGCGTCGACTTGCCGGCGCCGTTCGGGCCGATCAGCCCCATCACCTCGCCTTCGCCGACCGCGAACGAAACATCGCGCAGCGCCACCAAGCCGCCGAAATGCTTGGCGATATGGGTGACTTCGAGTGCCGGCGTCCCGCTCATAGCCGCCACCGCGCCCGCGTCCGGCTTCCGAACAAACCCATGATGCCTTTCGGCGCGTACATCACGACGGCGAGGAGCAGCAGGCCATAGACCAGAATATCGACGCCGGCGATGCCGAGCTTGGTCGAGCCCCAGTTGGTGGATTCCGACAGAAAGATCATCACCGCGCCGCCAACGATCGGTCCCCACGACGTGCCGAGCCCGCCGATCAGCGCCGGCAATTGCAGCTGGATGGCCTGCGACAGGCCGAACGCGGTTTCGGGGTCGATCGCCTGATAGGACTGCATGTAGAGCGAGCCCGCGACCGAGGTCATTACCGCGCTCAGCAACAGGCCGAGGAGCTTGGTGCGGAAGACGGCGACGCCGGCCGCGGCCGCCGCCTGTTCGTCGTCGCGTACCGCCTGCATCTCAGACCCGAAGCGGCTCGCCAGCACCCAGCGCGTGATCCAGTAATAGGCGATGACGAAGACAAGTCCGGCATACAGGAACGGCGCCGGCGTGCGCGACTGCATGAACCACAGCGAATTGCCGAGGAATTTGAGGGCGAGTCCGTTGTCGCCGCCGGTCAGATCGACATAGTGGCGCGCAAGCTGGTCAAGGGCCAACGACACAGCGATGGTCGCCAAAGCGAAGAACACGCCGCGCATGCGCAGGGTCATCGCGCCCATCACCAACGCGACCAGCAGCGACAGGACCGCGCCGACCCACACGCCGAGCCAGGGCGGCAGGCCATAGTCGTTGAACAGGATGCCGACGGCATAGCATCCGAGCCCGAGAAACACGCCGTGGCCCAGCGACAGCAAGCCGCCAACGCCGGCGACGATGTTCCAGGCCTGGCCCAGCGCGATGAAAATCAGCGCCCGCACCGCGACCGCGATGATGTAGTCGTTGACGAAGGGTAGGAACGGCAATGCCCCGACCAGTACCACCAGGACAGCGCTATAGACGAGGCCCAATCGCGGCATCGGCGCGACCGGCCGCTCGCGGGCATCCTCGGGCATCGCCGGCGCGTCCATGTCCTATTCCGACCTTTGGCCGAAGAAACCCGTCGGCCGATAGGCGATGAACACCAGCAGCAGGATATAAAGCGGCACGTCCTGCAGCGCCGAATTCCACAGCATGGCGGTGGTTTGCTGAATGATGCCGCAGAAAATGCCGCCGAGAAACGCGCCGCCGATGCTGCCGAGGCCGCCGATCGTCGTCGCGATGATCGCGATCGGCATCAGGGAAAAACCCTTGGTGGGATCGGTCGGATAGTAGGTCACCATGATGGTCCCGGCGATTCCCGCCAGGCCGCAGCTCAGCGCGAACGCCATCAGATTGATGCGCTGCGACTTCAGCCCGACGATCTCCGCCGCCTCGATATTGTCCGCCACGGCGCGCACCGCCTTGCCCCACTGCGTCTTGCGCAGCAGCAGCTCGACGGCGATCGTCGCGGCGCCGGCAACGACGAAAGCGACGATCTGCGCCCGGGCGAAAAAGAACGGCCCGACCATATCGTAGCTGCCCGCGAAGACCGACGTGGCGCTGCGCGCGTCGACTCCGAAGACGAGCTGCGCCACCATTTGCAGCGCCAACCCCAGGCCGATCGCCGCCAGCAACTGGTTGAGGGTGGTGTGGCCGACGAAGCGGCGGAACACGACGCGATATTGCAGCGCACCCAAAATCGCCATTAGCAGGAAGCTGATCGGGAGCGCCAACAGCGGATCGATGCCGAACACCGTCGACGCCACCACGCCGACATACATGCCGTACATCACCAGGTCGCCATGCGCGAAATTGACGATGCGCATCACGCCAAAGGCGAAACTGAGACCGATCGACACGAGTCCGTAGACGCCGCCGACCAATATCCCGCTCAGCACCGCCTGCAGAACCGGGAGCGCTTCGGTCTCGATGCCCGACATGGTGTAGACCGCGCCCCCTCCGCTTAGCCGACGAAGCCGCTTACCTTATGGGCTGCACGAGGTAAAGCCGTTTCTAGCCCTTGCCCCAAACTTTGCGCGCCACCTCGACCACCAACGCGAGCTTGCCGCGTTGCTGATCGGGGCTGACATCGTTGCCCAACAAGGTCGAGGAGAAACCGCATTGCGGACTGAGCGCGAGCGCCTCGAGCGGCAGGAACGTCGCCGCCTCGTCGATGCGCCGGCGGATCAAATCCGGCGTTTCGAGAGCGCCGACCTTGGTCGACACCAGTCCCAATACCGCGATCTTGCTTTTCGGCACGAAACGCAACGGCTCGAACCCGCCCGCCCGCTCGGTATCGTATTCGAGGAGGAAGCGGTCGAAATGGAGCCCGCCGAAGCATTGCTCGGCGATCGGTTCGTACGAGCCTTCACTGTGCCAATACGCGGAACCGCCATTGCCGCGGCAGAAATGCATCGCGATGGTGACCTTGCCGCGATCGAATCCGGCGACCGACGCGTTGTCGGCGGCGATGTCCTCGGCCAGCGCCTGCTTCGGATCGATTCCGAGCGCGCGCCATTGCGACTGCACGCTCTCCATCAGGTAGTCGGGATAATGCGGGTTGTCGATCTGGACATAGTCGACGCCCTCGTCGATCAGCGCCTTGATCTCGCCATGTAGGATCGCGGCAACGGCCGCCAGCGCCTCGGCGCGGTTCTTGTAGACCTTGTCGGTGACGTCCGGCTTGTAGCCGCGCGCCACCAGGTAGGAAGCGGCGGGCAGCGTCATTTTCCACGGCCGGTCGGCGTACTTCTTGAGAAATTCCGCCTCGGTCTTGGTGAAGCGGCCGCGCTGCTTCAGCGGCTTGGCGATGATCTGCGCGACCGGCGCCTGCGCCAGGGTTCGGTTGGCCCAGCGCAGCTCCACCGGCGGCGTGCCGCGCTCGAAACCGTCAACGGCATAGACAAAATCGCCGGTCCAGCCGCCGCGCCGCAATTCGCCGTCCGACAACACATCGAGCCCGACTTCTTCTTGCATGCGGATGCAAGCAAGGATCTCGCGGTCCTCCAAGGCGCGCAACTCGGCGTCGGGCAGTCGTGCCCTTGTCGTGCGCTTGGTGCGCCGCGATCAGTTGCGGCGAGCGCTTCAGGCTGCCGACATGGTCGGCGCGATACGGTGATGACATGGCAACCTCTTTCAAATTTTTGTCTGGAACTTATGCGCCCGCGCGAACCTCGAACACCAGCTTGCCTTGGAGGTGGCGCGCCTCGCTGACCCGATGCGCTTCGGCGGCGTCGGCGAGCTTGTAGCGCGTGATGGTCGGCGGCGACACCGCGCCGGCGTCGAGCAGCGCCAGCATGCGCTCCAGATGCGCGCGGTCGCGGGTCACGGCCGGCCGCAACGTTTGCTTGTCCGCCGGCGGCACGAAGTCATCCGGCGCCGGCGCGATCCACACCAAGCGGCCGCCGGGCTTCAGCACTTTGTAGCAGCCGGGTCGCACCGCGCCGCCGACCGTGTCGAACACGACGTCGCAGCCGGAAACGTCGGCGGTGAAATCCTGTTTGTTGTAGTCGATGACGCGGTCGGCGCCGAGCCGGCGGACATAGTCGTGATTGTTGGCGCTGGCGGTGGTGATCACCGTCGCGCCGATATGTTTCGCGAGCTGGATGGCGAAGCCCGCGACCCCGCCGGCACCGCCCTGAATCAGAATCGTCTCGCCCTTCTTGAGCTTCGCCGTGTCCTCGATCGCCCAAATCGCCGTGAGGCTGATCAAGCCCAACGCCGCGGCCTCGACATGGCCGAGCCGCGCCGGCTTTTTCGCGACCAGCGCCGCCTTGATCGCGAGCTTCTCGGCATAGCAGCCCTCGATCCCCTGATCGGTGACGCCGAACACCGCGTCGCCGATAGCGATGTCGGTCACGCCCGCGCCGACGGCCTGACCACGCCGGAAAAATCGCGGCCGAGAATATGCGGAAATTTGACGTTGCTGTAGCGTCCGCCGCCGAGCCGCACCTTGTAGTCCGCGGCATTGACGCTGGCGGCGAAAATATCGACCAGTACGTCGCCGGGGCCGGCGACCGGATCGGGCGCGTCACCATAGCGCAACATCTCCGGTCCGCCATGCCCCATGAGCAGCACCGCTTTCATCGCTACAACCCCATCAGCCCGGCCTTGCGGCCGAGCTGCATGCGGCCGAGATAGCCGGCGAATTCTTCATATTGCGACGACATGTGGCCCCGATACATCTGCGCGTCGTTGAAACAGCGTTGCAGCCGGTTGCCCTTTTTGGTGAGGAACGAGCCGCCGGCGCGGAACATCAGATCCACCGCCTCGGCGGCGAGCTTGCCGGCCTGTTGCATCAGCGCCCATTCGCCGATGCCTTCCTGCGGCGTCAGCGCGTTGCCGCCCTTGGCCCAGCGCTCGCCGCGCTCTTTGTGCCGGCGCAGCATGCCCAACAGGATCATTTCCGCCGCGTCCGCCATCGCCATCGCCTGGCCGAGCTTGCGCTGATACCGGTCGCTGTCGGCGCGCAGCAGCGTCGGATCCTCATATTTTATTCACGAAGAACATCGTCGGCGAGCGCACCACGAAACATTCCGGCACCACCGCGTTTTCGATGCGGATGCTGTTGGAGCCGCTGGAGCGCATGCCCATGATCTTGTCGCCGCCCCAATCGTCGAGAATGGTGTATTGCGCGCGCGGCACCGCGGCCCAGACCGGCGGTCCTTCGTTGCCCTTGGCGTCGAAGCTGCGGGCGAGGCCGATGAAATGCGTCGACCAGGTCGAGCCCGAGCAATAATTCCATTGTCCCGAGACGCGATAGCCGCCGCCCGGCGCCGGCTCGCAGCGGCTGTTGGGGTCGAGCGCCCGCGCCGGACAGATGAAATACCCGTCGTCGCCGAAGAGCAGGCGCTGTCCCTCCTCCGGCCAATGCGACGCCACCATCCAGCCAT
The DNA here is from genome assembly GCA_963729845.1 of uncultured Alphaproteobacteria bacterium. Lineage (GTDB taxonomy): Bacteria > Pseudomonadota > Alphaproteobacteria > ATCC43930 > CGMCC-115725 > JAATGI01. Next base: position 114,156 of record CAVSQC010000005.1, read on the forward strand.
GCGAGGCGCCGAGCGCGAGGCACCAGGCCGTGCCGGGATCGCCGCGGCCGATCTCGATAATGACCTTGAAATAGGTCGAGAGATCGAACTCGTAGCCGCCGAACATTTTCGGCGTCGTCATGCGGTAAAAGCCGGCCTGGTCGAATTCGCGATGCAATGCCTCGGTGTAACCGCCCAGCGCCTCGGCCTCCGCCGCCTGTTCCAGCACCATCGGCCGCAGCGCGACGGCGCGCGCGATCACCTGGTCGGCGGTCAGCCCCGGCTCGGGCTGGGGAATGGCGCGGCGTGTTTCCGCCGATTTTTTCACGGACGCTTGCGGCATGACGATCCCTGTTCTGTGACGGTCATGACCATACCCGACGCGCGACATCCGCCACCAGCTTCAATTTGGCGCTCTGCGTCGTCCAGGCGATGGGATTGCCGTCGAGCACCGACGCGAAGCCGCATTGCGTCGAAAGCGCGAGACGGTCGCGCGGCACGTAGCGCGCCGCTTCCTCGATCCGGGCGATCAGTTCCGCCGGGGTCTCGAGCGTGTCCGTCTTGGTCGACACCAGGCCGAGCACCACGATTTTATCGTCGGGAACTTCAGCCAGGGGCTTGAAGTCCCCCGACCGCCGGTCATCGTATTCGAGCGCAAGAATGCGGTAGCGCGCGGCGCGGCGGAACACCTGCTTGGCGATGGCATCGTAGCCGCCGGCCGCCATCCACTTGCCGGCGTTATTGCCGCGGCAGAGATGCAGGCCGAAGGTCACGCCCGGCGCCTCCGCCACCGCATTCAGCAGATCGACGCCTTCGCCCAGAAGACGCTCGGGCGATACGCCCTGCTCCGCATAGGCCTTGGCGCGCGTCGTCGGATCGACCAGCGTCGCCAGTTCGGGTGCGTCGATCTGGATATAGGTACAGCCGAGCGCCGCCAATTCGGCGATCTCCGCCCGCACGATGTCGGCGGCGTCGGCGAAGAGCGTGAACGGATCGGGATAGACCGACTTGGAATAGATCGGCGACCAGAGCAGCGCCATCATCAGCGGACTCGGCAACGTTGCCTTGATCGGCTTCTTGGCGCGCGCCCGCAAATAGACGAACTCCTCGGCCGCGAGCGAACGGCGGCGGCGCAGCTTGCCAACGACCGCAAAGGGGGCCGCCTGCGCGGGGCTGTGCTTTGCCTTCTTGCCATCTTCATGCCACTGAGTCTGCGCGCCGATGACCTGCGGTACCGGGCCCAATCCATCCACGGTGTCCGTCAGCGGCCCCATGAAGGCACGGCGCCGCAACTCGCCGTCGGCGACAACATCGACGCCCGCCGTCTCCTGAATCTCGATCGCCGCGTCGACGGCGGCATCCTCGATCTTCTTGAACGCCGCGATGTCGAGCGCGCCCTGTTGCAATTTGAGACGCGCCTCCTTGAGCGCCGGCGGACGCAGCATCGATCCGATCACTTCGGCGCGATAGGTCATGGCCAATCCTCCAATTGTTCCGCCGGTTGTATCGGACAATCGAAGGACGTTAAAGTGGTTGGGCCATGAGCGAAAATCGCATCCTCACCACCCATGTCGGCAGCCTCGCGCGGCCGCAAAAACTGCTCGACTATATTTCGGCGATCGGCAACGGCGTTGCCGTCGATGCCGCCGCGTTCGACGCTTGCCTCAAGGAGTCCGTCGCCGAGGTGGTCGCGCAACAAGCGCGCGCCGGCGTCGACATCGTCAGCGACGGCGAGTTCGGCAAGTTTCGCGGTTGGGCGGCCTACAGTCTGAGCCGGCTCGACGGTTTCGACGAACGCGATTTCGAAGCATCGACCGGCGCCGGCGCGGATCAGAAAAAATTTCCCGAATTTTATGCGCAATATTTCCCGACGCAGAATCTGACCAGGCGCGGAACGCTGACCTGCGTGGCGCCGGTGACGTACAAAGGCCACGCGGACCTTCGACGCGACATCGACAATCTCAAGGCGGCGCTGGCCAAGACCAAAGGCGTCACGGGGTTCCTCCCCGTGGTGGCTCCGGCCAGCGCCATGCCGCGATATCGGAACGAATACTACAAGTCGGAAGAGGAATTTTTCTTCGCGCTCGCCGACGCCCTGCGCGAGGAATATGCCGCGATCATCGATGCCGGGTTGTTCCTTCAGGTCGACGACGCGTTCCTGCCCTATATGTGGGACGTCGCTTTCACCGATCAGCCGTTGGCGAACTACAAGAAATGGGCGGCGCTGCGCGTCGACGCGCTGAACCACGCGCTGCGCGGCCTGCCGCAGGACAAGATCCGCTATCACATCTGTTGGGGCAGCTTCAACACGCCACACACCACCGACATCCCGCTTGCCGACATCGTCGATCTGGTGCTGCGCGTCAACGCCGGCGCCTATTGCCTCGAAATGGCCAATCCGCGTCATGAGCATGAGTGGCGCGTGTGGGAGAGCACGAAATTGCCGGCGGGCCGCAAGCTCATTCCCGGCGTGGTCGGCCACGCGACCAACATTGTCGAGCACCCGGCCTTGGTCGCCGAGCGCCTGGTGCGGCTCGCCAAGCTGGTCGGCCGCGACAATGTCATCGCCGGCACCGATTGCGGCTTCGCCCAGGCGCCCTTCACCAACCGCGTCCATCCGACCATCATCTGGGCGAAGCTCGAAGCGCTCGCCGAAGGCGCGCGGCTCGCAACCAAGGAACTGTGGGGGCATTGATGGACCCGACGCTCGAATTCGTGTTTCAGATCGCGGTGCGGTTCGCGTCGCGTAATCATGTCGGGACGCTGCCGAGCGGCATCCGCCGCGGCTATACCCCGACCTCGGGCGGCGAGATCACCGGCCCGCGGCTCCAGGGCCGCGTCGTCCCCAACAGCGGCGGCGATTTCGCCAGTTGGTGGCCGAACGGCGTCGTCGAGTTCAACGCGCAATACATGCTCGAAGCGAGCGACGGCACGCTGATCGTCATCAAGAATCGCGGCTTCCGTCATGCCCCGCCGGACGTGCTCAACCGCATGGAGGCGCTCGAGCCGGTCGATCCCAGCGAATATTACATGCGGATCGCGCCGATCTTCGAGGCACCGGTCGGACCGCATGACTGGCTGAGCCGCACCGTGTTCGTCGGCGCCGCCGACCGCCGCGCCGACCATTCCATCTTCCGCTATTTCGCGGTCCTGTAACTCCACCTCCTCCCGCCTGAGGGTTCAAAAACGCAAATTGGGTTCGTTTCGAAAAAAACTATATATGGTAGTTTCGCTTTCCTGCGTTTGCTGCTTCTGCAGGGAAAATACAGGTCATTCTATAAATAGGAGAAACTAGATTCTATCGCCAAGGGCGCATGGGTAATACGCTATATGCGTAAATATAGGCGCCCCGTCGCTGGCTGTCAAGAGCGTGGATAGCCACGCAGAGCGGATGTCGATCCGCCAAAGGCGACGGGCATGGGGATCAAGGCGGATTTCGCTTCGCTCATCCGCCCTACGCCGCGACGGCCCCTAGCGGGTTAGCGCCACAGTTCTTCGGAGGCGAGACGCGCGCCCTCGGTCAGCGAGCGCAGCTTCGCCCAGACCACGCTCGGATGCACCGTTGCGCTCGACGCGAAGGTGGCGAAGCCGCAATCGGTGCCGGCAATGACATTGTCGCGGCCGACGACGCGCGCGAAACGGACGATGCGGTCCGCGACCAGGCGCGGATGCTCGACGAAGTTCGAGACGGAATCGAGCACGCCCGGAATGATGATCTTGCCCGGCGGCAGCCCGATCGCCTCGAACGCGCGCCATTCATGCTCATGGCGGGGATTGGCGCCCTCGAACGAAATCATGGTCGCGCGCGACGCCAGCACCAGATCGAGAATGTCGCCGAGCGGAATGTCGTGATTGTGCGGGCCGGCATAATTGCCCCAACAGAGATGGAGGCGCAGCCGTTCCGGCGGCACGTCGCGCACGGCATCGTCGAGGATCGCGAGATGGAGCCGCGCGATGTCGCGGAATTGCGCCAGCGAATATTCGGCGAACTGATTGTTCCAGCCCGAAGCGAGGTCGGGACAATCGACCTGCAGGTCGAAGCCGGCGGCGACGATCGCGTCGTATTCCTCCTTCAGGATCGCCGCCAGCGCCCGCAAATATTCCTCGTGCGTCTTGTAATAGCGATTGCCGAGAAACCGCGCCGCCTGCCCCGGCGACACCGCCGTCATGAAGGCGCCGCCGGGCGGCAAGCCTGCGGCCGACAGCGCCGCCGTGAAGCGCGCGATGTCACGGTCCACGGCCGCCCGGTCGCGCCACGCGATCGGGCCGGTGCAGCACGGCCGCGCCGACTGCGACGAGCCGGTGCGTTGCGCGGCGAAATAATCCGGAAAATCGCGGGCGTCGCGCGACACCGGCAACGCGACCATCTCGCCCTCGAACCCGGTCAGCCGGTTCTTGATGTAGGTCGAGTAGTCGGGCTTGCTTTGCTCGCCGTCGTTGACGAGATCGATGCCGACTTCCTTCTGCCGCCGGACGATGTCGTCGACCGCGGCCGATGCCTGACGCTCGAATGTCGCGGGATCGACGGCCTGACCGCGCTCGCCGGCCTGAAGCAGATCGAGCAACGCGGCGGGCCGCGGCAGGCTGCCGGTGTGGGTGGTGAGGATGCGGCCGCGGCCGGTCGGCATGCTCAGCCGTCCTTGGTCGGCGGCGCCTGCACGTTCTTGATGGTATCGACCACCGCGGTCAGGAACTGGCCGTTCTTTTCCTGCGCCTCGCCGATATAGACATTCTGGATCGGAGTGTGGGTCACCGGATCGAACCGGAACGGCCCGCGCGGCGCGTTGAATTGCACCTTGGCCATCGCCTCGGCAAGCTTGTCCTTGTTGGAGGCGTCGCCGTCGGTCAGCTTCAACGCCTCGTCGATCACCGCCATCGAGGTGTAGCCGTATTCGGAGAACAGGTTCGGCGCTTCCTTGAACTTCGCGCGGTAGTCGCCGACGAAGCGATTGTTCACCGGCGTGTCCAGCCCATCGGGATAGATGGTCGCCGACAGCACCCCCAGCCCGGCCTTGCCCTGTTGCACGATGGTGGTGGCGTCGACGAAACCGGCGAAGCCGCACAGCTTCGCCTTGATGCCCGATTGTCCCCATTGCTGCACGAAGCGGATCGCGTGGGCGCCGCCGGTCGAGAAATCGTAGACCACTTTGGGATCGAGCGAGCGCACCACGGTCAGATACGGGCTGTAATCCGTCACCGTGGTCGGCACGTAGATTTCCTTGGTGATCTTGCCGCCCTTGGCGATATAGGGCTCCTTGATCTCGCGCGCGACGTCGCGGCCGCCCGCGTAATCTTCACTCACCAGCACCAATTCTTGGCGAGATGGTCGTAAATCCAATCGGCGAAGGGATGACAGAGGTGCCAGGAGGACAGCGACGAGCGGAACATGTACGGCACGCGCTGCCAGGTGAGGGCGTCGGTGCCGGCGCCGGAAATCAGGACGAAGGCCTTGCTCTGTTTGATGAAGTTGAGGACGGCGAGCGCGATGTTGCTGCCCTGGATGCCGGCGATCAGATCGACCTTGTCGCTTTCGACGAAGCGCCGCATCTTCTCGAGGCCGACCTGGGGATTGAACTGGTCGTCCTCCTTGTAGATTTCGACCTTGCGTCCGGCGAAGGTGCTTTTGGCCTGGTCGAGATAGACCTCGATGCCGTTGTAATTCCAAACGCCGGTCGAGGCGGAGGGTCCGCTGAACGTGTTGAGCACGCCGATCTTCAAGGGCGCGGTGGTGGCCGCGAGGATCGCCGGCGCCGACACGGCGTTGGCGAGTGCGACGCCGGCAACGGCGCCGCCGACCATCGCGTCGCGCCGCGTGACCTTGTTATGTCCAGGCATGCTGTCCTCCCTATCGTTTATTGCCGGCGATGATGGACCTTCGCCGCGGCGGTCGCAACCGGGTCACACGCTGAGATAGTCGCGCAAGACGCGCTCATTGCCGCCGAGCTCGGCGCGAGCTGCCGGTATAACAGATCTCGCCCTTGTTCAGGACATGGTGGCGGTCGCCGAGCGCCAACGCGGTGCGCAGATTCTGCTCGACCAGCAAGATGGCGAGGCCCTCGTCCTTGAGGCTTTTGAGCGCGGTGACGATCTGCTCCAGGATCAGCGGCGCCAGCCCCTCGGACGGCTCGTCGAGCAGCAGCAGGCTCGGATTGAGCATCAGCGCGCGCGCGATCGACAGCATTTGCTGCTCGCCGCCCGACAGCTGGAAGCCCGAGATTGCGCGCCGCGCGATTCGAGCGCGGGAAAGAGCGCGAAAATGCGCGGCAAGGTCCAGCGCCGCCGGCCTTGCCTCCGCGCGCGAACACGGTGAGGTTCTCGAGCACGGTCAGGCTTGGAAAGATGCCGCGCTCCTGCGGCACATAGCCGACGCCGAGCCGCGCGATCTCGTAACGGCGGCAGCGCGGCGATGTCGCGCGCGCGATACGTGATGCGGCCCGCGCGCGGCTTCAGATAGCCCATCGCGGTGAGGATCGTCGTCGTCTTGCCGGCGCCGTTGCGGCCGAGAAGGCAGACCACCTCGCCTTCGCTCGACGCTGAGCGAGACGCCGCGCAGCACGTGGCTGTCGCCGTAATAGGTATTGATGTTGTCGAGCTCGAGCATGGTCATGCGCCGCATTCCGAGATAGACCTCGCGCACGCGGGGATCGTGCGCGGATCTCGTCGGGCGGGCCGCTCGCCAGCACTTCGCCGTAATAGAGCACGGTGATGCGGTCGGCGACCGTGAAGACGACGTTCATATCGTGCTCGATCATCAGGATCGCCAGCGTCGCGGCAGGCTCGCGATCAGCGCGATCATGCGCTCGGTCTCGGCCGGCGACATGCCCGAGGTCGGCTCGTCGAGCAGCAGCAGCGCGGGATCGCCGGCGAGCGCCACGCCGATCTCGAGCTGGCGTTGCTCGCCGTAGGACAGGCTGCGGACGAGACGCCGCGGATTGCCGGCGATATGGACTTGCGCCAGCAGCGCCTGCGGCGCGGTCCACGACGGCGCGACGTCGTCGGCCGGCGCGAAGAAATTCCACGGGACTGCCGCGCCGCGCCTCGACCGCAAGGCGCAAATTCTCGAGCACCGAGAGACTCGGGAACAGATTGTTGCGCTGGAACGTGCGCGCGACGCCGGCCTGCGCGATGCGGTTCGGCGGCCAGCGCGTGATGTCGGCGCCGTCGAGGAGGATGCGGCCCGGCGTCCGGCGTGCAACTGCCCGCCGATCTGGTTGATGAGGCTGGTCTTGCCGGCGCCGTTGGGGCCGATGATGACGTGCCGCTCGCCCTGCTCCACGGTCAGGTTGACGTCCTTGGTGACGACCAGGCTGCCGAAGGCGCAATAAAGCTTTTCGATGCGCAGACACGCTCATGCCGGCACCTTGGCGCGGCTGACGATCCGCACCTGGCGCAACGTGCCCCAAATGCCGCCGGGAAAGAACATCACGCAGGCGACAAAGATCACGCCGATGATCGCGAGCCAGTGCTCGCTGTAGGTGCTGACGAGGTTCTTCATCAACAGGAACGCCGCCGCGCCGAACACCGGCCCCAGCAGCGTGCCGGCGCCGCCCAGCATCACCATGATGAGGACGTCGCCGGATGCGCTCCAATAGACCGCGTCGGCCGAGATGAAGCCGTTGAAGATCGCGTAAAGGCCGCCGGCGAAACCGGCGACGGCGCCGCCGATGGCGAACGAGGCCAGCTTGTAGCGCCGCGTCGCGTACCCGATCGCCTGCATCCGCGCCTCGTTTTCGCGAATGCCGATGAAGACGCGGCCGAGCGGCGACGAGACCAGGCGGCGCAACCCCAGGAAACACAGCACGAAAAAGATCAGCGCCATGAAATACATCGGCAGCGCGTTTTCGAGGTTGAAGCCGAAGAAACCCGGCTTTTCGGGAATGCCGATACCGTCGGAGCCGCCGGTCACGTCGCGCCATTTGAGCGCGACCGAGTAGATCAACTGCGAGAAGGCGAGCGTCAGCATCAGGAAGGGAATGCCGGTGGTGCGCACGCAGAAATAACCAATCGCCAAGGCCGCGAGCCCCGCGACGACGATGCCGAGGACGACGCCGATCCAGGCGTTGAGGCCGAACAACGTGCCGAGCACGATGACGACGTAAGCGCCGACCCCGAAGAAGCCGGCATGACCGAGCGACATCAGCCCGGTATAGCCGAGCAGCAGATCGAGGCTCATGGCGAAAATCGCGAAGATGAACAATTCGGCGACGAGCTGGCGCTGATAATCGGCGACGAACAGCGGATAGATGACGAGCGCGGCGAGCGCGATCAGCGCCGCCACCAGCGCGCGCCGCGATTGCAGCGGTGCTTCGGGCGCGGCGCCGACCGGGCTCGCGGCCGGCGCATGCTTGATGCCGAACAGGCCTTGCGGCCGCACCAGCAACACCACCGCCATGACCAGATAGATGAGGAACAGCGCCATCTGCGGCACATAGGCCTTGCCGAACGTGTCGGCTTCGCCGATCAGCAGGCTGCCGATAAACGCGCCGCGCAGGCTGCCCATGCCGCCGACCACGATGACGATGAACGCCGGAATCAGGATCTCGGCGTCCTCGCCCGGATACATGCCGAAGATCGGGCCCGCCGCGACGCCGCCCAGCGCCGCCAGGGCCACGCCCGCGCCGAAAATCGCGGTGAACAGGGCCGGGATGTTGCAGCCGAGTCCGCCCGCCATCGCCGCGTCGTCGACGCCGGCGCGCACCCGCGCGCCGAGGCGCGAGCGCTCGAGGAACAGCCACAACGCCGCCGCGATGACGAAACCGAGCACGATGAGAAAGAGCCGGTAGGTCGAGAACACACCGGTGCCCAGCGCCACGACGCCGTCGAGCGCCGCCGGTTGCGGCAGGGCCAGCACGTCACGGCCCCACACGCGTCTGCACCAAATCGAAGATGATAAAGGTGAAGCCGAAGGTGAGCAGCACCTGATCGAGATGGCCGCGGCGATAAAGCGGCCGCAGGAACGCCATCTCCATCGCAATGCCGGCGAGCGCGATCGGCACCGGTGCCAGCACCAAAGCGAGCCAGAAGCTGCCGGTGAGCCGATCGATGGTGAACGCGACATAGCCGCCCAGCATGAAGAACGAGCCGTGCGCGAGGCTGACCACGTTCATCAGCCCGAAGATCAGCGATAGGCCCGCCGCCGTCAGGAACAGCAGCACGCCATAGACGAGGCCGTTCAGAATCTGCTCGAGGAAAAACTCCATGCCCCGATTTGCCGCCTCCCCGGTGCGCCGGCGCGGTGGCCGCGCGTTGTTGTCCGGCCGAGCTTACGTCATAACCGCGGGCACGCGCCACGCATGCGCGAAAGCGCGGCCAAACACCGGGATTTCGGCGTTGTTTGGAAGTTCAGCCCTGTTCCTTCAGGGGCGCCGATGCGCTAAACTAAATTGAGTTAGACCGGAATGGGGATGCGCACCATGCGGGCTGCTGTCAGAGCGACATCGATGCGACCGATGGGGCCTTCCGCGGCTGCGGTTCAGCGGCGGACGAAGGCGCGAAGCGTCCCGGGCGCCGTCGGCAATCAGGCGGCGTTGCGCCGGTTCACGCTGCTGCAGCGGCAGACACCCGGCCCGAATCAGGATCAGCCGAAACCGGACCCCAAACCGCTGATCCCGATCGGCCCGGACTGGAAATTCGATCCGTCGGTGTCGCACGCGGACGCGCCGACGCCGTGGGACAAGCCCGGCGGCGGGTCCGGTCCAACCGGCGTATCGCTCGAAGACATCAACAAGGGCCGGTCGATCCTGTTCGGCGGCAGCAAGGGGCCGCCGCCGCTCAATCTGAGTTTCAAGATGCCGCCCTGCTCGGCGTTGGAGACCGCGGACAGCACGCCGTCGGCGCGGAAATACAAAAGCTTCGAGACCTACGATACCGAGCGGAAGGTGTTCCATTCGCCGCTCGACAAGGACCCGAGGCCCCAACTGACGCGCGAGCAATATCAAGCGGCGGTCAACGCGTGTAAGGATCAAGCGCCGAAGGCGCAAACGCCGACGCCGATGCCGCCGATGCCGCCCAAGCCGCCGATGCAAGACGCGGTGCCGAGCGCGCTGCCGCCGGGCCAGGCCTACGCCTAGACTTCGTGGGCCGTATTTCCCGGCTCAGCTGAAGGGGAATTGCGGCACGTTGGCGTCGATGTCCTTCTCCCACATCGCCTGCATGCGCGCGTTGGCGCCGTGGTCGGTGTCGATATCGTAGCTGCGGTCCTGCGCTTTGAGCGTGGTGTCGAGAGCCTTCAGCAGAGCGGCGGTTTTCATCGTCGCCGCGGCGGCATTGGCCTTGTTGACGATGACGACGGCGAGATTCAAATGATATTGCTCGTGCCGCAGCAAGGCGTCGGTTTGGTCGGCGGCTACCGACCACGAAGTTGCGGGGTCGAACACGATGGAAATGACGCTCCCTTGGCTGGTCCATTTGTATCCGGTCTGCGCCGACATGCCGTCGATCTTGTCCGGCACGGGCCGATAGTCGGACCATGAAACCGTTGGCGCCACGATCGGCGCCGGCGCCGTCTGCCCCGCTTGCGATTGGCGCCGGACGATGGGCGCTGACGCGACGGCCCGTTGCACGGGGGCTTGCTGCAAGTCGGTTGCCGCCGACGGTTGCGGCGCTTGCCCGTCGCTGCCGGAGATCGGCTCGCCCTGGATAACGGCCGGCGCGCCCTTCGCCGGATTCTGTTGATCTTGGTTCGGCGCGGGCGCCGTGGCGTTCGGTTGCGCGGCATCGGGCTGGCGCTGCGCCACGGCATCGTCGAGCTCGCAGCCGGCGCCTTGCTGCACCACATGCGTCAGTTCGTGCGCCAGTAACTGACGCCCGTCGTTGCTGCCGGGCGCATAACGATCCGCGCCGAACACGAGGTGAGGTCCGACCGTGTAGGCGAGCGCGCCGACCGACCGGGCGGATTCCTGCGCCTTCGCGTCGGTGTGCACGCGCACGTCGCCGAAATCGGCGCCGAAGCGCGGTTCGAAGAAACCGCGCGTGTCGGCGTCGAGCGGCGTGCCGGGGGAGCGCAGCGTTTCGTTGACCGTACCGGGCGCTTCCTCGCCCGCCATGTCGGCGCCGGCGCTCTTGGCCTGCATCTCCTCTTCGGCCTCGCACGCGGCGCACGCGCGGCTTACTTGCATCGGTGCGGGTGTGCGCTGTACCGGCACGCCGCCATCGGTTCCCGACTGCTTGCCGGCGTCCGGGGCCGAAGGGGCGCCGGCGTCCGGCGCCGACGATCCGCCGCCGGTCGTCGTGCAGCCGCCGGGAGCCGGCTGGCCGAGCGAACTCACCACGGCGAAACAGGCATAGGAATTGGGGTCGCTAAGGTCCAATTGAACGTTCGTCAGCGCGTCGCTTCCCATGATGCATTTGTCCAGCGACCCCGCCTCCCAGGTATGACCCGGGCCAAATGCGCGGTGATAGTTTTCATGGACGATGAGCCAAGCCGCCCACCAGCACGACCATTTGCTCATATCGTCGAAGCACAAGGTGATGTCTTTGTCGCCGCTATCGTCGGTTTCGGCGTTTTGTCCCTTGCAGGGACGCGCTTTCGAGTCGGACGAATCACCCTGCTTGGAGCAGTGGTAGAGATAGTGCTGTTCGAGTGCGTTGCTGATGGCGCTGAATTTGTCGTGGATCTTCGTGACATTGACGGGTAGCGCCGCATCTTTCCCGAAGAATTTGTGCAGATTATTGACGACGTCGGTCGTGAGGGGGCGGCCATCGGTCAGCTCCATGGCCTTGACGACGCTGCCCTTGGCCTGGGTATGACCCGGCCAAATGAAGTTGAGATGCGTCATGGTGCAAGAATTTGCGTGCCCGTATTGGAAGCGAGCCAGGGTATTCGCGGGAGCGCCCGATTGCTGCACGACATGCGTCAACTCGTGCGCGATCAATCGCCTGCCGGTTTCGGCCGCCGGTTCGTAAGCGCCCGAGGCAAATACCAGGTGCGGTCCAACCGTGTAAGCGAGCGCACCGACCGACCGCGCCGATTCCGCCGCTTGTGCATCCGTGTGCACGCGCACATCGCCGAAATCAGAGCCAAAGCGGGGCTCGAAAAAGCCGCGCGTCGCGGCGTCGAGCGGCTGCCCCGCGGAACGTAGGGTGTCGTCGACACTGCCGGGTGCCGCTTCTCCCGCCATATCGCCGCCGTCGGATTTGGGCTGTATTTCCTCGTCGGCCTCGCACGCGGCGCACGCGCGGCTGATGCGTGGCGGTGCCACGCGCGACACGGAAGTCGGGTCCGGCATCCGCATGACGTTCGATGCCACCGCGTCGGCTTCGCGTTCCAGCGGATCGTCGGCGGCGCCGATCGTGAGCTTCGGCTGCAAGCGGCGCAGCAGGGCCTGATTGCCGACGACCGATTTGGATTGCCGCCCCGCCGGCACCGCGCGCGGGCCGGGTGCCGCGGCTTGTTGCGGCGCCATGGCAGGGGCGGCGGCGAGGCTGTTCATGATCGCGGCTCTCGGTATTTCATGGCGCGTGCGAGGCTTGCCGGGCAGGGACGCAGGTCGTGGGGTCAAGCCCGGCGACGGTGCAGGCATCCACGTCGTTCGGATGCGGCGCCTGGTTCATGATCGAGTTCGGATCGTTGTAGCCCGCGGGCTTGGTCAGTTCCTTTTGGAACCACCAGCCGTTCGCCGACGACCATCGATTGGTTGGACGCGTGCGCGTCGATGTAGTTGTATTTATCGAGCTCGAACGCCATGAGGTGATGGAGTTCGTGCGCGAATCCGACAGGGTCGCCGCCCGACCAGTTGGTGGCCACTTCCCATCGGCTGGGATCGACTTCGACATTGAAGGCGTCGCCGTCGGGCCGGTCGACAAAGATGATGTTGACGGAGTATCCCGGCGCGGACGCCGATTTTTCAATCGCGTCTTCCATCGACTTGATGCGCGCCACATCCTGGGCCGTTCCGGTGCCCGTCGGGTGCAGATAGACCTCGTCCTTGACGAAAATGTGAGCGGGCGACGTGTTGTCCACCCAAAAATTGCCGCCGAATTTTCCGGGCTTCTTGGTCCATTTGCGCGCCGGATCGACCGACCCTTTTTCCTCGATATCTTTGTTGGCGGCTTCGGCCGGTTTGGCGAGCCGCTGCTGTTCCTGCGCCGCGGCGGTCTGTGTGCTGGCGTTGGTTTCGGTGGTGATCGTGGCCTGCGACTTGACCGGCGTATCGAACAATTCCTTGAGTTTGCCCAGCCGGTGGAATCGCTCTTTGAGGGATCTGGCGGCAAGCGTGGCGATGATGTCGTCGGCGATTTTCTTGTGCTCGGCGTCGAGCGCGGCATAAGCGGGCGTGGCGCGGCAATCGGCTTCCCGTTTTGTGCAGCCGTTGACGGTTGGGACAATACAGTCCTCGGCGTCGGGCGTGATATTCGAGCCGGTGTAGCGAGTCTCCGCGGTGCATTGCTTATTGTAGTTCGCGATGTCGTCGGCGCTGGGAACGCCGCCGTCGCGCGAGGACGGACAACCGCCGAGCCGAACCACGCAATCCAGCTGCGCCTGCTGCGCCGGCGTCATTTCATCCAGCGCCCGTTGCAGCGGAAATGCGCGCGTCGTTGCGCCGCCGCCGCTCTGCTGCATGACGTGGGTCAGTTCGTGCGCGAGGAGCCGGCGGCCGTCGTCGGCGCCGGGGGTATAACGGCCCGACCCGAAGACGATGTCGTTGCCGACGGTATAGGCTTGAGCGCCGACCGCGCGCGTCGATGCCGCGGCGGGCGCGTCGTGGTGCACGCGCACGTCGGCGAAGTTCGCGCCGAATCGCGGCTCGAAAAATCCGCGCAGCGCCGCGTCGAGCGGTTGGCCGGGAGAACGCAGCGCATCGGTCACGACCGCCGGTGCTGCCGCGCCGGCCATGTCGCCGGAAACACTCTTGGCTTGCAGCGATTCTTCTTCCTCGCATGCCGCGCATTTGCGCAGAAGTCGCGGCGTCGCGACCGGGTCCGGCATGCGCATAACATCGCTCGCGACCGCGTCCGCTTCTCGTTCGAGCGGATCGTCCACCGCGCCGACGACCAGCTTCGCCTGCAGTCTCCGCAGGGCCGCCTGGTTGCCGAACGCGTGGCGCGGCGTCGGCGGCATCATCGCCGGCACCGGCGGCGGCGCGTTCTGACGGGTCGCGAGCGTGGGCGCCGCGTAGCCACTCATCGTCCGCTACCCCGTCGTGTTGAGGAATTCCCACGCGGTTGTCGTGGCCGGCGACGCGCGGAGCGGGAGCACAAGCTCGAAGAAACCGACCATGTTCGCCGCCACCATGATCGCCGGGCTGTTGGTGATCAGGATGAGGCACCAGGTCGCCGTCGATCCTTCCGGCGCGGCGGCCAACTGGGCGAACAGATTGCCGGTGACCACCGCGCCCACCGGGAACAACAGGCCGCACGCCGCCGTCGTGGCGTCGGGCACCGTGACGCGATTGCCGCTGACGATGACGCTGCCCGGCTCGTCCGGCGACAGCGCCACGCCAAGCCCGACCCACGGGGTCGATCCTAGGGCGTTCAGCGTTACCTCATTGTCCTCGAGGCGAATCGCCGGCGTCAGTTCGCGCTCGTAAAGCTCCGCCGCGAGCGCCAGCGCGTCGATCTTGTCGAAGCTGGCGGTGTCGATCGTCACTTTAGGCGCCGCATTCTGGGCAGGGGCGGAACCCTTGGCGGCAAGGTCCGTCGTCTTGGCCGCGAGCACGGTGCCCGACATCGATTTGTATAACGCCACGCCGCTCGACTTGAGCTGATTTCGCAACACGCCGCGCGCCACGCCGGAAATCGATTGCCGGGGCAGCGTCGTCGCCGCGTCCGTGATGGGCGCGAACTTGTTGACGATGCCGGCCAAGATGTCGGGCCGCAGAACGGCGTTGGCGGGCTGGCCGAGATTGGCGACTTTGTTGGTATCGGTTTCCTGCAACGCTTCGCGCAAGAAGCCGTTGGTTTGTCCGATATTGGCCTCGATGAACACAAATCCGGTGCCGCAGCCGGTGGCGATGTTGGCGCGGCACGTCACCAGTCCCAACTGCGCGAAGCCGACCACGCCGTAGTCGAGACCCTGGAAGCGATTGTTGCTGACCTCCCACTGGTCGAGCTCGGCGGAAGCCTGGTTGTTTGTGACCACGGCCAGCACGCCGAACATAGCGCCGCCGCGCTTCGCCGCCGAAAACACGTTGCGCCGCAGTTCGACCTCCAGCGTCGCGCCGAGCACGACAATTCCGGCGCCGATGGCGGCGGTATCGGTCGATGGCGGCGTGAGCGTGAAGTCGCATTCCTCGACGGTGAGCGATCGCGCCCGGTTCACCATCAAGCATACGAGGAGGCTGGGCGAGGCCCGGTCGCCCGGTTTCAGCGCCACGACGGGTGCCGCAAAAGAAAGTCGGCGCAGCGTCACGTTCCTGACCGCATCCATGGTGACGAGCCCCTTCAAGAACGGCGAGAGATCGCTGCCGGTCGCCTCGATCGTCACCGCGTCGGTGCACCCCTCAATGGTGAGGCCGTCATGTTTCGCCGTGAGCGCGAGCGGCGCGGTCAGCTTGTACGTACCGGTGCGCAGCGACAGCACGGTGGCGCCGCCTTCGAGTCCGTCGATGACGGCTTGCAAGCCGCCTTGCGCCGCCACGTCGTCGGGGCCGAGCACCGTTCCGCAGCAGGCGCCGACGCTTTGCTCGGTCAGCGGCAGGAACTTGGGGCGGCAATCGGCCAACAATTTCGATCCCGACGCGAGCGCTTCGACCACCGCAAGATCGTCGAGCCATTGCCGCGGCCCGTCCGGCGGCTGCGGCGCGTCGGCGTAGCGCTGCGGATAGATGTTTTGCGGGGTGCTGGGACGCACGGCGAAGCGCCAGAACGGCCGCGCCGCGATGTGCGACGGCAGCGCGTCCATCGTGATGGCAACGGTGACGCCCGAGACATTGTCGAGCGCCGTGGCCTTGCCGGAATTGAAGTTCACGTCCGCCTGCCACAACCGCACGAACAGCGGATTCGGGTCCGATTGATAGTCGGCGGGCAGCGCGCTTTTCAACGTGATCTGCTGGGTATCCGTGGAATAGCCTTGCGCCAGGCCGATGACGAACCCCTGCTCGGCGGCGATGAAATTGCCGTCGCCGAGTTTGGCCTCGCTGCGCAGGATTTCGACGATCTGGTTTTGCTGCGGCGAATGTTCCTGATCGACCGGAACGGTGGTAAGGGTCAGCGTCAGCGGATCGGACATGGTCGCGCGATAAAGCAGGGACGCATCGTTCCATCCCCACAGCAGCGTGCCGGTCTTGCCGGTGGCGTCGTATTTGACCACCGTCACCCGCACCATTTGATTGTCGGCGCCGAGATAGCCGCCGGCCGCGACAGGGGTGCAGGGATCGGTATTGGGCGGTCCGGGCACGAAGCCCGCCTGCAATCGCGCGGTCGACAGCAGTTGCAGCGTCTCCTTGTCGATGGTGACGCCGTCCTCTTTCAACAATCCGAGAACGGTGGCGGCGCCGTCGGCGCATGTCGAACCCTTGGTCGGAATCCGCCGGAAGTGTTGCATCAGCCGCGAACGGGCCGCGCTGTCGGGCCCGCCGAGCGCGACTTCACGCAACGCCTGGTCTTCCACCGCGCCGACGCTTTGCTCCGTGAGTAACAGCGCAACCACGAGATTGCCTTGCGCCACCGTGAACTTGCCGGCGTTGATCCAGTCCGGTTGGGCGCTCAGATCGATCGCCGCGTCGAGCTTCAGCCGCCAGCCGCCGAGATAATAAATGCCGTCGCCGATGGTGACGCCGCCGGGGCCGCTGCCGGAGCCGACCTTGTAGCCGTCGTCGGGCGTGCCGGCCGGTCCGATAATGTCGATGGTCTCGAGCCGCAGCGCCTCGGTTTCGAGCTGGGCGCCTTCGTTGTTGTCGGCTTCCAGCGTGACGCGCCCCTGTTGGTAGATAAGGGAGCGGTATTGCCGGGTGGGATCGTAAGTGACCCTCGCAATGTCGGCGACCATGTCAGCACTCCCCGTTCGTTGACGTCACGCTTCCATTCCCGTCAATCGGCATCGATCCACACCGGAAACACGCCAAGCGGCGCGTACTCCTCGAACTTCAAGACCAAGCCGCGCTTCAGGAGCGTGACGCCTTCGCTCTGATAGGCGCCCATCTCGCTGCCGTTCTCCGCGCCGCCCAAGATCGTGTCGCCGGCCTGGGCATCGACGATGGCGTTGTCGGCTAAACGCAGCAGGCGCGCGTAGTTCGGTGCGCCGAAATGGCGGCTCACGAAGATCGGCCCGTGCGGCGGCACGGTGACGCAACGATAGGGCGCGTGCACCGCGCTGCCCTGGGCGATGGCGCTGAACCGCACGCAGCCATGCTGCGTATCCTCCGCCGTGGTGACGTCGTCGAGGATGGATTCGCTGGCGTCGAGGCGATGGATCGCGCTCGGCCCCAGCACGGTGCAGCGGGCGAGCGAAATATCGCCGATCTCGGTCTCGAACGCGTAATCCGTGCCGGTGCCGCCCGTGGCGATGGCCTGGACGATGCTGTCGGTCGCCGTGAGCTGCTCGATCGCGCCCTTGTTTCGCGTGCGGATCGGACCGGCGATGCAATGATCCAGCGTCAGGGTGGTGATGCTCGCCTCGATCCAAAGATGAGTCGGCGCGAGCGGCATGCCGTCGATCGCGGTGCCGATCGACACGCCGGACGCGCCGGCGGTGCCGGGATCGAGGGTGACGAAACGCAGCGTCACGCTCTCGAAGCTGCCGGTCAGCACCAGGTCCGCGCCTTGCAGCCAGATGCCTTCGATGATGAGGTTTCCGTTGTTGCCCTCGATGGTCCAGGTCGCGCCGCCGCCGGCCCATCGCAACATCGGCCGTTGCCCGTCGACGACGCTGAGCGCCAGCGCGTGCGCGCCGATGTTGAGCGCGCCGGTCGGGCCCGCGTAGGTCAGCGAGTTCTGGAACACGATCGTGGTGTCGGCGGCGATCGTCGCCAGCGCGGCGGTGAGGCCGGCTCCGTCCTGCACGTTCGTCGTGGCCGCCGGCAGTGCCAGAGTCTCCAACAGGGCCAGCGGGAAACCGCCGGCGCCGACCGTACTCATCAGGCCGAAATAATAATTGCCAACGACCGTTCCCGCCGGCGGCGCGGCGTTGAAGCTGAACAGCCCGGCATCGGGATGGATCGTCACCTGACCGCGCGATACCGGCGCCGGCGATGTGCCGCCGCCGAGCGAAACCCGGAAAGCGGACTGGTAGAGCTGATCGGGATAGGCGTTCCACAGTACCCGCCGCACCGCGACCGGCAATTGCCATTCGTTGGGCGACACCCAATCGTCGCCGTAGCTCGCGGCGGTGCGCGAGTTGGGTGCGAACACCGGGATCTGCCGGCCGCTGGGGTCGAACGTGTAGCAAGGCGACACCTGGCCCGACTGCAGCGGCGCCGCCACCGGCGTCGCACCCAAGATCGGATAGGTGTGCAGCCACCAGATGAACATGCCGAGATGCGAAATATTGTACCAGCCGAAGGACTGGGCGCCGGCGCGCAGGTCGGCGGTATGGGCGAACTCGTGGAACGCGCCGCCGGTATTGTCCGCGGCGTAGACATTGCGCAGATCGGCGAAGCCGCCGGCCGGGGTGCGCGAATTCGCCCCGGCCAGCCCCTCGATCACCGCCGGCACGAGCGAGCCAAGCGGATTTTCGAAACTCCAGGTCACGCCGCCGTCGGCGATGTTGGTGCCGCCGCCGGTGGGGCCGCCGCTCAACCCCGAGATGCCGCCGGCAACGCAGACATAGGCGTTGGCGCCGTTGGCGACGATCTCGCCCGGCCCGTAGGTCCTGTCTGGCTCCCACGGTGCCGCGTCGGGGACGAAAACGTTCCCGATCGGCGGATCGAATTGATGCCGCGTGCGGCCCAGGCGGTGGAAAAATTCGACGGCCCGCGCGTCGCGGCCGGCGATGTCGGCGACGAGTTCCTCCAACAGCCCGAGCGTGCCGGCGCGGCGGCGGTAGTAGATCGTCTTGGCGACGTCGAGCCGCTGCGCGCGCGCGTCAAGGCACGACACCAAGCGCGTCGAGAGCAGATCGCCGATATAGGGGATCACCCAATCGTCGCAGGTCTCGATCGATTGGTTTTCCCACATCCGGTCGATGCTGCGGCGCAGGATCGCGCTTTGCGCGCCGATGCGGTTTAACAATTCCTGGAGCGGTCCCGGCACGCCGGCGACGGTTGCGTCCTGCGCGCGGTAGACCGCGGGCAGAAGCTGCCACAGCTTGGTCTGGTACCAGGAGACGTACCCGTCGTCAGCCATTGGGGTCGGGCTCCAGGGTCGGATTGATGTCGGACGGATCGAGCGTGAAATAGCCGCCCTCGCCGGGATTGAAGATCGGCCCGGTCTGGTTGGTGCCGTTCGCGGCGAAGGTCAGCACGGTCATGGCGACGACGCCTTCTACGGCCAGCACTGCGGCCTCGATCTGGCTGTCGAACACGGTTTGCCCGATGCCCATGTTCCAGGAACCGAACAGGCCGGTTTCGGTATCGGTCAGCGCCGTCTGCACCGCGCCGGTGATGATCGTGGTGTCCATTCCCGGCGTGACGACAAGGGTGATGGTGAGCGCCACCGCGATCTCGGTCGCCTGCACCACCTTCACCGGCCGGTTGGGATCTCCCGCCGCCGCCAGCGCGGTTTGCGCGGCGGTCGCCGCGGCCGCGTCGTCGCCGACATAGACCTTGACCATGGCGCGCTGCCGGGAATCGTCCCAGCCCCACACCGCGCCGGCCCTGGTCACGCCCGGCACTTGCGCGACCAGCGCCTGATAGTCGAATACCGAGACGGCGCGGCCGAAGGTCAGAACCGATTGCGGCGCGTAGTGGCGGATCTCGTCCGGCGGATCGGCGTCGGCGCCGCCGCCGACCGCGACCGGGTTGAGCACGCTGCGCAGCCCCGGATACGGATTCGCGATCACGGTGAGCTTGCCGGCCGGCGGGCTGGCCGAACCCGCGCCGACGCGATAGGTGACGACGACGTTGTTGACCCCGGTCGGCAGCCGCGCGCCGTTGACGCCGTCGCCGAACATCACGTGCGTGTTGCCGCTGTTATCCTCGCGGGTGACGAACACGGTCGCGTCGGGCGCCTGGCCGTAGAAGCTCGGCACTTCGGTCCAGGGCAGGTTGTTGACGGTGAGCTGGATGGTGCTGGCGTAGGTCGCGCCTTGTTGCAGATACGTCACCGGCGACTGCGACAATTGGAAATCCTGCGCCGGATTGGTGGCGTCGCCGCTGCCCAACACCTCGTTGGTCACGGTCTTGCCGCGGGTGACGGGCAGGACGTTGGGTAACACCAGAAACGGCGGCTGCAACGATGGCACCGGATCTTCGGTCAAGGTGCCGAGGGTGAGGTCGAAGCCGCCGCCCGGCGCGCCGGCGGTGGCGGTGATGCCCAACCCGGTCGAATCCTGGAGCAGGATCGATTGGCCCGACCAAGCAGGGAATGGCGTCGCGCCTGTGCCGACCAGGTCGAGCGGCGTGCCGGTCCACGCGGCGAACGGCTGATCGAGCAGCGTGCCGGCCGACACCCATCCGAACGCGATCGTGACGCCGGTGGCGCCGGACCAGCCGCTCGGCAAGGCGGTGGCACTCGTGAGGGTAATCTGCGTGTGCGGGATCGGCACGGGATGATTGGGGTCGGCGGGCGTGTCGGGCTTGGCGGCGCTTCCCGTCGCGTCCCAGATCGCGTCCTTGGTGGATAAGACTTGCGCCAGCATGGGCGACGGCGGCGACGCGCCTCCTGCGGTAAACAGCAGCCAGTCTCCGGGTTGGATTTGCCGCGCCAGGCTCGACAGGTGAATGGTCGCGCCATCCGAGCTGATCGCGCCGCCGAAAATGCTCCACGGCGTCGCCGTCTGATTGGTGGTCTCCAGCGCCGCTTGCGCCGACGCGAACGTCGCGGGCGGCGTTCCCGAAAGCGTCATCGTCAGGTTGGTCTGTTGTCCGCCCGCCGGCGCTGGGCCGATATCGACCGCCGTCACGGTCGCGAGCCACGGTCCGCCGATGGAGGCGTCGCGCGCGCGCAGGCGGAGCAGCGCGCCCGGGTCGATGCTCTTGACCGCGCCTTGCAGAAGCAAAGTGGATTCATTGGCGTCGGTTTCGATTTTGGTGAAGCCACCCCCGCCGCCGAACGAGAATTTCTCGAAGCGATACCCGGTGTAGCGCCACACCGGCACCGACACCTCGCCCAACAACGCCGGCGCCGGGGTCGCCGGCAATTGATCGGGCGCGAGGATCGTCGTGGCGGAGAACAGTTCGAAAATCTGCGGCGCCTGACCGGGCGTCGGCTTGCTTTGGAATTGCAGCCCCTTCGGCAGGACGATGCCGGCGTTGCCGAAATTCGGACCGGGACTCACAAGCGCCGCCAAACTGCCGGTGGCGCCGATCGCCGGCCGCGGCCGATAGCCGAGCAGCGCGATCAGATTATTCACGCTCTCCGGCAAGATGGCGGTGCGCAGATAGCTCTCGTTCGCGATCCGCTCGTTGTAGAAGGTGACGATGTCGGCGACGTAGGCGAACCATTCGGCGATCATCACCGCGAGATCGCCGGTGCCGTCGGTGCGCCATACCGGCACGCCGTTTACCGACAGGGTCTGCTCGACCGGAATGGGCGTGGGCGTCGCCGGAACGAACAGCGGGGTCAGCACGCCCTGGCGGAAATCGACATAGGTGCCGATGCGATAAGCGATGTGCGGCAATTCCGGCAGATTGGTCGGCGTGACCAACGCGTCGGCGTCGCATGGGCAAATGGGAAATGCGGTCATGAGCCGCCTTCCGCGATGACCCGGATCGTGCCGCGCTCGGGAAAGCTGGGGTCGTTGTCGACGCGGAGGATCTGTTTGGGCGCCGGCGTTATCGTTTCAGGAAGGTTGCGGAAGCCGGCGAAGCTGCCGCGTTTGCGATAGGCGATGGCGCGGACGCCGAGAACGCCGGACGCGTTCTGGATCGCGGCCTCCAGCCGGCTGCGATACAGCGGCGTGCCGAAGGTGAAGCGGTCGGCGAAGAAGAAGCCGCTGGCATCGTTGGGCCGGGTCGAGCTGCCGAGGACATCGAGCACGCTTTCCTCGACATCGCCATTGTCCCAACCGGTCTGCGCGCAAACTTCGATGCGCAGGTCGATCGAGATGTAGTCGGGCGGCGGCGCATAGGATTCGTAACCGGCCAGTCGATACCGGTTCAGCAATTCGACCAGCTGGATTTCCTCGTTGACGCTGATCTGTTCGCCGCCGAAGGGATCGGCGGCGGTGAACACCGTCATCCAGCTCCCGGTCCAACGGAAGCTGGTGCCGGCCTTTTCGACCCACGGCAGCGTCTCCGCCGCCGCCTCGTAATCCCGCGCCAGCACTGCGCGGTATTGCACGGCGCGGAACGCTTGCGGCGCCATGCGTCGGATATGGCTCGCGGTTTCCGCGGCGGTGCCGCCGGTGGCGACGAACGGATTGCGGATCGACGTGAGCAGTCCCGCCGTGCCGGGATCGATCATCGTGATGCTGTCGGCCGCGACGTTGCCGGCGGCGCCGAGGCCGGTGCGGTAGGTGACGGAGAACAGGTCCTGTTCGTCCGGCGCGGCGCCGAACACATTGTTGCCGAAGCGGATCGTGCTCCCGTTGTCGCCGGCAATGTCCCATTGGATGGGCTGGCCCGTGCCGGAGCGCAACAGGACCTGCCACGCGACGGGATCGATCGTGAAATCGGTGTCGGTCTCGAGCGAATCGAGCAGCGACGTCTCGAACTTCCACGTCACCGTGTTCGGCAACGTTTGCCGCAACATGATCTCCGGCGCGGCCGGCTGGGTCGGATCGGCGTTGGCGAGCCAACCCAGCGGATTTTGGTCGAGCGGATACCGGAACACGTAGTTCGGCTGGCTGGCGCTGCCGTTGGGGCCCATGCGGGCGATCGCGAGCACGGCATTAGGGACGGAGGGCGGCGCCGCGCCGATCGCGAAGATTTCGGCGAAGCGCTGTCCTTGCGTCGCCGGCAACAGATTGCCGCCGAGCGTCGTGCGGGTCAGATCGCGCGCGCGAATCAGCGCGTCCCCCGTGCCCCAGACCAGGTGCGTCACCGGCGTCGGCGCGCCGCCGGTAAGGAAGATCGGGTCGACCGTCTCCATGCCGGGCGCCGTGAGATGCACGATCTGCCGCAGGCTTTCGCCGGGAAGGTCGGTTTGTATCAGCAGCGCTTGGCCGGCGGTGAAGGCGAAACCGTGGCCCTGCACCCACATGTCGGTCGCGCCGGCCGGCCAACATTGCTCGCTGTCGTCGAACCAATAGGGCTCGATCGCGAAATTCCATACATTGCTGACCGGATAGTGCGACGTGTCCGCCAGGCCGGTGCCGATCTCGAACGGAATTTCGGTTCCGTCCGGCGCCAGCGTCGAAACTCCCGTTCCCGCCGCCACGGTGCCCGGCGCCGAGACGTTGCATTGCAGGGTGGTGGTGGCGCTGACGGCAGGCGTCGGCTCGTAATCGACGAGGCGCGCGAGACTCACGAGCGAACGCCGCTGCGTCGCGTTGGGGAGGCTCGCTTCGGCGGCGACCCGATCCTGGAGATAACTGAATTCGTCGCCGACGGCCGACAGCAGCTCGGACATCATCATGCCGAAATCGGCTTCCGAGCGTTCGACCCAGTTGGGATAGCGCAGCGAGGAATAGGCCAGCAACGCCTGCTGAATGCTCTGGAAGTCGCGCGACAGATAGTCGATCGGCGGCACCGGCACGTCGCTCGGCGGGCATTCGGTCGGCGGCGGCGCGCAATCGAAGTCGCTCGGGCAGGTCGCCTTGAACGAGAAAACCGTGGTGTCGAGAATGAGATCGAGCTTCGGCGCGGTGATCGTCAGCGTGTAGTTGGAGAAATCGCCGTCCGTCAATGCGGTCAGCGTCAACAGCGGCCGGCCCTCGGCGTCCGCCGTCCAATCCGCGGCGGCGATCGGCTTCACCGCCACCGTCGGCACGCTGTCGCCGCCGGTGATCGCCACCGTCATCGACGGGTCGGCAACCGCGACGGTGTTCAGGAAATGCACGACCAGCGTGCGCGGCGCCGTAACCGCGACGAAATCGATGCCGTTGTACGTGGTCGACGCGGTGACGGAGAGGACGCGGTCCTTGGGTTCGGTCATCTCAGAACACCTGAACCTGGGTCTGCCGCACCGATTGCGTCTCGATCAGCACGTAGGAAATGTTGATGATGACGGTGCCCTCCGGCGTGCCGGGAGTGCTGGCCGGCGTCTGGACCGTGACGTTTTGGACCGTGATCTGATTGCCGAGCCAGGCAGTGAGCGACTGCGTGATGACCATTGTCGCCGTCGCCTGCAATTGCGCGGTGATCGGCGCGAACAACAGACGCCGCAAACCGGCGCCGAAGGTCGGCAGGCAGACGCGCTCGCCCGGATCGGTCAGCAGGATTTGCCGGATCATCTGATCGACATGATCTTGATAGGATGCTTGCGCCGCCTGTCCCGACGCGGCGTCGATGCGGAATGGAAACGCGAAATCGGTGCGCGTAAGGTTGGATAAATCGGTCATAGCCCGCTCACCGATGCCTGCGTCGCCGCGATCAGCACCGTGCCCTGCGGCGTCTGATCGCCCGCGACGCAGAGCCCGACGCTCGCCTGGTTGAGGACGAAATCGCTCGCGTGCTGGACGCGGGTCGCGGTTTGCACCCAGTTGACCGTGACGCAGGGATGCGGCGCGCCGGAAACGTTGAACGCGCAGCCGGCGATCGTGAAGGTGTCGGAGCCGCGCAGCACCGGCGCCGCCGCCTGCGCGCGGGTACTGCCCGGCGTCGCGATCACGGTGCCGCCGTGCGGACACATCATGGTGCTGGCGGCGGTGAGCAGGGCGGGCATCACATCACCTCGAGCGCGCCGTTGTTCACCGAGACGCCGGACGTGCCGACCGCGACGCTGCCCGAGCCCGCCGTGCTGGTGACGCCGGAACTGTCCAGCACCACGGTGTGCTGCGTCGCGTCTTGCAGCGTGACGCTGCTTGCGTTGGTGTCGAAGCCGATACTGCCGGCGGCGGTGACAAGCGTCTTCAGGGTGGCGGCGGCGGTCGACGGGATGTCGCCGGCGTTCCAATAGCAGCCGGTCCAGATCGGGAAGGAGACATCGCCGCCCTCGAACTCGATCCACACGCCGCTGCCGATGTCGGGCAGCATCATGAAGCCGACCTGCGGCCCGGCATAAGGGACGCACGGCGACGCCCAACCGCTGACCACGCCGCCGAGAACGGAGGGGACGCTGGCCTTCACGCGCATCGTGGCGGCGTCGACATCGATCACGACGCCGCGATACTTGCCGAAGTAGCGGCTGCGCACGAACTCGACCAAATCCTGCAGCAGCGGGTCGTTCACAGGCTGAACCCTCCCGTCGGCGACGCTGGCGGCGGCGTCCCGAGCGCGTTGCGCACCAGCACGAAATGCATTTCATGCTTCTGCGCGGTGATGCGATGGCGGACGCTCCACACCAGGTAGTTGCCGGAATGGATCGCGCCCGCGGCGTTGAGCGCCACGACCGTGCCGACGCGCAAGATGGCGCCAAGCAGATCGGCGTCGGTACTGCCCTCGCAGCGCACGAACCATCCGGCCTCGCGCAACAGGGAATTGGCGCGCTGCGTAATCGTGCCGGCATCGGCGGCGGTGGTGGTGAGGAGCGCCGTGACCGCGTTGCTGCCGCAGACGGTGGCGAGGTCTTGATCGCTCATCGCCGGCAGTCCGTCATCGGTGAAGTTGCCGCCGGCGCCGGTGTCGTCCGCGTCGGCATCGGTGAACAGGGCTTGAAACGCGTTGACCGCGCTTGGCCGCATCACGTCGAGCGCGATGTCGAGCGTGGCGACATTGGCGGCAGCGGCATCGTTCAGCACCAGCGTGACGGCGGGAGCGGCCGAGAGATCGGGCGCGGCAAAGAATCCGGTGCGCTGACCGGGCGTGTCGGTGCAGAAGACGCGAAACAGCTTGCCCGAGCGCCGCGCCAGCGAACGCAAGAACTGCGCGTCGGTGGCGCGTTGCATCAGGGTGCTGCCGTCCTCGGTGTGTGCCGGACTGTCGTCATCGAGATTGCTGGGGTCAGGCGTGATGCCGTAGTTGGCGAAAATGCTGTTGGCGGCGGCGCCATCCGTCACATCGGCCCATTCTTTCGCCTGTTCGTCGGTGTTCATGAGCCAGGATGCGTCCTGGCCCCAGACCTTCATGGTGCTCTTCGACGTTCCAGTATCGAGATGCACCGACTGCGCCAGCACATAGCCGTCGATCAGGCATTGGGTGACGCCGTCGGCGGCTTGAGCGGTGATGGCGATGTTGGAGAGCGGCGCCAGGCGCGAGTCCGACACCGTGTCGTAATCGCCGGTGGAGGTGGTGGCGACCGGCAGCGTAAGCGAGAACGCGCCGGGAAGGTCGGCGTTCTCCTCGACTTCGAGCTCGATGATGTCGGCGTCGAAGTCGGTGGCGGGCGTGCCGCCGATCACGATATCGAACAGCGTGCTCATTGCGTATTGGGACCGATCGGAATGCCGACGAGATCGGCGGCGGCGAGCGCGTCGGGCGACGGGCTGTTGTTGGAATTGCAGATCCGCCAGAACAAGGTCGGGTCTTTGAGATAGCGCGCGGCGAACAGGTCGAGCCGGTCGCCGGTGACGCGGCGGTGATAGCCGGCCAGCGCGAGCGGATGGGGCAGCGCCGAACGCGTGGCGACGATCTGCGCGCCGTCCGGCATCGTGACGGTATAGGTGGCGAGCGAATAATAGCGGCTGTTCGACGCGAACATGTCGAGGCTCCTTCCTAGACCGGCAGCATGCCGACAATCGACGTGACCGCGTTCGCGATGTTCGCGATCGCGAGCGCCTCGCGCAGACCCTGCGAGTAGCTGTAGGCCATGTTGGCGAGGGTCCCGAGCGGCCCGTCGACGTACTTCAACTCGTCCTGCGTCAGCACCTTGAGGGTGATCTGGGCCTCGACGTGAATCGGGTTGAGCAGGGTCGCGTCGTAAAGCTTTTCGGTGATCGAGAGCGCGGTGACCCGCACCGGGACGATGCGACCCGGACCCCAGACGAAGAGCACGGTCGGCAATTGCGCCGCCGGCACTTGCTGGGTGGGATTGGAGGAACTGCCGCCGCCGATGCCGAGAGCCGCGGTGACGCTCCCGATCAAGCCGCCGCCCGGCGGTGCCGTGGGGAACAACAGCATCTCGAGCGCGGCAAGGCGGGTATAGAGGCCCGACACCTCGGCGAGGCCGGCAACTACGGCGTTGCCGTCGGCGATGGTGTCATTGGAATCCATCGCCAGCGTGAACGAGAATTGTTCCTGCGGTTGGCCGGTGATCGCGAGCGGGTTGCTGGATTGGCCGGGCGTGCTGGGACTGGTGGTGGCCGGCGTCCAGCCATGCGTCATGGTTTCCGGGTTGTATTGGAAGATGATCACGTTCGGGATCGGCAGCGGAAATGTCTCGGTGAACTCGATCAGTCCGCCTTTGAGGGTGAAGCCCGACATCAGAGCAGCCTTTCCCGCAGGGCCGCGGCGATACGCGCGGCGAGCTGTTGGCGGCCGCCGCCGATCGGGCCGAGCGTGATACCGATCAGCGGACGCTCGGCCGAGACGCCGGTGCTGGCGAGGCGCTCGCCGACATCCGCGGCCAGTGCCTTCGCCTCCGCCGCGTCGAGGCCCGGAATGTCGAGCACCAACCGGTCGATCTTGACCTCCGTCGGTTTACCTTGATCGGTGACGCTCATTCGGCGGCCTGCTGCAGCGGCGCCCGCAACCGCTGACCCTGTTTCGCCATCTCGCGCTGCGCGGCGGCGATGAGATGGCGCATGCCGATGCGCACGCGTTCCTCGCGGGCGAGAAAGGCGGCGCCAAGAGCGACCGCCTTGATCTCGGCGCCGGTCATGACCAGCCGTTCCGAGAGATAGGACCAATCCAGCTCGTCGCGGATCGTCTCGCCGTTGGGCGCATGCGCCGGCAGGGCGCGCCGCCACAGCGCGAGCCGTTCGTCGGGACGCGGCGGCAGGAACTCGATGACGAAGCGCAGGCGGCGGACAAAAGCGGGATCGAGATCCTGGCGGCGATTGGTCGCCAGGATCGCGACGCCGTCGAAACGCTCGATCCGCTGCAGCAGATAATCGATTTCGATATTGGCGAAGCGGTCGTGCGCGTCCTTCACCTGCGTGCGGTTGCCGAACAGCGCGTCGGCCTCGTCGAAGAACAGCAGCGCGCCGCTGTCTTCGCAGGCGTCGAACACTTCGCGCAGCTTCTTCTCGGTTTCGCCGATATATTTGTTGACGACGCCGGCGAGGTCGACGCGCAGTAGATCGAGCTTGAGGTTCTTGGCCATGACCTGCGCCGCCATCGTCTTGCCGGTACCGGACGGGCCGCCGAACAACGCCGAGATGCCCTGGCCGAGATGCGTAAGGCGGGCGAAGCCCCATTCCTCGTAAACCGTCCACCGCAGCCGGACCTGCGACTCGAACGCGCGAAGCTGGCCGGCGATGTCGGCCGGCAGGACCAGATCGTCCCATTCGTACGGCGTCGGCAACGTCGTGAGCAGCGCATGGTCGGGGCGGCGGCGCCGCTGTCGCAATTCCGCGTCGGGCTCGGCCGCGGCGCGCGCGATTTCGCCGGGCGTGAGACGCTGCGCGATCAGCCCCGCGGGCGGTGGCGCATCGGTCAAGCGGCGCCACAGGGCGATCCGCGCCTCGATCGGCAAATGGGGCAACTCAATCGGATGCGCCATCCCGGTCGGATGACGCACGCCGCGCAGATAGGCGACGCCCAGTTTGCGCGCGCGCGCCCAGTCGTTCTCCGATGCCGACTCGGCGTTGCGGAAATAGGCGAGCGCTCCGGTCATCGCCGCCTGGCGCAGCGTCCGGACGAGTGCCGGCACGGCCGGCGTGCCGGCTTCCACCAACGCCGCCAAATCCACCCCAAGCACCGCTCTGCCGCGGGTCGCGGCATATTGCGCGGCGAGTGTCTGGCGGCCGATGCCCGGCGGCCCGACCAATTCGACGTCGCACGGATCGGCCACGCGCGCGATGGCCGCCATCGTCTCCGCATGCAAGTCCGGCAAATTCTTGACGGCGGCGGGATCGACGCGCGTGACCGCATCGGCGATTGCCGGATCGTGCCAAGTGCCGTTGGCAACGGCGTGGATCAGCGCGGGATCGACCTGCCATGCCGTTGCGAGACGGTGCGGCGCGGCAGGGTCGCAGGGCGCTGCCATCAGCCACCGGCGCAAACCCGTTCCCGCGAACGGTTCAGGCTCGCGGCCGGCGAGGCGCGCGGCAAGCCACGGTGTCGCTTGAGTCAGCCTGCCGTCGTCGTGCAGATAGGCGACGACGCGGGCGAGGCCGGGATCGAGCTCGACCGCCAGCAACAACGCCAGAAATTCGGCCTCGCGCTGGTCGAGACCGAAGCAACGGCGGATCGCGATCCAATAGGGATCGGCGTCAAGCGCGGCGGCGGCGGCATCCGCCTCCTTCGAGAAATCGCCGGCCTTGGCGTCATAGAAAGCGTGTTCGGCTTCGCGCGTCGCCGCCGGCGCGAGCAAGCGCGCGACCTCCGCCGGACCGATCGCGGGACCCTGGTCGGGGCTCGCTTGTCCGGTTTGCCAAAGCTGCTCGGTCCACAACGCGAGCCGGCGCGCGCGGGGGCGGATCGCGGCGAGAATGCGTTGGCCGGTGGCGGAAGCGCTCATGACAGCACCACCACCCAGCCGGTCGCGGCGGCGATGCCGTTGACGGCCAGCAACACCGGATACGAGCCCGCGGGAATTGCGGCCGGGGGAATAAACGTGATCGCCGTGCCCGCCGCGTTGACGGCGAACTGGCCGGCGGCGGGACTTGCCGCGGTGTAGCTGAGGGCGTTCGTGCCCAAGCTCACGCTGGTGCTTGTGCTGGGCATAAATCCGGCGCCGGCGACGGTGTAGAGACCGGTTGCATCGGGGGAAAGCAGCGGCGGACTGACGACGCCGCTGACCAGCGGCGCGATGGCCAGCGGGATCGTGTTGAACCGTGTCGTGCCGCTGCCGACGGTGAGGTTGTAAAGGCCGGGCAGCGGCGTCGCCGCCGGCGGCGGCGGATTGGACGTGGCGGGATCGGCGTAGTTCGCCGGCAACACCAGATCGAGTTCGTCGGCGGAGACGCCTTGCCGCCAATTATTCGTGACGTCCCATTCGGTGGCGGTTCCCGGCACGCTCAAATACACGTTGGCCGCGACGGATTGATCGAGCCCCGCGCCGGCAATCGCCAACGACGTGCCCGCGACCGCGATCAGCGGCCCGATGGTCAAAGTGACGGCGGCGGGTTCGGCGTCCGGCGGCAGCGGCGGCGATACCTGGCCGAAGCCGCCCATCAGGAACGGCGTCTCGCCTTCGATCGCTTCGGGTTCGACGGCGAGGTTGGCGGTGGAGGGCGGGATCGGCGGCGGTTGGATCAGCACTTGCGGCGAAATGAAAATGACGCTGACGCGGATCAGCGCCGACAGCCGCATCGGCACGGTGAAGGCTTGCCACAAGCGGCTCATCTCGTCGATCGTGTCGGCCTCGATCGACACCACGAACTCGCCGTTCGGCAGCCATTGCTGCAGCATGTCCGAGATGATCAGCGACTGAGTGACGATGGGTTGGCTGTGGATCGCCTGCAGCGCGATCGACATCGCGCGCTGCTCGCTGGTGAAATCCTTGTCGCACCACGCGGTGAGCAGATAGGAGAGGTTGAGGCTGAGCGGCTGCGCGCTGTTGAGTTGCGGCCGCGAGCCCTGCACCGGCGTGTTGCGCCAGTACGGGTCGCGCCCGACATGCAGCAAATAAATCGAGAGATGGCAGTTGCCGTCGCTCTGCCGCGCGGTATCCGGGCTGTCGCAATAGACCTTGATATTGCCGGACGACAGGGTGGAATTGTTGATCGCCGTCTCCAGCAGCCCCTTCAGGACCTGGGTGATGTCGGAGATGTCGGGGGTGCTCCACGCCATCTCGGTCACGCCTGACTCAATCCGAAGCGCCAGCCATAGCCGCGCGCGATCGGCGTAGCGGTCGTGGGCGCCTGCGTCGGAGCGGCCGCGATCGGTTGCGGCGGCGGCAGCGGCGCGGGCGGCGGCGCCGAAGTTCTGACTTCGATCGTGCCGATATGGATCCGCGGCGACGCGGACTCCGCGGGGCGTGGCGTCGCGGCGGACGGAAGCGTCAGCGGTTCCAGCGCGCGGTGCGAGGCGGTTGGCGACGAAACCGTGGGCGCCGGCGGCGATGACGGCGCCGATTGCGCGGCGTCCGCATCGAAAATTGGGGGCACCGACGGTGCGGTCGGCCCGAGCGGCGCCGGCGCGAGATCGAGCGGCGCGGCCAGAGTATATGTCGCGGACGGAGCCCCGGCTCGGGCGGCGGCGAAATTCTCGGCGACGGCGTGGAAAGCGGCTGCATCGCCGCATCGCGCGCCCGCGGAGCGACGGTCGCCCGCGATACGGCCGGGCGCGCTCGCCGCACGATCGGCAATGCCCCTGCCTCGGGTTCGGCCGGCGTCGCAGCGACGGCGTCAAGCGGCGCGCGCTCCGGCATTGGCGCCGCCAGCGGCGGCGTGGCGGCCTTTGCGTTGGACGCCGTCGCGGGAGCAGCGGTGCGGTGCACGATTGGGGTGTTGCTTCGGGTCGATTTCGGCGCTTTGGCGGCGACCGCGTTTGCGGTCGACCGCGCTTCGGCGGGGAGCGCTTGCGGCGTCGCGAACAGGACCGGAATGCCGGACGTTAGCGGCGCCGCGACCCGTCGCAGATACGAGCGCCGCGTCATTTTTTACGCAGCCCGCAACGGTGCGCGCCGGGCGCGCTCGGCATAGGCGCGACGCCGCGGCGGCGGCAACGCCAGGATCAGCGCCTCCGGCCAGTGATAGGCGCGGGCGATAAGGTCGACCTCGTCATGCACGCTGGCGCCGGCGCGTTTCAGCTCGCCGACCACCAAATTCGCGACCGCGAGCTGCGCCTCGACGCGCGCCCCGCAGGACGGGCAATCGCCGGCGACGGTGCGGGACAGAAGCGGCGCCATCGCGGCCATCGCGCGCTCGACGCGGGCGCGATGCGGCGATCGGCGCGCCGTCTCGTCGAGACACAGTTCCGCGAGACGTTTCTCCGGCAGCGCCAGCGCGGCCACGGCTGCCTGATCGCCGGCGGTCGGCAGGCGAAACCCCGCTCCCGCCAGCGAGAACCAGCCCGCTTTGCTCGGATGCGGCCTTACCTCCGGCACGGCTCGCGGCGGGTCGGCGGCGACAAAGTCGGCTATGGAGAAGCTGATTTCGGCAACCGCGCGGCAATGCGGACAGGCAAAGCCCAACGCCATTCCGTGGCCGAAGCGCGCGGCGCGGACTTGCAGCAACAAATGTTCGAAATCGGTGACGACCAGGTTCCGCGCGTCAAGCGCGTCGCCGCCGAGCCGCGACAACAGGGCAATGCCGATCTCGACCGGACTCTCCGCCGCCTCGGCGAGCAACATGTCGTCCGTCCCATCGGCGCCCCGCAGGACGATCGCGGCACCGCTGACGGGAAGCGTGAACACGGCTCATAGCTCCTTCGGCTCGGTCAGGGTTGTGTCTTGCTCCCAGCCCTCGTTCTCGAGCTTGATGTGCTCGATCGCGATGGCATTGGCGCCGGCGTCGAGATCCGGCAGCGCCTGATATTCCGACACCCAAGCGCGGTGAACCATGAAGCGCCACACCGGCTGTCCCTCTTCGTTGAGGAGGTCGATGCGCACTTCCTGGCGCAGATTGGCGAGCGAGGTGCTGGGCGAACCGTGGTCCAGCACCTGCGCCGCATTGGCCCAATTGGCGAAGTCCATGTCCTGGGTGATGCCGCGCTCCAGCGTCACCGGATCGTATTTGGTCCGGCCCAGACCCTTGAGGATGATGGCGTTGCCGCCTTCCTTGTAGTCGATGACGTCGGAGGACCGTTTCAGCCCGGTGACCTTGCTGACCGCCGCGACCGGCGAAGTGGAGGTGCCGAAATAGACGAGGAACCGATAGGTCTTATAGGGATCGTATCGGTTGATGTTGACGGTGAACGGTTTTCCCATCGGGGAGCCTCCTCGGCGCCGCGCGTGTCAGGCCGATGCCGTCTGGCCGGCGAGCTGAGCGATCTGGATGATGACGAACTCGGCGGGTTTCAGCGGCGCGAAGGCCACGACGATGTTGACGATGCCGTTGCGCCTGGTCGGCCGGCGTCGTGGTGGTTGAATCGCACTTCACTTGGAAGGCCTCGCTGGGCGTCGAGCCTTGCAGCGCGCCCTGGCGGAACAACGACAGCATGAATGTCGTGATCGACGCGGTGATCGCGATCCACAACGGTTCGTCATTCGGTTCGAACACCGACCCAGCGCAAATTCGCGAGCAGCGTCTGCTCGATGAACAAGGTCATCCGCCGCACCGGCACATACATCCATTGCTGATAGGCCGGATTCGGCGGCGACCAGGGTGCGCGCAGCCCCACACCACCGTGCCGACGCCCGAGAAGCGCGCAGGCAGTTG
Source organism: uncultured Alphaproteobacteria bacterium (assembly GCA_963729845.1). Classification (GTDB taxonomy): domain Bacteria; phylum Pseudomonadota; class Alphaproteobacteria; order ATCC43930; family CGMCC-115725; genus JAATGI01. The sequence continues at coordinate 147,577 of CAVSQC010000005.1, forward strand.
ATCGATTGCAGATTGAGCGCGCCCTGCTGCTGATCGTTCATCGCGCCGGAATTGACCGGGCCCAGCGTGTTCAGAAGATTGGTCGCGAGCTCCCGCCGGCGCTTTCCACACGCCGCGGCTCGCATCGGTCGAAGCGTACACGCCGGCGACGAAGCCGGACGGCGCCATCGGGATGGGGTTGCCGGTCACCGGATCGTCGGAGACCAGATAGGGGAAATAGAGCGCGCCGTTCTGGCTCTCGGGCAGCTCGTATGTGCCGCCGGTGAGACCGGTCATCCAGTTTTCGATTTGCTGCGGTTGCGGCGGGGTCGCGGCCGGAGGTGGCACGGTGACGGCGGGCGATTGCGGCGGCGGGTCGAGAATGGCGAAAGCGCGTTTGCGCTCGGCGAACGAGAGCGCCGCGCTTACCACCGCATTGTCGGCAATGCCGGAGACCAGCAGAAGGTTGAATATTTCGACATTGTCGAGCGTGCTGTTCGGTTCGAAGATTCCGGGCGTCGACGCGTTGCCGAGAAAATCGTCGGCGCTGTAACCGGTGCTGTAGGTCGCCGCGTTCGCGGTGACGTCGGTCCATTTGACCGATGACGCGGGCGGTCCGCTGATCGATGCGCCGTAACTCCCGGTGCCGGTTTGGCCGGGCGTGACCCTCACAAGCTTCGACACGCTGTTGATCATGACGTTCGGATCGGTCGGTTTCGGCGTGGTGCCGACGGGGAGGGTAATGCCGCGATAGGTTTCGACCTGCGTGCCGTAGGTCACGATGACGTCGAACACCGTGTTCGAGGTCCGGATGTTGGTGACGGTGATCTGCATCGGCACGGCGTCGATCGGCTCGAGCGCCGAAAAGAGAAGCCCGTCCGATGGGCTGTCGGTCTGCACGAAATAGGTCGGCGAGACGCCGTTGGGACCGAGACGCGTCAGCAGCGTGCCGCTCTTGTCGAACAAACCCGGCTGCAAGCCCACCACCCAGGCGGTCGATCCGCCGTTGAGGAAAAATTGATAGACCGCGCGGGGCAGGCTCGCATCGGTGAGCCCGCTGGAAAACAAGCCCCCGAAATAGGTGTCGTAGTCGGTGAAGCTGAAGAGTTGCTGCGCCACGCCGAAGGCGCCGGTCTGATATGGGTGCGAATAACCGACAAAGGCGGCGATCGATGTGGGGGTCGGGATGATCGCGTGGGAGTTCGACGCAAGTTCCTGAATGTAGATGCCCGGAAAACTGGGAGAGATCGTCATCGGAGACCTCGTTCTGCGCGTGGCACGAAGGCGTAAGCGAAGGCGGTAATCATGAGGACAGGGTCAGAACGCCCTGATTGATCAGGTTCTGGATGATCGCTTCGGCGAGCGTGACGTCGCTCGCCGCGATGCTGCCGGATTGAGGCCAGGCCGTAAGCACCACCGGCGGCGTCTTCGTCGTGTCGTAGGAGATCAGCGGCAGAGGGATCTGATAGAGCGTTCCGGCCTTTTGCGTGGCGGTGTCTTCGCTGATGAAAGTGACCGGCGATGCACCTGAGACTGTCTGGGCCATGCGTCCGTCTCCCGTTCGGTTCCGAAAAACCTAACGGGACATGACGGCGATGCGCTATCCATCATCGGATCGAGAGAGGGGTGGGGGGCGATCTATATCCTCGCCATCGGGTTGCCCGCATTCGGTGCGGCCGACGGCACCGGAAAAAATTTGTTATTGGGAAATATTGAGGATGTGCGTCGCCAAACTTTGCGGCGTAAGCGGCGCGACGTCGTTCGGGCCAGGTCCGAAAATAACGGTGTGATCCGCGGACATGATCAGCACCTTGGTCGGACCCGACAGCGATTTCGTCAGAAACGCCAGCGGCGCCGTGTTCTGGTCGATGATCATCAAATCCGGCGGCGCATCCGATAAATCTTCGGCGATCCGGTCGACGACCTCGAGCGTCACGCCGGACAAACCAAGACGATCGCCGACGATGTGCCGGACCAGATCGACCAGCAGCGGCGGCACCATCACCATGAGAATCCGAAGCTCGCGCACCTTCGCGGGTCTCCGCGAGATCTGCCTCACGTTGAGACAACAACGCCCGGGACGCCATCGATCCGAGGGTGGATTGAAGATAGGGCGGATGGAAAAGGGGTCTACACCGGACCCCGGACGGTTGCGGCTCAATTATCGTGGCCGACTCAATTTGTCGTGGCCCATCGGGCGCCGCTCATCTTGGTCATCACCTCGGTGCGGCTGCGGAGGCTGAGCTTGCCGAGGAGACTATGAACATGGGACTTGGTCGTGCCGACGCTGATGTGAAGCTCCCGCGCGATATCCTTGTTCGAAAGGCCGGCGCGCACCAGGCGCAGGATTTCGAGCTCGCGTCGCGTCAACGGCGGCATCGCCGTCGTCGCGGACGCCGTGCGCCCAGACGCGGCGACGCGGCGCAACAGGCTGCCGACAATGCGCGACGAGCTGGTCTGTCCGCCATGGTTGATCTGGTCGATCAGCGAAATTAGATCGTCGATCGACGCAGTGTCGGGCACGTAGCCGACGATGCCCGCCTCGGCCCAATAGAGGACGTCCGCCTCGGTTTCAGAAATTCCCAGCACGATCAGATTCGAACCGGGCGCCTCGGCGCCGATCCGCGTCGCGGTCTCGATGCCGCCGGGGAACGCCGCATCGAGCAGAACAATCACCGGACGGGTGGAGCGCGCGCGATCGAGCGCTTCGTTAAGGGTTCCGGCCTGGCCGCACACCCGCACCCCGGGCACACGGCCGAGGATTTCGACCAGGCTTTCCCGTACAAAGCACACAGCCGACACGATAAGCGTGTCGCGGACGCGCGACGGGTTAGACACGCTAAGCCAATGTTCTGGCGTCATGGCCCCTCCAAGCGTGCTAGCAAGGCAATATCCCGCGTTCAGGGGCGTTACGCAAGAAAACATTGTGAGATGTAGCTTTTTTGACAGTCTTAATATCGAAAAATATTTGATAAAACTAAATCGATTTGTTGTAAGTCGCATTGGAGAATGAAAAGGGAATTTGTCCGGCGGTTGTGCCGTACTGTTTCCGCCTTTTGTTTATTTGCGGCAAGCGAGCGAATTGCGTACGCGCGGAACAACCGTGCCGGCGGCGCGCAACGCGCAAGAACGCGTCGACGATGATGGGAGCACCCGACCCAAATGAAACGCAGCGACAACCGAATCCTCACGACACATACGGGCAGCCTCCCGCGATCCGCGGATTTGATGGATTTGCTCAATGCCAACGAAGCGGGCGAAACTCTCGATGCGCCGCAATTCGAGCGCCGCGTCAAACAAGCGATCGCGGAGATCGTTCGCCGGCAGGCGGACACCGGCATCGATGTGATCGGCGACGGCGAGCACAGCAAGGTCAGCTGGATGGCCTACGCCCGGGCGCGCCTGAGCGGCCTCGAGGAGATCGACAGTCCCGTCCGCTATCGCGGCGCCACGCGCAATTCACTGGCCTTTCCCGGGACCTACGAGGATATGAAGCTAATGCTGGGCGCGCGCTCGCCGGCCATCGTTCCGAAGCGCAAGGTGCGGCCGCAGGCTTTCGTGTGCTCCGGCCCGGTGACCTATATCGGTCAGGACGAGGTGCGGCGGGACATCGACAATCTGAAAGCGGCGCTCCAGGGCGTAACGGCGGCAGAAGCCTTCATGACCGCGATCTCGCCCTCGAATCTCGAGCTCTATTACGAAAATCGATATTACCGGACCGACGAGGAATATCTGGCGGCGTTGGCCGACGCGATGCATGTCGAGTACAAGGCGATCGTCGATTCCGGCTTCGTCCTGCAAATCGACGACCCGCGCATGGCCACGCACTACAATCGCGCGGTCGACGCCTCGATCGAGGATTGCCGCAAATTCATCGCGCTTCGGGTCGAGGCGGTAAATCACGCGTTGCGCGGCATTGCCGGAGGACCGCGTCCGCTTCCATACCTGCTACAGCGTCAATGTCGCGCCGCGGGTCCACGATTTCGAATTGAAGAATTTTGTCGATCTCATGCTGCACATCCGGGCCGCCGCCTATCTGATCGAAGCCGCGAATCCGCGCCACGAACATGAATGGCGGATCTGGCAAGACGTGCCTCTGCCCGACGGCAAAATCCTGATCCCGGGCGTGGTCTCGCATTGCGTCCATCTGGTCGAGCATCCCGAGCTGGTCGCGCAGCGGATCGTCCGCTTCGCCGACGTGGTCGGGCGCGAGCGGGTGATCGCCGGTACCGATTGCGGCTTCGGCACGTCCGGCGCCGGCGACGAGGTCCACCCGGAAGTCGCCTGGGCCAAGCTTGGCGCCTTGGTCGAAGGCGCCCGCATCGCCAGTCAACGACTATGGTAGCGATTCCTCGCCGGCACCGCGCAGCGACCTGAGCGATTCATCCCGCAGACGGGACCAAAGCCGCGCCGTGATCGCGCTGAACCGGTCGTCCGACACGATGCGGCTGTCGCGCGACCGCGGCCAATCGGTGACGACGATGTCGATGAAGCGGCCAGGCCGCGCCGACATCACCGCGACACGGTCGGACAGCATGGCGGCCTCATCCAGCGCATGCGTGATGAGGATCACCGTCGCGCCGGTCTCCCGCCAAACCCGCAGAAGCTCATCGCCCATGACGAGACGGGTCTGTTGATCGAGCGCGCCGAACGGCTCGTCGAGGAGGAGCAGCCGCAGCTGCAAGACCAGCGTCCGCGCGATACAGACGCGCTGACGCATGCCGCCGGAGAGTTGTGCCGGATAGGCATTGGCGAATTCCGTAAGCCCCATGAAGGAGAGCGCATGGGAAACGAGGCGGCGGATTTCGGCCGCCGCGACGCCCTTCCGGCGCAGACCGAACGCGACATTGTCCCAGACATTGAGCCAGAAGAAACTCGCGTCCTGCTGGAAAACCGCGCCGACGCCGTCCGGCACGCCGCCCGTGAGCGGCCTGCCGTCGAACGCCGCTTCTCCCGCCGTCGGCGACGACAGACCGGCAAGGATATCCAGCAACGTCAACTTGCCGCATCCCGAGGGACCGACCACCGAGAAGAATTCGCCGCGGACGATGTCGACATCGATGGGTCCCAATGCTTCGATGGCGCCGCGGCCGTCCGGCTTGGGAAAGACCTTGGTCACGCCGCGAAGCGCGATATGACCGCCGCCGTCAGCCGTCATGCCGCAGCCGGCGCTCGCCGTAGTGAAGCAAGCCGTTGACGATCACGGCGAAGACGAAGAGCAGCAGGGTCAGGGCGAGGATGTCGGCGACGTCGTGAAGATCGGTGGCGCGAATCAGGGCGAAGCCAATGCCCGTCGTCGCCGCGAACAGCTCGCCGATCAACGTGCCGAGCAGCGTCAGCGCCACACCGACGCGTATACCGGCTAGGATCTCCGGCAAGGCCGCCGGCGCGAAGATCGTCATCGCCGTCGACCAGGCGGGCATCCGCATCATGCGCGCCGTTTTCAGGTAGATCGGCGCGACGTTGCGCACCGCGTTCATGGTGAAGATCGCGATCGGCAGAATGCCGTGAATGACCCCGAACGCCACCTTTGCCGACAGGCCCAGGCCGAAGATGAGAAGAATCAGCGGATAGAGGGTGATCTTGGGAATCGAATAGAGCGTGCCCAAGATCGGATCGGCGACATCGCCCGCAAAGCGGCGGAGGCCGAGCCACAGACCGAGCGCCAGACCGCCGAGGATCGAGATGGCGCTCGCCACCGCGAACGCCAGACCGGTTTCGGCCGCATCCCGCCAAAAGCTGGACATTTGCAGAAGCGCGACGGCCCGGGAAATCGTGGCGAAGGGCGACGCCACGATGTCGCCGCCGACCGCCAGGTTGACGCCTTGCCAAACCGCCAGCAGTCCCACCGCCAGCAGGATCGGATCGAGCCGTTTCGCGATCACCGTAAGCCGAAGCGGCGATGCAGCCGCTTCTCCCATGCCGACAGGCCGGCATTGACGCAGGTCACCGCGACCAACAGCAGCAGCAGCAGACCGTACATCGTCCGGTTGTCGAAATTGTCGTAGGCAAAGCTGATCCGTTTGCCCACGCCTTGCGTCGCGAGAATGAATTCGCCGGCGACGACGCCAATCACGGAATAGGCGACCGCCAACTTTACGCCGCTGACAAGATGCGGCGTGGCGGCCGGCAACGTCACCAGGAGAAATCGGCGCACGCGGCCGAGCTTCATCATCGCGGCCGACTTGGTGACGGCCGGCGGCACGCGGTCGAGACCGAGCATGGTTTGCACGATCATCACGACGACGCCGAAGGCCGCGCCGATGACGATCATCGGCACGCGGCCGATGCCGAAGGCGACGATCAGCAGCGGATAGAAGACGAAGGTCGGCACCGCGTAATAGGCCGACAGCAACGGCTCGACGACGCGGCGAAGGCGCGGCACGGCGTGCAGGAACCCGCCCATGACAAATCCCCCGACGATCGCAAGTACGAACGCCGCGACGATATTGTAGGCGGTGAAGGCGATATCGCCGCCAAACTGTCCGCCGGCGAGCAGCCGCCACAGCGCGGCGACCATTTCGCTCGGCGGAATCATCGTCACCCGGTCGATAACGCCGACACGGCACAGAATTTCGAGCAGAACGAACGCGCCGACAATGACGCCGATCCGCGCGCCCGTTACCTTCGAGACGGAAAGCCGCATTCGCACGGCATCAACTCAGTGCTTGGCGAGCGCGGCCAGATGCGGGTGCTGCAAATCCGTCGGCAGAAATTGCTGATCGATCGCGGCGGCCCAATTGACCGGGCCCTTCGCTTCGCCCGTCAATTGCAGCCCCTTCGCCATGTTTTCGAGCCCTTGTTCCTCGAACCCGCCCTGCGACCACTCCCCGTTATAGTCGAAATATTTCGGGAAGTAGGTCGGCGACGTCATCGGGGTTTTGTCGCCAGACCTTGGCGTAGATACGCATCGCGTCCTGGCGATTCCGATAGATGTAGTCGACGCCCCGCCGCCGCACCAGGATCAGCTTCCGCAGCAATTCGGGCTGTGCCGCCGCGAATTTGCGCGTGGTGACGCCGACCAGCCAAGTCATATGCGGTATGAGGTCGGCGAAATGAAAGATGACGCGGAATTCCTTCGGCTTGAGCGTGAGCACGGGATCGATGATGGAGGTCGCGTCAACGCCGCCGCTCTGCAGCAGAGCAATACCGCCGCCGAAGCCGCCCGTTGCGACCATGCGGACCTTGCCCGTCAGGCCGGCTTTTTCGAGCGCGAGACGCATCAGCATCTCGCTCGTCGATTTCGGGTTGGTGAAACCTGCGGTCTTGCCGGCGAGCTCCCGGACATCGTGGATGCTGCTGTCCGGCTGTACGACCATGGCGATCTCGCCGATATGGTTGCTCGCGGTGTCGACGATGACGATGTCGATTCCGGCATCGATCGCGGCAAGCGCCGCCGAGGTCGCAACCTCGCCATAGGGCAGATCGCTGGCCATCATGTTCCGCAGCGTCGTGCCGCCGCCCTTGCCCGAAATGATCTGATCGATCTTGATGCCTTCGTCGGCGAAGTAGCCTTTTTCCATCGCGACCGCCCAAGGCAAGGTGGCAGTGACCTGACCGTATTGACTGATCGCCAGGTCATACGCGGTCGCGGTACGGGACAGACCGACGATCGACGTGAGCAGAACGATGACCGCGAACCCGATGCGCATGAATGTCTCTCCCCGCGGCGCCGCGAACGCAAAATGTTTCGAGCGGCGAAGGCTTACCACCATTCTTGGCGCCGAGTACCCTGTTTCTCGGAACATTCCGCTCATGTGCTAGACGGATGCCGGCCAGATCGCCCGCGCGGCGTCGACCAGCACCGCCAGCTTCCGCTTTTCGATATCCTCCGTCACCCAGGCATCCGCCGCGCTGCCGGAAAAGCCGCAATTAGGGCACAGGCTGAGATTCTCGACCGGCACGTATTTTGACGCGGTGTCGACCTTGCGCAGAATTTCGTCGCGCGTCTCGATGCGCGGATCGCGGATATTGACGATGCCGAGGCTGATCGTCTTGCCCTTCGGCACGCCGCGCAGCGTTTCGAGGCTGCCGGCCCGTTCGGAATATTCCAGCAGAAACACGTCCGCCTCGAGCTCATGGATCAATTTCTGCACGATCGATTCGTCATAGGCGCCGGCGCCGCCCAGCGGTCCCGGCACGCCCAGGATGAAGGTGCCGAGGCAGATGTGCACCGCGACCGTGACGCCGTCGTGGCGCGCGGCGCGGAGACACCGGTTCTCGGCGGCGATCACGTTGTCGAGCTCTTGCGCCAGATCGATGTCGAGATCCGTGAGTTGCTTCCGGCGGTCCGGCACGATGAACCGGGTGTAATGCGGCGCATCGAGCTGCACATAGATGGCGCCGTCGGCGACCGCCGCTTCGATCTCCCCCACCGTCAGATCGGTATAGGCGTCGAAGAAATCCTTCCAGGTCGGGTAGACGCGATCGCTGACGCCGGGCCGGTACGAGGCGCGGGACAGGGTTACCGGGCTCGGGATCGTGGTCTTGAACGGACCGGGCGCGTGTTGCTTCAGGAACGCGATCTCGCGGTCGGTGATGCGGCGTTTAAGTCTCAGCTTGCCGACGACCACCGGATTGGGCGGCACTTCGACGTCGGGGTCTTTGATCTTGGCGTCCTTGAGGAAGGGGTAGCGGATATAGTCGATGCCTTCGTTTCGCATGCCCTCGAAGAAATCCTCCGAGATCGCCGCCAGCCAGGAACCGCGGCGGAACTCGCCGTCGCTATAGATGTCCAGCCCGACCTCGCGCTGCATCGCCAGCACGTCGAGAACGGCGCGGTCCTCGACTTCCTCGAGCCGGTCGCGACTCAGGCGGCCATGCACGAACGCGGTGCGCGCCTCTTTGAGATAGCCGGGGCGGATCAGGCTGCCGCAATGATCGGCGCGATATATTTTGGCCAATTCCATTTCCTTCCCGAGCGCGTGACGTTGCACGGCGGCGCGAAATCGGTCGGCGGTAACGGCAACGATTTCCCCGCGCGAGCCGGCGTTATTTGTGGACCGGGCCGCCTACCGGGTCCCAGCCCTTGCCGTTGAAGCGGACGATTTGCAATGTCCCCACGATGGTGTGGTCGCGCGGCGTGGTGTTGACGAGCACGCCGGGCAGGAACATGGGCAACTGAACGTCGTGCAGATTGTTCGCGACGTCATTGATGTGCTGCCGGCTTAGATCGCCGCCGCAATCCTTGAGCACGCGCGCCATCAGCACCGCCGCGTTGTAGCCATAGGTAATCAAGCGTGTCGGCGGGATCGGCCCCCGGATAGTATTTCGCCAGCCAAGCCCGATAGGCCTTGGCGTCGGGGTCGTCGGCCCAGCGTTTGTCACACCGGGTCCTTCATGAACGCGCCACCCATGACGCCGATGGCCTTCTCGAGACCCGCGGGCTTGAGGACCGCGATATTGGCGGTGGTCGACTGAATGAAGATCGGAACGCGCCAACCGATGTCATAGGCTTCCCGAATCGCTTGCGGGATCGCGCGCGGGTTCGACGCCATCACCAGCACGTTGGCGCCGCTGCCGTGTAGCGTGATGACTTGCGAATCCAAGGTGGGATCGCTGACTTCCGAACTGATTTCGGCGACGACGAAATCGCGGAAGCGATCGCCGAAACCGATGCGCAGCCCATCTTGATAATCGCGGCCGGAATCGTCGTGCTGATACAACAGCGCGACTTTCGCCTTGGGCATGTCGCGCAGGATGTATTTGGCGTAGATGATCGCCTCGTCCTTATAGCTGGGCGAAAAATGCGAGCTATAGGGAAACGTCGCCGGATTGTTGAAGCGGTCGCCGCCCGTCGATTGGAACAGTTGGGGGATGCCCCGTTGGTTGAGATAGGCCTGGACCGCGGCGCCGGTCGGGGTCCCCATGCTCTGGAAGATGAAGGAGACCTGATCCTGCTCGATCAGATGACGCGTCTGCTCAACCGTTTTCGGCGGGCTGAAG
>CAVSQC010000005.1:162500-405317 GCA_963729845.1 uncultured Alphaproteobacteria bacterium
AGTCTGCACACCAAGAAAGATTGGTGGAGGTGAACGGAATCGAACCGATGACCTCCTGCTTGCAAAGCAGGCGCTCTCCCAACTGAGCTACACCCCCAGATATTCCTGATATCTGGATTTCTGAGTTGGTGGTGGGCCAGGGAGGATTTGAACCTCCGACCTCACGCTTATCAAGCGCGCGCTCTAACCAACTGAGCTACTAGCCCAAGCCATAAGCTGTGAGCCGCATAGCAGACAGCTCAGCGATCGGGGAAGGGATGCGCAGACGGCGGCGCGGTTTGGCCGACCCCAAGACCGAAGCCTTGAGAACCGGCCTAGTGGAGATTCGAGAAGATCGGCGTGAGTGCCTTTCATCCTCGAAATCCAGAAAGGAGGTGATCCAGCCGCAGGTTCCCCTACGGCTACCTTGTTACGACTTCACCCCAGTCGCTGACCTTACCGTGGCCGGCTGCCTCCTTGCGGTTGGCACGCCGTCTTAAGGTAAAACCAACTCCCATGGTGTGACGGGCGGTGTGTACAAGGCCCGGGAACGTATTCACCGCGGCGTGCTGATCCGCGATTACTAGCGATTCCAGCTTCATGCTCTCGAGTTGCAGAGAACAATCCGAACTGAGACGGCTTTTTGAGATTGGCTTAGGGTTGCCCCTTTGCTTCCCTCTGTCACCGCCATTGTAGCACGTGTGTAGCCCAGCCCATAAAGGCCATGAGGACTTGACGTCATCCCCGCCTTCCTCCGGCTTGTCACCGGCAGTTCCTTCAGAGTGCCCAGCATAACCTGATGGCAACTGAAGGTGAGGGTTGCGCTCGTTGCGGGACTTAACCCAACATCTCACGACACGAGCTGACGACAGCCATGCAGCACCTGTGTGGACGCCAGCCGAACTGAAGACCCCGATCTCTCGAGGCCAAACGTCCCATGTCAAGAGCTGGTAAGGTTCTTCGCGTTGCGTCGAATTGAACCACATGCTCCACCGCTTGTGCGGGCCCCCGTCAATTCCTTTGAGTTTTAACCTTGCGGCCGTACTCCCCAGGCGGTGCGCTTATCGCGTTAGCTACGACACTGAGAAACTAAGTTCCCCAACGTCTAGCGCACATCGTTTACGGCGTGGACTACCAGGGTATCTAATCCTGTTTGCTCCCCACGCTTTCGCGCCTCAGCGTCAGTATCGGTCCAGAGAGCCGCCTTCGCCACTGGTGTTCTTCCCAATATCTACGAATTTCACCTCTACACTGGGAATTCCACTCTCCTCTCCCGAACTCAAGCTCTCGAGTATCAAATGCAATTCCCAGGTTAAGCCCGGGGCTTTCACATCTGACTTCAAGAGCCGCCTACGCGCCCTTTACGCCCAGTAATTCCGAACAACGCTTGCCCCCTTCGTATTACCGCGGCTGCTGGCACGAAGTTAGCCGGGGCTTCTTCTGCGGGTACCGTCATCATCGTCCCCGCCGAAAGAGCTTTACAACCCGAAGGCCTTCATCACTCACGCGGCATTGCTGGATCAGGCTTTCGCCCATTGTCCAATATTCCCTACTGCTGCCTCCCGTAGGAGTCTGGGCCGTGTCTCAGTCCCAGTGTGGCTGATCATCCTCTCAGACCAGCTACGGATCGTCGCCTTGGTAGGCCGTTACCCCACCAACTAGCTAATCCGACGTGGGCCCCTCCAAGAGCGATAAATCTTTCACCCTCAGGTCGTATGCGGTATTAGCCCGGCTTTCGCCGGGTTATCCCCCACTCCAGGGCAGGTTCCCACGTATTACTCACCCGTGCGCCACTCGTGTATTGCTACACGCGTTCGACTTGCATGTATTAGGCATGCCGCCAGCGTTCGTTCTGAGCCAGGATCAAACTCTCAAGTTCGCTTCGCTTCTCCGGGTAGAGAAGCAAATCCTGGCATCGTACGTCGTCGCATTGACGTCGGAATTGACTTCCTAATCGATGCGCAAACATACGGCGCCGATAGCGCCGCCGTCCGCGCATCCCTTCCTTAAGCTCACAATGTCAAAGAGCGCCCTGGCCTCAGCCCGCTTTTTACAGCCCGATTTCAGGGAGCCGGGCTTATAGGCCCCACCCCACACCGTGTCAACGGCATTTGGCGGGTTTTTCGACCCCCAAAAGCGACGGAACGGATGCCGCTTCCACCGCGATGGTGGCGGCAAGCATTCGAACCCTCTTAAGGAGGCCGCCCATAAGAACGACCGGTCGAAGATATAGGCTCGCGCCCCAGCCATGTCCAGTCCCGATTTGCGCAAAACCGCCAATCTTGGGCAAATCGCGATGGGATTCTGCCCCTAGGGTCGGATTCAACGATTAGAGTGCGATTTCACCGGTCGGACGGAAACGCGGGTGCTTCCGTCGGACCGGATCGCACGCTAGCTCCGCACGATGTCGGGACCGCCGACCATGATGCGGTTGTAGGCCGGGCTGATCACCAACTCGTTGATCGTGACATGGGGCGGCATTTCCGCGATGAAGCGGATGGCGCGGCCGAGATCCTCGGGCTTGAGCATCCGCGCCACGTCCTCGGGCGGCGGCGGTATCGGCCGCTTCGCCACCAGCGGCGTCGCCACCTCGCCGGGGCAGAGCGCGCAGGCGCGGATGCCGTTCGGCCCCTCGTCGTCGTTCAAGGCCATGGTCAGCTCGACCACCGCGAATTTCGAGGCGTTGTAGGCGGGGCCGGTGAGGTAGGCGTGGAAGCGTCCGGCCCATGACGCGACGTTGATGATGCAGCCGTCGCGCTGCTCGCGCATTTTCGGCAGCACCGCCTCGATCGCGTAGAACGTGCCGTTCAGATTGGTCGCGACGATGCGGTCGAAACTGTCGGCGGTGAGATTCTTCCAGCGCCGGTTGGGCAGGTTGACGCCGGCGCTGTTGACCAGGATGTGGATGCCGCCGTGCCGCGCGATCAGCGCTTCACCGGCGCGCGCGACCTCCGCGCGATTGGTGATGTCGAGCGCCAGCGCCTCGGCCTTGTTGCCGCCGGCGTTGATCTTTGCCACAACGCCGCCGAGTTTGGTGTCGTCGCGGCCGCTGACGATCACCGTGGCACCCGCCTCGGCGAGCGCGATGGCGCCGGCCTCGCCGATGCCACTGCCGCCGCCGGTGATCCAGGCGATTTTTCCCTGAAGCATGGTCCTCCTCCTAACCCAGCGGCCGCGGCTCCGGCATGGCGCCGCCGCCGGCGGTGGCGCCGGCATCGACCGGCAGGATCACGCCCGTGACCCAGCGCGCCTCGTCGCTGACGAGATAGAGCACGCCGTTGCCGATGTCCCAGCCGGTACCTTCGGTCTGCAGCAGCGAGCGGCGCCGGCGCGCGTCGCGCACCTCGGGGGTCATGCCGCCCGAATAGACCATCGGCGTATAGACCATGCCGGGCGCGATCGCGTTGACGCGGATGCCCTCACGGCCGTGATGCGCCGCCATCGCGCGCGTCATCTGCACCACCGCGCCCTTCGATGTCGTGTAGAAAATATTGGGATTGCCGCCGCGCAACCCCGCCACCGAGGCGAGATTGACGATCGCGCCGGCGCCGTTCTTGCGCATCTCGGGGATGGCGTATTTCGCCATCAGCACCATCGATTTGACGTTGATCTGCATGGCGCGGTCCCATTCGTCCATGTCGATTTCGACGGCGTTTCCGCGCGGCCCGTCGATGCCGACATTGTTGACCAGAATGTCGAGCCTGCCCCAGCGGTTCACCGTCTCGGCGACGATGCGCCGGCACGAGGCGGCGTCGGTGACGTCGGCCTCGATGACGAAACACTCGCCCTCGTTGCCGATCATGCGCGCCGTCGCCTCGGCCCAGGCGCGGTTATTGTCCACGAGCGCGACCTTGGCGCCGCTCCGCGCCAAGAGGATCGATGCGGCGCGGCCATTGCCGATACCGTCGGCGCGCGAGCCCGCGCCGGTGACGATCGCGATTTTTCCCTCGAGCCGCTTCTTTTTTTCAGCCATGTTGCTCTCCCTACCTCGGGCACTGTCTCACATCCTTTAGCCGTCCCGGCTCGCGGCTAGTTTGTCATACCAAGGGCCGAACTCGTTCTTAATCCAGGCTTCGGCTTCATCCTCGGTCGCGAAATCGTTGATGTGCATGATGGGCGCATAGGCGTTCGGGTCCATGCGAACATAGAAGCCAGAACCATCCTTGATCGGTACGACGGTAAAGGTAGGTGTGGGCCGATGATACTTGTCAATCATGCGAACCAAATCCTCCATTTCCCAAAGAGTGGTTTCGATCCCCGCCGCCATCGCAGGTGACATACGTAGTGTGCCGTGCTGCTTCACGAAATTGTGGTAGGCAAAATAGAGCGCCAGCGCATGACAGTGATTAGCGAATTTCTTTGAGTGTCCGGCAGTCAGTCGCGTAAAGCGGCGCATGTGCTGGCGCATTTTTTGGTTGTGCGACTCCACATGCGAGGTCGATACGTGGCGGCTATCAGGCTTGCCGACGATCCGTTTCGGCTTCGCGCCGATGCAAATGCCGGGGCTATATTTTCGCTCCAGTCCTGTGTCTGGCGCCTCGCTGTAGGACTTGATCAATTGCGCGAAATCAACGTCTAGGCCGAAGATTTTGTCGATAGCCGTGACGTAGCTTGCAAGACCGTCCGTCGTGATTTGGGGGCGATCTACGATGCGGGATGCCAAATCGCCGATGAAAGCGAGCGCGTGTTCGTTGTCGCGGTTGCCGACGAAATAGGAGACGATCAACTTGCTGTCGGCGTCTAGCGCGGTCCATGTCCAAACGTCGCCGGCCTTGTCTGGCGCGGCCTTGGCCTTCGCCAGATTGACCTTTTTGCAGTAATTGAAACTCCAAATTTCGTCGCATTGCAGGCGGCGCGATTTTACATTGCGCACCTTTTCATCGTGCATAGCGATACATGCCTCGCCCGCATCCTCTAGCAACTTGGTGACGGTATTGATGCTCACGCCAAGGATGCGCGAGATCGCCCGCATGCTCGATCCCTCCACCAGCATGTGAAGAATTTTGGCGCGCATCTCTAGGGGCAGCTTGTGCATGCCCCAAAGGATATGAAACTATATGCGTACCGTCAAGTTATAAAATCATTTCCTATTGGACTCCTCCGGTGTCTGGTCATCTTCTTTTTTGGGAGGATTCGGAGGAAGCCGCGCATCGCGAGTGCCTATGCGACGTTTCGCGAGCTGTTCTTTCAGCAAATCGTGCGTGTCCTTTTTTGCCTCATTTCCGCTGGCCATCGAACGAAGCGTCATGTCTCTCATCATCGTGCCGCTCCGGGGTCTGATATTCCGCTATTAGAAGCAACCACAGTCAGATGAGATTGTTCCGGCGGTGCGGGTTGACTTGCAACATCGGGTGCTCCCTGGGAGCCTCCTGCGGAGGCTGCACTAGCGAGTGGGGTTACAGGTGTAGCGGCAGGGGCAGCGACTGGCGTAGCGGCCACCGGCGAGGATAGAAAGCTGACCTCAAACTCCTCACCACCGTCATCATCCCAATCAATAGGGTGATGCGCCAGCCGCCCCAAATCCTTCTCCAACGCCTCCATTTCTGGAGTGAGGTCTTTCACATTCTGGAATATCTCTGCTGCCTCAACGCGATCAATGACGAAGCCATGATCAGGGAACGCATTGACGAGAAAATCGATTGACGCGGCAGACTTGAAATTGTCCGATTTCTTGTCGAGACGGGTCGCGTAATTTTTCGTTATGTCCATAGCTCGACTATTTTCACCAATCTCTTCCGGGTCAATTTGCTGAGAGATTGGGCCAAGTAATTTGCCGATCAACTCAATAGAAAGTTCCGCCGCCGTTCGGTACGTAACGGAACGATTTCTGCTTTTGATTCTCTGCAAATAATCAAAGTACATTTTTTCTGCTGTTCTCTCTAACGCGCGAACGGCCTCATCGACGTTGAGGCCAGAACTTGCCTCCCAGATTTCATCCCGCCGCGAAATTTGGACATCAAGCGGCCCTAACTCTCCAAAATCACCCATATAAATCTCATGTGCTCCGCTAACGATGAGCGTGCCAGCGCTTTTGCAGTATCCCAACACCATAGCGATAACGCGGTCATATTTCTGCTGAAGGAATCTGGCGATGCGATACGCCGCGTCAGCGCTTCCCCCGTCAGTTATAGGAATGATGATCGCGTTTGTTCGCCTTGTGGTCCGTTTGCGGCATTGCTGGACGAAGTACCGAGACGTAAAAAACTTGAGGTCGCCGCTAAAAAAAATGACATCAGCATCGAAGGCCGCGCTTAGTGCATCGGCAGACACCTTCACCTTTGCGAAGCGAGCGGTTAATGTTTTTTGGTCCATCGTGCCTTCGCTGCAATCTTGGCTATATCGCGGCGTTCGTGCTTGGATAGTTTTTTCGCGCAACTCGCTCCGCCGAGCCGACCCAGTTCGGCCGCGGCGCTTGAAACTTTTGCATCGATCTCGTCCGCAATTTCCCCGGTCGCGATCTTCGCCACCATAACGGCAGCGCCGATCACGTCCGTTGGACGCCTTTCTCCTCTTGGCCCTTTTGGCACCGCTATCCCCGATCTGCTTGTCGCTAAGCATATCTTACTCTTGCGGCAAAATTCAACCCTGGGGCGGATCGCAATTTACCAGGGATGGGTTACAAGGATGTGAGACAGTGCCCTACCTCGCCCCGATCTTACCCGATCCGTGCGCATACGGCATAATGCCTGAACGAGGGCGGGAATGAGCGGCACGCGCAAACTGGCGGCGATCTTCGCGGCGGATATGGTCGGTTACAGCCGGCTTGCCGGCGCCGAGGAGGAGCGCACCCTCGCCCGGCTGCGTGCCTTGCGGGGCGACCTGATCGATCCCGCCATCGCGGCCCATCATGGCCGCGTGGTGAAGCGCACCGGCGACGGCACGCTGGTCGAGTTCCGCAGCTGGTCGATGCCGTTCGCTGCGCCGTCGAAGTGCAAGAGGGCATGGCCGAGCGCAACGCAGGCGTCGCGGCCGACCGGCAAATCCAGTTCCGCATCGGCATTCATCTGGGCGATGTTGTCGAGGAAGACGACGGCGACCTGATGGGCGACGGCGTCAACATCGCGGCGCGCCTTGAAGGCATCGCCGAGCCCGGCGGGATTTGCCTTTCGGCCCTCGCCTACGAATCCGTGCGCGACAAGACCGCTGCCTCGTTCACCGATCTCGGCGAGCGCGAACTGAAAAACATCGCGCGGCCGCTGCGCGTTTATGCGATTTCCACCTCAGATAATTCCGTCGTCCCCGCGAAAGCGGGGACCCAGGGTAAGCGACGAGATGTTGCCCTACAATTCCCGCTTACGCGGGAATGATGAAAAAAATTTATCTGCGGAAAGAAAAAATGCGGAGGCGCCGCGCCTCAGCATCGTGGTGCTGCCGTTCGCCAACATCGGCGGAGACCCCGAACAGGACTATTTTGTTGATGGCGTCACCGAGAGCCTGACAACGGACTTGTCGCGCATTTCCGGTGCATTCGTCATCGCGCGGAACACCGCCTTCACTTACAAGGGTAAGCCAGTCGACGTGAAGCAGATCGGGCGTGAATTGAACGTCCGTTATGTCCTCGAGGGCTCGGTGCAGCGCGGCGGCAACCGGCTGCGAGTCAATGTCCAACTCATCGACGCGGAATCGGGATCGCATCTCTGGGCCGAGCGTTTCGACAAGCCGGTAGCCGACCTGTTCGACATGCAGGATGAGATTGTCGCTCGTCTGGCCCGACAACTGGATGCAGAGTTGATCGCCGCCGAGGCCCGACGGGCCGAACGTGCGCCGAACCCCAATTCAACCGACTTCACGTTTCGCGGTGCCGCCATCCTCAATAGCGCATGGAATAAAGAGGAGTTGCTACAGGCGATGCCGCTGTTTGACCGCGCAATCCAGCTTGACGGCTCGAATGTCGAAGCCTTGGTCGGTCTCGCCAGTGTCCACTATCGGCTCGCGGCGAGTTTTCTGGTCGACGACAACCGGCCCCATATCGTTGCTTGCGAAGCATCGGCAACGCGGGCCTTGGCGCTAGCCCCAAACCATGCCCGCGCTCACGATGTCTTGGGTTGGGTCAACTTGATCAGCGACCGACTTAAGCAGGCTGCCGCCGAATCAGAGCGCGCCATCGCGCTCGACCGAAATTTGGTTGGCGCCTATTCGACCCTTGCGATGATCAAGATTGCGAGCGGGCGTGCGGAGGAAGCGGAAGAATATGTCGTGCAGGGATTGCGCCTTAGTCCCAAGGATACGATTGCGCACCAATGGTGCATGATGGCAGGCGCGGCCTATCTTTATCTAGGCCGTTATCCCGAGGCCGCCTTGTGGCTTCGGCGCTCGATCGAAATGCACCGCGCATGGCCCCTTTCACACATTTATTTGGCGGCGGCACTGGCGCAGAACGGTGAAATCGACGAAGCACGAGAAGAGGCCGTAAAGGGCTTGGCCCTCGCGCCCAATTTTACTGTCGGCCGCTTTCGGGCTCAGGCCTATACCTCCAATCCGACCTATCTCGCGCAGCGCGAGCGCATTATCGACGGCATGCGCAAGGCCGGGGTGCCGGAGTGACAGAGGACGGAGGTCAGGGATCAGAAAATCTTCGTCTGATACCTGATCCCTGGCATTTGACCTCTGAATCACTCCGCCGCTTGGGCGATTTGGCCGGCGATAGAGAGACCGCCGGCTTCGGTCGTGACATGCACCGTGTCGCCGTCGGCGATCTTGCCGGCAAGCACCTGCTCCGCCAGCGGGTTTTGCAACGTGCGCTGAATTATCCGCTTCAACGGACGCGCGCCATAGACCGGGTCGTAGCCGGTCTCGGCCAGCCAGTCGCGCGCCTTGTCGTCGATGTCGAGCACGATCTTGCGATCGTCCAACAGCTTCTGCAGCCGCGCCAGCTGGATGTCGACGATGCCGCGCATGTCGCTGCGCGACAGGCGCCGGAACAGCAGAATCTCGTCGAGCCGGTTGAGGAACTCCGGCCGGAACGAGGCGCGCACCATCTGCATCACCTGGTCGCGCGCCAGCACCATGTTGCCGTTCTCCGGCAACGCCGCCAGAACCTCGCTGCCGATATTGGAGGTCAGCACGATCAGCGTGTTCTTGAAATCGACACGGCGGCCCTGCCCGTCGGTCAAGCGCCCGTCATCCAGCACCTGGAGCAGGACGTTGAACACGTCGGGATGCGCCTTTTCGATCTCGTCGAACAGGATCACCTGATAGGGCCGGCGCCGCACCGCTTCCGTCAAGGCGCCGCCTTCCTCGTAGCCGACATAGCCCGGCGGCGCGCCGATGAGACGCGCGACCGAATGCTTTTCCATGTATTCCGACATGTCGACGCGGATCATCGCGCCTTCGTCGTCGAACAGGAATTCGGCCAAGGCCTTGGCCAGCTCGGTCTTGCCGACGCCGGTCGGGCCGAGGAACAGGAACGAGCCGATCGGCCGGTTCGGGTCCTGCAAGCCGGCGCGGGCGCGGCGGATCGCGTTGGAGACGGCGACCACCGCCTCGTCCTGGCCGATCACGCGCTTCTTGAGGTTCTCCTCCATCTGCAACAATTTGGCGCGCTCGCCTTCGAGCATCCGGTCGACCGGCACGCCGGTCCAGCGCGACACCACGGCCGCGATATGGTCGGCGGTAACGGCCTCGTCGATCATGCGCTCGCCTTCGGCGGTCTCGGCCTCCTTCAATTTCTTTTCGAGGTCGGGGATCACGCCGTAGGTCAGCTCGCCGGCGCGCGTCCAGTCGCCCTTGCGCTGCGCCTGCTCCAATTCGATCTTGGATTGGTCGAGCAACTCTTTCAGCTTTTGCGCGCCCGCCATTTTTTCCTTTTCCGACTTCCACACCGCGGTGAGGTCGGCGGATTTCTTCTCCAACTCGGTCAGCTCGGTCTCGAGCTTGACCAGCCGGTCGCGCGACGCCTGGTCGCTTTCCTTCTTCAGCGCCTCGCGCTCGATCTTGAGCTGGATGATGCGGCGGTCGAGCTCGTCGATTTCCTCCGGCTTCGATTCCGCCTCCATCCGCAGGCGCGCCGCCGCCTCGTCCATCAGGTCGATGGCCTTGTCGGGCAGGAACCGGTCGGTAATGTAGCGGTTCGACAGCGTCGCCGCGGCGACGATGGCGCCGTCGGTGATGCGCACGCCGTGATGCACCTCGTACTTCTCCTTGATGCCGCGCAGGATCGAGATCGTGTCCTCGACCGTCGGCTCGCTGACGAACACGGGCTGGAAGCGCCGCGCCAGTGCCGCGTCTTTCTCGATGTGCTTCTGGTATTCGTCGAGCGTGGTGGCGCCGACGCAATGGAGCTCGCCCCGCGCCAAGGCGGGTTTGAGCATGTTGGACGCATCCATCGAGCCTTCAGCGCGCCCCGCTCCGACGAGCGTGTGGAGTTCGTCGATAAAGACGATGATCTCGCCGGCCGCGGCGGTGATTTCCGCTAGCACGGCCTTTAGGCGCTCTTCGAATTCGCCGCGGAACTTGGCGCCCGCGACCATGGCCGCAAGATCGAGCGCCAGCAGTTTCTTGTCCTTCAGCGAATCCGGCACATCGCCCTTGGCGATCCGCAAGGCCAGGCCCTCGACGATCGCGGTCTTGCCGACCCCGGGCTCGCCGATCAGCACCGGATTGTTCTTGGTGCGGCGCGACAGCACCTGCACGGTGCGGCGGATTTCCTCGTCGCGGCCGATCACCGGATCGAGTTTGCCCTCGCGCGCCGCCTCGGTCAGGTCGCGCGCGTATTTTTTCAACGCGTCATAGCCCTCTTCCGCCGAGGCGCTGTCGGCCTTGCGGCCCTTGCGGACCTCCTCGATGGCGCGGTTGAGGTTCTGTGCGTTGATGCCGGCCGCGGCCAGCGCCTGTGCGGCGGGACTGCCCTTCGCCAGGGTCAGCGCCAACAACAGCCGCTCGGCGGTGACGAAGGAATCGCCCGCCTTGGTCGCGATGTTTTCCGCCTCGCTGAAGAGCCGGTTCATTTCCGGCGACAGATAGACCTGGCCGGAGCCGCCCTCGACCCGCGGCAGCTTGTCGAGCGCCGCGTCGGCGGCGAGGCGGACCTGGTTCGGATCGCCGCCGGCCGCGCGGATCAGGTTGGCGGCAAGCCCTTCCTTGTCGTCGACCAGAATCTTCAGAAGATGTTCGGGTGTAAGCTGCTGGTTCCCGCGGCGTTGCGCGAGGTTTTGCGCTGCCTGGACAAAGCCCTTCGAGCGCTCGGTGTATTTTTCAAAATCCATGTCTGACCCTCTCGACCGACAGGCAAATCCCTCGGAGAGGCGATCAGCCTGCCTTCGGTATGGGATATGGGTTTCGGCCCCCGCCCAAGCAAGGGCGGCGAGCAAAATATGGGGCGGGCCAAGGCCTTACTTGGCGGCGATGACTTCGACTTCGACCAGGAGGCTGGGATTGGCCAGGGCCTGGATCACCATCAGCGTCGAGGCCGGACGCGCCTCGCCCAGAAAGCGCGCCGCGATCGTCCGGTAGGCCGCGACGTCGGCGGGACGCACCAGCAAGTGCCGGACCTGGACGATATCGTCGCGGCTCATGCCGGCGGCGGCGAGCACCGCCATCACATTGGTCCAGGCCTGTTCGGCCTGCGCCTCGATGCCGTCGCGGACAGTGCCGTCCGGCGCCATGCCGATCTGACCCGCGCAATGGAGCCAGCGGACATTGCCTTGGGTTTCGGCGCCGTGACTGTAGTGGCCGCCGGGCCGGTGCACGGTCGGTGGATTGAATTTATTGGTCATGCTGCCCCCCTTAACCCTGCCGCCGGAGACCAGAGCGGCGGCGATCAGCCTTGCGGGTTTTCCGGCTCGTTGTCTTGCGGACGCGGCGGCGCGGCGTTCTGCACCGGCTCGGCGTCGTGGTGATGCTGCTGTTGCTGCATCGGATCGCCATCGCCGTCCATCCCCGTCATTTCGGTGTCGGCGGGCGTCATCGGCCGCGGCACCGCCATCGGGTTGCCCTGGCCGTCCGCGTTCATGAGACGGAAATAATGCTCGGCATGCTGATAGTAATTTTCGGCGGCGATGCGGTCGCCGGCGGAAGACGCTTCGCGGGCCAGGGCGACATAGCGCTCAAACACCTGATAGGCGTTGCCGCGAATCTTGATGTTGGGGCCGCTCGAATCGAAGGTCTGCATCCGATTCGGCAGGCGCGGCCGGTTGCCGTTATTCTGGTGACCGCCGCCGTTATTTCGATTTCGCGACCGTTTGTTTTGGCCAGGTCGCATGCCACCTTTAAAATCGCGGTACGACATCATCGATATGTTTGCTCTTTCGATGGGTCCCCGCTTCGCTGCCGCCCATGGCGGATCACACGATTACGGTTGGGGACATTGACCGGCGCCATCCGGGCGCGGAGCCTTCGGCTCCTTTTCATCAAGACCATACCCTAGTCAGAATTGCCTGACATTCCAACTATTTTTTGGTTCATCAGGCCCTTATTTCACGATTTACCCACATTTTCCCGCGGTTCGATCACAAGACACCGCTCAATTCCCGCAAGATCGCATCGTTTTGCGACCGTTTCGAGACCGACCCGAGCCAGGATTTCAGCGACCGCAGAACCTTGTCCCGCTCCGATCTCGCACACCGCAAAGCCCGTCGGTCTCAATAGCCGCGCCATGTCGGGCGCCAATTCGCGATAGGCCTTCAGCCCATCCGTCCCGCCGTCGAGCGCCATTCTCGGATCGTACCGAACCACTTCCGGCGCCAGGGTATCCAATTCCTCCGACGTTATATAGGGCGGGTTGACGACAATTACATCCACCGGCCCCGATAAACCGAGCCCCCAATTCGCCGGCGCGAACGAGGCGCGGCCCGCAAGGCCCAGCGCGGCCGCGTTCCGCCGCGCGGTCTCGATGGCGCCGGGCGCCAGATCGCCGCCGACGCCGCGGGCGTTCGGCAGTTCGGTGAGCAGCGCCAGAAGCAACGCGCCGGTGCCGGTGCCGAAATCGAGAATCGAGAGCGGGGCCGCACGATCGGGAATGCGGGCAAGGGCCGCCTCGATCACGGTCTCGCTGTCAGGGCGCGGATCGAGCGTGTCGGGCGATAGCAGGAGTGGAAGGCTCCAGAATTCGCGCTTGCCGGCGATGCGGGAATAGGGCTCGTGCGCGGCGCGGTGCGCGACCAAACCGCTGAACCGGTCCGCGTCCGACGGCGTAATCGGCGTCTCCGGTGCGAGCAAGACATTGGCATCGAAGCCGAGCGCCAGGTTCAGCAACAACCGGGCTTCGCGATGGGCATTCTCGATTCCCGCGTCGGCAAGGTGGGAGGCGCCCGCGTCGAGGACAGGCCCCACCCGCTCGCGCTGCCCGCTTCCCTCCTTCGTCTCAGGGGGAAGGTTCGGGTCGACGCTCACATCCGATGCCACGTTCACTCCTCGGCCGCGAGCCGCTCGGCCTGATCCTCGGCGATCAGCGGATCGATAATCTCGTCGAGCGCTTCGCCCGACATCACTTTGTCGATCTTGTAGAGCGTCAGGTTGATGCGATGGTCGCTGACGCGGCCTTGCGGAAAATTATAGGTGCGGATGCGCTCCGAGCGGTCGCCGGTTCCGACCTGGCTCTTGCGCGAGGCGGCGCGCGCCGCCGCCTTCTGCTGGCGCTCGCGCTCGTAGAGCCGCGCGCGCAGCACCTTCATGCCCTTGGCCTTGTTCTTGTGTTGCGATTTCTCGTCCTGCTGCGACACGACCAGGCCGGTCGGGATGTGGGTGATGCGCACCGCGCTGTCGGTGGTGTTGACGGACTGGCCGCCGGGGCCGCTTGAGCGGAACACGTCGATGCGCAAATCCTTTTCGTCGATCTTGATGTCGACTTCCTCGGCCTCGGGCAGCACCGCGACGGTGGCGGCGGAAGTGTGGACGCGGCCCGAGCCTTCGGTCTCCGGCACGCGCTGCACGCGATGGACACCCAATTCGAATTTCAGCCGCTCGAACACGCCGCGCCCGGTGATCGACGCGATCGCTTCCTTGAAGCCGCCGATGCCGGTCTCCGACAGGTCCATGATTTCGAACTTCCAGCCTTTCAAGGCGGCGTAGCGCTGATACATGCGGAACAGCTCGCCCGCGAACAGCGCCGCCTCCTCGCCGCCCGTGCCGGCGCGCACTTCGAGAATGGCGTTGCGCTCGTCGGCCTCGTCCTTGGGGAGCAGCAGCACCTTGATGCGGCTTTCGAGCTCCGGGATTTTCTTCTCGAGCGTCGCGATCTCGCCCTGAACGAGCTCGCGCATTTCCGTGTCGTCGCCGCCGACCAGGCCTTGCAGCTCGCCGCGTTCCCGCTCTGCCTGACGCAGCGCCGCAATGCTTTCGACCATCGGCGTCAGGTCGGAATATTCTTTCGACAGTTTGGCGATGTCGCTGCCCGACAGGCCGGGGTCGGCGAGCTGCGCGCTCAATTCGCCATGGCGCGCCACGAGTTTGTCGAGCCGCTGCGACAGGCCGGGGGTGAGACTCAATTTTCTTCTCCTTCGTCGCCGAGCCGGAACAGACGGCGCAGCAGATTTTCCATGTCGTCCGCCGCCGGCCTCGGCGGCGAGATCGCGCAGCACTTCCGAGGGATCGTGCAGCAACCGGTTCATCAAGAGACGCGTCGCCGCCTCGGCATCGCCGCCCGCCTCGGCCAGCGCCGCCGCGCGCAGCCGCTCGACATGCCGGCGCAGCGCCACCACCGCCGGCACCGCCCGCCGCTCGCTTTGCCGGCGCGCAAACGCCGCCAGCTCCTCCGCGACGATGCGGCGCGCCTCGCCGGCCTCCGCTTCGCGGCCGGCGCGGCCGTCGAGGGCGACACGGTCGAGATCGCCGAGATCGTAGAGGAAAACGCCGTCCAGATCGTTTACCGCCGGCTCGACATCGGGCGGATAACCGGCGTCGAGGATAAAGATCGGGCGCGACGGCCGCCGCTTCAAGGCCGCCGCGACGCGCGCCGCGGTGAGCACCGCGCGGCCGCTGGCCAGCGCCGCGATCACGATGTCGGCTGCCGCCAGCGCCGCGTCGAGCTCGGCTGTATCGAGGCGGTTGACGCCGAATTTCGCGGCCGCCGCGCGGGCGCGCGGCTCCGGCCCGCACACGACCAGGCTACCGACGCCGGCGCGGGTGAAATGCTCGGCCATGAGCTCGCCGATCTCGCTCGGCCCCAGCAACAAGGCCGCGCGATCGCCCAACGCGCCGTGAATCTCGCGCGCCAGATCGAGCGCCGCCGCCGCGATCGAGACCGGGCGCTCGGCGATGCGGGTCTCGCGGCGCACGCGGCGCGCCGCGGCATAGGCGGCGGCAAGCGCCGCTTCGAGCTCGGCGCCGACGCGGCCGCGATCCGCCGCGAAACGATGCGCCGCCTTCACCTGGCCGAGGATTTGCGGCTCGCCGATCACCTGGCTGTCGAGCGCCGACGCCACTTCGAACAAATGACCGAGCGCTGCTTCGCCCTCGTGGCGATAGAGCGTCGGCGTCAACGCCGTCTCCGCGACGTCGAGCCGCTTCGCCAGCGCCGGGACGAACCGCGGATCGGGTCGCGTCGCGATCAGCTCGACCCGGTCGCAGGTCACCAATAGCAATCCGTCGCCCAGCTCGTCCGCGAAGACGTCGCGCGCCGCCTCGATCAACGCGAAGCGCTCGCGCCATTCCGGCGGCGCCGAACGGTGATTGAGACCGACGATCACGAGCGATGCGGACATCGCCGCTAGCGGAAGGGCGCGAGCCGGTCCTTCAACTGCGCCAGCGGCACCTCGATCTGCTCGCCGGTATCGAGGTCGCGCAGGGTCGCGGCGCCGCGCGCCAATTCATCGTCGCCGAGGATCACCGCGGCGCGCGCCGCGATCTTGTTGGCCCGCTGCATGCGCCGCTTCGGATTGCCGGAGTACGCTTGATCGACGGTGAAGCCGGCGCGGCGCAGCTCATGCGCCAGGGTCAGCGCCTTGGCCTCGCCGGCCTCGCCGATCGGAATCATCGCGATGGGACGCGATGGCCCCGGCGGCTCCGCGATCAACAGCGCCAGGCGCTCGACGCCCGCCGCCCAGCCGACCGCGGCCGTGTCGGGACCGCCCATCAGCTTCATCAGCCCATCGTAGCGTCCGCCGCCGAGCACCGTGCCCTGGCTGCCGAGCGAATGCGTCACGAATTCGAAGGCGGTGTGGCAGTAATAATCGAGCCCGCGCACCAGACGCGGATTGACGCGATAGGCGATGTTGAGCGCCTCCAATCCCTTGCGCACCCGGTCGAAGAATTGCCGCGCCGCGTCGGTCAGAAAGTCGCCGAAATGCGGTGCGTCGACATTGACGGCGATATCGCCCTCGTCCTTCGAATCGAGAATTCGCAGCGGATTGCGCTCCAGGCGGCGCCGGCTGTCTTCCGACAAGCGGTGGTGATGCTGGGAGAAATAATCGACCAGCGCCGCGCGATAGGCGAGGCGGCTGTCGGTGTCGCCGAGCGTGTTGAGCTCGAGCTCGCAATGCTTCATCACGTCGAGCGCGGTCAAGATGTCGGCGCCGAGCGCGATGGTCTCGACATCGGCCTCGGGCGTGGCGGGGCCGATCAGCTCGACATCGATCTGGTGGAATTGGCGAAAGCGCCCTTTCTGCGGCCGCTCATAGCGGAACATCGGGCCGTGGGCGAAAAATTTGAGCGGTAGGTTCTGCGTCAGGCCATTGGAGATGACGGCGCGCACGATGCCGGCGGTGTATTCGGGCCGGAGCGTGATCTCTTCGTCGCCGCGATCCTTGAAGGTGTACATCTCCTTCGACACGATGTCGGTGGCTTCGCCGATCGGACGCGCGAACACATCGGTGAATTCGAACAGCGGCGTCGCGATTTCCTCATAGCCGTAGCGCGCCGCGATCGCGCGCGCGGTATCGACGACGGCGCGGTGACGCCGCATCGAATCGGGCAAAATGTCCTGAGTGCCGCGCGCCGGCTGCAAGGCGGGCATGGAGGTTATGGCTGGATGAAAGCGGTGCGGCCTTCGAGACGCGGCCTGCGGCCGCTCCTCAGGCTGAGGATTTTTCTTGGTACCATCTGAAAATCCTACCTCATGCTGAGGAGCATGCGAAGCATGCGTCTCGAAGCACGCACGCTTCCGTTGCGGCCTTGAGATCACTCCGCCGCCGAGGCGACTTCCTTCGCGGCCTTCGCGGCTTCGATCTCGGCGACCTTCTTTTCCACCATCGCCACCAGGTGGTCGACGATGTTCTCGTCCTTGAGGCGATGGTGCGGCACGCCGGCGACGTAGACCTGGTGGGTGCCGTTGCCGCCGCCGGTGAAGCCGATATCGGTCTCGCGCGCTTCGCCCGGCCCGTTCACGACGCAGCCGATCACCGAAAGCGTCATCGGGGTCGAGATGTGCGCGAGCCGCTCTTCGAGCGCCTGGACCGTCTTGATGACCTCGTATTGCTGGCGCGCGCAGGACGGGCACGAAATCACCGTGACGCCGCGCCGCCGCAGACCCAGCGCCTTCAGAATCTCGAACCCGACCTTGACCTCCTCGACCGGATCGGCCGAGAGCGAGACGCGGATCGTGTCGCCGATCCCGGCCCACAGCAGCGAGCCCATGCCGATCGCCGATTTGGTGGTGCCGGTCATCATGCCGCCCGCCTCGGTGATGCCGAGATGGAGCGGGTAGTCGCACGCCTCCGCCAGTTGCTGATAGGCCGCGACGGCAAGGAACACGTCCGACGCCTTCACCGAAATCTTGAACTCGTGGAAATCGTGGTCCTGCAGAATCTTGGCGTGATCGAGCGCGCTTTCGACCATCGCCTCGGGGCACGGTTCGCCGTATTTCTCCAGGAGATCGCGCTCGAGCGACCCGGCGTTGACGCCGATACGCATCGAGCAATTATGGTCTTTCGCCGCTTTCACCACTTCGCGCACGCGTTCGGCGGAGCCGATATTGCCGGGATTGATGCGCAGACACGCGGCGCCGCTCTCGGCCGCCTCGATCGCGCGCTTATAGTGGAAGTGAATGTCGGCCACGATCGGCACGTGAACGCGCGGTACGATCTGCTTCAGCGCCAGGGCCAATTCCTGGTCGGGGCAGGAGACCCGCACGATATCGACCCCGGCGCGTTCCGCCGCCAAGATCTGCGCCACCGTCGCCTCGACATCGTGGGTCAGGGTGTTGGTCATGGTCTGGACCGCGATCGGCGCGTCGCCGCCGATCGGCACCGCACCGACGTGAATCTGGCGGCTCTTGCGCCGTTGAATATCGCGATAGGGACGCACGCTCATGCTTCAAACCCTCGCTTGGTTTTAGCCCTTCGCCTTCTATAACAGATATATAGCGTGGATTGTGCCGCGGCGACAGGCCGCCCCGCTAATTGGCCTTGGGCTGAATGGTCGCGGGTTTGACGGCGGCCGGCGCCGGAGCGGGCGCCGCGGGCTTCGGCGCTGCGGCCGGCGTGAGGTCCGGGGTGGGCGCAGCGGACGAGTAAACCAGCGCGGGGGCCGGCGCCCCGGCCCAGGTGGCAAGCTCCGTCGGGTCGAGGACGATGTTCCGCACCAGCGAATTGGCCTTGGGCAACGTCACGAACTTGCCGTCGGACACGATCGTCACCGTGTCGCTGTTGCCGACCCGCGCGACCAGGCCGGGCTTGTCCGGAACCCGGTAGACGTCGCCGGCATACATCAACTTGCCGAAATCGGCGTCCGGACCGCCGCCTTTGATCTGCACCCAACAGTCGCCGGTAAAGCGCAGCTCGATCCGCACCGGCCCGTCGGCGACGCCATAGACATGGCCGGCCGGGACCTTGTCCGGCGGCGGCGCGGCCGGCACATCGGCCGTGCCCGCGGCGGCAAGCTTTTGCGGTGCTGGCGGCGAGGTCGGCGCTGCCCCGCCTGGCGTCGGCTTCGCGGTTTCGGCGGGCTCGCCCGGTTCGTGAACCGCGGCCTTGGCTTCGCTCGGGGCCGCGGCTTCGGCCTGGAGCGCCGGCGGCACCGCGGCCACCATGTCCGGCTCCTGCCGGTTACCGTTGCCGAGATAATACCAAAGTCCGTAGCCGCAGATCGCCAGGACCAAGGCCGCCAGCAGAATGCGGCCGCCCGGAATGCTGCGCTCCGGGATCGGGAGCGGCATCGTCAGGCCCGGCTGATCGTCGAGCCCCTGCCCTTCGCGCTTGAACCGGCGCGCGGCTTCTTGGCCGTCGAGGCCCAGATATTCGGCATAGGCCCGGACGAAGCCCACGGCGTAGACCGGTCCGGGCAAGCGCTCGTAAGCGCCTTTTTCGATGGCTTCGATATAGGCCACGCGGATCCGGAGGGTCGCCGCGACGTCGGCGATCGCGATGCGCCGCCCTTCGCGCGTCCGGCGCAACAACACGCCGATGCGCTGCGCGCGCGAACCCGCTTCCGCGTCGTCAGGCGGCGTAGCCGGTGGAGTCGGTATGTCAGTGGCCATCGTTCAACTGTGTTAACGCCGGATGTTCCCCTCCCCTCCGGCGTCACCGCAAATAATATCGGGCAAAAGCTCAACTGCCGCAACCGGGGGGTGGCCTAAGCCCGTTCACAATTTACATAATCTCGATCTGGCGCGCCGCGCCGATGTGTTAATGAACAAGCCTACCGCGGCGCCGTCAGTCGCTTTCCGACAAACCGGCGATGTACCGGTCCATGCGGTCGCGGACATCTTTTGACCGCTTCGTTCAGCTGTTTCCATGTTTCGATCTGCTTATCCGACGAAGCCCAGCCCTTGCGGAACGGGTCGATCGCGTCGCGGGCCTGTTCCTTGGCTTGAAGTTCCGTGACCAGCGCGGCCCAACGCGCGTCGACCTTGGCCTTGGCTTTTGGCCGCGGCTGGGGGCTTGGGCTTGGCACTCGCCTTCGCCGTGACGGTTGGTTTGGTTTTGCGCGGGGCGACGGATTTCTTCGCCGCCGGCTTCTTGGCCGCTTGTTTGGCTCTCGGCTTCGCGACCGGCTTCGTTTTCCCCTTCGGCATCGCCGCTTCCCGCTAGCCTATCGTGGACGCGATTTCCTCGATCTCGCGCAGCAATATCTGGATCTCCCCGCTGGCATTGGCCAAAGCGTGGCCCAACTCGCTCTTGGCATCGGCCGCGGCATGCGCCTTGGTCAGATGCTCGCGGATTTTCTTGGTCCGCGTCTCGATCTCGCGATGCTTCGGGTGTTTTTCGGTCATGCGCTGCGCCTCGCCGTCATTGTCGCGGGGCACAATAGCAGCCCTTGGCGGCGCGCCGGAAGCGCCGCGCCTTGAGATCGCCGCGTGAGTGCTGACTTGCCGCTAGGGTTGGTCCTCGTCGGCGGCCTCCCCGCCGCCGTCGCCCATGTTGGCCGCGGGTTCGGCCGCCGGGGACCCTGGCGGCTCGCTGGGCATCGGCGCCGCGGCCGGCGTCACCGCCGGGGTGGGGGCGGGAGCCGGACGCGGCGCCGCCACGCGGCGGACCGGCGCCCGGCGCTTGGCGACCGTCTTTTTCGGTGCCGGGCGCTTTGCCGCTTTCCGGGCCGGCGCCTTGCGGGCCTTTTTCGCCCGGGCGGCGCGCGCCGCGGCGGCGCGCCGGGCGGCGGCGGCGCGACTGGCGCTCGCCTTGCTCCGGCTCTTGGCCTTGGCCTTCGCCTTGACGGGTTTGCGTGCCTTCGGTTTCCGTGCCTTTGCCATCTCGTCAACTCCCCTTTATCGATCTTGGTCCTTGGGCAATTCCCCGATTTCGGCCGGCATGCTAGCGTGCCATCACCAGCAAGCCGCATGCCATGAACGATACCGCAACGCGGGTGCCCGACGACACTGTTTCCAGCGCGATTCCGGGCGCCCCCGCCGCGGAACCGGCGACGCCAATGATGGCGCAATATCTCGCCATCAAGGAACGTCACCGCGATTGTCTCTTGTTCTACCGCATGGGCGATTTCTATGAACTGTTTTTCGACGACGCGGTGAAGGCGGCGGCGGCGCTCGACATCCAGCTCACCAAACGCGGCCATCACCAGGGCGACGACCTCCCGATGTGCGGCGTGCCGGTGCATACCGCCGAGACCTATCTCGCCCGCCTGATCAAGGCGGGGTTCCGCGTCGCGGTATGCGAACAGCTCGAAGACCCGGCCGAGGCTAAGAAGCGCGGCCCCAAGGCCGCCCTGAAGCGCGACGTGGTGCGCATCGTCACCCCCGGGACGCTGACCGAGGAGGCGCTCCTGGACGCCAGGCGCAACAATTACCTCGCGGCGCTGGCGGAGGCGCGGGGCGCCCTGGCCTTGGCCTGGCTCGATCTTTCGACCGGCGCCTTCCGGCTCCAATCGGTGCCGGCGGCGGGCTTGTCGGCGGCGCTGGCGCGCCTGGCGCCCGGCGAGTTGCTGTTGTCGGAGCGGTTGGTCGAGCGGCCGGAGCTTTACGAATTGTGGCACGACTGGAAAGCGGCGCTGACGCCGCTGCCCGGCCCGCGCTTCGACAGCGAGAACGGCCGGAAGCGGCTCGAGGAATTTTACGGCGTACGCGCGCTCGACGGGTTCGGCGATTTCGCCCGCGCCGAGCTCGCCGCCGGCGGCGCGCTCCTCGACTATGTGCGGCTGACGCAGATCGGGCACTTGCCGCTGTTGCAGGTGCCGCGCCGTCTCGCCGCCGACGCCGTGATGGAGATCGACCCGGCGACGCGGCGCAATCTCGAACTCACCGAGACGCTGTCGGGCGAGCGCCACGGCAGCCTCCTCGCCACCATCGACCGCACCGTCACCGGCGCCGGCGCGCGGCTCTTGGCGGAGCGGCTCGCCATGCCGCTGACCGATCCGGCGCAGATCGCGGCGCGGCTCGACGCGGTCGACTATCTCCTCGGCGATGCGCGGCTGCGCGACACGATCCGCGACAAGCTGCGCGAGACCGGCGATATCGAGCGGGCGCTGGCGCGCCTGTCGCTCGGGCGCGGCGGGCCGCGCGACCTCGCCTGTTTGCGCGACACGCTGGAACAGGCACAGGCGCTGCGGCCGATTTTTCCCTATGGCGCGCCCGCCGAGATCATGGCGGCGGCGCGCGATCTGGGCGAGCACGCCGTGCTCACCGACCGACTCAAGCGCGCGCTCGCGCCGGAACTGCCGTTCGGGATTCGCGACGGCGGCTTCATCGCCACGGACTATTCGCCGGAGCTGGACCGGCTGCGCCTCACCCGCGACGACAGCCGCCGCCTCGTCGCCGAATTGCAGGCGCGCTATGCCGCCGAGACCGGGATCGCCGCGATCAAAATCCGCCACAACAACGTGCTCGGCTATTACATCGAGACCACGGCAGCCAACGCGCCGAAGCTCGGCTCGAGCTTCATCCATCGCCAGACCATGGCGAACGCGATGCGCTTCACCACCGTGGAACTGTCCGACCTCGAGGCCAAGATCGCGAGCGCCGCCGAGCGCGCCATCGCGCTCGAGATGAAACTCTTCGCCGATCTGGTCGGCGAGGCGATGGCGCGGGCCGAGGAGATTTCGCGCGCGGCGGCGGCGCTCGGCGTCGCTCGACGTGATGGCGGCGCTGGCGGCCCTGGCGGCGGCCGAGCGCTATTGCCGGCCGTGGGTCGACGATTCCGTCGACTTCGCCGTCAATGGCGGGCGGCATCCGGTGGTCGAGCAGGCGTTGCGGCGGGGCGACGGCGGCGCCTTCGTCGCCAACGATTGCGCGCTCGGTTCGGGGCAGCGGCTATGGCTGCTGACGGGCCCGAACATGGCCGGCAAATCCACCTTCCTGCGCCAAAACGCGCTGATTGTCGTCCTGGCGCAGATGGGGTCCTACGTGCCGGCGGAAAGCGCGCGCGCATCGGCGTGGTCGATCGCCTGTTCAGCCGCGTCGGCGCCGCCGACGATCTGGCGCGCGGCCGCTCGACCTTCATGGTCGAGATGGTCGAGACCGCCGCCATCCTCAACCAGGCCAGCCCGCGCGCCCTGGTCATTCTCGACGAGATCGGCCGCGGCACGGCGACATTCGACGGCCTGTCGATCGCCTGGGCGGTGGTCGAGCATCTCCACGACGTCAACAGCTGCCGGGCGCTTGTTCGCGACGCACTATCACGAGCTGACCGCGCTCGACGCCAAGCTGCCCGATCTCGCCTGCTACACGATGCGGGTCAAGGAATGGCAGGGCGAGGTGGTGTTCCTGCACGAGGTGGCGCCCGGCGCCGCCGACCGGTCCTACGGCGTCCACGTCGCCAAGCTCGCCGGCCTGCCGCGCGCCGTCATCGAACGCGCCGAGACGGTGCTGGCGATCCTCGAATCGGGCGAGCAGTCGGAGGCGCTCGCCCGGCTGGCCGACGATCTGCCGCTGTTCAACGCCAAGCCCGCACCAAAATCCGCGCCCGCCGGACCGTCGCCGTTGGAACTGGCGCTGGCGGCGGTCGAGCCCGACGCGCTCAGCCCGCGCGAGGCGCTCGAACTCGTCTACAAACTGAAGAATTTGTCGAAATCGAGCGGAGCATAGTTCACGCCGACCGTCGTTCGATTTGGCCCAAAAATCGCGCTTTGGCCGGAAATAGGCCACTTGTGGCGAAAAAGGCGGCACCCAAGTACACTTTGCCCATGAACCAGATCGTCCGTCAGCGCGAGATCGTCGACCGGCGCGCCATCGCCGCCGAGCTCGAGGCGTTGGCCGCCGCGGGCGAACCCCCGCGTGCCAAGATCGTGGCGGTCCTGAAGGGGGCGCTCGAACGCGGCCGCGCCGAGGTCAAGACGCGCTTCGAACTCGGCAACCGCGGCACCGAGGCGGCGCGCGAACTGTGTTTTCTCGTCGATCAGATCGTGCGAGCGCTGCACGATCTGGTGCTGACCTCGATCTTTCCGCTTGCCAATCCCACCGCCGGCGAGCGCCTGGCGCTGATCGCGGTCGGCGGCTACGGCCGCGGCGAGCTCGCCCCCTATTCCGACATCGATCTTCTCTTCCTCCAGCCCTACAAGGCGACCCCGCACACCGAGCAGGTGGTCGAATACATGCTCTATGTGCTGTGGGATTTGGGGTTGAAGGTCGGTCACGCCACGCGCTCGGTCTCCGACAGCATCCATCACGCCAAGCAGGATGTGACGATCCGCACCGCGCTCCTCGAGGCGCGCTACCTCGCCGGCGAGCAGGTGCTGTTCCTCGACTTGAAAAAGCGCTTCGAGAACGAAGTAATCCGGGGCACGGGCGGCCAATTCCTCGAGGCGAAATTGAAGGAGCGCGACGAGCGCCACGCGCGCTTGGGCGATTCGCGTTATCTGGTCGAGCCCAACGTCAAGGAAGGCAAGGGCGGCCTGCGCGATCTCCACACCTTGTTCTGGATCGCGAAATACCTCTATCGCGTCGACGATGTCGCGGCCTTGGTCGAGCGCAAGGCGCTGTCGGCGGACGAAGCCAAGCGCTTCGAGCGCGCCCAGGATTTCCTCCTGACGGTGCGCTGCCATCTTCATTTCCTCGCGGGCCGCGCCGAGGACCGGCTGACCTTCGACCGCCAGCGCGATATCGCGAAGCTCATGGGCTATGCCGACCGTCCGGGCAGCATGGGCGTCGAGCGCTTCATGAAGCACTATTTCCTGGTCGCCAAGGACGTCGGCGATTTGACGCGCATCTTCTGCGCGCTGCTCGAGGATCAGCAGCAAAAACCGTCGCGGTTTTCGTGGCGCAACTGGGGCAGCCGCCGCCGCATGCTCGAGGGTTTCGTCGTCGATCACGACCGGCTCGACGTCGCCGCCGACACCGCGTTTCGCGACGATCCGGTGAATTTCCTGCGCCTGTTCCATGTCGCGCAGGAACACGATCTCGACATCCATCCGCACGCGTTGCGGCTCATCACGCAATCGATCAAGCTGATCGACGCGAAGCTGCGCGCCGACCCCGAGGCCAACCGCCTGTTCATGGCGATGCTGACCTCGCACAAGGACCCCGAAACGACGCTGCGCCGCCTCAACGAAGCCGGCGTGTTCGGCCGTTTCGTTCCGGATTTCGGCCGCGTCGTGGCGCAGATGCAATACGACATGTACCACACCTACACTGTCGACGAGCATTCGCTGATGGCGATCGGCATCCTCAACAAGATCGAGACCGGCGCCTTGAAAGAGGAGTTGCCGCTCGCCACCGCGATCGTGCCGACCATCGATTCGCGCCGCGTGCTTTACCTCGCGACCTTGCTCCACGACATCGCCAAGGGCCGCGGCGGCGACCATTCGATCCTGGGCGCCGAGATCGCGGAAAAGATGGGGCCGCGCGTCGGCTTCACCGCGGACGAGACCGAGGCCACCGCCTGGCTCGTCCGCTGGCATTTGCTGATGAGCAACACCGCGCAAAAGCTCGATCTCGACGACGAGGAGACGATTCGCGGCTTCGTCGCGCAGGTGCAGTCGCCGGAGCGGCTCAAGCTGTTGTTGGTCCTGACCGTCGCCGACATCCGCGCCGTCGGCCCGAAGATCTGGAACGGCTGGAAAGCGGCGTTGCTGCGCAAGCTGTTCACGCTCGCGCTGGAGATGATGTCGGGCGGCGTGGTCGCGGCCGAAGGCCGTGCCGCCCGGGTCGCCGCGGCGCAGGCGGCGGCGCGCGACTTGCTCAAGGATTTCACCGACGCCGAGTTCGACGCCTTCAAGGCCAAGACCTATCCCTATTACTGGCAAGCCTTCGACGCCGAGACCCAGGCCCGTCACGCGCGGCTGATCCGCGAGGCGAATCGCGACGGGGCGCCGCTCACCGTCAAGACCCGGGTCGACATGGCGCGCGCGGTCACCGAAATCGTCGTCTACACCGCCGACCATCCCGGCCTGTTCTCGCGCCTTGCCGGCGCGCTGGCGCTCGCCGGCGCCAATGTCGTCGACGCCAAGATTCTCACCATGTCGGACGGCATGGCGCTCGACACGTTCTTTGTTCAGGACCATGCTGGAGGCGCTTTCGCCCGCCCCGACAAGCTCGCGCGTCTCTCGGTGATTTTCATGCACGTGCTGCACGGCAAGCTGAAGCCGCATGTCGAGCTGGCGGCGCCGGTCGGGATTCCGAGCCGGACCCGCGTCTTCACGGTGCCGCCGCGCGTTCTCTTCGACAACACCGCGTCGGCGACGCACACCATCGTCGAGGTCAACGGCCGCGACCGGCCGGGCCTGCTGTACGACGTGACGCGGGCCATGACCGCGCTCAATCTCCAAATCGCGCGGGCCAAGATTTCGACCTACGGCGAGAAGGTGGTCGACGTGTTCTATGTCAAGGACCTGTTCGGCCACAAAGTCACGGAGGAGCGGCGGCTCAAGCTGATCCGCGAACGGCTGGTGACCGCGCTCGCGGCACCGGCCACGCCGCCGCCGAAACTCGAAATCGTGAAGACGCCGCAGGAAGCCGCGGAATAAGGGGGAACCCAACGACATGGCCGCTATCGCCGCCCAACTCGAAACCCCGAGGCTGATCCGCCTCAACTATTTGTGGTACGTCGCGGCGGCGCTGGTCGTGCTGATCGCGGCGATCGCGTCGAAAAACATCTGGTTCCTCAACTGGGTCCATGTCATGTGCGGCGTGCTGTGGACCGGCATCGATCTGTTCATGGGTTTCGTCCTGGGGCCGATCCTCAAGATGCTCGACGTCTCGGTGCGCAAGCAGGTGCTGTTGCGGCTGACCCCGCGCACGCTGTTTCTGATGCCGACACTCGCCACCATTACCGGCACCGCCGGCTGGTTCCTCGCCGCCGATCTCGGCTTCACCGATCTGCCTTGGCCGCAGATCGCCTGGGTCTATGGCGCCCTGGCGCTCAATACCGTGATGGGCATCCAGGGCCTGTTCTACCTGCTGCCGACCAATCTGCGGGTCTGCTTCGAGCTGCAGAAACCCAATCCCGACGGCGCCCGGATCGGCCAGATGATGGGCAAATATTTCTACGCCGTGGCGGCGCAGGGGGTGATGCAGGTCGCGATCATCGTCATCATGGCGAAGTTCGTTACCGGGATTTAGCCGCCCCGGTTGACCTCTCGGCCAACTCCTCCTAGGTAAAGCCCGCCATGGCCATGCTGCCCATCATCGTCGCGCCCGATCCGCGCCTCAAGGTGAAGGCGAAGCAATTGCCGCGCGTCGACGC
The DNA here is from genome assembly GCA_963729845.1 of uncultured Alphaproteobacteria bacterium. GTDB lineage: Bacteria > Pseudomonadota > Alphaproteobacteria > ATCC43930 > CGMCC-115725 > JAATGI01. The sequence goes on from CAVSQC010000005.1 coordinate 189,419, forward strand.
GGCGGCACGGCGGCTGATGGACGACATGCTGGAGACCATGTACGCGGCGCCCGGCATCGGCCTCGCGGCACCGCAGGTCGGCGTCACGAAACGGGTCATCGTGCTCGACGCCGCGCGCGAGGGCGAGAAGCCGCAGCCGCTCAAGATCGCCAATCCCGAGCTGCTGTGGGTCTCGGACGAGTTGATGACGGCGAGCGAGGGGTGCCTGTCGCTTCCCGAGCATTACGCCGATGTCGAGCGGCCGAAGGCGATCCGGCTGCGCTATCTCGACTACGAGGACGAGATCCGCGAGCTCGAGGCCGAGGGTCTGCTCGCGACCTGCATCCAGCACGAGATGGACCATCTCGACGGCGTGCTGTTCGTCGACCATCTCTCGGCCGTGAAGCGCGGCATCATCTTGCGCAAGCTCGCCAAGGCCAAGCGGCAAAAGACGCCCGTCCCGGCGTAAGCGCACATGAATTTGTCCCTCCCCTCGACGGGGGAGGGATTTAAGATGTGCGCGCATCAAGAAACCGGAGGGCACACCGATGAAATACGAGCTCTACTATTGGCCCGGGATTCCGGGGCGCGGCGAATTCGTGCGCTTGGCGCTCGAGGAAGCGGGCGCCGACTATGTCGATGTCGCGCGCGGCACCGCGAAGGAAACCGGCGGCATGCCGGCGATGATCGCGGCGATGAGCGACAAGAAGATCGCGACCCCGCCCTTCGCGCCGCCGTTCCTCAAGGCCGGCAAGCTGACGATCGCGCAGACCGCGAACATCCTGCTCTATCTCGGCGCCAAGCACGGGCTCGCGCCGACCGCGGAATCGGGCCGCCTGTGGGCCAACCAATTGCAGCTCACCGTGACCGATTTCGTGAAAGAGGCGCACGACACGCATCACCCGATCGCCGCGAGCCTCTATTACGAGGACCAGAAACCGGAGGCGCGGCGCTACACCGAAATTTTCCTGAAGGAGCGCGTGCCGAAATACCTGGGCTATTTCGAGGGCGTGCTCGAACGCAATCCGAAGGGCAAGAAATTCCTGATCGGCAACAAGCTCACTTATCCCGATCTGTCGGTGTTCCATCTCGTCGAGGGATTGCGCTACGCCTTTCCCGATGCCAGCCGCCGCGCCGAGCGGCGTTATCCGCTGGTGGTGGCGCTGCACGACCGCATCGCCGAGCGGCCGCGCATAAAAAAATACCGCGCCAGCAACCGCTGCATCTCCTTCAACGAGTCCGGCATTTTCCGGCGCTACCCCGAATTGGACGGGTAGACGTAACCCTTTCGATGCACGCGGCGCGGGAAACGCGCCGCCTTAACGAAAAAGCGGCGCTGCTTAATCGCTGTTTTGTTGCTTAAGCCGGCCGCGGCCTATGTGTTGTGCGGCATGTATCTGAGGCCCCCCGATCCGCGCCGCATCTCCAGCACGCTCGCCAACCGCCTGTGGTCGCGGCTTCGGCTCGGCCAGATCGGGGGCTATCATTTCAGCCGCCAATGCCCGGTCGGCCGCTACGTCGCCGATTTCTTCTGCCCCGAGGCGCATCTGATCGTGCAGCTCGAAAGCGCGCGGGCGACCGACGGCGGGCGCAACGAGCGCGCCGACCAGTTCGAAATCGACGGCTACCGCGTCGTCCGCCTCACCGAATATGAGCTGATCGACGATATGGACGCGGCGGTGCGCAAGATCGGCGATGCGTTGCGCGTGGCACCGCAGGACGAGCGGCGCAATCTTCGGTATCTTCACTAACGCCCGGCGTCCGAGGGCTTAATCTAACGCCGCCGCGGCTTGCGGTTGCGATGCGGCGCCGCCCGGAATCGCGGCGCCCTTGCGCAACAGGAAAATGAACGGCAGGCACGCCACCGTCATCAGCAGCATCAGCTTGAACACGTCGACATAGGCGACCATCGCCGCCTGGCGCGTCACCTCGCCGTTGATCGCGGCGAGGCCCATCGTCGAGTGCAGATTCCACAGATGCGACGTCGCGGGCCCGCGAAACGCGTCGGCGAACGGCGTCACGTGAGCGGCGAGGTCGGCGTGGCTAACCTGCATCTTCTGCACCAGAAAGCTTTCGGCGAACGAAATGCCGATGGAGCCGGCGACGTTGCGCACCAGGTTGAATACTGCGGTGCCTTCGTTGCGGAGCGAAGGCGCCAGCGTGACGAACCCGATCGCCGTCAGCGGCGGGAAGATGAAGCCCATGCCCCAGCCCTGCACCAGGCTCGATATGATGATGAGCCGGTTGTCCATGAGCAGCGAATAGCTCGCCATCTGCCATTGCGCCAGCGCCATGCAGCCGAAGCCGATGAACAACATGAGGCGCAAATCGACCTTGCCGGTGAGGCGCCCGACCACAATCATCGCCACCATGGTGGCGGCGCCGCGCGGCATCATCACCCAGCCGGCGCCGAGCGCCGTGTATTGCATCAGCCCCTGCAACAACGGCGGCAGCAGCGCCATGGTGGACATGAGGATGGTGCCGAGAATCGTCATGAAGACGAGCCCCGAGACGAAGTTTCGATCCTTCAATAGGGCCGGCTGCAGGAACGGATGCTTGGCCATGGTGACATAGACGCAAAAGACCCAGAAACAGCACCCCGCCACCGCGGCCTCGACCAGGATTTCGGTGGAACTGAACCAGTCATTCTCCTGGCCGCGGTCGAGCATCAATTGCAGACTGGCGATGGCGACGCTCAACAGCCCGAAGCCGATGAAATCGAACGGCCGGTGTCGGCCTTGCTCGCCGCCGGGCATGAACGCTTGCGTGCCGAGAAAGGCGATGATGCCGAACGGCACGTTGATATAGAACACCCAGCGCCAGGAATAATTGTCGGTGATCCAACCGCCTAGCGTCGGTCCCAGGATCGGCGCCACCATGATGCCGGCGCCCCAGATCGCCATCGCCTGCCCGACTTTCTCGCGCGGATTGATATCGAGCATGATCGACTGCGACATCGGGATCAGCGCCGCGCCGAACAGGCCCTGGATGAAGCGGAACACCACGATCTCGGGCAGGCTCGTCGCCATGCCGCACAAGGCCGAGGCGATAGTGAAGCCGGCGACCGACATCTGCACCACCGCCTTGCGGCCGAACCGGTCGCCCATCCAACCCGACAGCGGCGTCGCGATCGCGGCGGCGACGATATAGGAGGTCAGCACCCAAGCGATCTGGTCCTGCGACGCGGAGAGGCTGCCCTGCATGTGCGGCAGCGCCACGTTGGCGATCGTGGTGTCGAGCATCTGCATCGTCGTCGACAACATCAACGACACGGTCAACAGACCCTTATTCGGAACCTCGAGATTCGGCTTGCTGACGGCGGCGGCCATCGGACAGCGTCAGCCCAGCCCCAGCATCGACTTGAGGCTCGACCAGATCGAGGTCTCGTAGTTGGTGTCGACCGAGACGTTAACGCTCATGCCGGCGCGCAACGGACGGTTCGGATCGGGATTGTCGATCACCAGCCGGACCGGCAGACGCTGCACGACCTTGACCCAGTTGCCGGTCGCGTTCTGCGCCGGAAGGACGGAGAACTCCGAGCCGGTGCCGGGGCTCAGGCTTTGCACATGGGCGTCGAACGTGACGTCGGGATAGGCGTCGATATCGACCGTCGCCTTTTGCCCGACCTGCATGTGAGTGAGATCGGTTTCCTTGTAGTTGGCCTCGACCCAGACATTGTCGGTGCCGACCAGCGCGAAAGTCGGCATCGCCGGCGTCAGGTACGTGCCCAGCGGCAGCTTGTTGACCAGCGTCACCGTGCCGTTCTCCGGCGCGCGGACGACGGTGTTGTCGATGTCGATCTCGGCGAGGTCGAGCTGCGCCTGCGCCTGCTCGACCATCGGATGCTGATTGGTCGGAATGTTCGGCATCGCCGCCCAACCCCGCCAACGCCGCCGCGACCTGCTCTTGCGCGCTCGACACTTGCGCCTTGGCGACATCGAGAGCGTGGCGCGCCTGGTCGAATTGCGACTGGCTGACGGTATGCGTCGCGAGCAGCCCGGCCTGGCGGTTATATTCGCGCTGCGAGTAGTTCAGCGTGTCCTGCGCCGATTGCAGCTCCGATTGGCGCTCGCGATAGGTGGCGCGCATGGTTTCAACTTGGAGGCGCGCCGACCTCAGCGCCGCCTTGGCGCGGTCGCGATTGGCGAGATAGATCGAATCGTCGATCCGGAACAGAACCTGCCCCGCCTTGACGTATTGATTGTCGTGGACATCGACCTCGACGACATGGCCCGCGATGCTGGGCGCGACGTTCAGCACGTCGGCCTGGCCGTAGGCGTCGTCGGTCGAAACGTAGCGGCCCGAGGTCAGATACCACCAGCCGCCGCCGATCACGACCGCGAGCGGCACCACGAACATCAGGATCAGCCGCGGCCAGCGCCGGCGGCCGCGCGCCGCTTCTTCCGGGATGGCGCCGGGACGCGGCCGGCTTGGCGCCGGATTGTGGCCGGGCGCGGGTGCGGGGCGCAGGGTTTCCGAGGAAGAGCTCATGATCCGGTATCCGCCAGTTCCGCCATGCGAGCGCCGCGCTCGCCGAGATTGCCGCGAATGCGCACCAACAAATCCAACAAGCCTTCGCGCTCGCGCGGCGTCAGGCCGGCGAACGCCTCGTCGAGCAGCGCATCGGCCATCGCTTGGAATTCGACCATCTTCGGGCGCGTCCGCGCAGTGATATAGAGACGATGCATGCGTCTGTCAGCCGCATCGGGGCGGCGTTCGACCCAGCCCGCCTCTTCCATGCGGTCGATCAAGCGCCCGACGGTGATCGGCTCGAGATCGAGCGCGTCCGCCAACGTCGCCTGGTTGACGCCTTCGTGCGCGCGCAACATCGCCAGCACTTGCCATTGCGCCCGCGTCAGGCCGGTGTCGCGGGTCCGCGCGTCGAAGCGCTTGCGCATCAGCCGCGCGATGTCGTGCAGCAAAAAGCCGAAGCGCCGTTCGTAAGCGTGCTGATCCATGGACATTGTTATAATAAGCTAGCTTATCATCAGCTTGGGCAATTTTAACGGCCCTGCTATGCGGGAACCGGGGGCACCGCGTGGATCAGCACGATTGCGACCTTGTCAAATCGATTGCACAGAGACATTCTTGGTCAACAGGCTCGTAAAACGGGCATCCGAACACTGGTTTCGGTCTTTCGTTAGCATTTGGGAGGGGAAATGCGACGAATTCTTTTGTCGATTGCCGTCAGCGCCGCTTTGGCCCAGAGCGGCGCGGCTGTGGCGCAACAAATGACGCCAGGCGACCTGTTCAACATGTTCGGAAAAATGATGAACGCAGCAGGCGCGGATACCCAGCGACAACAGGCGAATGACGCGTGGTCGGCTGCCGATCCGGCCTTGGTCGCTTGTCTATAGCAGCGCTATGCGATCAATCCCCAACTCCTGGCGTCCAGGGGGATTGGCCCATACGATCCGCGCCTTCGTCCGCAATTGATTCAATGTAATCAGTCGCTGGTGGAGCAAAGGAAACGCAACACCCAAAGTGCGGAAGACCGACGCCAAGCCGCACAAAATGCTTGGGCGCAGATCGACCCCTCGGTAGTTGCGTGCTTCGACGACAGCCATACTCCCGCGTCTCAACAGCTCGCCGATCAAGGTGTCGGACCACGTGACAGACCGGCTGTCTCAACGGTTGATCGATGTATCCGCAAGCTGGCGAACGAACGCGACGCACTGGCTCGGAAAAAAGCGGAGAGAGATGCGGAAGCCGACAAGAAAAGAAAGGAGGAGGCCGAGAAAAGGGCAGCGGCCGAACAAAGGGCTCTTGAGGCTAAGCAAAAGAAATTGGAAGCCGCCAGACTTGTCGCGGAGGCCAAACAGCGGGATGCGGAGAAATCGCAGATCATTTCCAGCCCGAAGCTCGCCTTTCTCGGCGATGGCGCGTCCGACGACCTCGTCGCAATCGTGAACATCGGTCAAAAAGCGCCACACGCCGTCGTCGATTTGCACGGTCGGCTAACCTTCACCGACAACGCCGCTATCCTTTGCATGCCCGGAGGAACGTCCATATCGCCGATCGAGGCGCGCCTCTACAAGGAACATCTCGCGGCCATGAACGTGACCGCTGGCAAGGTCGAGACGGTACGCTGCGATAACCTGGCGGCGCTTGCGTCGGTCGACCTTTTGGTTTTGCGGCGCACCAATATTCTTCAAGGGAGTAGCTCGGACGTCGCGGCGCTAATCGACGGCGTGAACAGCGACCAATTTATCAAGGGGTTTGTGATCACCAAGGGCGACGTCAAGGCCACCGAGGATAAGCGCGAAGTAGAGATGACCGCCCTGAAGAACGGCATCGAAAAAGGGACGAGAAAGGGTTACGGCGTTATCGTTGTTCCAAACGATGGCCGGCTTTTTTGCAATACCGCCGTGGAATTGGCAAAGATATTCCCCGATCTATCGCACGAACTGATGACACCCCGGGATTTCGAAAAAATCGACCCGACAAAATTGCAAGCCGCCGACGTCGATACCGACACGGCTTTCATATCCATCAAAAAAGACCGGTGCAGGGCTGTGTTCGGGAACGCCGAAAGTCTCCGCACGCTGATGGCGGGACTGGATCGCGATCATATCCAGTACGCGCTCGACGGTCGCTGGATCTCCGACGAAACCGTTGCGGCCTACCAGCAAGGCAAATCGGAACAGGAACGTAGGCGTCTTCAAGAAGAGGCCGAGACGAAGCAACGATTGGCGGCGGAAGCCGAACTGACGGAACATCGCGCCGAGGCGACGGGAAAGGCGAGGGCCGAAAAGCAAGAGGCGCTGCGCGGCGCGAACGGTGCGCGCGTGACTTCGCTCAAGGATCAATACCTCAAAGACACCGAGACCTTCGTCCACACCGCCGCCGACAGAGTTGCGTCAACGACACTTGGGCGCCTCTATCCCGAACTGGCTCAGACTTACCGCAATCGATTGACCGAGGGATGGGAATTCGAGTTGTACACCGTTGAGGTTCGCGACTATGGGACGAGTATGTGGAAGGGGCGCTCGCTTGAAGCATTCGTAGTGACATCGACGATAAACATTCTCCACCGGGAACTCGGCGAGCGTCGGCACATATGTTACGTCGCCGGATACATCGACGATGTGGAATTCGGGATGCCGAGGTCGCCTCTGTTTGTTCCATGCGGAGGAAGTGAAGCGGACGTGGAGCACTGGGAAGCAAGCTTCGATTTTGCCAGTAAGTGGAACGTGGAATGATGCTCGGTGTTTGGGTCGAGCGAAGGTTGCCCCGCAAAAGATAGCTTGGGCAATTTTAACGGCCCTGCTATGCGGGAACCGAACGCGTCAGCGATCTTCTTCGGTAGGCGTGGCGGAAGTCGCCGGCCGATCGGTCTTAGACTTGCCGTCCGACGTCCCGGGCCGGTCGCGACGGTCGCCGTGACCGTGCCGCTGGTGGCGGCCGCCGATATCGATGTCGATATCGGGCAAGAGGCCCGGCAGTTCGGTTCCCGTCGCCAGCGCCGGACACACGACACGATCGAAGCGGAATGGGCCCATGCTGGCGCGGTCCGGTGAATTGAGCGCCGCGCCGCTCGGGATCAGATCGCGCGGCGGCACCAGATGGCCGCTGTCGAGATCGATCCAGCGCCCGTCCACCAGCCGGGAAAATTGCGCGTCGCCGCGCCGATCGCGACGCGCGGATCGAACTGGTCGGCGAAGCGCGCGCCGTTCGGCGAGTATTGCGCGGGCGGCACGACATCGCGGCTCGTGGCCTCCATCCAGCAGCCCCCGGCGGGCGGGTTGCGCGGCAGCAGCGCGACCTGCTCGGTTTTCTGCGCTTTGTCGATCAGCATGCCGACGCGGCGGTCTTCGCTCTTGCGCGGCGCCTCGGGCGGCAGCGCCTGGCGGAGCTCGATAATCGCCTGGCGCAGTTTTTTCCAGACGTCGCAGCCATAGCCGAAACAGTTCTGATCCTCGATGAATTCGCGCAGCGTCTCGGCCTTGGTGTCCAGCAACTCCTTCAGCATCGCCAGGTCGGCCGGATCGCTCGACCCTTCATACTTTTTGTAGAGCGCCTGGATCCAATTATCTTCCTCGATAATTTCCGTGCTCCAGGCGTCGAACTCCTTGAAGCTCTCGCCGATCTTGTCCCAGACATGCTGGTGCGCGTGACGCTTCTCGTGGGTTAGCACGGCGGCGAGTTGCACGACGTAGTGCGGCGAATTCTTGATCGAATTGCCCGCCGCCGGCGTCACCACGCCGGGATCGAGTTCGATATTGTTGAAGGCCGTGGTGTTGCCGACCTTGCCGGTCAGGGATTCGCGGTAGAAATAACCCTTGGCGAGGAATTCCAGGATATTGTTGGCAAGCTTCGGGTTGCCGTTGGCGCGAATGAAATGCGCCGCGATCTGGATATTCTGGCCGGCCACCGAATTGGGCTCGATCACCTCGGCGCGCGCCAGCGCCGCGGCAGCAATGGCAACGGCGGCGGCAACCGCCGCCGCGGTTCCAACTTTCCAGCAAGCCATGTCACGCCCCCTTTGCGGCGCACGGCGCGGAACCGAGACCCCTCCCGGCCGCTCCGTGTGTCCGATCCTAGTACAGATGCGAACGCCGGAACAGACGGCGGTCTATCGCGTCATATTCAGCCATCGCGCCTTCCTAGCACGAATTGGACGCGACTAGCCGCCGCCGGGCGCGCCGCGCTAGAATGGCGCAATGGCCGAGTTTCCGACGAAATCGCTCGAAGATTGGCGCAAGCTCGCGGAGAAGGAGCTGGGCGGCGCGGCGCTCGACAAGCTGACCTGGGCGACGCCCGAGGGCATCGCGGTGAAGCCGCTCTATACCGCGGCCGATCTCGAACATCTCGAGACGCTGGGCGGCATGCCCGGCTTTCCGCCGTTTCTGCGCGGGCCGCGCGCCACCATGTACGCCAACCGGCCCTGGACCATCCGGCAATATGCCGGCTTCTCCACCGCGGAGGACTCGAACAAGTTTTACCGCGAGGGCCTGAAGAGCGGGCAGATGGGCCTGTCGGTGGCGTTCGATCTGGCGACGCATCGCGGCTATGACAGCGACCATCCGCGCGTCGTCGGCGATGTCGGCAAGGCCGGCGTCGCGATCGACACCGTCGAGGACATGAAGATCCTGTTCGACGGCATCCCGCTCGACAAGATGAGCGTGTCGATGACCATGAACGGCGCGGTGCTGCCGGTGCTCGCCGGCTTCATCGTCGCCGCCGAGGAACAGGGCGTCGCGCAGGACAAGCTCTCCGGCACGATCCAGAACGACATCCTCAAAGAGTTCATGGTCCGGAACACCTACATCTATCCGCCCGGACCCTCGATGCGCATCGTCGCCGACATCATCGAATACACGGCGAAGCACATGCCGAAATTCAATTCGGTCTCGATCTCCGGCTATCACATGCAGGAGGCGGGTGCCACCTGCGTGCAGGAACTGGCCTTCACCCTCGCCGACGGTCTCGAATATGTCCGCGCCGCCTTGGGCAAGGGCTTGAAGATCGACGAATTCGCGCCGCGCCTCTCGTTCTTTTTCTGCCTCGGCATGAATTTTTTCATGGAGATCGCGAAGCTGCGCGCCGCGCGCTTTCTGTGGGCGACGCTGATGCGCGACAAGTTCGGCGCGACATCACCCAACTCGCTGGCGCTCCGCACCCATTGCCAGACCTCGGGCGTGTCGCTCACCGAGCAGGAGCCGCACAACAACATCGTCCGCACCACCATCGAGGCGCTGGCGGGCGTGCTGGGCGGGACCCAGTCGCTCCACACCAATTCCTTCGACGAGGCGCTGGCCCTGCCGTCGCCGTTCGCGGCGCGGATCGCGCGCAACACGCAGCTCCTCTTCGCCGAGGAAAGCGGCGTGACGCATGTGGTCGATCCGTTGGGCGGCAGCTATTACGTCGAGGCGCTGACGCACGCGGTCGCGCACGCGGCGCTCGAATTGATCGACGAGGTCGAGGCGATGGGCGGCATGACCAAGGCGGTCGAAGTCGGGCATGCCCAAGCTCAAGATCGAGGACGCGGCGGCGCGGCGCCAGGCGCGCATCGACCGCGGCGAGGACGTCATCATCGGCGTCAACAAATATCGCGCCGGCGACGGCGACGCGGAACCGGTCGACATTCTCTCGATCGACAACAGCAAGGTGCGCGAGCAGCAGCTCGCGCGGCTGGAGCGCGTGCGCGCGACCCGCGACCCCGCCAAGGTAGCGGCGGCGCTCAAGGCGCTGAGCGACGGCGCCAGAGGCAACGCCAATCTGCTCGCGCTGTCGATCGAAGCATCCCGCGCGCGCGCCACGGTCGGCGAAATCTCGGCGGCGCTGGAGCAGGTGTTCGCGCGGCATCACGCCACCATCCGCTCGGTCTCCGGCGTCTACGGCGCGCAGCACCAGGGCGACGCCGCGTTCCGCCGCACCGTCGCCGAGGTCGAGGCGTTCGCCCGCGACGAGGGCCGCCGCCCGCGCCTGCTGGTGGCGAAGCTCGGCCAGGACGGCCACGATCGCGGCGCCAAGGTGATCGCGACCGCGTTCGCCGATCTGGGCTTCGATGTCGATATCGGGCCGTTGTTCCAGACCCCCGAGGAAGCGGCGCGCCAGGCGATCGAGAACGACGTTCATGTCGTCGGCGTGTCGAGCCAGGCGGCCGGACACATGACGCTGGTGCCGGCGCTGATCGAGGCCCTGAAGCGCGCCGGCCGCGACGACATTCTGGTGGTGTGCGGCGGGGTCATTCCGCCGCAGGATTACGAATTCTTGCGGCAAGCCGGCGTCGCCGCGATTTTCGGCCCCGGCACCAACATCCCGTCGGCGGCGGACGAGATCCTGCATTTGATCGAAAAACGCCTCGCCGCTTAGCGTGCGATCCGACCCTAGGCGGGTGTGGCACTTGCGCCACAGACTTCATTTCCCGTGTAAATCCGGCTTCCCAAAATTGCCGAATTGCCCTTAGCGTGCTTGGCCTATGCGGCTAATCGCGCTGCTGCGGCCGTCTGGCCACAAGATCAAGCGTAACGCGTCAGGAATGGCGCGATAAATGGACGAGCGCGTTCGAAGGGGTCAGAAATGAAACGGATACTTCTTGCCGGCGTGACGATCATCGGTCTCGGCCTCGCGGCGACGGCCCAAGCCGGGGACTGGACCGGACCCTATGTCGGCCTCGAGGGCGGTTACGGCTGGGGCCAATCGACCGGCGGATTGCGCGTCGGCGGCTTTGCCATCCCCTACGATGTCCGTCCCGACGGCGTGATCGGCGGCGCCCATCTCGGCTACGATTACCAGTGGGGTCACCTGGTGCTCGGCGTCGTTGGCGACGCCGAGGGCGCCGACATTTCCGGCCGCGACACCACGACGGCGGCGCAGTTCCAGACCAAGCTCTTGAACGAGTTCGACGCCTCGATCCGCGGCAAGGTCGGCATGGCCTTCGACCGTTTCATGGTCTACGGCACCGGCGGCGTCGCCTTCGGCTCGGTCAAGACACAGTACTCCTGCCCGACCTGCAACAACGCGCCCGGCCCGTACGACGCGATCAACGACATGCGCGTCGGCTGGACCGCGGGCGCCGGCGCCGCCTACGAGATCGACCCGCGCTGGTCGGCGGCGGTCGAATATCGCTACACCGATCTCGGCCGGCAGCGCTTTGCCGATCCGATCACGACTGCTTCGGACAGCGGCAACAAATTCACCTTCAGCGCGGTGCAGCTCGCTGTAAGCTATCATTTCTGGCCGCGCCGGCCGATGGCGCCAGAGCCCGCACCGATCGTTCCGGCCATGGCGCCGGTCCCGGTGCCGCCGGCGCCGCCGCCGCCGCAACACGCCTTCATCGTGTTCTTCGATTTCGACCGCTATGACCTGACGCCCGAAGCCCGCCTGGTGGTGGAAGAGGCCGCCAAGGCGTTCCGCGTCAGCGGCTATGCCCGGATCGAGCTCAACGGCTATACCGATCTGGCGGGAACGCAACAATACAATCTCAAACTGTCGCAACGCCGCGCCACCACCGTCGCCGAATATCTGGCGCATCTCGGCGTGCCGCGCCCGGCGATGAACGTGATGTGGCACGGCAAGGAAAATCCGCGCGTTCCGACGCCCGACGGCATGCGCGATCCGCATAATCGCCGCGTCGAAATCATGATGCCGTAAGCATCGTTGGGACGTGACATCGAAAAGGCCGCTCTTCGGAGCGGCCTTTTTTGTGACACGCTTGAGCCGGCTGAAGACGGCGATAGGCTGTACTTCCGGGCTGCCCGGGGAAGTTGCAGAATTGCCACAGACGGTTAACATTTCGCGGAAAACCGCCCGAAAAATTTGAACGGACCGGCTTTCCATACCAATATTGCTGGCGGACAAATGCCTTCCTGAGGGGGAACGCCGATGAGAACAGCCCGCATAGCCGTTATCGCCTTGTTTTGCTTGGCGGTGGCGCCACCGGCCTTTGCGCAAGTGGACTGGTCGGGACCCGAACTCGGCGTGGAGCTTGGCGGCGCCGTCGGTCACGATTCGGGCAAGGGAACCTGCGATCCGATTCTTCCCTGCGCCGGTACGATCAAATACGGGTTCGATCCGAGCGGCCCGTTGGGCGGCGTTCATGCCGGCTATAATTTCCAATTCAACCAGTTCGTCGTCGGCGGCGAAGCGGATATCGAAGGCGCCGACTTGAACAGCAGTCAAACCCAACCAGCATTCGGCACTGTATACCGCTTCGGCATGCACAATTATTGGGATGCGTCGGTGCGCGCCCGGTTGGGCTATGCGTTCAGCCACTATCTGCTGTACGGCACCGGCGGCGTCGCCTTTGGCGACGTCGATCAAAACGGTTTCTGCGCCGGCTGCCTCATGGGAGGCGGGTTCGAGACCTGGAACACGACCCGCATCGGCTGGACCGCGGGCGCGGGCATCGATTACGCCATGTCCTCGAACTGGTCCGCCGGTCTGGAATATCGCTACACGGATTTGGGTTCGGCTAACTTCGCCTGCCTCGCCTGTAACGACACCGACCATAACCATTTCGATTCCAATTCATTCTGGCTCCGCATCACCTATCGCTTCGCGCCGCCGCCCCCGCCGCCGGCTCCGATTCCCGTGGTCGCGCCGGCCCCGCCACCGCCGATGATGGCGCGGACCTTCCTCGTGTTCTTCGACTTCGACCGCTACTTCCTGACGCCGGACGCCGGGTGATCGATGCCGCGGCTTCGACCTACAAGTCCGGCGGCCATGCTCGGATCGACGTCTCGGGCTTTACCGACCTCGCCGGCACGCAAGCCTATAATCTGCGCCTGTCCCAGCGTCGCGCCGACGCGGTCGCCGGCTATCTTGAGAAACAGGGCGTGCCGCGCAACGTCATGGACGTGAAGTGGTTCGGCAAGGAGCATCCGCGGGTTCCGACCCCGGACGGCGTGCGCGAGCCGCAGAACCGCCGCGTCGAGATCGTGATGCCGTAAGGCCACGAAACCGCGCAAATCTGGGAAAAGGACGGCTTTCGAGCCGCCCTTTTCATAGCTTTTTTGATTTTGTTGCAGAAATGCCACAGGCGATGATTTTCGTTGTGGCGTCTGGGTTCGGAAATTGAATTGGCGATCTTTTCCATCGATACTAGTAAGCGAGCGATTTTTACAGTGGGGATCATATGAAACGAATTCTTGTCGCCGCACTCGCGGTTGCTGCCGCGACGTTATCGACGAACGCATTTGCCCAGACATGGTGGGATGGTTTCGAGCTCGGCGTCCAGGGCGGATATGGCTGGGGCGAGTCCAATGGCCATGTCACCGCGTTCGCCAACGGCTACCATTTCGGTACCGCAGGTGGCATGGGCGGCGGCCATATCGGCTACAATTGGCAGACGGGCCCGTGGGTGCTCGGCATTGAGGGCGACGCCGAAGGCGGCGACATCAGCGGGCACAAAATCTTCCCGGCGGTGGGAACCCGGGTTTCGTCGACCATGGACTTCGACGCGTCGATTTCGCGGCAAGCTCGGCTTTGCCTGGGATCGTTCGCTGATTTACGCCACGGGCGGCGCCGCGTTCGGCGACGTTACTACCGGGTACCAGGCTCCGATCGGAACCAGCGTCGGCCGTCCGAACGCGATTCGGGTCGGCTGGACCGGCGGCGCTGGCTTCGCCTATGCCTTCACCACGAATTGGGAAGGCGATGTCGAATACCGCTATACCGATCTTGGCACGCAGCATCACAATTTCGGCGGCGGCATCACCGACAACAACGAAGTCAATTTCAACATGATCCGGGTGGGGCTGACCTATCGCTTCGCGCCCCCGCCGCCCCCGCCGCCGCCGGCTCCGATGCCCGCGGTCGCGCCGGCTCCGCCGCCGCCGATGATGGCGCGGACCTTCCTCGTGTTCTTCGACTTCGACCGTTACAACCTGACGCCGGACGCGCGCCGGGTGATCGATGCCGCGGCTTCGACCTACAAGTCCGGCGGCCATGCCCGGATCGACGTTTCGGGCTTTACCGACCTCGCTGGCACGCAAGCCTATAATCTGCGCCTGTCGCAGCGCCGCGCCGACGCGGTCGCGGGCTACCTGATGAAGCAGGGCGTGCCCAAGAACGTCATGGACGTGAAGTGGTTCGGCAAGGAGCATCCGCGGGTTCCGACCCCGGACGGCGTGCGCGAGCCGCAGAACCGCCGTGTCGAAATCGTGATGCCATAAGCATCCGCGACACGGTTACGAGACCAGGGCCGCTCTTTCGAGCGGCCCTTTTCTTTGCTTCAATGGGCGGAGGCTGGGGAAGAGCGTGACCGTCTTTCTGCCGAGTTAGAACAATGTCGTCATGCCCGCGAAAGCGGGAATCCAGGGTCAGCGACGGCGCGGCAACCCTGGGTCCCTGCGTTCGCGGGGACGACAAAGACCGTTCAACCTCAACTGATCGAGCTCTAGGAGGTACGGGTGGCCGCCAGCGAACGACAACGCTATCTTGCCGAACGGGCCATCGAGCGCGTGCTGTTCGCGAGCCGATGGTTGCTGGTGCCGCTTTATTTCGGTCTCGGCTTGCTGCTGATCGCGTTCTCGGTCCATCTGGTGCGCGAGCTGATCGCGATCGCGCTCACCGCCTTCACCGGCCGCGACGTCGATCTGATCGTGGCGACGCTGACCCTGCTCGATCTTACGCTGGTGGCGGGCCTGGTCGTGATGGTGATGCTGAGCGGCTACGAGAATTTCGTCTCGAAGCTGGAGATCGACGAGGCGGAACACAGCATCGCCTGGCTCGGCAAGCTCGACGCCGGGTCGCTCAAGGTGAAAGTGCTGGTGTCAATCGTCACCATTTCCGCCGTCCAGCTCCTCAAGGCGTTCATGGACATTCAGGACTATGCCGACGACAAGCTGTTATGGATGGTTGCGGTGCACCTGACGTTCGTGGTGTCGACGATCGCGTTGGCGTGGCTCGACCGATGGAACAGCGCCGCCCATCGTTAACCCATCGCGTCTGCGATTCCAGCAAAGGCGATCCGGCCCTAGCAGCAGGCGCCGCAATGGCTTATCTAACATAGCCGCATGCCGATTCTGTTTCTCATCGTCTTCATCGACCTTCTCGGTTTTGGCCTGGTGATCCCGCTGCTGCCCTTCTACGGGCTGCATTTCGGCGCCGGCACGACGGCGGTCACCTGGCTGTTGGGCGTGTTCTCCTTCGCCCAATTGTTTTCGTCGCCGCTGCTGGGGCGTCTGAGCGACCGCATCGGTCGCAAGCCGATTCTGCTCGTGGGTCTGGCGTGCTCGGCGCTGTCCTATCTCTGGCTCGGCCTCGCCGATCAGCTGTGGATGCTGTTCGCGGCGCGGTTTTTCGCCGGCGCCGGCGCCGGCACGGTCGGCGCCGTGTTCGCCTATGTCACCGACACCACGCCGCCGGAGAAGCGCGCCAAAGGCATGGGGATCATCGGCGCCGCGTTCGGCCTTGGCTTTACGCTCGGACCCGCCTTGGGCGGCTTGGTCGGCGGCCGCGAGCCGAGCATGACGCAGCTCGGCATCCCCGCCTTTATCGCGGCGGGCCTGTCCGTCATCGCCGTGGGACTAACGGCCTTCCTGCTCAAGGAGAGTCTGCCGAGCGAGGCGAGGAACGCGCCGCCGCCGCCGGGCCGGCTCGATTTCGCGCGGCGGATCGTCAGCCACCGCCCGGTCCTGCTCCGCCTGATCGCGATCGGCTTCATCACCACGGCGGCCTTCGCCGCGCTCGAAAGCACGTTCGCGCTGTGGTCGCACGACACGTTCGACTGGGGACCGCGCCAGATCGGCCTGATGTTCTTCTATGTCGGCTGCATCGTCACGGTGGTCCAAGGCGGGCTGATGGGACCGTTGACCCGGCGCTTCGGCGAGACGCGGCTTCTGATCACCTCCGCGGCGCTGCTGTTCGTCGGCATGGCGGCGATCCCGTTGATGACCAGCGTGCCGCCGCTCCTGGTGGTGAATTTGGCACTCGCCTCGGGCATGGCCTTGTTCGGCCCCTCCTCCAACAGCCTGATCTCGCGCGAGGCCGGCATCGACGAGCGCGGCGGCGTCTTGGGCGTGTCGCAATCGACCCAGAGCCTGGCGCGCGTCGTTGGCCCGCTGATCGCGGGGCCGCTCTACGCGGAGCTCGGGCGCAACGCGCCCTATTGGGCCGCAGCCGCCGCGATGGCGGTCGCGGCCGTGCTGGCCTACGGCCTATTGCGCCACCAGCCGGCCGAGGCGGGAGCGTCGTCGTGAAGGGCGCGCGCCCGGTTACCGGCGGTCCGCGCGAAGTCGGCCTGCGCCAAGAACTGGGCGCGGTCCGCATGCTCCTGCCCTATGTCTGGCCGCATGCCCGCCGCGACCTGAAATTCCGCGTGCTGATTGCGATGGTGTTGCTGATCGGCGCCAAGCTGATCGCCGTCACCGTGCCGATGATTTACAAGATGGCGATCGACCGCCTGACGCCCGGGCATCAGACCGTCGCGCTGTTGGCGGCGCCCGTGATGATCATCGTCGCCTATGGCGTGGCGCGCGTCGGCGCCCAGTTGTTCGCCGAGCTGCGCGACGCGGTCTTCGCCAAGGTTGAACAGCACGCGGTGCGCGAGGTCGCGCTCAAGACCTTCCGCCATCTCCATTCGCTGTCGCTGCGCTATCACCTTGAGCGCCAGACCGGCGGCCTGTCCCGCGCCATCGAGCGCGGCATCCGCGGCACCGAATTTCTGTTGTCGTACCTTTTGTTCAGCCTGGTGCCGACCCTGGTCGAGATCGGCATGGTGACCGCGATCCTGTGGCGGCTCTATTCGGTGAGCTTCGCCCTCTTCACGGTCGCGACCGTGCTGTTCTATGTGGGATTCACCTTCGCCGTCACCGATTGGCGTATCAAGTTCCGCCGCGAAATGAACGAGCGCGACAGCGAGGCCAACACCAAGGCGGTCGACTCGCTCCTGAATTTCGAGACGGTGAAATATTTCGCCAACGAGGAACACGAGGCGCGGCGTTTCGACAAGGCGCTTGCCGCTTACGAGCGCGCCGCGGTCAAGAGCCAGACCACGCTCTCCGGCCTCAATATCGGCCAGGGCATCATCATCGCCACCGGCCTGGTCGGCGTCATGATCCTCGCCGCGCAAGGCATCGTCGCCGGGCGGATGACGGTCGGCGATTTCGTGCTGGTCAATTCCTACCTGGTGCAGCTCTACGCGCCGCTGAACCAGCTCGGCATGGTCTATCGCAACATCAAGCAGTCGCTGACCGATCTCGAGGCGATGTTCCGCTTGCTCGGCGTCAAGCCCGACATCGCCGACAAGGAGGACGCCGAGCCGCTGCTGGTCGCGCGCGGCGAGATCGTGTTCGATCATGTTTCCTTCGCCTACGATCAGCGCCGCGAGATTCTGCGCGACGTCTCGTTCCGCGTGGCGCCGGGCCAGACGGTCGCGATCGTGGGCCCGAGCGGCGCCGGGAAATCGACCGTCTCGCGCCTGCTGTTCCGCTTCTACGATGTCGACGACGGCGCCATCCGCATCGACGGCCAGGATCTGCGCGACGTGACGCAGGATTCCTTGCGCCGCGCCATCGGCGTGGTGCCGCAGGACACCGTGCTGTTCAACGAGACGATCCGCTACAATATCGGCTATGGCCGGCCCGGCGCCGGCGACGACGAGATCGCCGACGCGGCGCGGCGCGCGCGCCTCGACCAGTTCATCGCCCGTCTGCCCGACGGCTATGCCAGTCCGGTCGGCGAGCGCGGCCTCAAACTGTCGGGCGGCGAGAAGCAGCGCGTCGCCATCGCGCGCGTCATCCTCAAGAACCCGCGCATCCTGGTGTTCGACGAGGCGACCTCGGCGCTCGACACCAAGACCGAGCGCGAGATCCAGGCCAGCCTCGAAGAAGTGGCGCAGAGCGCACTCGACGCTGATGATCGCGCATCGGCTCTCGACCGTGGTCGGCGCGCACGAGATTCTGGTGCTGGATCAGGGCCGCATCGTCGAGCGCGGCGATCATCCGACCTTGCTGGCGAAGGGCGGCGTCTACGCCCAGATGTGGCAGCGCCAGCAGGAAGCCGGCGAAGACGCCGAACTGGTGACGGTGGCGGAGTAGGTTCGCGGTCGCCACTTTTTCCCACGCTAGGTAAAATTGACGTCTCGCGCCTTTCGACTTCTTCCCCTTAATCCGGGTCGCCTTTATTGCGTCCAAAATCGGCCGTGTCTCTTTTGCTCGGTCTCGTTCGCGGTCCAGCAGGATGGCGATAGCGACGTTCAAATCCTCAAGGTTGCGTCCTTTGGCTTCCAGGCAGAGCCGACGCAGCATCGATTTGAGGGAACCTAGATAACGCTCCAACCCAAGCCGCGTCTCTTCAGCCACCGCTACAATAGCGAGGCCACGGTCGAGAAGCCCTCCAACGGTGTCGTTTGCCGGTTTCTTCGGCGCAGCAAAGCTTACCGCCGGTGCCGGCGGCAATCGGTCCAACGTCAATGTGGGCATTTGGCTCATGGTCCGAAGGTGGCGCTGTAGATCAACCAAGTCAACGTGCCCGCCAATTCGGTCCCTACTCCCTTGCGTCGCCGCCGAGGAATTCTTTCATCCGCGAGAAGAAGCCCTCGCTCTCGGGGCTGGTGCGGTGCTTGTCGCCTTCTTTCTCGAACTCGCGCAGCAATTCCTGCTGGCGCTTCGTCAGCTGCCGCGGCGTCTCGACCACCATCTCGATCACCATGTCGCCGCGCGACGGCGAGCGCAGGATCGTCATGCCCTTGCCGCGCAGGCGCACGGTATTGCCCGATTGGGTACCCGCCGGGACATTGAGCCGCGCCATGGTGCCGTCGATGGTCGGCACGTCGAGCGCGCCGCCCAGCGCCGCCATGGTCATCGCAATCGGCACCTTGCATTGGATGTTGGCGCCGTCGCGGATGAAAATGCGGTGCGGCTTCACGCTGAGGAAAATGTAGAGGTCGCCCGCGGCGCCGCCGCGCACGCCGGCCTCGCCTTCGCCGGCAAGGCGGATGCGGGTCCCGTCCTCGACCCCGGCCGGGATCGAGACCGACAGCGTCTTCTCCTTGCGCACGCGGCCCTGGCCGTTACAGGAGCGGCACGGATTGTCGATCACCCGGCCGGCGCCGTGGCAATTGGGGCAGGCGCGTTCGATGGTGAAGAAACCCTGCTGCGCGCGCACCCGGCCGTTGCCGTAGCAGGTCGGGCAGGTCACCGGCTTCGAGCCGGGCGCGGCGCCGCCGCCGTGGCACACGTCGCACGCCGCCATCGTCGGGCACGCGGATCGTGGTCTGGCGGCCCTTGAAGGCGTCGTCGAGCGTGATTTCGAGATTGTAGCGGACATCGTCACCGCGCGGGCTGGCGCTGTCGCGGCGCCCGCCGCGGCCGCCCATGATGTCGCCGAACATCTCGTCGAAAATGTCGGCGAAGCCCTGGGCAAAGCCGAAATCGCCCGGGTTGCCGCCGGGACCGCGCCCGCCTTCGAACGCGGCATGGCCGAACCGGTCGTACGCCGCGCGCTTCTGATCGTCCTTCAGGACGTCATAGGCCTCGCTCACATCCTTGAATTTTTGCTCGGCGCTCTTGTCGCCCGGATTGCGGTCCGGGTGATGCTGCATGGCGAGTTTGCGGTAGGCTTTCTTGATCTCGTCGGCGGAGGCGTTTTTCGCCACGCCGAGCAATTCGTAATAGTCGCGTTTCGCCATGCCAGACCTAGAGCCCCCGCGCGCAGACGGCGCCGTCGGAAACCGGCGGCGCTGCTAGGATGACCACGATTCGCGGCGGCATAAAGGAAGATCAGCCCGAGCCGCGCTTTTTCTGCTCGTCGACTTCCTCGAAATCCGCGTCGACGACCTTGTCGTCGGGCTTGCCGCCCGCCGACGCGCCGGGCTGCGGCCCGGCTTGCGGGCCTTCGCCGCCGCCGCCGCGCGGCCTGGGCCTTGTACATCGCCTCGCCCATCTTCATCGCGGCCTGCGCCAGCACTTCGGTGCGGGAGCGGATGGCGTTGACGTCGTCACCCGAGGTCGCGGTCTTGAGCTCGGCGATCGCGCTTTCGATCGCCTGCTTGTCCGCGGCGCCGACCTTGTCGCCGGCTTCGGCCACGGTCTTTTCGGTCGAGTGGATCAGCGCGTCGGCATGGTTCTTCGCCTCGACCAGCTCCTTCTTCTTCTTGTCGTCCTCGGCATGCGACTCGGCGTCCTTCACCATCTTGTCGATGTCGGCGTCGGAGAGGCCGCCCGAGGCCTGGATGCGGATCTGCTGTTCCTTGCCGGTGGCCTTGTCCTTGGCCGAGACCGAGACGATGCCGTTGGCGTCGATGTCGAACGTGACCTCGACCTGCGGAATGCCGCGCGGCGCCGGCGGGATGCCCACCAGGTCGAACTGGCCCAGCAGCTTGTTGTCCGCCGCCATCTCGCGCTCGCCCTGGAACACGCGGATGGTGACCGCGGTCTGATTGTCCTCGGCGGTCGAGAAGATCTGGCTCTTCTTGGTCGGGATGGTGGTGTTGCGGTCGATGAGGCGGGTGAACACGCCGCCCAGCGTTTCGATGCCCAAGGACAGCGGCGTCACGTCCAGCAACAGCACGTCCTTGACTTCGCCCTTCAGCACCCCGGCCTGGATCGCGGCGCCGACGGCGACCACTTCGTCCGGATTGACCGAGCGGTTCGGCTCCTTGCCGAAGAACTGTTTCACGGTCTCGATCACCTTGGGCATGCGGGTCATGCCGCCGACCAGGATGACCTCGTTGATCTCCGACGCCTTGAGTCCGGCGTCTTTCAGCGCGGCACGGCACGGATCGATGGTCTTCTGGATCAGCTCGTCGACCAGCGCTTCAAGCTTGGCGCGGGTCAGCTTGACCGCGAGATGCTTCGGCCCCGAGGCGTCGGCGGTGATGAACGGCAGGTTCACTTCCGTCTGCATCGAGGAGGAAAGCTCGATCTTGGCCTTTTCCGCCGCCTCTTTCAGGCGTTGCAGCGCGAGCTTGTCGCGGCGCAGGTCGATGCCCTGCTCCTTTTTGAACTCGTCGGCGAGATAGTCGATGATGCGGCTGTCGAAATCCTCGCCGCCCAGGAACGTGTCGCCGTTGGTGGACTTCACCTCGAACACGCCGTCGCCGATCTCCAGCACGGAAATGTCGAACGTGCCGCCGCCGAGGTCATAGACCGCGATGGTGCCGGTGCCCTTTTTCTCGAGCCCGTAGGCGAGCGCGGCCGCGGTCGGCTCGTTGATGATGCGCAGCACGTCGAGGCCGGCGATCTTGCCGGCGTCCTTGGTGGCCTGGCGTTGGCTGTCGTTGAAGTAGGCGGGAACCGTGATGACCGCTTCGGTCACCGGCTCGCCGAGATAGGCTTCCGCGGTTTCCTTCATCTTTTGCAGGATGAAGGCGCTGATCTGCGAGGGCGCGAATTTCTGCTGCCGCGACTGGACCCAGGCGTCGCCATTGTCGCCCGCGATGACCTTGAAGGGGACGAGATCCATCTCCTTCTTGACCATCGGGTCGTTCATGCGCCGGCCCATCAGCCGCTTGATGCCGTAGAACGTGTTTTCCGGATTGGTCACCGCCTGGCGCTTGGCCGACTGGCCGACCAGCCGCTCGCCGGATTCGGTAAAGGCGACCATCGAGGGCGTGGTCCGGCCCCCCTCGCTGTTTTCGATGACCTTTGCGTTCTTGCCGTCCATCACGGCGACGCAGCTATTGGTCGTGCCGAGGTCGATACCGATGACTTTTGCCATGTCCACCCTCTTGTCAGCAGGTCCGCCGGCCCATCAGTGGCGCCCTGCCAGACCCCAATGTGAAAATTTTGCCCGGCGAGACGCCGCGCCAGGGTTATATATGGCGCGGGGGTAGGCCTCGCAAGGGCAGGAGACCCGGTTTTGACGGTGGAAACAACTGAATTGGCGGCGGAATTGCCCCGTTTTTCGGATGTCCGCGCCGCCGCCGCCCGGCTCCGGGGCCGCGCGGTCCACACCCCCTTGCTGGAAGCGCCAAGGCTGGGCGACCGTCTCGGCTATCGCCTCTTCGTCAAGCCGGAGTGCCTGCAGCGCACCGGTTCGTTCAAGTTCCGCGGCGCCTTCAACCGGCTCTCGGCGATGAGCGAGGCCGAGCGCAAGCGCGGCGTTGTGGCGTTCTCCTCCGGCAACCATGCCCAGGGCGTCGCCTGCGCGGCCCAGCTCCTCGGCATCAAGGCCGTCATCGTCATGCCGGCCGACGCCCCGCACATCAAGATCGAGAACACCCGGGGTTACGGCGCCGAGGTCGTGCTCTACGACCGCCATACCGAGAGCCGCGAGGGCATCGCCGACCGGCTGGTGGCGGAGCGCGGCGCCACCCTGGTGCGGCCGTTCGACGATCCGCTGATCATCGCCGGGCAGGGCACCGCCGCGCTGGAGGCGATCGAGGACGCGGCGGCGCAGGGCATCGCCTTCGACGCGCTGGCGGCGCCCGCGAGCGGCGGCGGCCTGATCGCGGGCTGCGCCCTGGCGTGCGAGGGGCTCAGCCCCAAGACCCGGGTCTACACCGCCGAGCCCGCCGGGCTGGACGATCACGCCCGCTCGCTCAAGGCCGGGCAGTCGCGTCGGTCACGACGCGAAAGCCGAAAGCATCTGCGACGCGCTTCAGGCGATCATGCCGGGCGAAATCACGTTCGCGGTCAATCGCGGCCGTCTCGCCGGCGGCCTCACCGTCACCGACGACGAGGCGCGCGCCGCGATGCGTGCCGCGTTCACCGAATTGAAGCTGGTGCTGGAACCGTCGGGCGCCGTGGCGCTGGCGGCGGCGCTCCAGGGCCGCGTCCCCGGACCCAACCGCGCGGTCTGCATCGTCGCCTCCGGCGGCAATGTCGACGCGGAGCTTTACGCCGAGGTGCTGCGCGGGTGATTCGGACATCAATGTTGCCCAAGCGGTGATGAATTCCGCGTCTTGCACGGGGTTGTGCGCGGTTATCCCGAAATAGAGATCGTGGCCCTCGGTGCCACTCAGGGCGAAATACTCTATTTCCTTTATTTGTCTCGGCAGAAACTCATATGGAATAATTACGGCCCCGTTCGCTCATCTAATGGAGTTGGAAATAGTTTCGAAGGCCGTAAGCCTTGCACTTTGGGATTTTGATCGTAATAGGAATTCTTATCGTTGCCGGCGCTTGCGCGTATGCCGCGCTTCGCCATCGGATTCCTCTCCCCCACCCTGACGTCTCCCCTTCGGACGAAGCGCCTTGACCTGGTTAGGCTGGTTGCAGATCGCGAGTTTTGCCGCGTTGGTCACTGCGGCGGTGAAGCCGTTGGGCGGCTACATCGCCCGCGTTGCCGGGGAGCAGTGGAGGGCGCCGCGTGGGCTCGCCGCTTTGGAAAGTGGCATTTACCGTGTTGCCGGCGTCGATCCGAGCGAAGAGCAGAGTTGGATCGGCTACGCGTTCGCTTTGCTCACCTTTCATTTCGTCGGCATCGTGGTGCTTTACGGGTTACTGCGTCTACAAAATTTGCTCCCGTTCAACCCACGGGGAATGGACGCCGTTGCGCCGGACCTCGCGCTCAACACCGCGGTCAGCTTTGCCACGAATGCGAGCTGGCAGTCCTATGGCGGGGAGACGACGCTCAGCTATCTCGCCCAGATGGCGGGGATAACGGTACAGTCGTTTCTCTCGGGCGCGACCGGGGTGGCCGTGGCAATCGCGCTCGTGCGCGGCATCGCCCGCCGCTCGGCGCACACCATCGGCAATTTTTGGGTCGATCTGACGCGGATTACGCTCTACGTCCTGTTGCCGATTTGCATCGTGGCCGCGCTGTTTCTCGTCTGGGAAGGCGTCCCGCAGACCCTCGGGGCCTCTGTCGACGTCACGACGCTCGACGGCGGCCATCAGGTTCTGGCACGGGGCCCGGTAGCGTCGCAGGAGGTCATTAAGCTGTTGAGCGGCGATGGCGGCGGATTTTTCAACGCCAATTCGGCGCATCCCTTCGAGAATCCGAACGCCCTAACCGGTCTAGTCGAAATGTTTTTGATCTTTCTGACTCGGCGTCGCGCTGACCAATACATTTGGCCGCATCGTCGGGGATCAGCGGCAGGGCTGGGCGCTGTTTGCCATCATGGCGGTCTTGTTTGTCCCCGGCGTAGCGATCGTCTATTCGAGCGAGGCAAGCCAAAGCCCCGCTGTTTCATCTGTCGCGACCGATCCGGCCACGGGGCTTGAACGGGCCGGCGGCAACATTGAAGGCAAAGAGGTCCGCTTCGGCATCGCCCAATCGGCGCTCTTTGCCACCGTATCGACTGCCTCATCGGACGGCGCGGTCGAACTCGATGCACGACAGTTTCATGCCGCTCTCGGGCCTGGTGCTGATGGCCAACATGATGCTGGACGAGGTCATCGTCGGCGGCCCGGGCTCGGGTCTCTTCGGCATCTTGCTATTCGCTATCGTGGCGGTCTTCGCCGCCGGTCTGATGATCGGGCGTACGCCTGAATATCTCGGCAAGAAGATCGAGGCCAACGAAGTGAAAATGGCGATGCTGGCGCTGCTGTGCGTGCCCGCCTTCATTCTCGGGCTGTCGGCAGTCGCGACGGTACTGCCGGCTGGACTCGCCGGCTTGAACAACGCAGGCCCGCACGGATTTTCGGAAATCCTCTATGCCTACACTTCCGCTGCCGCGACCAATGGCAGCGCCTTCGCCGGGCTGAACGCGAACACGCCATTCTATAATTTGACGCTGGCGGCGGCGATGTTTGCCGGACGCTTCCTGGTCATCGTGCCGGTGCTCGTCATCGCAGGAACGTTGGCGAGAAAACGACGAGTCCCGGTTTCGGCGGGCACGTTGCCGACCCATGGGATGCTATTCGTCGCGCTGGTGGTCGGCACGATCGTGATCGTAGGCGGCCTGACCTTCTTCCCCGCGCTCGCACTTGGCCCCGTCGCCGAACATCTCACGATGCAAGCGGGCAGCACTTACTGACGCAGACCATGCGCGCGCCGAGGACGAGACGCGCTTCATCGCGCTCGGCGCGCGCCGGCTCAAGAGCTTCGCAGAAAAAACGCCGGTGTTCCGCCACGAATGGCGGAACTTGCCGCACGGGTTACCGCTGTTCGATCGAGTCGACGCGGTTGGGATAGAAGGCGACGTGGTCCTTGATCGGGGCCACGGCCTCGTACGGTGTCTTGTAGACCCACACGGCATTGTCGGTCTGCGGGCGCCGCCGGCCGGGATGCTGTAGTAGCTGCAATCGCCCTTGTAGGGGCAGTAGGTGTAGTGGCTGGTCGGCACCAGCAGCGACGCGTCGACATCCTTCATCGGGATGTACTGCACTGGCGGATAGTCGGCTTCGCGCAAGGTCAGCGCCTCCTTGCTGTCCGCCGCCACCTTGCCGGCGACGGTGACGACGACGCGGCCCGCGGTCGGCGCGATGGCGATCGGGTGGTCGGGTCCGGGAATCTTGATCGGCTTGTCGGTCATGTCGGCCTCTCCGTGTAGCTACCCTTATATTGGCGCGGTCCCCGCCGGGATGCTACTGCATCGCGGGGGAGACGCCAAAACATGCCCATTTCGTCCCTGTTGATCGCCAATCGCGGCGAGATCGCGATCCGCGTCGCCGGCGCCGCGGCCGAGCTCGGCATCGGCACCGTCGCGGTCTTTGCCGAGGACGACGCGGCCTCGCTTCATGTCCGCCGCGCCGACCGGGCGGTGGCGCTCAGCGGCGCGGGGGCGCGGGCCTATCTCGACGCGGCGCAGCTCGTCGCAATCGCGCGCGCCGAAGGCTGCGACGCGGTGCATCCGGGTTACGGCTTCCTCAGCGAGAGCGCCGCCTTCGCCCGCGCCTGCGCCGCGGCGGGATTGACCTTCGTCGGCCCGCCGCCATCGGCGCTCGACCTGTTCGGCGACAAGCTCGCGGCGCGGGACCTGGCGTTGCGATGCGGCGTGCCGGTGCCGCAAGCGGGACGCACGCTGGACGAGGCCCGCGGCCTGCTCGCGCGCGGCGCCGTCATGGTGAAGGCGGTCGCGGGCGGCGGCGGACGCGGCATTCGCGTCGCGTCGACGGCCGCGGAATTGGAAACGGCCTACGAACGCTGCCGCTCCGAAGCCAAGGCGGCGTTCGGCAACGACGCGGTCTATGTCGAAGCGCTGGTGCCCAACGCCCGCCACGTCGAAGTGCAGGTGATCGGCGACACTTCCGGCCATGTCGTTGCGCTCGGCGAGCGCGAATGCAGTCTCCAGCGCCGCCACCAGAAGCTGGTAGAGATCGCGCCGAGCCCTAGCTTGGCGCCGGCGACGCGGGCGGCGCTCGCCGACGCCGCCCTCGCCATGGCGCGCGCGGCCGACTGCGTCGGCCTCGCCACCTTCGAGTTCCTCGTCGCCGATTCGGGCGGCTTTTTCTATATCGAGACCAATCCCCGTCTTCAGGTCGAGCATACCGTGACCGAGGAAGTGACCGGCATCGATCTGGTACAGGCGCAGTTGCGGGTCGCCGGCGGCGAGACGCTGGCGCAAATCGGACTCGCGGCGCCGCCGAAGGCGCGCGGCTACGCCATCGAGCTGCGCGTCAACATGGAGACGGTGGCCGCCGACGGCACGGTGGTTCCCGCCGCCGGCACCATCGCGGCCTACGAGCCGCCCTCGGGTCCGGGCATCCGCGTCGATGGCTACGGTTATGGCGGATATCGCCCCAGCCTAAGCTTCAATTCGCTGTTGGCGAAACTGATCGTGCATGCGCCGTCGCAGCACTACGCGGACGCGGTGCGCCGCGCGCGGCGCGCGCTGGCCCAGTTCCGCATCGACGGCATCGCCACCAATCTCGGTTTCCTCGCGGCGCTGCTCGATCATCCCGACGTCGCGGCCAACCGCGTCACCACGCGCTTCGTCGACGACCATGTCGTGGAATTCGCCGCGGCGGCGCCGGTCCCGCCCGCCGACACGACCGCGGGCCCGGACGGCACCGTCGCCGTGCCGGCGCCGATGACCGGCCTGATCGTCGCGATCGAGGTCGACGACGGCGACTTGGTGCGGCCGGGCCAGCAGCTCGCGGTGCTGGAGGCGATGAAGATGGAGCATGTCGTCGCGGCGCCGCTGGGCGGCGTGGTCCGCCTCGTCGCCGGCGCCAAGGGCGAGGTGCTCGCCGCCGGCCGGCCGCTGCTGTTCATCGAGCCGCGCGACGTATCGGAGACCGGCGCTACGGTCGCGGCCGCGCCCGATCTCGACGCGATCCGCCCCGACCTTGCCGAGGTGATCGCGCGGCACGACCTGACCCGCGACGCGGCGCGGCCCGAAACAGTCGCCAAGCGCCACGCCCAAGGCGGCCGCACCGCGCGCCAGAATGTCGAGGATTTGTGCGATCCCGGCAGCTTCATCGAATACGGCGCCCTCACCATCGCGGCGCAGCGCAGCCGCCGCACCATGGACGAGTTGCTGCGCGCCACGCCCGCCGACGGGATCATCACCGGCCTCGGCACCGTCAACGCCGCGCAATTCGGCGCCGATCGCGCCGCGGTGACGGTCGCCGCCTACGACTACACCGTGCTGGCGGGGACGCAGGGCACGATGAACCACAAGAAGCAGGACCGGCTGTTCCGCCTTGCCCATGAGCTGCGCCGGCCGCTGGTGCTGTTCGCCGAAGGCGGCGGCGGGCGGCCGGGGGACACCGACAAGCTGCTGGTCCATGTCTCCGGCGGCGATTTGCCGACCTGGAACCTGTTCGGCTCGCTGTCGGGGCTGGTGCCGCTGATCGGCATCGTCCACGGCCGCTGCTTCGCCGGCAACGCCTGCCTGCTCGGCTGCTGCGACGTCATCATCGCCACCGAGGCGTCGTCGATCGGCATGGCCGGCCCGGCGATGATCGAGGGCGGCGGCCTTGGCGTCTACGCGCCCGACGAGATCGGCCCGGTGAGCGTGCAGGCGCCGAACGGCGTCATCGACCTGGTGGTGCGCGACGAGGCCGATTCGGTCGCGGCCGCCAAGAAATACCTCGCATATTTCCAGGGCGCCGTGCCGCAATGGTCCTGCGCCGATCAGCGCCTGCTGCGCGCCGCAATTCCCGAGAACCGGCTTCGCGTCTACGACATTCGCGCCGTGGTCGCGACGCTCGCCGACGCCGATTCGGTGACGGAATTGCGCGCCGGCTTCGGCGTCGGCATCGTCACCGCGCTGGTGCGCATCGAGGGCAAGCCCTTCGGCCTCATCGCCAACAATCCGCTGCATCTCGGCGGCGCCATCGATGCCGCAGGCGTCGGACAAGGCGGCGCGGTTCGTCCAGCTGTGCGACGCGCACGACCTGCCGATTATCTCCTTGTGCGATACGCCGGGCTTCATGGTCGGGCCGGAGGCGGAGAAAGACGCGCTGGTGCGCCGCGCCTGCCGGATGTTCGTCAACGGCGCCACCGCGACCGTGCCCTATTTCACCATCGTGCTGCGCAAGGGCTACGGGCTCGGCGCGATGGCGATGGCGGCCGGCAACTTCCACGCCTCGACCTTCACCGTGTCGTGGCCGACCGGCGAGTTCGGCGGCATGGGGCTCGAAGGCGCGGTGCGCCTCGCCTATCGCCGCGAGCTGGCCGCGATCGCCGATCCCGAGGCGCGCGAGGCGGAGTTCCGCCGCCAGGTCGCCCTAAGCTACGAGCGCGGCAAGGCGATCAGCACCGCCTCGGTGCTCGAGATCGACGACGTCATCGACCCGGCCGAAACGCGGCAATGGATTCTGCGCGGCCTCAATGCGGTGGCGCCGCGCCCGCCGCGCGCCGGCAAGAAACGCACCCATATCGAGCCGTGGTAAAAAATGAACCGCCAAGCCGCAAAGACGCCAGGTTCTTTCCGGCATATCCGCCGTGCCTCCCCGACGAAAGTCGGGGTCCATCCATCTATCGATGCCGGCTTTCGCCGGTAAGGGCGCCAAGCTGTTACAGCGCACGGACTCTTGGTGCCTTGGTGTCTTGGCGGTTAGGCTTTTTTCGCCCGCGAAGGCCGTACGGCGGCGCGCTATAGTGCCCGTCAATTGAGGGAGGACAGCGACATGAAGTTCACCTGGTTCGACCTGATGCCGTGGCCCGATCTGCCGAGCGACTTCCGCGACAAGCACCGCTCGGTCTGGGTCGATATCGATTCGAAGCTGTTCGATCCCGCCAAGAGCCACATTTACTACAACACGTACATGGACCTGCTCGAATACGCCGGCGACGCTGGGCTTCGACGGCATCGGCGTCAACGAGCATCACCAGAACGGCTACGGACTGATGCCATCGCCCAACCTGATCGCCGCGGCGCTGGCGCGCCGCACCCAGGACGTGGCGCTGGTCGTGCTCGGGCAACTCGATCGCGCTCTACAATCCGCCGGTCCGCGTCGCCGAGGAATTCGCGATGCTCGACTGCATCTCGGGCGGGCGGCTGGTCGCCGGCTTCCCGGTCGGCACCTCGATGGACACGAATTACTGCTACGGCCAGATCCCGGCGCTGACCCGCGAGAAATACGTCGAGGCGCACGATCTGATCATGCGCGCCTGGACGCTCGCGCGAGCCGTTCGCCTTCAACGGCCGCTACAACAAGCTGCGCCACGTCAATATCTGGCCCTAGCCGATCCAGCAGCCGCACCCGCCGATCCACATCCCCGGCGGCGGCTCGGTCGAGACCTTCGATTTCTGCATCGACAACACCTATTCGTACTCGTACCTCAGCTTCACCGGCTACATCCGCGCCCAGCGCGCTGATGTAGGGCTATTGGGACCGGCGTCGCCGAGCGCAGCGCGCCCGGACAACTCGCCCTATCGCGCCGGCTTCGCCCAGACCATCTGCGTCGCCGACACCGACGCGGAGGCCGAGCGGCTCTACTGCCGCACATCAGCTATTTCTACAATCGCTGCCTGCACGTCTATCCGGGCTTCGCCGACGCGCCCGGCTATCGCACCATCAAGACCATCCAGACCGGCGCGCTGTCGCAATACGCGCCGGCGGCGCGGCGACGTTCGCCGAGCTGACCTGGAAGGACCTGATCGAGGGCGGCCACGTCATCGCCGGCAGTCCCGAGACGGTGCGCCAGCGGATGGAGGAGCTGATCAAGGGCGCTCCACGTCGGCAACATCTTCTGCCTCATGCACGTGGGCGACATGCCGGCCGACAAGGCGATGTATTCGATCGAAGCTGTTCGCCGAAAAGGTGATGCCGAAACTGCGCGGCCTGTATCCCGAACTGCGCGAACGACGACCGGTTCTGGTGCAAGCCGCTGGCGAAACGCGTGACGCCGGGCAGCCTGCCCAAGGCGCCCGACGAGCGCCGCGCGCGCTGGCGCGGTCAAGGGGGATCGACATGGAAACCAAGACCATTGCCACGCCCGCACGTGCCGGTGCGCTATTTCGAAGGCGGTGACGGCCGGCCGCTGGTGTTCCTCCACGGCGCCGGCGGCCTGCTGGCCGAGGACCCGTTCCTGGACGCGCTCGCCAGGCAATACCATGTCTACGCGCCGCTGCTTCCCGGCTACGGCGACAGCGAGGAATGCGCCGAGCTGCGCGACATGCTCGACTTCACGCTCCACAGCTGGGACGTGGTCGAGGCGCTCGGCCTCGAGGACCCGATCCTGGTCGGCCATTCGATGGGCGGCATGATCGCGGCGGAGATGGCGGCCGTCGCGCCGCGCGATGTCTCGCGCCTCGGCCTGATCGCGCCGGCGGGCCTGTGGCTCGACGCGTTTCCGATCCCCGATTTCTTTTCGATGCTGCCGTTCGAGCTCGCGTCGGTGCTGTTCTACGACGAAAAGATCGGCGCGCAATTGATGGGCGTCGGCAGCGGCAATTTCGGCGATCCGGAATGGCTGAAGAGCTTTCTGGTCCGCAACGCGCGCCAGCTCGGCATCGCCGGCAAGATCCTGTTTCCGATCCCGGAGCGCGGCCTTTCGGGCCGGCTCTATCGCATCACGGCCAGGACGGTGATCGTGTGGGGCGAGAACGACAAGCTCATTCCCCTCGCCTACGCGGAAAAATTCCGGGCCGGCATCAAGGGCGCCGAGCTCGTCACCGTCCGGGAGGCCGCGCACATGGTGCCGCTCGAACAGACCGCGCAGGTGATGGCGGCACTCGAACGGCTCGGCTAGTCGCGCTTCAGCCCCAGCCGGCGCGCGATCAGATTGTCGACCGCGCGCTTCGGCAGCCACGTCACCAGCAGGTTCTGGAACGGGTCGGGCGTCACCGTGTAGCGCGTCTTCGGCCTCGCCGCCGTGAGCGCGTGCTTGACCGCCGCGCCGAGCCGTTCGGGCGGCAGGCCCTTCCGGCCGTTGGCGGCTTCCGCGTCTTCGGCAGCGTCCGCAAGCAGGCCGACGCGGATCGCCTGTCCACGGGAGTTCGGCGCTAATTTCACCCCGCTCCTGTTCGACATCACCGACACCGCGGCGGTGGTGGCGGGCGCGGCGCAAGTGGCGGCGGCGCTCGGCGGCGAGACCCTCGCCGGCCTGGTCAACAATGCCGGCATCGCGGTACCGGGGCCGCTGCTCTATTTGTTCACTTACTGAGCGGCGTTTTCGTCGGCGTGGCGGGCCTCTAGCAGTGGATCGGCGTTAACCTTTGTTAACCATCTGCCTGTTATTTCCCTGCAGAAGCAGTGGGAACGGCAAATCGGAAGGGAGGGACAGGTCAGGCGGCATGGTCCTTGAGCCAAGCGGTCAGCGGCTCCCACACCGCGGTTCGGGCGCCGTGGCCGACCACCATGCCGATATGCCCCAAGGGCGGGTCGAGCCGGGTCGCGCCGATGAGATGGTCGGCGAGCGCCGCCGCGGTCAGCGGCGGCACGATCTTGTCCTGGCGCGGCACCAGCACCAGGCTCGGCGCCTCGACCTCTTCCGGCAAGACCGGGCGGCCGGCGATGCGCCACCGGCCCTCGCCCGGCGTGTTGTCGCCGTACCAGGGACCGAGCGTCTCCGCCGCCACCGGCAGCGCCAGCGGCACGCCATCGTTGAGCCAATCCTCGAGCGCGACGAAGCGGCGCTCCGCCTCGCTGCCGGCGTCGAGCCTGGTCAGGTTGGTGAATTTGCGCGCCGCGGTCAGCGGATCGTTGGCGAGGAAAAACATTTGCAGCACATCGACCGGCACCTCGCCCAGGCCGGCGCAGCTCTCGACCAGCGGCCCGGCCAGTTGCCCGAGGAGACGCGCCTGTTCCGCGCGCTCGGCGTGGAAATCCCACGGCGTCGCCAGCAAGACCAAGGCCGAAACCAGGTCCGGGCGGCGCTGCGCCAGCGCCACCGCCAGAAGCCCGCCCATGCAATAGCCGAGCACCGCGAGCTTGCGCCCGGTGCGCGCCACCGCCGCCTCGGCGGCCGCGGTGAGCCGGCCCGCGACATAGTCGTCGAGGCCGAAGCCGCGCTCCGCGGCGCCCGGCCGGCCCCAATCCACCAGCAGCGGCCGCATCCCGGCCCGCGACAAATGCCGCATCAGGCTGGTCTCCGGCATCAGATCCAGCACATAGGCCTTGTTGATCAGCGACGGCACCGCCAGCACCGGCGCGCCGCCCGCCGGGCCGTAGTCCAGCATCCGCGTCGCGCCCTCCTGCCACAGCACCGGCGGCTCGTCGGCGGCGCGGCGATAGGGGTGATGGCGATAGCGCTCGATGCCGCGCAACATGGCGTCGCCGCGCGCCACGATCTCGGCGTCGAGGGCACGGGCGAATGATTCAGGCGCGACGTTTCTTAGGCTTGCCTGGAGTTCGGCCGCGCTGGCGGCCAGTTCCGGCCTCCAGGCGAGCGAGCCTTTCCTCGACATGGCGAAGGCGAGTTGCGAGCTCATCCACACCGCGCCCGCGCTCATCAGATGCAGCGGCAACGGCCGCGGCCCGACCCTGGCCTCGGGCCTTGCCGCCATTACCGAGCCCCGGCCAGAACGGCATCCCGGGCGGCATCGCCTTCAGGAACCGGCCGATGCTCTCCGCCAGTTCCGGGTCGGCGGCCAGCGCGGTCATTTGTTCCTGCCATAGGTCCATGAACCTCTTGGCGAGCGCGGCGAGGTCGGGGCGCTCCGGGTCGCGCTCGGGCTTCATGGCGGCGCATCATAGCGGACCCCCTGGCCCGAAAAAAGCCATCGCTCCCGGCTTTCGCAATGCGGTATATTCCATGCTGCGCAGCAAAGCGAGAAATGTTGCGCAACATCTGGAGCCCGACCGCATGAGCGACACCACCACCGCCGCCCGCGCCGCCGACAAGGACGGCAAGCCGCCGATCGTCATCAAGAAATACGCCAACCGGCGCCTCTACAACACCGCGACCAGCTCCTACGTGACGCTCGACGACCTCGCCAAGATGGTGAAGGCCGGCAACGAATTCGTGGTGCACGACGCCAAGACCGGGGAGGACCTGACCCGCGCGGTCCTGACCCAGATCATCGTCGAGGAGGAAGGCAAGGGCCAGAACCTGCTGCCGATCAGCTTCCTGCGCCAGCTCATCAGCCTCTATGGCGATTCGATGCAGTTCATGGTGCCGCGCTATCTGGAGCAGGCGATGTCGAGCTTTGCCGCCAACCAGGAGCAGATGCGCAAGAATCTCCAGGACGCGTTCGGCGGCTTGTTCCCGTTCGGCTCGCTCGAGGAGATGGGCAAGCAGAATCTGGCGCTGTTCGAGAAGACGATGAAAATGTTCTCGCCGTTTCCGCAAGGCGGCGCCGCGCCGGAACGGCCCGCAGCCGCCGCCGCGGCCCCGGCGACGGCCCGCTCCCCCGCCGACGACGGCACCATCAAG
The DNA here is from genome assembly GCA_963729845.1 of uncultured Alphaproteobacteria bacterium. GTDB lineage: Bacteria > Pseudomonadota > Alphaproteobacteria > ATCC43930 > CGMCC-115725 > JAATGI01. The sequence continues at coordinate 223,448 of CAVSQC010000005.1, forward strand.
GACCTGACCAGCCGGCTCGACCAGCTTCAGAAGAAGCTCGAGGAGATGAGCAAGGCCGAGAAACAGGGCTGAGACGTTTCTATAGGTCCGGTAGAATTTGCGATTGCGCGGCGCGGGTGGCGTCCCTATCGTGCGCCGCACGACAAGGATAGGGGATAGGCGATGGCGAGTACACGCGCGGCGACGTTCGAAGGGCCGGGACCGGATGCGGTTTGGTTCGAGAACCTGAAGCAGGGCAAGTTCCGGATTCAGCACTGCAACGCCTGCAATAAGAATTTCTTCTATCCGCGCCCGCTCTGCGTCCATTGCGGCTCGGCCGATTGGGCCTGGATCGACGCCTCCGGCAAAGGCACGGTTTATTCGACCTCCGTCGTGCGCCAGCGGCCCGAGGACGGGCCCGACTACAACATCGCCCTGATCGACCTCGCCGAGGGGCCGCGCATGATGTCGCGCGTCACCGACATTCCGGCGCCCGAGGTCAAGATCGGCATGGCGGTCCAAGCTTATATCGGCGAGCTCGACAAGCAGACGCTCGTCCTGTTCCGGCCGGCGGGGAGATAGATCATGGCCCATCCTCTGCGCGGCGCGGTGGCGGTTGTCGGCATTGGGTTGACGCCGTTCGGCGAGCTGCCCGGCCGCACCCATCTCGAAATCATGGGCGAGGCGGTTCACAACGCGCTTGCCGACGCCGGACTCGACAAGAACAAGGTCGACGGCATGTTCGGATCGAACTTCGCCGACCCGCTCGGCGGCATCCTCTATCCCGAATATTTTGGCTTCAAGAACATCAAGGTCATCGATTTCGACCAATGTCGGCGGCTCGTCCTTCAACAACGCGCTTCAGAACGCGGCGGCGGCGCTGCATCTGGGACTGTGCGACGTGGCGCTGATCGCCTATGGCTCCAACGCGCGCACCAACACCGCGCGGCGCGGCGGTCCGGGTTTCGGCCGCTCCTTCGACGCGCCCTACCGGCCGCGCCAGCCGATAAATTCCTACGCGCTGGCGGCGGCGCGCCACATGCACCAATACGGCACCACCAAGGAGCATCTGGCGCATGTCGCGGTGTCGGCGCGGCAATGGGCGCAGAAGAATCCGCGCGCTTTCATGCGCGAGCCGCTGACCGTCGCGGACGTGCTGAAAGCGCGCATGGTGGTCGACCCGTTCGGCGTGCGCGATTGCTGCCTCGTTACCGACGGCGGCGCGGCGATGGTGGTGGTGCGCGCCGACCGCGCCAAGGATTTCCCCAACGCGCCGGTCTATCTCCTGGGCGCCGGCTCGGCGACGACCCACAACGACATTTCGCAGATGCCGGACCTGACCGTGACGGCGGTGGCGCAGGCGGCGCCGCGCGCCTATGCGATGGCGGGGATCACGACTAAGGACGTCGACGTCATCGAGGTCTACGACGCCTTCACTATCAACACCATCCTGTTCCTCGAGGATTTCGGCTTCTGCAAGAAGGGCGAAGGCGGGCCGTTCGTCGCCGCGGGCAATATCGCGCCCGGCGGGGCGCATCCGCTCAACACCAATGGCGGCGGCTTGAGCTGCGTCCATCCCGGCATGTACGGCATGTTCCTGATGGTCGAGGCGGTGGAGCAGCTGCGCGGCACCGCCGGCGAGCGCCAGGTCAAGGGCGCCGAGATCGCGCTGTGCAACGGCAATGGCGGCTATCTCTCGAGCCAGGTCACGCTGGTGTTCGGGACCCAGGCGACGCTGTAGCCGGCAAACTTTGGTTAACTTAGCGGGATGTTAAGACCGCGTTGACATAAGTCGCGGACCAAAGGATCCGAGGCGTTATGAACGGCTATCTGCGGCGCGATTTCTTTCAGGTCGACGGCTATACCAGCCATTTCGACGCGTGCTTGTTCGACCTATTCCTCGAGACCCAGTCGCGGGCCGGGGTCGCCGGTTCGATGGCGGAGATCGGCGTCCATCATGGCCGCTCGTTCTTCGTTCTGGCGCAGGCGCGCCAAGCGGGCGAGAAGGCCCTCGCGATCGACGTATTCGAGGACGACGCCATCTACCAGGACCCCAAGGGGTTGGGACGGGGCGTCCGCTTCCGCCAAAATTGCACCCGCCTCGGCGTCGCCCTCGACGACAGCGAAGTATTCGCCGGTTTCTCCACGGCGCTCGCGGCGGCCGAAATCCGCCGGCGCGTCGGCACCGTGCGCTTCTTCAGCGTCGACGGCGGGCACCGCTATGACGATGTCGCGCATGACATTCGGCTGGCCGCCGCGCCGCTGCATCCGCGCGGCATTATCGTCGCCGACGATTTCATAAATCCGCAATGGCCGGAGGTGACACTCGCGGTCGCTCACTGGCTGCGCGAGCCGGGCAATCCGATCGCGCCGTTCCTGTGCACGCCGTCCAAACTCTATCTCTGCCCGCGCGCCGACAAGTCGTTCTACCAGGCCGCGGCCTCACAGTTCCTCGATCGCAGCTCCAGTGTCGTGCACGAGACCGAATTGTTCGAGGAACGCTATCTCTACGCCCGCCAAACCGCGACCGCCAAGCTGCGCGAATTCGTCACGGAACGCCTGGTGTCGCGGCTGCCGCGGCATGCCAGGCCGCCGGCGCCGGCGACCGTGTCGCCGCCCGCACCGGCCGAGGCCGCGCCCCGAAAAGCCGCCTGATCTCGCCGCCGCCGCGGAACGGCCTCACTGATCCCGCGGCGCCGCCATTTCCTCGATGGCGTGGGCCAGCTTGATGTCGCGCTGGCTCAACCCCTCGACATCGTGACTCGAAAGCACGATCTCGACCCGGTTATAGACGTTGAACCATTCGGGATGGTGATCCATCTTTTCCGCCGCCAGGGCGACCCGGCTCATGAACGCCCAGGCCTCGCTGAAACTGCCGAAATGGAAGGTCTTTCGGATGGCATCGCGATCCTCGACTTCGGCCCAGCCATGCAACTCCTTGATCGCGGCATGACGCGCCGCGCCGACCAGACGTTCCGACATAAGCGCCTCCTCGTTTGCCTCGGCACCAGGAGCATGTGATCCAATGGCGCGCCAGATCAAGCCGGAGATGAAACCGCCTTCGCTCGCCGAGATCGAAACGCTGGCGCGGCAGGCATTGGCCACCATCCCGGAACAGCTCGCCCGCCACGTCCGCGGCGTGGTGATCCGGGTCGAGGACTTTCCCGACGAGGCCACCGAACAGGAAATGGGGCTCGACAATTCGTTCGAACTGTTGGGCCTTTATCGCGGCACGCCACTCGGCGGCAAAAGCGTGACGTTTCCGCAGCCCGCGATCGACATGATCTTTCTCTATCGCCGGCCGATCCTGGACTATTGGTGCGAGACCGGCGAGCCCCTCGACGCCGTGGTGCGCCATGTCCTGATCCACGAGATCGGCCACCATTTCGGCTTCAGCGACGCGGATATGGAGCGGCTGGAACGCGAAAATTAAGTGGCAGTCCCCCGCGCTCCAAAGATAGCCGTGCCGAGCCGGACCTCGGTCGAGCCGAAACGGATTGCGGTCTCGTAGTCGGCGCTCATCCCCATGCTGAGCTGCTTGAGGCCATGACGGCGCGCGATCTCGCGCAGCAGAGCGAAATGCGGCGCCGGCTCCTCGTGCTCCGGCGGGATGCACATCAATCCGACCACCGGCAACCGCAATTTGTCGCGGCATTCCGCGATGAAAGCGTCCGCGGCGGCCGGCAAGACGCCCGACTTTTGCGGCTCCTCGCCGGTATTGACCTCGATGAACAGTTCGGGGCGGCGGTCTTGCCGCGCCATCTCCCGCGCCAGCATTTCGGCAAGGCGCGGCCGGTCCACCGTCTCGATGGCGTCGAACAACGCGACCGCCTCCGCCGCTTTGTTGGTTTGGAGCGGGCCGATCAGATGCAGCCGCAAGTCGGGATGGGCCTTGCGCAGCGCCGGAAATTTATCGGCCGCCTCCTGCACCCGGTTTTCGCCGAAGAGGCGCTGCCCCGCCGCCAACGCCGCCGCTAACGCGTCGGCTGGATGGGTTTTGGACACCGCCATCAACGCAACCTCGGCGGGATCGCGGCCGGCACTTTGCGCTAACGCCGCGATCCGCTGACGCAGGGCCACGAGCCGGTCCGCGATCTCGGTCATGGCCGAGCCTGGACAGAAGGGGCAGTTTGGGGATATTTCAGCATGTTGCGGAAGTCCGGGGGTTCGGCACATTCTATCCCCCGCGTCCTGTTCGATGGGAGTGGGTTTATGGCTCGAAAAGCGCTGGGTTTAGCGATGCTGGCGGCAGGTACCTTGCTGCTTGCCGGATGCGGCAGCAATTTTTTCGGCGATCCGGTGGATACCAGCCAGACCGACACCGACGCCGCGCGCCGAGACCAACGACCCTTATCACACCAATCCGCTCTATAACCCCAACGTTCCGGCGGCGCAGGTCTATATCAACAAGCAGGAAAATGGCGACGACAACAGCTTCAGCGTGCTGACCTCGCTGTTCGGCGCCGACAACGGCAAGGGCGGCAAGGGCGGTGGCGGTGGCATTGCCGGCGTGGCGGTCAATTCCTATCTCTGGCACGCGTCGCTCGACACGATGTCGTTCATGCCGATCGCGTCGGCGGACCCGTTCGGCGGCACCATCATCACGGATTGGTATAGTCCGCGCGGGACGCCCAACGAGCGGTTCAAGGTCAATATCTTCATTCTCAATCGCGAACTGCGCGCCGACGGCGTGCGCGTCACCGTGTTCCGCCAGGTCAAGGACGCCGGCGGCCAATGGGCCGACGCGCCGGTCGATCCCAAGACTAACCGCGACCTCGAAAATTCCATCCTGACGCGCGCCCGGCAGCTCCGCCTCAGTACCGCGTCCAACCAATAGGTCTCAATGCCCTATTTCGCGCAGGAGACCGAGGCGAAGTGGCAGTCGGTCTGGCGGGAACGCGCAACGTTCGCGGCCGTCACCGACCCGAAACGCCCCAAATATTACGTCTTGGAGATGTTCCCCTACCCGTCGGGGAGGCTCCATGTCGGCCATGTCCGCAACTACACGATGGGCGACGTGGTCGCCCGCTATAAGCGCGCTCAGGGCTTCAACGTGCTGCATCCGATGGGCTGGGACGCGTTCGGGCTGCCGGCCGAGAACGCGGCGATGGCCGGCGGCGTCCACCCGAAGGAATGGACCTACGACAATATCGCGGTGATGCGCGCCCAGTTGCAGCGCATGGGCATCGGCTACGATTGGAGCCGCGAGATCGCGACCTGCCATCCGGACTATTACCGGCATGAACAGAAGATGTTCCTCGATTTCCTCAAGGCCGATCTCGCCTATCGCAAGGAGAGCTGGGTCAACTGGGACCCGGAGGAGCATTCCGTCCTCGCCAACGAGCAGGTGATCGACGGGCGCGGCTGGCGCTCCGGCGCGCTGGTCGAAAAGCGGCTGCTGTCGCAGTGGTTCTTCCGCATCACCAAGTATTCGGACGAACTTTTGGATGCGCTGAGGACGCTGGAGCGGTGGCCCGAGCGGGTCCGCATCATGCAGGAAAATTGGATCGGCAAGTCCGAGGGCGCCCGGGTCTGGTGGCGGCTCGAGGGCCGCGCCGACAGGCTTGAAGTCTTCACCACCCGGCCCGACACGCTCTATGGCGCGAGCTTCCTGGCCATCTCGCCGAACCATCCGTTGGCCGCGGCGCTGGCGGAACAGAATCCGGCGTTGACCGAGTTCATCGCCGAATGCAACCGCATCGGCACCAGCGAGGCCGCGATCGAAACGGCGGAGAAAAAGGGTTTCGACACCGGCCTCAGAGCGGCGCATCCGCTCGACCCCAATTGGCGCCTGCCGGTCTATGTCGCCAATTTCGTGCTGATGGAATACGGCACCGGCGCGATCTTCGGCTGTCCGGCGCACGACCAGCGCGACCTCGACTTCGCGCGCAAATACGGCTTGCCCGTCAGGGCCGTGGTGCGGCCCAAGGACGCCGACGATGCATTCGATGTCGGCAGCGAGGCCTTTACCGACTATGCCGGCGTGCTGTTCCATTCCCAATTCCTCGACGGGCTGCCGGTGCCCGAAGCCAAGTCGAAAATGATCGCGCGGCTGGCTGCGATGGGCGTCGGCGAAGGCACGATCCAATATCGGCTGCGCGATTGGGGCGTGTCGCGCCAGCGTTATTGGGGCTGCCCGATCCCGCTGATCCATTGCGCCGCGTGCGGCATCGTGCCGGTTCCGGAGCGGGACCTGCCGGTTCGCCTGCCGGAGGACGTCACGTTCGACCAGCCCGGCAATCCGTTGGACCATCACCCGACCTGGAAGCATGTCGCTTGTCCGCAATGCGGCGGCGCCGCGCGCCGCGAGACCGACACGATGGACACGTTCGTCGATTCGTCCTGGTATTTCGCGCGGTTCTGTTCGGCGCGCGCGCCCGTCGCGTTCGAGCGCGCCGACATCGATTATTGGATGCCGGTCGATCAATATATCGGCGGCATCGAGCACGCGATTTTGCATCTACTCTATTCGCGCTTTTTCATGCGCGCCTTGCGCGACTGCGGCTATTTGAACCTGGCAGAGCCGTTCGCCGGCCTGTTCACCCAGGGCATGGTGTGCCACGAGACCTATCAGGACGCGGCCGGCAACTGGCTTTTCCCCGAGGCGGTGCCGCGCGACAATTCCGGCAACGTGCCGGCCGGCATCACCGTCGGCCGCAGTGAGAAGATGTCGAAGTCGAAGAAGAACCTGGTCGGGCTCGAAGCCATCACCGAGAACTACGGCGCCGATACCGCGCGGCTTTATCTCTTGTCCGACAGCCCGCCCGAGCGCGATCTCGAATGGACCGACGCCGGCATCGAAGGCGTGTGGCGCTACGTCAATCGGCTGTGGCGGCTCGCCGCCAACGCCAAGCTGCCGCCGCCCGGCGCCAAGCCCACCGGCGATCATCCGGCGCGCCGCGCGATCCATCGCGCCATCGCCGCCGTCACCGACGATTTCGACAAATTCCGCTTCAACCGCGCGGTGGCGCGGGTTCGCGAATTGACCAATCTGCTCGAGGACGAGGGCACGTCTCTGCCGCCGACGGTGTTGCGCGAAGGGATCGAGACGGCGGTCCAGCTCATCGATCCGATCATGCCGCACCTCGCCGAGGAACTGTGGCAGACGCTCGGCCATGGCACGCTGCTGGCCGACCAACCTTGGCCGCGGGCCGAGGCGGCGCTGCTGGTCGACGAACTCGTCACCGTGGCGGTGCAGGTCAACGGCAAGCTGCGCGCGACGTTGGAATTGCCGCGCGACGCCGACCAGGACGCCGCATCGAAGGCGGCGCTGGCGCAAGAGGGCGTGGCCCGCGCGCTGGCGGGCAAGCCGGTGCGCAAGGTCATCGTCGTGCCCAACCGCATCGTCAATTTGGTGGTATAAGAGCCGCATGCTCCGGCCGCTCGCCGTCGCGCTCATCGTCCTCGTACCGCTTCTGGCGGCGTGTGGCTTCGAGCCGCTCTACGGCGACCATACCCGGCGGGTCATGGAAGCGGATCTGGCGGCGGTCAAGATTTTCCCGATCCAAGAACATATCGGCCAGTTGCTGCAATGGCAGCTCGAGAAGGAATTCAATCCCGACGGGGTCGATGTGAAGCAGCGCTACGCGCTGCATGTCGCCATGTCGATCAAGAGCGATTTCCTCGCCGTCGATCCGAACAACGTGGCGCCGCGCGGCTCGATTTCCGCGGCCGCCGACATGGCGTTGACCACGCTCGACGGCAAGACAATTCTCTACCGGGGCAAGATTCAATCGATTGCCGACTACAATATCGACACCGATGCGTACGCGTCGGAAATCGGCAAGGGCAGCGCCGAGAAACGCGTGGTCGAGGATATCGGCGAGCAGATCGCGCTCCGGCTCGCGACCTATTTCCACAATAAATCCGCGGCGCAGTGAGCAAGCTCGCCGCCGGCCGCGTCGATGCCTTCGTCAAGGCGCCCGACCGCGCCGCGCGCGCGGCCTTGATCTACGGTCCCGACGGCGGCCGGGTGCGCGAGCGCGCGGACATTTTGGCGCGCGCGATCTGCGACGACCCGAAGGATGCGTTTCGCGTCGCCGAACTGACGCCGGCCGCGCTCGGCGACGACCCGGATCTGCTGGCGGCCGAAGTCGGCCAGCTAACCATGTTCGGCGGCCGGCGGCTCATCCGCGTCCGCGACGGCGTCGATGCGCTCGGCACGTTGTTCCAGCGCTTCTTCAAGGCCAAGGCCCCGGGCGACGGGTTCGTCCTGGTCGAGGCCGCCGACCTGCCGTCGCGCTCGTCCTTGCGCAAAGCCTTCGAGGCGGCGCCGGACGCGGTCGCGATCGCGTGCTACGCCGAATTCCGCGCGCGACTTGCAGGCGCTGGTGCGCGAGGTGATGACGTCGCATCGCATCCGCATCGACGAGGAAGCGTCGGCCTATCTCGTCGATCATCTCGGCGGCGACCGCGGCATGAGCCGGGGCGAGCTGGAGAAGCTGGCGCTTTATGCCGGCGACGGCGGCACCGTCACGCTCGCCGACGCCGCGCTTTCGGTCGGCGACAGCGCGGCGATGGAGCTGGACGACGCCTTGCTCGCCGCCACCGACGGCGACACCGCGATGCTGGAGCGGGCGCTCGACCGGCTGTTCGCCGAAGGCGAAAACCCGGTGACGGTGCTGCGCGCCGCGCAGCGCCATGTGACGCGTCTTCATCAGGCGGCGGTGCGCATCGACGAAGGCGCCGGCGAAGATGAAGCCTTGCGCAGCTTGCGCCCGGCGCCGTTTTTCAAGGTGGCGGACCGGATGAAGATGCAGTTGCGCTATTGGCCCGCGCGCCGCGGCCGCGCCGCGCTGGCGCTGCTGCTCGACGCCGAGATCAACGCCAAGCGCACCGGCCCGCCGCCGGAAGCGATCTGCCGCGACGCGCTCTTGCGCATCGCGCGGCGCGTCGCCGAGGCCAAGCGCTAGCCACAGTCGGGGCGCGGCGGGACAATCGCCCAACCGACCGCCACCGGCCGCGGCGCGCGAGTTTGCCACGGCAGTTCGAGCGTGGGCTGGACCGCGGCGCCGGGAAAACCGGCGAGCAATAACTGTCGGACCCCCGGCTGCTCGTCGGGCCACAGCAACACCGCCCCCGCGCACGCAAGATCGCGGCGATCGACCCACGGACTGATGGCGAAGTCGCCGTCGATCAGCACGGCGGGCCGCTCCCGCCACAGGGCGAAGGCGACATTGCCGGTCAGCCAGATATTGCCCGCGACATAGCGCAGCGGCGCCTTGCCCGCGACACGATGCCAGCCGAGATCGACGGCACTCGCCAGCGCGCGTCCGGGAAATTGCCCTCGCAGCGGCTTGGCGCCGGACAGCGCCTGACCCGGGAATTGAGCCGCATAGCCGATCAGGCCGCCGGCGACGATCGCCAGCCATAGCGCGACGAAGCCGCGCGACAGGGTCGGCACCGACCGGATCACCAATAGGACCGCGAACAGGCCGAAAAAATCCCACAGCGGCGCGCCCCACATGCTGCGGAAATCGAGGCCGAGAACGCCGGAGACCGCAAGACACAAACCGAACGGCGCCCAACACAGCGTCGCGACGTAGCGCCGGCCGAGCGCCGCCGCCGGCAACGCCATCGCGCCGGCGGCGCGGCCACGCCACAACAACAGCGTCAGCGAGATCGCGCCGAAAATGTCGAGCAGCTGCGCCCCGGCGAAGCGCAAGGGGAAGAGCAGATGCATGTACCAAGCCGACGCCTCATGGGCGCGCGCGAAGGGAAAATGCACCGGCCCATAGTGCAAAGCCCGCACCGCCAGCGCGTGCGGCACCAGCAGCACCACCGCCACCGCGACGGCGAGCCACGGACCGACGGTCTTGAGACGCGCGCGCGCCGTTGGCTCGGCCACCATGAAGGCGGCGAGGCTCACCAACAGCAGCGCAGTCGAATATTTGGCGAGCATGCCCAGCGCCGCCGCGACGCCGAGCGCGACCCAATCGATCGTGCGCGCGTACCGAATCGCGCGATAGCCGGCCCAGCCGATCAGCGCCCATACCGGCAGCTGCGCGACGTTGTGATTGAACTCGGGCGTGAAAAAGGTGAAGTAGAGCACGCCCTCCTGCAGCAACACCGCGAGCAACGCGGCGCGCGGTCCGACCATCTCGCACGCGAGGCGCCAGACCAGAAACAAGGCCAGGCCCGCGGCCAGCGGCCCGACAAAAAAGAGCGCGCGATCCCAACCGCCCGTGGCTTGCGCGGCGGCTTCGATCACCCAAGCCGGCAGCGGCGGATGCTTGAAATAGGCCCACTGCCATTCGTGGCCCCAGGCCAATTGCTCGATCACGTCGAGCGGGAGATTGGGTTGGAACAGGGCCGGGATCAGGCCCCACAGCGCGACATGGAGCGCCAGCACCGCCGCCAGGACCGAACGCGGCGCGCGCTCGACGACGTCAATCGCCATAGCGGATGTCGATTACCTCGATGGTCTCGGTCCCAGCCGGGGTGCGCAGCTCGACCAAATCGCCGGCCCGCGCCTTCAACAAAGCGCGCGCGAGCGGCGAGATCCAACTGATCCGCCCCCGGTCGGCGTCGGCCTCGTCGATGCCGACGATGGTAATGGTGCGCGCCTGACCGCGCCCGTCCTCGTAGGTGACGGTTGCGCCGAAGAACACCTGGCCGCGGTTTTTTTGCTGCGCGGGATCGACCAATTCGGCGATTTCGAGGCGCTTGGTCAGGAACCGGATGCGGCTGTCGATCTCGCGCAGGCGCCTTTTGCCGTAGATATAGTCGCCGTTCTCCGAACGGTCGCCATTACCCGCGGCCCAGGACACCGTCTCCACCACGCGCGGCCGTTCGACCCGCGTGAGGGAGCGCAGCTCCGCCTGCAGCTTGTCGAACCCGGCGCGGGTGATGTAGTTGCGGGTCCCCGGCGGCAACGGCGCCGGTTCGCCCGGCAGCTCGTCGTCCCCGTCGCTTTCCTTGGTGAAGGCCTTGCTCATCGCGCTAGGTCTCGGTGCCGCGGATGAAACAAAAGATCACGATATTGGCCAAATCGTCGACGGTGCGGCCCGGGCCGTAGCAGGCGACCACCCCGCCGGTCGGGTTCCATTGATGCTCGAAAATCTTGTCGGGCGGCACCTTGACCCAAAGATTCCGCACGCGAACCTGATAACCCTCCTTGGTCTGCTTCAATTCCTCGGGCGCCAGGATGTGGCAATCGGCTTCGGAGCAGCAGCCGATGCCGGTGCCCGGCTCTTTCAGGCTTTCGAACCAGGCATGAAGCGCCGGATTGTAATTCGCCGGCGGCCGCGCCAGGGCCGGCGCGACGCCGGCCAATACCGTGACGCATACCACCACCGCGAGCCGCCACAATCTCATGCTTCTCCCCTGGATACCCGTGCCTCAACTTAACGCGTCCCGCCGTCGATTGACACCGTCGCGCGGGCCAGCGCAGAGTTGGGGGGTTGCACCAAGCTTAAGCAATATCCGGGGAGACACCATGAAGCTCAAGCTGTTCGCGGCGCTGGCCTGCGGCCTGGCATTGGCCGCTCAGGGCGCGCGCGCCGAGATCAAAACCGAATTTGTCGAGTACAAGCAAGGCGACGCGACCTTGCGCGGCTTTCTCGCCTACGACACCGACGCCACCGGCAAGCGGCCCGGCGTGCTGATCATGCACCAATATTTCGGCCTGACGCCGTTCGAGCAGGGGATCGCGAAAAAGCTGGCGCAGATGGGCTATATCGCGTTCGCCGCCGACATCTACGGCACCGCGGTGCATCCCAAGTCGCCGCAGGAGGCCGGCGAGGCGACCGAACCGTTCGTCAAGGATCGCTCGCTGTGGCGGGCGCGCGGCGAGGCGGCCCTGGCCGCATTGCTCGCCACCAAGGATGTCGACAGCAGCCGGATCGGTGTGATCGGCTATTGCTTCGGCGGCGGCAGCGCGTTGGAGCTTGACCGTAGCGGCGCGCCGGTTCTGGCGACGGTGGTGTTCCACGGTATTCTTGCCACGCCTAACCCGGCCGACGCCAAGAACATCAAGGGACATGTCTTGGCGCTGCAAGGCGGCGACGATCCGATCGTGCCGCAGAAGGACGTCGAGGCGTTCGAGTCGGAAATGCGCAACGCCCATGTCGATTGGGAGATGGTGCAATACGCCAACGCGCGGCACGCCTATACGCTCGAGATGGTTGGCGATCATCCGGGCAGCCCGGTCGCCTACAATGCCGAGGCCGATCATCGCTCCTGGATCGCGATGACCGATTTTTTTAGTGAGTACCTGAAGAAATAGCCTGGCACCCCCGCGCTCTCCTCCGGCCGGCCCGGAGGAGAGCCGCGTCAGGTCTCGGTATCTCGGACAAAGCAGTAGATAAAGATCTGCGCCGCGTCCAAAGGACCGTAACCCTGGCGATAGCACGCCACCGCCGAGCCGGTGGGATTGGGCTCGCGGTCCAGGATCTTGTCGCGCGGTACATCGACCCACAGCGTCTGCACCCGGATTTGATAGCCGTCCTTGGTGGCGCGCCACTGATCGGGCGCCAGAATCTTGCAATCGGACTCGGAGCAGCAGCCGACACCGGTACCGGGCTGCTTCAAACTCTCGAACCAGCCGTGGAGCGCCGGATCGAAGTTCGGCGGCGGATGTGCGATCGCGATGGCGCCCGCGAGCAACGTTAAGCCGACAGCCATCAGCAAGACGCGAATTCTGCTCATGCGCCGCTCCTAAACCCCGTACCAACGGAACGCAGAAAGCTCCCGTCGGTTCCAGAAAATAGAGCAAGCGGGCGATCAGCCCTTGGCCGCGACCGGCGGCATCAGCAACCGCTCGACGCGGCCGCCCTCGATGACGTGCTTTTGCAGAATCTCGTCGATGTCGGCGGCGGTGTCGAAGCGGTACCAGACGCCTTCGGGGTAGATCACCATCGACGGCCCGAGCTCGCAGCGGTCGAGACACAGGGCTTGGTTGATGCGCGTGCGCTTGAGGCCAAGTTCCTTCGCCCGCGTCTTCATATAGTCGCGCAGCTTCTCGCTGCCCTTGGCGGCGCAGCAACCGCGGGGATGATCGTCGGGGCGCCGATTGACGCAACAAAACACATGGGTGGCGTAGAACAGCGGCGGATCGGTCGGCTTACGTTCGGACATGCGCTCACTTAGCGGCGCGCCGCGGCGGTTTGCAACCGCAATATGCCTGTAATAGGTTCGCCGTTAAGGGAGGCAACCATGCCGCAAGTCTGGGAGAAATCGTATCCACCCGGCGTGAGCTGGGGCGAGGCTTTGCCCGCGCCGGAACCGCTCGAAAACGCGCTCATCGGTTCGGCGCGCGACTATCCGGACGCCATCGCCATCGATTTCTACGACCGCACCATTACCTATCGCGAGCTGCGCGACCTCGCGGCGCGCGCGGCCAAGGGCTTTCAGGCGCTTGGCGTCGGGCCGGGCGTGCAGGTCGCGCTGCACCTTCCCAACACGCCGCATTTCATCGTCTGCTTCTACGGCGTGCTGATGGCGGGCGGGCGCGTGGTGCCGTTCAGTCCGTTGGCGGCGCCGCGCGAGCTCGCCTATCTCCTCAAGGATTCCGAGGCGCAGGTGATCGTGACCCTGGGACTGCCGACGCTCTATCCGCAGGTCGCGGCGCTCAAGGGCAAGGAGAAGCTGCGCGCCGTTGTGGTCTGCGCGCTCGAGGATTTCATGCCGGCGCCGGTGGTGCGTGCGGTCGCCGGCCCGCCGGCCGAGCGCGTTCCCGGCCCCGGCGTCGAGCTCGATTACGTGCAGCTCGTCGCCAATGACGGCGCCTATGTCCGCCATCCGCACGGGCCGCTCGCCGACGAGATCGCGTGCCTCGTCTATACCGGCGGTACCACCGGCGAGCCCAAGGGCGCGATGCTGACCCACGCCAATTTCCGCGCGGTGATCGACATCCGCAACCGCTGGCTCGGCAAGGAGCTGCGCTTCGCCGAGGACAAGACCCTGATGGTGCTGCCGCTGTTCCATATTTTCGGTCTCGGCATCGTCATGCAGGTCGCGATCGCCGTCGCCGCCACCATCGTGCTGCATCTGCGCTTCGACGCCGAGCGCGCGCTCGCCGACATCGCGCGGAAGCGCATCACCGCCCTGCCGGCGGTGCCGACCATGTACGCCGCGATGGTGAACCATCCGCGCATCAAGGATTTCGACATTTCCTCGCTGAAATTCTGCGGCTCCGGCGGCGCGCCGCTGCCGCTCGAAGTGCTGAACCGCTTCAAGCAATTGACCGGCGTCACGCCGGGCGAGGGCTACGGCCTGACCGAGACCGCGCCGGTCGCGACCTTCCAGCGCGTCGACGTGGACCCGCGCCTCGGCTCGGTCGGCGTGCCGGCGCCGCTGACCACGGTCGAGATCGTCGATCTCGACACCGGCCTCAAGCCGCTGCCGCTGGGCGAGCACGGCGAGATCTGCATCACCGGGCCGACGGTGATGAAGGGCTATTGGCACAAGCCCGAGGCGACCGCGGAGGCGTTCCGCGGCGGCCGCTTCCACACCGGCGATATCGGCTACATGGACCAGGACGGTTACGTCACTATCGTCGACCGCAAGAAGGATCTGATCATCTCCGGCGGCTTCAACGTGTTTCCGCGCAATGTCGAGGAGGCGATCTACGAACATCAGGCGGTCGCCGAAGTGACGGTGATCGGCGTGCCCGATTCCTATCGCGGCCAGTCGGCCAAGGCGTTCATCGCGCTGAAACCGGGCGCCGCGTCATTCACGCTCGACGAGCTCAAGGTGTTCCTTGCCGACCGTCTCGCCAAATATGAGCTTCCCGCCGAGATCGAGTTCCGCCCCAGTCTGCCCAAGACCGCGGTCGGCAAATTGTCGAAGAAGGAACTGATCGCGGAGGAATTGGCGAAGCGCGAGAAAGTGACGACCAATTAGCTGGTCGTCACCCCGGCGAAAGCCGGGGCCCAGAGCCTGCCCCCGACTTGATCCGGGGGCAACCGCACGTCGCCAACACTGGGTCCCCGCTTTCGCGGGGACGAAGAAGAGTTTGGATCAATGCTCCAAACTCTTCACCGCCTTGTCGAGCGTGGCCAGCGCGTCGGCGACGCTTTTATGTTCCTCGCCGTCCGCCGGCAGCAGCGCCAACAGCTTTTGCCAATAGTCGCGCGCTTCGCCGACCTTGCGCTGCTGCACCGCCTCGAGGCCGAGATACCACAGCGCCCGCAGATCCTTCGGTTCCTCCTTCAGCGCCGCGAGCAGGGCGTCGCGCGCCTGCGGCGTCACCAGGCCGCCATCCGCCATGATCTGCATTTCGCCATAGGCGGTGGCGATGTCGGGGCGTTTCGGCACCAGCAGCATGGCATGGCGCATGGCCTCCGCGCTTTTCTCCCAATGCTGGCGCATCGCCTCGGTGCGGCCGAGCAGGATCCAGCCTTCGAGATTGTCGGGATGCGCCTTGAGCTTGGCTTCGAGATCGGCCACCGCCTTGTTGAGGTCGGTCGGCATCCGGTGCGCGGCCACGGCGCGCTCCGCCGCGCGGTCGGCGTACGGCAGATCGGGCACGCCGGGATTGCCCAGCGCCGCGTAAAGGCCGGCTGCGGCCAGCAGCGCCGCGATGCCGAGCAGCGCCGCCAACACCGGACGCGGCGTCGCCGCGCTCGCCGCCGTCGAGCGCTCCGCCGCGAGAAGTCGCCGCTCGATCTCGCGCCGCGCCGCGTCTTCCTCGCGCGCGTCGACGACGCCGCGTTCGCGGTCGCGCGTCAACTCGGCGAGCTGGTCGCGATAGACTTCGCGCGCGAAGCTGTTGCGGTCGGCGGCGCGCGGCGCCCGTCCGCGCGCCAGCGGCACGAACACGAATCCCAGCACCAGAAATGCCAGGGCCGCCAGCGACACGATCAGCGCGATCGCCATCTCAGTTCGGGTCGCGCAACAGCAGGTCGAGCCGCCGCTTTTCGTCTGCGGACAGCGGCGGCGGCTCGGCGCGGTCGCGGTTGCGCCGCCGCACGAAGACCAGCGCGCCGGCGGCGCCGACGATCACGAGCGCCAGCGGCGCGAACCAGAGGACGTACGTCGCGGGCTCGACCGGCGGCTTCAGCAGCACGAAATCGCCGTACCGCTTGACGATGAAGGCGATTGCCTGCTGATCGGTATCGCCGGCCTGGAGCCGCTGCCGCAACAGCACGCGCAGATCGTGCGCCAGATCGGCGTTCGATTCGTCGATCGATTCGTTCTGGCACACGAGACAGCGCAATTCCCGGCCGATCGCGCGCGCCCGCGCTTCGAGCGCCGGGTCCTTCAGCATCTCCGACGGCTCGACGGCCAGGGCGGGAAGACAGAAAAGGGTCGCAAACAAAACCAATAGGGTGATCGCTATTACCCCTCCCCCCTTGAGGGGGAGAAAAAAAATGGCGCGCGAAGCGCGGCATTTTGGGTGGGGGGTGTCGGTCGCACCATACCCCCCACCCGCTCGAAGCCTGCAGCTTCTCACCCCCTTCCCCTCAAGGGCGGAGGGGCAGACCAGCCTCAATCTTCGAACGCCGAGCACTAAGGCTGTACCAGCAAGGCGCGGACCACCGGCAGGATTTCGCGCGCCACGCTCTCGGCCGTCAGCGGGCCGACATGGCGCAAGCGGATGATGCCGTGCTTGTCGACCACATAGGTCTCGGGCACGCCGTAGACGCCGAAATCGATCCCGGTGCGGCCGGATTGGTCCATGCCGATCGCGACATAGGGATTGCCGTATTCGTTGAGAAAGCCGACCGCGTCCGCCGGCTTGTCCTTGTAGGCGATGCCGACCACGGGCACGTTCGCCGCCGGCCCCAGCCCCATCAGCACCGGATGCTCGGCGCGGCAGGGAATGCACCAGGAGGCGAAGAAGTTCACGACCACGACACGGCCGAGCATGTCGCGGTTGGAAAAGCCGAGCTTCACCGGCGGTCCGGCGTAGTCGGGCGGCGCCGGCGGCCCGGGCAGGTCGAAGCTCGGTACCGGCTGTCCCACCATCGTCGACGGCAGGGCGGACGGATCGTAGCCGCCGCGCATCGCGACGAAAAAGTAGGCGACCACCGCCAGGAACAGCACGATCGGGATGATGAACAGGACACGACGCAGCATCGATCATTCCCCCGGTTCGGTCGCGGCGCCCGCCGGCACGCGGCGCCGCGCCACGCCGATGCGGAAGCGCCGGTCGGACAGGCTCAACACGCCGCCCAGCGCCATGAATACGGCGCCGATCCAGATCCACGGCACCAGCGGCTTCCAATAGGCGCGGATGGTGGCGCCGCCCTTGCCGTCATTGTCGCCGAGCGCGAGATAGAGATCGGCGAGGAAGGTGGTGCGGATCGCGGTCTCGCCGCGCGTCATGCCTTCGAGCGGATAGGTCCGCTTCTCGGGATGCATGGTGGCGACGGCGCGGCCGCCGGCGTTGACGGCGATGTCGGCGCGCTCGGCGTGGTAGCTCGGCGTCTCGAACTGGCCGATGCGCTCGAGACGCAGCGTGTAGCCGCCGATGGCGAGATTATCGCCGGGATGCATCACCACGATGCGCTCGACCTGCCACGCCGAGGCGGCGATGCCGGCGACCGTGACCGCCAGGCCGAAATGCGCCAGCGTCATGCCGTGCGCGGCGCGCGGCAGGTGGATCGCGCGGCGCCAGTTGAGCTTGGTGCGCTCGACCCATTCGGTGACGGCGCCGATCCCGACCCAGGCGGCCAGCATCAGTCCGCCGACCGCGAGGATCGGCCCGCCCTGGGTGACATAAAGCACGACCGCGCCCAACAGCACCGCCAGGCCGAACGCGATCCACAAACGCTGCAACGCGCCGCGAAGATCGCCGCGCTTCCAGGCGAGGAACGGCCCGACCGCGACCGCGATCAGGAGCGGCACCATCAGCGGCACGAAGGTGCGGTCGAAAAACGGATAACCGACCGAGAGTTTCGGCCCGCCGGTGGCGTCGAGGAACAACGGGTAGAGCGTGCCGAGGAACACGGTAGCGGCGCCGGTCGCGAGCAACAGATTGTTCAGCACCAGCGCGCCCTCGCGCGAGATCGGCGCGAACAGGCCGCCGCCCTTGAGCGCCGGCGCGCGGACCGCATAGAGAAGCAGCGAGCCGCCGATGGCGATGGCGAGCAGAATCAGAATGAACACACCGCGCTTCGGATCGAGCGCGAAGGCGTGCACCGACGTGAGCACGCCGGAGCGCACCAGGAAGGTGCCGACCAGCGACAGCGAAAACGCGAGGATCGCCAGCAGCACGGTCCACGCTTTCAGCGCGTCGCGCTTTTCGACCACAATGGCGGAATGCAGGAGCGCGGTGCCGACCAGCCACGGCATGAAGGACGCGTTCTCCACCGGATCCCAGAACCACCAGCCGCCCCAGCCCAGCGTGTAATAGGCCCACCAGCTTCCCATCGCGATGCCGACGGTGAGCGCGCACCACGCCGCCAGGGTCCATGGCCGCACCCAGCGCGCCCAGGCGGGATCGACCTTGCCCTCGATCAGCGCCGCCACGGCGAACGCAAAGGCCACCGAGAAGCCGACATAGCCGAGATAGAGCATCGGCGGATGAAACGCCAAGCCGGGGTCTTGCAGGATCGGATTGAGGCCGTTGCCGTCGAGCGGCGGTTCGGCGAGGCGCTGGAACGGATCGGAGGTGAACAGGATGAACAGGAAGAAGCCGGCGCCGATCATCGCCTGCACCGAGAGAACCCGCGCCTTCAGCGCCGGCGGCAGATTGTCGCCGAACCAAGCGACCGCCGCGCCGAACAAGGTGAGGATCAGCACCCACAGCATCATCGAGCCTTCGTGGTTGCCCCACACGCCGCTGATCTTGTAGAGCAGCGGCTTGGCCGACGAGCTGTTCTCCGCGACGTTGAGCACGGAGAAATCCGAGGTGACGTAGGCGTTGACCAGGGTCGCGAAGGCGAGCGCGATCAAGGCGAATTGCGCCAACGCCGTCATGTCGGCGAGCGCCATCATGCCGGCATGGCGCCGCTGCGCGCCCCACAGCGGCACCGTCGCCTGGATCAGCGCCAGCGGCAGCGCCAGCATCAGCGCGAAATGCCCGAGCTCGACGATCATTGGAGATCCCGGGTCGCGACAGGTAACGCAATCGTCTTGGCCCGCTTTAGGCGGGCCACCCACGAATTTTCTCTTTTTTGGACGGAACCGAAAATTCGTGGATGCGCCGGCCAAGCCGGGGCAAGACGATGAAGTTTGGAGGAGGAGCGAGACATCGTCATTTCGCGGTCGCGGCGCCTTCCTGCCAGCGGCCGGCGCGTTTCAAGGCGTCGACCACTTCGGGCGGCATGTAACGCTCGTCATGCTTCGCCAGCACGTTCGACGCCACGATCGTTCCATTCGGTTCGCGTACGCCTTCCA
This sequence comes from uncultured Alphaproteobacteria bacterium, assembly GCA_963729845.1. Taxonomy (GTDB): domain Bacteria; phylum Pseudomonadota; class Alphaproteobacteria; order ATCC43930; family CGMCC-115725; genus JAATGI01. The sequence goes on from CAVSQC010000005.1 coordinate 242,714, forward strand.
CAACGACGCCCTGCCCTTCGCGGAACAGATCCGGCAGCGCGCCGGTATAGGTGACCGCGACCTGATGCGCCTTGTCGGTGATGTCGAAGGTCACGGACTTGCCGTCGGCCGCACGACGGACGCTGTGATCCGCCACCAGGCCGCCGATCCGCAAGCGGCGCCCGGTGGGCACGTCCTTGGTGACGAGATCGGTCGGACTGTAGAAGAACACGAGATTGTCGCTCAGCACGCTCAGCACGATGGCGGCGGCGCCGGCCAGCAGCACCAGCCCCGCCAACACGTAGATCAGCCGCCGGCGCTTGCGGGTCACGGCGCGTCGCCGCTTTCGAGCCGCGCCAGCTCGCGTTGCCGGCGGCGGTAGCCGGCGACGCTTTGGAGCGCCAGCGCCGCCATGACCGCGACCGCGACTGCAAATGCGGGCCAGACGAAGATTGCATAGCCGCCCATCGCCAGGAAATGCTCGATCCCGGCCATTACACCGCGAGACGCAACGCGCGGATCTTGGCGGCGAGCAGACGGCTGCGCATGCGCACCAGCAACAGCGTGACGAAAAACAAGGTGAAGCCCAGCGCCATGACGCCCAGCGGCCACAGCATCGACGCCGCGATGGTCGGCCCGCCGAGGCGGAAGATGCTCGCGGGCTGATGCAGCGTGCTCCACCAATCGACCGAGAATTTGATGATCGGCAGATTGACCACGCCGACCAGCGCCAGGATCGCGCCGGCCTTGGCGCCGCGGGTCGGATCGTCGAACGCGTGCACCAACGCGATGTAGCCGAGATAGAGGAAGAACAGCACCAGCACCGAGGTAAGGCGGGCATCCCACACCCACCAGGTGCCCCACATCGGCTCGCCCCAGAGCGAGCCGGAGACGAGGCAGATGAGGGTGAAGCCGGCGCCGAGCGGCGCCGCCTCCTGCGCCGCGATGTCCGCCAGCGGATGGCGCCAGATCAGCGCCACCGCGCTCGCCACCGCGACCACGGCATAGACCAGGCTCGCCATGTAGGCGGCCGGGACATGGACATACATAATCCGCACCGCCTCGCCCTGCTGATAGTCGGGCGGCGCCACGAACAGCGCGAGAATCAATCCCACCGCCAATAGCAGCGCGGTCGCGCCGGCGCACCACGGCAGGGCCGCGGCGGAGACGCGCATGAAACGGGCGGGATTGGCGAGACGAAGCATGGCCGGGTTTTAGCGCATTAGAGCGCCCTACTCCACGGCCTGGCGCAGGGCGGCCGCCGCCGCGACCGGCGCCAGCGGGATCGCCGCCAGCAACAGCGCCACCAGCAACATCAGGTGAGGCCGCGCGCTGACGCCGATTATCGGCGCCTCGACCGCGCCGACGCCGAAGATCAGCACCGGAATAAAGAGCGGCAGCACCAGCAGCGACAAAAGGACGCCCCCGCGCCGCGCGCCCAGGGTCAGCGCCGCGCCGATCGCGCCGATCAGGCTCAGCGTCGGCGTGCCGAGCGCCATGCCCAAGACCAGGGCGCCATAGCCGGCGCCGTCGAGATGAAGCAGCAGCGCCAGGAGCGGCGCCACCAATGTCAGCGGCAGGCCGGTGGTCAGCCAATGCGCCAGCGCCTTCGCCAGCACCTGGAACTCGAGCGGCAACGGCATCAAGGCGAGCGCCTCGAGCGAGCCGTCTTCGTAGTCGGCGAGGAACAGCCGCTCGAGCGACAACAGCGCCGCCAACAGTGCCGTCACCCAGACGATGCCGGCGGCGATGCGGGCCAGGATCTCGGGCTCGGGCCCGACCCCGAACGGGAACAGGATCACCGCGAGGAAAAAAAACGCCAGCACCATGGCGGCGTCGCCGCCCTGCCGCAAGGCAAGGCGCAAATCGCGCCGCACCAGCAGCAAGAATGCGCTCACGCCGCGATCGCGCGGGCGCGCGGCGTGTAGTCGTCGAGCGCCACCGTCGCCGCATTCTCAACCGCGAGCGGCCCGTGACTGGCGATCGCCACCAGCCCGCCCGCCGCGCGGTGCGCCGCGATCGCCTGAAGCAAATCTTCCGCGGCGGCGGTGTCGAGGCCGGTGGTCGGCTCATCGAGCAGCCAAAGCGCCGCCGGCGTCGCCAGCAGCCGCGCCAGCGCCAAGCGCTTCCGCTCGCCGGCCGAGAGAAAGCGGCACGGCAGGCCCGCGAGGCGCGACAGGCGGAAATGATCGAGCGCGGCCGGGACGCGATCCGTCTTGTCGCGCATTCCGGCCCAGAACATCAGCGTTTCCGACACGTTTAAGGCCGGTTTTATCCCATCCAAATGCCCGATAAAGTGCAGCCGGGCGCGGTGCGCCGCCGGGTCGGCCGCGATATTTTCCCCCCGCCACGACAATTTACCCCCTTCCGGCCGGCTCAATCCCGCCATCAGCCGCAGCAGGCTCGATTTGCCGCTGCCATTCGGCCCGCGCAGGATCAGCGCCTCGCCCGGCCCCAGGGCAAAGCCGAGGCCGGCGAAGACCAGCCGCTCGCCGCGCCGGCACGCCAAATTCGTCGCCGCAAACAAGGCTTTATCGTTGTCGGCCATGGCGGGGATCATACCCAGGATCGCGCGCCGCCAAAAGGTAACGGCCCCGGTTGGGGGAAACCGGGGCCGCTGAGACGAGCGGTCGGGGGGATGGACCGCTACGGAGGTAAGAGACGATGAGATCGTCCCTCGCCACAGAATATGAAAACCGAATCCGACCGGCGTTTGCTCAAATCATGGCGAAATAGTGGTTTTTCACTCGACCTGCATGCAACGATTTGGGGGTGCGGCGCGGTGCAACATGGCGTCCGGCGGGCGCTCTGTGTTAAGAAAGCCGCCGCTCTCGCGATTTTGCGTTGCCCGTCGAAAGGGAGGCCTTCCCCGTGTCAGTCATCGGCCAAGATTCCCTGAAAACCCGAAAAACCCTATCGATCGACGGCAAGAATTACGATTACTTCAGCGTGACGGCCGCGGCGGAGAAGGCCGGTTTGGGCGATCTGTCGCGCCTGCCCTATTCGATGAAGGTGCTGCTCGAAAATCTCGTCCGGCTGGAAAACGGTCGCACGGTGTCGATCGACGACATCAAGGCGGTCGCCGCCTGGTTGAAGGACCGCAAATCCGACCGCGAGATCGCGTTCCGCCCGGCGCGCGTGCTGATGCAGGACTTCACCGGCGTGCCGGCTGTGGTCGATCTGGCCGCGATGCGTCAGGCGATGGTCAAGCTCGGCGGCGACCCGAAGCGCATCAACCCGCTGTCGCCGGTCGATCTCGTCATCGATCATTCCGTCATGGTCGATGTCTTCGGCAACGACCGCGCGTTCCAGCGCAATGTCGCCTACGAGTTCGAGCGCAATCACGAGCGCTACGCCTTTCTGAAATGGGGCCAGGCGGCGTTCGACAATTTCCGCGTCGTGCCGCCCGGCACCGGCATTTGTCACCAGGTCAATCTCGAATATCTGGCGCAAGTGGTGTGGCGCACCGAGGAAGGCGGCCGCACCATCGTCTATCCCGACACGCTGGTCGGCACCGACAGCCATACCACCATGGTCAACGGTCTCGCAGTGCTGGGCTGGGGTGTCGGCGGCATCGAGGCCGAAGCGGCGATGCTGGGCCAGCCGATCTCGATGCTACTGCCGGAGGTAGTTGGCTTCCGTCTCGACGGCAAGCTCGCCGAGGGCGCGACCGCGACCGATCTGGTGCTAACCGTGACGCAGATGCTGCGCAAGAAGGGCGTGGTCGGCAAATTCGTCGAATTCTTCGGCCCGGGTCTCGCCGCGCTCTCCCTCCCCGACCGCGCCACCATCGCCAACATGGCGCCGGAATATGGCGCGACCTGCGGGTTTTTCCCGATCGACGCCGAGACGATCAACTATCTCAAGTTCAGCGGCCGCGACCCGGCGCAGGTCAAGCTGGTCGAGGCCTACGCCAAGGCGCAAGGCTTGTGGCACGACGGGACCATGCCCGATCCGGTATTCACGGACACGCTGTCGCTCGATCTGAAAGACGTCGTGCCGGCCATGGCCGGGCCGCGCCGGCCGCAGGATCGTGTCGTGCTCGGTGGCGTCGCCAAGGGTTTTGCCGCCGAGGCGCCGAAGCTGGCCGCCAATCGCGACAACGCCAAGACCGGCGGTCCCGTACCGGTGCCGGGCACGAACTATGAATTGAAGGACGGCGACGTGGTGATCGCCGCGATCACGAGTTGCACCAACACCTCCAACCCGAGCGTGATGGTCGCGGCCGGGCTGGTGGCGCGCAACGCGCTGAAGCGCGGCCTCAAGTCCAAGCCGTGGGTCAAGACCTCGCTGGCACCGGGCAGCCAGGTGGTGACGGAATATTTGGATGCGTCCGGCCTGCACCAAGACTTGGACGCGCTCGGTTTCAACCTGGTCGGCTATGGCTGCACGACGTGCATCGGAAATTCTGGACCGCTGCCGGAGCCGATCGCCGAGACCATCGACAAGGAAGACCTGGTCGTCGCGGCGGTGCTTTCGGGCAACCGCAATTTCGAGGGCCGCGTCCATCCGCAAGTGCGCGCCAATTATCTCGCCTCGCCGCCGCTGGTGGTGGCTTATGCGCTGGCGGGCTCGGTCAGGACCGATCTCACCGCCGAGCCGCTGGGCCGGGGTGAGGACGGCAAGCCGGTCTATCTGCGCGACATCTGGCCGTCGCGAAAGGACATCGACGACACGATCCGCAAGAGCCTGACGCCTGCCATGTTCCGCAAGCGTTACGGCGACGTGTTCAAGGGCCCGCCGGAATGGCAGAAGGTCGAAGTCGGCGGCGGCACCACCTATCGCTGGAACGACGGCTCGACCTACATCGCCCATCCGCCGTATTTCGAGGACATGCCGAAGGAGCCGACTGCCGCTGGCCGATATTGTCGCGGCGCGCGAGCTCGCGGTTCTCGGCGACAGCGTCACGACCGACCATATCTCACCCGCCGGCAATATCGAGGCCGACAGTCCCGCCGGCACGTATCTGCTGGAGCACCAGGTGCGGCCGCTGGAGTTCAACTCCTACGGCTCGCGGCGCGGTAACCATCAGGTGATGATGCGCGGCACCTTCGCCAACATCCGCATCCGCAACGAGATGGTGCCCGGTATCGAAGGCGGCATGACCAAGCATCAGCCCGACGGGAAAGTGATGCCGATCTACAATGCCGCGATGCTGTACCAGGCGGAGGGTGTGCCGCTGGTAATCGTCGCGGGGAAGGATTACGGCATGGGCTCGTCGCGCGATTGGGCGGCGAAGGGCACGCGACTCCTGGGCGTGCGCGCGGTAATCGCGGAAAGCATCGAGCGCATCCATCGCTCCAACCTCATCGGCATGGGCGTGCTGCCGCTCGAGTTCACGCGCGGCATGACCCGCCAGACGCTGAAGCTCGACGGTACCGAGAAGTTCGACATTCTCAACATCGCCGCGGGCCTGAAGCCGCGGATCGAGCTGCCGTGCCAGATTCACCGCGCCAACGGCACCACCGAGACCATCCAGGTCCTGTGCCGCATCGACACGCTGGACGAGCTCGAGTACTACCGCCACGGCGGCATCCTGCAATACGTGCTGCGGCATATCATGAAGGCCGCTTAACCGCCGGAGATCGTCATGCGAACCGGTGCTGTCGCGATTGCGGCGATATTGACTTTGGCGGCGCCGGCGTGGGCCACCGAGCAATCGAATACGACAATCCTGCATCTCGACCAGACCGCCGAGCGCGCGGTGCCGCGCGACCGGATCGGCGTCGATTTGCGCGCCGAGGCGACCGGCGCCGATCCGGCCGCGGTGCAGGCGGCGGTCAACCGGCTGATGGCGGCGGCGCTCACCAAGGTCAAGACGGTGACCGCAGTCAAGGCGTCGAGCGGCAATTATCAGACCTACAACGTCACACCGACAGGACCCGACGGCAAGCCGCTGCCGCAGCAATGGCGCACGATCCAGGACCTCAACCTCACCAGCCGCGATTTCACCGCCGCCCTCGACCTCGCGGGACAGTTGCAGGCCGGCGGCCTGGTCATCGACGACATGCGCTTCGACGTCGCGCCCGAGACGCTGCGCGCGGCGCAGCGGGCGCTGACCGACGAGGCGCTCACCGCCTTGACCGCGCGCGCCGGCGAGATCGCTGCCGTGCTCGGCCTCAAGGTCGCGCGCATCCAGAACCTGCATGTCGGCAATGCGACGCAGCCCGGCGGCGGCCCTCGCCCCCTGATGATGCAGTCGCGGGCGGCCGGCGCGGCGCCGCCGCCGGTGGTGGCGGCGGGCGACAGCACGATCGCGGTCGCGGTCAACGCCGATATCGAGTTGGCCCCGGCGAAATAGCCAAATAGTCGGCAATTCGAACGAATCACCGGCTTGTGACAGCACGTGACTGGCACGGCGGCGCGCGTTATGCAGAATAACATGATGGCAAAGCAGTTTTGGCTCGCGGCGGCGCTGGCCACGTCGGTTCTTCTGGCGCACGCCGAGACCGCGCCGGCCCCGCCGGTGGTGGTGGAGCTCTTCACCAGCCAGGGCTGCAGTTCCTGTCCGCCGGCCGACGCCTATCTCGGCGAGCTGGCGCGCAAGCCCGGCGTTTTGGCGCTCGGCTTCCACATCGACTATTGGAACTATATCGGCTGGACCGATCCCTACTCGTTGCCGTTGGCGGCCGAGCGCCAGCGCGCCTACGGGCAGCGGCTCGGCCTGCACTATGTCTACACGCCGCAGATGGTGATCGACGGCAGCGGCGAGGGCGTCGGCTCGCAGCCCGACAAAATCGCGCCGCTGATCCACGCGGCGTGGCAGCGGCCGCGCCTCGGCCCGGCGCTGTCGGTGGAACGGCGCGACGGCGGCGGCTATCGCATTCATGTCGGCGCCGGCAACGCGCCCGACGGCCGCGACGGTGTGGCTGGTCGGCATCGACCGCGAGCACCGGACCAAGGTGCTGCGCGGCGAGAACGAAGGCGCCACCGCGTCCGACTACCAGGTGGTGCGCAGCTTCAAGTCGGTCGGTACATGGCGCGGCGTCGCGCTCGATCTCGACGTCCCGGCGGCGAGCGCCACCGGCGACGAAGCCGCGGTGCTGTTGCAGGTCGACGGCGCCGGCCCGATCCTCACCGCCGCGACCCTCCCCGGCCCGTCGAGCTGATTGCACGTGGTTCCTCCGGTACCCCACCCTTCGTCATGGCCCGCTTTAGGCGGGCCATCCACGAATCGTCTTCACACCAACCGATCGTACAAATCGTCCCAATTGGGGTTCTCGGCATGAATCAGCCGCACCTTCCAGGCCCGTGGCCATTTCTTGATGCGATGCTCGCGCTGAATGGCGTTTCGAATGTCGTCATGTCGCTCGGCGTAGATTAGGCGCTTGAGCGCATATTTCTTGGTGAAGCCATCAATCACGCCGTCGCGATGTTCCCATGCGCGGCGCGCAATGTCGTTGGTGACGCCGACATAGAGCGTGCCGTTCGGCTTGTTGGTCACAATGTAAACCCAACCACCTGCCAAGCTCTCCCCCGGAACTCAGTCGTGGATGGCCCGCCTAAAGCGGGCCATGACGAACAAAAAGAGCGAACGCCTTCCCTGAACTACCCCAATCCCTTTTCCAGCGCCGCGGACATGCGGGTGGCGAAGGCGGCGGGATCGGGCAGCGCCTCGCCCTCGAGCAGCCGCGCCTGGTCGAACAACAGCCAGGCCATGTCCTCGAGCTTGTCGGCGGCGCCGTCCTTGCCGGCGAGCACCGCGAGCCGCGCGATCAGTTTGTGCTTGGGGTTGAGTTCCAGAATCCGCTTCATGTCGCCGCCGACGGTGCGGTTGTGCTTGCGCAACAGCCGCTCCATGTGGAGGTCCATGTCCTCCTGGTCGGCGACCAGGCAGACCGCGCTTTCGGTCAGGCGCTCCGACGGCCGCACGTCGCGGATTGAGTCGCCGAGCGTCAGCTTGAACAGCGCGATCAGGCTCGACAGGTCGGTGTTCGGCTCGTCTTTCTTCTCCGCCTCGGGTTTCTGCTCCGGCGTCTCGATCTTGTCGAGTTCCGGCGCGCCGCGCGTCACGGAATGGAATTCGTGCTTCTGGTATTCGCCCAGCGACGGCAGCCAGAATTCGTCGACCGGGTCGGTCAGCAGCATGACCTCGACATCCTTGGCGCGGAAGCCTTCGAGCTGCGGCGATTTTTGCAGCGTCTCGATTTTGTCGCCGGTAATGAAATAGATCGCGTTCTGCCCCGGCTTCATGCGCGACACGTAGTCGTCGAGCGAGGTCAGCCCGTCGACGGCCGTGGAGCGGAACCGCACCAGCGGCAGCAGTGCCTCGCGATTTTCGTAATCCTCGTAAAGGCCTTCCTTCAGCACCACGCCGAGCGCTTCCCAAAACTTGGCGTATTCGCCCGGCTCGGCCGATGCCTTTTTGCCGATTTCCGAGATCACCCGCTTCACCAGCTGGGTCTTCATCCGCGCCAGCATCGGATTGTGCTGCAACATCTCGCGGCTGATGTTGAGCGGCAGGTCCTCCAAATCGACCACGCCCTTGAGGAAGCGCAGATAGGGCGGCAGCAGGCCCGGCGCGTCGTCGGTGATGTAGACGCGGCGGACATAGAGCTTGACCTTGGTCTTGCGCTCGACATCGAACAGGTCGAACGGCTTGGTCGAGGGCACGAATAGGAGGCTGGTATATTCGAGCGTGCCTTCGGCCTTGGCGTGGATGGTCAGCCACGGATCGTCGAATTGGTGCGCCACGTCCTGATAGAACTTCTTGTACTGCTCCGGCGTGATCTCGCTTTTCGGCCGCTGCCACAGCGCCGAGGCGGCGTTGATGACTTCCGTCTTGTCGTCGACGACGAGGCGGATCGGCAGCGCGATATGGTCGGAATAGGTCTTGACCACGCCGCGGATGCGATAGTCCTCGACAAAATCCTTTTCGTCGTCGTTGAGGAACAGTGTGATGGTGGTGCCGCGGCCGGCGCGCTCGGCGGGGTCGACGGTGAACTCGCCCTTGCCGTCGGATGCCCAGCGCCACGCCTCGGCCTCGCCGGCCTTCTTCGACACCACCTCGACGCGCTTCGCCACCATGAAGGCGGAATAGAAGCCGACGCCGAACTGGCCGATTAGCGCCATGTCCTTTTTCGAATCGCCGGACAGGCTCTTGACGAAATTGGCGGTGCCGGATTGGGCGATGGTGCCGAGATTCTCGATCAACTCGTCATGGCTCATGCCGATGCCGTTGTCGGCGATAGTGAGGGTATTGGCCTTTTTGTCGGGCGTGAGGGTGACGGCGAGCTCTGGGTCGTCGGCGATCAACTCCGGCTTGGTGAGGGCGAGATAGCGCAGCCGGTCGCACGCGTCCGACGCGTTGGAGATCAGCTCGCGCAGGAAGATTTCCTTCTGGCTGTAGAGCGAGTGGGCGACGATGTCCAACAGGCGGCTGACCTCCGCCTGGAACGTCCTGGTTTCTTGCGCCATGGATTCCCTATTCCTCCGTACGACCGGCGAAGATATGGGGCAGACCGGATGGCGAGTTCAAGGGCCGCCGCCATGCCCGCCGGCGGCGGCGCCTGTGCTGCTTCTGCAGGGAAATAACAGGTGATTCGTTAACACCGCCGCGCCGCCCTTCCCGGATGCCGCCGTTCGTCGATTCGGTCGTTGTACGCTCATTGCGTAATAGATGGGGCGCGCAACCCCGCCGTCAAGGGGTCAATGGCGCGTGGCCCGAACATGCCCAATTATTTCGACGGCCTGCGTAAGACCGGAATGCCGGAGCAATAGGCGCGGCGCTATCGCGGCGGCCGGCGGGCCGCTATATTCAGCGGTATAGAGAGGGAGGCCTTGCCATGAGACTCAGCGCGCGCAACGTCATCAAGGGCCGCATCCAAAGCATCAAGAAAGGCGCCACCACGGCGCATGTCGTGTTGCAAGAGGCGGGCGGCGCCACCATCACCGCCTCGATCACCAACGAGGCCGTCGCCGAACTGAAGCTGAAAAAGGGCCAGCCGGCCTATGCCGTGGTTAAGGCTTCGGACGTGATGATCGGCGTGGATTGACCCCGCGCCACCAGGACATTGGGGGGCGTAGAATTCCCAAATCCTTTTCGTCTTGGCCCGCGTAGGCGGGCCATCCACGAATTTTTTGCTTTTCCCGTCGCTGAAACTTATTCGTGGATGCCCCGGCCAAGCCGGGGCAAGACGATAGCGGGAAACGCATCGTCTCGTTCACCGCATGAATATGGCGCCTCTTGCCTTTCGCCGGAATCGTGCTGAACTAAAGGCCGTGTCCAGTTTCGCCCGCGTGACGGCCGTTCTCGGCCCGACCAACACCGGCAAGACCCACCTCGCCATCGAGCGCATGCTCGGTCACCAGACCGGCATGATCGGCTTTCCGCTACGGCTCCTGGCGCGCGAGAATTACGATCGGGTAGCGGCGGTCAAGGGCGCGCGCCGCGTCGCGCTCATCACCGGCGAGGAGAAGATCCTCCCGCCCAACCCGCAATATTTCGTCTGCACCGTCGAATCGATGCCGCTCGACCGGCCGGTCGCGTTCCTGGCGGTGGACGAGATTCAGCTTTGCGGCGATCCGGAGCGCGGCCACGTCTTCACCGACCGGCTGCTGCACGCGCGCGGCACCGACGAGACCATGTTCCTCGGCGCCGACACCATCAAGCCGCTGTTGAAGCGGCTCGTGCCGGAGGCGCAGCTCGTGTCGCGGCCGCGCTTCTCGACCCTCTCCTTTACCGGCGAGAAGAAGCTGCAACGCCTGCCGCCGCGCAGCGCCGTGGTGGCGTTCGCGGTCGCCGAGGTGTTCGAGCTGGCCGAAGCGATCCGCCGCCGGCGCGGCGGCACCGCGGTGGTGATGGGCGCGCTGTCGCCCCGCGCCCGCAACGCCCAGGTCGGCATGTTCCAGGAGGGCCTGGTCGACTACATGGTCGCGACCGACGCGATCGGCATGGGCCTCAACATGGATTTGGACCATGTCGCCTTCGCCAAGACGGTGAAGTTCGACGGCCGCGCGCCGCGCCGCCTGTCGGCGCCGGAGGTCGCGCAGATCGCCGGCCGCGCCGGCCGGCACATGAGCGACGGCACCTTCGGCGTCACGGCGGACGAGCCGCCGCTGGCGCCCGAGCTGGTCGAGGCGATCGAGGAGCACCGGTTCGATCCGCTGATCGCGGCTCTATTGGCGCAACGCCAAGCTCGATTTCGGCTCGGTCGGCGCGTTGCTCAAAAGCCTCGACGCGCGCCCGCGCCTCCCGGGACTGATCGCGACCCGCGACGCCGACGATCACCAGGCGCTCGCCGCCCTGGCGCGCGACGCCGAGATCGCGGCGCTGGCGCCGAGCCGCGACGCGGTGCGGCTCCTCTGGGAAGTGTGCCAGATCCCCGATTTCCGCAAGGTCATGTCGGAACAGCATGCGCGGCTTGCTTGGCCAGATTTTCCGCCATCTGCGCGGGCGCTCGGGCCATCTGCCGGTCGATTGGGTGGCGGGGCAAGTCAGCCGGCTCGACCGCGCCGATGGCGACATCGACACGCTGATGAACCGCATCGCGCATATCCGCACCTGGACCTATATCAGCCACCGGCCCGACTGGTTCCCGACGCGGCGTCGTGGCAGGAGCGCGCCCGCGCCATCGAGGACAAGCTGTCGGACGCGCTGCACGACCGGCTGACGCAGCGTTTCGTCGATCGCCATTCCGGCATTCTGGCGCGGCGCCGCAACGACGGGGCCGAGCTGCTCGCGTCGGTGACCGGCGCCGGCGCGGTCGCGGTCGAGGGCGAGCCGATCGGCCGCCTCGACGGATTCCGCTTCAAGCCCGACGGCGACGTGCCGAAGCCGCTACTGGCGGCGGCGCGCGGCGTGTTGCGCGGCGAGATCGCGGCGCGGGTGCGCCGCCTCGCCGCGGCGTCCGACGCCGAACTCGCCCTCGCGGCCGACGGCGCGATTTCCTGGCGCGAGCAGGCGATCGCACATCTCGCCGCGGGCGAGGATATCCTGACGCCGCGCGTCGAGCTTCTCGCCGCCGAGCATCTCGAAGGCGCCGCGCGCGAGACCGTGCGCCGCCGCCTCGCCGATTTCGTCCAGGCGGAGTTGCGCCGCGCGCTGGCGCCGCTATTCGTCGCAAGCGACGGCGACTGGTCGGGTCCCGCCCGCGCGATTCTGTTCCGCCTCGGCGAAGCGCTGGGGGTGGTGTCGAGCGCCGCCATCGCCGACGCGGCGGCAACGCTGCCGCCCGACGAGCGCAAGGCCTTGGCCCGGCGCGGTCTCCAGTTCGGCGCGCTTCATCTTTATGTCCCGGTACTGCTCAAGCCGAAGCAGCAGGCATTGCGCGCGCTGCTCTGGTCGGTGGCGCATGGCGCGAGCCTGCCGGTGCTGCCCAACGGCACCGCCGCGCCGCGCGACCCCGCCGTGTCGGAAAAATTTTACGCGGCGCTCGGCTTCGTCCTGCTCGGCGAGCGCGTGCTGCGCGTCGACCGGGTCGAGACCCTGGCGGCGACGCTGAAGCGCATGGGACGCGCCGGTCCGTTCGCCGCGACGGCGGAGCTGGCGAAGCTCGCCGGCGCGCGGCCGGATGAATTGGCCGCGATGCTGCCGGCGCTGGGCTACCGCGCCGTCGCCGACGCCGCGGGCGCCGTCACTTTCCATGCGCGCCCCGGCCATCCGGCGAAGCGACATCGCCTGCCGGCGCGACGCACACACCGCGCGGAAATCGCCGCCGACAATCCCTTCGCCAAGCTCAAGGAACTGAATCTCCGCCGATGAGCGAAGGGCTGCGGCTCGACAAATTTCTGTGGCACGCGCGTTTCGCCAAGACGCGCTCGTTGGCGGCGCGGATGATCGAGGACGGCGCGGTTCTGCTCGACGGCCGCGCGGTGAAGCCGTCGCAATTGGTTCGAATCGGCAACCGTGTGTCGGTGCGATTCGGCCGCGCCGACCACGTCGTCGAAATCAGGACGCTGGGCGAACGCCGCGGCCCCGCGGCGGAAGCGCGGCTGCTCTACGAGAAAGTGACGATAAAGCGCGAAGACAATCGATCCGCCTGGGTTTCACTGATCGAAGATTGACCTAGGCGGAAGCGGCGCGGCGCTTATTCCCCGGTGTCGGCGATGCTTTCGTGCGTTGGCGGCGCGCCGCCTTCGCCGCTTTCCGCCATCGCATGCGCCAGCTCCGGCGGCAGCGTGCCGTCGGCGCGGCGCATCCCGCATACACGATAGCGGCCGGCGTCGATGTGGATGTGGTTGAAGTGCGCGCTGTTGGCGTCGGGCGTGAGCACGACGCCGAACTTGGCGCAGGCGGCGCGCGCGAACTCGTGCAGGAATTCGGCGCGGCGCCCGGTGCCGTGCCAATCGTGCTCGACCGAGACGAATTCGCCGTTCGACAGCAGGAAGCCCGCGACGTCGATGGCGAGGCCGCGCGCGTGCTCGCTCATATGCTTGCCGCCGACCATCCGCCGGCAGGAATAGGTGCCGAGCTGGCGCATCGCGGTAATCGACGCGTCGAGCCGGCGATGCGCCAACGACTCCGCGGTGTCGGCGAGAAAATTGTCGAACCGCGCCGCGAAGCCGCACGACAGGAGGCCGGCCGGCTTCCAGCTCATCGCCGCGTTGGTGACGCGCACCGGATTGTCGACGGTGCAGGCCTCGCTCGACGCGTGGACCGGTGACGGGGCGAAGGCGACATGCTCCGCTTGGAGCTGTTCGAGACACGCCTCGCCGGCATGCTCCCTGCCGCCGCCGAACAGGCCGCAGCCGGCTAAAGCCAGCGCCGCCATCAAGACGATTGCCGCCGATCCCCCACGAACCAGCATGGTCGCGGTCTCTGCCGATTCGCGGGAAGGGTCAAGGCAGGCACGGCCCGAACTCGTCTCGGTTCGCGATCCGCGCTAAGCTTCGCGAGCAAGAATAACGGGGGAAATGTCATGGGTTGGGAACATGCGGCGGAATGGGCCGGGCGGATTTTGCTGGCACTCTACATGGCGGTCGGGGTGTGGAACAACACGACGGGATTCAACGACACGATCGGGCTGATGACGCACAAGATCGGCCTGCCGATGCCGCGCGTGCTGTTGCCGATCGTGATCGTGCTGGAGGCGGCGGCGACAATCTGCCTGTTCATTCCCGCGGCCGCGATGTATTCGGCCCTGCTCCTCGCGCTGTGGTGCGCGACCGTGCCCAGCCTTGCCCATACCTGGTGGCAGATGCCGGCGGGACCGATGCCGGTGGGCGAGATGCGGTTCCTGCACAAGAATCTGTGGTTTGGCAACCTCGCGATCGCGGGGGGCTACCTTCTCCTGGCGTTCACGCCTATCTAAGAACCATGCTGGCGCCGCAGATCACCTTCCGCAACATGCCGGTCTCGGATGCGGTCGAGATCAAGATTCGCGAGCGCGCCGCGGCGCTGGACAAGTTCTTTCCCAACATCGTCGCCTGCCATGTCGTGGTCGAATCGACGGCGCGCGCGCACCTGAAGGGCAAGCTCTATTATCTCCGCGTCGACCTGACGGTGCCGGGCAAGCAGATCGTGTCGAAGCGGCATCCCGGCGAGAAGCACGCGCATGAGGATATCTATGTCGCGGTGCGCGACGCGTTCGACGAAGCGCGCCGCCAGCTCGAGGATTATTCCCGCCGCCTCAAGGGCATGGTGAAAAAACACCGCAGCACGGAGCGCGACGTCTCGCAATAGCATGCCGCCGGTGGTATATTTTTCGCCGGGAGACGCGGCTACTCGGGGATCATGGTCGGTGTCTGATTTGCATTCGCGGCGGACCCTGTTGTCCGCGCTGGTTCTCGGCGTTGCCGGCTTTTTCAACCGCGGCGCCCGCGCCCAAACCGTCAAGGCCGACAAGGTGCTGGTCTATAAGGCCCGGCGCACGCTCGAATTGATGCGCGGCGACCAGGTGGTCGACAGTTTCCACATCATGCTGGGCGAGCATCCTGTCGGCCCCAAAATGAAAAAAAGCGACGGCCGCACGCCCGAGGGCTTTTACGTTATCGACGGCCGTAACCCGCGTTCGCCCTACCATTTGTCGCTGCACCTCGACTATCCGAACGAAGTCGACAAGATTTCGTCGCAGATGGAGGACGTCGTCGCCGGCGGCGATATCTGCATCCACGGCATGCCCGCCAAGTTCGGCCACACCGACCCGATCGGCTATTTCACGGATTGGACCGACGGCTGCATCTCGGTCGGCAACAAGTCGATCGAGCGCATCTGGGACGCGGTCGATATCGGCACCCCGGTCGAGATCAGGGCGTAGTTTTTGTTGTAAGTGTTCAGTTATCAGTCATCTATCGGCGGTAAATGCTGATAATTGAAAACTGACGACTATAAACTTTTCACGACCCGCCGCCGGTGATGAGCTCGCCGAAGCGCACCCAGCTCTTGCCGTCCCAGCGCTGCAGCTGCATCTGCTTGATCGGGTGGTAGTCGGTCGGGCTGGTGTTGAGCTTGATGCCCGGCAGTTCCGACGGCAGCGCGACATCGTGCAAGTTCGCCGCCTGGCGCATGATGTTGGCGCGCGACAGGTCGTCGCCGCATTGCTTCAGCACCTGCATCAACGTCAGCACCATGCCCCACGAATTCTCGTAATTGAATTCGTTGGGGTTCTGGCCCGGGATGTATTTGCGTACGATCGAGCGGTAGAGCTCGGTGCCGGGATCCTTGGCCCAGGCGGGGTCGCCGGGGTCCTTGCTGTAGGCCGATGACAGCATGCCGATGGATTTCTCCGGCCCGGCGGGATTTATCACGCTGTCGGTCGCGATCGAGACGTTGTCCATGAAGAACAGCGGTTTCCAGCCGAGGTCGTAGACCTTGCGGATGGTCTGCGCCGCGAATTTCGGCGTGCCGGCGAAGATCAGCGCGGTGGCGCCGGAATCGTGCAGCTCCAACACCTGGCTGTCGACGGTGGGGTCGGAGACTTCGTAGGTGGCGGTGACGACGCGCTTGTCGAAATCGTCGCCCAGCACGTCCTTGACGCCGGTGACATAGTCCTTGCCGAAATCGTCATGCTGGTAGAGCACGGCGATCTTGGCGTCGGGCTTATTCTTGAGAATGAACTTGGCGTAGATCTGCGCCTCGGTGCGGAACGTCGCCTGCCAGCTCATCGTCCACGGATAGTGTTGGTAATCGCCCCATTTGTCGGCGCCGCTGGCGAGGAACAGCTGCGGCACGCCGTGGTCGTTCAAATATTTCCGCACCGCCGTGTTGGTCGCGGTGCCGATCGAGCCGAAGATGAAGGCGACATGGTCTTCCTCGACCATCTTGCGGACATTCTCCAGCGACTTGGCCGGGTTGTAGCCGTCGTCCATCGATTCGAGCACGATCTTGCGGCCGTTCACGCCGCCATACGTGTCGTTGTACCAATGAATGAAGGCGAGGTGGCCCTTGCCCAAAATGCCGTAAGCGGAGACCACGCCCGAGTAGGGCATGTTCTGGCCGATCAGGATCTGGGTCGCGGTCACGCCCGGCGCGTTTTCGGCGTAAGCAGCCGGCGCCACCAAGGCCGCCACCGACCGCCAGCGGAGCGGCAGCACGGCGGCAACATGCGCAATCCATTGGCTGGCGGCGTATCTTCATCGCCGGGCCTACCCGGCGATCCTAGCGTGCGAGAGCCCGTCCGAGGCCCGGACCCGGCCGGTCAGCCCGCGGGTGACTGGCGTCAATGACAATGGCCCGCAAGATATTGTGGGATAATCGGCATTATCGTCGCTATTTCTGGTGACTAGCGGGCATTTCTCAGGTACGATGGCAAGCAGTCGAATGGGTTCGCTTCAGGCTCTCCCGCGCTCCGCTACCAGGTCCCGCCGCCTTCGGACCGAGCGCGCCGCCACACTCGCAATGTTCGACCTTCGCCGACACCGCCAGACAGAGGGAAACGGGGCATGGCCAGACGCCGCCACGCGACCGCGCGCGCCGACGATTCCGTGTTCGAGCCTTTTTCGCGCCGGGGCACGAACCCCAGCGCGGTAAGTCGCATCCGTTCCTCGCCGCCGCCGAGCCGGCGCGCGAGCGTTCTTATCTGGCGAAGATCCGCCCGCAAAGCGACGGTCAGAAGGAATTGATGGCGGCGCTCGAAAAGCACAGCCTCACCTTGGCGCTGGGACCGGCGGGCAGCGGCAAGACCTATCTCGCGATCGCCGCCGCGGTCGAGGCGCTCAACGCCGGCCGCGTCGGCCGCATCGTGCTGACCCGGCCCGCGGTCGAGGCCGGCGAGAATCTCGGCTTCCTCCCCGGCGAAATGGAAGACAAGCTCGCCCCCTATCTGCGCCCGCTCTACGACGCCTTGAACGAGCGCATCGGCGGCAAACGGGTGAAGCAACTCATCACCGAGGGCGCGATCGAGATCGCGCCCATCGCCTTCATGCGCGGCCGCACCCTCAACAACGCCTTCATCGTGATCGACGAGGCGCAGAACTGCACCTACGGGCAGATCAAGATGCTGCTGACCCGGCTCGGCTGGCATTCGACCATGGTGGTGACGGGCGATCCCGACCAGACCGATTTGCTCGACGGCATGTCGGGCTTGCGCGACATCGCCGCCCGGGTCGAAGCGCTATCAGCCGACATCGCGGTGATCCGGCTGTCGGACAAGGACATCGTCCGCCACCCGCTGGTGGCCGGCATGCTGACGGTGCTGTAGCGACGGGACTACTCGATGCGTGCGAGTAGCGCGCGGGAGGTCGCGTCGCCGCGGTAGTTTACCGCGTGCATGCGGCCGTCGGCGTCAATGGTAAGTACCTCGCGCAGGAATTTGTCTTTTGTCATGAACGTCAGGACGCCGCCCTCGACCTTGCCGAGGAAGAGCGTCACCTTTGGCCGCCGCAGCGAGGGCGTGCAATCGCGATCGGCACATGCGGCACTCTGGAGCAGCGACACGGTCGCCGCCCCTGTCGCATCGACCCGGTCGACGACAATGATCACGTGATTGGGACCGCCGTTCCATGCTCCCGGTCCCCAGGCGCCAACAAACCGTGCCATCTCCGGCGGCACGTCGATGCCCGGCGCGACGAAATCGAAGAATTGCGGCAGCGGAATATTTTCTGGCTTCGCCTTGGCCGCGATGCGGTCGGCCAACTCCGAGAAATTTGACGGCGGGACGGGCGCAACGACGCGCGGCGACGGCGCGGGCGGCGGTGGCAGGGCCGCGACCATGGCGCCGCTACCGCCCGCAAAATAATAATCGCCGTCGATCGGCGAGGCCGCGACCCAAGGCTGCTGCTCGCCGCCGGTGGCGCGCTTCACTTCGACGCCGACGCGGTTGAACATCCGCAGCACGTCGAGACCCGGCCTCGGCATCGAATCGGCGAGCGCCAGCGTATAGGGGCTGTCGGCGCCGGCGCCGTCCATCGCGACATTGCCCGGCTGCGTCGCATAGGAAATGACCGTGCCTTCCGGCGCCTGCATCTGCGCCAATCCGACCTCGCCGCCTCGCAACCCCCGCCCGCCGAAGGGATTGTTGCGGCAGGCATCGAGGATCATGACGTTGAGCTTGGTCCCGGCGCCCTGCATCTGTTTCAGCACCAGCTCGGCATCGACCATCTGGAAATCGAGGTCCTGCGGCCGCGACGGATTGGCGTCGACCGGCACCAGCCAGTTGGCGCCCTGATACTGCATGCCGTGGCCGGCATAGTAGAACAGCGCAATCTCGGCGCCGGGCAGCATCTCGCCAAAGCGCCGCACCGCGCGTTCGAACTTGTTCTGGTCGAGATCGATCTGGGCGTCGCCGCCGACCAGGGTAAAGCCGAGGCCGCGCAGCGTGCGCGCGATCAGCCGCGCGTCGTTCACGGGGTTGCGCAACCGCGGCACCGCCCGATAGTCGCCGTTGCCGATCACCAGCGCGACATGCCGGCCCTGCGCCGGCGCCGATGCGGCATTGAACAACAGCGCGCCGAGAAAGATCAGTGCCGCAAGATGCCGAACCATGCCGCGCATCGAGGCCCCTCTTCTAGCCCAGCGGCTCCGTCGCGACGGCGAGCCATTGGGCGGTGGCGGGATCGACCAGCGGCGTCAGCACCTCGCGCACGCGGGCGTGGTAGGCGTCGAGCCAGTTGATTTCCTCGTCGCTCAGCAAGGCTGGCTCGATGGCGTTGCGGTCGATCGGCGCCAGGGTCAGCGTCTCGAACCCGAACAGCGGGCGCTCGGCGGCTTCGTGTTCCACCGCGACCACCGCGACCAGATTCTCGATGCGGATGCCGTAGGCGCCGGCGCGGTAATAGCCCGGCTCGTCCGACACGATCATGCCCGGCAGCAATGCTTGCGTGCTCGCCACCTTGGAGATCCGCTGCGGCCCCTCGTGCACGGAAAGATAGGAGCCGACGCCGTGGCCGGTGCCGTGATCGTAGTCG
The DNA here is from genome assembly GCA_963729845.1 of uncultured Alphaproteobacteria bacterium. Classification (GTDB taxonomy): domain Bacteria; phylum Pseudomonadota; class Alphaproteobacteria; order ATCC43930; family CGMCC-115725; genus JAATGI01. The sequence continues at coordinate 261,977 of CAVSQC010000005.1, forward strand.
AGTCCGACCTGCCACAGCGCGTGGCGCGCCAGAGCGTCGAGCTGCGATCCTGTCGTGCCCTTGGGAAAGCGGCAGGTGCGCGAGCGCGATATGGCCCTTCAGGACGCGGGTGAAGCGGTCGCGCATCTCGGGGCTGGGCTCGCCGATGGCAATCGTGCGCGTCACGTCGGTGGTGCCGTCGAGATATTGGGCGCCCGAATCGACCAGGTAGAACGAGCCCGGCGCCAGCATCTTCTCCGACGCCGGCGAGGCACGGTAATGGACGATGGCGCCGTTCGATCCCGCGCCGGAAATGGTCGGGAAGGAGAGGCCGCGGAAATGCTCGCCCTTGCTGCGCAATTCCTCGAGCCGGTCGCTGACCGCGATCTCGCGCAAAGCCACTTGAGGCGCCGTGGCGGCGAGCCAGGCGAGGAACCGCGTCAGCGCGGCGCCGTCGCGGCGATGCGCGGCGCGGGCGCCGTCGAGCTCGACCTCGTTCTTGCACGCCTTGGCCAGGAGGCACGGATCGGCCGCGCGATGGACGCGCGCGCCGCCGGCCTTGAGCCGGTCGAACACCCAGGCCGAGGCCGAACCGGGATCGGCCTGCACGCGCTTGTCCTTGAGGCTTTCGAGCGTGGCGCCGAACCGGTCCGGCGGCGCGACCGCGACGTCGTTGCCGAGAAAGGCGCGGGTCTCGGGCGTGAGCTTGGCGGCGTCGATGAACAGCTCGACCGACGCGTCCGCGCGCAGGATCGCGAACGACAGCGGCAGCGGCGTATAGGGCACGTCGCCGCCGCGGATGTTCAGGAGCCACGCAATCGAATCGGGCGCGGTCAGCGCCGCCGCGTCGACCTTGTCCTCGGCGAGCGCCGCCGCGATCTGCCGGCGCTTCTCCGCGCTGGAGCGGCCGGCGAAGCGCAGCTCGTGCGGCACCACCGGCGCCATCGGCGGCGGCGGCCGATCCCGCCACACCGCGTCGAGCGGATTGGCGTCGAGCCCTTGCAGCGTGCCGCCGGCCGTCGTCGCGGCGGCGGCATAGCGGTCGATCTCGGGCAGCGTGTGGAGGCGCGGATCGTAGCCGAGGATCTGACCCGGCTTCAGGTTCTTGGCGATCCAATCGGTGGCCGGCGCCTCGGTGACGTGACGCTGTTCATAGAGCGCGGCGTCGACCTCGTTCTTGGCCTGGAGCGTGTAGCGGCCGTCGACGAAGATCGCGGCGCGCTCCGGCAGCACCGCCGCAAGGCCCGCCGAGCCGGTGAAGCCGGTGAGCCAAGCGAGCCGCTCGGCGTTGGGCGGGACATATTCGCCCTGATGCTCGTCGGCGCGCGGCACCAGGAAGCCGTGGACGCCGCGCCGCGCCAGTTCGCCGCGCAACGCGGCCAGACGATCGGCCGCAACCGTCACCGCGCCATCAGCCCTTGTCGATCTTGAGCACGACGAAATGCAGGTCGCCGCCGTGATCGACCAGCAGCAAAACCGATTTATGGCCCTGCTTTTTCGCCTCGTCGATCTTCGCCGTGATCTGCGCCGGCGTCTTCACCTCTTGCTGAGTCACCTCGACAATGACGTCGCCGGCGCGAATGCCCTTGTCCGACCCAGGGCTGTCATGCGCGACGTCCGTCACCACCACGCCCGCGGTCGATTCCGAGATCGAGAAATGCGAGCGCAGTTCCGGCGTCAGGCTGGCGACGGTGAGGCCCAGCACCTTGGTGCCGCTGGGCGGCGGGGCCGCCGGCGATTCCTTGGTCACGGCCGCGACCTGCGCGTTCTCCTTGAGCTCGCCGACCTTGACGTCGAGCGTGACCATTTTCTTGGCGCGCCACACCACGACCTTCACCGTCTTGTCGATCGGCGTCTCCGCGACGATACGCGGCAGATGGTGCATGTCGACGATGTCGTGGCCGTCGAAGGAGAGCACGATGTCGCCGGGCTGGATGCCCGCCGCCTTGGCCGGACCGCCATCCTGCACCGCCGCGACCAGGGCGCCGCGCGCCTTGCCGGCAAGGCCCAGCGTCTCCGCGATCTCGTCGTTCACGCTCTGGATGTTGACGCCGAGCCAGCCGCGCCGCGCGTGATGAAAGGCCTCGAGCTGGTCGATGATCGGTCTCGCCAGGTTGGACGGAATCGCGAAGCCGATGCCGATCGAACCGCCTGTCGGTGAATAGATCGCGGTGTTGATGCCGATCACCTCGCCCGCCATGTTGAACATCGGGCCGCCGGAATTGCCGCGGTTGATGGCGGCGTCGGTCTGGAGGAAATCGTCATAGGGGCCGGCGTTGATCTCGCGCGCGCGGGCCGAGAGGATGCCGGCGGTAACGCTGCCGCCGAGACCGAACGGGTTGCCAATCGCCAGCACCCAGTCGCCGACGCGGGTCGCGTCGCTGTTGCCGAACTTCAGGGCGGCGAGCGGCTTGGCCGGCTTGATGCGCAGCACGGCGAGATCGGTCTTGGTGTCCTTGCCGATGATGTCGGCCTTGTAGTCGGTGCCGTCCTGGAAGGTCACGGTGATCGAATCGGCGTCGGCGATGACGTGATTGTTGGTGACGACGATTCCCGACGGGTCGATGACGAAGCCCGAGCCGAGCGAAATGGCGTGGCGCGGCATCGGCGTCTTGCCCTGCTTGTCGAAGAATTCCTTGAGGAAATCGTCGAACGGCGAGCCCTCGCCGGCGCGCGGATTATTTTCCGGGTCGGCGTGCGGCGCCGGCGCCGGCTTGTCGCCCTTCGCCAGCTTATCCGGCTTGATGGTCTGGGTCGTCGAGATATTGACCACCGACGGCAGCAGCTTCGCCGCCAGATCGGCGAAACCGTCGGGCGCCGGCTTGGCGGCCGCAAGGCCCGGCGCCATCGCCAGCGCCAACCACGACGGGAACGACACGCGCGAAAAACAGATTGACGGCACCGACACGCACCACGGGGACACACTCCATCGCTCGACAGAAGATCGCGATATTACGAGGAAGCGCGCGCCAAGCCAAGGCGGACGGGGTCAGCCGTGTTTACGGCGGGAAACCGCGGCGCGGCCCGCTATTTGCGCGGCGGCGCCGGTGGCGTCGCGCTCTCGAGATACCGGAAGAACTCGCTCTGCGGCGACAGCACGAACGTGGTGTTGGTCCCTTCGAGCGAGTCCTTGTAAGCCTGAAGCGAGCGGTAGAAGGCGTAGAAATTCGGGTCCTGCTCGTACGCCTGGGCGTAGATCTTGGTCGAATCGGCGTCGCCGTCGCCGCGCAGAATCTGGCCCTGCTTTTGCGCCGTCGCCAGGATTTCGATGCGCTGCTTGTCGGCCTCGGCGCGGATTTCCTGGGCCTGCTGCGCGCCCTGGGCGCGGTACTGCGCCGCCTCGCGCTGGCGCTCGGCGATCATGCGCTCGTAAATCGCCTTCGAATTCTCCTCCGGCAGGTCGGCGCGGCGAATCCGCACGTCGACCACCTCGATGCCAAAACTTTTGGCTTGCGCGGCGACCTCGTCGCGGATCTGGCGCATGATCGCGGTGCGCTGCGCCGACACCACCGCCTGCAATTCGACGCCGCCGATGACGCGGCGCAGGGAATCGCTGATGATGGAGTTGAGCCGCGTGCGCGCCACCAGCTCCGATCCCATGGTCTGATAGAATTGCAGCGGGTTGACGATCTTGAAGCGGCAATAGGCGTCGACCACCAGCCGCTTCTGGTCGGCGGCGATCACTTCCTCGACCGGCGGCTCATAGTCCAACAGCCGCTTGTCGTAGGTAATGACGCTTTGCCACGGCTCCTTGAAGCCCAGGCCCGGACTCTCGACCAGCCGCACCGGCTGGCCGAACGACAGCACCAGCGCCTGCTCGGTCTGATCGACGATGAACGGCACGGTGAACAAGAGGATGATCGCGGCGATCACCACCACGGCGGCGACGAACAGGAGGAAGCGGCGGCGCAGATCGCTCATTTGGGCGCGCTCCGTTGCGCCGGCGCCGTGGCGGGCGCCAGCGCCGGCAGCGGCAGATAGGGCAGCACGCCGTTGCCGCCCGTGACGCCCTTGTCGAGGATCACCTTGTTGGCGCTTTTCAGCACCGCCTGCAGCGTCTCGAGATAGAGCCGCGTGGTGGTGACGTCCTTCGCCGCCTGATAGGCCTTGTAGACCGAGATGAAGCGGCTGGCCTCGCCTTGCGCCTGGAGCACGACCTGCTGGCGGTAGGCCTCGGCCTCCTGCTCGATGCGGGCGGCGTCGCCGTGGGCGCGCGGCACCACGTCGTTGCGGTAGGCCTGGGATTGGTTGACCAGGGTGTTGAGGTCGATCTTGGCGCTCTGAACGTCGCGGAACGCGTCGATCACCTGGGCCGGCGGATCGACCTTTTGCAATTGCAGATCGGTGATCTCGATGCCGGAATCGTAGGAATCCAAAATCTGCTGGGTCAGTTTTTGCGTGTCGAGCTTGATTTTGCCGCGGCCCTCGGCGAACGCAGTGGCGATGTTGGTATGGCCGATGATCTCGCGCATCGCGCTTTCCGCCGCCGCCTTCACCACCTGTTCCGGGTTGCGGATGTTGAAGAGATATTTGGTCGCGTCCTTGATCAGCCAGAACACGGTGAAATTAATCTCGACGATGTTCTCGTCGCCGGTCAGCATCAGCGCTTCCTGCGGCACTTCGCCGCCCTCCGCAGGCTGGAACTCGCCCGTGGTCTGGAGGCGGAAGCCGATCTCGATCGGGTTGATGCGCGTCACCTTGGGCAACAGCACGCTCTCGATCGGGTCGGGCAGGTGGTAATTGAGGCCGGGCTCGGTGATGCGGTTCAACGCGCCGAAGCGCAGCACCACGCCCTGCTCGTCGGGCTCGACGCGGTAGAAACCGCTCGCCAGCCAGATCACGACGATGACCGCGACGCCGACCAGCACCCAGCGGCCGCGGCCCCAGCCGCCCGGCAGCAAGCCGCGGAACCGGTCCTGGCCGCGGCGGATAATGTCCTCGAATTGCGGCGGACGCGGCCGGCCACGGCCGCCCCACGGGGTTTGCCCGCCGGGCCCGCCCCACGGCCCACCGCCGTCGCCTTGGCCGCCGCCGTTTTGATTGTTCCAGGACAAATCCGTTCCTTCCCGGCGCTTTACGAAACCCGGCGCTGTCTCTATATCGAAACCGACCTCTGGCGCCGATCAATTCAGCCGCGGCCCGGCTTGTCAAGGTTGCGAGGCATTCCACGATCATGACCGACGTCACCCAGGAACGGATTCTCGCGGCCCTGCGCCAGGTGAAGGACCCGGAGCGCGGCGGCGACATCGTCGGCCTCGGGCATGGTCTCAGGCATCCAGATCCGCGAGGGCCATGTCGGCTTCGCCATCGAGGTCGAGCCGGAACGCGGCCCGCGCCTCGAGCCGCTGCGCAAGGCCGCCGAAAAAGCGGTCGCCGATCTCGACGGCGTGCTGTCGGCGTCGGTGGTGCTGACGGCGCACAAGGCCGCCGCGCGGCCCGCCCCGCCGCAACAGCCGGCCCATCGCCACGCCCCGCAAAAGCCGCTGGTGCCCGAGGTGCGCTCGATCATCGCGGTCGCCTCGGGCAAGGGCGGCGTCGGCAAGTCCACGGTCGCGGTCAATCTCGCGGTGGCGCTGGCGGCCAACGGCCTCAAGGTCGGGCTGCTCGACGCCGATATTTACGGGCCGTCGCAGCCCCGGCTTCTCGGCCTGACCGGCCGGCCCAAGACCAAGGACGGCAAGATCCTCGAGCCGATGGAGGCGTTCGGCCTCAAGGCCATGTCGATCGGGTTCCTCGTCAACGAGGACCAGGCGATGATCTGGCGCGGGCCGATGGTGATGAGCGCGCTGCAACAGATGCTGCGCGACGTGAATTGGGGCGCGCTCGACGTGCTGGTGGTGGACATGCCGCCCGGCACCGGCGACGCGCAACTCACCATGGCGCAGCAAGTGCCGCTTGCCGGCGCGATCATCGTCTCGACGCCGCAGGACTTGGCATTGCTCGACGCGCGCAAGGGCATCGCCATGTTCCGCAAAGTCGAGGTGCCGGTCTTGGGCATCGTCGAGAATATGAGCTATTTCCTGTGCCCGCATTGCGGCGAGCGCACCGAGATTTTCGCCCATGGCGGCGCGCGCCACGAAGCCGAGAAGCTCGGCGTGCCGTTCCTCGGCGAAGTGCCGCTCGACCTCGAGATCCGCGAGACCTCGGACGGCGGCAAGCCGATCGTCGCCATGATGCCGGACAGCGAGAACGCGCTGATCTTCCGCCGCATGGCCGCGACCATCGCCGGCCAGCTCGGCGCCGAGCCGCCCGCCCCGCCCCGGATCGTGGTGGAATAACCGCGTCACGATTTCGCCGCCTACTCCCTCCCCCGTTGAGGGCTTGGTGGTGTCGGCATTTCTTGGCGCGGAATCCCTACTTCAACTGTTTAGGGGGTGAGACGACAAAGCACGAGCGCGGCTATGAAATTTCTCGGCGTCCATCCCGGTCCGCTCATGTACACCAAAGTGTTCCTGCGGCTCGAGCCGCTGGGGCTGGAGCTGGTCGCGGCGTCGGCCCGCGCCGCCGGCCACGAGGCGCGGCTGATCGACCTCCAGGTCGAAGACCATGCCGCCTACCATCGGCTGGTGGCGCAATACCGGCCCGATGTCATCGCCTTTTCCTGCAACTACCTGGCCAACGTGCCGGAGATCGTCGATCTGGCCAAGGCGACCAAGGCGGCGCTGCCGCAATGCTTCATCCTGGTCGGCGGCCACAGCGCCTCGTTCACGGCGGCGGCGATCCTGGAGCATGGCGCGGGCGCCATCGACTGCGTCCTCACGGGCGAGGGCGAGGCCGGCGTGCCGCTGTTGCTGGCGGCGCTGGAACGCGGCGGCGACGTCGCCGCCGTGCCCGGCGCGGTGACGGCGGCGGGCGCGGGGCCGCCGCCGGGCTTCGTCCAGGACCTCGACGCGTTGCGGCCGGCGCGCGACCTGTTGCGTCATCGCCGCAAATATTTCATCGGCGTGCTCGATCCCTGCGCCTCGATCGAATTCTCGCGCGGCTGCCCGTGGGATTGCGCCTTTTGCAGCGCCTGGACCTTCTATGGCCGGTCCTATCGGCTGCGGAAACCCGGACGCGATCCTCGACGAGCTCGAAGCCATCGGCGAGCGCGGCATTTTCATCGTCGACGATGTCGCCTTCATCCATGCCGAGCACGGCCTGGCGATCGGCGAGGGCATCGCGCGGCGCGGCATCGACAAGAAATATTACCTCGAGACCCGCGGCGACGTGCTGTTGCGCAACAAGGAGGTGTTCCGCTTCTGGCGCGGCATCGGGCTCAAATATATTTTCCTCGGCCTCGAGGCGATCGACGAGGAGGGGCTGCGCAAGTATCGCAAGCGCACCTCGCTCGGCGCCAATTTCGAGGCCCTCGAATTCGCGCGCTCGCTCGGCATCGACGTCGCCATCAACCTCATCGCCGATCCGGATTGGGACGAGCGCCGGTTCGCGGTGGTGCGCGAATGGTGCATGGACGTGCCGGAAGTGGTGAACATCAGCGTCAACACGCCCTATCCCGGCACCGAGACCTGGCGCACCGAGGCGCGGCGCATCGCGACCCGCGACTATCGCCTCTACGACATCCAGCATTGCGTGCTGCCGACGCGGCTGCCGCTGGCGAAATTCTACGAGGAACTGGTGACGACGCAGCGCGTGCTGGCGCAAAAGCATTTGAGCTGGCGCACGCTGGGCGAGGCCGGCCGCATCACGACGCGGCTGTTGCTGCGCGGCCAGACCAATTTCGCCAAGAGCCTGTTCAAGTTCAACAGCGTCTACAATCCGGCGCTGCTGCTGGCGGACCACGACCGGCCGGTCGATTACGAAATCCCGCTGCCGCCGGCGCCGCAAGCGACGGTGAAGCGCGACGAGCTGTTCGTGCATCGCCACCGCGAGCGCGTCCGCGCTGCTCGACGCGCCGACGCAGCGCTTCGTCAATCAGACAGCCAACGCCGCGCAGTAGGCGGATTGGCTATTGTTGCGCCGGGGTTTCGCGCCGCGCGGCGGGCGCGGCCATGCCCCATTGCACCGCGCGCACGATCTCGGGCGAGACCTTGCGCGTGCCCCAATCGGCGTCCATCAGATCGCCGTCGGTCCAGTGTTCGACGATATGGCCCCACGGGTCGGCCCAATAGTCGAAAATCTGGCTGCCGAGGAAATGCCGGCCGACGCCCCATTCGTGCTGGCGCGCCTTGGCGCGGAGATGCTCGCTGCCGCGCATCAGATCGTCGAAATCCGCGACCTCGAACGCGGCATGGCCGAAGCGGACAGGGCCCTGGACCAGCCCCACGGTATGATGATCGACCGGCATGGCGCCGCGGTCGCAGCGCATGAAGGCGCCGCGCGGATTCTCCTCGGGCCATTGATCGGACGGGATGAAGCCGAGCCGCGACCGCCACCAGTCGGCGGCGCGGGCGAAATCGCTGACGCCGAGCACGAGATGGCCGAGCCGCTTGACCCGCGACGGCCCCTGCCCGACGCGCTTCGGATTGTTCTGGCGCGGATAGAAGAAACTGTCGTTGGTGGGGAATTCGCGCGTCACCGCGATCGCCGCCGCGGGCTCGCGCCCGGCCACGATTTCGAGCCGGTGGCCGTCGGGGTCCTTCAGCACCACCAGTTTGCCGCCGCCCGGACCGTCGAGCGCTTCGACCGTGGCGCCCTCGGCGCACGCCAAGGTTTCGAGATCGGCGACCGAGCCGGCGCGGAACGCGACGCCGACGAAGCCGGGCGCGCCCTTTTGCGTGACGTGGGCGTAGGGCTCGGACCCGGTGCCGCGCATATAGAGCGCGTCGTCGGTGCGGGCCGCGCGCACCAGGCCGAAATCGGTGAGAAACGCCTCCATCGCGTCGACATCGGGCGCGGTGAAGCGCACATAGGCGACGTCCTCGACCTTGATCGTGCTCATGGTTTCCTCCGCCAACTACGGTTGCCGAAACCTATCAGGCGCGGCCGCCCTTGACCATTGCCGGCGCCGGACGGCACGGTGCCCGCCTGCAAGCCAAGGGGGATCGCATGGCCGACATCATCCTGCACCATTACCCGCTGTCGCCGTACGCGGAGAAGGTGCGCACTGCGCTGGGCATCAAGAACGCCGCGTGGCGCGGCGTGATCATTCCGGTGATCATGCCCAAGCCCGATCTGATGCCGCTGACCGGCGGCTATCGCAAGACGCCGGTGATGCAGATCGGCGCCGACGTCTATTGCGACACGCAGCTGATCTTACGCGCTTTGGAGCGGCGCATTCCGGAGCCGACCCTCTATCCCGGCGGCAGCGGCGGCCTCGCCGACGGCATCGCCTGGTGGGCGGAGCGCAGCCTGTTCAACGTGGCGGTCGGCGTCGCCTTCGCCAAGACCGGCGGCCAGCTCCCGCCCGGCTTCGCCGAGGACCGCGCCAAATTCTCCGGCCGGGAGGTGAATCTGGAGCGCATCCGCGCCGCCGAGCCGCGGCTCCTCGCCGACTATCGCGCGCAGCTCCAATGGCTCGAGGAAACGCTCGCCAAGCGGCCGTTCCTGCTCGGCGAGCGGCCCTCGGCGGCCGATTGCGCGCTCTATCACATGGTCTGGTTCGTGCGCCGTCCCCGGCCGGAATTGTTCGCGGCCTTTCCCAAGGTCTCGGCCTGGGCCGACCGCGTCAAAGCCATCGGTCACGGCACGCCGACGGAGACCGATGCCAAGGAAGCGCTGGCCATCGCCAAGGCGGCGGCGCCCGCCGCGCTTACGCCGGTGAGCGATCCGAACGGGCCCGCGCTCGGCTCGCGCGTCACCGTCGCCGCCGACGATTCGGGGCGCGATCCGGTCGCGGGCAAGTTGTTGTCGTTGGCGCCGGACGAGATCGTGATCGGGCGCAGCGATCCGGCGGTCGGCGACATCCACCAGCATTTCCCGCGCGCCGGTTTCATCCTCGCCGCGGCGTAGGTTTGGCCAATGTTAGTTGCGGTGGACCCATATCTTCCCATCTCCGCCCCCGAGGCAGGATGTTTTATGGGCACGAGCTTCGGCGATAGATTTTCCAGTCGCGATCATCCTGGATCAGCGCGAACGATTTCATAAGGAATGGCTTTGCCGAAGTCATAACAAAATCCGCGCTGCCATCAACCACCGCGACCGGCCGGTCGGGAACCATCACGACGCAGGCATTCCCAAATAGCTCCCGGGAAGCCAAAGGCTTGTCCATGGGCTCCATAAACCCAATGGCCCAAACCACGGGGACACCTATTGGCGATACCGTACCGAGCATCGAGGGAAAAGGATTGGCATAATCGAGAGAAGCGATCGCGTCGCCGGACAACCTCAGTCGTTTGATGGCCAGCAGTCCGTCATTTATCGTGGCGGCATAATTTTCCACCGGGGCCTTGTAATCCACGAAATTCTGCACCGGAAGCGAAAGCCCATTGCCCGCCGATATTACGACTGGATGCGTTAGTTCCAGGGCCGAAGCGCCGGCGAGCGCGGCGCCCACGAATGACGAGACTATTTGAGGCAGCAACACCAGCGCGCAAATCAGGATTGGGATGACTTCCTTTCGGAGGTTCTCTGTCTTGCTTCTCGTCGTCGCGATGGTCGGCAATTCGCCGTCAGCATCGGGATTCTTTATCGCGAGCAGAAATACGATGGCGCAAAACGGAGCCAGGTAAATTGTCGCCGGCTGCGTGTTGGTCACGTTGAGCGTGAGTTGAACGAACACATAGGTGACAATGAGTATCGAAATTGGGCCGATCCTCGCTGCCCCTGCGCGAACGCGCGCAATTCCGATGATCGCGAAAAGCACAACCGTGACGAACACGCCCCAACTATGCAGCAGTCGTGCTAATCCGTCGGTCCATGCCAGCATTTTCCGGGCATCGGCGGCTTCCCGGTATTCCGCAATTACCGCGCCGGGCTGGATGCCCATTGCCAGGAAATCGACGGCCGCCATGATCGCGAACAGTAGAATGACGGTCGTCACATGGCGCCAATCCGCGGGCGGAGCCAATGCCCGGCGCGCCGCGAACAGCGTGCCGGCGACGATGGTCGCCAGTCCGAGAGGGACGGCGGATATTTTCGTCAGGAGCAAAACGTCGAGCAACGCCGCCGCGACGATCGCCTCGACGACGCGACCTCGCGACGCGGGCCGGACGAAGGACTGCAAGAACAGTACGCCAATCGACGCAACGGAAAGGCGGTTATAGAAACCCGACATGGAGATGGCGAAGACGGACCAGCCATAGGTGGAAGGCGCCGACGCTTCAAAAGCGATGACCGCGCAAAAGAGAAGACAAAGCGACGTGGGGTGGGCGATCCGACGCGCGCCGACCACGGCGCCGCACAGCACGATGATGACGGCGAAAATCGCGCTCGTCAGCGGGACGATGAAGCGGCCCGCGCCGAATATTCGCCATAGCCATCCACCGACATGAAAAAGTCCGAACCCCAACATCGAAAAACATCAGCACGTCATAGGGAAACGCGGTGACCGGGGAATAGGAAGCAATAATGAAATTCGCCGAGACGATACCAAGCGAAAGCCCGAAGGCCTGCGTCCAAAGTGCCGGGAAGGTTCTTTCACGCGACATTGGATGCGATCAAAGCAGTTGGAAAGGGACTAAAGGGAGCGGTTCGATGCAACCGCATTAGGTTTCAAGGTCGTCTACCAACGCGCCGGCAATGCCCTCAGGCCGCGCAGCACGAAGCTCGGCCGCCACTCGGGTTGGTCGAGATTGTCGAGCGTCAGGCCGGGAAGGCGGCGCAGCAGCGTCGACAGCGCCACCTCGCCCTCGATCCGCGCCAGCTGCGCGCCGAGGCAATGGTGGATGCCGCCGCCGAACGACAGCGGGTTGATCCGCCGCCGCGCGACATCGAGCCGGTCGGGCTGGTCGAACGCCGCCGGGTCGCGGTTGGCGGCGCCGAGCACGCAAAGGATCGAATCGTTCTTCTTGATCGCGGCGCCATCCATGTCCATGTCCTCGGCCGCAACGCGATAGGTGACTTGCACCGAGGAATCGTAACGCAGGAATTCCTCGACCGCGTTCGGCATCAGCGCCGGCCGGTCGCGCACCAGCTTGAGCTGGTCGGGATTGCGATAAAGCGCCAGCAAGCCGTTGCCGATGAGGTTGACCGTGGTTTCGTGCCCGGCGACGAACAGCAACAGGATGTTCGCGATCAGCTCGTCCTCGGTGAGCTGGCTGCCGTTTTCCTCCGCCTGGATCAATTGCGTCGTCAAATCGTCGCCCGGCTCGCGTCGGCGCAGCTCGAACAGCGCCGTGAAATATTCGCGCAGCACCGCTTGGTCGGCATTGGCTTTGTCCATTTCGGCGCGCGACATCGGGATCGGCTCGATGGCGCGGCCGGTCATCCGCGCACCGGTGATAAAGCGCTCGATATGGTCCTCGGGTATGCCGAGCATGTGGCAGATCACCGTCACCGGCAGGCGAAAGGCGAGATCGGCGATCACGTCCATGTGGCCGTCGCGCTCGACGCGGTCGAGCGCGTTATCGACGATGTTCTGGATATGCGGCCGCATGTCCTCGATGCGGCGCGCGGTGAAGGCCTTGACTACGAGCGCGCGAAGCCGCGTGTGGTCGGGCGGATCTTGCGTCAGCATCGCGCGGCGCACGATGCGCAGCACCGGCTCCGTCTCCGCGGCGTCACCGTAATTGCGCCGGGCGCGGCCGATGAAATCCTTGACGAAGCGCCGGTCGCGCATGATCGCGTTGACGTCCTTATATCGCGTCACGATGCGATAGCTGAACGGCGACGCCCAAAACGGATCGAATTCGCGGATGCGGCGATAGACCGGATAAGGGTCGCGGATGAATTCCGGCGACAGCGGATTGAAGACTGGCGGCGCGGCGCTCGCGGTTTCGCTCATGGCGGACGGTCCTCAGGGTCGTTACCGCCCCTGAAGTCTTCCACAATTCGCCGCGGATCACCAATGCGCCGGCAACCGCGTCAGGCCCCGCAGCACGAAGGTCGGCCGCCATTGCGGCCGGTCGACATCGTCGAGCGTCAGCCCCGGCAGGCGCCGCAACAAGGTCGCGATCGCGACCTCGCCCTCGATGCGCGCCAGTTGGGCGCCGAGGCAATGGTGGATGCCGCCGCCGAACGACAAGGGCTCGATCTTGGCGCGGGTGATGTCGAGCTCGTCGGGCCGGTCATACACGTCGGGATCGCGATTGCCGGCGCCGAGGAGACACAGCACGCCCTCGCCCGCCTGGATCGCGATGCCGCCGACCTCGACGTCCTGCGCCGCGGTGCGGCCGGTGAGCTGCACCGAGGAATCGTAGCGCAGGAATTCCTCGATGGCGTTGGCGGTCAGCTCCGGCCGCTCCCGCAACAGCCGCAACTGCGCCGGATTGCGGTATAGCGCCAGCAAGCCGTTGCCGATGAGATTGACCGTGGTTTCGTGCCCGGCGCCGAACAGCAGATTGATGTTGGCGACCAGCTCTTCCTCGCCGAGCTTCTGGCCCTGCTCCTCGGCATGGACGAGCTGGGAGGTCAGGTCGTCGCCGGGCTCGGCCCGGCGCAGCGCGAACAGGCCGCGGAAATAGTCCATCGCCGATTCGTTGCGCGCGTTGGCGTCGTCGAGTTCCTCGCGCGTCATCGGCACCGGATCGAGCAGGCGGCCGCCGGCCGCGTCGCGCGCGTTCTCGACGAACCGGTCGCGATCCTCGTCGGGAATGCCCAGCATTTCGCAAATCACGGTGACCGGCAGGCGATAGGCGAAATCCTGGATCACTTCCATGGCGCCTTGCGGCGCGATGCGGTCGATCGCGGCATCGACGATCGCCTGGATGCGCGGGCGCATATCGGCGACGCGACGCGCCGTGAAGGCCTTCACCACCAAGCCGCGCAGCCTGGTATGGTCCGGCGGGTCGAGGTTCAGCATCCACAGGCCCATCGCATGCAGCGCCGGCTCCGCCATCGCGTTGTCGCCATAGCGGTTCTTCATGCGCGCCTCGTAGGCCTTGCCGAAGCGCCGGTCGCGCAGAATGAAGGCGATGTCGGCATGACGCGTCGCCAGGCGATAGCCGAACGGCGAGCGCCACAGCGGATCGTAGACGCGGAGCTGGCGATAGAACGGGTACGGATCGCGGATGAAATCCGGCGACAGCGGATTGAAGACCGGCGGCGGCGCGGTGGCGGCGGTGTCGGGCATGTCAGGCGGCTTTCGCGGTGTGTCGTTGCGCCAGCAATTTCTTGGCCTCGTCGGCCAACACCGTGCCGGCGAAATAATCCGGGTTCATCGACAAATGCATCATCGCCGGATTGGCGAAGGTGAAATCGCGGAAATTGCCGCGGTCGATCATGCCGGCGTCGACCAAGCCCCAGGCCTCCGACAGGATGGTGCGCGCGTCATGCACGTCCCAATGGCCGATATCGGAGCCGAATACCGGCTTCAGCGGCAGGCCGAGCGGGTTGAGCTCGCGGTTGAAGGCCAGCGGAATCAGCCGGTCGTCGGCCTCGCAGCCGAAATAGAACGGATCGACGAACAGCTTTTTCAGATCGGACATTTCCCGCAGCTCGCAGGCGGCAAACTCGTCGAAATGCGGCGGCCGCGGCACATCGGAGCGGCCGGTCGGCGTCGCCGCGATGCGCGCGCGCGTCAGATGCGCGTCGCCGAACTCGGCGAACAGTTTTTCCAGCAACGGCACGTCGAGCTTCTCCGGATCGAGATTTTCGAGCAGCGCGTCGACATTGCGCTTTTCCCAATGCTCGATCAGGTCGTTCAAGAGGTTGAGCGCCCAGGCGACGCCGCCCTCGAGAAAGCCGAAGGTCAGGCCCGGGAACCGCCGCGTCACCCCGGCGAAGATCAGCGAGCGGCAGAAGAAATTGGCGCCTTCGGCGAAATCGCCCAGATGGTTGAAGACGTAGTTGGTGGGCGAGGCGCGCATGCCGAGACCGCGCGACGAGGTGTGGCACACCGGCGTGATCTTGAGCTCGATGCACTTCTTCCAGAACGGGTCGTAATCGTAAGGCGAATCCATCACGATCGAGCGGGTCGATTGCGTCGGATGGCGGAACGGATCGCCGCCGTCGGCGGGACGCGGCGCGCCGCGGATCTCGGTGCCGATCATCACCGCCTTGAAGCCCAGCTCCTTGACGGCGAATTCCAGCTCCTCGATCGCTTCCTGCGGCGTGTAGGTCGGGACCACCGCGACCGGGCGCAGCCGGTCGCCGACGCTCTTGAACATGTCGGCGTACATCATGTTGAGCGCGCGGCACGACGCGCGGCGGATTTCGGCGTCGTGGAGATAGACCTGGCCGAGGCCGAGCGACGTGTAGCAATGCGCGAAATCGAACCCGAGTTCGTCGAGGCGCGAGCGCATATAGCGCGGCAGCATGGCGAGCGCGCGGTCGGAGGTATGGGCGCCCGACGGCATGCCCCACCAGAAGCCCTTGACCGTGGAGCCGTGCGGCCCGCCGGCGGGCAGGGCGCGCTTCGCCCGTGCCGTCAGTTCCGGTCCCGCCACCTGAAGCAGGAAATCGTCGAGCGCGAACTGGCATTCCGCGATATGGCCGTCGCCGTCGATGACGGGATGGTCGAGCTTGGCCCGTACCTCGGCGCCGACGATCGGTTCGAACTGGCCCATGCGTTCCTCCCGTGACAGGACGGGCAGTGTAGCGCCGGAACGGCCATGGCGGAAATGCCCGATGGGCCGTTGCGAAGTTCCTCACCGTCATGGCCCGCTTTAGGCGGGGCCATGACGGTGTTGGTTTGCGTGACTTCGCGCTAATATCCGCCTCCAGGAGGAACCAGCCATGAGCGCATCCAACGGCGGTTACAATGTCGGCGGCGTGACCTATCCGCGGCCCTTCAAGATCCGGCGGCTCGGCCATTTCGGCTTCAATGTCGGCAATCTCAACGCCAGCGTCGATTTCTACGCGCGGCTGTTCGGCTTCCGCCTCACCGACGAGATCGACATCGGCATGTTCGACTTCATGAAGGAAGCCGCGTCGAAGATGAAGGACACGCGCATTTTCTTCCTGACCTACGGCACCGATCATCACGCCTTCCTCCTAGCCGACAAGACCATGGGCGCGTTCCTCGGCGATGCCGGACCGCAGGGCGACGTCACCTTGAACCAGATCACCTGGCAGGTCGGCACGCTCGAAGAGGTGGTCCGCGCCGACGATTATCTGCGCGGCCGCAACATCGACATGCGCCGCACCGGCCGCGACATGCCGGGCAGCAACTGGCACTGCTATTTCCGCGATCCCGACGGCCATACCATCGAGCTCTATTACGGCATGGAGCAGATCGGCTGGGACGGGCGCTCCAAGCCGCGCGCCATGTACGACCGGCGCTTCGACGACAAGCCGGCGCTGCCGCAGATCAACGAGCAGCAGGAGGTCGCCGACGCGGTCGCGCGCGGCGTCGATATTTTCTCCGGTCAGCGCGTCGCCGACACCGGCGAGGCCAAATACAATGTCGGCGGCGTCATGCTGCCGCGCCCGTTCAAGATCACGCGGATCGGGCCGATCGCCCTGTTCTGCAACGATATCGGCGCGTCGGAAGCGTTCTTCACCGAGGCGCTGGGCTTCGTCAAGACCGAGGAGGCGAGCTATCGCGGCCAGCGCGTGCTCTATCTTCGCAACGGCACCGAGCATCACAGTCTGACGCTGGCGCCGCGCGCGTTGCGCGACACGCTCGGCCTCAGCTCCCATACCACCAACATGAGCATGGGATTCGAGGTCGGCTCCTACCAGCAGCTGCGCGATGCCGTGCGCTATCTGAAGGAGAACGGCGTGCGCTTCACCGACGCGATCCCGCCCGAACTCCATCCCGGCATCGATTACGCCGCGCATTGCATCGACCCCGACGGGCATTGCCTGCAACTCTATTGCTACATGGAGCAGATCGGCTGGGACGGGAAGCCGCGACCCGCCGAGCTGCGCCGCAAGGTCGGCGCCGATTGGCCGGAGACGGTGGCGCCGCTCTCCGACACCTACGCCGACCAGACCTTCCAGGGCCCGTTGGGGTAAGGCGATGACCGCGCCGATCCGCCCGCAGCTGACCCACGCCGGCATCTATGTCGACGACATAAAAAAGATGCGCGATTTCTATGTCGGGGTCATGGGCCTGATCGAAACCGACAGCGGCCACGGTTTCACTTTCAACAACGATTTTGTCTTCATGTCGGCCAACCCGACCATCCATCACCAACTTATTCTGGCGACCGGCCGCAAGGAGCGCGCGCCGAAAAGCACCGTCAACCAGCTGTCGTTCAAGGTCGGTTGCCTCGCCGAGCTGCGCGAGATGAACCGGCGCGTGGTCGCCTACGGCATCACCGCCATCCGCCCGGTCAGCCACGGCAACGCCTGGTCGATCTATTTCGACGATCCCGAGGGCAACACGGTCGAGATCTATCTCGACACGCCGTTCCACACATCGCAGCCGCACGCCGACAAGCTCGATTTGTCGATGACCGACGACGAGATCGTGCGCTGGACCAAGTCCGTCTGCCGCGGCGACCCGACCTTCACCAAGGTCGAGAACTGGAACGCCCGCATGCGCGACGCGCTGGCGAAGGAATAACGGCGCTCAAGAATTATTCGTCTTGGCCCGCGAAGGCGGGCCATCCACGAATTTTTTCCTCAAACCCATTCGTGGATACCCCGGCCAAGCCGGGGCATGACGAAGCAGGGAGCTGGCAATGAAGGCAACCTTCTTACGGCTTATCGCAGCAACGACCTTGGTGCCCTTTTTGGCCGCGGCGGACGCGCCGGTGCAGCTCAATCCCAAGGCCGTGGTCTACGATCTGCCGGCGCAAATTCCGTGGCACGAGGTGTCGGCCATCCCGGGGCTCAAGATCGCCAATCTCGTCGGCGACGGCGCGAAGCCGGGCGAGCTTTACGTCCAGATGATCCATTGGCCGCCGCACACGATGAGCCACCCGCACTACCACGCCAACAACCGCTACATCACCGTGCTGTCGGGCACGTGGTGGGTCGGCACCGGGCCGAAATTCGATCCCGACCGCACCGTGCCGATGCCGGCCGGGAGCTTCGTCACCCATTACGCGCATGAGATTCATTATGACGGCGCCAAGGACGGCGAGGCGGTGATCGAGATCGTCGGCATCGGCCCCGCCGCGCAGATTCCGGCAGAGCAGAAGTAGCTACGCCGCGCTCTTGCCCCACAGAGCCCGCGACGCCAGGTCGGCGCCATCGCGGATCGATTTGAGCTTGAGCCACACCACCGGGGCCACCACCCATTCGCGGCCGGTGAAGGTGCCGAAGCCGCAATCGGCGCCGGCGATGACGCGCTCGCGGTCGCCGACCGCCGCGACCGCTTCCTCGATGCGCCGCGCCACCACGCGCGGATGCTCGACGAAATTGTTGGTGGAATCGACAACGCCGGGGATCAGCGCCATGCGTGCCGGCAGTTTGTGCTTCTTCAGCGCCTCGTATTCGTGCTGATGCCGCGGGTTGGAGAACTCGACCGACAGCGCGCCCGCGTTGCACTGATAAAGCGCCGGCAGAATCTGTTCGAGCGGCACGTCGTGGATGTGCGGCCCGTCCCAATTGCCCCAGCACACATGGAGGCGCACGCGGTCGGCGGGCAGGCCTTCGATGCCCTTGTTGATGGCCGCGACCTGAAGCTCGCACATTTTCACGAACTGCGCGTCGGAGAGGTCGCGATGGAACATGGCGCGGTCCATGGCCAGATCGGGCGCGTCGATTTGCAGCACCAGCCCGGCCTCGACGATGGCGCGGTACTCGTGCGCCAACTCGTGCGCCAGCGCCATGAGATAGGCCTCGTGGCTGTCGTAATAGGCGTTGAGCATGGTCGAGGCGCAGATGCCCGGCGACGGCGCCGTCATGAAGGATTCGGGAAAGGCGTCGAGGTCTTTCACCGCGGCTCTTGAACCGCGCGATCTCGGCCTTGAGCGCGGCGTCGCCGGTGTAATGGATTTCGGCCTGCGCCTCCGGCGCATTCTGGGTGCGCGACGGGCGCGGGAAGCGGCGCGCCAAGCCCGCCAGCAGCTCGGGAAATTCCTCGTAGTCGCGGCCGCGGCGGCGCTTCGATTCGCCGGCGAAGCCCGACATGCGCTGCGGGATGTAGGTCTGGAAGCCGACGCGCTGCTGCTCGCCGTCATTGCCGATATCGATGCCGGCTTCCTTCTGTTTCGCCACGACGTGGCGCACCGCCCTGTCCAGTTCCGCGTCGAATTTGGCCTGGTCGATCTTGTCGCCGGCCTCGCGCGCGATCAGCAGCTCGCTGATCGCCTCGCCGCGCGGCAGGCTGCCGACATGGGTGGTGAGAATCCGGTCGGTGCTCAACAGCATCGTCGCCCTCCCCGATTGGTGTTGGCGCAGCTTAACCACCAAGACACCAAGGCACCAAGAGACAACAAGGGCGTCGCCACCCGGACGAAAATCGGGATCCGACCGTGCCGCCGCACCGTGGATACCGGCTTTCGCCGGTATGAGGAGATTAACTTGGTGCCTTGGTGTCTTTGCGGTTCAAATTTTCTTTTGTTATTCGGCCGGTTCCAATTCCTTCGCCGGCGTGGCGGCGGGCGGCGCCGGGGCGTCGAGCGCGGCCAAGCAGCGCCGGCCATCCCCGGTCGAACGCGTCGAGCGATTTGAGCTTCACCGGGCCGAAGCCGCGCACCGTGTCCGGCGCCGACGCGATGGCGATCGCGGCGGCGACGTTCTCGGTGTTGAGCTTGGCCAGCATCCGGTCGATGCCCTGCTCGTAGGCGCGGATCAATGCGCGCTCGCGCCGCCGCTCCGCCGACCAGCGGAAGGGATCGAGCGGCGTCGCGCGCAGCCATTTCATCGCCGCGAGCAACCGGAACACGCGCCACAGATACGACCCGAACTTCATCTTGCGCGGCCGGCCCAGATTCTTGTCGAACTTCGCCAGGAGCGGCGGCGCCAGGTGGAACGTCACCGCGGGCGAACCGTCGAACGTCTCCGCCATCTGCTTCTTGAAGTCGGGATGGAGGAACAGGCGCGCGACCTCGTACTCGTCCTTGTAGGCGAGCACCTTGGCGTAGTTGATCGCGACCGCGCGGGCGAGCTCGTCGCCGGCGCCGACGGTGCGCGTCCGCGCCCGCACCTTGTCGACCAGCTTGCGGTAGCGCGACGCGAGGCCGCGGCCCTGGTAGGCGGTCAGATGCGCGGCGCGATGCTCGATCACCTCGTCGAGCGATAGATCATCGAGTGCGCGGCTCTTCTTTTCGACATCCAGCAGCGCCGCGATCTTGTCGGGATAGGCGGCGGCGTGGCGGCCCCACTCGAACGCGGCGAGGTTGAACGGCACCGCGACGCCGTTGAGCTCGATCGCGCGCCGCAACGCGCCCGCCGAGATCGGCAGCAATCCGCGCTGATAGGCATAGCCGATCATCATCAGGTTCGACGCGATCTCGTCGCCCAGCGCCTTCACCGCGAGACGGTGGAAATCGAACGTCATCACGCCGCGCGTCGAGGCCTCGATCTCGCCGAGCGAATCCTTCTGCCGGAAATTGAAGTCGCGGTCGAAGATGAAATTCGCGACCGGCGTGTTGTGCGCGTCGACGATGGCGAGGCTGCGTTGCGGCGACACCAGGGTCAGCGCCTCGCGCGACGAGCCGACGACGCGGTCGGCCGCGAGCAGCAGGTCGGCATGGCCCAAGGGGATGTGCGGCGCCGCGATATTCTCCGCGCGCTGCCCCAGCCGGATATGCGAAATGACCGCGCCGCCTTTTTGCGCGAGGCCGGACACGTCCTGCACCAGCGAGCCGACGCCGTCGAGCGACGCCGCCATGCCGATGACGCGGCCGACGGTGAGCACGCCGGTGCCGCCGACGCCCGCGACCGCGACATTGTAGGCGGCGATGCCCGCGGGCAGCGCCGGCAGGCTCGGCTCCGGCAGGGTCGCGCTCGGCAGCGCCATGCCGGTGCCCTTGCGCAAGGCGGCGCCCTTCACCGTGACGAAGGACGGGCAGAACCCTTTGAGGCACGACAGGTCGACGTTGCATGCATTCTGGTCGATGGCGCGCTTCCGGCCCATCTCGGTCTCGAGCGGCTCGATGGCGATGCAGTTCGATTGCACCGAGCAATCGCCGCAGCCTTCGCACACCCCGCTGTTGATGAGCGCGCGCTCGGTCGGCATCGGGCGCTGGCCGCGCACGCGCTTGCGGCGCAGCTCGGTGGCGCAGGTCTGGTCGTAGACCATCGCGGTGCAGCCCGGGAATCTCACGCAGCACTTCCTGCACGCGGTCGATGGCGTCGCGCTCCTTGAGGATCGTGCCCGCCGCGAAATCGGCGCCCTTGTAATTCTCCGGGTGCGCCGACAGCACATAGATCTGGCCGACGCCCTCGGCGCGAAGCTGATGCGTCAGTTGCGGCACGGTCAGCGTGCCGTCGATCATCTGGCCGCCGGTCATCGCGACCGCGTCGTTGAACAGGATCTTGTAGGTGACGTTGGCGCCCGAGGCGACCGCCTGGCGGACCGCCAGGATGCCGCTGTGGAAATAGGTGCCGTCGCCGAGATTGACGAAAATATGCTTCTCGTCGGTGAAGGGCGCGACGCCGAGCCAGTTGGCGCCTTCGCCGCCCATCTGGGTGAAGGTCTCGGTGTTGCGGTCCATCCAGGTCGCCATGAAGTGGCAGCCGATGCCCGCCGAGGCGCGGCTTCCCGCCGGCACGCGGGTCGAGGTGTTGTGCGGGCAGCCCGGGCAGAAATGCGGCGTGCGCAACGACGGCGGCAGGTATTTGTCGAGCAGCTTGCGGCGGCGGTGCCAGACCTCGATCGCCTCGACCAGGTGCTTGCGCGTGTCGTGCGGCAGGTCGAGCTTGAGGAGCCGCGACACCAGAATCTCGGCGATGCCCTCGGCCGGCATCTCGGCGTCGAGCGGGAACACCGGATGGTCGTTCTCGTCGAACTTGCCGACGATGCGCGGCCGCGTGTCGGACGGCACGTTGAACAGCGCCTGCTTGATCTGGTTCTCGACCATCTCGCGGCGCTCTTCGACGATGAGGATTTCCGTCAGGCCCTTGGCGAACTCGCGCACGCCGTGCGGCTCCAAGCGGCCACGGCATGCCGATCTTGTAGAGGCGCAGGCCGATCGTCTCCGCCATCGCCTGGTCGATGCCGAGCCAGGACAGCGCCTCGCGCGTCTCCTCGTAGCACTTGCCCGAGGCGACGATGCCGTATTGCGCCTTGGCCGAATCGATCACCACGCGGTCGATCTTGTTGACCCGCGCGAAGGCGAGCGCGGCATAGGCCTTGTAGTTCTGCAGCCGATGGTCCTGGGTCCAACGGTCGTCGGGCCAGCGGTAGTTGAGGCCGTCGGGCGGGATCGCGAACTCTTCCTGGCTCGGAATCACGATGTCGACCCGCTCGTTGGCGAGATCGACGGTCGCGGTGCTCTCGACCGTGTCGGCGATGGTCTTCATCGCCACCCAGCAGCCCGAATAGCGCGACATCGCGATGCCCAACAGGCCGAAGCGCACGAACTCGTGGACCGAGGACGGGTACAGCACCGGAATCGTCGCCGCCGCGAAGGTGTGCTCCGACTGGTGCGGGATGGTGGAGGATTTGGCGCCGTGATCGTCGCCGACGATGCACAGCACGCCGCCGTTGGCGGCGCTGCCCATGGCGTTGCCGTGTTTGAAGGCGTCGCCGGTGCGGTCGGCGCCCGGCCCCTTGCCGTACCAGATGCCGAACACGCCGTCATAGCGGATGCCGGGCGACAGGCCGGCCTCCTGCGTGCCTTGGAGCGCGGTCGCCGCCAGCTCCTCGTTCACCGCCGGGCGGAACACGATGCCGGCTTTTTCGAGATGGCGCTTCGCCTTGCCGAGGGCGAGGTCATAGCCGCCCAAGGGCGAGCCGCGATAGCCGGTGACCAGGCCCGCCGTGTGCAGACCCGCGGCGCGGTCGCGCGCCACCTGCACCAGCGGCAGCCTGACGAGGGCCTGGATGCCGTTCAAGAACGCCGTGCCGTCGGTGTTGGTGTAGACGTCGTCGAGCGAGACCTTGCTCGCCTCGTCCGACAGCGCCTTCGCGCCGGCATGCGGCGCCAGCGCCAACTCGGCTTGCTCACTTACCCCCCTCCCCCCGTGAGGGGGAGGAAGAGCGAACCTCTGGCTCGCTCGGGTGGGGGGTGGGATCGCCGCCCTTGTTGAAGGGCAGCGGCGGGCTCAGGGGCGAGACATCTTCCGGCATGGTTTCCATCCCGCCACTCTTCTTGGGATGCGTCAATGCATCAGAATGGCTTCCCCATTATGTGGGGATTACGCAGGTAAGGGGAACAGCCCTGTGCGCCGGGTCACCGCGGGAAATTTGCGGCGGTGCCTTTCTTTGGGCTCGTCTTCGAGTTCAGCGGATCGGTGGACCCCGACATTCGTCGGGGTGGTGTAAAATTGCCGTTTTCATCTGCGAGGGCATCATGGACGAAAAAACCAAACAAATGATCGCCAAAATTCCACGCCGGGAAGGCCTTGCGCAATTGGTGGCCAATGCCCGGCGGCTAGGGAAATACGACAGCGACATGGAGAGAGCGATCGCGGAGCGTTCTGCGGAACTCCAGCCGCCGAAGACGAAGGTCCGCAAACCGCGTTCGACCGTCCACGGTACCGATGATGATGCACGTGGCCCATCGGGCAATCCGGTATGGTCACGCAACGAGCTTATTCTCGCGCTGGATTTGTATTTGAAGTTGCGCGGTGAATCGATCGCCAGGGGCGATGCCGACGTCGCCGAACTTTCCGCCTTTCTACGTAGAACTCGGTAAGATGCAAGGTCGAGAAGGAATTGGCACGTTTCGAAACGAAAACGGCGTCCGAATGAAACTTATGAACCTCCGGCGTCTTGATTCGCTGTTTACGAAGGATGGAAGAACGGGTCTATCAGGTGGCAATAGGCTGGAAGAAGCGAGTTCGCTAACAACCCCGAAAAATTAAGAACAGCGGTCCGGGAAATCCGCGCCTTGTTAGATGGAGTCGAGGCCACCGTTTAAGCAAAGAACCGGTAGCGAACACCTCACCTTCCCACGCCTACGGCGTGGGCCCCTTCCTCTCCGCAACGCGGAGAGGGGAGATAGTTTCAAACCGTTTTTAATGGATTCGGGCAGCGGCCGGCGTAGCGTTGGCGGCATGAGAATCCATGCCGCCACGTCGCGTCCGCTGAGCCTGGGTCTCGCGGGCCTCGCGCTCCTGGCCCTCGGCGCCTGCGCGCCGAAGCCCGAGGACGTGGCGCGGGTCAAGGCGGAACAGGAGGCGTTCTACCAGCGCACCTTCCTGCCCGGCGCGCCCAAGCCGGGCGACTTGGCCTATGACCCCAATGCGTGCGGCGGCGATCACGGCATGGCCGAGCAATGGTACGACGATCTGCGCGGCGCGCCGCGGCTCGGCCCGCCGGAAATGTCGATCTGCCGATGAGCGCCCGACGCCTCGGCGCCGGTATCGTCGCGGCGCTGGCGCTGTGTCTCGCCGGCTGCGCGGTGCCGCCGCCGACGCCGCAGGGCATCGCCAGCGCCGATGCGCGCCGCCCCGCTTTCCTTCCGGGCGCGCCCAAGCCGGGCGAGGTCGCCTATAACGAGCAGGCCTGCGGCGGCGACCACGGCATGCTGGAGGAGCTCAACGACGACGATCGCGGGCGGCTGCATCTCGGGCCGCCGCAAATGTCGATCTGCCCCTGAGCGCGACACCGCGCCACGGCGGGCATTCGCCCGCGCGGACGAGGTCATTGATCCAGATCAAGTCGCGGGCGGCCGCCGCCTGCCATCGTGCCGTCATGTCTCTGTATCTTGTCGAACTGCTCGATCATGGCGGCAATGTCCGGGTCGCCGACTGGATCCACTGCGACGACGACGCCCACGCCATCACGCGGGCGAAACAGATGGACGTGGTCGCCATCGGCATCGGCTATGACGTGTCGGAGGGCGACCGGCTGGTGTTCAGTCACCGCCGTCAGCCGCGGGCCATGCCCGCCGCCGCGGCGTCTCCCACCCTCAAGTCCGCGGCGGGGTCGAGCGCAACACCGCCCTCCCTCTCATGGCTCCCCGATGACATGCACCACGACCTCGCGGCGGTGCGGCGCGGTCCGGTGCTCGAACAGATAGATGCCCTGCCATGTGCCGAGCGCGAGCCGCCCGCCCGCAACCGGGATCGACAGCGAGGACTGGGTCAACGCCGCGCGGATATGGCTCGGCATGTCGTCCGGACCTTCAGTGGTGTGGGTATAGCGCGGGTCGCCCTCGGGCGCCGCGCGCGCGAACCAGGCTTCGAGATCGGCGCGGACATCGGGGTCGGCATTCTCCTGAATCAGCAGCGACGCCGAGGTGTGCCGGCAGAACAGCGTCAACAGGCCGGATTCGATCCCGGTTTCGGCCAGAACAGACGCAATTTCGCAGGTGATCTCATGAAGGCCGCGCCCCTCGGTCGCGACGGTGACGGTGCGGGTCGATTGGCGCATGAATCCTCCGGGGCGGCGGCTCTGCCACGGCCATTGTGCCCGGCCCCGCCGCGAAGTCGATGCTCCGCGACGCCGGCGCGCGGCAGGGATGAACCCTGCCGCGGCCACATAAGAATTGGGACGAGGGCTGGCGCGCGCGGCCGTCGGGCAACCGGGAACGGCACGGCCCGCCTCCCCTCAACCTAGAGGCGGAAATGAAACTCTCTTTGGCGTTGGGCGCTTTGGCGCTGGCGGCGGCGACGTTCGGCGTGGCCGCGCCCGGTGTGCGCGCGGACGACAACAAGCATATCAGCGACGGCGCCGCCAAGGGCCAGGCGGACGAGGGCACCGCGCAGCCGACCGGGACCGGCGACACCGGCGATCCCAGCGCCACCAACAAAACCACCACGCGCTCCAACACCCAGCACAATTAGACCGGCCGCTCGCGACCTCGCTGCCCTTTGGAACGCGAAATCGCGCTCCGGCGCAACAAAGTGCTTGACTTTTCGTTCCCGTTATGTTCTTATACATTTCATGGGCCGGGATAGCTGGAAGCTGGCTGTATTTTCGCTGCAAATATCAGCGGAAACAGCCAAACCCCGGCGGCCCGCCCGAAACGGGAATGGAGGACGGACACTCGACATAATTTTTCCGGAACCAACCCGATCGGGCGCCGGCGACAGGTGCCGCGGCATGGTTCGGGGTCGTCCAGGCATACGGTGCGGTTCGAAGGCCGGGGCTCAGGTCCCTCCCTTGCGATAGCCACGCATCGCGAACCCTGGAACCGCCCGAGGCCGGGCCGCGCCGCCGGCGGCCCGATGGCCGCTGCTCTTGCGGCCATGCCGTCGTAGCGCTTGACGCTGCGCGGCCTCGCCGATGTACTGGCGCCAAACCCGGGGAGGCAAGCCGTGTACAAGGGCGTATCGGTCATCGACGTGCACGGCCATCTCTCGACGCCGCCGCATTTCCGCGCCCACGCCATGAACCTGGTGGCGCTGCGCACGCCCGGCAAATCGGCGCTCGCCATCCCGGAGGCGGCGATGAAGCAGGCGCTCGACCGGCATCTACGGATGATGGACGAGCGCGACATCGACGTGCAGTTGATCTCGCCCCGACCGGTGGCGATGCTGCATTGGGAGCGGCCGTTTCTGGTCGAGGCGTGGAGCCGTACCACCAACGACACCATCGCCGGCCAGTGCAACCTCCATCCCAACCGCTTCGCCGGGGTGGCGCAGCTGCCGCAGTCGCCGGAACTCAACATCAAGGCCTGCGTCGCCGAGCTGCACCGCGCGGTGCGCGACCTGGGCTTTGTCGGCGCCATCCTCAATCCCGACCCCGGCGCCAACCGCCAGGCGCCGGGCGTCGACGACCCGGCCTGGTTCCCGCTCTACGAGGCGGCCGAGGAGTTGCAGGCAACGCTGGTCATCCACCCCTCGATCACCCGCGATCCCCGGGTGGAGCGCATCCCCCATTCCTACCAGTACAACAACATGACCGAGGAGACGCTCGCGACGCTGCTGTACGAACAGAGCGATGTGTTCAAGCGCTTTCCCAAACTGCGCGTCGTGGTGTGCCATTGCGGCGGCTGTCTCCGGCGCCTGCTCGAGATCGGCGACACGCTCGACGCCAGCGACCCGAAATCGCCGCGCATCGGCGCCTCGGGCGAGCAGGGCGGCGGCCAGGTCGGCACGCAGATCGCGACCCAAGCCGCGGTGACGAGCGGTGAGCGCCACGATTGGAGCGGCAATCTGTTCTTCGACACCTGCGCCTACGATCCGTGGTTCCTGGGCGCGGCGATCCGCCAGTACGGGCCGCGACGCATGGTGTTCGGCACCGAGGCGCCCGGCTCCGGCACCGCAATTCTCAACCCGCAGACCGGCAAGCCGTCGGACGACGTGCTGGCGCTGATCGACCGGTTCGATTTCCTGACCGACGCCGACAAGAAGGCGATGGTCCATGACAACCCGCTGCGCGTCTTTCCGTTGCTGAAAGGAAAGGCCGGGCTGGCCTGAGGACAAAGCGATGCTGAGCAAGAGCGACAACGACCTGTTGACCCTGACCGGACCCGGGACGCCGGGCGGCAACATGATGCGCGCCTATTGGCAGCCGGTGGCGCTGGCGCGCGAGCTCGAAGCCGACGTGCCGCTTTCGGTGCGAACGATGGGCGAGGATCTGGTGCTGTTCCGCGATCCCGGCGGGCGCGCCGCAACTCATCGGCCGTTATTGCCCGCATCGCCTGGTCGATCTCTCCTATGGCCGGGTCGAGGATGGGGGCTTGCGCTGCATCTATCATGGCTGGCTCCTGTCGGGGGACGGGCGCTGTCTCGATCAGCCGGGCGAGCGCACCCCGTTCAAGGACCGTATCCGCCATCCGGCCTATCCGTGCTTCGAGGCGGCGGGGCTGATCTTCGCCTATTTGGGCCAGGGCAAACCGCCGCGCCGGCCGCAATTCGAGTTCTTCGGGCTCGATCCCAAATTCGTTTGGGCCGGCAAGCTGCATCACGATTGCAACTGGCTCCAAGGTCACGAGGGCAATGTCGACCCGCAGCATCTCTCCTATCTGCACCGCTATCTGTCGCAGAAGGAGGCGCTCGATCCGCGCGGCAACGCGCTGGTGGTGAACGACGTGGCGCCCAGTATCGAGCCCGAGGAGACCACGTACGGGTTTCGCATCAAGACGGTGCGCGACGTGCCCGGCGGCGGCAAGTATGTCCGCGTTACCAACCATATGATGCCGAATTGCGGCTCGTTCGGCGGCGTGCCGATGTTCGATCCCGCATCGGGACCGGCGCCGCACGAGAATTCGGGCTATCAGCTTCATTGGCACGTGCCGATCGACGACGGCACGCATTGGAAATACACGGTGCTGTTCAACCGCGAGCGGGCGCTCGACCACGGCTTCGTCACCGACAGGCTGTTCGCCGAGCAGAAGACCTTCTATTCGCGCCGCACCCGCGCCAATCATCATCTCCAGGACCGCGAGGAAATGCGCCGCGTCAGCTTCGCCGGCGTCGGCCGCAATTTCTTCGACCACGATAAGCTCGCGACCGAAACGCAAGGGCCGGGCGCGATCATCGACCGCAGCCAGGAGCATCTCGGCACCACCGACCGGCCGGTGATGCTGATGCGGCGGCTGTTGCTGGAAGCGGTGCGCGATGTCGCGGCCGGGCGCGATCCGCTGTTCGTCGAGCGCGACGGCGCGCCGGACGCGCTCGCCGCGATGCGCGTCGAGGTGATCGTCGAGCCGCCGCCGGCCAAGTCGCCGGAATTGGTGCCGGCAGAGTGATCGGGGAGAAGAAGAATGGGCGGTAACGGCTATCGGTTGATTTCGTGCGACGATCATCTCGATCTCGGCTATTTGCCGCGCGACGTCTGGACCAAGCGGCTGCCGGCGAAATATGCCGAGCGAGCGCCCCATATCGAGGAACGCGACGGGCGCGGCCACTGGATCAGCGACGGTAAGATGTGGGGCGGCTGGCATGGCATCAAGCCGCCGGCGTCGAACGCGCCGCCGCCGTACCTCACGGCGCTCAACCGCGGCGGCCATTGGGACCCGAGCGAAATGCGGCCGGGCAATCTCAAGCTGCGGCTCGAGGATATGGACCGCGACGGCGTCTATATCCAGTCGCTGTTCGGGCCGATCACCTCGATCCTCGCCGACGATGCCGAGTTCCGCGACGCCTGCCACAGCGCCTACAACGATTGGCTCGCCGCGTTCATCGCGGATTCGCCGGCGCCGGAGCGCTTCCTCGGCGTGCCGATGCTGCCCTGGGGACCGGAATCGGCGACCAAGGAATTGCGGCGCCTCGCCAAGGAGGGCCGCTTCAAGCAGGCGAACCTGCAACTCAACGGCGCCGAGCCGCGCATCTCCGATCCGGCCTGGGAGCAATTCTGGAACGCACTCGAGGAGACCGGCATGATCCTGTCGTTCCACGTCGCCGCATTCGCCGGCAAGCCGCCTCGCCCCGATCCGGCGATGGGCACCTATGCCGGCACCTTCTCGATCACCAAGAATTTCGTCGGCGCGTTCCTCGACCCGTTCGTCGATCTGTTCGCCTGGGGCATTCTCGAGCGGCATCCGAAAATCCGCATCGTTCTCGCCGAATGCGGCACCGGCTGGCTGCCCTGGGTGGTCGAGGAACTCGACTACCGCCATTGGCGGCTATGGGAATCGAAGGATTACTGGGCCGAGAAAGGCGGCATTCCCTTGAAGGACAAACCGTCCGAGGTGTTCAAGCGGCAGATCTATCCGACCTTCCAGGAAGACCATGCCGCGATGGCGCTGGTGGATTTCTACGGCGCCGACAATCTGATGTGGGGCTCGGACTATCCGCATCCCGACAGCGTCTGGCCCGACAGCAAGGGCGCGATCGAACGGCAGATGTCGAAGCTCTCGCCCGAGCTCAAGAAAAAGATCACCCACGACAACGCGGCCAAGCTCTATGGGCTGGATGTTTAGCGCGCCCCTGCATTCCCGTCGTGCGCCCTTCGACTTGGCGCTTCGCGCCAGCTCAGGGTGAGGAGATATTGTCGATGGCATCAAGAAATGTGCCTCATCCCGAGCGTGCGCGAAGCGCACAGTCGAGGGACGCAGGGCGGGAGAACCAATGAAACGAATCCTGTTTGCCGCGGCGGTGTTCGCCGCCCTTGCCCTGCCCGCCGGCGCGTCCGAGATCACCTATTTCACCGCGGCGACCCCGACCGAGCCCGACACGTTCGACATCACCTCGACCAAGGACCCGGGCGGTTCCTATGTCGTGCTGCAGAACATCTACGAGCAGCTATGGCGCATGGACGCCAACAACAAGCCGGTAAAATCGGTCGCCGATTGGACCATTTCGCCCGACTGGCACACCATCGCGTTCAAGATCAAGCCGGGGGTCAAATTCCAGTCGGGCGACGAGCTTACCGCCGACGATGTGATCTTCAGCTTCAACCGCATCGCCGCCCATTCGCCGATGTACCGCCGCGACACCAAGCTCGTCGACAAGGTCGAGGCGCTCGACCGCTACACCGTGCGTTTCACCTTCAACACGCCCTATTTCGGCTTTTTCAACTCGGCCATCGTCAACCTGGTGTCGAAGGCGTATTTCGGCCGCAAGGGCGAAGCCTACGCGGTGGCGCATCCCGACGGCATCGGCCCCTATAAATTCGTCGACTACAAGCCGGCGCAATATGTCGATCTCGCCGCGTCGGAAAATTACTATGGGAAGCGGCCCGAGGTGCGGACCGCGCGGATGTATTTCGTCAAGGACGAACAAACGCGCGTCGCCAAGCTCAAGGCGGGCGAGGTCGATCTGATCATGGATACCCCCTACCCCGCGATCCCCGACTTGAAGAAGGACGGGTACCGCGTGGTCGGCGCCGAGTCCTGGCCGGTCTGCACCATGCAGTTTCAGCTCAACAACCCGGACTCGCCCTGGCACGACCGCCGAGTACGGCTCGCCATCGCCCACGCCATCGACGGCGACGCGATCGTCAAGGGGCTGCTGCAAGGGATTCCGAAACGCTATCCGGAGCTGGCCGAGGGCGAATTCGGCTACGACCCCGACCTCAAGAACTTCACCTACGACCCGGCGCTGTCGCGCAAGCTTCTGGCGGAGGCCGGATATCCCAACGGCTTCACCATGCCGCTCTATTACTGGGCCGGCACGTTCTACGGCATTCGTGAAACCGCGGAAGCGGTCGCGCTCTATTTGAAGAATGTCGGCATCACCGCGACGCCCGAGGGCCTCGATCCAACCAAGGTGATGGCGATGCTGCGGCGGAGCGCCACCGACACGCACCAGGTCTATGCCGGTGTGATGGCGGTGCCGATCACCAATACCGGCATGGATCCAACCGAGTCGGTAGGCCTCATGTACCTCTCCTCCGGCCCGGTCAGCAACTACAAGAACCCCGAGCTCGACGCGACCATCATCAAGATGCTGCACGAGCCGGACAACGCGAAGCGCGCGGCGCTGGTGCGCCAGGCGATGCGCATCGTCCACGACGACGTCGCCAACATCCCCATCTGGGACTCGATTTCCGAATACGCGATGAAAGCGAAATTCACCTACACGCCGATCCAGCACCGCAACGCGGTGTTGACGCTCGCCGACATTTCGACCGCCGCTCCCTGATCCCGTTCGGGCGGCGCCATGCCTCGCGTCCCGCACGGCTGGCTTTCCCTCGGCCCGCCCCGCGCGGCGGTGCCGGTGCTGTGGGCGCTGATCTCGGCGCTTTGGATCGGCATCTCCTCGGCCGCGCCGGAATTGATCTGGCAGGGCCTGAAGATCGCGCTGGCGCATCCGAGCTGGGCCGATCTGGTCTCCGCCGTCCTCATCGGTCTGGTTCTGGCGTTTTTCATCGAGCCGGTGATGGAGAGCGCCCGCGCGCTGTTGAACCGCTCGCGTCCGTTCGAGCCGTTAGATCGGCCGCACCACGCCTTGTACGGCGCCGTGCTGAGCTTCATGTTCGCCATCGTCTCGGTCGGGCTGCACGACGCGGTGATCGCGCTGATCTCCGGCGGCGGCCGGCAGCATGTCGGCGACAGCGCCTTGACGGCCGGTATCCGGTTGACCGCGGCATGGGCGGCGGTGCCGATCGCGGTGACGCTGGCCTGGCACGGCGTCGGCGACCGCCGCGTCGCATGGCCGCTCGGCATTCTGGGCGCCGTTTCGCCGGTGGTCGCCGGCTGGCTGTTCGGCTGGCCGGCCGCAACCATCGTCACCACCGAAGTACCGACGCTCGCGCTTCTCGGACTTGGCTATCGCGAGTTGCGGCGGCCGCCCCGCGAGCGCGCCTTCGTTCGCTGTGGCGTCAGGGTATTGGCGGTGGCGTTGGTCTGGCTTCCGGTCGCGCGGGCGATCGACGCCTTTGGCGGGCATGCCGGCCAGTTCTACGGTTGGACGGATTTTTTCGTCGACGCCCGCTTTTATGTCGGTTGGGCCTTGGGGCTGACGCTCGTGCCGTTGCCGGTGGAGTTCGGCCAGCCATGCAGAGCGCGCAACGCCATGAGGCGTTGCTTGTGGCGGCGGGGTCCATGCCCCAAATAGCGTTGCAATCGTCGCAGGTCCGGGGGACTCGTACCGTCATGCCGTCTCTATTCGATCCGATCGCCATCGGCGATCTCCGCCTGCCGAACCGCATCCTGATGGCGCCGTTGACGCGTAACCGGTCGAGCGGCGAGGGCCGCGTGGCGAACCAATTGATGCGCGACTATTACGTGCAGCGCGCGTCGGCGGGGCTGATCATCGCCGAAGCGACGTCGGTGACGCCGCAAGGCGTCGGCTATCCGCACACGCCGGGCATCTGGTCGGACGAACAGGTCGCGGGCTGGCGCGTCGTCACCGACGGAGTCCACCGGGCCGGCGGCCAGATCTTGTTGCAGCTTTGGCATGTCGGGCGGATTTCCGATCCGGTCTATCACGGCGGCAAGCCGCCGGTGTCGGCGAGCGCGGTGCAGCCCAAGGGCCATGTCAGCCTGATCCGGCCCGAACGGCCGTACGTCACGCCCCGCGCGCTCGATCTCGGCGAAATCCCGGGCGTGATCGAGGCCTATCGCCACGGCGCCGCCAACGCCAGGCGCGCCGGCTTTGACGGCGTCGAGATTCACGGCGCCAACGGCTATCTCCTCGACCAATTCCTCCAAGACAAGACCAACCGGCGCACCGACCGTTACGGCGGCCCCATCGAGAACCGCGCGCGCCTCATGCTCGAAGCGACGGATGCCGTGGTGTCGGTGTGGGGACCGGGCCGCGTCGGCATGCACCTCGCCCCGCGCGCCGATGCGCACGATATGGGCGACAGCGACCTGCCCGCGACCTTCACCTATGTCGCCCGCGAACTCGGCAAGCGCGGCATCGCCTTCATTTGCGCACGGGAGAAAGTCGCGGAACCGCGCCTCGGCCCGCGCTTGAAGGAGGCGTTCGGCGGCATCTATGTCGCGAACGAGGGCTTCGACCAGGCCAGCGGCGATGCGGCGCTCGCCGCCGGCGAGGCCGACGCCATCGCCTACGGCAAGTTGTTCCTCGCCAATCCCGATCTGCCGCGGCGTTTTGCCTTGAAGGCGCCGCTCAACCCATGGAACACCGCGACCTTCTATGCCGAGGGCGCCGTGGGGTACACGGACTATCCCACGCTGGCCGAGGCCGCTGAGTAATGCGTAGCAACCAATATAATTAGTGCTCCCGTCCCGGCGAAGGCCGGGACCCACCGCTGGGACAGTCTCCGCTTCGCCGAGTCGCCGTTCGGCCAAGGCCTCGAACGATCATCGAGGGAACGCAATATCTTCCGTTACCGTGTCAGCCCCGGATAAAGGTCAATCCAGTGTGGGTTATCGCGCTCGATAAGGTTGATTTTCCACGCGCGCCTCCATTCCTTGATTTGGCTTTCGCGACGGCGTGCCGCCGCCAGTTCTTCATGTATTTCAAACCATACCAACCGCCCGAGGCGGTACCGAGAAGTGAACCCTGGTACCGCCTTGCTTCGATGTTCCCAGACGCGGCGCACCAAATCGGTCGTGCTGCCAATGTAGAGCGTGCCATGGGGCTTGCTGGCGAGGATGTAGACGAAAAACATCAAGGCCGAGCTCGCCGCCACCGTGGGTCCCGGCCTGCGCCGGGACGGAGGTTCATTCTTTGGCTTTTGATTTCAGTTCCACGCCGGTTTTGGTCTCGAGCGCGCGCACCAGTTCGCTGAGGCTGGCGTCGGCGGGTTGGCGCGATTGAATCGCGGCCCAGAGGCGTTGCGCCTCGGCCGACAGCGGCAAATCCAGATCGGCATCAGCGATGATGCGGCCGGCGATGTTGATGTCCTTCATCATCAGCGCCAGCTTGAACGCGTCGTCGTAACGGCCGTTGAAAATGCGCTGGCGGAACTGGGTGCGGCTGATCCAGGAGCCGGCGGTCGCGACGTCGATCACATCGTTCATGGCGACGGGATCGAGTCCGTTCTTGGTGCCGGCGATCAGTCCTTCCGTCGTCGCCATCAGGGTAATCGCGGAAATGAAATTGTTGATCGCCTTCATGACATGGCCCGAGCCGACCGGGCCGAGATGGAAATGCCGCTTGCCCAGAACCTCGAACAGCGGCCGCACCCGCGCCACGTCGGCAGCGTCGCCGCCGACCATGAACACCAACTCGGCGGCCTTGGCGCCCGGCTCGGCGCCGGAGACCGGCGCGTCAACCATCGCAATGCCGCTCTCGGCGAGGCGCGCCGCGACGTCTCTCGTGTGCCACGGCTCGGCGGACGAAGTATCGAGCAGCAGGCCGCCGGCGCGCAGCCCCTGCCGCAGCCCGGCATCGCCCAGCGCGACCGCGCGCACCTCGTTGCCGGAGGGCAGCATGGTAATGACGATGTCCGACGCCGCGCCGACCTCCTGCGGCGAATGCGCAACCGCGACGTTGTTGTAAGGCGCCGCCACCCGCCGCGACGCTTCCGGGTCGAGATCGTAGACGGTGAGGCGATAGCCCGCCTTGGCGAGATGCCCCGCCATCGGCGTGCCCATCACGCCGAGGCCGATGAAGCCGAGCCGCTCGTCCGGCATCAGAGCGGCGACAGCGGCGGCATGCCGAAATGGAGCCGCGCCGCGTTCGGCGCGGTGCGCATGTAGCGCATGGTGCCGTGAGTCCGCAGCACCGCGAGATCGCGGAAATGACGCGCGATTTTCGAATCCTTGCGCCCGCTCGACGTGCCGGCGGAGGTGAACAGCAGATCGGTCGCCTCCCACGCCAGCTTCACGCAATGCTGCTCGACCAGAATCATGGCGCGGTCGGCCTCGTCGGTGAACGGCACGCCGTCCTCGACCCAGGCGCGGCAATGCTCGGTATAGTCGCGCGCCACCTGGAGCATCGCGTTCTCCGCGGTGTCGATCCAGGCGCGCGCCAGCCCGTAATATTCTTGATATTCCTGCACCTCGACGCGGGTGCCGCCGCCCGCGCCGAAGCGCTGCGGCTTGGCCAGAATGTCTTCGAACAGGTCGAGCGCGCCGCGCGCAATGCCGATCGCGACCGCCGTCGCCTCGCCGATGAGGAAAGTCGATTTGCGACCGTGATAGATCGGGTTGCGCAGCAGCCGGTTCTTCAAGTCGCGTTCCGGCGGCGCCTGCCAAATGGTCCAGTCGACGACGCGGTGCGCGGGCACCACGACATTGTCGGCGATGGCGCGCTTCGAGCCGGTGCCCTGCATGCCGATCATCTGCCAATTGTCGAGGATGGAAAATTCCTCGCGCTTCAACAGCACATGCATATGGATCGGATGGCCGTCGGACCCCATCCGCATCGCGCCGCCCAGAAGATGCGTGGCCATGTCGCAGCCCGAGGCGTAGTCCCAGCCGCCTTTGCAACGCCAGCCGCCATCGACTTGGGTCATCATCGCCGGCGAGCCGACCGCGGGACAGCGGAACTCGCCGTCGGCGCCATAGGCGTCGAACTGCGCCTCGTCGTCGAACACCGCGAGGATCAAGGGATGGCCGGCGGTCAGCGCCAGCACCCAGCCGCTCGACGGGCAGCCGCGCGAAATCTCCATCATCACCTTGACGAAGGTGACCATGTCGAACTCGTAGCCGCCGAACTGGCGCGGCTGGATGATGCGGTAGAAGCCGGCTTTGATGAATGCGTCGTTGGTCTCGGGCAGGATCGAGCCGTGCGCCTCGGTCTGGTCCTGGCGTTCGCGCAAAACCGACCGCATCGCCACCGCGCGGCGCAACATCTCCTCGGGCGTGAGGTCCGGCTCGGGCGGCGCGATTGTCGCCGCTTCCTTTCGTGCCGCCATCCGCACCGCCATTCCTCCCTCCCAATTATCATATCAATTGCAGCGATCATAACCGCGCGCGCCGCCCGCCGCCACGAAAAGCCATGCGATTTTCGCGCGGCGAAACTGCGCGGAACGAATCGCATTTAAGGTGTATCCGCTTGCCGACGGCCGAGGCCATCCCATAATAGGTCGCGAGGGATTCATTGGGGGGTTGGTGCCGGAGCGGCCCGACCCGAGCCGGCTTCCAACTCCCGCGTTGCGATGGAGGAAGCCATGAACGTTCGCACCATCCTGGAGCATAAAGGCCGCGCCGTGGCGACGATCCGCCCCGAGGCCAGCATCGAGGAAGCCGTGGCCGTGATGCGCCATCGCGGCATCGGCGCGCTGGTGGTGAGCCGCGACAACGCCATCGTCGAGGGCATCATCTCCGAGCGCGACATTGTCCGCGCGATGGCCGAATGGGGTTTCGATATCGGCGGCATGCGCGTCGCCACGCTGATGAGCCGCGAGGTGGTGACCTGCACCGAGGCCGACAGCGTCGGCGATCTGGCGCGGCTGATGACGGAGCGGCGCATCCGCCACCTTCCCGTGGTGCAGCGCGGCGCCCTTGCCGGCATCGTCAGCATCGGCGACGTGGTGAAAGGCCGGATCGCCGAGGTCGAGTTCGAATCCGAGGCGATGCGGGAGCTGATCGCGCACGCCTGACGCAAGCCTTGGGACGGCGCGCGAATTGTCCTAACATGGCGCGATGGAAATTGCGCTGATTGCGGTCGTGGTCGCGGCGCTCGCCGCGGCCGTGGCGCTTGCCTTGTTCTATCTCCGCGCCCGCGAAGAAGCGAGCGGCGACGCGCGCCGAGCTGGCCGCGATGCGGCGCGGTCTCGACGAGGCCGAACGGCTGCGCCGCGAGAACATCGACGCGGTGCGCGACGCCGCCAAGGCGGCGTCGCTCGAAGCGGCGCAGAGCGTGTCGTCGAAACTGCTCGAGGACCACAAGCGCGAAACCGAAGCCGCGCGCAAGGCGGCCGCGGAACAGACGCGCGAGACCAGCGACAACCTGACCCGGAATTTCAAGGACCTCGCCGATATCGTCGTGACTCTCCACGCGCAATTGAAGGAAAAGGGCGAAATCGTCGACACGCTGAAGCGCGTCCTGGAAAATCCCGGCAGCGCCGGCGCCATGAACGAAATCGTGTTGGGCAATACCCTCAAGTCGTTCGGCCTCGAGACGCCGCGGGACTATGTGCTGCAGTACACCGCCGAGGACGAGGAAACCGGCAAGCGCCTCAGGCCCGACGCGGTGGTGTTCCTGCCCGGCGACAATGTCCTGGTGATCGACTGCAAGGCCTCGAAATTCCTGCTCGATATCGCGGCGGCGGAAGGCAGCGCGGACGAGGCCGCGGCCTATGCCCGTTTCGCGCAGACCATGAACGGCCATCTGCGCGCGCTGGACGACAAGAACTATCGCGCTGCGGTGCTGGCGGCGCAGCGCGGCGCCGGCCGCGGCGACGGCGCGCCGCGCGTGCTGATGATGATGTTCCTGCCCAACGACGCGGCGATGGAAAAGCTGGCCCGCGCCGACGCGGCGTTCCGCGAGCGCGCCAAGGGCATGGATATCGTCGTCGGCGGCCCGAGCGCGCTCTACAGCGTCTTGCAGGTCGCGTCGGCGCAGATCTCCCTCGCCCACCAGATCGAGAACCACGAAAAAATCGTCGACCGCACGCGTTATCTGCTCGACGGCATCGCGGTCGCGCTCGACAAGGCCGATAGCGTCGGCGAGAGCATCAAGCGGGCGGCGAAGAATTTCGACGATTTCGGGCGCTCGGTGAATTGATCGCTGTTGCCGCGGGCGCGCGCCTTGGTGACGTTGGGGATTTCAGCCCAGCAAGCCGGTGCCGGGGCCGCTGCCGGTGTTCACGGTTCAAGCCGAAGATCGGATCATCGAGGGCGAGGCGGAGGAGTTGCCGCTGCCCCCGGCGCCACCGCGGCTGGTGAAATGACGGCGACGTCGCAGCCACGTTTCAATTTCGTGTCGGACGCTATGTCGTTATTGCCATATCGCCCCAGATCGGGCATAGTTTCGCCATGAAGATTTTCGACACCA
Organism: uncultured Alphaproteobacteria bacterium; assembly: GCA_963729845.1. Classification (GTDB taxonomy): domain Bacteria; phylum Pseudomonadota; class Alphaproteobacteria; order ATCC43930; family CGMCC-115725; genus JAATGI01. Next base: position 300,137 of record CAVSQC010000005.1, read on the forward strand.
TGATCTGTCTCAAGCGCTGGCACCAAGCGTCGCCGGCGCGCGGCTTTTTTGGAGTCGAACCCGAGGTTTAGCCCGGGGTAGACCCCGAGACGAAGCCGCCAGCGACCAGCGAGGCGGCTTTTTTATTGCCGCCTCCCGAAATCGCGACACGGCGGGAGGGCGAGATGTGGAAAGACTGGCTGGAACGGACTCTGACCCGCAACAAGGCGCCGGTGATGCTGGCGTCGGAAATCATGTGCGCCGAGCCGGCGAACAGCAACGTCGCCGAGGCGGCGGCGGCGCCGGCCGCGGAGACGCGCGTCCATGCCGACAAGGTGCCGGAGCCGGCGGAGGCTCAGTAGCTCCCGATCGCGCGGCGCGGCAGGAACAGCGTCATCCCGAAAGCGAGGGCCGACACCGTCATCACGGCAAGGAAGGTGTGGTGCAAGCCGACATCGAGCGCATGCTGCAGCACGGCGAATTGATGCGGCTCGATCTGGCCGGCGGCGCGGCTTTGCAACAGCTCGCGCATGCTGTCGAGGGTGACGTGCCCCATGCCCGACCCGGCGAGCTCATGCTCCAGGCTGTTGTTCAGCAAGCTGCCAAGGATGGCGACGCCGAGCGTGCTGCCGAGAAGTCGTGAGAATATGTTCGACGCCGTGGCGCTGCCGCGCTTCGACCAGTCGACGCTCGACTGGATCATCACCGTCGAGGTGGTGGTGAGCAGCCCCATGCCGAAGCCGAACAACGAGGAGCCGATGCCGGGAAAGACGGCGCTCAGGCCCGGATTGAGCAAATAGAACACCAGGCCGCCCAACATGCAGCTGGCGCCGCCAAGTTGCGCGGCGCCGCGGCCGCCGATCAGCGCCGCGATGCGGCCGAACACTGCCGACGCCACCGACCAGGCGACCGACAGCGCCGTCACCGAAAAGCCGGCGGCGATCGCCGAATTGCCCATGACGCCTTGAACATAGGTCGGGATCAGCGCGCTGACGCCGATGATGCCCATGCCGGCGATCATGGTCGCGGCGTTGCACACCGCGACCAGGCGCTGCCGCCACAGGCCGAGCGACAGGATCGGTTCCGGCGCGCGGTTTTCCTGCCACAGGAACAAGACCAGGCAGATCGCGAACGCCGCCAGCAGGAGGAAGATCGGTATCGAGTTCCACGCCCATTCGCGTCCGCCCTGGATCAGCACCAGGAGGAGCGCCGTCACCGACACCGCGAAAAACACCGCGCCGAGCACGTCGAGCCGCGCCTCGCGACGCTTCACCCGCTCACGATAGTAGAACAGCAGGCCGGCGACGGTGAGCACGCCGAACGGCACGTTGATCCAGAAGATCCAGCGCCACGACAGGCTCTGCACGATGATGCCGCCGACCAGCGGGCCGATAAGCGCGGCAAAGCCCCACACCGCGGACAGGAGGCCCTGCACCCGCATGCGCTCCTGCTGGGTGTAGATGTCGCCGGCGATGGTGGTGGCGATCGGCAGAATCGCGCCCGCCCCAAACCCCTGGATCAGACGGAACACGATCAGGCTCGGCATCGACCAGGCGAAACCGCACGCGATCGAGCTGACGAGGAAAAGGACGATGCCGTAGCACAGCACCGGCCGGCGGCCATACAGATCGGCGAGCTTGCCGTAGAGGATCGCGGTGATCGCCTGCGGCAGCAGGAAGGCCGAGAACACCCAGCTATAGAGCGGGAAGCCGCCGAGCGCGCCGACGATGCGCGGCATCGCGGTCGAAACCACGGTCGCCTCCACCGCCGCCATGAACAGCGCCAGCATCAGGCACACCAATACCAGCGGCCGATGCGGATCGACGGCGGGTTTGGCTTCGGCGCGCTCGCTCGGCGCGGCCGCTGGTTTGATGGCGTCGTCCATGAGGGGGCCTGGGATCGGGCGCGTAATTGACCAGAAGACGCGGCCCCGCGCCACCCTTAAGACATCGAGTCGCCTATGCCCGAAACGGGCGGCGACGGGATCACATTTCGAGATAGTTCTTGCCCGTCGCCTGTCCGGCGATGGTTTTCCCGCCCGGCGCGATCGACCACGTGACGGAATTGAGGATGATCTGATTTACCACCAAGGTGAGCGCGTCGCTGCTCGCGTTGGCCGCCGAGTTGAAGGTGATATTGCGGCTGGGCAGATAGATCAGCCCTTGCAAGAGATCGGTCGTCGAGGTGCCGTCGATGGCGAAGCTCGTCGTGCTGAGACCGTTGGGCTCGAAGATCAGCACGTTGGCGTAGGTGCCCGTTGTCGGCGCCGAGAGATTGCGGCAAGTGGGTTAAGGGGTGGTAACCAAATCACGGCTTTTTTCGCACAAGGTGATGGATGTGCCAGTGCTTGGCCTCGCCGCGCGGCGTCACCCCGTCGGTCTCCTCGATCTCGTGCAGCTCGACGGTGACGCCGGCGAGCAATCGCGTCAACGCGGCGGCATCGTGGACCACGACGCGGCGGCGTCCGGCCCAACTGTCGTTTTCGCCCAGCAACTGGCCGGCGAAGCGGCCGCCGGGCTTGAGCGAACCGATGATTTTGCGCCACACCGCCTCGAACGCGCCGGCCTCGGCGAAGAACAACGAGAAACTGGCATTGACGAGATCGGCCGCGGGCCAGGTCGCGTCCTCGAAGCGCGCCACTTGGGTTTCGAGCCGGCTTGCCGGCGGCAAATCCGGACGCGCCGTCAGCCCGGCGATCGCGGCCGGCTCGCCGTCGATCGCCAGCACCGACCAGCCGCGGCGCAGCAGCTCGATCGTGTCGCGGCCCTCGCCGCAGCCCAGATCGACGGCAAAGCCCGGCGCCGCGAAGCGGTCGAGCGCGTAGAGCAAGGTCGGGCGCGGCGGCCGCCGCTCGGTGTTGCGGTAATAGTCCTGCCACCGCGAGGATTGGGTCATGGCGCAGCCTATCACAATGCTTGTCGCCACCCGGCGATGCCGATAGCGTGGCGCAAAAGTGGGTTCGGGAGGACGCGATGAGCATGTCGGTCGAAACCAAGGGCGTCGGCGAGACCGTCACGGCGACGCTCAACTATGTCGCGCCGGACTCGCTGATCAACCGCCGTTTTGTCTTTCCCGGCGACGAGGTCAACACCGGTCGCTTCGAGCCGCATCGCGTCACGATTCGCAATGCGCGGCTCGCCGCCCCGATGCCGTCGCTCGACTCCCATGGCTTCGAACTGTTCCGGCATAAAAGCGCGGTGGCGAATTTTCGCGACCGCGCCGAGATCGACGCGGTCTATCCGCAAGAGGTCGTGGCGGCGGTGAAGCAATTCACCGGCGCCGATATGGTGCTGCCGATGAGCTATCTGCTGCGCACCTCCGGCGACAACGCGGCGCGCCAGATCCAGCCGCCCGCCGCCGACGTTCATGTCGATATGTCTTGGCAGTCGGCGCCCAAGACGGCGCGCATGGTGTGGGAGCAACAGGGCAAGCCCGGCCGGACCTATCGCCGCTTCATCTGCTCCAGCTTCTGGCGCACCTTTTCGGCGCCGCCGCAGGATTGGCCGCTGGCACTGTGCGACTGCAACAGCATCTCGCAAAGCGAAGGCGTGCCCAACCGCCTCATCTTCGCCGAGTTGCGGCCGACGGCGGCCGACATGGCCAAGCCGGTCGCCAACGAGGACGAGCTGCCGGCGGCGACCATCTTCCATTATCGGCCGTACCATCGCTGGTACTATTTCCCAGACATGACCCGTGACGAGATCGTCCTGATCAAGTTCCACGATTCGGATCATGGCCGCGCCTGGTTCACCGCGCATACGGCGTTCCACGACGAATCGCGCCCCGGCGCGCATGCCCGCGAAAGCATCGAGTTCCGCACCGTCGCCTATTGGCTATAGCCGTTAGGCTATAACGCTTGAAAGCGGGCGAACCGCTGTTACATTGGCTGGCATGGTTTCGCGGCGCGACGTGCTTTCCCTGCTCGGCGGCTCGGCCGTGGCGCTGGCGGCCGGACCGGTCCGGGCGCAGGCGGGATCGCGGACCGTCACCGACGCGGCGGGGCGCAAGGTCGATCTGCCGGTCAAGATCGAGCGCGTGTTCGCCGCCGGCACGCCGGCCGCGATCACGCTCTATACGCTGGCGCCCGACAAGCTCGCGGGCTGGCCCGACCCGATTCAAGAGGCCGGGCGCGCCTATCTGCCGCCGAAATACGCGGCCCTGCCGGTGACCGGACGCCTCACCGGCCGCGCCAACACCGCCAATGTCGAATCGGTGCTGAAGGCGAAGCCCGATCTCGTGCTCGATATCGGCACCATCGCGCCGATCTACGCCTCGCTCGCCGACCGGGTGCAGGAGCAGACCGGGGTTCCCTACGTGCTCCTCGACGGCGCGCTCACCAAGACGCCGGCGCTGTATCGCCAGCTCGGCAATATCGTCGACGCCGGCGCCGAGGCCGAAACGCTCGCGGCCTATGCCGCCGAAGTGCTCGCCCAGGTGAAGCAGCGCATTTCCTACGTGCCGCGCAACAACCGCGCCCGCGTCTATTATGCGCGCGGCCCCGAAGGACTCGAGACCGGCCTCGCCGGCTCGATCAACGCCGAGATGATCGATTTCGTCGGCGCGCGGAACGTCGCCGCCACCGGCGAAAAACGCAATATCGCCACCGTGTCGCCCGAGCAGATCCTGACCTGGAATCCCGAAGACGTGGTCACCATCGACCGGCGCTTTTATCACGCCGTCTGGCACAATCCGATCTGGGAGGAAGTCGACGCGGTGAAGCAGAAGCGCGTGTTCCTGGCGCCGGACAAGCCGTTCGGCTGGTTCGATTCGCCGCCCGCGACCAACCGGCTGATCGGGCTCAAATGGCTGTGCAACAAGCTTTACAGCGGCCTGTTCGCCAGCGACTTCGCCGCCGAAACGCACGATTTCTATCGGCGCTTCTATCATATCGACCTCAGCCAGGCGCAAGTGACCGCGCTGTTGGAGCCGGCGGCGTGAGGCGCAGCCTGGCGTTCGATATCGGGCTTCCGCTCGGTCTGCTTGATCTTGTTGTGCATTGCCGCGTTCGCGGTCGGGCAATTCCCGGTCAGCCCGCACGATCTCTTCGCGGTGCTGTGGGCGAAAATCTCGGGCGGCGCCAGCGGCGTGGCACCGGCGGTCGACGCCGTGGTGTGGCGCATCCGCCTGCCGCGCATCGCGGCGGCGGTGCTGGTCGGCGCGGCGCTGGCCGGCGCCGGCTCGACCTATCAGGGCCTGTTCCGCAATCCGCTGGTCTCGCCCGACATATTGGGCGTCGCCGCCGGCGCGGGGCTGGGCGCGGTGCTCGGCATTTTCCTCTCGGTTCCGATCCTCGCGGTCGAGGTCCTGGCCTTTGCCGGCGGCCTCGGCGCGGTGGCGGTGGTGTATCTCATCGGCACGGCGATGCGCGGCCGCGATCCGATCCTGGTGCTGGTGCTGGCGGGCGTCGCGATGGGCACGCTGCTCGGCGCCGCCATCGCGCTGGTCAAGGTGTTCGCCGATCCCTACAACCAACTTCCCGCCATCACCTTCTGGCTGCTCGGCAGCCTCACCGCCGTGACCTTGCCGGATTTGACCGCGGCGGTGCCGGCGATCCTGATCGGGCTCATTCCGCTGTATCTCCTGCGCTGGCGCATGAACGTGATGACGCTGGGCGAGGAGGAGGCGAAATCGCTCGGCGTCAACACCGCGCTGTTGCGCTTCCTGTTCATCGGCGGCGCGACGCTGATCACCTCGGCGGCGGTGTCGATCTCCGGCATCATCGGCTGGATCGGCCTCATCATCCCGCATGTCGCGCGGCTGATCGCGGGGCCGGAATTCTCGCGCCTCTTGCCGGTGTCGATGTTGATGGGCGCGGCGTATCTGCTGCTGGTCGACACGCTGGCGCGCACCATGGCGACCATCGAGATTCCGATCGGCGTGCTGACCGCGTTCATCGGCGCGCCGTTCTTCCTCTGGCTGTTGGCGACGACGCGGCGCGGCTGGCAATGACCATCCTCGAAGCCCAACATCTCGATATCGGCTACCGCAGGACCAAGATCGGGCGCGACATCGATCTCGACATTCGCGAGGGCGAGGTGCTGTGCCTCCTCGGCCCCAACGGCGGCGGCAAGACCACCCTGATGAAGACGCTGCTGGGCCTGCTGCCGGCGCTGGGCGGTTCGGTCAAGCTGCTGGACCGCGACATCGCCGATTATTCGCGCGGCGAGCTGGCGAGAATCGTCGGCTACGTGCCGCAGGCCGGCACCAATTTCTTTCCGTTCAACGTCATCGACGTGGTGTTGATGGGCCGGGTCGCGCATATCGGCCTGTTCGCCTCGCCGGGAAAGAAAGACGTCGCCGCCGCCGACGCGGCGCTGGCCTCGCTCGGCATCGGGCATTTGCGCGACCGCATCTATACCGAGATCAGCGGCGGCGAGCGCCAGCTCGTGCTGATCGCGCGGGCGCTGGCGCAGGAGCCGCGGCTTCTGGTGATGGACGAGCCGACCGCGAGCCTCGATTTCGGCAACCAGCTCCGCGTCCTCGACCAGATCACGGCGCTGGCGAAGCGCGGCATGGCGGTGGTGCTGTCGACCCACGATCCCGACCATGTGTTCCTGTGCGGCGACCGCGCGGCGTTGCTGCGCGGCGGCCGGCTGGTGGCTCTCGGCCCGCCGTCGGAGGTGATCACGCCCGCAGCGCTCGAGGCGCTTTACGGCGTCGAGGTCGAGGTGGTGGAACTGCCCGACCATCAGACCCACACCGCCGTGCCCGCCCGGGGCCGCAAACCCTTCGCCGGGTAGAAGGCTGGCGGTTTTGTAAGCCGTGGGGGACGGCTACCGCCGTCCCCCACGTACCGTACCTATCTCGATTTCGACCTTCGCCGCCGGCGGCGACGCGAGGCCGCTTGCGGTCGTTTAATTGATGCTGATGCCGACGCCCGGCAGGGCGATGCCGATGCCGGGACCGTAAATCACCGGCGGCGCGTCATAGTAAGGCGCGCCATAGACCACGGGCGGGGCGCCATAGTAGCCGCCGTTCCAGCCGCCATAGCCACCGCCATAGCCGCCGCGATGGCCGCCGCCGTGATAGGCGGCGTGACCGCCGCCGCCGCGGCCGCCGCCGCCGTGGTGCTCTTCCGCGCTAGCCGACGCGACAAACGTCCCCAGCACGAGAAAGGCGGAGATTGCGAGCCCTGCCGCGAGCGTCGCCGGCAGGTGGCGTTTCGATTTGGTGTCGATCGTGTAGGTCATGGCGACCTCCTTTAAATGAGCATGGTGCGGCGATCGCGGAACGCGATCGTTCGCCTTGCTAGCTGTGCGACCGCGCGGCCGCGCGATCCTGGAACACCTGATCGGCGATCTTCTTCTGCGCATCGGGCATCGAATCGTAGAGCGTCTGGAACGACGCGGTCAGATTCTTCAACCCGTCGACATGCGCCTGGGCGAATTTCTGGTAGGTATTCAGATCGTCCAACGCCGTCATGCTCTGTGGCGACTGGGCGGATTTCTCCGCGACCAGCTTTTGCATGGCGGCGGCGTTGTCGCGCATCGCCTGCGCGACGTCATTCCATTTCGACTCCTCGTCCGAGGTGATTTTCAGCGCGGAATGAAGATTGGCAATCCGCTCGTCGAGGGTCTCCGCCTTGGTCGCCGTCGTATCCACGGCGGCTTGGGTCTTGTCGGCCTGGACCAACTGGATCGGCGCGTGAATTACGCTGTCGGCGCGCGCCGAAACGATCGGACTGACGAGGAACGTCGCGCCCAACAGCGCGGCGATCGCAACCGAAAGCGTGAGCGGCGCGGCTTTGGTCGCCGGATGGGTGTGAACGGGCATGATAATGGGTGGCCCTTTCTGGGCTGACTGCGCTAATAGACATATTGTCTCCGAGTATTTACAAATGGTACGACAAATCTAGTTTTTCAAGTAGCCGGAAATATTTACTTACTTGCTATTACTTCAATTAAATAAACGTCGCGAATTTTTGTTTGATTTTCGTGGATCCCGGCCGTCCCACGATATCCGCGTCGCGGTACGATGGGGGCGGCGGCGACATCGTCGCGCCCGGCCCGACGCCGGCGGCGATCGCGAGCGGAGCGCTGGAAGCTCTGGCTGTTCCCGCTGTTATGTGCAGCGAAAAAACAGCCAAATGGTTAACCAAGCCTCCCCCTTGGCGCCAGCGCGTTTTTGTTAGCACAAAACAAGAACAAAAGCAAGGAAAATCGCGAGAGCATGCCGTCTTTTTTCGGTCGCGCGCGAGCTGGGCGCCGATTGATCCAGGTCAAGGAAGGATTAGGGTTTATCGCCTGTATTAACCAGGGAGGGCGGCATATGCGAACGTCCACGACGATCCGGTGCATTTTCTGGCGATTAACCTTCGCGGTGACGCTTGCTGCTAGCCCGTTGCTGCTCACCCCGCCGGCCATGGCGCAGCACCATGAACAAGGGCATGGCGGCGGTCATGGCGGCGGCGGTCACGGTGGCGGCGGCTGGCATGGTGGTGGCGGCTGATGGCATGGCGGCGGCTGGTATGGCGGCTGGGGCTGGCCTTATTGGGGTTGGCCCTATTGGGGCTATCCGTATTACGGCTACGGTTACGATTACGCCTACGACCCATACGCGGATTACGGCTATCCGGCCTATCAAGCGCCGCCGACCGCGGCCGCGGCGCCGCCCACCTGGTACTATTGTCCCGGCGCCCGCGCCTATTATCCTTATGTGAGAGCCTGCCCGGGCGGCTGGCAGCAAGTGCCGGCGGTCCCGAGTGGGGCGGTCGAATAGGCCTTGAGCGCGCGACCGAAAGCGTCAGCGGCGCGGCTTTGGTCATCGGACGGGTGAAGGAAGGGCCGGCCTCAGGGCCGACGCCGCCGACCCGGCGGGCGGCGAGGGTATGGAGCCGCCAGGCCATCTGGCTGGCGATGCGGTGGGCCTGGGTCCGGGCGTGGCCATCGCCGTTGCCGATCTGCCGGATTTCGCCCAACAGGATGGTGTCGACCACCCCGGTGACGGGGCCGTGGTGGAGAATTCGCTCAGTGCGGGGATTGGGTTTGGCGCCGCGATTAACCATGTTTCGAGGTCAACATACCGGCGCATGTCTTGTCATGGCAAACATGGTTAACGGCGGCGGGCGTTAACCATATTTCTGTGGATGGCCCGCCGGTTGACTTGGACCTGCCACCCGCCTAGGTTCCCGGCGCTTCTCTGGAAGCTCGGGTTTTCACTAACCCCCGAGGGGGACGGCCGGTCCGCGAAACGTATCCCACCAGTGACTACCAGCATCTAAAAACCCTAGGAATGACACCATATTAGCGGCCTGATGCGTCACGGGTTCCTACAGTCGTCTACCCGCTTCCACAAATTAATTGCGGAATAACTCGTGGGATGGTAGGGTGCTCCATCCCACGAATGAGGCCATCCCATGGGTAAGCTGAACATACTGACCACGAGCCACAAGGCGTTCAAATCGACCTTCCCGCCCGAGCCATTCCTGTCATCGAACGGCAAGCCAATTCGCAAGCTCTACCATGATGGCGGCGGCCTCTATCTCGCCGTTCACTCGACCACGGCCAAGTCGTGGTTGTACCGCTTCAGCCTGACGGTGGATGGCAAGATCAAGACCCGCGAAATGGGCCTTGGGCCGCTTGCCCAATCCAACAAGTCGGGTCTTACCCTTGCCGAAGCCCGCGAGCGTGCCGCCAAACAGCGCACCCTACGCATCAACGCTGGCATCGCCGACCCGCTCGCCCATCACGAGGCCGAAGAGGTGGCCGCCGCACAGACGGCGAAGATCGAGAAGGCAAAGGCCACCACGTTCCGGGGAGTCGCCGAAAAGTATCTCGAACAACCCCATCCGAAATGGACGAACGAGCGACATCGGGCGCAATGGCCCAACACGCTACGCGATCACGTTTACCCAGTGATCGGCGATATCCCGGTCGGCGAGGTTGACGACGCGGCGGTGTTGCGGGTTCTCGATCCGATTTGGGCCACAAATAATGTGACGGCGCAGCGCGTGCGAGCCAGGGTTGAGAGGATATTGGCGTGGGCCATGGTGCGAGGGTTCCGACCCAAGGGGCCAAACCCCGCCACGTGGAGAGGCAATTTAGAGCATGGCCTGGCGGAACAGGGAGACAAGCAAGAGCACCACGTCGCGATACCCTACGCCGACATCCCCGCCTTCATGGCGGTGCTGCGGGGGCGGGAGGGTGTTGCCGAGCGCGCCTTGGAATTTACGGTCATGACGTGCGCTCGCTCAAACGAGACGTTGGGCGCGACGTGGGGCGAGATTGATATGGAGACCCGCACGTGGACGGTGCCCGCCGGGCGCATGAAAGCCCGCATCGAGCACCGCGTGCCGCTCTGCGATGGTGCCATGGCGATCTTGCGCGGCATGGCGTCACTAGCCCACGGCCCCGACAGTCTTGTCTTCCCCGGCCAAGGTGGCGGGCCGATGGGGCAAGACCGGATGCGCCTAGCTTTACGCTTCACGGGCTACATGGCGACGGTCCACGGGTTCCGGGGGTCATTCTCGACGTGGGGCCACAATGCCACGTCGCACGATTATACGGCGATAGAGGCGTGCATGGCGCACAAGGTCGATGATGCGGTAGCGGCGGCCTACCAGCACGGCGACAGGTTCGAGAAGCGCCGCGCCGTGCATGACGACTGGTGCGCCTATTGCTCGCCGCTCATGCTGCCAGCGCCGACGCTCGCATTGCCGGCGCCGGGCGAGGTGGGCCGATGACCATGCCCGATGATCTTGCAGCACTGGAAAATGTCATCGGTAACCGAGGCTACGCTGGCACCATTCGACTTTTGATCGAGGTACTAGAGGCGCGCGGCATCAGCCGCTTTATCTTATCGCGCCTGAAGGCAGCAGCGGACGCTTTAGCGCCGTAACGATGATTGACGCCAGGGTCGCAGTTGGTGACATATTTGTCCTGTCCCCAATGGAGGGCGTCATGCGCATTCCCTATTTGATTGCCGCGTTGCTCCTTTCGGGCTGCGCCCCTATTGGCTACTACCCTACCCTCGGTGCAAGCCCAGCGAATGCGGAATGCATGGCGGAAGCAATGCAGACCGTTCCGCAGCCAAGGCAGCTTTCGACAGACAACGGCGGCTATTTCGACTGGGGAGCGTGGCAGGCAAACCAAACGGCGAATGCGCGCTATAACGCCACGATCAACAACGTTGCCAACGCCTGCATGCAGAAGGGGCTAAAATGACTGCTGTGAAAGGCAAGTTAAGGGGCGACGGCGGTTCGGCAGACTGCCTTGTAAGAAAGGACGCCGATGGTGCGGGCTATGTGGTGCCAGGGAGCGTCAATCCATCATTGCCTATAGGCGACTATGATCTGACCGTCGGCAATATACCGCCTTATCGCGTCAGGTTCGACGGGGCTGATTGGAAAAACCGGGACAGCCGCTAGGTAGCCTTCCGTTGTGCAGCACGAACCAGGTCGCCGGCGATTGGTGTTGGTTTGCGTTTCAATGTGTCTTGTTTATAGGCCAGCCCTGCCCCGCCATGCATTTTCCAAACTCAAAGTAATCCCGCTCGGTACCATACATCTGAATATGACGAGTACCGGGATTGTCAACGTAAGCGTCGAATGGCCGGAAATATGGGTTAGACTGAAGAACCTGGGGAGCGTTGTTGCGAACAACTTTCACGCAATAGGCCACTGTCGGGGCGTAGTCGGCTGCATCTGCTTTGTCGGCAGGAAGGAAAGCCAACGTAGCCAGCAGAATTGCAGCGCCCGCTTTTAGCAGTGTCATGGTCGAGCCGGGTTTCGATTTTTTCGCTGCGTATCTGTCATAGCAAAACCCTCCCAGGTCTAACCCTTCCTATGCGTTCGGCGATGGGCGCTTAAACGGCCCCGCCAACATCTTGTCGATTGCTTCTTTCGGTATCAGCACCCGCTTGCCGATGCGGAAGCTCGGTATCTCGCCGGTCTTCAAAGCCAGATAGACCGCGCTGCGGGACAGGCCGAACAACGCCATCACGTCTTTAATCGAATAGGTCGCTCTTGGCGGCGGCACAGGTCGGGCATCCCTTCAGGTGCGGATTCCGGTGATATCGCCTGGCTATTCCGAGATCATGTCGCCCGCCATTCCGATTTGATGTCGCCCGCGTGAGCGGCGTCCTGCTGGCTGAGTGGTTTTGGCAAGTATTGGGTCGGCGGTCAATCCTTTGAGGCTGTTTTGGGTCGGGTCCGGCGCAGGCTGTCACCGGTGAGATCGATGCGATAGGCGTTGTGGACGAGGCGATCGAGGATGGCGTCGGCATAGGTGGGATCGCCGATGACCTCATGCCATTTGTTGACCGGGATCTGGCTCGTGAGGATGGTTGAGCGGCGGCCGTATCGTTCTTCGAGGATCTCGTAGAGATCGCGGCGCGCGGCGGCATCGAGCGGGTCGAGCCCCCAATCGTCGAGAATGAGCAACTGGGCGCCGCTGAGGCCGCGCATGATGCGGGCATAGCGGCCATCGCCGCGCGCCAGCGCGAGATCGGCGAACAACTTGGGCACGCGCTGATAAAGGACCGATCGGTTGTCGCGGCAAGCCTTTTGGCCGATGGCACATGCAAGCCAACTTTTGCCGACGCCGGTTGGACCGCATAGGATCAAATTGTCGTGCGTGACGATCCATTCGCCGTCCGCGAGCTTATGGAACAGAGCGCGGTCGAGGCCGCGCGGGGCGCGGTAATCGACATCCTCGATGACGGCATGGTGGCGCAATCGGGCATAGCGCAGCCGAGTGGCAAGGCGTTTGTCGCGGCGTTGCGTGATCTCGCGATCGACCAGCAAGCCGAGCCAGTCGGCATGGGTCAGGGTCGCGCCCTCGCCGGAGGCTTCGAGTTCGGCGAAGGCTTGCGCCATGCCGGAAAGGCCGAGTTGGCTGAGCTGATCGAGTATCGGATGGGTCAGCACGTCGTTCTCCTCAATAAGTTAGTGGTAGTAACGGGGTCCGCGGATATTGGGGTGGAGGATCGTGACGGCATCGGCCGACCGCGGTTGGGCGGCCTGGCGATCGAGCTTGTTGTCGAGGATCGAGCGCACCGAGCCATAGTTGAGGGTGCCGATCTCGATGGCGCGCACGGCAGCGGCTTCGAGGCGGTCTGCGCCAAACGGCCGGACCAGTCGCACGATTCCGAGGCAGGAGCGGAAACCCTGTTCGGGGTGGGGCCGGTGCTCCAGGATCAGCTCGCATAAGGCCGCGGTGGCGGGCCCGATCGTGGCAGCCTCCCGGCGAATGCGCTCAACCGTCCAGTCGGCATAGCGCCGATGGCTTGACGGCATGTGCGCGGGCACGGTGGTGTGGCGGTGATTGCCGCTGGAGCGCAGATGCGCGGCGATCCGCTCGCCCTTCAGAAAGACCTCGACAGTGCGCGGCGTCAGTCGCACCTCGACCTCGCGACGGGCGAAGCAGTAGGGCACGCTGTAGAAGTGGGCCTCGACCTCGACGTGGTAATCGATGCCGACGCGGCGCAGCCGCCATTCGGCAAAGACATAAGGCTCGATTGGCAACGCCTTGAGGTGCGGCCGATCGAGTTCCTCGAGCAGGGCACGGCGGGTGACGCCGAGGCGGCGGATCGGCCGCTCCTCGTTGAGCTGGCGCAGTAACTCACTGATTGCCGCGTTGAGCTCGGCCAGGCTGTAGAAGCGGCGATGGCGCAGCCGGCCAAATAGCCAGCGCTCGACGATCAACACCGCCGCCTCGACTTTCGCCTTGTCGCGGGGCCGCCGCGGCCGTGCCGGCAGGATCGCCGTGTCGTAATGCGCCGCCATATCCTGATAGGTGCGGTTGACCTGCGGCTCGTAGAGGCAAGCCTTGATCACGGCCACCTTGGTATTGTCCGGCACCAGCAGGTTCGGCACCCCGCCGATCGCCTCGAAAGCCCGGGTGTGGGCGCCGATCCAGTCGGCGAGTGCCTGGGTCCAGGTTGCTTCGGCGTAGGTGAAGCTGGAAGCTCCCAGCACGGCGACGAAGATTTGCGCCGGGCGGATCTCCCCGGTGAGCCGGTCGATGATCACCGGTACCGTGTCGCCGGCGTAATCGACAAACAACTTATCGCCGCCGGCGTGGCTCTGCCGCATCGTCACCGAAATCCGTGACGCCCAGCCACGATACAGCTCGCAAAACCGCGAATAGCGATAGCCGTCGGGATGCCGCTCGATGTACTCGTCCCACAAGATCTGCAGCGTCACATGCTTGCGCTTCAGCTCGTGGTGAACCGCCGCCCAATCGGGCTCGGCGCGGCGGCGGTGGCCTTGCTTGGTGCCGACCGCGGTGAAGAGCTGCGCCTCCAGCGCGGCGTCGGTCGTCTCCGCCGGCAACGGCCAGCTCAGCCCGGCGGCGGTGAGCCGCTTCAATGTCAGCCGCACGGTCGACGGCGCAACGCCGACCCGCCGGGCGATCTCGTTGCCGGATATCCCGGCGGCCTTCAACCGGAGCACATCGCGCACTTGGCGCATCGCAATCCTCTCTGCTGGCATCGGTCCCTCCCGTGGCAAAAGCCGAAGAAGGGACCCTAAACGCGCCAGCAGAGGCGCTCTTTACCCCGGCGACATCATCCCGATACGGCGGGCGAAATCATCTCGGAACGCCGGGCGACATCATTCCGGAATGGCGGGCGACATCATTCCGGAATGGCGGGCGACTTCCCCCGGAATCAGCACCTTCAGGTGAGTGCCAAAGTCTTAGCGTGTACAATTCGGGATTGATAGGCCAGCTGTGGAAGGTTTTCATACGTGATCGTCTTTTGCGTCCCAAGAGCGAAGGCCACCCATCACCACCGTTGAGCGCCGCCTCAAATTTCGCGGCGATTATTCGCCCCAATAGTCGGAAATTTCCCTAGGGGTGAACCCCGCTGCGCGCAGCTTTTGCGTCCGCTCTGCTTTCCACTGATCCATTTCCTTAGCAGTGAATCCGCCAGCGATACCATGCTGATATTCTTTCATGCCAGGCGCGTCCGACGCGTTTGCCGTAGCGGGTTCTTTGGCGTCATCCGAAGTCTGGTCTGGGTTGAAGCAGATAATTTTCGGCTGTCCGGGTGCCGCCGCGCAAAATCGGTGCGTCCATCTATCCCAAACCCACCATGCCTGCGTGGTAACAGGTTCGTACCGAAACATCCAAGCCCCGGCCACCGCAACGGCTGCAATGAGGCCGAATGTCCAAGCAGCGCGCATTTGCTTAGACCGCTATCGGCGCCAGCAACTCCGGTCCCGGCTCTTTCGTCCGCAACAAGTCGCGCGTCACCGGAAACGTCTCTAGCAGATCATCGTCGGCTGGCGCGAGCATCTTCCGCAATTCGTCGGGCACCCTTTTAAGGTTATCGGTTCGCTCGCTTTTCAAGTTCACGACAGCGGGACATCATTTCATCGAAAGAACAATCGTCTCCCGGCGCGAGTAGGCCGCTTCCAACCATCCTTGCGTAGTCATCTTTCAGCACCTCGAATGGTTCGGCTTCGGGCACAAGCCGCAGAGAGGTAGATACGGCGGCATCGTAATCGACACCTGCAACCGAAAAGAACATCGTTTTGTGCATGGCTACAGCCTTTGCTAGCTCGCGATCAGCGAGTGCGTGATCGGCGTGCCCTTTGACGTCAAGCTGCGTGAGGTCGTGCCAATGACGTGAGTATGGATTCTGACTGTCCGGCATTTTGCCCTGGCAGCAATAAACGTGGGCCAGAGTTGCCTTTTCCCAAAACGTGCGCTCAACCGACATTACACGCGGTGCGGCGGTGGGAAACAATACGCCGGATATGTGTTCCGCCGCATCACAAACGATTTTATGCTCCCCACATGGCTCGCCAGTTGAGCGTCCCCCAAATTCAACCTTTACTTCCCGGCCGACATACGCGGGGCCGTCAAAGAGCCGATCGTATTCAACATAGAGGTCTTCGCCCGCGGCGCGAACGCGTGCCAGACCGTGTAAGTCCCCTAGGCTCTGTTTGACAGTCGGAAGCGCCTGAGTCTCGATCCAATTTGGGAGAAGCTTTTTCCTTATTTCGTCCGTCCATTTCCTGGCTTGGCTTTTCGTTGGTGGTATCGGGTCACCGGTTTGGGACACCAAGTTCGGCGCAAGATCACGTATGTCGTAGGTGATATCGATATCCTCAGAAAATCGCCGGATCACCCGATGCGCTTTGGAAAGGGACGTTCCCCCTTTAAACACAAGATGCGGCCCAAATGGGGATGCAAACAGGGCATCGAGCGTTCGAACGACCCATACGTCCTTTTCAAGGAGGTAGGCCGGACGCCCTGATTGGCTTGCGGCAACGCCGATGGCGTCCCTACGATCCTTGTCTGTAAGACTGAAGAAATCCTCAGACATATTCCCGCTGGCGCTCTTCGACGCCAGGGGACGGCCGGGAATAGGTGCTTACCCGCTCCGCAAAAGACTGCGGAAAGGTTCCGCGCAACGAAATCACCTTCTGAGCTTCACTTGGGGACAATCGTTCCATAACCCTGTGAACGCTAGCGGGGCCAAGGTAAGCCATAGCTCGGATTGCTTCGCCGGCTCGTTCCCCTGGCGCCGCCAATTGCCAGTTACGAACATGCATAAGCTCTACTACCTCACTGCCAACCCTCAATTCACCGGGTTGGCCCGAAGTAAGATAGACCGAACGTACCGGCACTTGAGTTGTCAAGCCGAGGTCATTAGCTGCCGCAGAGCCGTGACAGACAATTGTCTCGCCACGCATGTGCGCCAAGGCCGCCACTATCCGAGATACAGATGGCGCACGCGTGCCAAATCTAGTTTTAACCGGACGCACGTATTCACCGCTGCAAATGCGCAGTAACTCACCTCGGGTCGCTAGACGCGACAAAGCTTTATCCACGGCGCCACGATTGCCCAAGTGAAGTAGCTCCTTGGCGGAAATCGGCGTGCCTTCCGGCAGTGATCCCGTGTGCTCCGTGATCCTCTTACACAGTGTCATGTCCACTCCTTGAGTGTCAGAAAGATAGGCGTTTTTCTGACAGTTTGCAATTGGCGGTTATGGCATTCCATGCGTTATTTTTAGATTACCCATCCCTAATCAAGCTTCCACGTCCTTGATTTCGCCCAGATAAAATTAGAACAAATAAGGAACATCGGGCGGGTCACGCAAAGTCCGAACAGTCACCGCGCCATGTCACGCGCCGCAGGGCGGTACTTCCCGGTGCGGATCAAGGTTGACCGGAACCGGCTCGGCTGCGAACCTCTATCCGATGACCTGCGCCGTTGGCTTGACGCCGACATAGGGCCGGGCCGCTATTGGTTCGTTGGCGAGCGCAACACTCCGCTGCCCGATTGCTTGCTGTTCTATTTCGTCCCGGTCGCCGAGGCGCAAGCCTTCGTCGATTCGCTTCTCGTGCGGTGTTTGTATCGCAGGTGAGTGGCCACATGGTCGAGACGCCGTGACTGACGAAAACGACAGGCGATAGGTTGGCGACCTGCACAACACGCCGCCCGATCCGCGCTCAATCCCTGACGATCTGACACGAGCAAGCGAGCGTACATGTCCCCTGCGAACGCGGTTTTAACCCATTGCTGTTTCAATTAGGGACATTCAACCCCGGCGCTCATCATGGAGCCACTATCATGACGGTCCAGCTTTCTTCGAGGGGCGCGCGTGCCTTGGCCAGGTTCGTACTGGGCGCCGGGCTCGCATGCGCCCTGCTCGGGCCAGCCGCGATAGCTGCGGATGCACCGGCCATCCTTGCCGATGACCTGATTGACCAGTTCATTCAAGACAACAATCGAGCGCACGAACAGGCCGACCGGGATTTTGAGACCGCACAAGAGAGACAGAAGCGGTGGGAACTCCAAGAGGAACTAGACGAGACCCGGCGTCAGCTACAGAAAGAGCGCCAGCGGCATATCGATGACGATGACGATGACGACCGATGAACTTGTCAGTTCCTCTGCGAGTACCATCAATTTTCCAACCGCCGATTGCAAACTTGCATCGTCGCCGGCATGCCGCAGCGCATCTGCAATGATCCGGTAGTGCTGTACGCCGATGTCGAAACGCTCTGAACGACGAAGGACGCCACTAAGAGCATAGGCCGGGCCGACACGATCCGGTGGCGCGTGACGGATGTAGACGCCGATCAAGTCGGCGAGCGTCACGGCTTCCTCGTGAGTAAGGGAAATCATTTCTTCGGACGCCTCGCCGCGACTAGCGCGGCCTTCTGTTCGAGGCGTTGGCCTTGCCGATACAAAGCCAGCACAACTTTCGGGCTTTCGAGGGCGCCGCCATCCATCAGCGACTTCTTGAACGGGGATGCGGGGATTTTGTACCATGCGGCCCGGACGTACTTCGCGCAATCGTCCCAACTGTGGCCTGGTTCGAGATTTCTTTCGATAAAAGCATGGTCGGGAAGCCAAGCTTGCTTGGGGTCGATACCCGCGCGCGCCTGACTTTCGACCCGATCCATCCCGTCCAACATGTCGCCCATCAAGCTGTTCGCGATGCTGCCCGGTAGGCTCATGCTGTGGAATACCTCGCCGAAAGCGTCGATGGTCGCGCGCAACTCGGTAATGTCGGCGCCGGCAACGCGGTCGGGCGGGAGCATGAGTTCATATCCCTGATAATCAGCGGGCGGCGCGAACGCTTCGTCGAAGCGCCGCTCATCTTCGCCGCGGGGATCGGGAACGGCCTGGTGAAAGGTCACGCCGTATTCTTTCGCCGCGTCGGCCTCGATTTGATCGGCCATTGCGACAATTTCTTGCTCGACCGCCTGTCGCTGCGCTTCCGACGCGTTAGGCGGGAGCGCCGCACGCATCCGCGCGCTGCGGGCGTCGATCACAAGCTGCGCCCCTTCCGCCGCTTGATCCGCGCCGAGCCGGTCGCGGTTATTGCCGCCCGTCAAAATCGGCAAGCCCGTTGCCGGATCGGTCGGGGGTGCGTGAGCAACCGGCCCGGCCACCGTGTTGCCATACTTTTCGGCAAGGTCAGCCGGCGTCGGCGTCTTCTGCGAAGCCTGCCATTGCTCCGGGCTTACCAGCGAAGACGCGGGCACCGGAGATGGAATTACAGTCGTGTCACTCATGGCTTGTCGCTCCTACCGCGTGCTAATTGGAACCCCAACGGCTCGTTGGCGTACACGCCGGGCTTAAATAGCGCTTCAACGGCAGTCTTCGGCTCTTTCACGGTTGCGTCAACTTTGGCCGGCGCGGCGCGGAAGACGCCATGCGGTTTGTCAGGGTCAAAATCCTCATAGAGAAAATCTGTTGCCGCGTTAACGGTCGATAGGCCGCGCACGACAAGATCGGGCGGTTGCGTGACGCCGACAAACTTCTCCGCGTGCAGCGTGATCGGTATGCCGTCGCCCATGCCACGGCCAGCGGCGCAGCGGATCAGAGTGTCGCAATGCTCGGCGAGCGGGGGGTTGAGATAGGCGGGGACAGTGGCACCGATCAACGCGGCGGTGCGGAATATCTCGGCCAATTGCCGTAACTGATCGACGCGGAAGACTTGACCGGGGCGCGAGCCAAGGTCGCAATCCTCGCCGGTCAAATCGCGCACGACGAGCGCGGGCTTGCTCTCGCATCGCTTCAGGATCATGTCGGGGTCGTCGGCTCGCAGCACGTCGCCAATCAGGATCGGCACGACAATAATCTTGGCCGCTGTCTTGACATCGGCCCGATTGCGTTCCCGCCATGCGCTCAGGCGCTCGTCAAACGCGGTTGCTTCGAGTTGATTAGTGGTGAGCCATGCCACGACTTGATCGGGGTTGGCGTGCGCGAACGATGCCGCAAGCTCGAACAAGATCGGACGCTGGTGGTTCGATGGCGCGCCATACAAAATAGTTTGGCCGCGCTTGGGGAACATCGCCGATGTCAACTTGGTAATCATGGCGCGTCATCCTCGGCCTCAATAATCGTGGCCCTGGTGCTGATCGTGATACCCGGCCCGCGCGGCTCGACGTGCTCGGCGGTCGGCAGGGCGTTCGGCAACGCTTCGAGCGCTTGCAACAACTCAAGCCGTTTCGCCACCGGCACGGCGAAGTCGCCCTTGTTCTGCGAGTATTTGCGAATGATCATCTCGGCGGCGTCGCCCTTGAAGTACCGCGCGGCTCTCAATGCCGAGGTCAATTCGTAGGCGTCAATCTCCCGCTCGGTATTGACTGGCTCGGGCGCCGGCTCCCGCGCGGGCGGCGGAGGAGCGTTGGCGACTTCGGCCTTCAGCTTTTCACTGCCAACCGCGATAACAACGCGGCGCTCTTGCTCGGCAGGCAACAGCGATACCGGCTCTTGCAACGCGGCGGGTGTATTCAGCACCGGCACGGGCAAGTCCATCGGCTGGCCTGTGATGTAGCGCATCAGCACCGCGTTCTCTTCGCGCATGAAATCTTCCAAGCTCGGCCAGTTCTCCACGTCGCCGGGCTTAAACCATTTCTTGCCGGCCCACAGAACTTGAAGTTGGGGATCGAACCTGGCGCCGGGCACCGCTGCCGGATAAGCGCCGGCACGCGTCATCGAACCGCTACCGACGCGGAACATTTCCATCGCGACCAAATCGGCAATTTGACGATGCGATAACGCGAAATTCGGCGCGCCATGAGCGACGGCGACTTGATCGATGGCGGTCGGGCTGACGGCGATCGCGCTGTTCGACGCGCGCGTTAGGCCGTCGAGGCCGGCGACGAGATTTTCAATCGCGGCGGAAATCTTGGCGGCCATCTGTCGCCGGACGCGAAGATGTTGCTCGGTCGCGTTGACCTTTGCTTGCTGCACGCTGGCGAGGCGGCCGCGCTCCGCGTTATCGTCTTCGCGCCGCGCGGCGCCCAACGCATGGTTCCAAAATTCGACCTGCTTTTTCGCCGCTTCGATCCGGCCCATGAAATCCTGCAACGGCTCCGGGTCGCCATTGGCGGCCGCGACAGCGGCGCTCGATATGCTGTTTTCCAACGCGAGCAAGTCGGCTTTGGCCTGTTCGACCCGGGCGGCGACGGCGGGCGATTTCAATTTCGCCTCGGGGATGCGGGCGAGTTTTCGTTGGAGCCATTCGGTGGGGCGCATGGTGACATCCTCAATCTCGGTCTCAGGTTCGGTCTCGGTCTCGGTCTCGGGTTCGGCGGCCGCGTCAAGCTCGGCGGCGGCCGCGTCAATCTCGGCCGCGTCAATCTCGGCCGCGTCAATCTCGGCCGCGTCAATCTCGGGCGTGAACGCGCCAACCAGGTCTTCGGCGTCTTGTGCAGCGGTCATTGTCATTCTCCGGCGGCGGCTCGGGCCGCGTTTCCCACTACGCTCTTGTGAACCACCGGCATGAGCTCGTGGACGACATCCGAAGTCAGATTGAAAATTGTGTCCTTGGTGACGACGACGACGGCGCGCCCGCCGCCATGCCCCGCCTGCTTGAGGGCCAGTGGAACAAGTCGGGCCAGTACCACCTTCGCGGCCTCGCGGGCGCCCTCATAATCGAGCAAGCCGACCAGGAAGCCAATTTCCTCGGCGATGGCGCCCGGGTCGCTGCCTTTGTCAAACATGCTGGCTCGCCTTCCGCGCCCGCTCATAGCCGGCGTTCAGTGCCGCCCGGGCGGCGAGCCAGAGCGACAAGCTGACGCGGCGGCCTAGCAGGACTTCGACATCGGCCAGCGTGACACCGGGACGGGTGAAGCCTTCGCCGATCCAAGCCTTATCGATTATGCCGTCGCCGAGCATCTTGTAGAGCGCCCGGCGAGACAGACCGCTCAGCTTCGCCGCCATGCTGATCGAGACCACGGACGGAATGGTCTCGGCGGCAAGATCGGCGGGAATGGTCTCGGCGTTCATCAGTCTACTCAGTCGGGTTACAATCTATCGTCACCCTATCATACAGACTATGGATTGTCAAGACACAAACATACATTGCCGCACAACAGAGCCACGAGGGCGGCTCTGAGCGACAAGGAAGGCTCAGGACGAGCAAGCCGGGATCGGGGGCTGTCATGGTGGGGTCGGCGGCCCCGACACTCGCCAGCGGTCGAATTTCAGGGGGTGGCGTCGATCCTAGAGGGGAGTCTCCCGCGCCCGGCGGCCCCGGAAAGGGGGGTCGAGACGCCCGAGTTACAGGGGAGTTTCCCGAAAAACGTCGCGCGCTTGCGGGGTGCCGGTGCGTCCACAGTATGGGGAACCTAATGGTGTTAACCCCTAGTCTTGAAAGTCCGGCGCTGTAGAGGAAGGTCAGGGCAAATCACGCGAGTTCGGGCGTTCGGGGACCCACCCGGCACCTACCCCCGGTCTTTTCGGGTCTTCTGCCCTAGCTCGCGACATCAAAGTGACGGTAGGACGCCAGCGCCGGCGCAATCAGGGCCGCACGGAGATATTGTCCGCGAGTGTGAGGAATTTATTGGCTTGAACCTGTCATTTTTTGTGGGAATAGCTGAACCATTCCACTAACAAACCCATGGAATGCCGGCGACGGCCCGACAGTTTGCCTAGTGGACAGCACGTCCCAATGCCGCGAGCCACAAGGAAGGCCACCCACGAGCAAGTTGGGTCGAGGGCCATCATGATGGGGTCGGCAGGCTCGAAGCTCGTGTACGGCGATTGCCGACGCCGCGGGCGCAATCTCGCAATACCATTTCGCAATTGGAATGCTGGCGGCCAAATCCATGCCCTGATCGGCGCCATCGCTGCCGCCCTTGGGGTTGGCAACAAGACGGTAAGTCGAGCGCGTGCAGGTGTGTCACATGACACACCTGAAAAGCGGGTAGGTCGCGACGGCAATCTTCGGTCGCACCGACATTTTTCCCATGATTTTCAACGACATAAGCGCGCTGTATAGACCGAGGCGGGGACCTATGTTAGGGGCTTGTTAAGGAGTGCGCGGTAGGTGTGTGTGTGTGTGTGCACTCGAACCAAGGAGTAAGCCATGTTCTTCGCATTTTTGATCATTGTGGCCGTGGTCCTATACATAAGGTTGGGGAACTGGGCCTGCCGGCCCTAAGGGGCGGACCCGACTGACCGGGGGCGCCTGCGTCAACTTGTCAGATTTTTCCCATGATTTTCAACGAATAAGCGCGCTGTATAGACCAAGGCGGCGAAGAGCCAGGACACCAAGATACCGGGAATCTGTGGAATTGAGCCAATTCTCGCGTCCGAGCCGGCGCGACCTCGGGCTATTGAGCCGAGCCGCCGTAATCCGCGCGCGCCGCACCTTGCCAGGATTGTGCGAGCCGGTTTCGACCTAAGCCTCGCGAGTGTACGAATTGGGTGTAACCCGAATAAGCTTGGTTCCCGTAACGCCTACAATACTCTTTCGCTCTACCTACACCCAAACACCCTCTCTAAGGAGAGAGGGGGTTTTGGTGAGTTAGACCTAGCTTGGTCTTTTTGCCAATTTAGACTTGGAAGACCTGCCCCGAAAATCGTCTCTAACTTATTGAAATCATTGAATACCGAAGTCTAACCGCTGTGTGAAGACCTGGAAGACCAGGCCCGAAATTCCACCAGGTCTTCCAGGTCTAACCGGCCTTTCGACTTTTAGACCTCGGATCGCTATTCAATTGGAATATAGCGAGTAATTTTATTACGCGACTTAACTCGCGTCTTGGTTGTCATCTTCGGGGGATGCAAACCACCAGATTTTTGCCCTTGGGTCAGCCGGGCTTTTGCGTGTGTAACGGTAGAGGCCGTTGTAGAGGCAAGACTGCCCCTTCGCGTCGAGATGGGATCGCGAAGACCCGTTCCTGAGCATCTTTTCTACCTCATCGACGTGCGCCCGCGCCTCGCGCGTCCACTCGTCACGCTCTGCCTTGGGACTGTCGGGTGGATCGGGATAGGCGGTGGTCATCCTGGCGACGCCAAGGCGTTCGGCAAGCCGGCCCGTCTCGATCGCCGTTTCCAGGCTGGTGCAGTTCAGGCGCCGCAATTGATCTTCGAGCCAATGCCATTTGTTGCGCCGCTCTTCGATTGTGCCGGGCTTGCGGTCGAATTCCTTGGGGTTGACCAGTTCGAGCACCGCGCCCTTGTTCAGTTCCAAGCCGGGCACGATCACGTTGCGGAGCCGGAATGCGAACGGCCCGAGCCCCTCGGCATCCTTGAGCCAGCGCGGCCACAATTTGACGATGCGGTTTTGCTCGTTCATTTGCATCGCCCATACCGCATCCATCCCGGCGCGCAACGTGCCGGTGCCCCGGATGTCGATGTCGTCGCCCTTGGCATCCTTGGGGCAGTGAGCGAGGGACAGCGTGGTGCAGCCCAAGGCGGTGCGGAAGCCTTGCGTCATTTGGAGGTACGCGTTGCCCGCCTCGCTGGCATTCTCGTTCTCGCTGCCCATAGCGCGCGCCATCGTGTCGATGATGACCAGGACGACTTCAACGCCAGCGCTGTCTTGAATGCCGGTGATGTACTTCACAATCTCGGCCAGATTATAGCTGTAGCCGGTGGCGTCGGTCTTGGTGGTGACGAGGGGGACATCGGCCTTGTAGAAAAACGGGATGCGGTCGAGCTTGCCTTGCTCTTCGCGCCACAGCGCGGGATCGGGAATAACCCCTCGCGTGATATACCAGGACAGCAAGCGCCGCTTCATGCCGGCGTGCCCCTCGCCCGACAGATAGACGACAGCACCAGGGCGCCGCACCTTGAGCCTGCCGAAAACGGGAAGGTTGGCCGCGATCGACAGGCCGATGTCGAGCGCGGTGAAAGTTTTGCCGGTCTTCGGCGCGGATACGAGCGTGATGTCTTCGCCTTGGATCAAGAACCCCTCGACCAGGTAAGCCGGATCGGGCATCGCGATGACATCACTTGACCGCAACAAGAACTTGCTCGGCTTCTTTTCCCGCGCCTCGGCTTGCTCGGTCTGCTGGCGCTTCAGGTACGGTTCGAATGTCTCGTTTGGATCGGTTGGTGCATGAGGATTGATCTTGAAATCAGGATTATGTTTTTGCGCCAAGTGGTGGAGCGAGCCGTAACCTAGTCCACCGTCCCTCGGTGGCATGCCGTCGAATACTTGGTCGATGCCTTCGGCATCATCGTAATTGCCAATCGGATGGCCGCCCTTTTTCATCCAAGCGTGAGCGATAGCACGGCGCCGCTCTCCGTCAGTATCGCCGACTAAGTTAGTCGCGCGGATACCGCCGACGACATCCTTCCAATCGGCGCGGCGCAGATCGTCGCTCGGGATTTCCGCCAACGTCGCGAGCAAAACTTTTTCGGTGATCGGGTCTCCTGCCGATGAGCCTGACTTGTGCCGCTTCAGTTCCTCGGGATCGAGTTCCGGCAGTCCCGCCATGAGCGCGCCGACGCTTCGCTTCGGCTCCCACATCTCGCGCATTTCGATGAGCTTCAAGACGCGCGCGTGTTTCGGGTCTTTCATGTGTCGCGTGCCGGGAACCCGCAACACGCGCGGTAAGTCATGTACGGCGGGATCGCTGCCATAGAACTTGATGAGGCGAAGCTGCGCGGTGGTGAATTGATCGACGGGACAATCGCCAACGAGCCAATAGACGTGAGCGTGCGTGTCGTCGCGGGCGACGATGAAATCCGGCTCGACGTGCCACGCGATCTTGCGCCACTCGGCGTCATCAAGGTCGATAAAGAGTGCGCGAATTTTCGTGATCGATGCACTGTCGCGCCCGCCTTCATTGGCGACGGTGAAAATTCCCCAACCTTGTTTTTGATGCTCGCGCATCGCGTCGATTACGTCATCGAGCGCGCCGTCAAAGTTCCGCTTGAGCGAAAACTTTTTCCAGTCCCTGTCACTCGCCGCTTTGAGCTTTTCGCGCTCGGCCTTCTCATAGGCCACGACTTCGGCTTCTGTGTTGCCCTTCTCGGGCAGGAAGCGCCAGCACAACGACGTAGCGGGTGAGCCGGTGAGCAATTCGACGTAGCGGCGGATAACGTCAACGCCGGTCAGTTTCGAGCCATCGGGCATTGTCTGCTCCCACAAAAAAGATACGCGGCGCAAAGTCAGTCGTAATCGGGCGCGAGTGTGTCGGGCATGAAAACGAAACGGCCCGGCCCCATAACTTTGATGCCGTTGCCGAGAAGATCGGTCGATGACAGCGCGCGGCCACTGAACCAAAGATGCCGCGAATTCCATCGCGTCGCCGTCTCGAAGTCGGGTGTCAGTCGCCCATACTTTTCTTCGAGCGCGGCAAGGCTGGCTTCACCTTCATCGCCGGTAATGGCAATTACGAAATGACCGGACTTTTGCGGCACGGCTCCAATGTCGGCGTCGCGCCACTGTGACCACCACTCGACGATCTGGTCGGCTGAAGCCGTCGCGAGGCTGTACCATTTCGCAATGAGCGGCGTTCCTAAGATCGACGCGCACGGAAAAACGTGGATGTCACGCTCCGCCCAATACAGCGCCCAATCTATCGGAAGCGTTGGCATCACTTCGGCGTCGCCTTCCTTCGGCGAGGCGGCACCGATCCGGCGAGCAAGACCAAGCGGAATTGCGGTCTTGCTCGCCTTCGCGATGGGTTTACTCATTCGTTGTATCGTTTTCGGATTCGCACTTGGCGGGTGGCGTTCCCTCAATCTCGGCAATAAGCTCGTCAGCCAGAAGGAACCACCAGGAAATTTCGGTTACGCCCTTATGTTGAGCGATGTTCAATTGCATCGTTTCGCCCGCATTTCCCGCGCCGCAAAGTTCGCAGCTAAATGAAACCGAGAGGCCGTCGCGTCGGGCACTCGGGTTGCCGCCATTGCTCGCGATCGCCACGGTTGTTTTGTCGTCGTTCACAGTCGTAAGTCGGATTTGTTCCGCATCTTCGCAGCGTGAAAATATTTTGACTTCATGGTGATGCAAATAGGAATAAGGCGTGTGGCAACGCGGGCACACCAACATAGCGTCTTCGACAGCAGCGCCATCGACGTGCTGAACGTACGGCGCGACTTCGCCAGTTATTTTGTCAAAGATGCGAATAGCTCTGTGCTCGTCGATGGCCCACACAAAGCGGCTCTCATGATTGCGAGGATCGTGGTGAGCGCTGAAAACACTCTTCGCGATCCAGTAAAGCGCTTTTGAGGGGGTCATTGATCTTCCCCTACTTCGTCGCGCTTCACGGCAACACCGGCAGGGAGGTCGATACGCTCCGATGCCATGGCCGAGCCGAAGTTGATTTGCTTGCGCTGGTAAATTTCGCCGCTCGACGTGAGCGCGTACACCACCCCGGCGGTCTTGTTGTCGAGCGCGATTTGAACGATGTAGGGCTTGCTCATGACGCCACCGCAAGCTCGCCCGCGAAAGTTTTTCTCGGCCGGCCGCGAGTGCTGTGCGATTTCATGATCGGTAAATTCCGAAGCCACGCTTCAGCGTCGAGACTTGCGATTAAAGTTTTGCGACCGGTTTTGCGGGCGATCAGTCGGCCCGCCGCAAGTTCGAGATAAACGTATGCCGGGCTGACGGAGTATCGCCGCGCAAATTCGCGGACGGTCATCGCGGCGACTTCCGCGCGCGGTGGCGCGACAGGCGCAGGCTTTGAGGGTGACTTGGCGGAGGGCATCGGACACACCTAGAGCGCTCGGGTTGCTCTCTAGCCGGTGTCCGGCCTTACTAGGAATTACGACCTTGACCCTTTCGTTGGAAGGTCAGAGGATCACCCTAGCTAGCGTCCGTTTCGGTGTGGGGTTTGCCCGGCGAGATTGAAGCCCAAGCGCTAACGTCCACACCTCTTCGATCCGAAGATCGGTGCTGACGGCCACAGCACGGCGCAGGTATCACCGCTATTTGATGCGAATGCAAGAAAATAATGCCTCATGGCTCACACTAGACAACCCTAGTGCGACACCTATAGGATACGGCTCGGTTGTGGACTTGGTAGTGGGATAGAGTTTCGCTGTTTCCGAATAATTGAGGCTACAAGCCAATTATCGGGCTTGAACTACCCCAAAATTGGGGACGGCCGGTCCGCGAGTGTCGCGCGCCGGTCCGTACTGCATTGAGGATTGATGGGCACGGCATGTTCGAGACCTTAAGCCAGCGTCTGGGCGACACGTTCGACCGCCTCAAGAAGCGCGGCGCGCTCAGCGAGGAGGATGTCGGCGCGGCGTTGCGCGAAATCCGCATCGCGCTGCTCGAGGCCGACGTCGCCCTGCCCGTGGTCAAGCAGTTCATCGACGAGGTCCGGCCGAAAGCGGTCGGGCAGGACGTGCTGCGCGCCATCGCGCCGGCGCAGATGGTGGTGAAGATCGTCCACGACCAGCTGATCGCGGCGCTGGGCGAAGGCGCGCCCTTGAACCTCAACGCCGTGCCGCCGGTGCCGATCCTGATGCTGGGGCTGCAAGGCTCGGGCAAGACCACCACCTCGGCCAAGCTCGCGCGCTTGGTCAAGGACCGCGAGCGCAAGAAGGTGCTGCTCGCCTCGCTCGACGTGCACCGGCCCGCGGCGCAGGAACAGCTCGCGGTGCTGGCAAAGCAGATCGGCGTTCCGTCGCTGCCGGTGGTGGCGGGCGAGCAGCCGGTCGCGATCGCCAAGCGCGCCATGGATGTGGCGCGGCGCGAGGCCTATGACGTCGTGATCCTGGACACTGCGGGCCGCCTCCATATCGACGAGGCGCTGATGTTCGAGGTCGCGGCGGTGAGCGACGCGGTCAAGCCCGCCGACAGTCTCCTGGTCGCGGACGCGATGACCGGCCAGGATGCCGTCACCCTCGCCAAGAGTTTCGCCGAGCGCGTCGGCATAACCGGCATCGTGCTGACCCGCGTCGACGGCGATGCGCGCGGCGGCGCGGCGCTATCGATGCGCGCCGTCACCGGCAAGCCGATCAAGTTCCTCGGCACCGGCGAAAAGCTCGACGCGCTCGAACCGTTCCGGCCGGAGCGCATCGCCGGCCGCATCCTCGACATGGGCGACGTGATCTCCCTGGTCGAGAAGGCGGCCGAGACCATCGAGCAGGAAGACGCCGAGAAGCTCGCCAGGAAAATGGCGAAGGGCCAGTTCGATCTCGACGATCTGGCGGCGCAGCTTCGCCAGGTGCGCAAGATGGGCGGCATGGGCGGCATCATGGGCATGCTGCCCGGGGTGCAGAAGATCAAGAAGCAGATCAACGAGGCCAATCTCGACGAGAGCCTGATCAAGCGCCAGGAAGCGATCATCGGCTCGATGACCCGGAAGGAGCGCAAGGACCCGCGGCTCCTCAACGCGTCGCGGCGCCGGCGCATCGCGGCGGGATCGGGCACCACGGTGCCGGAGATCAACCGCCTCCTGAAACAGTATCAGGACATGGCGACGATGATGAAAAAGATGAACAAGCTCGGCCAGAAGGGGCTGATGCGCCACGGGATCGGCGCGCTCCTCCCCGGCGGGTTCGGACGATGAGGATGAAAAATTTATGCGCCCCCTTTTTCGTCATGGCCCGCGACGGCGGGCCATCCACGACTAAGTTGGCAGCATGGAAAAATTCGTGGATGGCCCGGACAAGCCGGGCCATGACGGAACGTAACTAGTCGAACGCGAGCGAGCACACAGGAGACTCATGGCACTCAAGATTCGCATGGCCCGGGCCGGCGCCAAGAAACGGCCCTTCTTCAGCATCGTGGTGGCCGACAGCCGCAGCCCGCGCGACGGCCGCTTCATCGAGAAGCTCGGCACCTACAATCCGATGCTGGCGAAGGACCATCCCGAGCGGGTGAAGCTCAAGACCGAGCGCGTGCAACATTGGCTCGGCGTCGGCGCGTTGCCGAGCGAGCGCGTCGCGCGCTTCCTCGGCGAAGCCGGCCTGCGCGACAAGCCCTCAATTCGCGAGACGCCGAAACAATCGGCGCCGCGCAAGAAAGCGCAGGAGCGCGCGGCGGGCGGTGCCGCGGCGGCGCCGGCAGCAGCCCCAGCGGCGCCGGCGGCGCCGGCAGGAGCACGGGTGAAGCCGCTTCGGCATAACGACATGGCGCGGCCCGACCGGGTGCTCATGGGCGCGATCATCGGCGCTCACGGCGTCCGGGGGCAGGTTCGCGTCAAGAGCTTCGCGGCGGCGCCGAAGGACCTCGCGTCCTACGGACCGCTCGAGGATGCGCGCGGTCGGCCCTACAAACTGATGCTGAAGGGCGGCGCCGACGATGTGCTGATCGCGGCGATCGATGGCGTCACCGATCGCGACGCCGCCGAGCGACTCAAAGGCACCGAATTGTTCGTGCCGCGCGATGCCCTGCCCGCGACCGACGAAGGCGAGTTCTATCACGCCGATCTGGTCGGGCTCGAAGCGCGGCTCACGGACGGCACCGTATTCGGCACGGTGCGCGCGGTGCATGATTTCGGCGCCGGCGATTCGCTTGAAATCGCGCGGGCGGACGGCGATGTCATGGTGCCGTTCACCACGGCGGCGGTGCCGGTGGTCGATATCGCCGGCGGCTTTATCGTGCTCGACCCGCCGGTGGGATTGCTGGATACGTGACATGAGCGCCTGGACCGCGACCGTGCTGACCTTGTTCCCGGAAATGTTTCCGGGACCGCTGGCGCATTCGCTCGCCGGCAAGGCGCTGCGCGGCGGGCCTGTGGGCGCTCGACACGGTCGATATCCGCGACTTCGCGGAGGATAAGCATCGCACGGTCGACGACACGCCGTTCGGCGGCGGGCCCGGCATGGTGATGCGGCCCGACGTGGTCGACCGCGCCATCGCGGCGACGAAATTTTCGGGGCCGCTGCTCTATCTGTCGCCGCGCGGCAGCCGCCTCGACCAGGCGCGGATCAAAGAACTGGCGGCGGGGCCGGGCATCGGCCTGCTGTGCGGCCGCTTCGAGGGCATCGACCAGCGCGTCATCGAGGCGCGGCAGATCGAGGAGATTTCGCTCGGCGATTTCGTGCTGTCGGGCGGCGAGCCGGCGGCGATGGCGCTGATCGACGCGTGCGTGCGCCTGCTGCCCGGCGTCGCCGGCGACGCGGCCTCGCTCGACGAGGAGAGTTTCGCCGCGGGCCTGTTGGAATATCCGCATTACACCAGGCCGCAGACCTGGCAGGGCCGCGCCGTGCCGCCGGTACTGCTGTCGGGCCATCACGAAGAAATTCGCCGCTGGCGTTTGGCCGAGGCGGAACGCGCGACGCGGGAGCGGCGCGCCGATCTGTGGACGCAATATCTCGCCCGGAACCGGGCCAAGGAAAAAATCGGAGAAGTGTCATGAACCGCATGGAAACCATCGACCGCGATGCCGCCGCCAAACTGACCGAGGCGCGCGCCGTGCCCGACTTCGCGCCGGGCGACACGCTCAAGGTCAGCATCAAGGTGATCGAGGGCGAGCGCGAACGCATCCAGGCCTTCGAGGGCGTGTGCATTGGGCGCAAGGGCGCCGGCGTCAATTCGAGCTTCACGCTCAGGAAGATTTCCTATGGCGAAGGCGTCGAGCGCATCTTTCCGCTCTACTCGCCGCGCATCACCGCCATCGAGGTGGTGCGGCGCGGCGCCGTGCGCCGGGCCAAGCTCTATTATCTCCGCGGCCTGACCGGCAAGAAGGCGCGCATCCAAGAGCGGGCGCGCGAGTTCGGCCTCGTGGCGGAGGAAGGCGCCGCCCCGCCGGCCGACCCCGCGCGGGAATGATGCGCAAATTTTCCTCGTCGTCCCCGCGAAAGCGGGGACCCAGGGTTACCGATACGTCGCTTGCCCTGGATTCCCGCTTGCGCGGGAATGACGAAAATAGATTGATGATTTTTTTGAACCGGAAACCGCGATATGCCCGCTGAACCACGCACGCTGTTCGACAAGATCTGGGACAATCATCTGGTGGAGATGCAGCCGGACGGAACCGGCCTGCTCTATATCGACCGCCATCTGGTCCATGAGGTGACCAGCCCGCAGGCCTTCGAGGGTCTGCGCGCCGCCGGCCGCAAGGTGCATCGCCCCGATGCCACCATCACGGTGCCGGATCACAACGTCCCGACCTCGAACCGCGCCGGCGGCATCAAGGACGAGGAAAGCCGCATCCAGGTCGAACTGTTGGAGCGCAACGCCAAGGAATTCGGCCTCACCTATTTCGGCATGAACGATATCCGCCAGGGCATCGTGCATATCATCGGGCCGGAACAGGGCCTGACGCAGCCGGGCATGACCATCGTGTGCGGCGACAGCCACACCGCGACCCACGGCGCGGTCGGCGCGCTTGCGTTCGGCATCGGCACGTCGGAAGTCGAGCACGTGCTGGCGACGCAGACGCTGATCCAGCGCCGGCCGAAGAACATGAAGGTCGAGGTCAACGGCACGCTCGGAATCGGCGTGACGCCGAAGGACGTGATCCTGGCGATCATCGGCGAGATCGGCATCGCCGGCGGCACCGGCCATGTCATCGAATATGCGGGCGCCGTCTTCCGGAGAATGTCGATGGAAGGCCGCATGACGGTGTGCAACATGTCGATCGAAGGCGGCGCGCGCGCCGGCCTGGTCGCGCCCGACGACATCACGTTCGACTATCTCAAAGGCCGGCCCTACGCGCCGAAAGCCGGCGCATGGGAACAGGCCGTCGCGTTCTGGAAGACCCTGCCCTCCGACCCCGGCGCCCATTACGACAAGACCGTGTCGCTCGACGCGGCGTCGATCTCGCCGCTCGTCACCTGGGGCACCAAGCCCGAGCATGTCGTGCCGATCACCGGCGCGATCCCCAATCCCGCCGACGAGCCGGACGAGGAGCGCCGCAACGGCATGAAGCGCGCGCTCGAGTATATGAGCCTGACGCCGGGGACGAAGATGACCGACATCGCGGTCGATCACGTCTTCATCGGCTCCTGCACCAACGGCCGCATCGAGGATTTCCGCGCCGCCGCCGCGGTGGCGAAGGGCCGCAAGGTCGCGGCGGGCGTGCGCGCCATGGCGGTGCCGGGCTCGGGTCTCGTGAAACACCAGGCCGAGGAAGAAGGTCTCGACAAGATCCTGGTCGAGGCCGGCTTCGAATGGCGCGAGCCGGGCTGCTCGATGTGCCTCGCGATGAACGAGGACAAGCTGAAGCCGGGCGAACGCTGCGCCTCGACCTCGAACCGCAATTTCGAGGGCAGGCAAGGGCCGGGCGGGCGCACGCATCTGGTGTCGCCGGCGATGGCCGTCGCCGCCGCGATCGCGGGCCGGTTGGCGGATGTAAGGCAGATGGGATGAGGACGATGCGATTGCTTAACGCCAAGCAATGCACGTCATGGCCCGCCTCCGCGGGCCATGACGACGAGGAGGATTGTGAGTTGGAGATTCCGCATGGATAAATTCACCACCGTCACCGGCGTCGCGGCGCCGCTGCCGACCATCAATGTCGATACCGACATGATCATCCCGGCGCGCTTCCTCAAAACCATCCAGCGCAAGGGCCTCGGCAAGAATCTGTTCGACGCGCAGCGCTATCGCCCCGACGGCAGCGAAAATCCCGACTTCATTCTCAACAAGGCGGCCTATCGCCGCGCCCAGATCCTGGTGGCGGGACCGAATTTCGGCTGCGGCTCGTCGCGCGAGCACGCGCCCTGGGCGCTCTTGGATTTCGGCATCCGTGTCGTCGTCGCGCCGAGCTACGCCGATATTTTCTACGCCAACTGCTTCAAGAACGGGATCTTGCCGATCACCCTGCCGCAAGCGGTGTGCGACCAGCTGATGGACGACGCGAAGAAAGGCGCCAACGCGCGCCTCACCGTCGACCTCGAGGCGCAGACCATCACGCGGCCGGACGGCTCGATCGTGAAATTCGACATCGATCCGTTCCGCCGGGAAGCGCTGCTCGACGGGATCGACGAGATCGGCCTGACCGAGCAGAAGCGCGTCGAGATTGTCGCGTTCGAGGATCAGAACCGCGAGGCACAACCCTGGCTGTGGACGAACGCACGATGAGCACGCCGAACAAAAAACTCCTGATCCTGCCGGGTGACGGCATCGGCCCGGAAGTGATGCGCCAGGTCTATCGCGTCATCGAGTGGTTCGATCGCAAGCGCCTCGCGCGCTTCGAGACCAGCGAAGCTCTGGTCGGCGGCTGCGCCTACGACGCCGAGGGCGCGCCGATTTCGGACGAGACGATGGCGCAGGCCCAGGCCGCCGATGCCGTACTGTTCGGCGCGGTCGGCGGCCCGAAATGGGAAAAGCCTGCCGTTCGCGGTGCGGCCGGAGCGCGGCCTCCTGCGCTTGCGCAAGGAGATGGGCCTGTTCGCCAATCTCCGGCCCGCCATCGTGTTCGAGCCGCTGGTCGGCGCCTCGACCTTGAAGCCCGAGGTGATCAGCGGCCTCGACATTCTGATTCTGCGCGAGCTGACGGGCGGCATCTATTTCGGCGAGCCGCGCGGCATCGAGACGCTGCCGAACGGCGAGCGCCGCGGCGTCAACACGCAGGTCTACACCACTTCGGAGATCGTGCGCGTCGGCCGCGTCGCGTTCGAGCTGGCGCGCAAGCGGCACAACAAAGTGTGCTCGGTCGAAAAGGCCAACGTCATGGAATCGGGCGAGCTGTGGCGCGAGGAAATGCAGAAGCTGCACGATTCCGAGTACAAGGATGTCGAGCTGTCGCACATGTACGCCGACAATTGCGCCATGCAGCTCGTGCGCAATCCGAAACAGTTCGACGTCATCGTCACCGACAATCTGTTCGGCGACATCCTCTCGGATTGCGCGGCGATGCTGACCGGCTCGCTCGGCATGCTGCCCTCGGCGTCGCTGGGCGCGGCGGATGCGACGGGCCGGCGCAAAGCGCTCTACGAGCCGGTGCACGGCTCGGCGCCCGACATCGCCGGCAAGGACATGGCCAATCCGCTCGCCTGCGTCCTCTCTTTTGCCATGATGCTGCGCTATTCCTTCGACATGACGGAACAGGCCGACATGGTCGAGCACGCGGTGCAGAACGCGCTTGCCCGCGGCGTGCGCACGACGGACATCATGCAGCCCGGCACCGCGCGGGTTTCGACCACGGTGATGGGCGACACGCTGCTGCGCGAACTCGATAAACTAGCCTAGGGAGGCATTACATGATCGTCGTCACCGGCGGCAACGGCCAGCTTGGCCGGCAGATCGTCCAGGCGCTGCGCGAGCGCATCGGCAACGGCTTCACCGTCACCGTGCGCGACACCGCGAAGGCGGCCGACCTCGCGGCACAGGGCGTCACGGTCAAGGCGGGGGATTTCGACAAGGCCGACGAGGTGGCGCGCGCCATCGAGGGCGCCGACACCATCCTGTTGATGGCGACGCTCGGCACCACCGAGCAGCGCGTCAAGCAATACAAAAACGTCATCGACGCGGCGAAGCGCCAGGGCACCAAGCGCATCGCCTTTGTCGGCTATATCGCCGACCAGCCGCAATCGCCGTTTCCGTCGACGCCATCGATCCTCCAAACGCTGGCCTATCTGCGCGAGCAGGGTTTCGCGCCGATCAATCTCAGGAACGGCAATTACGCCGAGGCCGGGCTGATGACGGCGACCCGCGCGCTGCAATCGGGCAAGATCGTGTCGCCCGCCGGCGACGGCAAGATTTCGTACGTGACGCGACGCGACCTCGCCCGCGCCACCGCGCGCATCCTCACCGAGACCGGCAACGAAGGCAAAAGCTTCGCCCTCACCGGGCCGAAGGCGTACGGCCATGCCGAGCTGGCGGCGATGCTGTCGGAGGCGGCCGGCAAGAAAATCGTCTACGAGGATATTTCGCCGGAGAGCTACAAGGCGCAGCTCGAAGCCGCCAACACGCCGCCGGGCCTGGTCGCGTTCATGACCGGCGCCGCCGCGACGGTGAAAGGCGGGTTCCTATCCGAGGTCAGCTTCACCATCGGCGACATCACCGGCATCCCGGCTGATGACGGGCTCGCCTTCATCCGCCGCGAAGTGCTGAAGACGGTGAAGGCGTAAGCTCTTCTTCGTCGTCAGCGCGAAAGCGCCAAGTTAACGGCGCGCTTCGCGGTAGTGCGTCCCTCGACTGTGCGCTGCGCCACGCCCGGGATGAAGATGCCGTTGTGCCAGCCAAAATCTCGACCTCTTCCTGAGCTCGCGCGAAGCGCCTGTCGACGGATCTATGATGGCTATGCAGCTTTTGTCTTGGTGTCCTGGTGGTTCAAAATTTTTATGCCTTCCCGCGCGACAATTCCGGCTGTAGCCGCCCGGCGAGCCACAGGCCTAGCATCCGGTAATCGGCGATGAGCGACCAGAGCGGGTGCTCGAAGGTCTTGGGATTATTGTGCTCGATGCGCGAAGTGCGAGACGAAGGCGAAGCCGTAGCCGACGATCGGCGTCGCCACCAGAAAGCGCCAGTCGAGCGTCGCCAGAAACGCGACGAGACACGCCAGCGCCAGACTCGAGCCGATGAAATGCAGGGCGCGGGTCGCCGGCGCGGCATGGGCGCCGAGATACTCGGGCCAGAATTCGGCGAAGCTCCTTGGCGCTGACATGGCTTGAATGTCGGGCCGATGCGGGCGCCGGTCAACTCCCCTTGCCGTAATTCGTCACCAGGTAATCGACGATCGCCGGCACGTCCTTCGCGTCGATCGGCGCGCCGAACACGTTGATCATCTTGGTCACTTCCGCGGACCAGCCCTTGCGGTCGAGGAACGGCGAATTGATGCGCGGATAGTCGAGACTGTGACAGCCGGCGCAATTGTTCTCGACGATCTCGTGCCCGGGCGCGGACTTCAGCGCCACCGGCTGTTCCTGCGCCCACGCCGCCGGCGCGAGACATGAGAGCGCGAGCGCGAACCATAGCGCGCGCATGTCACGCCACCTCGATGACAGTCGGCCGCACCACGTTGTTGTGATAGCCGGCCGGGTTGAAGATCAGCGTGTTGACCTGGCTTTGGCCGACGCGGTTGCCGGCGCGGGCGAGGATCGCGACCTTGCCTTGCTGGTCCGGGGTGAAACGGTACCGCCACTGCCGGAACGAGAAGCGGCCTAGATCGCTCCCCAACTCGGCGTCGCGCCAGGACACGCCGCCATCGATGGAGACCGCGACCCGGTCGATGCCGTAGCCGCCGTCCCAGGCAAGCCCCTCGACCTCGACGGCCGCGCCGCGCGGCACCCGCTTCCCTGCTTCGGGCGCCACGATCAGCGAATTGGGCAGCATCTCGGTGATCGGCTCGTTGACCGCGTTGGCTTGGGTCAGGAAATGCTGAAGCACGGGAAACTTGGCGGTCGGGATGCGATAGGCGCCCTTCATCCAGAACCCGTCGAACGGCTTGGTCACCGCGTCGATGCTGGTGATGTGCTTCATCCAATAGGTCGCGACCCAGCCCGGCACGATGAGCCGCGCGGGGAAGCCGTTGAAATGCGGCAGCGGCGCGCCGTTCATCTCGTAAGCGATCAGGCAATTCTCGTCGAGCGCCTTGTCGACCGGGATGCTCTTGCGGAAATCCGGCGTCTTGTCGAGCACCGGCCCGTCGGCGCCATCGAGCACGATCTCGACCGCGTCCTTGCGCAACCCCGCCCTGGCCAACACGTCCTTGAGCCGGGCGCCCTTCCACACCGCGTTGCCGACGGCGCCCGGCCCCCATTCGACGCCAGGCACATGCGGATCGGACCAGCCGCGGCGCGCGCCCGCGCACTGGCATACCGCCGTGATCTCGGCCGGCGGGAAAGCGCGCAGCTCGTCCATTCTTAGCGTCAGGGGCTTCTCAACCGCCTCGCCGCCGATCTTGAGCCGCCATTCCTTGACGTCGACCTCGGGGATGACGGCGAGGTGGTACCGCACGAAGAACGCATCGTTGGGTGTGATCGCGCTGCGCAGATAGTTCAGCGGCGTCTCGTAATTCGGCGGACGATAGGCGAGCTTGATCAGCGGCTTCTTGCCCGGCAGCGCCGCCAGCACGGCGGTGTCGTATTCGCCCGCCGGCAGGCCCTGGGTCAGGAACGGCTCGGCGGCGCGCGCCAAGGCCGGCGCCGCGCCGGCCGCCAGGGTGCCGGCAATCCCGCTTAAGACCCGCCTACGATCCATCGCGTTCTCCGATACCCATATGCTATCCGCGGCCGCGCCAGACGGCAATCGCCGCGCCCCCTTGTCAATCCGGGGCGTAAACGCGTACACCAAGCGACTTTATTGCGCCGCAACAGCGGCTTTGGAGCAGGATATGGCTTATCGGGTAGCGGTGGTCGGCGCCACGGGCGTGGTCGGCCGCGAGATGATCAACATTCTGGCGGAACGCGACTTCCCCGTCGCGCAGCTTCATGCCATCGCATCGTCGCGGTCCATCGGCATGGAAGTGTCGTTCGGCGACCATACGCTGAAGGTCGCGAGCCTCGAGAATTTCGATTTCAAGGGCGTCGACATCGTGCTGTCGTCGCCGGGCGCCAAGGTCTCGGCCGAGTTCGCGCCCCGCGCCGCCAAGGCCGGCGCCATCGTCATCGACAACACCTCGTTCTGGCGCATGGACAAGGACGTGCCGCTGGTGGTGCCGGAGGTCAATCCCGGCGCCATCGCGCACATGCGCAAGGGCATCATCGCCAACCCCAATTGCTCCACGATCCAGATGGTGGTGGCGCTGAAGCCGCTGCACGATATCGCCAAGATCAAGCGCGTCGTGGTCGCGACCTATCAATCGGTCTCCGGCGCCGGCCGCGACGCGATGGACGAGCTGTTCAACCAGACCCGCGCCGTGTTCGTCAACGATCCGCTGACCAAGGAGCGCTTCACCAAGGAGATCGCGTTCAACGTCATTCCCCATATCGACGTCTTCATGGACGACGGCGCGACCAAGGAGGAATGGAAGATGGCGGTCGAGACGCGCAAGATCCTCGATCCCGACATCGCGGTGATCGCGACCTGCGTGCGCGTGCCGGTATTCGTCGGCCATGGCGAGGCGGTCACCGCCGAATTCGAGAATTCGATCTCGGTCGAGACCGCGCGCGCCGCGTTGCGCAAGGCGCCGGGCGTCAGCCTGATCGACCATCGCGCCGATGAAGGTTACGTGACGCCGAAGGAAGCCGCCGGCGAGGACGCGGTCTTCGTCAGCCGCGTCCGCCGCGACCCGACCGTGCCGCACGGACTGGCGCTGTGGGTGGTGTCCGACAATCTCCGCAAGGGCGCGGCCTTGAACGCGGTGCAGATCGCGGAAGTGCTGGCGACGGACCATCTCGCGCACAAGGGCCACGACCACGGCGCGCACATGCATTGAGTTGTCAGTTATCAGTTGTCAGTGAGCCGGGGCTTCGCGGTGTCGAAACTGATAACTGAAGACTGATGACTGAAGACTGGCAGCCATGCACCGCCAGCGTTGACTTGCCGCGGTGCAGCCGTTACATCCGATTGAGGCGCGACGCGCGCGCCTTCGCCAGGGATTCTCCCCAATGACGCAAGCCGAACGGCCGCTCTCCCCGCATCTCCAAATCTACAAGTGGCCGCTCACCATGGCGACCTCGATCCTGCATCGCGGCACCGGTTTGGCGCTGGCGGTGGGGACGATTTTCCTGGTGTGGTGGCTGGCGGCGGCGGCGAGCGGCGAGCAGGCCTTCGCGCCGGCGCAATGGTTCTTCGGCTCGTGGCTCGGGCTGATTTTTCTGTTCGGCTGGTGCTTCTGTTTTTTCTACCATTTGTGCAACGGCATCCGGCATTTGGTCTGGGACGCGGGTCATGGCTTCGAGATTCAGTCGGCCTATCGCGCCAGCCAGATCGTGATTGCGGCCGCGATCGTGCTGACGCTGATCGCGTTCGTCGCCGGCCTGTCGGTGCGAGGCTGAGATGGCGGAGACCCGGCTTCGCACGCCCTCTGGGCCGCGCGCTCGGTCTCGGCTCCGCCAAGGAAGGCGTCGGCCATTGGTGGGCGCAGCGCGTCAGCGCGGTGGCGCTGGTGCCGCTGGGTCTGTGGTTCTGCGCCTCGCTCATATCGCTCGCCGGCGCCGACCGCGCGGCGATCGCGTCGTGGCTCCATGGCCCGGTCGCGGCCACGCTCATGATTCTGACCGTCGGCGCCGCGTTCTATCACGGCGCGCTCGGCATCCAGGTGGTGATCGAGGATTACGCGCCCAGCGAAGGCGCCAAGCTCGTCTGCATCGTCGCGATCAAGCTACTGGCCCTGCTGCTCGCGGTCGCCGGCATTGTCGCCGTGCTCAAGCTCGCGCTTGGAGGCTGAGCATGGCCGCCTATCCGATCATCGATCATCTCTACGACGTCGTCGTCGTCGGCGCCGGCGGCTCGGGCCTGCGCGCGACCCTGGGCATGGGCATGGCGGGCCTCAAGACCGCCTGCATCACCAAGGTGTTTCCGACGCGCTCCCACACCGTCGCGGCGCAGGGCGGCATCAGCGCCGCGCTCGGCAATATGGGGCCGGACGATTGGCGTTGGCATTTCTACGATTCGGTCAAGGGCTCCGACTGGCTCGGCGACCAGGACGCGATCGAATTCATGTGCCACAACGCGATGCAGGCGGTGATCGAGCTCGAGCATTTCGGCGTGCCGTTTTCGCGCACGCCCGAGGGCAAGATCTATCAGCGCCCGTTCGGCGGCCACACCACGGAATACGGCGAAGGCCCGATGGCGAAGCGCGCCTGCGCCGCCGCCGACCGCACCGGCCACGCCATGATCCACACGCTCTATCAGCAGAGCCTGAAGCACAACGCCGAGTTCTTCGTCGAGTATTTCGCGCTCGACCTGATCATGGACGAGGACGGCGCCTGCGTCGGCGTGATGGCGTGGAACCTCGAGGACGGCTCGATCCATCGCTTCCGCGCGCATATCGTGGTGCTGGCGACGGGCGGCTATGGCCGCGCCTTCTTCTCGACCACGCAGGCCCACACCTGCACCGGCGACGGCAACGCCATGGCGCTCCGCGCCGGCGTGCCGCTGCAGGACCCGGAATTCTTCCAGTTCCATCCGACCGGCGTCTACGGCGCCGGCGTGCTGATCACCGAGGGTGCCCGCGGCGAAGGCGGCTATCTCACCAACGGCGCGGGCGAGCGCTTCATGGAGCGCTACGCGCCGCACGCCAAGGACCTCGCCTCGCGCGACGTGGTGAGCCGCGCCATGACCATCGAGATCCGCGAGGGGCGCGGCTGCGGTCCGCACAAGGACCACATCATGCTCCATCTCGAGCATCTCGATCCGAAGGTGCTGCATGAGCGCCTGCCCGGGCATTTCCGAGACGGCGAAAATCTTCGCCGGCGTCGAGGTGACGCGCGAGCCGATCCCGGTGCTGCCGACCGCGCATTACGCCATGGGCGGCGTCCCGACCAATTATCACGGCGAGGCGCTGAACCCGACCGCGACCGATCCCGAGCGCACGGTGAAAGGCTTAATGGCGGTCGGCGAGGCCGCGTGCGTCTCGGTGCACGGCGCCAACCGGCTCGGCACCAACTCGCTGCTCGATCTCGTCGTGTTCGGCCGCGCCGCGGCGCATCGCGCCGCCGAGCTGGTGCAGCCCGGCGCGCCGCACAAGCCGCTGCCCGCGAGCGCCGGCGACAACGCGGTGGCGCGGCTCGACCGCGTGCGCAACGCCAAGGGAAGGCTCAAGGCCGGCGAAATCCGCCTCGCCATGCAGCGCACCATGCAGGCCGATTGCGCCATCTTCCGCGGCCCGACCTTGGAACAGGGCGTCGCCAAGATCGCCGACGTCACCGCGTCGATGAGCGACCTGGTGCTGAGCGACCGCTCGATGATCTGGAACACCGACCTGGTCGAGGCGTTGGAGCTCGACAATCTTCTGGCGCAGTCCGCGGTCACCATCGGCGCGGCGCTGGCGCGCACCGAAAGCCGCGGCGCCCACGCGCGCGAGGATTATCCCGACCGCGACGATGTCCATTGGCTGAAGCATTCGGTGGCCTGGCTCGACGCCAACGGCAAACTGCGCCTCGGCTATCGCCCGGTGCATCTCAACACCCTGTCGAACGAGGTCGAATCAATTCCGCCCAAGGCGCGGGTGTACTAGAAGGGCAAGAGATGGCGAAATTCACGCTGCCGAAAAATTCCAAGGTGGGCGCCGGCAAGACCCACAAGGCGCCGGCCGGGGCGAAACGCGTCAAGAGCTTCAAGGTCTATCGCTACGACCCCGACAGCGGCGAGAATCCGCGCCTCGACACCTACGAGGTCGATCTCGACCAATGCGGACCGATGGTTCTCGACGCGCTGATCAAGATCAAGAACGAGGTCGAACACCGGCCTGACCTTCCGCCGCTCCTGCCGCGAGGGCGTGTGCGGCTCGTGCTCCATGAACATCGGCGGGCACAACACGCTCGCCTGTTTGAAGGCGATCGACGACGTGCCGGGCGAGATCGCGATCTACCCGCTGCTGCATCTGCCGGTGATCAAGGACCTGGTCGGCGACCTGACGCATATCTACGCGCAGTACCAATCGATCCAGCCCTGGCTCCAGACCGAGACGCCGGCGCCCGACCGCGAGCGCCTGCAATCGGAGCCGGAGCGCGCGAAGCTCGACGGCCTCTGGGAGTGCATCCTGTGCTTCTGCTGCACCACGAGCTGCCCCTCCTATTGGTGGCAGGGCGAGCGCTATCTCGGCCCCGCCGTGCTGTTGCAGGCGGCGCGATGGCTCAAGGACAGCCGCGACGAAAAGACCGGCGAACGGCTCGACCAGCTCGAGGACCCGTTCAAGCTCTATCGCTGCCACACCATCATGAA
The DNA here is from genome assembly GCA_963729845.1 of uncultured Alphaproteobacteria bacterium. Taxonomy (GTDB): domain Bacteria; phylum Pseudomonadota; class Alphaproteobacteria; order ATCC43930; family CGMCC-115725; genus JAATGI01. Next base: position 342,450 of record CAVSQC010000005.1, read on the forward strand.
CTGCACCAACACCTGCCCCAAGGGCCTGAACCCCGCCAAGGCGATCGGCGAGATCAAGCAGATGCTGGTCGAGCGGCGCTGACGCCGCGCCGCTCATGAATATCTGGCGGGCCGCGTTCGCGGCATCGAGCGCGGGCCTGGTGTGCATCGCCATGGCGCGTCTCGCCTACACGCCGATGATTCCGGCGCTGATCGATCAGCACTGGTTCTCCGCTTCCGCGATCTATTATTTCGGCGCCGCCAACCTGGCCGGCTATCTCGTCGGCGCCGTCGCGTCGCGTCGCGTCGCCCGGCTCGCATCCTCCGCGACGCTGATGCGCGCGATGATGGCGCTGGTGGTGCTGTCGTTCTTCGCCAGCGCTTGGCCGCAGTCGTGGGGGTGGTACTTCGTCTGGCGCTTTCTTTCAGGCGTCGCCGGCGGCATCGTCATGGTGGTGGCGGCACCTGCGGTATTGGCCCACGTCCCGCCGGCGCGGCGCGGCATGGTGAGCGGCGCGATCTTCGCCGGGCTGGGCGCCGGTGTCGCGATCTCGGGCACGCTGGTACCGCTGCTGCTGCGGCTCGGTCTGGTCGAGACCTGGTGCGGCCTCGGCCTGTTCTCGGCGATGTTAACCGCGGCGGCCTGGACCGGCTTTCCGCATGACGGCGCCGCCGCGCCCTCCGCGTCGACGCCGCCGGCGTCCACCGCGCGCGACTGGGTCGGCATCGTCGTCGTGGCGCTGGTGATCGAATATGCCATCAACGCCGCGGCTCAAGTGCCGCACATGGTTTTCCTCGCCGACTTCGTCGCCCGCGGCCTGCGGCGGGGCATCGACGTCGCCAGCATCTATTGGGTGGTGTTCGGCGTCGGCGCCATCGTCGGGCCGCCAGTGATGGGCCGGATCGCGGACCGGATCGGCTTTCGCGCCGCCTTTCGCCTGGGGTTGGCGATCGAGGCCGTGGTGATCGTCCTGATCCTGGGATCGGCCAGCGACGCGGCGCTCGGCGTGTCGAGCTTTCTGATGGGCGCGATGATTTCCGGCATGGTGACGATCACGGTCGGCCGCATCCACGAGCTGGTCGCCGATCCGGCGCGACAACGCGCGGTATGGGCGACCGCAACCACCGGCTTCGCCATCGGGCAGGCGGCGTCCGGATACGCCTATTCCTATCTGCTGGTCGCGACCGGCGGCGCTTATGTCTGGCTCTATGCCAGTGGCGCCGCCATGGCCCTCATCGCGCTCGCGATCGATCTCGGCGCCGGATCGCGTCGCGCTCAGCCGCGATTGATCCACCCGTAACGCAGATTGTCGCGCGTGCCGCCGGCCAGGCGGTAATCCGAGCGCAACAGCGCGAACTTGTCGGGACGCGGCAGCACCAGCGACGCTTGCGGCCCTTGTTTGGAGCCGTGCGCGTCGGCCAGCGTCGCCTTCAGATCGGCCGGGACCATGCCGGCGAAATCGGCCGGCACCGGCTTGTAGATGCCGCCAGCCGCGACCGGCGCCTTGGCCTCGAGCTTGTAGAGCCGCGCCGAATTCAATCCCAGAATCTTGCGGCGCGATTCCTCGGTCAGTTGCGGATAGCCGTATTTCTTCGACATTTCCTCCGGGATCTGGAAGCGCCACAGCGCCTCGACCTGCCATTGCGGCGCGCCGTACCACAGCGAATCGGAGCCGAACACGATGCGGTCCGGCCCGAAATATTTGAGGAACTGGCCGAGCATGTGCGCGCACGCGGTCGGGAAGGTCGTCACCGTCGCGGCGAAGGTGGTGCCGAGTTCGGCATAGACGTTCTTCAAATCGGCGCATTGCTGCGCCATGCGCGTGATCCACTGCACCTCGGGCACGCCGTTGAGCATGCGGCCGTCCGCCACCGTCTTATTCGACCAATAGCCGTAGAACAGCGGCGCCCAGGCGGCGTGATAGATGATGAAATTGAACTCGGGCCAGTCCTTCGCCGCCTTCGGAATGTCGTTGGGATTGCCCTTGGGCGCCTGGTCGCTCGCCGGGTCGGCGGGATCGCCCAGCGTCGTCAGCCCCTTATGGATGCAGATGTTGAAAAAACCGGGATGCGACGCGAGCTGCGCTTTGTTCTTGCGGATCAGCTCGTAGGTCGGATAGGCGACCTTTTCGTCGTCTAGGCTCCATTGTTCCATGCCTTTCGTCGGGTCGTTGTTGCTTTTCGCCGAGAACGCGACGGTGTAGCCCTTCCACGAATCGGGACGGAACTCGTCGATCTGGCGCTGCATGAAGTCGAGATTGTCCTTGCCGGGATAGAGTTGCCCGTGCGCCAGCATGCGGGTCGAACCGGCGATGCGGTTGACGAAATCGCGCACCGCGACGGTCTGGTAGCCGGTGAGGATTTCCGACGCCAGCGATTCGGCGATGGTGCGCGGCGGAATCGGCTTGCCGCCCGGCGGCTGGAACAGGCCCAAGGGCGCGTTCGAGAGAATGCCGACGGTGACGGCGCTGTCGAGATAGACGTCCTTTATCAGCGAGTGCAGCGTGAAATCGGTGCCGAGATTCGGCGTCTGGCCGAGCGATGAGGTCCAGGCGCTCCATGGATTGCCGAGCTCATCGGGGTAGCCCTTGGGATTGAACGGATTGCCCTTAAAGCCCGCGGCGGCGCTGGCGGCGCCGGCGCCTTGGCTCGCGGCGCGGAGCGCCATGCCCCCCGGTCCCGAGCGGTCGCGCACCATGTGGAGTTGATCGTCCATGACGAAGAGATCGGCAGGCGACGCCATTTCGGCGGCCAGCGCGGGCTCGACCAGCTCGAACGGGCTGGCGTTGAAGAAGCGGCCGAACACCTGGTTCATCGCCAGGAACGACGCCGCCATGCCGCCCGAGGTGGCGAGAAAGCGCCGCCGCGACACGCCGAGACGCTTCGCTGCGTCGTCGGCAAGCGCCGCGACCCGCGCCTCGACCTGGCGCTGCGCCGGGGTCTGGGCGAACGGCATGTATTCGCCGTTTGAGACGTTGCGGGTCGGCACCGGCGCGCCCAGCGCGTCGGCCGCGTCGGCCCGCGCCAGTTGCGACAGTTGCTTCGCCGAAAACCAGGTATCGGCCTCGCGCGGCTCGTCTCGATGGTCTGTCATGCGATTCCTCCAGCATCGATTGATTCTTGATTGCGGGAATTATCCTGCCACCACGGCGCGTTTGTCCATCGCTTGCGGTCTACGCGCGGCACAAGACCGCCGGACCCGCGCGGCTTTACCTTGTTGACAAAACGCCGCTAAAACACCCTTCCGCTTATGGATATTTTCCAGCCCGCACTCGAATCCGCCACGCCGTTCGCGCTCTATAGCGCCCAGCGCGACGACGGCGCGTTGGCGCCGGACCCAAGGCAGGAAGAGGCGATGCAGCGCCTGGACGCGCTGGCGGCGCAGCTCGCGGGCTACACGCCGGCCAACGGCGCGCACGGCTGGCGCGCGCGGCTCGGCCTTGCCCGCGCCGCCACGCCGCCGCAGGGTCTCTACATTTTCGGCCCGGTCGGGCGCGGCAAGTCGATGCTGATGGATCTGTTCTTCGCCGCCGCGCCGGTCGCGAAAAAGCGCCGGGTGCATTTCTATGCCTTCATGCAGGAAGTGCAGGCGCGGTTCCACGCGCGCCGCGCCGACAAGGACGACCCGATCGCGGCGGTCGCGGCGGAGATCGCCGCCGACGCGACGCTGTTGTGCTTCGACGAGTTCGAGGTCACCGACATCGCCGACGCCATGATCCTGGGCCGGCTGTTCCAGGCGCTGTTCGCGGCGGGCGTGGTGGTGGTCGCGACCTCGAACCGCGCGCCCGACGAATTGTACCGAGATGGGCTCCAGCGCGACCGGTTCCTGCCGTTCATCGCCTTGCTGAAGCAGCGCATGGCGGTAATCGCGCTCGACGGGGCGCGCGACTACCGGCTGCAACGGTTCGCCGGGCGCAAGACCTATTTCATCGCGCCGGGCGGCGCCGGGCATCGCGCGCTCGAAGCCGCGTTCGCGGACCTGACCGGCGGCGCCGAAGGCAAGCCGGTCGAGCTGACCGTGTTGGGGCGCACCCTCCTGGTGCCGCGCGCCGCCAAAGAGGTTGCTTGGTTCGGCTTCGACGAATTGTGCGCGCGGCCCCTGGGCCCGCCCGATTTCCTGGCGCTCGTCCAGGCGTTCCACACCTTCATCGTCGAGGGCATTCCGGTGATGAATCGGCGCCTCCGCAACGAGGCCAAGCGCTTCACCATTTTCATCGACACGCTTTACGAGGCGCACGGCAATCTGGTGGCGACCGCCGAGGCGCCGCCTGAGGCGCTCTATCCCGACGGCGACGGCAGCTTCGAATTCCAGCGCACCGTCTCGCGCCTCAACGAAATGCAAAGCGCTGATTACATCGCGGCACGAAGGGGATAGCGGGTTGTGCAGCGCATCATTTCGCGCTAAACCCGCGCCATTCCACAGGATGAGGTTTCCATGGCACGCAAGAAAATCGCGCTGATCGGCGCGGGTCAGATCGGCGGCACATTGGCATTGCTGATCGGCCTGAAGGAACTGGGCGATGTCGTGATGTTCGACATTGTCGACGGCGTGCCGCAGGGCAAATCGCTCGACATCGCCGAGGCGTCGCCGGTCGAGGGTTTCGACGCCGCGATTTCGGGCACCAACGACTACAGCGGCATCGCCGGCGCCGACGTGGTGATCGTGACCGCGGGCGTGCCGCGCAAGCCGGGCATGAGCCGCGACGACCTCATCGGCATCAACGCCAAGGTGGTGAAGACCGTCGGCGAGGCGATCAAGGCCCATTGCCCAGGCGCCTTCGTCATCACCATCACCAATCCGCTCGACGTGATGGTGTGGGTGATGCGCGAGGCCAGCGGGCTGCCGCATGAGCGCGTCGTCGGCATGGCCGGCGTCTTGGACAGCGCGCGGTTCCGCTATTTCCTCGCCGCGGAGTTCGGCGTCTCGGTCGAGGACGTGACCGCGTTCGTCCTGGGCGGCCACGGCGACAGCATGGTGCCGCTGGTGCGCTATTCGACCGTCGCCGGCATCCCGCTTCCCGACCTGGTCAAGATGGGCTGGACCACCGAGGAGAAGCTGCAACAGATCGTGCAGCGCACCCGCGACGGCGGCGGCGAGATCGTCAATCTTTTGAAGACCGGCTCCGCCTTCTACGCCCCGGCCGCCTCGGCGATCGCGATGGCGGAATCCTTCCTCAAGGACAAGAAGCGCGTCGTGCCCTGCGCCGCCTACTTGACCGGCCAGTACGGGGTCAAAGACCTTTATGTCGGCGTGCCGGTGGTGATTGGCGCCAAGGGCGTCGAGCGCATCGTCGAAATTTCGATGAACGCCGCGGAAAAGGCCGAGTTCGACAAATCGGTGGCGGCGGTACGGTCCTTGCTTGAAGCGACCAGGAAGATCCAGGCCGCTTAGGCATGCAGATGACACCGAATCGGTGTAATCGGACCTTGCCCGGGTAGGCCCGGGCGCCATGTCTACCTATCTTTAGCCCAGGCCGGCCTCCCGCGCGGCGAGCACGAACCATGTCCCTTGAACAGACCAGCTTTCTCTACGGCGGCAACGCCACCTTCATCGCCGAGCTCTATGCCCGCTATCTGGCCGATCCGAATTCGGTCGATCCGAGCTGGCGCGGCTTTTTCGCCGACCTGGCGGACCAGACCCCGGCGATCCTGAAGGAGCTGGCCGGGCCCGACTGGGCGCCCGAGCGCAGCACGGTAATCGGCAACGGCTTCGACGCCGGCGCCGCGCCCGCCGCCGAGGCGAAGCCCAAGCCGAACGGCCATGCCGCCGCCGCGACCGTGGCCGAGCGCCGCGGCACGGTGCTCGATTCGCTGCGCGCCGTGGCGCTGATCCGCGCCTATCGCGTCCAGGGCCATCTCATCGCCGATCTCGATCCGCTGGGCCTGGCACGGCGCACCTATCATCCCGACCTCGACCCGGCGACGTACGGGCTGACCGACTCCGACATGGACCGGCCGATCTATATCGACGGCCTCCTGGGGTTCGAGACCGCGACCCTGCGCCAGATCATCGCGGCGTGCCGCGCCACCTATTGCGGCCATGTCGGCGTCGAGTACATGCACATCCAGGAGCTGGAGCAGCGGCGCTGGATCCAGCGCCGCATCGAAGTGCCGCGCAACCAGACCGAATTCACCAAGGAGGGCAAGCGCGCCATCCTGGATCGGTTAACGGTGGCCGAGGGGTTGGAGCGGTTCCTCGACAAACGCTACACCGGCACCAAGCGGTTCGGCCTCGAAGGCGGCGAGTCGCTGATCCCGGCCTTGGAGCAGGTGATCAAGCGCGGCGGCCAGCTCGGCGTCAAAGAGCTGGTCATCGGCATGCCGCATCGCGGCCGCCTCAACGTCCTGACCAACATGATGGGAAAGCCGTTCGCGGCTTTGTTCTCGGAGTTCCAGGGCAACGCCGCCAACCCCGACGATGTCCAAGGCTCGGGCGACGTCAAATACCATCTCGGCACCTCGACCGACCGCGAGTTCGACGGCAACAAGATGCATCTGTCGCTGACCGCGAACCCGTCGCATCTCGAGATCGTCAATCCGGTGGTGCTCGGCAAGGTGCGCGCCAAGCAGCGCCAACTCGGCGACGGCAAACGCATCGAGGTGGTCGGCCTGTTGATGCACGGCGACGCCGCGTTCGCCGGCCAGGGCCTCGTCAGCGAAACGCTCGAACTGTCCGAGATCAAGGGCTACCGCACCGGCGGCACCATCCATTTCATCGTCAACAACCAGATCGGTTTCACCACCAGCCCGGCGGCGGCCCGTTCCGGCCCCTACCCGTCCGACGTCGCCAAGAGCATCCAGGCGCCGATCTTCCATGTGAACGGCGACGATCCCGAGGCCGTGGTCCATGTCGCGCGCATCGCCACCGAATATCGCCTCCAGTTCAAGAAGGACGTGGTGGTGGACATGTTCTGCTATCGCCGCCACGGCCATAACGAGGGCGACGAGCCGGCCTTCACGCAGCCGCTGATGTACCGGGCGATCGCCAAACATCCGACCACGCGCGAAATCTACGCCGAGCGGCTGGCGCAGGAAGGGCTGGTCACCGCCGCCGAGGCCGACAAAATGGTGAGCGACTTCCAGGCCCATCTCGACTCGCAGTTCGAGGCGGCGAAAGGCTATCGCCCCAACAAGGCCGATTGGCTCGAAGGCGCGTGGACCGGGCTTGGGGTCGCGTCGGGCGACGATCGCCGCGGCGAGACCTCGGTGCCGCTCGAAACGCTGCGCGAGGTCGGCGCCGCGATCACGAGCGTGCCCGCCGATTTCCACCTCAACCGCAAGATCGCGCGGCAGATGGAGCAGAAGCGCGAGGCGCTCGCGTCGGGCGAAGGGGTCGACTGGGCGACCGCCGAGGCGCTCGCGTTCGGCACCTTGCTGAACGAAGGGTTCTTCGTCCGCCTCTCCGGGCAGGATTCGGGCCGCGGCACGTTCTCGCAGCGCCACGCCGTCCTGTTCGACCAGGAGAACGAGACCAAATACATCCCGCTCCAGCATGTGCGCGAAGGGCAGCCGCCGTTCGAGGTGCTGGATTCGCCGCTGTCGGAAGCCGCCGTGCTCGGCTTCGAATATGGCTACAGCCTCGCCGAGCCGCGCGCCCTTATTCTGTGGGAAGCGCAGTTCGGCGATTTCGCCAACGGCGCGCAGGTCGTGATCGACCAATTCATTTCCTCGGGCGAGGCGAAATGGCTGCGCATGTCGGGCGTCACCTTGCTGCTGCCGCACGGCTACGAGGGCCAGGGGCCGGACCACAGCTCGGCCCATCTCGAGCGCTTCCTGCAAAATTCGGCGGAAGACAATTGGCAGGTGTGCAATCTCACCACCGCCGCCAATTATTTCCACGCGCTGCGCCGCCAGGTGCATCGCAATTTCCGCAAGCCGCTGATCGTGATGACGCCGAAATCGCTGCTGCGCAGTCCCGAAGTGGCGTCGCGCCTCGACGCGATGGGGCCGGGCACGTCGTTCCACCGCGTCATCGCCGAGATCGACAAGCTCGCGCCCGACGACAAGATCCGGCGCGTGGTGCTGTGCAGCGGCAAGGTCTATTTCGACCTGCTGCACGCGCGGCGCGAGCGCAAGCTCGACGACGTCGCGATCCTGCGGATCGAGCAGCTCTATCCGTTCCCGGTGAAGACGCTCGGCGCGGCGCTGGTGCGCTACAAGAACGCCGAGCTGGTGTGGTGCCAGGAAGAGCCGCAGAACATGGGTGCCTGGACCTTCGTCGACCGCCGCATCGAGGCGGTGGCGGCGAAGCTCGCCATCAAGGGCAAGCGGCCGAACTATGCCGGGCGGCCGGAAATGGCGGCGACAGCGACCGGCCTGTTGAAGCGGCACAATGCCGAGCAGGCGCGTCTGGTCGACCAGGCGTTGAGCGCCTGAGGCGGAGAGGGGCATGGCGATCGACATCAAGGTGCCCGCGCTGGGCGAATCGGTCACCGAGGCGAGCGTCGGGCGCTGGCTCAAACACGCCGGCGACACGGTCGAGATGGACGATCCGCTGGTCGAGATCGAAACCGACAAGGTGACGCTCGAAGTCAACGCGCCGGTCGCCGGCACGCTCGCCGACATCGTCGCGCCGGAAGGCGCCAATGTCTTGGTGGGCGCGATCCTGGGCCATATCGCCGAAGGCAAGGCGGCGGCGAAACCGGCCGCCGCGGCCAAGCCGGCAGCGCCGAAAGCCGCGGTGCCTGCTCCTAGTCCCGCGCCGGCAACGAGTCAACTCGTCCGTTCCGGTCCGGCGGTGCGGAAACTGGTCGAGGATAAGGGCCTCGACGCCGCCGCGATTCCGGCGACCGGCAAGGACGGCCGCTTGACCAAGGGCGACGTGCTGGCGGCGACCGCCGCGCCGGCGCCGGCGCCAGTCGTGGTGCCGCTGGCGAAGCCGTCGGCGCCTGCCGCGCCGCGTCCGACCGGCCCGCGGGAGGAGCGGGTGCGGATGACGCGGCTGCGGCGCACCATCGCCGAGCGCCTCAAGGAAGCGCAGAACACGGCCGCGATGCTCACCACCTTCAACGAGGCGGATATGAGCGCCGCGATGGCGATGCGCGACAAATACCGCGACAGTTTCGAGAAGAAATACGGCGTGCGCCTCGGCTACATGTCGATCTTCGTCAAGGCGTGCATCGCCGCGCTGAAGGACGTGCCGGCGGTCAACGCCGAGATTTCTGGCGACGATTTGATCTACAAGAACCACTACGATATCGGGGTCGCGGTCGGGACCGAGCACGGCCTGGTCGTGCCGGTGGTGCGCGACGCCGACGCGCTGTCCTTCGCCGATATCGAGAAAAAAATCGCCGACCTCGGCAAGCGCGCGCGCGACGGCAAGCTGGCGCTCGACGAGTTGCAGGGCGGCACGTTCACCGTGTCGAACGGCGGCGTCTATGGCTCCCTGATGTCGACGCCGATCCTCAACCCGCCGCAGTCGGGCATTCTCGGCATGCACAAGATCATGAAGCGGCCGATGGTGATCGGCGACAAGATCGAGGCGCGGCCGATGATGTATCTGGCCTTGAGCTACGACCACCGCGTCGTCGACGGGCGCGAGGCGGTGACCTTCCTGATTCGCGTCAAGGAATGCGTCGAGGACCCGGAACGCCTGCTCTTCGAGGTGTGAGCGGCGAAAGAGCAGATGCAAATTTGCCGTCACCCCCGGGCTTGACCCGGGCGTCCAGAGCAAGCGACGGGACTCCCCGTCAAACGGCTCTGGATGGCCGGGTCAAGCCCGGCCATGACAAATAACGGGAAGCGAGTTCGAACGGTGGCGGAAACATGACCGACTTCGACGTTATCGTGATCGGCAGCGGGCCGGGCGGCTATGTCGCGGCGATCCGCGCGGCGCAGCTCGGCATGCGCGTCGCCTGCGTCGAGAAGCGCGCCACGCTCGGCGGCACGTGCCTCAATATCGGCTGCATCCCGTCGAAGGCGCTGCTGCAATCCTCGGAGAAATTCGCCGAGGCCGGCCACGCGATGGCGGCGCATGGCGTCAAGATCGCGGGCGTGGCGCTCGACCTCCCGACCATGATGGCGCGCAAGGACAAGGTGGTCGCCGCCAACACCGGCGGCGTCGATTATCTGTTCCGCAAGCACAAGATCGAGCGCGTCACCGGCAGCCGCCGCCTTCACCGCGCCCGGCGCGCTCCTGCTCGACGGCAAGACCGAGTTGAAGGCCAAATCGTTCGTCATCGCCACCGGCTCCGATTCGATGCCGCTCCCCGGCGTGCCGGTGGACGAGAAGACCATCCTGTCCTCGACCGGCGCGCTCGCGCTCGACGCGGTGCCGAAGCATCTCGTCGTGGTCGGCGGCGGCTATATCGGCTTGGAGATGGGCTCGGTGTGGGGCCGGCTCGGCGCCGAAGTCACGGTGGTCGAGTTCCTCGACCGCATCGTGCCGAACATGGACACGGAGACGGGAACCGCGCTGCACCGCGTGCTGCAGAAACAGGGGTTCCAGTTCAAGCTCGGCACCAAGGTGGCGTCGGCCAAAAACGGCAAGGGCGGCGTCACCCTGTCGCTCGAGCCGGCGAAGGGCGGCGACGCGGAAACGCTGAAGGCCGACGCGGTGCTGGTGTCGATCGGCCGGCGCCCCTATACCGACGGGCTCGGCCTCGAGAAGGCGGGCGTGGCGCTCGACAATAGGGGCCGAATCATCGTCGATCGGCGCTTCGCCACCAACGTGCCCGGCATCTACGCCATCGGCGACGTCATCGCCGGGCCGATGCTGGCGCACAAGGCGATGGAGGAAGGCGTGGCGCTCGCCGAGCTTCTCGCCGGCCAGCACGGCCAGGTGAATTACGACGCGATTCCCGCCGTGATCTACACCGCGCCCGAAGTGGCGAGCGTCGGCAAGACCGAGGACGAGTTGAAGGCCGCCGGCGGCGCCTACAAGACCGGCAAGTTCCCGTTCACCGCCAATCCGCGCGCCCGCGCCAACGGCGACACCGAGGGCTTCGTCAAGGTACTGGCCGACGCCGCCACCGACCGCGTGCTCGGCGTCCACATCATCGGCCCCGACGCCGGCACCATGATCGCCGAGTGCGTGGTGGCGATGGAATTCACCGCCAGCGCCGAGGATATCGGCCGCATCTGCCACGCTCATCCGACGTTGAACGAAGCGGTGAAGGAAGCCGCCCTCGCCGTCGACGGCGAGGCGATTCACATCTAGCTGCTGGCAGGAAGCGGTTCGGTGCGATCAGAAGAGAATAACCCTGTGTACTTCAAAACACCCGATGGTTCGTTCGTAGACAGTGATGGGCGTGTTATTTTTTTCAGCTGCGAGCGCTTTGTGAGGGATATTTGTGAGGGAGACTGCTGCTTTATCTGCGGTGCGTCTCGGTCGACAAAGACATTCAACGATGAGCATGTGTTGCCCGAATGGCTCCTGCGCCGCTACGACTTATTCAATAGACGGTTAACTCTGCCAAACGGTACAGAATTCCGATACGACCAATACACGATCGCATGTTGCGCTGACTGCAACTCGCTAATGGGGAAGGAAATAGAAGAGCCTATCAGTGGACTCGTCGAAAAGGGGGCGGACGCTGTTTATGAGTATCTAAAGCAAAAGGGACCCCTAACGTTTTTTGTTTGGATGGGGCTGATTTTTCTAAAGACACACCTGAAAGATCGACATCTCAGATTTAATCGCGATCTACGAATGGAGGATGGCTCGATATCTGATCTATATTCGTGGGAAAATCTTCATCACATTCATATAGTGGCACGATGCTTTTATTCCGGCTGCCAGATATCACCCGATGTGATCGGATCAATTCTTGTCCTGCCGATTAGGAAGGATGCGAGCAAGGAAAATTTCGATTTCGCTGATCTGACCCAAGCACAAACCATGCTCCTGCGGTTAGGCGATATTGCCTTCGTAGTGGTCTTCAATGATTCGTGCGGAACGATGAACCTAGCGCGGAAATTCGTCGAGCGAATCTCGGGACCCGTCTCGGAGATACAGTTACGAGAAGTGATGGTAGAATTTGCTTTCGCAAATCTTCATCTAAAGGAGCGACCTGCCTATCGCACAGTCTTAGACGGCACATCTGGAACATGCGGAACTCAGGCGGCTATCCCCGAAAAGGCTGAGTGGCTCTCGCCTGATCTGAAAGTGCGCGGTGCGCTGATGCAGCACGCATTTCGTTCTTTCACTCCAGCAATAACAATTCCAGGGATTAGCCGTGATGAGTTCGAAGCCGCTCTGGTTAGTGGCCGCATGAGCTTTCTATTTGACGACAACGGAAACTTTATTACGCAGTCGCTGATTCCGCCGAGCGAAATGAGCTAGCCGCCAATGCCAGTTTACCCCTTCGCTCTGGGATGCGCGGCGTCGTAGACCGCGAGCATCCGCGCCGAATCGACCTTGGTGTAGCGCTGCGTCGTCGACAGCGATGCGTGGCCGAGCAATTCCTGGATCGAGCGCAGATCGCCGCCGCCGGCGAGGAGATGCGTCGCGAAACTGTGGCGCAGCGCGTGCGGCGTCGCGTGTTCCGGCAATCCCAGCGCCGCGCGCAGCCTCGCCATCTGGCCCTGGACCAGGCGCGGATGGAGCGGGCCGCCGCGAACGCCGACGAAGAGCGGCGCGTCTTTCGCGAGCGCGTGCGGGCAGGCCGCAAGGTAGTCCGCGATCGCGTCCGCGACCGCCGGCAGGATCGGCACCAGCCGCGTCTTGCTGCCTTTGCCGGTGACACTGAGCGTAGCGCCGCCGTGGGGCGCGTCGTCGCGCCGCAACACAGCGCCTCGCCGATCCGCAGGCCCGCGCCGTAGAGCAGCGTCAGGATCGCCAGATCGCGCTTCGCGATCCAGACCTCGCGCTCCATGCCGGCGATTCCGTCGAGCGCGGTCTGCGCCTCGTCGGCCGAGAGCGCCTTCGGCACCGGCTTCGGCAGCTTCGGCGATTTGACCGCGATCAGCGCCGCGTTCTTCACCAGGCCGCGCCGCTCGAGAAAGCGGAAGAAGTTGCGCAACGTCGAGAGGCCGCGCGCGTTCGAGGCGCGGCCCACATCGGCACTCGCGCGATGCGCCAGCCAGGCGCGGAAATCGGCGGGCGCCAGCGCCGCGAGCGCCGCGAGATCGGGCACGCCGCCCTTATGCTCGGTCAGGAAGTCGAGGAACTGCGCCAGGTCGCGGCCGTAGGCGGCGAGCGTGTGCGGCGACGAGCGCCGCTCGCTCTCGAGCCAGTCGAGCCAGCGCGTGATGGCATCGCCTAAATCTTCCTTCGCGGAAAAGCGCGCGGGCGCCAGGGGCGAAGGCGCTATCGGAAAAGTCAGGTGGGCAGGTCGAGCCATTGCGCGATGGCGATGGCGACGGTGCGGCCGAGGAAATGCAACAGTTCGGTGCCTTGCGCGACATGGAACTTGCCGGGCGCGCGCGTGCCGATGGCGAGCAGGCCCGCCGGCGACTTGGCGCTGACCCGCAGACGCAGCAGCGCCGCCGAGCGCACCAGGCCGGCGCCGTCGCCGAACAGCATCGGGTCGCCCTCCATCTCCGCGAACAGCAGCACGTCGCGCTCCACCCCGAACAATTCCTCGACCGTGCCCGGCTTCAGAATCTGGACGCCCTGATTGCGCAGCTTGGGCTTCATCGGCTCGGCGGATTCGACCGCGATGGTGGCGACGTCGGCGTCGAGCATCACGGCCAAGTCGGTGGTCACGGTCTGGATCAGCTGCTCGAAGCTGCGCGCGCCGAAAATCGCCAGCGCCGCGCCGTGGACGCGCGACTGGCTCGCGAGATTGGCGCGGCTGGTGCCGATCAGCTCGCCATGCTGCTGCTGCAATTTTTCCAGCTCGCCGCGCTGACGTTGCAGCATGAAGCTCTGCATGTCGACGATCTGGTCGCCGCGCTGCAACGCAGGCGGCGTCAGCACCGTCAGCAGTTCGGGATTGTGCAGCAGGAAATCGGGATGCGCCCGGAGATAATCGCGCACCTCGGCTTCGGTCGGCGCCGGGGGCGCCGGCGCGGCAACGGCGGTGTGCGCCTTGTCGCCCGAACTCATTCCGCCGCCGCCTTGCTCTGCGGCAGAATTGATTGCCCGGTCTTTTTCCAATCGGCGAGGAAGGCCGCGAGCCCTTTGTCGGTCAACGGATGCTGGTAGAGCTGCCGCATGATATTGGGCGGCATGGTGCCGACATGGGCGCCCATTTTCGCAGCCTCGACGACATGCATCGGATGGCGGATCGAGGCGACCAGCACTTCGGTCTTGAGGTTGGGATACTGGCGATAGATCGTGACGATGTCGCGCACCACATTCATGCCGTCCTCGGAAATATCGTCGAGCCGGCCGACGAACGGCGAAATGAAGGTGGCGCCGGCCTTCGCCGCCAACAGCGCTTGTGCCGGCGAGAAGCACAACGTGACGTTGACCATGGTGCCTTCGCTGCGCAGGATTTTACACGTCTTCAGCCCGTCGACGGTCAGCGGCACCTTGACCGCGATGTTCTTGGCGATCTTCGCGAGGAGACGGCCCTCGGCCAGTTGCGTGGCATGATCGGTGGCGGTGACCTCGGCGCTGACCGGGCCCGGCACGATGGTGCAGATTTCGCGAATCGCGTCCTTGAAGTCGCGGCCCGATTTGGCGATCAGCGACGGGTTGGTGGTGATGCCATCGACGAGACCGGTGGCGGCGAGCTCGCGAATCTCCGCTATATCGGCGGTATCGAGAAAGAACTTCATGCCTCGCTTCCTATCTCCCCGCTGCTCCCCGTTCGTGTTGCGCCGACCCGCGATGGCGGCCCCGGCGCGTTCGCGTTAAGACTCTATCGCATGCCGGCAACCCACGCCAGTTTAGACGCCGAATTCGACGACCGCCGCAAGCGCGCGCGTGCGCGTGTTGCTGCCGTTGCCGCTCGCCGGCGCCTACGACTACGCCGTGCCCGACGATATGGATGTCGCGCCGGGCGATTTCGTCGCCGTGCCGCTCGGCACCCGCGAGCTCGCGGGCGTGGTCTGGGGCCCGTCCACAGATGAGGTCGCCGCCGAAAAAGTGAAGCCCATCGCGGCGCGACTCGAAGCGCCCCCGCTCTCCGATGAATTGCGCCACCTGATCGATTGGGTCGCGTCCTACACGCTGTCGCCGCCCGGCGCGGTGCTGCGCATGGCGATGAGCGTGCCCGACGCGCTCGCCGCCGCGCACACGCTCGTCGGCTACGGCCCGACCGCGGCGGGCCGCGCCGCGCTCAGCGACGATGCGGCAAAACTGTCGGCGCCGCGCCGCCGCGTCCTCGCCGAGGCGGCCCAGGCCCCCGGCACCGCCACCGATCTCGCCCGCCGCGCCGCGTGCGGCGCCGGCGTGGTCAAGGGCCTGGCCAAGGCCGGGCTGCTCGAACCGGTGGCGCTGCCGCGCCGGCCGCCGCTGCAGCCGCCGGACTGGCGCCTCCCCGGCCCGACTCTGTCTTCGGCGCAGGAAATCGCCGCCACGGATTTGATCGCGACGCTGGGCAAGGGCTTCAGCGTCACGTTTCTCGACGGCGTCACCGGCTCGGGCAAGACGGAAGTGTATTTCGCCGCGATCGCCGCGGCGCTGGAACAGGGCAAGCAGGTGCTGGTGCTGCTGCCGGAGATCGCGCTGTCGGCGCAATGGCTGCAGCGGTTCGCCAAGCGCTTCGGCACGCCGCCGGCGCAATGGCATTCCGATCTCGGCCATGCCGACCGCCGCGACACCTGGCGCGCGGTGGCGTCGGGCGAGGCGCGGCTGGTGGTCGGCGCGCGCTCGGCCTTGTTCCTGCCGTTCCACGAGCTCGGCCTGATCGTGGTCGACGAGGAGCACGATCAATCCTTCAAGCAGGAGGACGGCGTCATCTATCACGCGCGCGACATGGCGGTGGTGCGCGCCTCTCTGGCGAAGATTCCGATCGCGCTGGTGTCGGCGACGCCGTCGGTCGAGACGCAGGTCAATGTCGAGGAAGGCCGTTACGGCCGGCTCCATCTGCCGGCGCGGCACGGCAGCGCGCGCCTACCCGAGATCCGCCTCATCGACATGCGCCGCACGCCGCCGGAGCGGCGCTCGTTCCTGGCGCCGCCGCTGCTCGAGGCGATGCGCAACACGCTGGCCGCGGGCGAGCAGGCGATGCTGTTCCTGAACCGGCGCGGCTACGCGCCGCTGACCCTGTGCCGGCAATGCGGCTTCCGCCTCAACTGTCCCAATTGCACCGCGTGGCTGGTGGAGCATCGCTTCCACGGCCGGCTGCAATGCCATCATTGCGGCCACACCGAGCCGCTGCCGCCGCTCTGTCCAAATTGCGGCGCGGCCGGCAGCTTCGCCGCGTGCGGGCCCGGGGTCGAGCGCGTCGCCGAGGAAATGGCGCTGAAATTTCCGGCGGCGCGGATCGCGGTAATGGCGTCGGACACGCTGACCGGTCCGCACGCCGCCGCGGCGATCCTCGACGCCGTCGAACACCACGACATCGACGTTCTGATCGGCACGCAAGTGGTGGCGAAAGGGCACCATTTTCCGCTGCTGACCTTGGTCGGCGTGGTCGACGCCGATCTCGGCCTCGAAGGCGGCGATCTGCGCGCCGCCGAGCGCAGTTTCCAATTGCTGCACCAGGTCGCGGGCCGCGCCGGCCGCGCCGAGCAGCCTGGGCTGGTCCTGGTGCAGACCTATCACCGCGAGCATGCGGTGATGCGGGCGCTGGTCGCGGACGATCGCGACCGGTTTCTCGCGCTCGAAGCGGAGGAACGGCGGCGGCACGGCAATCCGCCCTTCGGCCGCATGGCGGCGTTGATCGTTTCGGCCGAGAGCGAGGACAGCGCCGAATTCACCGCGCGCGCCTATGCGCGCTCGTCGCCGCATCTCCCCGGCGTCGAGGTGTTCGGTCCGGCGCCGGCGCCGCTCGCGGTGCTGCGCGGCCGGCACCGCAAGCGCTTTCTGGTCAAGGCGCGGCGCACGGTGCGGATTCAGCAGGTGATGCGCGACTGGCTGGCGCGGGTGAAGCTGCCCTCCTCCGTGCGCGTCCAGGTCGACATCGACCCCTACAGTTTCCTCTGGCATAGACCCTCTCCTCGTTGAGGAGAGGGACGCCTCATTCGTCCGGCAACCCGAATGCCGGTTGCGGCGTGTGGAAGCCAGCGAGCGAGAATTCGCCGAGCGGCGTCAAGGCCGCGCCGCAATGCTTGGCGAACTCGGCCGACGCCACCACCGCGCGGCCCATTGCGCCGCGATTTTTTCGAGCCGCGCCGCGAGATTGACCGCCGGGCCGATGCAGGTGAAATCGAGCCGGTCGCCGCTGCCGATATTGCCGTAGAGCACCTCGCCCAGATGGAGCGCCAGGCCGAAGCGCAAGTCCGCGACCTTCGCCACTTCGGCGCGCGCGTCGTGCGCTGCGGCGAGCGCCTCGGCGCAGGCCCTGTCGGAATCGGCCGCGTCGGTCACCGGGAAAATCGCGAGCAGCCCGTCGCCGATATATTTCAGCACCTCGCCGCCATGCGCGGCGATCGCCGGCACCTGGCAATCGAAATAGCGGTTGAGCGTGTCGAGCACGGAATCGGGCGGCGCGCGGTCCGCCAGATAGGTGAAGCCGCGCATGTCGGACAGCCAGATCGCGGCGCGGATCGCTTCGGTGTCGCCGCGGCTGGATGTTGCCGGCGCGCACGCGGTCGCCAGTCTTGTGGCCGACATAGGTATCGAGCAGCGCCGACGAGGTACGCGTCAGCGCGCGCACCTCGGCGACGCGCGCCAACGGCGCCACGATCGAGCGGATGGCGTCGAGATGCGCGTCGGTGAAGCCGCCCGGCGCCATCGTCGACCACACCGCGACATGGACCTCGCCGCGGAAGGTGAAGCGCAGCGGCGTGCCGAAATAATCGGTGATGCCTTCCTCGCGCTGCGTCTTGAGGAGGGGAAAATCGATCGGGCAGTCGGCGCGCGCCAATTGCCGGCGCAGCTCCACATTCTTTTCGTAGATGTAGGCGACCGGGCTGTCGGTGTAGCCCGAGGTGCCGACCATCTCGTATTTGAGCTCGCTGACCTCGACCGGCGCCGCCCGCGCGCCAGCCGAAGCGCCGCCCGCGCGACCAGCGGATGCAGCGTGCGAACGAACACTGCGGCCCGCGCCAGCGGTACACCCGCCGCGACCAGTCCGTCCGCCAGTTTCTTCAGCACATCCTGCGGCGGCACGCAATCGCGCGCGCCGTCGATCAGCCACGCCACGAGGGAACGGGTATCGATATCGCTCATTGGAACCCTCCCCCTTGAGGGGGAGGGAGGAAATGGCGCGAGCATGCGGGCGACATTTCGGGTGGGAGGTGCTGGTGCGCCAATACCCCCACCCGCTCGAAGCATTCGCTTCTCGCATCCCTCCCCCTCAAGGGGGGAGGGGCAACCGCGGGTTCGGAGCAGCGAGACGCTCACATTCCCCTACATCCGTCCGATCACCGGCAGGCCGAAATGGAAGCGGCCGAAATTGACCGCGGTCGAATCCGATTGATGCGCCAGATGGGTGCGGATGGTGGCGATGTTGCGCCAGTAGCGGCCGAGCATCGCGTCCTTGCGGACGCTCGACGTGCCGGCGGTGCGCACCATGATGTCGACCGCGTCGTGGCAGAGATGGATGCATTGCTGCTCGACCATGTGGAGGCGCCGCTCCCACTCGGCGTCGAACGGCGGGCCGCCCTCGGCCTGGCCTTGCGCCAGTTCCATGTATTGCTCGCCGGCGCGGATCGCCGCGAAGCAGGCGGTGTCGATCAGCGTCTGGCAGCGGCCGTAATTGTGCTGAATCTCGGCGAGCTCGGAGCGATAGGGGAAGGGCGGGAACGGCGCCTTCTTGCCCTTGACGATGTCGCCGTAGATGTCGAGCGCGCCATAGGCGGCGCCGACCACCACCGCGGTCAATTCCAGCACCAGGAACGGCACGGTGCGGCCGAAATACATCGGGTTGGCGTGGAGGCTCCGCCCCGGCCGCTCGATCGCGCTTTCGCCGGATCCGTTGGTCCACACGATGGTGCGATGCTCGGGCACGAACAGTTCGGCGATCTCGACGCGCTTCGAGCCGGTGCCCTGCATGCCGACCATGTCCCAATTGTCGACGATCGTGTAGTCCTTGCGGTCGAACACGACGACGATGCTGCCGCGCGGCTTCTGCGTCGCGGCATCGACCACCAAGGCGCCGCCGATGAAATGGGTGGCGATGTCGCAGCCCGAGACATAGTCCCAGGCGCCCTTGACGCGATAGCCGCCGGGCGCCGCTACCGCCCGGCCCGAGGGCGGCGGCACGCCCGGCGCGCGGAACTCGCCGTTGGCGCCGTAGACCTCGATCTGGCCCGCGGCCGGGAAGCTCGCGAACAGATGGGCGTGGCCCGCGGTCAGCGACAGCACCCATCCGCTTTCGGGACAGCCGCGTGACACTTCCATCATCACCCGCATGAAATCGGGCACCGCGAACTCGTAGCCGCCGAAAATCCGCGGCTGGATGGCGCGATAGAAGCCGGCTTCGACGAAGCGCCGGTTCATCTCGTCGGAGAGGCGCCGCGCCGCCTCGGTCGCCGCCTGCGCCTCGCGAAGCGCCCCGCGCATCGCCGCCGCCCGCGCGATCATCTCGGTCGGGGTCAGCCCGGGCTCCGGCGGCGCGATGGGTTTGAGACCCGCGACCGTCTTCAGCGCCGCCTTTTTGTTCTTCACCGGAAATTCCTCCGCAATCTGCGCCGAGATATAGCAAGTTGGACCGGGGTCGTGCGAGGGGCTGCATGACGGCCCGTGCGTCCCTCGACAGGCGCTCCGCGCCAGCTCGGGATGAGGAACATCCTTGATGGCATCGACAAACCTACCTCATCCCGAGCGCGGACCGCCGGGACGGAGACCCGGCAGGAGCAGTCGAGGGACGCACTGCGCCGCTCCGGCCTCACGGCGGGCGGCGCATTGTCGCAGGACCGGGCCAGCCCTGCGGTTGCGCGCCTGTTAATCGCGTGATAGAAACCGCCCGCGCTTTCCGGGCGTTTTTTTCGGGACCGTTTGGCTCGGAAAAACGCGGGAAGCGGTCTCTCCAGCCTCTCGTTGGCATGGTTGAACGCCGGGGTGCGAGAGGCGGGAACTCGGTATTTTGCGTTAAGGGGATTCGACTTCGTGGCATCCGAAGCGACAGGCGTATCGGGTCTTGCCGAGCGCTATGCGAGGGCGTTGTTCGATCTCGCGGACGAAGGACGTGCGCTCGACCAGGTCGCGGCGGACCTCAAATCCGTGGCGAACATGCTGGCGGCGAGCGCGGACCTGCGCCGCCTCATCCGCAGCCCGGTGATCGATCGCACCAGCCAGGGCAAGGCGATCGCGGCGCTTGCCAGCGAGGCGCAACTGTCGCAGCTCACCCGCAATTTCCTCGGCCTCTTGGCGAAGAACCGGCGCCTCTTCGTGGCGCCGGAGATCATCGACGCCTTCCTCGACCATCTCGCCGAGCGCCGCGGCGAGGTGACGGCGCGGGTCACGTCGGCGGCGCCCTTGTCGCCGGCGCAGTCAACGGCCTTGGCCGAGGCGCTGCGCAAGAGCGCCGGCGCCAAATTGACCATCGATCAACGCATCGATCCGAGCCTGTTGGGCGGCATCGTCGTCCGCCTCGGCTCGCGCATGATCGACGCATCGCTCAAGAGCAAGCTCAACCGGTTGCAGCTTGCCATGAAAGGGGTTCGGTAAATGGACATCCGGGCTGCGGAAATCTCCGCGATCCTGAAGCAGCAGATCGCCGATTTCGGCACCGAGGCCGATGTCGCCGAGGTCGGCCAGGTCTTGTCGGTCGGCGACGGTATCGCGCGCGTCTACGGGCTCGACAAGGTCGAGGCCGGCGAGATGGTCGAGTTCGGCGACGGCACCAAGGGCATGGCGCTCAATCTCGAGACCGACAATGTCGGCGTGGTGATTTTCGGTTCCGACGTGGGCATCCGCGAAGGCGACACGGTGAAGCGCACCGGCGCCATCGTCGACGTGCCGGTCGGCAAGGGTCTGTTGGGCCGCGTGGTCGACGCGCTCGGCAATCCCATCGACGGCAAGGGCCCGCTCACCGACGTGAAGCGCACCCGGGTCGAGGTCAAGGCGCCCGGCATCATTCCGCGCAAATCGGTCAGCGAGCCGGTGCAGACCGGCCTCAAGGCGATCGACGCGCTGGTGCCGGTCGGCCGCGGCCAGCGCGAGCTGATCATCGGCGACCGCCAGACCGGCAAGACCGCGCTCGCCATCGACACCTTCATCAACCAGAAGAAGATCAACGAGAGCGGCGACGAATCCCGGAAATTGTATTGCATCTATGTCGCGATCGGCCAGAAGCGCTCGACCGTGGCGCAGATCGTCAAGACGCTCCAGGATTACGGCGCGCTCGATTATTCCATCGTCGTCGCCGCCACCGCGTCGGAACCGGCGCCGCTGCAATTCCTGGCGCCCTATTCCGGCTGCGCCATGGGCGAATTCTTCCGCGACAACGGCATGCACGCGGTCATCGTCTACGACGATCTATCGAAACAGGCGGTCGCTTATCGCCAGATGTCGTTGCTGCTGCGCCGCCCGCCGGGCCGCGAAGCCTATCCGGGCGACGTGTTCTATCTCCACTCGCGGCTCCTGGAACGCGCCGCCAAGATGAACCAGGCCCACGGTTCCGGCTCGCTGACGGCGCTGCCGATGATCGAGACCCAGGCCGGCGACGTCTCGGCCTACATCCCGACCAACGTGATTTCGATCACCGACGGGCAGATCTTCCTCGAGACCGATCTGTTCTATCGCGGCATCCGGCCGGCGATTAACGTCGGCCTCTCCGTCAGCCGCGTCGGCTCGTCGGCGCAGATCAAGGCGATGAAGCAGGTGGCGGGGCGCATCAAGCTCGAGCTGGCGCAGTACCGCGAGATGGCGGCGTTCGCGCAGTTCGCCTCCGACCTCGACAGCGCGACCCAGCGTCTTCTGGCGCGCGGCGCGCGGCTCACCGAGTTGCTGAAGCAGCCGCAATTCGCGCCGGTGCCGGTCGAGGAGCAGGTGGTGTCGATCTTCGCCGGCACGCGCGGCTATCTCGACAAGGTTGAGATCGCCAATATCGGCCGGTTCGAAGCCTCGATGCTGTCGGACCTGCGGGCCAAGGCGCCGCAGATCCTGGCCGACATCCGCGACAAGCGCGAAATCACCGCCGACACCGACAAGGCGCTGGCCACGTTCCTCGACGATTTCGGCAAGACGTTCGCGTGAGCTGACGTCGTCCGATGGCCACTCTCAAGGAACTGCGGAACCGCATCCGTTCCATCCGCTCGACGCAGAAAATCACGTCGGCGCAGAAGATGGTGGCGGCGTCGCGTTTGCGCCGCGCGCAGGAACAGGCCGAGGCGGCGCGGCCCTATGCCCAGCGCATGGAGCGCATGCTCTCCTCGCTCGCCGCGAGCCTCAAGGGCCAGGCCAACGCCGCGCCGCTTCTCGCCGGCACCGGCAGCGACCAGACGCATCTGTTGCTGGTCGCGACCTCGGACCGCGGCCTCGCCGGCGGCTTCAACGCCACGATCATCCGCGAGACGCGGCGCACGATCCGCCAGCTCGACGGCCAGGGCAAAACCGTCAAGCTCGTCACCCTCGGCCGCAAGAGCCGCGACGCGCTGCGCCGCGACCAGGGCAGGCGCATCCTCGAAAGCCGCATCGAGATCGGCCGGCCGCGCTTGCGCTTCGAGGAGGCGCAGGCGATCGCCGAGGCGCTGTTGGCGCTTTACGCCGACAAGCAGTTCGACGTCTGCACCATCATTTACAATCACTTCCGCTCGGCGATCACCCAGGTCATCACCAAGCAGCAATTGATCCCGTTCTCGCCGCCCGAAAGCGCCAACGACAATGCCGAGGCGGCGAACCGCGGCGCGCGTCTACGAGTTCGAGCCGGAGGACGGCGAGATCCTGAACGAACTGCTGCCGCGCAATCTCGGCGGTGCAGATCTACACCGCGCTCTTGGACAGCGTCGCCAGCGAATGGGGGGCGCGCATGACCGCGATGGACAACGCGACGCGCAACGCCGGCGACATCATCAACGATCTCAACATCACCTATAACCGCTCGCGCCAGGCCGCGATCACCAAGGAATTGATCGAAATCATCTCCGGCGCCGAGGCGCTCTGAGAACGAGGGACCAACATGGCGACCACCAACACTATCGGCACCGTCACGCAGATCATGGGCGCCGTCGTCGACGTCAAGTTCGACGGCGAGCTGCCGGCGATCCTGAACGCGCTCAACGTCACCAACCAGGGCAAGAACCTGGTGCTCGAAGTGGCGCAGCATCTGGGCGAAAACACGGTGCGCACCATCGCCATGGACACGACCGACGGCCTGTCGCGCGGCGCGCAGGCGACCGATACCGGCGCGCCGATCACGGTGCCGGTCGGGCCGGAGACGCTGGGACGCATTCTCAACGTCGTCGGCGAGCCGGTCGACGAGCGCGGCCCGGTCAACGCCAAGTCGAGACTGCCGATCCATCGCGCGGCGCCCGAATTCATCGACCAGTCGACCGAAGCGGAAATTCTGGTCACCGGCATCAAGGTGGTGGATCTGCTGGCGCCCTATGCGCGCGGCGGCAAGGTCGGCCTGTTCGGCGGCGCCGGCGTCGGCAAGACCGTCATCATCATGGAACTGATCAACAACATCGCCAAGAAACACGGCGGCTATTCGGTGTTTGCCGGCGTCGGCGAGCGCACCCGCGAGGGCAACGACCTCTATCACGAGATGATGGAGTCGGGGATCATCAAGACCGACGGGCCCGGCTCAAAAGTGGCGCTGATCTACGGCCAGATGAACGAGCCGCCCGGCGCCCGCGCCCGCGTCGGCCTGACCGGCCTCACCGTCGCCGAATATTTCCGCGACGAGGAAGGCCAGGACGTGCTGTTCTTCGTCGACAACATCTTCCGCTTCACCCAGGCGGGCTCGGAAGTGTCGGCGCTGCTGGGCCGCATTCCCTCGGCGGTGGGCTATCAGCCGACCCTCGCCACCGACATGGGCACGCTGCAGGAGCGCATCACCACCACCAAGAAAGGCTCGATCACCTCGGTTCAGGCGATCTACGTGCCCGCCGACGATTTGACCGATCCCGCGCCCGCCACCTCGTTCGCGCATCTGGACGCGACCACGGTGCTGTCGCGCGCAGATCGCGGAACTGGGCATCTATCCCGCGGTCGATCCGCTGGACTCGACCTCGCGCATGCTCGACCCGCGCGTCGTCGGCGAGGAGCATTACCAGGTGGCGCGCGACGTGCAGCGGGTGCTGCAGACCTACAAGTCGCTCCAGGACATCATCGCCATCCTGGGCATGGACGAGCTCTCCGAAGAAGACAAGCTCACCGTCGCGCGCGCGCGACGCATCCAGAAATTCATGTCGCAGCCGTTCCACGTCGCCGAAGTGTTCACCGGCACGCCGGGCGTGTTCGTCAACCTCGAAGACACGATCAAGGCCTTCAAGGGCATCGTCGCCGGCGACTATGACGACCTGCCGGAAAGCGCGTTCCTGATGGTCGGCACCATCGAGGAAGCGGTCGAGAAGGCGCGCAAGATCGCGGCCGAGGCGTAACGGCTCATGGCCGCGACGCTGCAATTCGAGCTGGTCTCGCCCGAGCGGCTGTTGCGCTCGGAGCAGGTCGAGATGGTGGTGGTGCCGGGCACCGAAGGGAATTTCGGCGTCCTGCCGGGCCATTCCTTGCTGATCTCGACGATCCGGCCCGGCCTCATCGAAATCTACGAAGCCGGCAGGGTGAAGGAGCGTCTCTTCATCGCCGGCGGCTTTGCCGAGGTCAACGCCGAGCGCTGCACAGTGCTGGCCGACGAGGCGGTGTCCCTGCCCGATCTCAACCGTGCCGTCCTCGAAGCCGAGGCGCGCGACCTCGAAGCGCGGCTCAACGCCACGCAGGACGAGGACGAGAAGAACATGGCGCGCCGTCAGCTCGCGGTCGTCGACGCCAAGTTGACGGCGTTAGGTTCGGCGACCACCCACTAATTTTTTTCGGCCGCGACCGCGGCTGCGCGCTCACTGGCGCGGTTAGCCAAGCGGATACGCGCGGCGACTGAGCACAATAGACACAAAAAAAGGGGCCATCCGACGTGCGGATGGCCCCTTTTGAGTTTACACGCCACTTGGGGGTCAGGACGTGTACCCTATAGATAGGTCGCGCGGCGCCCGCCGCATCCCCGTCGCGGCGATTTCATCTAGATTTAATGTTCAACCGGAAAGTGCGCTATCTATCTGACGCAGCACGCTTTCCGCCTCGGCGCCGGGATTGGGACTGCGCAGAATCTGGCGCCCGACCACGAGATAGTCGGCGCCGGCGGCGATGGCGCCGCCCGGCGTGGCCGGGCGTTGCTGATCGTCGGTCGCGATCCCTTCGGAGCGGATGCCGGGCGTCACGATCAGCAGCCGGTCGCCGGCCAAGGCCCGGATCTGCCGCGCCTCGTTGCCCGAGGCGATGACGCCGTCGCAGCCGGCGTCGAGCGCGGCCCGGGCGCGGCGTAACACCATTTCCTCAACCGAGAAGCGCGTGCCCAGTTCCGCCATGTCCGCCGGCCCCATGCTGGTCAGCACCGTCACTGCCAAGAGGCGCAGGGAACTGTCGCCCTTGCCCTTCACCGCCGCGCGCAGGGTCGGCACGAAGCCGTGGATGGTGAGAAAATCGAAACCCAGCCGCGCGATGTTGGCGGTGGCGCCGGTCACGGTCTGGTCGATGTCGAGCAGCTTCGAAATCGAGGAAGATTTTCTTGCCGGCGCTTTTCAATTCGCTCGCGAGCCCGATGCCGCCGGCATACTGCAATTGCAGACCGATCTTGTAGAAATTCACAGCGGCGCCGAGCTTGCGCACCAGCGCGCGCGCCTCGTCCACCGTCGGCACATCGAGCGCGACGATCAGCCGGTCCGCCAGGGGAATGTTGGGCATAGCGCGATAGTGGGCTGATTCGCCGAACATTCGCAAGCCGTTGCAGCCTCTTCACCTCGCGATGTGAATGGCTATACTCGGCCCATGGCGCATTGGACCCTCGACGACATTCCCTGGGAGAGGTTCGACCGCGCGAAGGTCGATCCCGAGATCCTGCGCATCGTCAAGGCGGCGAGCCTGGTCGAGCAGAACGGCCGCGACTACACCGAGTATCTCTGCGGCGTGTTTCATGACGACCCCGCGTTCCAAGCGGTGGCGCGGCGCTGGGGCGGCGAGGAAGTGCAGCACGGCCAGGCGCTGGGCCACTGGGCGATGCTGGCCGACCCGAGCTTCGATCACGCCAAGGCGGCGGCACGTTTCACCGCGGGGTTCCGCGTCAACGTCAACGCCACCAAGTCGCTGCGCGGCACGCGCACCGGCGAACTGGTGTCGCGCTGCATCGTCGAGACCGGCACCAGTTCCTACTACACCGCGCTGTTCGAGGCCGTGGAAGAGCCGGTGCTGAAGGTCATCTGCCACAACATCGCCGCCGACGAGCTGCGTCACTACAAGCTGTTCTACACCCACATGAAACGCTATCTCGGCATCGAGCGCTTGAACCGCTGGCAGCGCCTCCGCATCGCGTTCCAGCGCATGCGCGACGCCGAGGACGACGAGTTGGCCTATGCCTATTACGCCGCCAACGAGGGCGACGTGCCCTATGAGCGGCGGCGCTACAACAGCGCCTATGCGCGCCGCGCCATCGGCGTCTACCGCTGGCACCATGTCGAGCGCGCGATCGCGATGGGCCTCAAAGCCGCGGGCTTGAAGCCGCATGGCCGCGTCAATATGTGGGCCGCGCATGTCGCGTGGTGGGGCCTACAAAAGCGCGCGGCGCGGCTGGAGCGTTTCGCCGCCTAGTTATTTTTCCCGGTGACAAACAGGTGAGGCCATGAACCAGGACGCCAAGAAGACCGCGTTGCGGATGATCCCTTACGGTCTCTATGTGCTGACCGCCGACGACGGCAAGGGCAATGTCGCCGCCGCCACCATCAATTTCGTGACGCAGTCCTCGTTCGCGCCGCCGCTGGTGACGCTCGGCGTCAAGGCCGATTCCGGCGCCTACGCCATCCTCAAGAGCACCGGCGCGTTCGCGCTCAACGTTCTGGGCAAGGATCAGAAGGGCGCGGCGTTCGCTTTCTTCAAACCCGCCAAGGTCGAGGGCGACAAGATCAGCGGTATGGCGTTCACCAAGGGCGCCGCCAGTGGCGCGCCGCTTTTGACCGACGCGCCCGCCGCGATCGAGTGCAAGGTGAAACAGATCGTCGCGGAGGGCGACCATCACGTCGTCGTCGCCGAAGTGGTCGAGGCGCATCTCAACAAGCCGGTCACCGGCCGCCCCGACCTCGTCACGCTTGAGATGAAGGACCTCGGCGACAACGTGTTCTACGGTGGCTAGCGCCACTCCGTCTTGACGGCGTCGTCCGTTTCCGCCACGAGATAGCGCGTCCGCAATTTCTCGACCCGCGCATCGTCCGCCAGTCGCCGCAGTGCCCACACCGCCATCGCGCGCACCAAGGCCGAGGCGTCGCCGAGCCGCGCCTCCAAGCTCGGTAACAGCGACGCGTCGCCGCTATTGCCGATCGCGATCATGACGTTGCGCACGAACCGGTCGCGGCCGGTGCGCTTCACCGGCGAGCCGGAGAACAGTTTCCTGAACGCGGCATCGTCGAGCGCCGCGAGCTCGGCGAGACGCGGCGCGGTCAGGTCCGCGCGCGGCTTCAGCGCGGTCTCGCGCGCGGCATGGGCGAATTTGTTCCACGGGCACACCGCGAGACAATCGTCGCAGCCATAGATGCGATTGCCCATCAGCGGCCGCAGCGCCGCGTCGATGTGGCCCTTATGCTCGATGGTGAGATAGGAGATGCAGCGCCGCGCATCCAAGACATAGGGCTTCACGAAGGCGCGCGTCGGGCAGATGTCGAGGCACGCCCGGCACTGGCCGCAATGGTCGCTGTCGGCATCGTCGGGCGGCAGGTCGAGGCTCAGATAAATCTCGCCGAGGAACAGCCACGAGCCGTGCTCGCGTGAGACGAGGTTGGTGTGCTTGCCCTGCCAGCCTAGGCCGGCGCGCTGCGCCAGCGGCTTTTCCATCACCGGCGCGGTGTCGACGAACAGTTTCAGATCGCCCGGAACCTCGTTGGCCTTCGCGATCTTCTCGATGGCGCGCGCCAGCGCCTTGAGCCGCGACTTGATGAGGTCGTGGTAATCGCGTCCCTGCGCGTAAACCGAGACCGTACCGCGGTCGCGCACCGCGAGCGATTCGAGCGGATCGCGCTCCGGCCCGTAATTCATGGCGCACACCACCACCGTCTTCGCCTCGGGCCACAGCTCGCGCGGATCGCCGCGCTGCGCCGCGCGCGCCGCGAGCCAGCCCATGTCGCCGTGGAACCCCTGCTCCAGATAGTTGGCGAGGTGCGCGCGCGATTCCTCGGCCAGCTCCGCGCGCGCAAATCCCACCGCGTCGAAGCCTTGCGCCAGCGCCGCGTCGCGGATCGCCGCTTTGAGGTCGGATGGGCTTGTCGTCATGGCGGCGTCGAGCCTAATCATTTCCACGATGGGGACGAACAAGGATTTGGCCGCGACGCTGCTCGCCTGGTACGACCGGCATCGCCGCGACTTGCCGTGGCGCGCCAAGCCGGGCGAACGGCCCGACCCGTATCGCGTCTGGCTCAGCGAGATCATGCTGCAACAGACCACCGTCGCGACGGTGGGGCCGCGCTTCGCCTCGTTCCTTCAGCGCTGGCCAAACATCCGCGCGCTGGCATCGGCGCCGCTCGACGACGTGCTGCATGAATGGCAGGGGCTGGGCTATTACGCGCGCGCCCGCAATCTCCATGCCTGCGCGCGCGCCGTCGTCGAGCGTCACGGCGGCGAATTTCCGCGCGACGAAGCGGCGTTGCGCGATCTGCCCGGCATCGGCGCCTATACCGCGGCCGCGATCGCCGCCTTCGCCTTCGACCTGCCGGAGACCCCGCTCGACGGCAATATCGAGCGCGTGGTGGCGCGGCTCTTCGCCGTCGAGGAGCCGCTGCCCGGCGCCAAAGAGCGTATCCGCGCCCTGGCCGCGACGCTAACCCCAGCGCGGCGGCCCGGCGACTATGCCCAGGCGGCGATGGATCTGGGCGCCACCGTCTGCACCCCGGCGCGGCCGGCCTGCGCGCTCTGTCCCTGGCGGGAGCCGTGCCGTGCCCGGGCATTGGGCATCGCCGAGGACCTGCCCCGCCAGCCGCCGAAAAAGGCCAAGCCGCGGCGCCACGGCGTGGTGTTCTGGGCGGTGCGGCCCGACGGCGCCGTGCTGCTGCGGCGGCGCCCGGACCGGGGCCTTTTGGGCGGCATGATGGAGTTCCCGTCGACCCCCTGGCGCGAGGCGCCGTGGCCCGCCCGGGCGGCCACCCGGGAAAGCCCGGTCAAGGCCAGCTGGCGGCCCCTGCCCGGCGCGGTCCGGCACGGTTTTACCCATTTCGACCTGACTCTTGGCGTGTGGATTGGAGCCGCTCCAAAGAACCTTCCGGCCGGCTTCGTCGCCGCCCCGCCCGAGCGATTCCGCGACCTGGCCTTGCCGACCTTAATGAAAAAGGTCGCGGCCCATGTCAGGGATGCGACAAGCCACTTGGAGCGAAAGGGGTAACGGCGCTAAATTCCTTCGGCGTACTTGCGTCACCGGTCCACCACATCAGGAGGAGCCATGACCGCTCACGATCGTATCGAAAGCCTCCGGGCCCGCCACAAGAGCCTGGAGGAAGCCATCGATCAGGAATCCCATCGCCCCTTCCCCAATTCCGACCTCGTCGCCGACTGGAAACGCCAGAAACTCCGAATCAAAGACGAACTCGCGTCCATCGAACACGTGCACTAGCGCCCAAATTCGCTTTCGATAACGCGCCCATGTAGGGCGGATAAGCGAAGCGCCATCCGCCCTACATGGGCGTCCGCGTGCGTGGCGGAATACGCCGCGCTATTCCGCCCGACGGCGTTGGCATCCGCGATGGACAGAGCGCGCTTGGCGTCGTGGCGTCTTGGCGGTTTAATCCAGGCCGACAAACGTGAGGAAACGCCATGTCCAGCCGCTATGACGAGGTCTATCGCCGCTCGCTTGCCGACCCGCAGGCATTCTGGGCCGAGGCGGCGGAGGCGCTCGAATGGGACCGGCGCTGGGACAAGGTGCTCGACGATTCGCGCCCGCCCTTTTATCGCTGGTTCGCGGGCGGCAAGCTCAACACCTGCTACAATTGCCTCGACCGGCACGTGATGAACGGCGATGGCGACCGCGTCGCGCTGATCTACGACAGTCCGGTGACCAATACGATCAAGCATTTCACCTATGCCGAGCTGACGCGCGACGTGGCGAAGCTTGCCGGCGCGATCAAGGCGCAAGGCATCGAGCCCGGCGACCGCGTGCTGATTTACATGCCGATGGTCCCGGAAGCGGCGATGGCGATGCTGGCCTGCGCGCGCATCGGCGCCATTCATTCCGTGGTGTTCGGCGGCTTCGCGCCGCGCGAGCTCGCCTCGCGCATCGACGACGCCAAGCCGAAGCTGGTGCTCTCCGCCTCATGCGGCATCGAGGTGCATCGTGTCCTGCCCTACAAGCCGCTCTTGGACCAGGGCATCGACCTCGCGTCGTACAAGCCGGCGCATTGCATCGTCCTGCAACGGCCGCAAGCGGTCGCGGCCATGATCCCCGGCCGCGATCTCGACTGGCACGAGGCGGTGGCGAAGGCGAAGCCGGCGGATTGCGTCTCGGTCGCCGCGACCGATCCGCTCTACGTGCTCTACACCTCCGGGACCACCGGCATGCCGAAGGGCATCGTGCGCGACCATGGCGGCCATGCGGTCGCGCTGAACTGGACGATGAAATATTTCTACGGCATGGAGCCGGGCCAGATTTTCATGTCCGGCTCCGATGTCGGCTGGGTGGTGGGCCATTCCTACATTGTCTACGGCCCGCTGCTCTACGGCCTGACCTCCGTGCTGTTCGAGGGCAAGCCGGTCGGCACGCCCGACGCCGGCGTCTATTGGCGCCTGGTGCGGGACCACAAGATCAACGCCATCTTCACGGCGCCGACCGCGTTCCGCGCCATCCGCCGCGACGATCCCGACGGCAAGCTCATTCAGAAATACGATCGCTCGTCGCTCCAGACGCTGTTCCTCGCCGGCGAGCGCTGCGATCCGCCGACCATCGCCTGGGCCGAGGAACATCTGAAAATCCCGGTGATCGATCATTGGTGGCAGACGGAGTCCGGCTGGGTGATGGCCGGGAATTGCGTCGGGCTCGGCCGCTTGCCGGTGAAGCACGGCTCGGTGACCAAGCCGGTGCCGGGCTGGGACCTGCGCGTGCTTGACACGGACGGCCACGACATGAAGCGCGGCGAGATCGGCGCCATCTGTATGAAGCTGCCGCTGGCGCCCGGCTCGTCGCCGACCTTGTGGAACGCCGACCAGCGCTACATCGACGCCTACCTCAAGGAATTTCCCGGCTATTACGCCACCGCCGACGCCGGCTATATCGACGAGGACGGCTATGTCTATGTCATGACGCGCACCGACGACGTCATCAACGTCGCCGGCCATCGTCTCTCCACCGGCGCGATGGAGGAAGTGGTGGCGGCGCATCCCGACGTCGCCGAATGCGCCGTCATCGGCATCGCCGATGAGTTGAAGGGCCAGGTGCCGCTGGGCTTCATCGTCTTGAAGGCCGGCACCAACACGCCGCACGAGATCGTGTCGAAGGAAGTGCTGGCGCTGATCCGCGAGCGCATCGGCGCGGTCGCCGAGCTTCAAGGCAGCGCTGGTGGTGCAGCGTCTGCCGAAGACGCGCTCCGGGAAGATCCTCCGCGGCACCATGCGCCGCATCGCCGACGGCGAAGCCTGGACCATGCCGGCGACCATCGACGACCCCGCGATCCTCGACGAGATCACGGCGGATTTGAAGGGCGCGGGATTGGCGAAGGCGGCGGGGTGATTCGCCGTTCGGTCACAAGCCGCACTAAATGGCAGCCCCCTCCCAACCCTCCCCCGCCTGCGGGGGAGGGTAAGAAAACGCGAAGCGTTTTCGGGTGGGGGCCGACGCAAACCGGATATCGTGACGGTTCCGCATCCGCGAAAGACATTCCCCTGGGACGCTTCGCAGCATCGAGAAACAAGAACATAGGGCGGATGAGCGGAGCGAAATCCGTCAAATAAAAAAAATAAACCGCCAAGACGCGAAGGCGCGAAGAATTGTCGCTTCGCGTCTTCGTGCCTTCGCGTTTAATTCGCGGCCCACGAAAATACGACCGATTTTGACGCATCAAGGGATTATGGAATAGGCTTCCTCGCAACGGAGTTCCCGATGACCGAAAAGCAATCGCGCGAGCCGGACGCATTCATCGATGAAGTGCTGCGCGATTTGGGCGACGCCAACCAAACCGGCGATATCGCTTGCCTCGTGATGATCGCGTTCAAATCGGACGGTAGTTCGAGCCGGTTGTTGCACGGCAATATCGATCCGGTGCTCCTGATGGGCTCGATCGAACTCCTCAAGGGCTTCGTCGCCGGAAGGGAGTTTCAAGGGTGTGATCGAAAATGACAGCGAGGACGCCGCACGAGGGAGGCTGAATTGAGCGAAGGCAGAAACGTTGACGCGTTGGAGCGCCAGCAGGAAGAAGAGCTACTAGGCAGGTGGCGAAGAGCGACTCGGATGCAAGGACGAAGATTTCGTGGCGGACGGTATCATCGATCCAGCGCGATGGCGCGACGGTCGCCGAAAAGTGCTGCTTCTATTGAAAGACCCTTATGAAAAAAAATCGACCAATGAATTTGGCGATTTACGCAAGCATGTAGGGGAATACCAAACACCCAGGAACATGATGTGGAAAACTGCTGCTCTATGGTGCCATGTGGCGCAGGCTGCGCCACATATCCCTGATTTTCACGAGAAATTTGAAAAGGAATCTCCTGAATGGGATAGCCTGCTTGGCTCGGCGGCCATAGACGTCAAAAAAGCTAAGGGCAAATCCACATCAGTCAAGAAAGAACTGGGCGATCATGTAAATAGCTGTTCGGATTTACTTTCCCAACAAATCGATCTCATAGGGCCAAAGGTCGTTATTTGTGCCAACACATGGGGCTTCCTAAGCAAACAAAAACCATGGAGTGATGCCAAGGAAGTCAGCCATTGGGTCTATAAGCAAGGTGAGAGATTTTTTATCGATTTTTGGTACCCAAGCGGTAGCAACAGGGCATCGTCCGCCGAGCAAGCGATGAAATATTTTGTGCTGGCTTTTCTATTAAAGCATGGCGCCGCACTGAAATAGCAAACACCATGCGCCACGATAAGGCCGAGACGCTGTTGCGGATCGCGCTCCGCATGGCGGGTTCAGCGGAAGGACTGTCGCTTCAGGACATTCAGCGGAATTTTTCCGACCGGCCGTTGAGCCGGCGCACGGCGGAGCGGTTGCGCGACGCGGTCGAGCGGCTGTTCCCGCAACTGGAGCAAGCCAATCCCGGTGACCTGCCGAAGCGGTGGCGCTTTCCGGACAATAGCCTGCGCGGTCTTGGCGCGATCACGGCGAACGAATTGGCCGATCTCGCGACCGCGACCTCGGTGTTGCGGCGGAGTCGCCTGGCGGCGCAAGCGGACACGCTCGACCGGATCGCGGCCAAGCTCAATGCGGCGACCAAGCGCGCCGACCGGTTGCGGATCGAGCCCGATCTCGACCTTCTGAACGAGTTCGAGGGCATCGCGCTTCGTCCCGGCCCGCAACTCAAATTCGATGGTGCCGTTATCGCCGCGTTGCGTGACGCCATCCTCGCGTCGCGGAAGGTTCGCATCCACTATCGTTATCGCGGCTCCGGTAGGCGCGGCTTCGAAACGGTGCGGCCCTACGGTTTTCTCTATGGCAGCCGCCACTATCTCGTGGCGTGGAGCGAGAACGCGGGCGATTTCCGCAATTACGCGCTCGCCAATATCGAGCGATCCGAAACGCTGAAAACGAGCTTCGGGCGACGCCGGAATTTCGGCTTAGCGGCTTATGTCGAGCAATCGTTCGGCGTCTTTCGCGAGACGCCCTTCGAAACGATCTGGCGGTTCGACGCAACGGCCGCGCCGCATGCGCGCGAATTTCTGTTCCATCCGTCGCAGACATTGGAAGACCGGGCGGACGGCTCGTTGTTGGTGCGTCTCAAGGCGGGCGGCGCGTTGGAAATGGCTTGGCATTTGAGCCAATGGGGCAAGCATGTCACGGTTCTTGAACCGAAAGATTTTTGGCGGCGCGTGCGCAAGGCTGAAGCGTCGGTGTTTCCATGACCACCGAGCAACGGCGCGATGGATACCGGCGTCCGCCGGGATAGCAGAATAAGGTCGTCCTGCTTTGGCGGGTTACGCTTCGCTAACCCGCCCTACGGCTGCCCAAGACGCGCTCGGGTAAGATCCTCCGCGGCACCATGCGCCGCATCGCCGACGGCGAGGCATGGACCATGCCGGCGACCATCGACGACCCCGCGATCCTCGACGAGATCACCGCGGATTTGAAAGGCGCGGGATTGGCGAAGGGTCAGCCTTCGGTGAAGACCGCAGGGTAGTTTATTCCGGTTTGGCCCGGGGCGGCGCGGTTTCGGCCGCTCTTTTGTCGGCGATGATCTGCTGCAGACAGTCGATGCCGAAGTCGGTGAAGGCGGGTACGCCATCTTCGCCGACGCCATAGACCCATAGGCAGCCGTCCTCGGGGAACATGCCGATCGAGAGTTCGTGCAACCAGTCTTCGTTTTCGCCGAGCATTTTGGCGACGTGGCTGATCGTGTAGACGGCGGCGATGGCCGCCACGATTACGCCGCCCGAGCGTGAACTGCCGAATGTGGCCGCCAATTCCACGGCAGGAGTTCGTCGATCCGGTGTGCCGGATGCTCGGCGATTCGGGCCAGGACATCGGCCAGCCAGGCCTGCGGATCGACATCGTTCATTTTGGCAGTGACGATGAGGCTGTACATTGCCGCGGCGCGTTGCCCGCCGCGATCGGAGCCGGCGAATAGCCATGACTTTCTGCCGAGAGCAATGCCGCGCAGCGCCCGCTCCGCCGCGTTGTTCGAAAGGCAGATCTGGCCGTCGCTGAGGAACCGGGTGAAGGCGGGCCAGCGCTTCAGGACATAGTCCATCGCTCGGGCAAGATCGTTGCCGCGCGATAGCTTGGCCCGGTGCTCACGCAGCCAGCCTTCGAGATCGGCCACCAATGGCGCGCTCAATTCCTGCCGGACAGCCCGGCGTCGCTCGGCGCTCTGGCCATTGATCGAACGTTCGATCTCAAACAGAGCATCGATCCGCCGGACCGCCTCCACCGCGAGCGGAGAGATCGCACCCGCTGTCTTACCTTGCGCCTTGCGGCGCGCGTTCTCGGCGATATCCGCTAGGATGAAGAATGGCCGCCGGGCATGGACCCAACAGGCCGCTTCCGTGATCGGCCCTGGTTTCCGCTCCGCCTCGTACAGCTTGTTGTAGCCGCCGAAGGCGTCGGCTTGGAGGATCCCGGCATAGTTGGCGAGATGCGCCTGGGGATGCTCGCCGGTCCGGTCGCGCGAGTAATAGAACATCGCCGCCGGCGGATCCGGCCCGCCGAACGGCCGATCGTCGCGGACGTAGACCCAACATCGCCCGGTATCGGTCTTGCCCTTGGCCAGAACCGGCACGGTGGTGTCGTCGCCGTGCAATCGCTCCGCCGCGAAGACATGCGCCTCAATGCGCTTGAGGAGCGGCGCCAGCACGGCACAGCAAGCGCCGACCTGGTCGGCCAGGGTCGACAGGCTGAGCGGCACTCCTTCCTTGGCATAGCGTTCGGCCTGGCGGTTCAGCGGCTGATGCTGCCCGAACTTCTCGAACAGGATCATCGCCAGAAGACGGGGCCCGGCCCAACCTCGGGCGATCACATGGAACGGCGCCGGCGCCTGGCTGATCTTCTCGCAGTTCCGGCAGGTGAACTTCTCGCGGACATGCTGGATCACCTTCCATTGCCGCGGAATCGATTCCAGCGTCTCGGTGATGTCCTCGCCCAATTTGCGCAGCCGCGTGCTGCCGCAGCACTGGCAGGCCGTCGGCCCAGGCTCGACCACCCGCTCGCGCGGCAGATGATCGGGGAACGGCTTGCGCGCCGGGCGCCGGCGGGTAAAGCCCGTCACGTTCGTAGTCTTGGCCACGGCTCGCTCGGCGGCGATCTCGTCCTCGGTCGCCGCGCTCTCGAGTTCCTCGAACCCGAGCTCCATCTGATCGAGCAGCCGCACCGACCGTTCCGAGCGATGGCCGTAGAGTTGACGCGTCAGCTTCTCGATTTGCAATTGCTGGTGCGCGATCAGCGCTTCATCGTCCGAGGCCTTGGCTTTCGCCACCGCCAATTCCGCCTCGACCCGGACCGCCCACGCTGCGGCTTCATAGTGCTTCCCGCGCTCGGCAAGCAGCGCCGCCTTCAGCGCCGCAACATCTTCCGGTACGCCATCGAGCGTGGCATCCATGCCCAAATGGAATCACAATTCGCGCCCGCTGAACTCGCAAAAAATGAAGCGCTCGCCGCTATCCCGCCAACTCCGGTCGGAACGTATAGCGCGGGTGTCGCCAATCGATGCCGTCGAGCATGTAGGCGAGCTGGGCGGCCGAGATCGGCACCGTCCCGTCGGTCGGCGACGGCCATAGGAAACGGCCGCGTTCCAGCCGTTTGGCGTAAAGCGACATGCCGATGCCGTCGTGCCAAATGATCTTGATCAGATCGCCTCTGGCGCCACGAAACACGTACAGATCGCCAGCGTGCGGATCGCGACCGAGCGCCTCCTGTACTTGGAGGGCCAGCCCGTTCATGCCCTTCCTCATGTCCGTGCGGCCTACCGCCAGCCACACCCGAACCCCACTCGGCACCGGAATCATCGCCGCCCCAGAACCTTCACCACTCGAGCCAGCGCCGTTGCGTCGACATCCGCGCCGACGATCACCCGATCGCCGCTCGAAAGCACGATCTCCATCCGGCCGGGTACCGCCGATAGGATCGGCAACGCCGTCGGCGTCGCCTCGGCCGTGATCGTCGCCGGCACAAACTTGACCGCGTTCTCGCTGGCAGGTGCCGCAGTCGCCGCCATCTCGCGGCGCCAAGTGAACAGCATGTTGGCATTAATGTCATGCCGCCGCGCCACGATCGATACCGAAGCGCCGGGCGCAAACGTCTCAGCCACAATCCGCCGCTTCTCTACCGCCGACCACGACCGGCGGCGGCGACGCCGACTGCCTCCGATTATCGCTTGCCCGCCTTCAGCCGACACCAACATCAACGATCGTGTCCACTAGCCCTTCGTGGACACGATCATCGTGTCACACCAGGACCAAGCCTCCCAAATCCGACTCACCCCGGCCAGGCGGCCCCCGGCGGAGGCTTACGGCGAAGGCGGCAAATTGATCCGCCAAATCAAGCCGCCACGCAAAAAAGGGCGCCGGCCGAGGGCCGACGCCCAGTTTGAGATGCTCGCGCACCCAACGGGAAACATTCCCGCGCAGGGGTCCGCGCAGCGCGCTGATTATGGACCTTGTGCAACCGCCAATACTGACGGCCCGTTCGTCAGACTTGCCGCCCGCGTCTCCTTGACGGGCCGTACCGCGCTTCCCATCTGAATTACGTAATAAGCGTTAATCTATGAACTGTAGAGAAGCTGCACACCTGAAATTAGAATTACCTGTAAATCCCCTGCAGAAGCAGCAAACGGTCCGGCGCTTGCAATTCAGTGCTTGCGGAAGGCGCAGGGTGGCATGAGCAACCGGCTTGTGCGCCGCCGCGCGATAAAGGATATGCATCGGCTGAGCGGCCCGATCTGTAACCGTCTGCCGATGACCGATGAAGGGTCGCGGCTTCGGGATATTGGGCGAGGGATGGTTCGGTCATGAGCTCACGCAAGCAACTTCGGCTCGGCGCGTTCATGCGGCCGGTCGGCATTCACACCGCGTGGTGGCGCTATCCCGGCGCCTATCCCGACGCCAATTTCAATTTCGAGCACATCAAGCGTTTCGCCCAGACCTTGGAGCGCGGCAAGTTCGACGCCTTTTTCATGGCGGATCATCTCGCGGTCCTGAACATGCCGATGAAGGCGCTGATGCGCAGCGCCACCGTGACCTCGTTCGATCCGATGATCCTGCTGCCGGCGCTGGCGACGCAGACGACGCATCTGGGTTTGATCGCGACCGGCTCGACCACCTTCGACGCGCCCTATCATGTCGCGCGGCGATTCTCCTCGCTCGACCATTTGAGCGGCGGCCGCGCCGGCTGGAACATCGTCACCACCTCGAACCCCGACGCCGCCTTGAACTTCGGCCTCGAGGAACATGTCGAGCATGACGAGCGCTATCGCCGCGCCCGCGAATTCTACGACGTCGTCACCGGCCTGTGGGATTCGTGGGCCGACGACGCGTTCGTGCGCAACGTCGAGGAAGGGCATTTATTTCGACCCCGAAAAACTTCACGTCCTCGATCACAAGGGCAAATATTTCAAGGTGCGCGGACCGCTCAACGTCGCGCGGCCGATCCAGGGCTGGCCGGTGATCGTGCAGGCGGGCGCGTCGGAAGTCGGGCGCCAATTCGCGGCCGAGGTCGCCGAAGTGATTTTCGGCAGCTCGCTCGACCTCGCCGCCGCAAAAAAATTCTACGCCGACGTCAAGGGCCGGATGAAAAAACTCGGCCGCGATCCCGACCATCTCAAAATTTTGCCCGGGTGCTTCGTCGTGATCGGCGACACCGCGGACGAGGCGAAGGCGAAGCGCGCCAAGCTCGACAGTCTCGTTCATTACGACAGCGGCATCGCCTCGCTGTCGATCCAGCTCGGCACCGACGCGTCGAAGTTCGATCCCGATAAGCCGTTGCCGGAAATTCCGCAAAGCAACGCCAGCCAATCGGGCCGCGACCGCATGGTCGAGATCGCGCGCCAGACCGGCTGGACCGTGCGGCAACTGGCGCAGCGCGCCGGCTCCTATTACGGCAACGCCATGGTCGGCACGGCCAAGACCGTCGCCGACCAGATGGAGCAATGGCTCGATGAGGAAGGCTCGGACGGGTTCAACGTGCTGTTCTCGCACGTGCCGGGCGGCCTCGACGAATTCGTCGAGAAGGTGGTCCCCGAATTGCAACGGCGCGGCATCTTCCGGCGCGACTATGAGGGAAAGACGTTGCGGGAGAACCTCGGTCTGCCGCGGCCGGCCAACCGCTTTTTTGCTCAAAAGTGAGATAACTGGCCCGATTCTTGCATGAATCTGGGCTTGTATTTTGCGCTGCACAATAATAGAACCGGGCATGGTTCTGGCCCCGAGGCTCGACCTGCGGCAAACGCAGGCGCTGGTAATGACCCCGCAGCTGCAACAAGCGATCAAGCTGTTGCAGTTTTCCAATCTCGAATTGGCGCAATTCGTCGACAGCGAGCTCGAAACCAATCCGCTTCTGGACCGCGACGAGGCGGCCCAGGACGGCGCCGAGGCGCCGCCGCTGCCGAAGAAAGCGGCGACGATGCCGAATTGGCGGTCGCGACGGCGGGGGTCGAGGGCGACGGCAGGCTCGATTTCGGCGGCGACCCGGCGGCGTGGCAATCGGCCAAGCCGCGCCTCGCTCCGGCCGAGGATCTGCCCGGCCTCGACCAGACCTTGAGCCGGCCGAAAACGCTGCGGGAGCATCTCTTCGAGCAGCTCGCGGTCGACATCGCCGACCCGGCCGACCGCATCGTCGGCGCCGAGCTAATCGAGATGGTGGACGAAGCCGGCTACATCGCCGGCAGCCTCGACGAATTGTCGGTGCGGCTCGCCTGTCCGGTGGCGCGGATCGTCCCGGTCCTGGAACGCTTGCAGCAATTCGATCCGCCGGGGATTTGCGCCCGCACTTTGAGGGAATGCCTCGCGTTGCAGCTCAAGGACCGCAACCGGCTCGATCCGGCGATGCAGGCGCTGCTCGATAACCTGCCGCTGCTGGCGAACCGCGACGCCGCCGGCCTGATGCGGATTTGCGGCGTCGACGCCGCGGACCTCGCCGACATGGTCGCTGAGATCAAGGCGCTCGATCCGAAACCGGGCCTGGCGTTCGATCCGGTGCTGGCGAGCCCGGTGGTGCCGGACGTGCTGTTGCGGGCGCTGCCCGACGGCTCCTGGGCGGTCGAGCTCAATTCCGAGACGTTGCCCCGGGTGCTGGTCGACCGCCGCTATTACGCCGAGATCAGCGGCGCGACGCGGGTCAAGGCGGAGCGCGAATACATCGCCGAGCGATTGCAGCAAGCCAACTGGCTAGTCAAGGCGTTGCATCAGCGCGCCACCACCATCCTCAAGGTGGCCCGCGAGATCGTGCGGCAGCAGGACGGGTTCTTCCGCCACGGCGTGCAGCATCTGAAGCCCTTGGTGCTGCGCGACATCGCCACCGAGATCGGGATGCACGAAAGCACGGTGAGCCGCGTCACCTCGAACAAATACATTGCCAGCCCCCGCGGCATTTTCGAGCTCAAATATTTCTTCACCGCCTCGGTGGCGTCGACCCGCGGCGGCGAAGCGCTGTCCGCCGAGGCGGTGCGGTTCCGCATCAAGGCGCTGATCGACGGCGAGGACGAAGCGATCCTGTCCGACGACCGCATCGTCGAAATGCTGCATGGCGAGGGCATCGCCATCGCCCGGCGCACCGTCGCCAAGTATCGCGAGGCGATGCATATTCCGTCGTCGGTGCAGCGCCGCCGCACCAATACGCTGTTTGCTTGAGCGCCGGA
Organism: uncultured Alphaproteobacteria bacterium; assembly: GCA_963729845.1. Taxonomy (GTDB): domain Bacteria; phylum Pseudomonadota; class Alphaproteobacteria; order ATCC43930; family CGMCC-115725; genus JAATGI01. Next base: position 383,041 of record CAVSQC010000005.1, read on the forward strand.
AATCCGACCGGATGCCGACGTCTTTTCACCTGGCGGCCGCGCTTGACAGTCCCTATCTGCTCCTCAAGGATAGCGCACCCTCTGGGCAGGTGCCGGAAGACGAGGCAGTAAAGTCATCCTGATGGAGATCGACGATCTCATCACGCCGTCGAGCGTGGTCGCAAATTTGCGCGTCTCCGGCAAACGCCAGGCCCTTCAGGAGCTGGCGCGCCGCGCCGCCGCGTTGACCAATCGCGACGAGCGCGAAATCTTCGAAGTGCTGTGGGAGCGCGAGCGCCTGGGCTCGACCGGCATCGGCATGGGCACGGCGGTGCCGCACGGCAAGCTGCCGCGGCTCGAGCGGATGGTTGGGATATTCGCACGCCTCGAACGGCCGATCGATTTCGAGGCCATCGACGACCAGCCGGTCGATCTGATCTTCCTATTGCTCGCGCCGGAAAATGCCGGTGCCGACCATTTGAAGGCGCTGGCGCGAGTGTCGCGGCTGTTCCGCGACCGGGCGATGTGCCAGAAGCTTCGCGGCACCGACCGCGCCGAGGCGCTCTACGCCCTCCTGACCGACCGTGCCACTAGCCACGCGGCTTAATTTTTGGCCCGAAGGGCCGCCACAATATCTAGGGTGGTTCCGCGAGTCGCCCCTGGGACGTTTCGGGAACCTTAACTAGATGATGTAATTAACATTTTGTCGGGGGGAAACCGTGAAGCGATGGGGTTTCATGTTGGCCGGCACGATGGCGCTGGCGGCGGCGACTTGGTCCGGTCCGGGTGCCGCCGAAGACCAGGTGGGTCGCGGCAAGTATCTCGTCACCATTATGGGCTGCGGCGATTGCCACACCCCCGGCTCGCTCCTCGGCAAGCCCGATATGGCCCATATGCTCAGCGGCTCGGAGGTCGGTTTCGAGGTCCCGGACGTGGGCATATTTGTCCCACGCAATCTGACCCCGGACAATGAAACCGGGCTGGGGACATGGTCCGAGGATCAGATCGTCGCGGCGATCATGACCGGCAAACGCCCCGATGGCCGGATCCTGGCACCGGCGATGCCGTGGATGGATTTTGCCGCATTAATGCCGGCCGACGCGCACGCCGTTGCGGCCTATCTCAAGAGCCTGCCGCCAGTGGTCCATGCGATACCCGGGCCCTTCGGGCCGAAGGAGAAAATCCCGGTGCTGATCTACCGCATCGTCCCCGGCGACGGCATGGCGTCGCCGGGAAAATGATCGATCAGTGCACGCTCAAAGGCTCGAGGTCATGTTGACGCACCGTCGCCTCGGCTACGGCGCGGTCGTTCATCACCGCCATCGGGGTGCCGTCGGCGGCATGAATTGCGAAGGCGAGATGGTCGTTCACCGTCACCGGCTTGATATAGGCGAGGTTCTCGATGCCGAGCGCGGTGAATTCCTGCGCCGGTAGCTGTTTCCATTTTTCCATACCGGTCATGGCGTCATCCTTTCTGAGCGGCCGCTGGCGACTGCCCGTTCACCGCGCCGCCGGCGTCGATCGGTTGCGGCCGCGAGCGCGGCGTTGAAATCGCGATGGTCTGGACATGTCCTTCCGGAACATGGCGGATCAGGTCGATGTGGAGGAGGCCGTTGTCGAGCGCGGCGCCCGACACTTCGATACCGTCGGCCAGCACGAAGGAGCGCTGAAACTGGCGTGCCGCAATGCCGCGATGGAGATAGACCCGGTCGCGCTCTTCGGTCTGCTTTCCGCGCACCACGAGCTGGCGATCTTCGACCTGGATGGCAAGATCCGTGGCCGCAAAGCCGGCCACCGCAAGGCTAATGCGCAGCGCGTTTTCGCCGGTCTGTTCGACATTGTACGGCGGATAACCGTCGGACGCGGCCTTGCTGACGCGGTCGAGCGCCCGCTCGAACTGGTCGAAGCCGAGCAATAAGGGTGAATTGAATAGCGACAAACGTGACATCGGACTCCTCATATGAGCGAGTTCCCCAGGATGCGGGCCCAGACGGCACCCGCTCGATCCGGCGGCAATGCCAAAAGGCATCTACCGATGCGAGGAAATATGGTACGTTTCCGCGACTCCGATCAAGCCCCGGCGCCAAGCCGGGCCATCTAGGGAGGAGCAGGATGAATCGTCGGGACATGCTGAAATCCGCGTCGCTGGGCGGCGCGGCCATGGCGCTGATGGCGGCGGGCGGCGGGACCTCGCGAGCGGCGGAGGGCGCCGACGAGGCAGCCACGAATGCATGCCTGGATCGGATGATCGAGGCGATCAACAGCCATAATGTCGAACTGTTCGACAAGGTCTATTCCGACAGCGCCTACACCAATCATCAGGCGCTGATCATGGCCAATTCGGCGCCCGCAAACTTGAACGGGCGCGCCCAGGCCAAGGCCTATTTCGCGGCGCGCTTCAAGGCATTCCCCGATATCACGCTCAGCACCGACATCCGCGTGGTGCATGGCGACCTGATCGCTGCCAATCTGATCTGGACCGGCACCCACAAGGACACCTATCTCGGCATTCCCGCGACCGGCAAGAAGGCGGTGTGGAACTCGACCGACATTCTGCGCGTCAAGAGACGGGCTCTTTGTCGAGCATTGGGGCGCCGTCGATTTCGTCGGCTTGACGAAGCAGCTCAAGGCGTAACCAAAGCTAGGCGCATGCCTTGACGATTTGCTCGCACATCTTCTTGGCGTCGCCGAACAGCATCATCGTGTTGTCGCGGTAGAACAGCTCGTTCTCGACGCCGGCATAGCCCGACGCCATCGAGCGTTTGACGAACAGCACCGTTTTGGCCTTTTCCACCTCAAGGATCGGCATGCCGTAGATCGGCGACTTGGGATCGGTCTTCGCCGCCGGATTGGTCACGTCGTTGGCGCCGATGACAAAGGCGACATCGGTCTGCGCAAAATCGTTGTTGATTTCCTCCAGTTCGAACACTTCGTCGTACGGCACATTGGCCTCGGCCAAGAGCACGTTCATGTGGCCCGGCATGCGGCCCGCCACCGGATGGATGGCGTACTTGACGGTGGCGCCTTCCTTCTTGAGCAGGTCGGCCATTTCCTTCAAGGCGTGCTGCGCCTGCGCCACGGCCATGCCGTAGCCCGGCACGATGATGACCGAGCCGGCATTCTTCAAGATGAAGGCGGCATCTTCGGCGCTGCCCGACTTGACGGTCTTGTCGCCGGCGCCGGCGCCCGCGGCGACCGTGCCGCCCTCGGTGCCGAAGCCGCCGAGGATGACATTGAAGATCGAGCGGTTCATGCCCTTGCACATGATGTAGCTGAGGATCGCGCCCGACGAGCCGACCAGCGCGCCGGTGATGATCAGCAGCGAATTGGCGAGGGTGAAACCGATGCCGCAGGCCGCCCAACCCGAATAGGAATTGAGCATCGAGATCACGACCGGCATGTCGGCGCCGCCGATCGGCAGGATCAGCAGCAAGCCCAACAACAGCGAGAGCGCCACGATCAGCCAGAAGGCGAGCGGCGGCTGCGCGATGCAGAACCACACCACGATCGCGACCAGGACGAGACCTAGCGCGGCGTTGAGCGGATGCTGCCCCGCGAACACCAAGGGCTTACCGGTGATGAGACCCTGCAGCTTGCCGAACGCGATGATCGAGCCGGTAAACGTGACGGCGCCGATGGCGGTGCCGATCGCCATCTCGATCAGGCTTTCGACACGGATCGCGCCCGGCTCGCCGATGCCGTAAGAGGCGGGCGCGTAGTACGCCGCCGCAGCGACGCATACCGCGGCGAGGCCGACCAGACTGTGGAACGCCGCCACCAATTGCGGCAGGGCGGTCATCTGGATGCGCAGAGCAATGAAGGTGCCGATGGCGCCGCCGATGACGATGCCGGCGACGATCAGCGGATACGACACGATGCCGGGCGAGGCCAGGGTGGTCCCGATCGCGATCACCATGCCGGCGATGCCGAACATGTTGCCCGAGCGCGACGTCACCGGCGACGACAGGCCGCGCAGCGCCAGAATGAAACAGACGGACGCGACCAGATAAAGAAAAGCGGAGAGGCTGGCGCTCATGAGCCTATTTCTTTTTCTTGAACATTTGCAGCATGCGCTGGGTGACGATGAAGCCGCCGAAGATATTGACCGAGGCGAGCGTCACCGCGACGAAGCCCATCACCTTGGAGAAACTGTAGCCCATCGGCCCGGCCGCGATCAGCGCGCCGACGATGATCACGGAGGAGATCGCGTTGGTCACCGCCATCAGCGGCGAGTGCAGCGCCGGCGTCACGCGCCACACCACGTGATAGCCGACGAACACCGCGAGCACGAACACGGTGAGGAAAAAGACGAATGTCTCGCCGCCGCTCATCCCGATTCTCCTAGGCGCCCGCCAGTTGCGGATGGACCACCGCGCCGTCGCGTGTCAACAGCGTCGCCTTGACGATCTCGTCGTTGACGTCGATGGCGAGAACTCTTGTCCTTGCCGACGATCAGCGCCAGGAACGCCAGCAGGTTCCGCGCATAGAGCTGGCTCGCGTCGACGGCGATGTCGCTGGGCAGATTGGCCGGGCCGAGGATGGTGACGCCGTTCGCGGTCACGACATTCTTGCCGTACTCGGCGCCCTCGACATTGCCGCCCTGCTCGACCGCGAGATCGACGATCACCGAGCCGGGCCGCATGTTCGCCACCATCTCCTTGCCGATCAGCACCGGCGCCTTGCGGCCTGGGATTAGTGCGGTGGTGACGACGATATCGGTTTTCTTCAGCGCCTCGGCGACATGCTCGCGCTGCCGGCGGGCGAAGTCCTCGCCCATTTCCTTGGCATAGCCGCCGGCGGTTTCCATCTGCTTCATCGCCTCGAGATCGACCACCAGGAAGGTGGCCCCGAGGCTTTCGACCTGCTCCTTGGCGGCGAGGCGAACATCCGTTGCCGACACGATGGCGCCGAGCCGGCGGGCGGTGGCGATGGCCTGCAGCCCCGCGACGCCCGCCCCCATCACCAAGGCCCGCGCCGGCGCGATGGTGCCGGCCGCGGTCATCATCATCGGAAAGGCCCGGCCGAATGCCGCGGCGGCCTCGAGTACCGCCTTGTAGCCAGCGAGATTGGCCTGGCTCGACAGCACGTCCATGGTCTGGGCGCGCGTGATGCGCGGCACCAGCTCCATGGCGAAGGTCGTCACCCCGGCCTTGGCAAAGGCGGCCACCTGATCCTTGTGCTGCAACGGCGACAACAGGCCGATCAGGACGCTGCCCCGGCGCAATAGCGCCATCTCGTCGACCTCGCCTTCGCCCCGGTTCAAGGGCCGCTGCACCTTCAGCAGAATGTCGCCCGCGCCGAACGCCTCGTCGCGGCCGACCAGCCGTCCGCCGGCGGCCTCGTAGGCCGAATTCGGGGTAGGCGCTGCCCGCGCCGGCGCCGCGCTCGATCAGGACCTCGTGCCCCTGGCCGACCAGACGTTTGACGGTGTCGGGCGACGCGGCCACGCGGCGCTCATGAGTGCGGCGCTCGGTGACCACACTTATTTTCATTTCTTGAAATCCCCACCGCGCCCGAATTTTGCCGACACAATAGCGGTGGCGTTCCCGTCTTTGTGAAGGCATGAATAGTCAAATCTAATCATAGAATTACCCAAATCGCGCCGCCGGTTCGATGCGCCTATTGTCGCGCCGCGTCGCCGATTGGGTTTGTTCGGCGCCGAGGCCGGTGATAGTTGTAACAAGGGTTAACCTATCGGATACCCGTATTAATAGAATTTCCAAAGGGGCTTTCACGGGAATAATGCGCGCCGCGTTACGTTATTATGGCGTCGGAGCGGTTCGGGCCACTTCAGCAGTGGGTGGCGGGCCGGGCCGACGGGGGCATGGTCGATGAACCCGTCGTTCAACGACCAGCTGATCGCATTGCTGCCTCGCCTGCGGCGGTTCGCGCGGGGCATGACCGGGTCGACGGCGGCGGCCGACGATCTGGTCCAGGCGGCGTGCGAGCGAGCCTTGTCCCGGTCGCATCAGTTTCAGGAAGGGACGCGCTTCGACAGTTGGCTGTTTCGCATCATGCAGACGATCTGGATCGACCAAATACGCGCGCAGAACGTGCGCAAGGAAGAGCCGGAAGATGCCGCCGAGCAGATCGGCAGCGATTCCGCGGTCCGCCAGATCGAGGCACGGCTGCGATTGGGCGAAGTGCGGGCGGCGTTGAACACGATACCCGCGGAGCAGCGGGCGGCCCTGCTGCTCGTGACGGTCGAGGGCCTGAGCTACAAGGAGGCGGCGCAAATCGCGCAAGTACCAGTAGGAACAATCATGAGCCGGCTGGCCCGCGCGCGCGTCGCGCTGGAAGCAAAGCTCGGCACCGGGAGCGATCGCCGGAGGAGTTTGGATAATGCGGCAGCCAACTGACGAAACGCTGATTGCCTATCTCGACGGTGAGCTCGATGCCGCCGCGCGGGAAGACATCGCGGCCGCGTTGGAGCGCGATCCGCAGCTGCGCGAGCGTACCAGCGCCTTGACCGATAGCGCCGCCATATTGCGCGCGGCGATGGACGAGGTGCTCCGCGAGGAAGTGCCGCAACGGCTGATCGACGCGGCGCGCGGCCTGCCGGAGCGCAGCGTGATCGATTTGGTGGCGGAGCGGGCGCGGCGGATGAGCGTCGCCACCCTTCAGCAACATTGGGGCACGCGCCGGTTCTGGGCGGGCGCCGCGGTCGCGGCGTCGCTGTGCCTAGTCGTCGGCGCCGGCGGCGGCTATTTCGCGGCGCTGGCCCCGGCGGAGCCGAAGGTCCAGGTCGCGGACAATGGCGGCAACCCCTCCTATTTCGACAATATCGCGGGCTATCACCGGCTTCTCATCAATGCCGGCGTGAACGAGCAGGGGCTGGTTGACGTTCCGGCCAACGGCGATCAGGGCCGCAAAAACGTGCAGAAGCTGCCGGCCAATTTCCGGCTGCCCAATCTCAAGAATTTCGGCCTGACGTTCGACGGCGCGCGCTATCTCATTGTCGAGGGCCAGCCGGCGACGCAGCTGTTCTACACCGGGCAGGACAAGAAGCTTGGCTCGGTCACCATGGTGGTCGGCGCCACCGGCAAGCCCGATTTGCCGATTTCCGCCGAGCGCCGGGACGACATGAACTTCGTTTATTGGCGTCATGCGGGGCACGCGTACGCGGTGGTCGGCACCGGCGACGTGACCACATTGCGGAATATCGCCAAGGACATCTACGTGCAGCTCAACGCCGCTACCTAGGGCGGCATCCCGATGACGCCTGTCATCGGGTTACGGCCCGCGAGCAAGCGCGGGCGGGCGCCGTTAGGCGCGAAAGCCTAGCGAGCGGACGCGGGCGCCGGCGCCTGAGGCCAAATCACGACCGCCCGTTGCCATGATTCGCCCCGCGCGGCAGGATGATGCCGAAGCGAGGCGTCATGGCATCGGTCATCGGCATTATCGGCGGCAGCGGGCTTTACCGGATCGACGGCATGACCGGCGTCGCCTGGCGGCGCATCGAATTGTCGTTCGGCGAGCCATCGGACGAATTGTGCTTCGGCGAGCTGGACGGGGCGCGGGTCGTGTTCCTGCCCCGGCACGGCCGCGGCCATCGGATTCCGCCCAGCGAGATCAATTTCCGCGCCAATATCGACGCGCTGAAACGCGTGGGCGTCACCGACATCATCTCGATCTCGGCGGTCGGTTCCTTCAAGGAAGAGCTGCCGCCGGGCAAGTTCGTCCTGGTCAATCAATTCATCGACCGCACCCATGCGCGGCCGAAAAGCTTCTTCGGGACCGGTCTCGTCGCGCATGTCGGCATGGGTCATCCGGTCTGCGCGCGATTGGGCGACGCGCTCGAAGCGGCGGGCAACGCGCACGGCATCGCGATACATCGCGGCGGCACCTACCTGTGCATCGAAGGCCCGCAATTCTCGATGCTGGCGGAAAGCAATCTCTATCGCGGCTGGGGCTGCGACGTGATCGGCATGACCAACATGCCGGAGGCGAAGCTCGCCCGCGAGGCGGAGATTTGCTACGCGACCGTCGCGATGGTGACGGATTTCGACGTTTGGCACCCGGACCACGACCACGTCACGATCGACATGGTCGTGAAAATGGTCCAGGACAACGCCGAGCGCGCCAAGAGCCTGATCAAATCCGTGGCGTCGGCGTTGGCGCGGCATGACGGCGCCTGTCCGCATGGCTGCCGCCACGCGCTCGAGCATGCCATCATCACCGCACCCGAGGCACGCGACCCGGCGATGGTGAGAAGGCTCGACGCGGTCGCGGGCCGTGTGTTGCGGAAATGAAGGTCCAGGGCCGCGACACGCGAACCATTTGGTGCGAGGCCGACGGCCGCGCGGTCGGCATCATCGACCAAACTCGGCTGCCGCACGAATTCGCCACGGTGCGATTGTCCACGCTCGCCGACGCGGCGCACGCGATCAAGGCCATGCAAGTGCGCGGCGCGCCCCTGATCGGCGCGACCGCGGCTTACGGTGTTGCGCTGGCGATGAACCGCGACGCGTCGGACGCGGCGCTGGCCGAGGCTTGTGGTGCATTGCTGGCGACGCGGCCGACCGCGGTCAATCTGCGCTGGGCGATCGAGGAGATGCGGCGCTATCTCGGCGGCTTGTCGCCGCCGCAGCGGGTGACGGCCGCTTACGGGCGCGCGGCCGCGATTGCCGAAGAAGACGTCGCGATCAACCGCGCCATCGGCGAGCACGGCGTCGCGCCGATCCGCGCCGCCTGGCGCAAGAATGGCGAACGCGGCGCGGTCGAGATTCTCGACTCACTGCAACGCCGGCTGGCTCGCGACGGTGGATTGGGGCACGGCGTTGGCGCCGGTCTATTGCGCACAAGCGCTCGGCATTCCGCTCCATGTCTGGGTCGACGAGACGCGGCCGCGCAACCAGGGCGCCTCGCTGACCGCCTGGGAACTGCGCGAGCAAGGCGTGCCGCACACGGTGATCGTCGACAATGCCGGCGGCCATTTGATGCAGCACGGCCGCGTCGATCTGTGCCTCGTCGGCACCGACCGCACGACCGCGAACGGCGACGTCGCCAACAAGATCGGCACCTATCTCAAGGCGCTGGCGGCGCACGACAACAAGGTGCCGTTCTATGTCGCGCTGCGCCGTCGCCGACCATCGACTGGACGCTCGGCGACGGCTGCGGCGAGATCCCGATCGAGGAACGCGACCCGCGTGAAGTGATCGAGATCGCCGGCCGTTTGCCCGACGGTACGGTCGCTCGCGTACAAGTGACGCCCGACGGCAGTCCCGCCGCCAATCCCGCCTTCGACGTGACGCCGGCGCGGCTCGTTACCGGCCTTATCACCGAGCGCGGCATCTGCGCGGCGACGCGCGAGGGGCTGGCCGCGCTCTTTCCCGAATTCCGTCGGGCCGCGCGCGCATGAAAAGCCTCTGGTCCGACGCGGAGGCCAAGCGCTTCACCGGCGCGCTATGGCGAGCTCGGCCCCCGCATCTACACCGCGCGGCTTGCTCGGCGGCGATCCGCGCCTGGTGCTGCATGGCGGCGGCAATTCCTCGGTCAAGACGGAGGCGACCGACATTTTGGGCGAGCGCGTCGCGGTGTTGTGCGTCAAGGGCTCGGGCTGGGACATGGCCGACATCGAGCCGCCCGGCTTTCCGGCGGTGCGGCTCGAGCCGCTGCGGCGCTTGCGCGCGCTCGACCGCCTCTCCGACGAGGACATGGTCAATTTCCAGCGCGCCAATCTGCTCGACAGCGCCGCGCCGAACCCGTCGGTCGAGACGCTGCTGCACGCCTTCCTGCCGCATAAATTCGTCGATCACACCCATTCCACCGCGGTGCTGGCGCTGACCGATCAGCCCGACGGCGACGAGATCTGTCGCGAGGTCGTTCGGCGACCGCGTCGGCATCGTTCCCTATGTCATGCCCGGCTTTGCGTTGGCAAAACGCACGGCCGACATTTTCGACAACGCGCCGACGGTCGAGGCGTTGATCCTGCTGAAGCACGGTATCTTCACCTTCGGCGAGGATGCGCGCGAATCCTATGAGCGCATGATCGAGATGACGACGCTGGCGGAACAGCGCCTGGCGAAAGGCCGCCGCAAGGTGTTCGCCGCCGAGATCGTTGCCGACGGCGCTTGCGCGCGTCGCCGAGATCGCGCCGGTGCTGCGCGGCCTCACCGCAGTGAGCCACGATCCCGCGACCGGCGCGTCGCAGCCGCAGATTCTGCGCTTCCGCGTCGTCGCCCGCAATCCTCGAACTACGTCAACGGCGCCGAGCTGACGCGCTATTCGCAAGTCGGGCGTGGTGACGCCCGATCACACCATCCGCACCAAGAATTGGCCATTGATCGTGCCGGCGCCGGAAGAAGGCAAGCTCGATGCGTGGCGCGCCGGCGTGAATGACGCCGTCACACAGTTCGCCGCGCGCTATCGCGCCTATTTCGCCAAGCACAATAGCGACAAGAAAGAGCTCGACCCGATGCCGCGCGTGGTCCTGGTGCCGGGATTGGGCCTGTTCGGGCTGGGCGCCTCGGCGAAGGACGCCGACATCGCCGCCGACATCGCCGAGAACACCATCGCCACCATCACCGACGCCGAAGGCGATCGGGCGCTACGAATGCGTCTCCGAGTCCGACATGTTCGATGTCGAATACTGGTCGCTCGAGCAGGCCAAGCTCGGCAAGGGCGCCGCGCCGCGCCTCGCGCGCCACATCGCCGTCGTGACCGGCGGCGCGAGCGGTATCGGCGCCGCCACCGCCAAGCCTTCGCGAAGGAAGGGGCCGAGGTCGCGATCCTCGATCGCGACATTGCCAAAGCGGGCGGCGGGCGCATGCTGGCCATCGAGTGCGATGTCACCGAAGCGGCGCAGGTGCGCGAAGCGTTCGACCGCGTCGCCGAGACCTTCGGCGGCGTCGACATTGTCGTCTCCAATGCCGGCGCCGCGTGGCAAGGCGATATCGGATCGGTCGACGACGAATTGCTGCGCCGCTCCTTCGAGCTCAATTTCTTCGCTCATCAGCATGTCGCGCAAAACGCGGTGCGGGCGATGAAGACGCAAGGCCTCGGCGGCTGCTTGCTGTTCAACGTCTCGAAGCAGGCGGTGAATCCGGGCCGGAATTTCGGCCCTTATGGGCTTGCCGAAATCGGCGACGCTGGCCTTGATGAAGCAATACGCGCTCGATTGCGGCGCCGACGGCATCCGCGCCAACGCCGTCAACGCCGACCGCATCCGCACTGGCCTGATGACCGACGCGATGATCGCCGCGCGCGCCAAGGCGCGCGGCGTCACCGAGGCAGGACTACATGGCCGGCAACCTGCTACGCCGCGAGGTCACCGCCGACGACGTCGCCGACGCGTTCGTGTTCCTCGCGCTGGCCCGCAATACCACAGCCGCCATCCTCACCGTGGATGGCGGCAACATCGAAGCGTCGTTGCGGTAAAAAATTACCCGACGTGTTTCTTGAAGAAGGCGAGCGTGCGCTCGAGCGCGGTCTTGGCCGACTCGGCGTGGTAGCTCGGGCGTTCGTCGCAGACGAAGCCGTGGCCGGCATGATAGACGAAAATCTCCGTGTCGCCGCCGCGTGCCGCCTTGATCTTTTCGACATCGGTCATCGGGATGCTCTGATCCTGATCGCCGAAATGCAGCATGGTCGGGACCTTGGGCTTGTTCTGCGCGTTGGCGGCGATCTGCCCGCCGTAATAGCCGACCGCCGCGGCGACGCCGTCGAGCTGGGTCGCGGCGCGGAAGGCGACTGAGCCGCCCAGGCAATAGCCGACAATTCCGACCTTGCCGAATTGCTTGGCGTAGTCGATCGCGGCCTGCGTGTCCTCGCCGATCTTTTCCATCGGGATCTTGCCGATATAGCCGCGGCCCGCGGTCATGCCGGCCTGGTCGTAGCCGAGATCGACATTCTTCTCCGCGCGGTCGAACAGCGCCGGCGCGACCGCGACATAGCCCTGCTTGGCGAAACTGTCGGTCACCGCCTTGATGTGATGATTGACGCCGAAAATCTCCTGGATCACCACGATGGCGCCCTTGGGGGTGCCGGTGGGATCGGCGCGATAGGCGGAAAAGGAAAACCCGTCCTTGGCTTTCAGCGTGACAGTCTGGCCCATCAACTCCTCCTCTTTAATTGCGGGCGATCATAGCCGCCCGGATCAAACATTGAAGCGGAAATGCAGGATGTCGCCGTCCTGCACGACATAGTCGGCGCCTTCAAGCCGCATCTTGCCGGCTTCCTTGGCGCCTTGCTCGCCGCCGCAGGCGACGAAATCCTCGTAGGAGATCGTCTCGGCGCGGATGAAGCCCTTCTCGAAATCGGTATGGATCGCGCCCGCGGCTTGCGGCGCCTTCGTGCCTTTGGGCACGGTCCACGCCTTCGCTTCTTTCGGGCCGACGGTGAGAAACGTGACGAGATCGAGCAGGCGATAGCCGGCGCGAATGACGCGCGCCAGGCCGGGCTCCTCGAGGCCGAGGCTCGCCAGATATTCCTGTTTGTCCGCCTCCGGCAGTTGCGCCAGCTCGGATTCGATGGCGGCCGAAATCACCACGCTCGAGGCGCCGCGCTCTTGCGCATAGGCGGCAACGCGCGCGGACAACTCGTTGCCGGTTGCGGCCGACGCTTCCTCGACATTGGCGACGTACAGCACCGGCTTCGCCGACAGAAGTTGCAGCTCGCGGAACATGTCCCGTTCCTCCGGCGCAACCGCCAGCGTCGCGCGCCGGTTTGCCGTCCGCCAACAGCGCCTGGGCGCGCTCCATCAGCGCCAGTTGCGCCTTTGCCTCCTTGTCCTGGCCGCGCGCTTTTTTCTCGGCGGCCTTGATGCGCCGGTCGAGGCTGTCGAGATCGGCCAGCAGCAATTCGGTCTCCACCGTCTCGGCGTCCCGCGCCGGATCGAGCGAGCCTTCGACATGGGTGACATTGCCGTCGGCAAAACAGCGCAGCACATGGGCGATGGCGTCGACGGCGCGGATATGGCCAAGGAATTGGTTGCCGAGCCCTTCGCCCTTCGACGCGCCGCGCACCAGGCCGGCAATGTCGACGAATTCGAGTTGCGTCGGCACGATCTTGGCCGACTTGGCGAGACGCGCGCAGATCTCGAGCCGCTCGTCCGGGACGGCGACGCGGCCGATGTTCGGCTCGATGGTGCAGAAGGGATAGTTCGCCGCTTCCGCCGCCTGCGTCGCGGTCAGCGCGTTGAACAGCGTCGACTTGCCGACATTGGGCAGCCCGACAATCCCGCAATTGAAACCCATTACCCTGCTTTCTCCGCCGTTCCGGCCGGCGGCGGTGCCTTAGGCGGCTTCGGCCGGGGCGGTTTCAGGATCAGCGCCACCTTGGACATGAACCCCGCCGGATCGTCGGCGATCAGAATCGGCATCGCCTCCGCCACCGCGTCGACCAGCGGCGTCACCCATTTCATCTCCTCGGCGGTGAAATTCTGCAGCACCCAATGTGGCACCAGTTCCTTGACGCCGGGATGGCCGATCCCGAGCCGCACACGCCAGTAATCGTAGCCGAGATTGGCATCGATTGAGCGAATGCCGTTATGGCCGGCCGAGCCGCCGCCCTGCTTTACCCGCAACTTGCCCGGCGCCAGATCGACCTCGTCGTAGATCACCGCGATCTCCGATGGGTCGATCTTGTAGAACCGCGCCGCCGGGCCGACCGCCTCGCCCGAATCGTTCATATAGGTTTGCGGCATCATCACGAGAATACGTCGATCGCCGACCAGCCCCTCGGCGAGATGCGCGTTGAACTTGTTGCGCACGGCGCGGAATTCATGGCGGCGCAACAGCGCGTCGACCGCCATGAAGCCGATATTATGCCGGTTGCGCTCGTGGCGCGGACCCGGGTTGCCGAGCCCGACAAGGAGACGCATCGCGGCGGTGCGACGGTTCTGCCGGGCTTAGCGGCGGTCGGTGCGTTCGCTGCGCTTGCGCGCCGGCGCCGGGGTCGCTGTGGCCGGACAGCAGCCGGCGTCGCAGCGGCGGCCGGAGCGGCACCCGCCGCGGGAGCGGCACCGGGGACTGCGCCAGGCGCGCCGGGCGCGGCGCCGGGTGCGCCGGGCGCGGCGCCTTCGGCCGGCACTTCGCCGGCTTCGAGCGCGGCGGCGGCGGCGGCTTTCGCCGCGGCGGCAGCGGCGGCGGCGGCGGCTTGCTCTTCGCGCACCGCGGTCGGCGCCGCGATCGAGGCGACGGTGAAGTCGCGCCCGATGGTCGGCCTCACCCCTTCGGGCAGTTTCACCGAATGGATGTGGACGCTGTCGCCGATATCGAGCCCGTCAAGATCGACGGTGATGCGCTCGGGAATCTGGTCCGCGCGGCAGATCAATTCGATGTCGTGGCGCACGATATTGAGGATCCCGCCGCGCTTGAGGCCGGGCGCGTTGGCCTGGTTCTCGAACACCACGGGCACCGCGACGCGGATCGGCGTGTCCTTGCCGACACGCATGAAATCGACATGGACCGGCCGGTCGGTGACCGGATCGAGCTGCACGTCGCGCGGCAGGGCGCGATGTTTGATGGGCTTGGCGCCGTTCGCCAGCTCGACCTCGATCAGGCGGGCGAAAAACCCCGGCCGGCTCATTTCGATCATCAGCTCGCGCGGCTCGACGCTGATCAGTTGCGGCGGCTCTTTTTCTCCATAGAGCACGCCGGGAACCCGGCCCGAGCGGCGCGTGGACCGGGCCGGCCCCTTACCGGCGCGGTCGCGCGCCTCGGCGCGGATGGTGTGAATCTCAGGCATGGTCGCTCCTTCGTTGATGGGCCGGCCTCCAGGGGTGCCGTGGCCCGGTGGTGAACTAGTCGAACAGGCTCGAAACCGAGCGTTCCTCGCTGATGCGGCGGATCGCCTCGGCAATCAAGGGCGCGATGGTTATCTGGCGCACGTTACGCGCCAATCGTTGCGCCTCCGTGGCACGGATCGAATCGGTGGTGACCAGCGCCTCGATCGGCGAGGCGGTGACGCGCGCGACCGCGCCGCCAGAGAGCACGCCATGGGTGACATAGGCGACCACCGACTTGGCGCCCCGCGCATGCAAGGCCTCGGCAGCGTTGCACAGCGTCCCGGCGCTATCGACGATATCGTCGACCAGGACGCAGCGCCGCCCTTCGATCTCGCCGATGATGTTCATCACTTCGGAAACGCCCGCCCGCTCGCGGCGCTTGTCGATAATGGCGAGATCGACGCCCAGGCGCCGCGCAATCGACCGCGCGCGCACCACGCCGCCGACATCGGGCGAGACGATGACGAGATCGTCGCCGTTGTAGCGTTCCTTGATGTCCTTCGCGAACACCGGCTGCGCGAACAGGTTGTCGGTCGGAATGTCGAAAAAGCCTTGGATCTGCCCGGCATGAAGATCGAGCGTCAGTACCCGGTCGGCGCCGGCGGTGGTGATCATGTTGGCGACCAGCTTCGCCGAGATCGGCGAACGCGACGCCGTCTTCCGGTCCTGGCGCGCATAGCCGTAATAGGGAATGACCGCGGTCGCGCGCCGCGCCGAGGAGCGGCGCAGCGCGTCGAGCGTGACCAGGAGCTCCATCAGATTGTCGTTGGCCGGATAGGACGTCGACTGGATGACGAAGACGTCCTCGCCGCGCACGTTCTCGTGGATTTCGACGAACACTTCCATGTCGGAAAAGCGCCGTACGCTGGCATCGGTCAGCGGCGTGGTCAAATAGGCCGAAACCGCTTCGGCAAGCGGCCGATTGCTGTTGCAGGCGAGGATCTTCATTGGCGCTCTCAGCCGCGGATTGAGCCGGACTCGGGACGCGCGAACCCGTCCCTCGCGCCGAGCGGCGGCGCATTTAACAAATTCGCCATCAAAATGTAAATCCCGCTTTCGCCGCGTTAAGAACCGGCCGCCTGGGCGCGCTGCAACAGCTCGACGATGCCGCCGACCGCGGCGGTGGCCACATCATAGGCGGTATCGCCCCATTTGCCGTCGAGGCTGCCCGCCGGCACCGCGTTTTCCTGGCTGACCTGGCCGATTTCCTTGCCGTCGGGACGCGACAAGGCCCAGACGATCTTGATGTTCTGATGCCCGGCATCGGCGGCGCCGATCGCTACCTTGCCGGCCAGGATATAACTGGGTTTATCGCCCGGTTTTTCCTGCAGGGCGACGCCGGCGCGGTGCAGCGCGGTGGCGATCGCCAGCGACAGGGCGTGGCCGCCGTCGCCCGAGGCGCCGGTCACCGGCACGATACCCACGGTCGCCATCTGCACCGGATGTTCCAGCGGCGCGTCGCCCTCGACGCGGCGCGCCAGCACCGGCGCCGGCCGAGCCACCAGCGCCTTCGCCATGGCGTTATCGCCCCGTTGCCAAGCCGCGGCGGCGACCTCGGCCGATTCCGTTTCCGTGGCGACGACATGGCCGTCGGCGCCGGCGAGTTTCCAGGCGATGCTTACCCGTGTGCGATCGCCGGCCGGCTGCGCCGTCGCGGTGCCGGTTAGGCGATAGCTGCGGCTGTTGTCGGCGGCGGTATCGGCGGGCACGTCCTCTTTCTGCAGCGCATCCACCATTGCCGCCGCCAACGCGGCCGCAGCCGGAGCCGGCGCGCCGGCAACCGGCTGCACCACGACCCCGGCGGCGTCGGGCGGCGACAGAATCGGCGAGGCCGGCGGCGGCTTGCTGTCCTCGAACGGATGCGGCAGCGGCTGGCAGGCCAGCAGCAGAAGCGGCGCCAACAGGAAAGGCGCCGCGCGAAGTGAAAAGCGATAGGGCATGATGGCGGCTCGCGCGCGCCGGATCATAGAAGCGCAATGGCCGAAAGCAAGCGGCCATAGTCCGGCTCGCCTTGAAGGCGCGAGCGGCGATAGGAAAAGAAGCGTTGTGCCTCCGCCGCGGTATCGCCGCCGGTGGTCTCGACGGCGGCCAGATGCAGCGCCGCGAGCCGCGCCAGAACATAACCGGGCAGGTCGAAGCGAAACTTGCCGTTGGCGGCGGCGGCAAAGAACCGCTCGTGCGCCGGGTCTTGCGCCAGAAACGGCGCCGGAAATTCGGGGCCGACCTCGTACGAGGCGTGCGCGATCGCCGGACCGAAGCCGGCGCGGATGCGCGCGGGCTCGGCGCCCAGCGCCGCCATCGCGCGCACCGTTACGTCGAGCACGCCCGCAAGCGCGCCGCGCCAGCCGGCATGCGCCGCGCCGATAATGCCCGCCTCGGGATCGGCGAACAGGACCGGCACGCAATCCGCCGTGAGGATACCGAGCGCGACGCCGCGTGTCTTGCTCACCATCGCGTCGGCGCGCGGCCGCTCTTCGCGCCGCCACGCGTGATCGACCGTGACGACGCTGGTCCCGTGGACCTGATGGTTGGTGGCAAGCGCGTCGCGGGCGAGGCCGAGCGCCGCCGTGGCCCGTGCGCGATTCTCGGCGACGGCCCCCGGATCGTCGCCGGAACCGCCGCCGCAATTAAGCGAGGCATAAATCCCGCCGCTGACGCCGCCCTCGCGGGTGAAAAACCCGTGCGCGATGCCGGGCGCCCGCAGCGCGTCGAGGGCGATCACGCGAAACCGGCCAGCATCGGCAAGGCCGGATCGGCAATCGCCATGACCTTGAACAGGCTGCCCATCGCCTGCGGATCGGTGAGACGCCGCAGTCCGGCGGCCACCGTCGCGGCCTTCGCCGGCGACGCGGCCATGAGACATTCGGCGCGCACCTCGATGCCGAGCGCGCGGAGAAACAAGTCCTTGCTCGATTGGCCCGTGAATTCGCGCGCCTGTTTGCTGCCGCGGCGTTGGGCGAGGGCGGCGAAATCGACATGTGCGGTCACATCCGCCTCGCCGGGATCGCAAAGCACGTCGGCGCGGCGATGGTTCTTTAACGCCTGAAGCGTGTCGCCGTGTGCCTCTCGCGTATAACCGTAGTCGACCACCAGCGCGGCGCCGCGCCGTTCCGCGACACGCCGCCCGAGCCAATTGGCCATGGCCACAGCCTCGGCCGACCGCTCACAGATCGCGCCTAATGGCGCCTCGACCATGTCGGGATAAATTTCGCGATCGAGCACGTAGGTGAAACGTCGTTCGCAATGTTGACCCGGCGTTCCCGCCAGCCTTCCGCGCCGCGCACGAACTGCCGCACCGGCAGCGCGTCGAAAAATTCGTTGGCGATGAACAATGCCGGACCCTCGGGCACGTCCTCGATCCGCGTATGCCAGGCGGGCCGGTAATCGGCGAGCGTCG
Source organism: uncultured Alphaproteobacteria bacterium (assembly GCA_963729845.1). Classification (GTDB taxonomy): domain Bacteria; phylum Pseudomonadota; class Alphaproteobacteria; order ATCC43930; family CGMCC-115725; genus JAATGI01. The sequence continues at coordinate 401,145 of CAVSQC010000005.1, forward strand.
CGCCTTGCCGCGCGCGCAGCGCCGCGCTGATTTCGACCAGGTGCAGTTCCGCCGCGGCGAGAAAATCCGGCGCCACCCGCGCGGCGCGCAGCGCGTCGCCAAGCAAGGTACCGCGGCCCGGCCCAAGCTCCGCCAGAACCAACCGCGCCGGCGCCCCCATCGCACGCCATGTCTCGACACACCACAGCCCGATGAGTTCGCCGAACATCTGGCTCACTTCGGGCGCGGTGACGAAATCGCCGCGCGCGCCGAACGGATCGCGGCCGGCGTAATAATGCCGCGACACCGCTTGCATATAGTCCGCGACCGAGATCGGGCCGTCGTCGCGGATGCGTTGCGCCAGGATTTGCGCGAAGGTCGCTCACGACGGCACGGCCTCGCGGCGGCGCGCGTACCAGATCAGGAAGAGCCCCGCCACGATCAGCGGCACCGACAGAATCTGCCCCATGGTGACGCCGCCGAAGAGAAAACCGAGCTGCTGGTCCGGTTCGCGGAAGAACTCGACGAAGATGCGGACCGCGCCATAGCCGGCGAGGAACACGCCGCTCAACGTGCCGGCGCGGGCGCGCGTCACGTCGGAGCGCTGCAGGAAATACAGGATCAGGAACAGCGCGATGCCTTCGAGCGCTGCCTCGTAGAGTTGGCTCGGGTGACGCGGCACCGGCCCGCCGTTGGGAAAGATCATGGCCCACGGCACGTCGCTCGGTCGGCCCCAGAGTTCGCCGTTGATGAAATTGGCGAGCCGCCCGAGAAACAGCCCGATCGGCACCGCGCACGCGATCATGTCGGCGAAGCGCAGGAACGAAATGTGCCGCTGCCGGCAAAACAGGGCCATCGCGATGACGACGCTGATGCGGCGCCATGGAACGACATGCCGCCATGCCACAGTTCGACAATCTGCGCCGGATGCTGCAGGTAATAGGCGAAATTGTAGAACAGCACATAGCCAAGGCGGCCGCCCAGCACCACGGCGATCGTCGCCCAGACCAGGAAATCGTCGATTTCCTTCGCGCCCGTAACCGGCGTGCCCCGCGCCGCCCAGCGCCGCGCAAGCCTGTTGCAATAGCGCCAGCCGATGATCAGCCCGACGATATAGGCGAGCGCGTACCACCGCACCGCGAACGGGCCGATCGACACCAGCACCGGATCGATCGCGGGATAAGGGATGACCAACATCGCGGCTGTTATAGTCGCGCTAGCGCCAGCGCAACAAGCGCCGTTCGAGCGCGCTGATGGCGCGGCCGATGATCAGGCCCAACAGCGACAGGATCAGCACGCCCGCCAGCAGCTGGTCGGTCTGCATCAGATTGCCGGCCTGGAGGACGAAGGCGCCCAACCCCGTCTCGGCGCCGATCATTTCCGCCGATACGACCAGCAACAGCGCGGTCGCCGCCGAGATGCGGAAGCCCGCGAGGATCGTGGGCATGGCGCCCGGGCAGGATCACCTTCCACACGATGGCGGGCGCCGGCACCTCGAAACTTTGCGCCATGCGGATCAGGTTGCGTGGCACGTTGTCGACGCCGCTATAGGCCGCAATCACGGTCGGAAAGAACACGCCCAGCGCGATGGTCGCGATTTTCGAGGTCTCGCCGATGCCGAGCCACAGGATCAACAGCGGCAACAGCGCGATCTTCGGAATCGGGAACAGCGCCGAGACCATCGGCATGCCGACCGCGCGCGCCACGGTGAAAAGCCCCATGGCGAGGCCGATCGCCAGGCCCGCCACGGTGCCGACCGCCCAGCCCCCGGCGATGCGGATGAGCGAGGCCCAGAGATGCGGCCAAATCTCGCCGCTGGCCACGAGCCGCCACAGCGTCACCGCGATGCGCGACCGGGCTGGGCAGAAACAGCGGACTGACCGCAGCCCCACTGGCACACTGCCTGCCACACGATCAGCACCGCGGCGAAGGCGAGCCAGGCGCTGTAACGGCTCGACGCCGGCGCGAAGCCGCCGCCGCGAAATCGGACGGCGCCGGACGCGGCGCGCTCAGACATTGGCGACCTCGCGCTCGGCCTCGGCCGCCTCGTCGCGGATCAGCGACCACAGCGCGCGCTGATGCTCCGCGATGAACAGCGCGTCGCGCCCGTCGCGCGGCCGGTCCAGCGTCACGATCTCGCGAATCCGCGCCGGGCGCCGCGACAGCACCACCACGCGGTCGGCGAGCCGCGCCGCTTCCTCGAGATTGTGGGTGACGTAAACGGCGCCGAGGCGATTGCCGGCCATCAGCCGCCCAAAATCCTCGATCAGGAGATCGCGCGTCTGCGCGTCGAGCGCGGAAAACGGCTCGTCCATCAACAGGATTTCGGGGCGCGCGGCCAAGGCGCGGGCGATGCCGACGCGTTGACGCATGCCGCCGGAAAGCTGCTTCGGATAGGAATGAGCGAATTCCGCCAGGCCGGTGCGGCGCAGCGCATCGGCGACGATGGTCTGGCGCTCGCCGGCGCCGATCGGCGCGTGCTCCAGCACGAAACCGACATTGTCCGCGACCGAGCGCCACGGCAGCAGCGCGAAGTCCTGAAACACGAAGGTCAGCGGGTTGAAGCTCGCGGCGGGCGGGGCGCCGGCGGTCGTCACCGTCCCGGCATCGGGCTTCAGCAGGCCGCCGATAATCGCCAGCAGCGTGCTCTTGCCGCAGCCCGACGGCCCGACCAGCGCCAGGATCTCGCCGGGCGCCACGCGAAAGGAAATGTCGCGCAGCACGGCAAGTTCGCCGAAATCGTGACGCACGGAGTTGACGAGAAGCTCCATCGTTACTTCGCGTAGCCGAATCTCAGGGTCGACCACCTTGTCGATGCCGAAGCCGCCATCGACGAAGTGATTGGCTTGGAACCAAGCGAGTTGCTTTGCCACGCCGGCGACATTGAGCATGCCGTCGCGGTCGATATAGGACAGGCCGACCACGACTTGTTCCGGTTTCAGCCGGGTATAGCGGACGATGCTGTCGATCAGCGGCTTGGTCTTGTCGTCGATCTGGGCGCGGCCGTCCTTCATCGACGCGAGCAGGATATCGTGATAGTCGCGCGCGCCGAGCCGGTAGGCGGCGAGGAATTTCGCGATCGTGTCGCGATGCGCGAGCATGGCCTGCGACACGAACACCGCTCCCAATTGCCATGGTGTCTCGTCGCCAACCCAGCCCAGGAGCTTGATGTCGCCCGCCGCCATCAGCGGCAGCGCCGTGGTCACCGGCAACAGCGCGCCGTCGACACGTCCGCCCTTCAAGGCCGAGGCGATATTGGACAGCGATTGCAGCGGCAGAAGATGCACGCCCGACAGCGCGAAATGGTCCTTGTCGGCGAGCAGCCCCAGCGAATAGTGGAAGCTCGATCCCGTCTGGGTGATGGCGACGCTCTTGCCGGCGAGGTCGGCCGGTTTTCGCAGGCCCGCCTCATACGCTTTCGCCGTGGCGAAATAGCCGATCAGCGGATAGCCCGGCTGCTCGCGGCTTTGCCCCGCCACCACGGTCACGGCGCCTTTGCCGGCGACGTTGAAGAGGCCCGCGGTAAACGCCGTGACGCCGATATCGATGTCGCCCGACGCCGCCGCGACCGCCACCGGCTGCGCCGCGTCGAAGAATTTGAGCTCGGCGTCGAGGCCTTGCGCCTTGAAATACCCGTTGTCGAAGGCGATGAACACCGGGGCCGAGGAGGACAGTTTCAACACGCCGACGCGTACCGGGGTTTGCGCCGCCGCCGGCAGGCTTGCCAACACAATCAAGGCGGCGAGGCCGCCCAACAATCTCATCATCTTCTGCGCTCCCATGCGCGTTGCGTTTTCCTCCACCCTCACCTTAGCGCAAGCGCATTCCCTTGGGTCAACGGATCGCTATAGTCGCCGCGACTATGGGAGACGGGCATGAGAATTTTCGCCAGTGAGGCTTCCGCCGGTCGCGTCGGCGCGGCACTTGCCGCGACGAATTAATCCTGGTTGACGCCAAGGGCGGCATTCGCGCCGGCGGCAAGACCATCGCCGCGAACGAGGCGCGGCCGGAGATCGTATGGCTGACCTTCGATTTGCTGACGGGCGGACAACTCGACCTGTTCTTCGATGTGGCCCTCGGCGGCGCCGTCAAATGGCTGCACACGCAGCAGACCGGGCTCGATTTGCCGCGCTATCGCGATGTCGTGGCAAAGGGCATAGCAATACGAGACTGAACCAGGCGCCAACATAACAC
>CAVSQC010000006.1:0-390254 GCA_963729845.1 uncultured Alphaproteobacteria bacterium
TCGGTGTCGGCGTGGTGGAAATGCCGGTACCAGCTCGGCACCACGAAAATGTCGCGCGGACCCCAGGTGAAGAACTGGTCGCCGACATGGGTCATGCCCTTGCCCTCGACGCAAACATAGACGGTGCTGTCGGTCGAGCGGTAGGGCGCGCCGGAAAATTCCTTGGGCAACAGCTGCACGAAGGTGCCGATGGTCGGCATCGCATGCTCGCCGGTCGCCGGGTTGATGAATTTGAGCTTGAGCCCGTGGACCGGGTCCCATTCCTGCTCGCGCTTCATGGTTTCGAGCGCGGCGCGGGTATGCTCCCACGGATAGGTGAAGACCGGCGAGGTCCGCGTCTTCGGCTTCCAGTCGACCGGCATCAGCCCCGAGCCGAACCGCGCCATCGAATCGCCGGGCCGGCGAGTCTCTTCCTGGGTCTCGGCGGCGGTGCGCTCCTGGAAGCTGGTGTCGAGCAGGTTGACCAGCGGCACGTCCAAGCCGTCGAGCCAGACCATCGGCGTGTCGGTGGTGTTGCCGTGATCGTGGAAGGTCCAGCTTGGCGTGATGATGAAATCGCCGGGCTGCATGTAGGCGCGCTCGCCGTCGACCGCGATGTAAGCGCCATGACCTTCGAGGATGAAACGCAGCGCCGACGCCGCGTGGCGATGGGCGCGCGCGACCTCGCCCGGCAGGATGAGCTGCATGCCGGCGAACAGCGAATGGGTGATGCAGGACTGACCCTTGAGGCCCGGATTCTCCAGCACCAGCACGCGGCGCTCAGCCTCGGCGGCGGAGATGATGGTGCCGGCGCGCTCGATCAAGGGCCGCACCTCGGCGTATTTCCAGAGCGCCGGCTTGACCGGCGTAACCGGCTCGGGCGTGACCAGACCGTGCAGCACCTCCCATAGCGGCGCCACATTGACGGGCGCGATCTCGCGGTAGAACGCGTCGCGCTCCGGGGTGCGGGCGGGGGTGGTGCCTTCCATGACGGTCTCCTGGGCCAACCTTCGATTGGCCCGGACTCTACCGCGTCGCGCCCGCGGATTGAACCGCCGCCGCCGCTTGACGCCCCGTGGCGCTAAGTCATCGGGCCGGGCACGAAGCAGAGTATCGTGGTCACAAGCGCGCCCTTGTCCGGCGACCGCACCCAGCAGGCCACCGGTTTGCCCGTCGGATTTGGGACGTTGATTACGACCGTCGCCGGCACGTCGATCCACGCGCCCTCGATCAGGACCTGAAACCCGTCTCTCGTCGTCCGCGCGGTGACGTTGCGGCAGTCGGCCTGCGAGCAGCACGATCCGCCGACCGCGCCGGGTCGCCGCAGACTCTCATACCAGGGCGCGAGCGCCGGATCGGGATTAGCGGGCGGATGCGCCATCGCCGCGCCGGCGTCCACGATCGACAGGAACAGGGCAACGAGCGCCGCGAAATCATGCCGTGCGCTCCGCGTGTCCGGGGATTCCTGAGGATGGATGAATAGTCGCGCATGCGATCAGCTTCGCGCAACGGACCCGGATAGCAACCCAATTCGGCCGGTTGGAATGCGCCCGGTCAGGGGGATTGACCGAGCGTGGAACGGTGGACCGTTTAGGTTGTTTCTCAGGCGAGATCCTCGATCGATGCGGACGGAGGAAACCAATGTCGTTGCGAATCCGCGCCCGACGGTTTGCGATGGTTCGGGCGTTAGCCATGGCGACCATGATCGCCACCGGCCTCGCGGCCGCGCCGGCCATGGCTGGCGGGGAGCCGTATCTCGGATGGGATTTCGGCGGCGGCTTCGGCATTGGCATCGGCGTGCCACCGTCGGCATACGACCGAGGCTGTGTAAAAACGCGTTTAAGGATGAGGTTTGGGTCGTCGCCGAGTGCTTCTATATCCGCAGGTGCGATCAGACGGAGATCGCAATCAGACTGCGATCGCCTCCATCAATAGCCTGACGCCGAGGATGTTGATCATTCGCTTCACGTTGTAGGCCAGCACGTGCAGGCTCATTTCAGTTTGAACCTTTCCGAGCGTCCTGGTCAGGAAATGGGTGCTCCCCATCCACGCCTTGAGGGTTCCGAACGGATGCTCGACGGTTTGTCGGCGAACGCCCATGGCATTGGGCATGCGGTCGAGCCTGACCTGCATTTTGTCGAGAACGCCCTCGTGCTCCCAACGCTTCACTCGTTTCACCTTGTCGGTCGTGCACCGAGACTTGAGCGTGCAGGTGGGGCAAGCCGTGAGATTGCGGTAATGATCGATGTTGTCCCGGCGGTCCGATCGCAGAGCACCCTTCGTGAGGTGCTTGCCAGCCGGGCAGGTGTAATGGTCGTTCTCGGCGTCGTAGACGAAGTCTTGCACGGTGAAGAGGCCACGCTTGACGTTACCGGAGGTCAGGGTTTTGGGAATGCAGGGCAGCACACCGGTGTCCTCGCACGCCAGGACCTGGTCGCCATTGTAGTAGCCCCGATCGGCCAAGATGGTGACCTCACGGCATCCTGTTGCGTCTTGCGCCTTGCGTCCCATCGGAACTAGTTGAGCCCGATCGGTGCCGACGTTGGTCACCTCGTGCGCGACAATCAGATGATGCTGGGCGTCAACTGCTACCTGCACGTTGTAGCCGACGATGCCAGTCCCTTTGCCGCTCGTCGCCATCGACCGCGCATCAGGGTCGGTCAGTGAGACCTGCTGGTCGGGCGCGGCCTCGACCTGCTGCCCCATGGCCTTGAGAGACTGCATCTGTCGGCGCAGTCCATCGATCTTTTCCTTGAGCCGGGTCGTCTGGGCCTCGGCGACATCACAGTCTTGCCGATCGGCCCGATCCAGCGCCGCAAGGTAGCGCGCGATGCTGGCTTCGACCTGCTCGATGCGTTTGCCGACCTTGGCCACCGTGAAGTTCTTGTCGCGATTGTTGACGGCCTTGAACTTGCTCCCGTCGATCGCAACGACAACATGGCTGAACAGGTTGAGCCGGCGGCACAGCACAACGAACTGTGTGCAGGCTGCACGGATTGCCGGCCCGTTGTCGCGGCGGAAGTCGGCGATGGTCTTGAAGTCCGGCATCAGCCGGCCCGTCAGCCACATAAGCTCGATGTTGCGCTGGGTCTCTCGTTCGAGCCGCCGGCTTGACTGGATGCGGTTGAGATAGCCGTACAAGTAAATCTTGAACAGGGTCGCCGGATGGTAAGCCGGACGACCGGTTACCTCCGGCACCATGCCCGCAAAACCCAGGGCCGCGAGATCGAGTTCGCCGGTGAACACCTCAACCACCCGAACCGGGTTGTCCGCGGCCACGTAGTCGTCTAGGCAATCAGGAAGCAGCGTCGCTTGCCGGCGGTCCTCGCCCTCAATAAAGCGCTTCATCCCGACCTCCGTAGACCGGAATCAAATTACCAGATCAACGCGTTTCCACACAGCCTGGACCCGTGCCCGACCTATGGCTGGCCGGTGTATCCGTATGCTTGCCGCTATCCGTCGGCCTATCGCCACAGCGATTACCGGCGGCATCGCAGCCATCGCCACCATTACCATCAAGCGAGCTCGCACCCGGTTTCCGGGACGGCGTCCACATCGCACCAATGACCACGACCACAATCGCGAGCGCACCCTAACGGTTTGAGGGTTGGCGCCGCCGGCGCTGGAAGCGCCGAGTCCTGTACTGCCCTGTTTTCGTCCGCCCCGGTCGCAGGCATAATCTGGCCGGGGGGCATCATGCGAAAATTATCGTTTGCGGCGGCCGCGTTTGTTGTCGGCGTGCTGGCATTGGCGGCGTCGGCCCGCGCCGACTGCATCAGTCAATGCGGCAACACCTACGGCTATGGCACGTACAACGACACGACTTGCCTCAACCTCTGCCAGAAGAAGACCCAGACCCAATACGGCGCCCTCGCGTTCGGCCAAGGCAACGGGGCCGAGGGTATTTCCTGGGGCAAAGCCACCCAGGCGCAGGCCAACAGCGCGGCGCTCGCGGCCTGCGCGCCGCACGGCGACAATTGCCAAATCGTCTACCGGTTCTGGAACACTTGCGCCGCGCTGGGCGTGGCCAAGGGCGCCATGAACTACAGCACCGCGACCGCGTCCTCGCAGCGGCAGGCGGAAACCTTGGCACTCCGTCCCTGCCAGCGGAATTGGGGCACCTGCCTGGTCGATCTCTCAGCCTGTTCCCGCTGAACGCGGCACGCGCCGCTCACATCGTTTCGACATTTCGCAAAATATCGTTGACTGAGCCTCGGCGCGTCGTTATTTTGATTATCCTCGAAATGTCGGATGGTATGATGACGCCCAAGAAAACCATCGCCGCGCTCGGCGCCCTGGCTCACGACACGCGGCTCGAAGCGTTCCGCTTGCTGGTGCAGCGCGGGCCGGACGGCCTGCCTGCCGGTACGATTGCCGACCGGCTCAGCGTCCCGCCGTCGTCGTTGACCTTCCACTTGCAGCAGCTCACCCATGCCGGCCTGATCACGCAGCGGCGCGTCGGGCGGCAATTGTTCTATGCGGCCGACTTTGCCGCGATGAACGGCCTGGTCGCCTATCTCACCGAGAATTGCTGCGGCGGCGGGGCGGCATGCGCCCCGGCATGCGAGCCGGCAAAAGCTGTCGCCCAGCCTCAAACCAAACGGAGTTCGGCATGACGCGCTTTCATGTGCATGTCGGCGTCGAAAATCTCGACGCCTCGGTCCGCTTCTACACCGCGCTGTTCGCAGCCGAGCCGGCGGTGCGGAAACCGGACTACGCGAAGTGGATGCTGGACAATCCGCGCGTCAATTTTGCCATCTCCGAAGGACGCGGGCCGTTGGGCATCCACCATCTCGGCATTCAAGCCGAGGATCGTGCCGAGCTGGACGACGTCTATGCCCGTCTCGATCGCGCCGACCGCCCGACCTTAAAAGAGGGCGAGACGGCGTGCTGTTACGCCAGGTCGGACAAAACGTGGATCGCGGACCCGCAAGGCGTGTCGTGGGAGACGTTCCTCACGCTCGGCGACAGCACGGTCTATGGCGGTGGCGCGCCGGCCCTCGGCAGCGAGGCGAAGACAGCGGCGCCGTCGTGCGGGTGCGGTCCGGCCAAGGCGGCCTGACGATGGCGGAGGCGATCTACAACGTGCTGTTTCTGTGCACCGGCAATTCGGCGCGCTCGATCATGGGCGAGGCGATCCTGAACCGCGTCGGCGCCGGACGCTTCAAGGCCTATTCGGCCGGCAGCCATCCCAAGGGCGAAATCCATCCGCGCACGCTGCAACTGTTGAAGCGGCTCAATTATCCGAGCGAAGCCTATCGCTCCAAGAGTTGGGACGAGTTCGCCCGCGCCGAAGCGCCGCACCTCGATTTCGTGTTCACGGTTTGCGACCAGGCGGCGCAGGAAGTATGCCCGATCTGGCCGGGCCAACCGATGACGGCGCATTGGGGCGTTCCCGATCCCGCCGCCGCCGACCGGCACCGACGCGGAGATCGGCTTGGCGTTCACGGAAGCCTACCGCCAACTCAACAACCGCATCTCGATTTTCGTGGCGCTGCCGCTGGCGCATCTCGACAAGTTGGCGTTGAAAAAGCGTCTCGACGACATCGGCAAGACGTGACGCGCGGCATCGTCGCCGAGGCCATCGGCACGGCCTTGTTGCTGGCGGCTGTCGTCGGCTCGGGCATCATGGCCGAGCGTCTGGCGGGCGGGAACGTCGCGATCGCGCTGCTGGCGAACGCTATCGCCACCGGCGGCGCGCTGGTCGCCCTGATTCTCACCTTCGGCCCGATCTCGGGCGCGCATTTCAATCCGGTGGTGACGTTGGCGCTGGCCGCCCGGCGCGAGGTTCCGCCGGCGCAGGCCGCCGCCTACGTGGCGGCGCAATGCGTCGGCGCGATCGTCGGGGTGTGGCTGGCGCACGCGATGTTCGGCTTGCCGATCCTGGAAGTGTCCGCCCATGCGCGGAGCACGGTCGGCGAATTGATCGGCGAGTTTGTCGCGACGTTCGGCCTGCTCGGCCTGATCTTCAGTTGCAGCCGCCACGCGCCGGCCGCGATTCCCTACGGCGTCGCCGCCTATATCGCGGGGGCGTATTGGTTCACGTCGTCGACGTCCTTCGCCAATCCCGCCGTCACGATCGCGCGGTCGCTCACCCGCACATTCGCCGGCATTGCCCCGGCTCACGTCCCGGGCTTCATCGCCGCCGAACTGGCCGGCGGCGCCGCCGCGCTGGCGCTGTTCGGATGGTTGCTCGGGCACCCAAAGAAAAGGCGCCCGGTCAGGGGGGATTGACCGAGCGCCGGAAGCGCGGGTCCTGCGCCACGTCGGGGGGCGCTGGACTACGGCGGGAGGGTCCGCCGACCGCTTCTTGAGCCTTAAATGGGCGCTGCTCCGGGCCGGGAACAATGCGGAAACTGCATAGCAGCCGTCTCGCAAATATGCAGATGGCGCGGGTGCGGGATCGGGGCGGCGCTACAATCCGTCGCACAGGTACAACCATAAGCCAACCGCTTGTCACCCCCATTATCCTCCGGCATGCTGACTTTTTCCCGTCACGCCATGGCCATGCCCAAGGACGACAAGACCGACACCGCCGACAGCGCCGAACCGGAACGCCTGCTCGACCTGGGCGTCTTGCCGGAGCTGATCGGCTATCATTTGCGCAAGGCGCAGTTGGCGGTGTTCCAGGACTTTGCCCGCGCCGTCGGCGCCGGCGAGCTGACCCCGGCCCAGTTCGGAGCGCTGGTGGTGATCGACCGCAATCCGGGATTGAGCCAGACCGGCCTCGGCCAAACCTTGAGTATCGATCGCTCGACGCTGGTCGCGATCATCGACCGGCTCGAGGCACGCGGCTTGGTCGAGCGGGCGGATTCGCCGCGCGACCGGCGGTCGTATGCGCTCCATATCGGCAATGCGGGACGTGCCCTGTTGAACGACCTGGTGGAGCGCGTGCGCGCCCACGAGGCTCATATCGCCGGCGATCTCGACGCCGACGAAAAAGCGGCGCTGGTCGGCTTGCTCGGACGCATCCGGCGCTCCGTCTCGTAGCGGCGGCACGCTTCGCCCCAGGCGGCGAACAGGGCGCGCGAGAAGACGTTTTCCATCACCCGGTATTCCGGATGCCATTGCACGCCGACGACGAAGCCGGCGCGGCGATGCCGTACCGCCTCGATGGTGCCGTCGGGCGCCGTCGCCTCGACCGCGAGGTCCGGCGCCAGCCTATCGATGCCCTGCCAATGGAGCGAGTTGACGACGATCTCGCCGGTTCCGGCGAGCCCGGCCAACGCGCCGTCCGCGGCGAGGCGTACCGGATGCGCGACATATTCGTAGCGGCCTTCGAGGGGAATGTGCCGCGAGCGATGATCGATCCGCCCGTCAAGCTCGTGGACCTTGGCGTGGAGGGTGCCGCCCAGCGCGACGTTGAGTTCCTGGCAGCCGCGGCAGATCGCGAGCACCGGCAGGTCGGCCGCGATCGCCGCGCGGATCAGCGGCAGGGTCATGGCATCGCGCTTCAGGTCGCGCGGATCGTCCTCGATCGGCTCGGCGGGATCGGGCGGGCCGCCATAGCGCGCCGGCTCGATGTTGGAGCGGCTTCCGGTCAGCAGCAGCCCGTCGAGCCGCGCCACGATGTCGGCGATGTCGCAGCGGTCGGCCATCGCCGGCAGCAGCATCGGCACCGCGTCGGCGGCGTCGCTGATCGCGACGACGTATTTCTCCGCGACCCAATGGGTCGGGCGGTTGTTGGCGACGGCGGTGCAGCAGGGAACGCCGATCAGCGGACGGGAGGACATGGTTTCAAGCCTGTTCGCACAACGGCGGTCATGCAAGGCTCATTCCGCAAATGAAAGCGAATTAATGCGCCGCTAATGCGGGATGCGGCCCTGTGTGGTCCGCGGGTCGATCCAATCGAACAGCAGCGGCGAAATCGGCATGCCGAAGCGCGGATCGGTCAGGGTGACCGTGACCGGGCGGGCTTGCGCGTCGACGATGGTCCATTGCCGCAGCTCGAGCGGTTGATCGGCCAGGGTCAGCGTCACGCTGCCGAGATCGGGATGCTCGGTCTCGACCATGGTCATGCGGATCACGCCGGGCTGGCGCTCGAAGCGCGTGACGGTGACGTCGTCGCTGGCCTTGATGTCGGGGCGCAGCAGGAACCAGGCGGGCGTGTCCTCGACTCGCGTCTGCGACAATTGCTGCAGCTTGCTGTCCCAATAATAGATGCCCTGGCCATCCGCGATGATCATCACCGGCATCGGCGGATCGTATTCGAGCCGCAGCTTGCCCGGCCGCTCGACATAAAGCCTGCCGGACGAATCGCTGCCGTCGGCGGCGATCTGCTCGAAATGCGATTGCAAGGTGTGGATGTTGTTGAGATAGGCGACGATGCGGCCGACATCGGCGCGGTCCCGGTCGTTCAAGCGCGCCGCCACCGGCGCCGCCGCGCGGGCGAGACGTGGCAGGAACGCCGCCGCGCCGAGGAAGGCGCCACCCAGCACGACGCGCCGCCGAGACAGAAATCGGTTCATGGCTACAATATAAGGCGCTGGCCGACGCGATCAGTAGGGGCGGCCGTCCTTGTGCTGGAAGCGCCACCTGCCGTCATGCAGTCCCGCCTCGATATCGTCGTCGGGATAAACCACGCGTCGCCGGGGGTGCGGTCGCCGATCTCGAGATAGACGACGTCGCGTGCGCCGCGATTGACGAGATGATGCGCGTCGCCGGTGCCGCATTTGAAGCCGGCGCAATCGCCCGGCTGCATCGGCGTCTCGCCGGCATCGGTGATCAGCACCGGCTCGCCTTCGAGGATGTAGACCAGCTCGTCCTGCTTGGCGTGGGAATGGCGCAGCGCCGACACCGCGCCGGGTGCTAGCCGCGTCAGGTTGACGCCGAAATTGGCGAGCCCGAACGCCTCGCCGAGGCGGCGCTTGGTGCGCCCGGCGACACGTCGACGCGAACGGCTCGGGATAATTGGTGTGGCGCGCCTGCGGCGGCACGTCGGACGCCCGCACGGCGGCGGGATATTTGGTCTCGGCCATGATCAAGTCTCCATCAGCGCGGCGCGTAGCTGGTCGCGCACCGCCGCGTGTTGCGCCGGATCGTAGTCGAGCGGCATGTCGCGCCACCGCTCCACCGGATAGGTCCAAATCGGCTGGGTGATACGCTCCGCCGGCTCCCAATCGTAGCGCGGCACGACATGGGCATGCAAAACCGGCGCGGTGTTGCCGTAGATCGCGTAGTTGACGCGACGCGGCGCGCAGGCGCGGCTTACCGCTCGGCCCAGTTTCGCCATGTCGGCGAGGAAATCGCGCGCGCGCTCGGCGGCAAGGTCTTCGAGCTTGCCGACTTGCGGCCGCGCGAACAGCACGCACCAGCCGGGCAGGAATTGCGCGTCGTGGAGAAACACCAGGCCCGTCGCCATCCGCGCCACGAACATCGGATTGTCGCCGCGCTCGGCGGCGGCGATCCGGTCGGCTTGCCAGGAGGAGTTGTCGGTCATCACTCGACAGTTTGTAGGGCGGATAAGCGAAGCGCAATCCGCCAGCGGCTGCACGGCGGATTAAAATCCGCCCTAAATCATTAGTCCGGTATGTCCTGCGCCAGGACCTCGCGTTTGCCGATATGGTTGGGCGCCGAGACTACGCCCGCCCGCTCCATCTGCTCGATCAGGTTCGCGGCCTTGTTGTAGCCGATGCCGAAGCGGCGCTGGAGATAGCTCGTCGTCGCCTTGCGCTCGCGGCACACCAGCGCCACCGCGCGGTCGTAAAGATCGTTGCCGCCGCCACCGCCGCCGCCGTCATCGTCGCCGCCGCCCATCGGGAAGCCGCCATCGTCATCGTCGTCCTCGGTGATGTCGTCGATATAGGAGGGCGGCGGACCGTTCTCCTTGAGGAACTTGACCACCGCCTCGACTTCCTTGTCGGAGACGAAGGGACCGTGGACGCGGGTGATGCGGCCGCCGCCCGCCATGTAGAGCATGTCGCCACGACCCAGAAGCTGTTCCGCGCCGGCCTCGCCGAGGATGGTGCGGCTGTCGATCTTCGATGTGACCTGGAAGCTGATGCGGGTCGGGAAATTGGCCTTGATAGTGCCGGTGATGACGTCGACCGACGGGCGCTGCGTCGCCATCATGATGTGGATGCCGGCGGCGCGCGCCATCTGCGCCAGGCGCTGCACCGCGGCCTCGATGTCCTTACCGGCGACCAGCATCAGGTCGGCCATCTCGTCGACCACCACCACGATCAGCGGCAGCGGCTCGGTGTTGAGCGGCTCTTCCTCGAATTGCGGCGCGCCGGTCTCGGGGTCGAAGCCGGTCTGCACCCGGCGCGTCAGCACCTCGCCGCGCGCCTTCGCTTCCTTGAGACGCTGATTGTAGCCGTCGAGATTGCGCACGCCGAGCTTGGTCATGGCGCGGTAGCGCCCTTCCATCTCGCGCACCACCCATTTCAGCGCCACCACCGCCTTCTTCGGCTCGGTCACGACCGGGCACAGCAGATGCGGAATGCCGTCATACATCGACAGTTCCAGCATCTTCGGGTCGATCATGATGAAGCGGCATTTGTCCGGCGGCAGGCGATAGAGCAGCGACAGAATCATGGTGTTGATGCCGACCGACTTGCCCGAGCCGGTGGTGCCCGCGATCAATAGATGCGGCATATGCGCGAGATCGGCCGTGACCGGCGTGCCGCTGATGTCCTTGCCGAGCACCAGCGCTAGGCGCGCATTGGCGCGCTCATAGGTTTCCGAGGACAGCAACTCGCGCAGATAGACCGTCTCGGCCTTGGCGTTGGGCAGCTCGATGCCGATGACGTTGCGGCCCGGGATCACCGCGACGCGCGCCGAAATCGCGCTCATCGACCGCGCGATATCGTCGGCGAGGCCGATGATGCGCGACGCCTTGATGCCGGGCGCGGGCTCGAGTTCGTAGAGCGTCACCACCGGGCCGGGCCGGACCTTGTGGATCTCGCCGCGAATGCCGAAATCCTCGAGCACGCTTTCCAAGAGCCGCGCGTTCTGTTGCAGCCCCTCGTTGTTGACGGCGGCGGTGCGCTGGACCGGCGGCTCGGTCAGCAAGTCGAGCGGCGGCAGCTCGAATTCGTCGGTGCCGAGATCGAGCGAAGTCTGGCGCGACGTGTCGGACCGCTTGATCGCCGCGCGGGGCTTGGCGACTTCGGCGGGAGCACGCTGCGAGCGCGCCGGACTCGGCGCGCGCGGTTCGTCGCGTTCGCGCATCGGCTCGGCGTCACTCCCCGCGCCGAATCCGGGATCACCGGCTCACGGCGCTCGCGCTCGATGGCGGGCTCTTTCGGCGGGCGGCGCAGCCAGGCGATCGCGCCGGCGAACAGCCGTCGGCGCGATCGATCGGCTTTCGCCGTCGGCGGCGGCGCGGTCTCGCGCACCGGTTCGCCGTCCTCGTCCTCGTCGGCGGCATGATCGGACATGAAGCCCGAGACGTAGAGCAGGATCAGCCCCGCCAGCACCGCCGCCGCCATCGCCGACACCGGCGCCGCGGCGCCGAACGGATCGAGGTAGTGCCGCGCGATGCTGCCGATGAAGCCGCCGAAGCCGACATTCTGCGGCCACCGTTGCGGCGGCGGCACGATCGCCAGCGCCAGCGCCGCCGCGAACAGGATCGACGGCATCAGCAGCACGCGCAGCCAAAAACGTTCGAGCCACCGTCCTGCCAGGAGCCGCACCGACCAGTCCAGCGAAATGATCGGCAGCAACAAGGCGCGCGGCGCCGAAACTCTGCACCAGAATGTCGGCGAGCGCGGCGCCGACCGGGCCGAGCAGATTCGTCGCCGACGCGTCGACCGCGTGGTTCCACGACGGATCGTTGTGATTGTAGGTCGCCAGCAAGGCCGCGAGCAGGAACGTGCCGACCAGGAAAACGAAACCGACGAACGCCATCAGCGACCGGAACAAGCCCGGCCTCGGTAAAATCGCGCCGCGTCCCCGCATATGGTCGGTGATGCTGACCATGGCCCGCGCCTACTGCAGCACCCGCAACAGCCGGCGCATGCCGGCGGCGACGGTGTCGTCGTCATGAACGATCGCGAGGCGGATATAGTTCTGGCCGGGATTGACGCCGTGCGCGTTCGCGCGGCCGATATAAGGACCGGGTAGCGAGCGCAGCCCCGCTTCGCGCCACAGTTTCAGCGACGCCGCTTCGCCGTCGCCGACATCGAGCCAGAGGAAGAAGCCGCCGGGCGGCCGGTAGAAGCCGAAACGGCCTTTGAGGATTTCCTCGCAGACATCGAACTTGCGGCGATAGAGCGCCCGGTTGGCTTCGACATGCGCCTCGTCCTGCCACAGCGCCACCGCCGCTTCCTGGAGCGGCAACGGCACTTGCGCGCCGCCATAGGAACGCAAGCGCCCGAACTGGGCGAGCAGGTCGGGATCGCCGGCAACAAAGCCGATGCGCAAGCCGGCGGCGTTGGACCGCTTCGACAGCGAATGGAACACCAGCACGTTCGAGAGATCGCCGCCCAACGCGGCGCAGGCTTCGAGCCCGCCGACCGGCGGCGCCTTGTCGTAGATCTCCGAATAACATTCATCGACCGCGAGCACGAAATCGAAGCGCCGCGCGAGACCGATCAGCTTCTTGAAATAGGCGAGGTCGGCGCACGCGCCTTGCGGATTGGCCGGCGTGCACAGATAGAACAGCGCCGTGCGCGCCAGCACGTCCTCGGGAATCGCGTCGAGGTCGGGCAGGAAGCCGGTCGCCGCGGTGGCGTCGAGCGGCATGGTCTCGGCGCCCGCCATGTGCGCGCCGCCGCTATAGACCAGGTAGTACGGGTTGGGCATCAGCGCGACGGGGCGCTTGCCTGCCTTGCTCTCCGGCACGACCAGGGAGGCGACCAGGTAAAGCCCTTCCTTGGTGCCCGACAGCGCCAGGAGGTGGCGCTCGGGATCAAGCATACCGTCGGGCAGCCGATAGCGGCGGGTCAGCCATTTGGTAGCGGCGGTCCGCAGCGCCGGGGTGCCCGCCATTGCTGGGTAGCGGTTCCACAGATGGGTGTTTTTGGCGATGATCTCGGCCATGAA
This sequence comes from uncultured Alphaproteobacteria bacterium, assembly GCA_963729845.1. Taxonomy (GTDB): domain Bacteria; phylum Pseudomonadota; class Alphaproteobacteria; order ATCC43930; family CGMCC-115725; genus JAATGI01. The sequence continues at coordinate 12,967 of CAVSQC010000006.1, forward strand.
GGCCGGCGGCTCGTGTTGCGGCTCGCCGACCGACATCAAAATCGACGCCTCGTTGGCGCGGGGCGACACCGCCCCCAACAAGGTGTTGAGGCGGGTAAACGGATATTCCTCTAGGGATTGAAATTTCGCACTTAACGTGTGAAGAGACACGTCTAATCCCCGGACAAATCAGTGAAAAGTGCCGACCGCCCAATATAAACTAGGCGCTTCGCCGCGCCAAGCCCGACAATTCGCGATCAGTACGAGCAGTTCTTGAGGCAGTAAGGCCGGGGACGGCCCGTCCCGGTGCACCGATCGACGCAGCGATAATCGGTGCCGTGCTTGCTGGACATCGGGACGGCCGATTGGCCGGGGTTCTGAACGGTGCAGCGCGGGAGGCAGTAATCGTGCCTGTAGCCGGCCTGCTGGCAGGCGGCGAGGCAGCGGTAATCCTCGCCGGCCCGGGCTGTCTGGAGGCTGAAAAACACAAGGCCCACGGCGATTGCCGCCGCGACGTGCCGCATCACAGCTCGGTCATCGTGCCCGAACCGGCCGCCCCGCCGGTCGCCGGGTAGTGTTTTTCCAGTATGCCGGCGCAGGCGGCGATAGCCTCGGCCAGGGCGGGCACCACCGCGCCGGCGGCGACGCTCGCGACGAAATCGCCGACGATCTTGTCCCAGGCCGCCTGATCGACCCGTTCGTCGATGCCGCGATCGGTAAGGATCTCGACATGCCGCTCCGCCTCCGAAACGAACAAAAGCAAGCCCACATCACCGGGGCCGCGGTCATGGACCAGCGCCGCGAATTCGAGCCGCGCCAGTTTCCGCGCGTGCGATTTCTTGATCCGCGACGGCACCAGCCGGTATCGCACCCCCTTGAGATGCAGCAGCAAATCAGCGGCCACGAACAGCGCCGCCTGCACCGCGACGATCCACCAAGTACCGAGCGCCGGACAGGCGAGCGCGACAATGTCGCCGACGACCAGCGCGATCATCGCCGCCCACAGCATCGGATAGGGCCCGTACTCGTCGCTGGCATGCGCGACCACCACGGCGAAGCGCGCGACCGTGCGGCGCTCGGCGGCCGCAACGGCGGCCTCGACCTGGGTGCGTTCCGATGAGGTCAGGCCCGGCATCGCTCACCAGCCTCCCGAGGCGCCGCCGCCCCCGAACGAGCCGCCGCCGCCGCTGAAACCGCCGCCGCTAAAGCCGCCGCCACCGCCGAAACGGAAACCGCCCGACCCGGCGCCGAGTCCGTACCCGAGCATCGCCATGCCGGCGCCGCCGGGCCGGACGCCGTGGCGCGCCATGCGCCAGATGAAGAACCAGAGCATGACGAAAAACAGAAGGAACGGAAGGAAGGCCCAGGGACTGCCGTTCGCCTGGACCGCGTTCGACGGCGGCGGTGGAATCGCGCTCTCGGCGCCGTTCCAGCCCAACGCCTTCAGGATCGCGGCGGTGCCGGCGACGATGCCGGCCTCGTAATTGCCCTGACGGAACGACGGCAGAATGTCCTGATTGATGATGGTGCTGCTGATCGCGTCGGTCAGTTCGCCCTCGAGTCCGTAGCCGACCTCGATCCGGACCTTGTGCTCGGTCGGCGCCACCAGAAGGATCGCGCCGGTGTTCTTGTCCTTCTCGCCGATGCCCCAGAAGCGGCCGAGCTGGTAGCCGTAATCCTCGATCGGAAGGTCCTGGAGGCTCTTGACGGTGACGACCACGACCTGGCGTTTGGTCGCGGCCTCGAACTGGGCGAGCCAGTCGGTGATGCGTTCGCGCGCCGCCGGCGACAACAGCCCCGCCTCGTCCACCACCCGCCCGGTCAGCGCCGGAAACTGCGGCGCCGCGGCGGCGGCAAGCGCGAGCGCCACGAACAGCGACGCCAGCCAGACAGTCGCGACCTTGGCAACCGCATCGCTAGGGTCCGGACTCAAGTACGATACTCGTCACCCCTGCGAAAGCACGGGTCCATCGCCGCGCGTCGGGGCGGCATAGACTTTATGGCTCGCGGACACTCGCCCGATGGATTCCTCCCCGTGCTTGACCCGGGGATTTCGCGGGAATGACGCATCTCCTTGATTGGATTCATCATCAATTGATGCAGACCCTAGAACTTGACCTTGGGGGTTTCCTGTTCGGCGGCGGTGATGGTGAAGGTCTCCTTGACCTTGGCGTCGGGATAGAGAAGGGCGGCCCACCAGCGTCCGGGAATCGTGCGCAGCTCGGTGTTATAGGCCTGCACCGCCTGGATATAGTCGCGGCGAGCCACCGCGATGCGGTTCTCGGTGCCTTCGAGCTGCGATTGCAGCGCCAGGAAATTCTGGTTCGATTTCAGGTCGGGATATTTCTCGACCGTGACCAGCAACCGGCCAAGCGCGCCGCTCAGCTGCGCCTGGTTCGCCTGGAATTGCTGGAACGCTTGCGGGTTGGTGAGGATGTCGTCGGGTATTTTCATCTGCGACGCCGAGGCACGCGCCTGCGTCACCTCGGTCAACACCGTCTTTTCCTGGGCGGCAAAGCCCTTCACCGTCTCGACCAGGTTGGGCACCAGGTCGGCGCGGCGCTTGTATTGATTCAGAACTTCGCTCCAGGCCGCCTTCACCTGCTCGTCGAGGCGCGGAATGTTGTTGTAGCCGCAGCCCGACAGGCCGGCACCGATGAAGACAAGAAGCAGCACTTGCGTACCGCGCCGCCGCCATGAAGCCGATCATCGAAATCCCTCCCGGATGGAGTGCGAGGGAAGTTATACGCCTGCCATGGAGCGCCGCAATCGCGGCTCGCTCAGCCGGCGGAACGTTGCGGCGTGCGAAAGCGCAGCAGCACTTCGCGCTCGCGCTCCTGGCGCACCGCGTTCGCCCGCACGCGCAACAAATCACGGCGCGCGACCAGGCCGACGAGGCGGCCGTCGGCCCGACGCAAGATCGGCACGCGGCCGGCGTCGGCCTGGGCCATTCGATCCGCCAGGCGCCCGACCAACTCGTCGTCATAGCCCACGATCAATTCGCGGTCCGCGACCAGATCGCCGAGCGTTTGGCCCGCCGGCCATCCCGACGTCGTCCAGCGCAGCGCGTCGGCGCGCGTCGCCATGCCGACGACTTGACCGTCGCCGTCGATCACGGGATAGGATTTGTGGCGCGGTGGGGCCGCGGGCGCGGTAAAGAAGGCGACCGCGTCGGCGACCGGCATGTCGGCTGCGAGCGTATCGACGGGTCGCGCCATGATTTCGCGGAGCGCCATCGTCTCGAACGGATCGACGATATATTCCCGCAAGACGTGATGGCCGCGCCGCGCCACTTTCTCGGTCAGGATCGACCGCTTCAGCAGCAGCACCGTGGTGGCGTATGCCGCGATGCAGGCTACCGCCAGCGGCAACAGGGCACCGAAATTGTGGGTGAGTTCGACCGCGAACACGATGGCGGTCAAGGGCGAGCGCATGGTGCCGCCCATCATCGCCGCCATGCCGAGCAGCGCCCAAAGGCCTGGCTCGCCCACCGGCATGACGCCGCCGAACAGCGCGCCGAGCGCGCCGCCCAAGATCAGGAGCGGGGCCAGCACGCCACCCGAGGTGCCGGAGCCAAGCGCCACCGACCAGATCACGGCTTTCACCGCGACGAGCATCAGCACGGCGGCAAGAACCATGTGTCCTTGCAACAAGGCGGCGATGTTGGCGTAGCCGACGCCGAGCGCCTGCGGTTCGATCAGCCCGCCGAGGCCGATGACTGCACCGCCGAATACCGGCCACCACATCCAATGAATCGGCAGGCGCTGAAACAGATCCTCGCTGGCATAGACCATCTGCGTCAGCGCGCCCGACGCCAGCCCGGCGACGATGCCGAGAGCGATCGCGAGCAGCAGGCCGACCGGCGGCAGCATCGCGCTCGACGCCATCGGAAACAGCGCGCCACCGCTCATCAGCACCGGGCGCCACACGGCGGCGACGACCGATGCGATCGCGACCGGCACGAAGCTGCGCGGTTTCCATTCGAACAGCAAGAGCTCGACGGCTAGCAACATCGCGGCCACCGGCGTGCCGAAGGTGGCGCTCATGCCCGCGGCTGCACCGGCGACGAGCAGCGTCTTGCGCTCGGCATTGGAGAGATGGAAGAGCTGCGCGAACAACGAGCCGAACGCGCCGCCGGTCATGATGATCGGCCCCTCAGCACCGAACGGGCCGCCGGTGCCGATCGAAATCGCCGAGGACAATGGTTTGAGAATCGCGACCTTGGGCTGGATGCGGCTACTCCCGATCAAGATCGCTTCCATCGCCTCGGGAATGCCATGGCCGCGAATTTTTTCCGAGCCGAAGCGCGCCATCAGCCCGACGATCAGGCATCCGGCAACCGGCACCAGTGCGGCATACCAGCCGAGATGATTGCCGACGATCGACACGGGCGCCGCGCTCCAACGGCCGAAATAGGCGAGGTTGGTGGAAAGATCGATCAGGTGCAGCAACGTCCAGGCGGCGACCGCGCCGGCGGTGCCCACTATCGGCGCCATGGCGGCCAGCAACAAAAGGCGGCGGTCGGCGGTAAAGTCGCGTAGGCCGTCGCGTCGGGCCTGGGGCGGTTTTACCGCGCTGCGATGTTCGGGAGGGAGCGGCTGAACCGGGGAGAGAAAACGAATATTCTTCACGTTTCTCGAGAACCTTACAGAAATGTAATGAAACCGAACAAGACGGCGCGGAGGTTTTACATATTGCGTCGCAATAAATTGAAAAGAGACTAACTAGAAGTCGAGGTCGGCATAATGTTTGGGCGGCGGCGCGCCCGGGATATGGTCGCCGAGAATGCCGCGAAACGAGGCCGCGATTTGACGCGGGCATACCATTCCTTGGCCGGCTCATGCTCGTCCCAGGGCACGTCGCCGAGATAGTCGAGCGCCGAGAGATGGGCGGCGGCGCTGACATCGGCCAGCGAGAAATGCTCGCCCGCGAGCCAGCGGCGGCGCTCGACCAGCCACGAAATATATTGGAGATGATGGCCGATATTGATTTTGCCGGCGCGGATGCGCGCCGAGTTCGGCTCGCCGAAGCCCAGGAACCGCTTCATCATTTTCTCGCCGACCAGATTGTCGGTCACTTCGGCATTCATTTTGATGTCGAACCACGCGACCAGGCGACGCACCTCGGCGCGGTCGAGCGGGTTGAGGCCCAACAGCAGCTTGTCGCGATAGACCTCGTCGAGGAACTCGGCGATGGCGCCCGAATCGGCCAGCACCGCGCCCTCGGGCTCGATCAGCACCGGTACTTCGCCGGCCGGGTTGAGGGCGAGGAATTCCGGACGCCGCTCCCACACCCGCTCGACCTTCATGGTGAACTCGAGCCCCTTTTCCGCGAGCACCACACGAATTCTGCGGCAGGTCGGCGAAAGCCAAAGGTGATAGAGCAAACGCATGTCGCAAGGAATTTAAGCGCAATTCGCCGTGCTTGAACAGAAAACCTAGCCTCGGGTGATGGGAATATGGCCGGGTTGCGCAGCGACGCGGCCGAGCCAAGCCTGGATCGCCGGATAACGGGCGAGTTCGAAGCCGCCATCACCCGCGCAATGGGTATAGGCGTAGAGCGAGATGTCGGCGACCGAATACGCGTCGCCGACAAAATAGGAGCGCCCTGCGAGGTGACCCTCCATCACGTCGAGAGCGGCGTAACCCTGGCGCTGCTTCATCGGGATTTGCGCCCGGCGCTCGTCGTTCAGCACGTTATGCGTGATCCAGAAGCGTAAGGTCGCGATGTTGGGCTCGTGGCTGTATTGCTCGAAGAACAACCATTGCAGCACGCGAGCGCGGTCGAGCCGGCTGGCGGGTAGAAAGCGCGTGCCCTCGGCGAGATAGACCAGGATCGCGTCGGATTCGGGCAGGAACGTGCCATCCTCCAGCTCCAGTACCGGAATCCGGCCGTTGGGGTTGATGCGCAGAAAGGACGGCGTGCGCGTCTCGCCGCGGTCGGTATCGTATTCGATGCGCTCGAACGGCAGGCCCAATTGCGCCAATAACAGGCGGACCTTGTAGCCGTTGCCGGAGCCGAGATTGTCGTGTAGCCGCAGCATGGCGGCGGTCAGGGGTTCGCCGTCACCGGCGCGAAGCGGCCGCCCTTGCGGAAACGTTCGAGATAGGTGGGCAACACCAGTCCGAGCGCGGTCGGCACGATGCCGAGCGCCTCCAGCCCCGGCATGCCCGGCGACACGATATTGTCGATCTGCAGCAGCTTCACCTGGTCCCGCGTCAGCGGCGGGTCGGGCAGAAACTCGGCGAAATAGGCCCCGATCGCGGCGACGGGTGCCGGCACCGGAACCAACAGACGCGGCCGGCGGATTTCCTTCAGCAGCAATTCCATCAACTGGCGGAAGGTCAGGATTTCCGGCCCGCCCAGCTCGTAGGTATTGCCTTCGGATTCGGGCCGGTCGAGCGTGGCGACGACGGCGTCCGCGACGTCGCCGACAAACACCGGCTGGAAGCGCGTCTCGCCGCCGCCGATCAGCGGCAATACCGGCGCGATCCGCGCCAAGGCAGCGAAGCGGTTGAAGAGATTGTCCTCCGGCCCGAACACCAGCGACGGCCGGACGATGGTCGTGGCCGGGAATGCGGCGAGCACGGCCGCCTCGCCCGCCGCCTTGGACCGCGCGTAGGCCGCGGGCGACTGCGCGTCGGCGCCGATCGCCGAGATATGAACGAAGCGCCGGACTCCGGCGCGCGCCGCGAGCCGCGCCAGCAGCGCCGGACCACGATGGTGGACCAGATCGAACGCGCGCCCGTTCATGGTGCCGGCGGCGCAAATCACGGTATCGCTGCCGTCGATCAGCTGCGCCAGGGTGGCTTCTTCTCCGATTCCGGCGTCGACCGTGGCGATCTGGCCGACGTCGCCCATCGGGCGCAGGAAGCCGGCACGTACCGCGTGCGGCGACGCCACGGCGATCACGGCGCCACGCGAAGCAAGCCGCCTGACGATGTTGCGGCCGATAAAACCCGAGCCGCCGACAATGGTGACACGTCGATTCTTCATCGCGCTAATCTATACAGGAGTGCACTTCGCGATGCGAGCGTTCGCGGCACGCGGCACGTCGAATCGGAGCGCCGGATTGACATCGCGGCACCGGCTCTCTAATGACAGGCCCGCCAGCCCAGATGGCGGAATTGGTAGACGCGCAGGTTTCAGGTACCTGTGGCCGAAAGGTCGTGGAGGTTCGAGTCCTCTTCTGGGCACCACAGCGCGCGACGACATGAGCAACCCGAAGAACGCAAATCCAAAAATAACGCTGCATCGCGGCGATTTGCCGGCGGATGTGGTGTTCGGCGACAGCGTCGCCGTCGACACCGAGACCTTGGGACTCGACCCCCACCGCGACCGGTTATGCCTCGCCCAATTGTCGGCCGGCGACAACACCGCCCATCTGGTGCAGTTCGCCGCCGGTCAGTTCGCGGCGCCGCGATTGAAGGCGCTGCTCGCCGATCCGAACGTGGTCAAAATCTTCCATTTCGCCCGCTTCGATATCGCGACCCTGAACCGGCACCTCGGCGTCATGGCCGAGCCCCTCTACTGCACCAAGATCGCGTCGCGGCTGGTGCGGACGTACACCGATCGTCACGGGCTGAAGGATTTGGCGCGGGACTTGCTCGGCATCGAGTTGGCGAAGGAACAGCAATCGTCGGATTGGGGCGCGTCCGAACTCAGCCAGGAGCAGCTTCGCTACGCCGCATCGGATGTCCTGCACTTGCACGCGCTGAAAGCGAAGCTCGACGAGATGCTGGCCCGGGAGGGCCGCACGGATCTGGCGCGGGCTTGCTTCAATTTCCTGCCGACACGGGCGCGACTCGACCTGGCCGGTTGGGCGGAGCAGGACATCTTCGAGCACTAATTGTGCGGGACCGCCGGACCACTCGCTTATAAAGGGTAGCGAATTTGCATTTACGGGGATGGCTCGGCATAGTGTTCGCGTATCATGCCCCGAGGGGAATGGGCCGGTGACGGAAGCAAATCAATCGCGGAAACCAAGCACGACTGCCGAGATCGATGTCGCCCGGCGCGTCCTGCGGACGGAGATCGCCGGCCTCGAAGCGCTGATCGACGAGTTGGACAGCAGTTTCAACGCCGCGATCCGTCTGCTGGCGGATGTCGAGGACCGCGTCGTGGTCTGCGGCATGGGCAAAAGCGGCCACATCGCTCGCAAGATCGCCGCCACCTTCGCTTCGACCGGCACCGCCGCCTTCTTCGTTCATCCCGCCGAAGCGAGCCACGGCGATCTCGGCATGATCGGCCCGCGCGACGTGGTGCTGGCACTGTCGAATTCCGGCGATACCGAGGAACTGGCGGACATTCTTGCCCACACCAGGCGCTTCCGCATCCCGCTCATCGCCATGACCAGCGGCAATGTCAGTTCGCTCGCCGGCGCCGCCGATGTCACGCTGTTGCTGCCGGCGGTGCCCGAGGCCTGTCCGATGGGCCTGTCGCCAACCTCGTCCACGACGATGATGCTGGCGCTGGGCGACGCGCTGGCGGTGGCGCTATTGGAGCGCAAGGGCTTTTCCCACCGCGACTATCACGCGCTGCATCCCGGCGGCAAGCTCGGGCGCAAGCTGCTCGAGGTGGCGGACCTGATGCGGCGCGACGACGCGGTGCCGCTGGTTCCCGCCGGCACGCGGATGGCGGAAGCGATCCTGGTAATGACGCAAAAGAGCGTCGGCTGCGTCGGCGTGGTCGACGCGCAGCGCCGGTTGATCGGCATCGTCACCGACGGCGATTTGCGCCGACACATGAGCGACGATCTTCTGCGCGAGCCGGTCGAAACGATAATGAGCGCGCATCCGCGAACGATTCGCCCGCATGCGCTGGCGTTCGAGGCGCTGGGGCTGATGAACGCGCTCACCATCACCAGCCTGTTCGCCGTCGATGACGAGCGCCAGCCGCTCGGCATCCTTCATATCCACGATTGCTTGCGGGCCGGGATCGCGTGAGCGAACTGCCCGACATTTCGCGTGGAATTCCGGCAAGCTTCGATCCGCCGCTGCTCGATTCGTATAGCCGCTTCGTCGCGAGGGCGAAGCAGGTCCTGCCGCTGATCGCGTTCGGCCTCTTGGTCCTGGTGGCGGTGTGGCCGCGCCTCGACATCACGTTCGACCGCTTCAGCTTGATCCCGAAGCTCGATCCGCGCCTGGCGCACGATCTGCGGATGTTGAACGCGCGCTACACCGGCGTCGATCGCGAGAACCGCCCGTTCGTACTGACCGCCGACGCCGTCGAGCAATTCTCGAACGACGTCAACGATTTGGTCGGGCTCGAAGGGCCCAAGGCCGACATGACAACCAGCACCGGCGGCTGGTTCGAAGCGAGCGCCTATACCGGCACGTACCAGCCGCAGTCGAAGACGCTCGACATGTTCGGCAATGTCGCCTTGTTCGCGGATCGCGGCGACGAATTCCACACCGACAGCGCGCGGATCGATCTCGTTCGCAGCACCGCGCAAGGCGACGAGCACGTCACCGGACAAGGGCCGTTCGGCCATGTTGACGCCGCCGGCTTCCGCGTCCTCGACCGCGGCGCCACCATCATTTTCACCGGACATACGGATTTGTACCTCGAGCCGAATGCGCGGAAGGCGACGCAGTGAACTTCCGGTTGGTGGGGGTTGCGGCGGCGGTTCTGGGTTTGGCGATGTCGGCGGCGGGCGGCGCGCTGGCGGCCGCGAAGGCTCCGGCGGGAAGCGCGACCGAGACGCTGGGTTTCGGCACCGGCGGTGCCGGCGGCAAGGCGCTGCCGGTCAGCATCGCGGCGGATAATGGCATCGAATGGCACCAGGCCGACCGGGTCTACATCGCCCGCGGCAACGTTAAAGCGGTGCGCGGCACGGTCACCGTCTATGCCGACGAGATGCGGGCTTATTACCGGCCGGTCGCGAACAAGCCGGGGGCAACGAAACCGGCCAAACCGCCGGCGCCGAAACCGCAAACGGCGGCGAAGCCGGCGAAACCGCCGAAACCCGGGCAACAACCCACCGCCACCAACATGGATGAGGGCCCGACCGAGATCTATCGGCTCGAGGCGGTCGGTAATGTCCGCTTCGTCACGCCGACCCAAACCGGGTACGGCGATCGCGCCGACTACGACGTCGACACCACGCTCCTGGTGATGACCGGCAAGCATATGAAGATCGTCACGCCGCACGACACGCTCACGGCCCGCGACACGATCGAATGGTACGACAACCGCCAACTCGGCGTGGCGCGGGGCAAAGCCGTCGATATTCACGACGGCAAGACGCTCGCCGCCGATGTGTTGCTGGCGACGATCGTCCGCCCGCCGGGCCAGGAGGCGCAGGCGTCCCGGATCGACGGGCGCGGCAATGTCTTCGTGTCGTCGAAGGATCAGATCGGACGCGGCGATACCGGCGTCTACGATGCCAAGACTGGCGTGGTGACGCTGAGCGGCCATGTCCGGCTGACCCGCGGCAAGGATGAAATGCGGGGCAACTACGGGGTCGTCGACGTCAACCGCAACATCGGCTATTTGTTGCCGAGAGCGCCCAGCAATCGCAATGCCGGCGGCTCGAGTCGTCGCGTCGAGGCGCTGATCGTGCCCGACAAGAAAAACGGGGCGCCGAACGGCGTCGTGCCAGCGAAAAAGAAGTCCGGTACCGCGGAAAAATCGTCGCCATGAGCAAGCCCCAGGAAATATCGCGGTCGTCGGAAATACCGATGCAGCGTTCGACAGGCCCGCGGCTGGTGTTGGATAATCGCGGCCTGGTCGCCCACAATCTCGGCAAGAGCTTCAAGAAGCGGCCGGTGCTGCGCGACGTCAACGTCTCGGTGCAGCGCGGCGAGGTGGTGGGTCTGCTCGGTCCCAACGGCGCCGGCAAGACGACGTGCTTCTACATCATCACCGGCCTGATCGCGCCGGATTTCGGCTCGGTGTTCCTCGATCAGCAGGACATTACCGGCCTGCCGATGTACCGGCGGGCTCGGCTGGGCATCGGCTACCTGCCGCAAGAGGCGTCGATTTTCCGCGGCCTCACCGTCGAGGAAAATCTCCGCGCCGTGCTCGAAGTGATCGAGCCGTCGCGGCCGACGCGGGAGGCCACGATCGACGAGCTCTTGGCCGAATTCTCGATCACCCATCTGCGCCGGGCGCAGTCGATGGCGCTGTCGGGCGGCGAGCGGCGCCGCGTCGAAATCGCCCGGGCCTTGGCGACCGATCCGAAGTTCATCCTCCTCGACGAGCCGCTCGCCGGCATCGATCCGATCGCGCTGTCCGATATCCGCGACCTGGTGGCCCACTTGAAGGATCGCGGCATCGGCGTGGTCATCACCGACCACAATGTCCGCGAGACGCTCGGCATCGTCGACCGCGCCTACATTCTCCACGAAGGTCGCGTCCTCAAAGAGGGCAAGCCCTCCGACATCGTCGCCGACGCCGACGTGCGGCGGTTCTATCTCGGCGACAAGTTCAGCTTCTGATGGCCCTGCCGTCGCTCACCTTCTATTTCGCGCCGGGTTCGAGCTCGATGGCGCCGCACATCGCGCTTCACGAAATCGGCGTGCACTTCGAGGCCAAGCCGATTTCCTTCGCCAAGAAGGAACAGCGCGAACCGTGGTTCCTGGAGCTCAATCCCGAGGGCAAGGTGCCGACGCTGCTGATCGACGGGAGGCCGATGACCGAGGTCGCGGCGATTCTGTTCTATCTGGCGAAGCGCTTTCCCGAAGCGAGCCTGTTGCCGGAGGGGATCGAAGCCGAGGCCCAAGCCGTATCGTGGATGTCGTTCACCGCGGCGACGCTGCACAACGCGCGGCGCCAGGGCGCCGAGGCCGGCCGCGCCATTTTCGCCTTGGCCGACCGGAAGCTCGGCGACCGGGACTGGGCGCTCGGCAGCTATTCGATCGCCGACATCCATCTGTTCCGCCTCTACTGGCGCTTCCGGCCGCTGCTGGAAGCCGCGCCGGGCGCGATGCCGCATCTCGATGCGCATTATGCGCGGATGATGGCGCGGCCGGCGGTGCGGCAGACGATCATGATCGAAACCGCCATCGGCTACGAGTTGCCCTGATTTAATCATTAGAGTGCGATTTCACCGGTCGGACGGAAGCATGGGTGCTTCCGTCTGACCGGATCGCACTCTAGATCGCCGCCGACACCGCGATGTCGGACAGGCGCTGGAAGCGCTCGATATTGTCGCCGTCCTCCAGCACTTTCACCGTGAGGCAGACGAACGTCATGCCGAGCGCGGGATCGACCCAATAGAGCGTGCTGCCGGCGCCCTGATTGCCGAAGGTGCGGGGCGAGGTGAGCGTGCCGAAAATGTGCCGGCTCAGTTCCTCGCCGCGAAGCTGGAAGCCCAGACCCGATATAGGCGGGCGACGGTTTCCAGCCGCGTGTCAGCCCGCGCGCGGCGAACAGCACGTTGGGCAGATCGCCGGTCCGGTTCTGGGTCGCGACATCGATCGTGCGGGGCGAGAGGATGCGCGCGCCGTCGAGTTCGCCGCCGCGCCGCAGCATCTCGGCGAAGCGATAGAGGTCGCGGACGGTCATGAAGCCGCCGACCCACGGCATCTCGGAATTTTCCTCCTCGAAGGCGCCGTGCGTGCCGAGATTGCTCGAGCCCGGATGCGTCGCCGGAAATTCCGGCGGGATCTCGGGCGGGATGTGGCGCGATTTGAGATCGGCGCGCACCCCGATCGAACTGTCCTTCATGCCGAGCGGCCCGAACAGATCGTCCTCCACGATCTTGCGGTAGGAGCGTTTCTGCGGATCGGTCCGGCGCAGCAATTCGCCGAGGAGCGCGTGGCCCGCCATCGGCGAGTAATTGACCCGCGTGCCCGGCTCGTCGGCGCAATGAAGCGACGCGCAGATCGCGGCCACGATCTCGTCGAGCCGGTCGAGATTCATGCCCGGTCGCGGCGTGTAGACGCCGGGCAAGCCGCTGCGATGTGTCAGGAGTTGTTCGACGGTGATCTCGCTGCGCGGCAATCCGGAAAATTCGGGAATGACCGACGACACTTTGGTGAACAGCGACAACTGGCCGCGCTCGATGGCGCGCAGCACCAGCACGTTGGTGATCGCCTTCGTCACCGACAGCAGGCTGAACACCGAATCCTTGCGCACCGGGTTCTGGCTGGTGGAACGGACGCGGCCGATGGCTTCGTGCAAACCGATCTGGCCGTCGCGCGCGACGATGATACCGGCGCCGTGGTAACGGCCCGATTCGATGTCGGCTTCGATGGTGGCTTTGAGATGGCGCAGGCGGGCGGCGTCGAGGCCGCGCGGCGCGATCGATTCTGACATTGGCCCTCCCTATGTCGCGCCGACGTTACGCCCCGAGATACCGCGCGCGCAAATGGTTGAGGTACGGCGCGGTCTCGGGCAGACGGCCGGTCGCTTCGGTCATGATTTCGTCGGTCGAGCGCGACGACGCTTTCGCATGCACGTTGGCGCGCAGCCAAGCGAGCAGTGGCTTGAAGTCGCCGGCGGCGATGCCGGGCACGATCGCCGGGTCGGCCGCCTTCGCCGCCTGGAACAATTGCGCCGCGTTCATGGCGCCGAGCGTGTAGGTCGGGAAATAGCCCCAGGCGCCGTCGTACCAATGGATATCCTGCAAGCAGCCGAGCGTGTCGTTGGGCGGCTCGGCGCCGATCAAGTCGCGCATGCCCTTGCGCCATTCGCCGGGCAGGTCGGCGAGCGCCATGTCGCCGGCGATCAGCGCGCGTTCGAGCCGATAGCGCAGCATGACATGGGCGGGATAGGTCAGCTCGTCGGCATCGACGCGGATGAAGCTGCGCGCGACCCTCGTGCCAAGGCGGTAGAGATTGGCGGCGTCGTAGGCCGGGCCGATGCCGTCGAACGCCTCGCGGATGAGCGGCGCCGCGAAGGCGATGAACTCGCGGCCGCGGCACACCTGCATCTCGATCAGCAACGACTGGCTCTCGTGAAGGCTCATGCCGCGCGCGTCGCCGACCGGCTGGCGCGCCCATTGCGCCGGCAGACCGAGCTCATAGAGCGCGTGCCCGGTCTCGTGCAGCACGCCCATCAGGGCCTGGCGAAAATCCGTCTCGTCGTAACGCGTGGTGATGCGGACATCCCCCGACGTGCCGCCGGTGAACGGATGGGCGCTGATGTCGAGCCGGCCATGGTCGAACTCGAAGCCGAGACGCTTCATCATTTCGAGGCCGAGCGCGCGCTGCGCCGGAATCGCGAACGGGCCTTCCGGTTGCAGCGGCGCCGGCCGGGCGGCCTGCAACGACAAGGCGCGGTCGATCATGTCGGGCAGCGCCGCCGCCAACTCGCCGAACAGCCGGTCGACGGTCGCGGTCGAGCCGCCGGGCTCGTATTCGTCCAAGAGCGCGTCGTAGGGCGACTTGCCGAGCGCCGCCGCCTTCGCCGCGGCGACCTCGCGGGTCAGGGACAGGACCTTGGTCAAGGCCGGAAGGACGGCGGCGAAATCGTTGGCGGGCCGCGCCTTGCGCCAGATCATCTCGCATTCGGTGCAGGCCTTCGAGAACACCGCGACGAGATCGGCCGGCACCGCCGTGGCATGCGCCACCTCGCGGCGCATTTCGGCGACGTTGGCGCGCTGCCAGGAATTGAGATCGTTCTGGCCCTCGGCGCCGGCCAGGAGATCCGGGAGCGCCGGATCGGTCAGCCCCTCATGGACAACGACTTTGAGCGCCGCGAGCTGTTCGCCGCGCGAATCGGCGGCGCCGTCGGGCATGTTGGTCGCCGCGTCCCAGCCGAGGATGCCGAGCGCCTCCTGAATCGCGCCGATGCGGGCGAAGCGGCCATGCAAATTCTGGTACGGATTCACACGCGCCTCTCCTTCACCCAGCCGCGGACGAACAGCAGATAATAGAGTACGCACAGGCACGCCAGCCCATACCAGGTCAGGGCGTATTGCAGGTGATCGTTCGGCAGGTTGGTGTCGGTCTGGCCGCCCTGCGGCAAGCCGCCGGGCACCGGCGTGGCGTCGGCGTCGACATAGAGCGGCAGCACGCGGTCGAGACGGTCCGCCGCCGCCATCGCCGGCAGAGCCATCGAGAACCACAAATTCCGGCGCGGGCTCGTTCGCCGGCGTGAACCACGAGCGGTCGGCGCCGGCAAGGCGCAAGAGCCCGGTCACGGTAACCGGACCGGTCAACTCGCCGGCGGCCCGTGTTTGCGGGTCGCGGCGATCCTCGGGAACGAAGCCGCGATCGACCAGGACGATGTCGCCGTCCTGGAGCCGGAACGGCGTGACTACGTGATAGCCGGGATTGCCGTCCCGCGAAATCGCGTGGACATAGAGCTCGCCCCGATTGAGGAATTCGCCCTCGAGCTTGACGTGGCGGAATTCGAGGCCGCTCGCCGCCGCGAGGGTCTCGGGCAGGGCGATGGGCGGGCCGGCGACCGCCGCCTGTCGTTGGGCGATCAGCCCTTCCTTCCAGTGCAGGCGCTGCATCTGCCAGGTGCCGAGCCCGACCAGGATCAGCAACAGCGCGAGCCAGAAAACGCTCGGCCACAGCAGGCTGCGCCGCGCCGTCACGAGGCGACGCGGCGGTAATGCTGCGCGATCAGCCAGCCCTTGAGGAAACGCAACAGCACGACCGCGCCGCCGAGCACCAGCGGCACCCAAAGCACGATGTGAACCCAGAACGGCGGGGCGAACAAAATCTCGAGGAGAATGGCGAGCGCGACGGCAACAGCGCCAAGAATCAGCACGACGAACGCGATGGCGCCGTCGCCGGTGTCGAGCGGCGCGAAATCGAGGCCGCACGCGTCGCAGCGCGGCGCCACCGTCAGCAGGCCCGAATAGAGCCTGCCCTTGCCGCAGCGCGGACAGCGGCTGGCGAAGGCGAGGGCTTCACCGTCCGCCTTTGCCTGCATCAGCAGGGAATTTACAGGTAATTCGATATATCGGTGTGCCGCTCATTCTGCAAATCCGGGCAGGTTCCTACGCTCTGTGCGTAGAGATGGTGCGTACGGAGCCCGGTGTACAAGAGGGCGCCAGGATCGGGCGCCCCGGGCGACTTAAATGGGCGGCGAACCTAGCCGGCGTAGGCCGATGCGCCGCTGCCGCCCCACCAATAGACGCAGATGAACAGGAACAGCCAGACCACATCGACGAAATGCCAGTACCAGGCCGCGGCCTCGAAGCCGAAATGCTGATCCGGCTTGAAATGGCCGGCGATGGCGCGGAACAGGCACACGGTCAGGAAGGTGGTGCCGATGATGACGTGGAAGCCGTGGAACCCGGTCGCCATGAAGAAGGTCGAGGGATAGATGCCTTCGCGGAAGCCGAACGCGGCGTGGGTGTATTCCCAGGCCTGGCAGCAGGTGAAGGAGATGCCCAGGATCACGGTGACGACCAGGCCTTGAATCAGGCCTTTGCGGTTCCCCTCCAACAGCGCGTGGTGTGCCCAGGTCACGGTGGTGCCCGAGCACAGCAGGATCAGGGTGTTGAGGAACGGCAGGTCGAAGGGATTGAAGGGCAGGATCCCCTTGGGCGGCCAGTGGCCGCCGACCGGAAACAGCGCCGAGGAAAAGAACGCCCAGAAGAAGGCGAAGAAGAACATCACCTCCGAGGCGATGAACAGCAACATGCCGTAACGCAGGCCGAGCTGAACCACCTTGGTGTGATAGCCGACGATGGCTTCGCGGATGACGTCGCGCCACCACACCGCCATCACGCCGAGCACGCCCAGGGCGGCGACGATCAACAGCCAACTGCCGTAGCCGTGCATGAACAGCACGCCGCCCGCGGCCATCAATCCGCCCGCCATCGCGCCGACGATCGGCCACGGCGACGGATCGACCAGGTGGTACGGATGCTTGTGATGGACGGGCGGTTCGGCGTGGTCGGTCATGCTCGTTCTCTTGCGCTAAGCGGGAATGGAAGGGGCGCCGCGGTCAATGAGGTCCTCCGGTACGCACCATGGCGAGGACATAGAATACGGCCACCAGGGCCAACAGCACGATCAGCAGGGCGCGGTTGCGCGACCGTTGGCGTTTCTGCCGTTCATCCACGGTAATGGCCGATCCCCCGTCCATGATTCACGTCACGAACCGGTCGACGATCAGGAACGCGAACAGCAGGAAGAGGTACAGCAGCGAAAACCGGAACATCGCCCGCGCCGCGCCGTCGTCGCGGCGCATCATGAGCCGCAGGGCGAGTGCCGTGAAACCCAGGTTGAGGACGAGCGCGGCGCCGCCATAGACCCAGCCGACCGTGCCCATCAACGTCGGCGCCAGCGAGATCGGCCACAGCAGCAGCGTATAGACCAGGATCTGGATGCGCGTGGCGCGCGCGCCCGCGACCACCGGCAGCATCGGAATGCCCGCCTTGGCGTAATCGTCGGCGCGATAGAGCGCCAGCGACCAGAAATGCGGCGGCGTCCAGAAGAAGATCAGCGCGAACAGAACCAGCGACGGCCAGCCGACATCGCCCGTCACCGCGGCCCAGCCGATCACCGGCGGGAAGGCGCCCGCGGCGCCGCCGATGACGATGTTCTGCGGCGTGCGGCGCTTGAGGCCGATGGTGTAGATCGCGACGTAGAAACCGATGGCGGCCGCCAACAGTACCGCCGCGACGATGTTGACGGCGATGCCCATGATCAGGACCGACGCGACGCGAGGGTGATGCCGAAGCCCAGCGCCTCGCCCGGAGTCATGCGGCCCGCCGGCAGCGGCCGGTCCTTGGTGCGCCGCATCAACGCATCGATGTCGCGCTCGTACCACATGTTGATCGCGCCCGAGGCGCCCGAACCGACCGCGATGCACAGCACCGCGACGATCATCTGAACCGGATGAAGATCGCCGCCCGGCGCCAGCAGCAATCCGACCGCGCCGGTGAACACCACCAGCGACATCACGCGCGGCTTCAGCAAGATCCAGAAGTCGCGCGGGTCGGCGCCGGCCGAGGCGGCGGAGCGAATGTCGATCGGGCGAACGGTCATGCCGCGCCTTCAATCCTTCCCGTCATTCCCGCGGCCGGCCTCAATGCGCCGCTGCCGGCTCGATTTCCGGAATCTCTTCATAGGAGTGGAACGGCGGCGGCGACGACACGGTCCATTCGAGGGTGGTGGCGCCGGGTCCCCAATAATTCGCGCCGACGCGCTTGCCGCGCAGCAGCGTGTCGAACACGATGTAGATGAACAGCAGGGTCGACGCGGCCGAGATGAACGAGCCGATCGACGCCACCATGTTCCAACCGGCGAACGCGTCGGGATAATCGCTGATGCGGCGCGGCATGCCGGCCAACCCGAGGAAATGCATCGGGAAGAAGGTCAGGTTGACGCCGATGAAGGTGGTCCAGAAATGGATCTTGCCGAGCGTCTCGTTGTACTGCTTGCCGCTCATCTTGCCGATCCAATAGTAGAATCCGGCGAACAGCGAGAACACGGCGCCGAGGCTCAGCACGTAGTGGAAATGCGCCACGACGTAATAGGTGTTGTGGAGCGCGAAATCGACGCCGGCATTGGCCAGCACCACGCCGGTGACGCCGCCGATCGTGAACAGGAACAGGAAGCCGATCGCCCACAGCATCGGCGTCTTGAACTCGATCGAGCCGCCCCACATGGTCGCGATCCAGGAGAAGATCTTGATGCCGGTCGGCACCGCGATGACCATGGTCGCGGCGGTGAAATAGGCGCGGGTGTCCACCGAGATGCCGGTGGTGAACATGTGATGCGCCCACACCACGAAGCCGATGACGCCGATCGACACCATCGCGTACGCCATGCCGAGATAGCCGAAGATCGGCTTCTTCGAGAAGGTCGAGATCACCTGGCTGATCATGCCGAAGCCGGGCAGGATCATGATGTAGACCTCGGGATGGCCGAAGAACCAGAACAGATGCAGGAACAGCAGCGGATCGCCGCCGCCCGCCGGATCGAAGAAATGCGTGCCGAAATTGCGGTCGGTCAGGAGCATGGTGATGGCGCCCGCCAGCACCGGCAGCGCCAGCAGCAACAGGAACGCCGTCACCAGGATCGACCACACGAACAGCGGCATGCGGTGCAGCGTCATGCCGGGGGCGCGCATGTTGAAGATGGTGGTGATGAAATTGATCGCGCCCATGATCGACGAGGCGCCGGCCAAGTGCAGCGAGAAGATCGCCATGTCGACCGACGGGCCCGGGTGATAGGTCGCGTCGGACAAGGGCACGTAGACCGTCCAGCCGACGCCGGCGCCGGCGGGATTGCCGACCAAGGTCGAGCACACCAGCAGCAGGAACGCCGGGACCAGGAGCCAGAAGCTGATATTGTTCATGCGCGGGAACGCCATGTCGGGCGACCCGATCATCAGCGGCACGAACCAGTTGCCGAAGCCGCCGATCATCGCCGGCATCACCACGAAGAACACCATGATCAGCCCGTGCGCGGTGATGATCACGTTGTAGAGCTGATGGTCGTCGTGGAACAGCATGTCGCCCGGCTGCATCAGGTTGATGCGCATGATCACCGAGAACGCGCCGCCGATAATCGCCGCCATGATGGCGAAGACAGATATAGAGCGTGCCGATATCCTTGTGATTGGTCGAGAACAGCCAGCGCGTCACGAAGCCCGGCTTGTGGTCGCCGTGGCCGTGTTCGGCGGCGTCGTGGGCATGGTCGCCGGGGGAACGGTGGAGCGGAGAGGTCGCTTCGTGAGCCATTCTGTCCTCGTAATTCTCTATGCGGCGCTACTGCGCGGCGCGGTCGGCCATGCGGAGGGCCGGCGCGGTTCCGTCGTTATGCGCGAATTTCTTCTTGGCGGCGTCGAGCCATTTGGCGAAATCGTCCTTCGACACCGCCTGCACCTCGATCGGCATGAAGGGGTGGTTGAGGCCGCAGATCTGGTTGCATTCGCCGTAATACGTGCCCGGCCGGTCGATCTGCATCCAGGCATAGTTGGTGCGGCCGATCACCGCGTATTCCTGCACGCCCAAGGCCGGCATGAACCAGCTGTGGATCACGTCGGTCGAGGTGACGAGCACGCGGACCACCGCCCCCACCGGCACCACCACCGGATTGTCGACGCCCAGCATGCGCGGCTTGCCCAGCTTCTTGTCCTGGTCGTCGCTCAGCACGTTGCTGTCGAATTGAATTGCTTCGCGTCGGGATATTCGTAGGACCAGTACCATTGATGGCCGGTGATCTTCACCGTCATGTCCGGCTTCGGCGTGCGGTCCATGTAGTACATCAGCTTGAAGGACGGGATCGCGATCGCGAGCAGGATCAGCACCGGCACCGCGGTCCAGATCAGCTCCAGCACCGAATTGTGCGAGGTCTGCGTCGGCACCGGATGGCGTTTGGCGTTGAAGCGGATCATCACGTAGGCGAGGAGCGCCAGCACGAACAGCGTGATCACCGTGATGATGATCAGCAGCTCGTTGTGCAGCGCGTCGATATGCTCGCGCACCGGGGTCGCCGCGGCTTGAAAGCCGAGCTGCCAGTCGTGCGGCAGCTCATCCGCCGCCAGCGCCGGAGAGCGCCACGACACACGCCAGCGCGGCGCCGACCGTCCCAAGCTTGCCAATCCGTCCCATCCCTCAGCCTTCCCCAAAACGGCGCGCCGGGCCTTGCCAAGCCGGCCGAGTTACCCTAGCCAATAGCGGCGACCGCGCCAAGGTAATAGCCTTGGCGGCGGTGGGACGCCAACCGAGCTTGCGCGACTTTATGACGCACAAACTCATGCCCATATAACGGGTCCGGGCGGCGCCGATCACCGCGAGTTGCGTGGCGCCGCGTCGCCGTCCATGGCAAGAAGGACACCATGACCGATCTCATCACCACCGACCGTCTGTTCTTCGAACGCACCGGCATGGATCGGGGCCGAGTTCGAGCGCATCGTCAATGACGCGCTCCACGGCATGGCGGATGGCGAGCTCTATCTCGAATACACCCAAAGCGAGGCGCTCGGCTTCGACGACGGCCGCATCAAGACCGCGTCGTTCGACCAGTCGCAGGGCTTCGGATTGCGGGCGCTGTCGGGCGAGGCCACCGGTTTCGCCCATGCCTCGGAACTGTCCGAGGCGGCGATCGCCCGCGCCGCCGGCGCGGTGCGCGCCGTGAAGGAAGGCCACGACGGCAACGTCGCGCTGGCGCCGCCGGGCACCAACGCCATGCTCTATACCGAGGACAATCCGCTGGGCGCGGTGGCGTTCGCCAAGAAGGCGGCGCTTTTGTCCGAAATCGACGCCTATGCCCGGTCCAAGGACCCGCGCGTGCGCCAGGTCTCGGCGTCGCTCTCGGGCCAATGGCAGGCGGTGCAGATCGTCCACGCCGACGGCGCGCGCGTCGCCGACATCCGTCCCCTGGTGCGGCTCAATGTCAGCATCGTGGTCGAGGAAAACGGCCGCATGGAGACCGGCTCGGCCGGCGCCGGCGGACGGGTGATGTACGACCATTATCTCGATCCGGCGCAATGGCGGGCACAGGTCGACGAGGCGTTGCGCCAGGCCCTGGTCAATCTGTCGTCGGTGCCGGCCCCGGCCGGCGAGATGGTGGTGGTGCTGGGTTCGGGCTGGCCGGGCGTGATGCTGCACGAAGCGGTCGGCCACGGCCTCGAGGGCGATTTCAACCGCAAGAAAACCTCCGCCTTCGCCGGCCTGCTGGGCCAGCGCGTGGCGGCGCCGGGCGTCACCGTGGTCGATGACGGCACCATCCCGGACCGGCGCGGCTCGCTCACCATCGACGACGAAGGCACGCCGTCGCGCCGCAACGTCCTGATCGAGGACGGCATCCTCAAAGGCTACATGCAGGACCGGCTGAATGCCCGGCTGATGGGCATGGCCGCCGACCGGCAACGGCCGGCGCCAGAGCTATGCCTATGCGCCGATGCCGCGCATGACCAACACCTACATGCTGGCCGGCGACAAGGAGCCGGGCGAGATCATCGCCTCGGTCAAGAAGGGCCTCTATGCCGTCAATTTCGGCGGCGGCCAGGTCGACATCACCTCGGGCAAGTTCGTGTTCTCCGCCTCCGAGGCCTATCTGATCGAGGACGGCAAGGTCGGCCCGGCGGTCAAGGGCGCGACCCTGATCGGCAACGGGCCCGGTCGCCCTGACCCGGATCAGCATGATCGGCAACGACCTGAAGCTCGACGACGGCATCGGCACTTGCGGCAAGGACGGGCAGGGCGTGCCGGTCGGCGTCGGCCAGCCGACCCTGCGGATGGACGCCCTCACCGTCGGCGGCACCGCCGCTTAAATTCCTTTCGCCGTAGGATCGGCACGTCCTTCCCGGATCGCATCAGCCGGTGCAGACTGGAAAACACCGTCTAGCTCACCGCGCGATTCTGGAATGGACACCATCAGCGACGAGGCTTCCGACCTCAGCCATCGCGACGCCCTGAAGATCACGATCGGGGTGCTCCTGCCCGTGTTCCTCGGCTCGGTCGACCAGACGATCGTCGGCGCGGCGCTGCCGACCATCGGCCGCGCCTTCGGCGATCTGCAGAACCTTCCCTGGGTGGTGACGGCCTATCTCCTCACCGGGACAGCGGTGACGCCGGTGGTCGGCAAGCTGAGCGACATCCACGGCCGGCGCGCGACCATGCTCGGGGCCGTTGCGGTCTTCCTGGTGGGCTCGATCCTCTGCGCGCTGGCGCCGACCTTGCTCGTCCTGATCGTCGGACGCGCCGTTCAGGGTCTTCGGCGGCGGCAGCCTGATCCTCCTGGCGATGACCATCCTTGGCGACATCGCCGCGCCGAAGGATCGGGCCAAGTACTACACGTATTTCGTCATCGTCTTCGCGAGCTCGGGCGCCCTCGGTCCGGCACTCGGCGGCTTCTTCGCGCAATATCTCGACTGGACGGTGATTTTCTGGATCAACCTCCCGCTCGGCCTGCTCTCCTTCATGCTGTCGAACGTGCAGCTCCGACGGCTGCCACGACACGGACGGCGGCACCGGCTCGACCTTCTCGGCGCGGGCTTGGTCATGGTGGCGACGGCAGCGTTGATGGCGGCCATCGACCTCGGCGGCCACCGCTTCGCCTGGGTATCGGCGCCCATCGTCGGCCTCGCGACACTCTCGGCGGCGAGTTGGGTGTGCTTTGCCGTGCGGCTGCGATGGGCGCCGGAGCCGCTGGTTCCGTTCGGCGTCCTGTCCAATCCGGTCGTCATTTTCGCGGTCTTGGCCAACTCGATGGGGTCGGGCTCGGTCATGGTGCTGAACATCTTCGTGCCAATGTTTCTCCAGCTTCTTGTCGGACTTAGTGCCTCGCATTCCGGCCTGCTGCTGATGACGCTGATGTTCAGCTTCAATGTCGGCGCGGGAATTTCCGGCCAAGTCGCCGCGAGGGTCCGCCATTACAAGGTGATGCCGATTATCGGGTTGCTTGTGGCGCTGTCCGCGACGGTGATGCTTGGCTTCGTCGCCGGCCGTTCTGGGCTGGTCGCCATCGAAGTGCTGCTAACGGTCATCGGCTTCGGCTTCGGCACCGTGCCGCCCGTGGCGACGGTATCGCTGCAGAACGCGGTGGAGTGGGATCAGCTCGGCGCCGCGACCGCTTCCCTCAATTTCGTCCGCAGTCTCGCCGGGACAACTTTTGTCGGGGTGTTTGGCGCCATCCTCGCCGCTAAGCTGGGCACGGACGTGTTGCAAGGGACGACCTCCGTCCGGCGGCGGTTGGCGAGCGGACCGCGCTGGCCGAAACCTTCCAATTCATATTTTTCGGGACCTCGGCGGGCTTTGCGCTGTCGCTGTTGGCGCTCTGGCGTCTGGAAGAGCGACCGCTCCGGGCGAGCAGGCCGGCGATGCGCCAGACGAGCTGACCATCGCCGTGGCGAAGTCTCGGATAATTACGTCGGTTGATCGGCCTGCTTTCGGGCCGCCTGTTGGCGGCGGCGTTCCTCGCCAAGCGCGAAGAGGCGTTGCTTGTCGGCGGGATCGACGCGTCCATACCGAGGCGCCAAACCGGCCCCTCCTCATGCCATGTGAAGGGTGATTTGACCGTCGTCCGTGGGCCCGGTGCGGTCTCAAATAAGCGCAAAGCCTGACGCACGATGTCGCGCTGCATCTCCGGCTGCCACGGGTGACCGCACGGATTTCCGAGCGGGAAGTCGTTGAAATAGAATCGCGGCACACCGCAATGTTCGACGACATCCAACGCCGAACCGATGATGACGGTCGGGATGCCGTTGGCCTCGAGGTGGCGCGCCACGAGACTGATGGTTTGATGGCACACCGGGCACAAGGGGGACAGCACCGCCGCGTCGGCTCCGTCCTCGCGGACGCGCTTCAGAATTTCGGGCGCATCGTCCTCGCGGGTCTTACGTTGGCTGTATTCGGTCGGCACGCCGTGGAAGCGCGCGGTCAGCCCGGCGAACACCCCTTCGGCCGCCAGTTTCGACGCGGCCTCGATCGGGAGAAAGCTCTCGCGGTCTTTGGTGTGGGTGGATTCCTTGTCCCACGCCACATTGTCCGTATAGAGACCAGGCGGCGGCGGCGAGACGGTTCCCGACCACACGCGCTTGACCCCGTCGAAGTCGGCGGGACTTGCGGTCGTGATCAGCGCGATCCGCGATTGCGACAGCGGCTTGGGGAGCGCCGTGAACGGCACGTCTCGAAATTCGCCCAGACATAGTCGCTGCATAGCCAAGGGCGCGATAGTAATGGCGCGTGCGTTCCATGTACTTGATCGGCGCATCGGCAACGACCATGCCATTTTCCTCGTCGTGTTATTGAACTGTCGGACGGCTTCGGTCACATCAGTTCGCCAGCGCGGGTAGGTCCTTGTACAGCGCCAGCGCTTCGGGGTTGGCGAGCGCCTCCTGGTTCTTGACCGGGCGGCCGTGTACGATCTCGCGCACCGCGATCTCGACGATCTTGCCGCTTTTGGTGCGCGGAATGTCGGCGACGGCGACGATCTTCGCCGGCACGTGGCGCGGCGAGGCATTGTCGCGGATCTGCTTGCGGATGCGCCGTTCGAGGTCGTCGTCCAGCGTCACCCCGTCGCGCAGCTTGACGAACAGCACGACGCGGACGTCGCCGTCCCATTCCTGGCCGATGGCGAGCGCCTCGATCACCTCGGGTATCTGCTCAACCTGGCGATAGATCTCCGCCGTGCCGATGCGGACGCCGCCCGGGTTCAGGACGGCGTCGGAGCGGCCGAAAATGATGAAGCCGCCATGGCGTGTCTTCGCGGCGAAATCGCCGTGCGTCCAGACATTGGGGAAATGGGCATAATACGCCGCGAAATATTTCTCGCCGTCCGGATCGTTCCAGAACCCGAGCGGCATCGACGGGAACGAGCGGGTGCAGACCAGCTCGCCCTTTTCCTCGACCTTGGCCGGCCTGCCGTCGGCGGTGAAGATTTCGGTCGCCATGCCGAGCGCCGCGCATTGCAGCTCGCCGCGCCATACCGGCCAGAGCGGATTGCCGGTGGCGAAGCAGGCGAGGAGATCGGTGCCGCCCGACATCGAGAACAGGAATACGTCGCGCTTCACCTTCTGATAGACGAAGTCGAAGCTTTCGGGCGCCAGCGGCGAACCGGTCGAGCCCAGCGCGCGCACGGTCGCGAGCGCGTGGCTCTCAATCGGCTCGAACCCCGATTTGTTCAGCGCGTCGAGAAATTTCGCCGAGGTGCCGAAAAAGCTGATGCGCTCTTCGTCGGCATAGTCGAACAGCACCTGCGGGCCGGGATGGAACGGCGAGCCGTCGTAGAGGATTAGCGTCGCCTCCGAGGCAAGCGCCGAAATCAGCCAGTTCCACATCATCCAGCCGCAGGTGGTGAAATAGAACACCCGGTCGCCCGGCTTGATGTCGCAATGCAGCCGATGCTCCTTAGTGTGCTGCAACAGCGCCGCGCCGATGCAATGCACGATGCATTTCGGCACGCCGGTCGTGCCCGAGGAATAAAGAATGTACAGCGGATGCGCGAACGGGAACCGCGCGAACGGAATTTCCCGGGCCGCGAACGGCGCCAGGAAATCCTCGTAAGCGACGGTATGGGCGATGCCGCCGAGCGCAACCGGGCCGGCGCCGTAGGAGGTCACGATGACGCGCTCGACGCTCGGCAGCGCCGTCACGATCTCCCGCGCCTTGCCGAGATTGTCGAACCACTTGCCGTTGTAGAAATAGCCGTCCGCCAGGATCAGGACTTTCGGCTCGATCTGGCCGAACCGGTCGAGCACGCCCTTGACGCCGAAATCCGGCGAGCACGACGACCACACCGCGCCGATGGCGGCGGTGGCAAGGCAGGCGATCACCGTTTCCGGCATGTTCGGCATATAGCCGCAGACGCGGTCGCCCGGCTTGACGCCGTGCGCCGTCAGCGCCTGGGCGAAACGCGACACGGCGTCGTAAAGCTGGCGGTGGGAGAGGCGCCGCCGCACGCGGTCCTCGCCGCGGAACACGATGGCGTCGCCGTCGTCGCGCCGGCGCAACAGGTTCTCGGCGAAATTGATCTGCGCTCGCGGAAAGAACCGCGCGCCCGGCATCTTGTTGCCGTCGACCAACACCGTATCGCCGGGATCGCCGACGATGCCGGCGAATTCCCACAGCGAGGTCCAGAATTCACTCGGGCGGTCGATCGACCAACGATGCAGCGTCTCGTAATCGGCGAACTTATGCTGCCAGCGCCGTTCGGCGACGCGGGCAAACCGGCTCATGCCGGTTTGCTCCAGCCAACCGGCCGAGGGACGCCAAAGCGGTTCGTCCATGTCAGCCGCGACGATACGGAAAGCAGCGTTCGCGGTCGAGCGTCACGCCGAAATGCTCGCCCAATTTCTCGATCGCGTCGCCGTGAACCGGATAGGGGTCGGCGTTGTTGGGGCCGACGACGATCGGCCGAAAGCCGGACTGTTCGACGCCGCCCGGCGGCAGCATCGCGGTGGCGAGACCCTTGCCGTCGCCGTCGCGCAGCGTGAGGAACATCGGCATCTCGCTTTGAATGTGCGCGTTGAGGCCGATATTGCCTTCGATCTCGATCTTGGAGATCGGCCGGAAGGTTCGCGCCGCCTTCTCCCATTCGGTGCGAAAATATTTTTCGACCGCATGGCGCATCAGCGTCGATTCCTGCATCGCCTCGGCCTCGGTTTCGATGCGGAACCAGGTGCGGTCGCCCGGCGCGTCACACACATATTTCATTCCTGTCTCCCACCAATAGCCAACTCATAACATAGCCCCACATGCGGCGGTATGCGCCCCCTCGACGATCGATAAAATCCTTGTAAAAACCAAGGAAAATCCAACGCGATCAGATTGCGCGAATGCGAGATTTGCTCAAGCATTTGTTAAGTTTGAGACTCGTATCCTCTGTCGGTCAATTGCTCATTTTATGATCGGGTGAGAGTCTGTCATGACACCGTTTCGGTTCGCGCGCGGTGCGCGAAAACGTGGAGGGGTCGCAAGCAGCGAGGCGCCGTCGCGAACGCGCGCCGTCGCGCGGCTGCGCGGTTTGCTCCGCGACGACGGCGGCGTCACCGGACTCGAATTCGCGATGATCGGGCCGATCTTTCTGCTCCTGATTCTGGGCGTGCTCGAGAACGGGCTGACGCTGTGGACGCAGAGCTTGCTCGACAACGCGACCCGCGACGCGTCGCGACTCCTTCAGACCGGGCAGGCGCAAAGCGGCGGCACCTCCTTCGCGACGCAGCTGTGCAACGAAGTGACCGGCCTGATGAAATGCTCGTCGCTGCAATACCGGGTCCAGAACGGCGCGACGTTCGGCGGCATCTCGTCGTCGATCACGATCGGTTCGGGCGGCTCGGCGACCGGGTTCTCAACCTATCCGACCGCGGTCACCGGCGGCACCGCCGGCCAGGACTCGCTGGTTCAGGTCATCTATACGCGCGCCTACATCGTGCCGTGGGTCGGCAAGATCATGAGCGGTTCCGGCGACTACGAACAGTTGTTCGCGACCGCGGCCTTCCAAGTCGAGCCCTACTGATGAAGGCGCCCCGCAAACTTTCCAGCTTGTGGCGCGATCGCGGCGGCGTCGTCGCGGTCGAATTCGCGCTCATCCTGCCGACCCTCGTGGTCCTGTTCATCGGCACCTTCGAGGCGTCCAACCTGGTGCGCGTGAAGATGAAGTTCGACGAAGCGGCGCCGGCGATCGCCAACCTGATCGCGCTGCAAAACCCGTCGCAGACCGGAACCCTGACCTCCGATTTTTGCACCGCCGCCTCCTACATGCTGTCGCCGTTCAGCACGTCGGGGCTCAACGTCCAGGTGAGCAGCGTCACCAACAACAACGGCACGTCGAGCGTCGATTGGACGGCGAACTGCAACAATCTTTCGAATCCGCAAAACGCCGTCACCCTGGCGTCGGGCCTCGTGCCCAACGCCGGCGACAGCGTGATCGTGGTCCAGACCAGCTACACCTATACCGCCCCCGTGCACATGATTTTGGGTGCCAGCTACACCTTCACGAACAACGGGTTTTCACGGC
The DNA here is from genome assembly GCA_963729845.1 of uncultured Alphaproteobacteria bacterium. Classification (GTDB taxonomy): domain Bacteria; phylum Pseudomonadota; class Alphaproteobacteria; order ATCC43930; family CGMCC-115725; genus JAATGI01. Next base: position 41,271 of record CAVSQC010000006.1, read on the forward strand.
CCCGCAGCAACAGCACCGTGAAATACGCCCCCTGACATCGAGCGAAAGACCATGACCAACCCAATCCAAACCCCGCCCCCATCGAACCTTTTGACGCGCGCGCTCCGCGGCGCGGCAACGACGACGCGGTCCCTGGCCGGCAACCGGCAAGGCGCGATCGGCATCGCCCTCGCCCTGCTGTTCGTTCCGGTCGTGATGGTGATCGGCGCGGCGGTCGACTATGCCCGGCTGGAACAGTTCAAGACCCAGCTCCAAGCCACCGTCGATTTCGGCCGCGTTGTCGGGCGCGGCCGCCTATACCAGCGCGGCCGCCAACAGCACCGCGATCACGGTCGCCGGCAACTACATGACGTCGAACGAGGGGCTGTTGCCGCCGCATAACGGCAGCATCACCGACAATGTATCGGCGAGCCAGGTCACCACCGGCTCCAATCAGGGCTATACCGTGACGGTGACGGCGACCGCGACCATCGGCACCACCTTCATGCGGCTGGTTACCTCGACCATGACGGTGTCGGCGTCGGCCACGGCGGTCAATCCGCTGGTCACGATCACCCTTACGGCCAACAATTTCAAATCGAGCGCCGCCGACGGCAACACGCTGTGGTACTGGCTGGTCTCGTCCAGCAGCCAAAGCACGATCCCGAACCCCAACAATTTCGGGTCGAGCCAGAAGCTCGCCAGCAACATTCCGGGCAACAGCCCCAACACGGCCGTGACCTTCACCGCGGCCTCGACGCAGCTCGTCGGCATCGCCTTGCAGAACATCACCGGCGACCTAGCCGACTATGGCTGCAACCAATATCAGACCGCGCCTGGGGGTTCCTGGCAGTGGGAGGGCAGCGGCTGGGGCGGCGGCTGGCAATATGTCGCGGGAACCTGCAAAGGGTCGACGCAATGGTTCTTCTCGAACGAGATGCCGCCGTCCGGCAATTCCTACGATGTCTCGAGCATCGACACGGGATATTCCACGGAAACCCTGAATTGCTCGCTGATAACGGCGGTGACGTCGACCATCCCCACGCACGTTGACTCCGCCCGATGGCGGCAGCTGCTACAATTCCGTGCCGACCAATGCCCTTTTCAGCTGCAACGATATCGCCGGCCAGTATTTGACCTTGTACTGGAACGACATGGGCGGCAATCCCGACGACAAAGACTATAACGACGCCGAAATCACTGTGTCGTGCGCCGGTTCCGGCACCGGCAACACCGCGACCGGCGTGTATCTGGCCAGCTGATATTGCGCTTTTCGCGACCTCGGTTTCACCGCATCATGCGATCATGGCCGGCGCCTTGGCGCCGGCCAATTTATTTCGGGGAGGATCGACCATGGCGACGATGCGCAGCACCGATCGGATCATGACCACGCATGCGGGCTCGCTGCCGCGGCCGGCGCTCATCCGCGAGCTGCTGAGCACGCGCCGCGACGGCAAGATCGCCGATCCGGCGCGGCTCGACGCCGAATTGCCCGGCGCGGTGAAGGACATCGTGGCGAAGCAGATCGAGGCCGGTCTCGACAGCGTCAACGACGGCGAGTTCGGCAAGGTCAATTTCACCAACTATGTGATGGACCGGGTGTCGGGTCTGGAAATGCGGGCGCCCGATCCGTCCGCGTATCAATACCGCCTCAACATGATCGCCCGCGACGAGCGGAAGTTCCCGGCCTATTTCGAGCAGGTCTATCGCCGCCCGACCATCGCCGGCGGCCTGCCGCATTGCGTGGCGCCGCTACGCTATACCGGGCACGCCCAGGTCGCGCGCGACATCGCCAATCTCAAGGCCGCGGCCAAGGGCCAACCGGTCGCCGAGCTGTTCGTGCCGACCAACACGCCCGGCACCGCCGAGCACTGGATGATCAACAACTATTATCCGAGCCAGGAAGCGCTGGTGTTCGCGATCGCGGATTGCCTGCACGAGGAATACAAGGCGATCACCGACGCCGGGCTGGTGCTGCATCTCGACGATCCCGACTTGCCCGACGGCTGGAACATTTTTCCCGACATGGACAAGGCCGCGTACCGCAAATACGCCGAGTTGCGCGTCGACGCCCTCAACCATGCGCTGAAGGGGATTCCGAAGGAGCTCGTCCGCCTTCACGTCTGTTGGGGCAGCTTCCACGGGCCGCATCACGACGACATTCCGCTCACAGAGATCGTCGATCTGATCTTCAAGGTGCCGGCCTCGAGCTATTCGATCGAAGCGTCGAACCCGTGCCACGAGCATGAATGGCGCGTGTTCGAGACGGTGAAGCTGCCCGACGGCGCCACCCTGGTGCCGGGTGTGATCGGGCATTTCAGCGACTTTATCGAGCATCCCGATCTGGTCGCCGAGCGGCTGGTCCGCTACGCGCGGCTGGTCGGGCGCGAGAACGTCATCGCCGGTACCGATTGCGGCATCTCCCGCGTCGGCCACCCGCTGATCTGCTGGGCCAAGTTCGAGGCCATGGCCGAGGGCGCACGCCGCGCCAGCAAGGCGCTGTGGGGACGCGCCTAAGGTTGCCCGCCTATTAACTAGGGGCCGGCTTGCCTCCCCGCGAGGCATCGCCGGATAATGGGGGTCAACGGGCAGGCCGATAGGTCTGGCTCATGCGTGGAGGCGCGCAATGGTGTTGTTCAATCGTCAATTCGCCGGAGTCCGGCGTCTGGCCGGCGCCGCGGCGCTGGCGCTCGTGTTCGCGGCGGCGTCGACGGTCGCGACCAGCTCGACCGCCCAGGCCCAGGGAGGGCCGAACCATTTCCGCGGCCATCCCGGTTTCGGGCGCGGTCATATCGGTCCGGGCTTTGTCGGACGGCGCGGGTACTTTCCGGGCCGCGGCTGGTATGGCTGGCCGGGCTATGCCTATTGGCCGTATTTGCCGTACGGCTACGCCTACTACTATCCGCAGTATTACTATCCGCAATACGTGATGCCGCGCGCCGCCTATGTGATGCCGCCGCCGCCCGCCCCGCCGGCGCAGCCGCGCGACTTCACCGTCTATTTCGATTTCGACAAATACAATCTGACGGTTGACGGCCGGCGCGTGGTCGATGCCGCCATCGCCGCGGCGCAAGGAGGCGGTCGCGGCGCGCATCGAAGTGATCGGCAACACCGATATGGCCGGCACCGGCAGCTATAATTTCGTGCTGTCGCAGCATCGCGCCGATACGGTGCGGAACTACATGATCGCGCACGGCGTCGATCCGCGCGCCATCGGCATCCGCGCGCTCGGCAAGACCGATCCCGCGGTGCGTACCGCCGACGGCGTCCGCGAACCGCGCAACCGCCGCGTCGAGATCGTGATCAGGCCGCTGCGCGACCGCTCGACGCCGACGACGTCGATGATGTCGCCGCCGCCGCGCGCCGATCGCCCGATCGCGCCGGTGAACGCTCCGGTCGGCGCGCCGACCAAGCTGATCGACCAATAAGCCGGTCGGGCGATCCATGAAATGGCCGGGCGCCTTCGGGCGCCCGGTTTTTTGTTGCGTCGCGGTATGGCGGCATCGGCGAATTTCTGCTTATCTTGCCGCCCCTTTTTCAGCCGGATCGTGTCATGTCCTTTCTCGCCGAGCGCCTGTCGCGCATCAAACCGTCGCCGACCCTTGCCGCCACCGACCGCGCCCGCGCGCTGAAGGCGGCGGGCAAGGATATTGTCGGCCTGTCGGCGGGCGAGCCGGATTTCGACACGCCCGCGAACATCCGCGCGGCGGCGAAGGCGGCGATCGACCGCGGCGACACACGCTATACCGACACCGGCGGCACGCCCGACCTCAAGAAGGCGATCAGCGCCAAATTCAAGCGCGAGAACGGGCTCGACTACGCGCCCGAACCAGATCATCGTCTCGACCGGCGGCAAGCAGGTGCTGTTCAACGCGCTGATGGCGACACTCAACCCGGGCGACGAAGTGGTCATCCCGGCGCCCTATTGGGTGACCTATCCCGACATCGTCGCGCTGGCGGAGGCGGAGCCGGTCGCGGTGGCATGCCCGGCGGAGAACGGCTTCAAGCTGAAGCCCGCCGACCTCGAGGCCGCGATCAGGCCCAAGACCAAGTGGCTGATCCTCAACTCGCCGTCCAATCCGTCCGGCGCCGCCTACACGCAAGGCGGAGCTGCGCGCGTTGGCGGACGTGCTGTTGCGCCATCCGCAGGTGTGGATCCTGACCGACGACATGTACGAGCATGTGCTCTACGACGATTTCGAATTCGCGACCATCGCCCAGGTCGAGCCGAAGCTCTATCCGCGCACCCTGACGCTGAACGGCGTGTCGAAGGCCTATTGCATGACCGGCTGGCGCATCGGCTATGCCGGCGGCCCGAAAGAGCTGATCGCGGCCATGACCATGCTGCAATCGCAATCGACCTCGAACCCGTCGTCGATCAGCCAGGCGGCGTCGGTCGAGGCGCTGAACGGGCCGCAGGACTTCATTCCGAAGCACAACGCCATCTTCAAGGAGCGGCGCGACCTGGTCGTGTCGATGCTCAACCAGGCGACCGGCCTCCACTGCCCCAAGCCCGAAGGCGCGTTCTATGTCTATCCGTCGTGCGCCGGCACGATCGGCAAGCGCACGCCCGAGGGCAAGGTCATCGCCGACGACACCGACTTCATCGGTTATCTGTTGGACACGGAAGGCGTCGCGGTGGTGCAGGGCGCGGCTTTCGGCCTCAGCCCGCATTTCCGCATCTCCTACGCGACCTCGACCGAGCTGTTGGAAAAAGCGTGCCAGCGCATCCAGCGCGCGTGCGCCGCGTTGCGCTAGGGCACCGCCGGCAAGATGGAACCGGGGGTGATTCCTCGATCGTGAAAATCGTCTAGTGGAGCAGGAGCAACGGCCGCTCCGCCACCGTAACCGTCAGCGGCAAGCCGCCGGCGACGTCGCCATCGGCCTGCACCGCTTCGCTCACGGGGCCGTCGATGCGGATCGACCGGGCTTCGATCACGCGTACGCCGGCGGCGCGGTCGAGCCGGCCCAGCGCGATCGCCGCGCCGTAGCGCAGCACGTTCCAGCGCCCCGGCCGCTCCATCAGCACGGCGTAAAGCGACGGCGTGTCGAGCCGCGCCGCGGGCGCGACGACGAAGCGCCCGCCATAGAAATGGCCCTTGGCGATGATCGCCGCGGCGGTGGTATAGGCCCGGCCGTCGATTTCGACGCGGTAGCGGATGGCGCGATAATTCACAATCGAGCGGATGCCGCTAAGGACATAGGCGAGCTTGCCCGTCCTCCGTTTCAGGCCAAAATCGATGCCCTCGACGATGCGCGCGTCGATGCCGATTCCGAGCATCATGGCGAAGCGCCGCTCGTTGGCCTGGCCCAGATAAATGGCGCGCGGCGAGCCGCCGGCGACGATGCTGGCGGCGGTCCTCACATTGAGACCGATCTCGTTCGCCAGCACATTGGCGGTGCCGAGCGGAATCAGCGCCAGCGGCAGCCGGCTGTCCTCCAGTCCGTTGATGGTTTCGTTGATGGTGCCGTCGCCGCCCGCCACCGCGACGACGTCGAAGGCGGCGGGATTGGCGTCGCGCGCGATCGCCTCGGCGTCGCCGCGCGCCGCGGTCGCGCGCAGCGTCACGACGCAGCCTAGGCGCGCCAATTCGCGCAGCACGCGGTCGAGCTTGCGGCGTCGGCGCGCGCCCGCGGTCGGGTTGAAAATCACCAGCACGCGGCGGGAGGAAGATCGGAGAGACACAAACTCTACGTATCACAAGGCCACAATATCGTCTTGCCCCGGCTTGGCCGGGGCATCCACGAATAGGCTTAGCGCGACGGGAAAGAAAAAATTCGTGGATGGCCCGCCTTCGCGGGTCAAAACGAAAAAAATTAAGACCTATTTTTTCTTCTTCGGCTTCACAAAATAGGTCTTCATCGGCTCGAAGTAATGCGTCTTCCAGCCGGACTTGTAGCCGTCATGCCCGTCCGGGACGTTGCTGTGGCGCAGCGTCACCTTGGTGCCGCCCGCGACCCTCGCCAGCGTCACGGCGATTTGCGAATCGGCGTCCTTGTCGGTGAATTGCGTCGTGCGCCACGACTGGACGATGCGCTTGCCCGGCACCAGTTCGAGATTCTTGCCGTTGATATAGCCGTCCCAGGCGGTGAACTTGCCGCCGATTTTGGTCGAGCCGGTGGCCTTGCCGCCGCCGTTCATCGACCCGTGCTGTTTGCCGTCGAGCCAGGCGTCGTAGATCGCCTTGGGACTGGCGGGAATCGTCGCGCTGACGGTGAAAGCGAAGGTCATTCGGTCCCCCTTACGGATTGTCGTAGCGGTCATGGATGCGCACCCAGTCCATCGGATAAGGCAGGGCGTCTTCGTCGCGGCCCTTCGGCGTCAGGTCGAGATAGTGGTATGCGGCGTTCATCATATCGAGACCGCGCGCATAGGCCGAATAGGTGCGATAGATCGCGCCGTCGGCGTCGCGATAGAACACGGAAATGCCGGGCAGGTCGGTCATGCCGCTCTTGGTCGGCATGAAATTGTAGGTGACCTCTTTCGGCCCGTTGCCGTCCTGGTGGAACGAGACGTCGAAGTCGTAGCTGAAATCGCCGTCGCCGGACGAAACCCACGGGAACGTCCAACTCAGCCGCTTGGCGTAGGCCTGGAGTTTGACGAGCGGCGCCCGCGACACCGCGACGAAGTTCGTGTCGCGTTGGCGCAGATGCACGACGAAGCCGTTATAGCCGTCGGCCCAGAACGAACAGCTCTTGCAGCCATCGGTCCAATCCGGCGCGAACATGAAATGCTGCACGATGAGCTGCGAGCGGCCGTCGAACAGATCGGCGAGGGTCTGCTTTCCCCGCTTCGTGTCGAACACGTAGTTCTTGTCGACGCGAACCCAGGGCAGGTCGCGGCGCGCGGCGCTGAGCCGGTCGCGCGCCTGCGTGAATGCCTTTTCCTCCGCCAGAAAGCGCTTCCGGGCGTCGAGCCATTCCGATTGCGACACGATCTTGGGCGCGTTCATGCCGTCCTCCTCAATATTTGTACTGCGGTGCCCAGTCGCCGGCGCCTTCGGGCATCATGTCGAAGAAGTGCCAGACCGAGCAGAAATCGTCGTACGGGCCGAGCTCCTGGTCGGACACGCGCACGATCTTGCCGTTCTGTTTCCGGAAGACAGAGACGCCAGGCTGGAAGCCCTTTTCGGTCCGGTAGCCCATGTCGGCGGCGAAATTGCTGCCCTGGTGCGACACCATGCGGAATTTCCAGCCGCGGCTGTCCTTGAATTTCTGCTGTTTGTCCGGCGCGTCGGGCGACGACACCACGAACGCGGCGCGGCTTTCGAGATGCGGCAGCACGCCGTTGAACCCGTCCGCCCACAGCGTGCAGAAGCGGCACGACGCGCCCATGTTGTGGATCACGAACAGCGTGTCCTTGTCGCCGAACAGATCGGCGAGACGGATCGGGCCGTCTTGCGTCGCGAAGGCATAGTTCTCGACCGGCTCCGGCTCGACCGCGGCTTGGGTCTTGCGCATTTCGTTGCGCAGGCTGGCGATCTGGCCGCGCATTTCCGCGAGCCGCTTGGTGGTGTCGCGATAACTCATGCCTTCCTCCTGGTCTTGCGGCGCGGCTTCGGCCGGTCCATCTCGCCGAGCAACAGCGCCAAGGTGTCGAACTGATCCTGCCAATATTTGCTGTAGCGATTGACCCACACCGCCGCCTCGTGCATCGGCCCGGCGTCGAGGCGGCAGCGCGACACGCGGCCGGTCCGTTCCTGGCGCACCAGCCCGGCCTTGACCAGCACCTGGATGTGCTTCGACACCGCCTGCAGCGATATGTCGAACGGCGCCGCCAGTTCCTTCACCAGCAGCGCCTGGCCGTCGAGCCTCGACAACAGCCGCCGCCGCACCGGATCGCTCAAGGCCGCGAATACGCTGTTCAATGCCGCGTCGCCGTTGTTCGTGGCTTTTCGATCAACCATTCAATTGATAGTCAATCAAATGGTTGATTAAGAGTCAAGCGCCCCGCGCGTTGGCCCATGCGCGCCTGTCATTGTCGCGCGGTCGGGGCGCACCTATCATCCAGCGCAAAGGAGATCGCCATGACCGACACCGTGCTGGCGCAGGACACCGCTCCCGATACGATCGAGACGAGCGTCAATTATTACAAGGACACCGGCGAGACGCCCTACACCTGGAGCGGCGGACCGGGCTCGACCGAGGTGCGCTCCAGCAACAGCATCGAGGCGCATCGCGTCACCATGCGCAACGGACGGCGGCGGCCGGGCGGCTCCGTGCTGGAACGCGACGGTTTCCATTTCCGCCGGCACGACACCAGGATGAAGGACTTTTTCGACGCCGACGAGATCGCGCGCGTCTACTACCCGGAGATGGAAGCGCTGATCAAAGAGGAAAGCGGCGCCAAGCGGGTCGTGGTGTTCGACCACACGCTCCGCACCGGCGATGTCGACGACCGCGAGGCGCGCAAGATCCGCGAGCCGGTGCAGCGCGTCCACAACGACTATACGGAATGGTCGGGACCGCAGCGCGTTCGCGACCTGATGGGCGCCGAGGCCGAGGATTTGCTGACGCGGCGCTTCGCCATCGTCCAGGTGTGGCGGCCGATCCGGTTTCCGGTCGAGAGCCATCCGCTCGGCATCTGCGATGCGCGCAGCATCGCGTTCGAGGATTTCGTCGTCTCGGAGCGGCGTTATCCCAACCGCGTCGGCCAGACCTACTCGGTCAAATACAGTCCCCGCCACGAATGGTTTTGGTTTCCGCGCATGCGGCGCGACGAGGCGATCGTGTTCAAGGTCTACGATTCGCTGAAGGACGGCCGCGCGCGCTGGACCGCGCATACCTCGTTCGACGATCCGACCTCGCCGCCCAACGCGCGGCCGCGCGAAAGCATCGAGATTCGAACGCTGGCGTTTTTCTAACGGAGACGGAAATGGACGGGGATCGCGAACCCAACGCCGTGCGTGTCGAGAAATCGGACCGCGTCACCACGGTGATTCTCGACCGCCCGGACTATCGCAACGCGGTCGATCCCGAAACGGGACGCAAGCTGGTCGATGCGTTCATGGATTTCGAGCATGACGACGAGGCCGACGTCGCGGTGTTCTGGGGCGCGCACGGCGCGTTCTGCGCCGGCGGCGACCTCAAGCATCTCTCCGCGTCCGGCGCCGATGTCTGGCTCAACCGACTGAACTACCCGCGCCTCGGTTACGCCGAGACGCCGCCGGGGCCGCTCGGTCCGTCGCGGCTCGAATTGTCGAAGCCGGTGGTCGCGGCGGTGTCGGGCGCCGCGGTCGCGGGCGGAATGGAGTTGGCGCTGTGGTGCGACATGCGGATCATGGAGGAGTTGGCGTTCTTCGGCGTCTATTGCCGGCGCTGGGGCGTGCCGCTGATCGACGGCGGGACGGTGCGGCTGCCGCGCATCGTTGGCATGGGCCGCGCGATGGACATCATCCTCACCGGCCGCAAAGTCACCGCCGAGGAGGCGCTGCGCATCGGCCTTGCCGAGCGCGTGGTGCCCGACGGCACCGCGCGCCAGGCCGCCGAGGAGCTGGCGCGCGAGATCGCGCGTTTCCCGCAGGAATGCGTCCGCGCCGACCGCGCTTCCGCCTATCGCCAGAACGGACTCAGCCTGCGCGAAGCGATGCGCCAGGAATATGAGGGCGGGCTCGCGGCGCTGCGCAAGGAGGGCATCGCCGGCGCCACGCGCTTCGCCGAAGGGCTCGGCCGCCACGGGGATTACCGCAAGATTTGAGGACCTCGATGCGATCCCTGCCGCCCCTGCTCGTCGCGCTTCTGCTGTTTTCGCTTGCGATGCCGGCACGCGCGCAATCGACCGCGCAAGGCGCGGACGCGCTGGCGATCGCCGCCTTGGTTGCGGCGCACGCGCCGCAATTGGCCGCCGCGGACAAAAAAGCCATTGCCGCGATGTTCAACGGCCAACCGAACGTTTCTTATCCCGCCAGCAAAACGATCACGGTCACCGCAGACAGCCTCGTGTGTTCGGCGGGCGATGTCGATATCACCGCGCATTCCTGTGTCCTGACCTTCGGCACGAGCACGGTCAATCTTGCCGGCCGCAAGGCGCACGAACTGTTCGCGACGATCGCGGAATTGGGCGTGCCGCCCGATGGCGCCGCGGGACGCAGCTATGAAAGCCTGTCCCATCTCGTCTGCACGATCGATCCCGGCCAGATCAAGCAGGAGGGCGGCGGCGGCGCGACGTGCGAATTCACGCCGGGGACTTAGCCACCGCCGCGACATGGACAGGGCGGGGCACGCGGCCTATATAGCCGCTCATGTCCGCGGTTCCGTTCATCAAAATGCATGGTCTCGGCAACGATTTTGTCGTGCTCGACGCGCGCCAGGCACCGCTTGCCTTTGACGACGCGCAGGCGCGCGCCATCGCCGACCGTCATACTGGCGTCGGCTGCGACCAGCTTATCGTCCTGGAGCCGCCGCGCGACCCGCGCGCCCAACTGTTCATGGCGATCCGCAACGCCGATGGCGGCCTGGTCGAGGCCTGCGGCAACGCCGCGCGCTGCGTCGCCGACCTGGTCATGCGCGAGCGCCGCAGCGACAGCGCCACGATCGAAACCGAGGCGGGACTGATTTCGGCGCGCGCCGCCGGGAAGCAGCGCGTCAGCGTCGATATGGGCGAGCCGGCGACGGCGTGGCGCGACATTCCGCTGGCGCGCGACTGCGACACGCTGCACGTGCCCCTGGCGCTCGGACCGCTCGCCGATCCGGTCGCCACCAGCATGGGCAATCCGCACGTCACGTTCTTCGTGCCCGACATCGCGGCCGTGGACATCGCGACGCTGGGACCGAAGCTCGAGCACGATGCGCTGTTTCCCGAGCGCTGCAATATCGGCGTCGCGCAAATCCTGTCGCCCGCGAAACTGCGGCTGCGCGTGTGGGAGCGCGGCGCGGGCCTGACGCCGGCGTGCGGCACCGGCGCGTGTGCGGCCCTGGTCGCGGCGGCGCGGCGCGGCCTGACCGCGCGCAAGGCGGAGATCGTCGCCGATGGCGGCGCGCTCGAGATCGAATGGCGCGACGACAATCACGTCGTCATGACCGGACCGGTGGCGGTGAGCTTCACCGGCACGCTCGACCAATCCGTGCTCGCTAATAATAATGTGCCATCGCGAAAGATATTTTGACTTTGGTGAGCTCTCTTGCCGCTCGACATCGTCACCTTCGGTTGCCGCCTCAACGCTTTCGAATCGGAGGCGATCCGTCGCCACGCCGAGGCGGCGGGCCTGGACGACGCGATCATCGTCAACACCTGCGCCGTGACCGCCGAGGCCGAGCGTCAGGCGCGCCAGACCATCCGCAAGCTGCGGCGCGAGCGGCCGGAAGCGCGCCTCATCGTCACCGGCTGCGCGGCGCAAATCGACCCGGCGCGGTTCGCGGCGATGCCCGAGGTCGACACCGTTCTCGGCAACGCGGAAAAGCTGCGGGCGGAAAGCTATCGCGATTTTCCCGCGCGCGTTGCCGCCGGCGACATTTTCGCCGTGCGCGAAACCGCGTCGCATCTGGTCGAAGGCTTCGACGGCCGCGCCCGCGCCTTCGTTCAGGTGCAGCAAGGCTGCGACCATCGCTGCACCTTCTGCATCATCCCTATGGCCGCGGCGCCAGCCGCTCGGTGCCGGTCGCCGACGCGATCGCGCAGGCGCGATTGCTGGTGGAGCGCGGCTATCGCGAGTTGGTGCTGACCGGCGTCGACATCACCGCCTACGAGCCGAGCTTGGGCCGAGCTATGCCGCGAATTGCTGGACGCGATCCCGGAATTGCCGCGCTTGCGCCTGACCTCGCTCGATCCAGCCGAGATCGACGAGGAGCTGTGGGCGCTGATCGCCGACGAGCCGCGCCTGATGCCGCATCTCCATCTGTCGCTGCAGGCCGGCGACGACCTCATCCTGAAGCGGATGAAGCGGCGTCATTCGCGAGCGCAGGCGCTCGCCGTGGCCGCGCGGGCGCGCGATCTTCGTCCCGGCATCGCGCTCGGCGCCGATCTCATCGCCGGCTTTCCGACCGAGACCGAGGCGATGTTCGCCAACACGCTGTCGCTGGTCGAGGAGGCCGGTCTCGACTATCTCCATGTCTTCCCGTTCAGCCCGCGTCCCGGCACCCCCGCGGCGCGCATGCCGCAAGTGCCGCCGCGACATCGTCCGCGAGCGCGCGGCCCGTCTGCGCGCGGCGGGCGGGCGCGCCCTGGCGCGGTCGCTGGCGGGCCGCGTCGGGTCGGTTTCGGACGTGCTGGTCGAGCGCGACGGTTTCGGCCGCAGCGAGCATTACGCCCCGGTCACGTTCAGGCCCCGGCTCGAGGCCGGCGTGGTCGCGAACATGCGAATGGCGTCGACCGACGGGGTCTCGCTGACCGGGGTGCCGGCATGACCGACACCGAGGAAAAGAAGCGCTCGTGGTTCGGACGGCTGCGCACCGGCCTGTCGCGGTCCTCGACCAAGATCGGCGACGGCATCACCGGCATTTTTGCCAAGCGCCGGCTCGACGACGAAGCGCTTCGACGAATTGGAGGAATTGCTGATCTCGGCCGATCTCGGCTGGGGTTTGGCGAAAGAGGCGACAACCCGGCTGCGCCACGCCAAGTTCAACCAGGAAGTGGCTCCCGAGGAAATCCGCCGGACGCTGGCGCAGATCATCGAGCCGTTCCTGCAACCGGTCGAGCGGCCGCTGGTGCTCGATCCCGCCCGCAAGCCCACCGTCATTCTGGTGGTCGGCGCCAACGGCAGCGGCAAGACCACCACCATCGGCAAGCTGGCGAAGCTGTTCCACGACGAGGGCAAGAGCGTGGTGCTGGCCGCCGGCGACACGTTCCGCGCCGCCGCGGTCGAGCAGCTCAAGATCTGGGGCGAGCGCGCCGGGGTGCCGGTGGTGGCGGGACCGGCGGGCGCCGACCCTGCCGGGCTGGCGTTCGAGGCGCTGGAAAAAGCGCGGCGCGACAAGCGCCGACGTGCTGCTGATCGACACCGCGGGCCGTCTGCACAACAAGGCCGATCTGATGGCCGAGCTGCAAAAGATCCAGCGCGTGCTCAAGAAGCTCGACCCGAGCGCGCCGCACGAGGTGCTGCTGGTGCTCGACGCCACGATCGGCCAAACCGCGTTGCAGCACATCCACACCTTCCGCGATCTGATCGGCATCACCGGCATCGTGATGACCAAGCTCGACGGCAGCGCACGCGGCGGCGTGCTGGTGGCGCTCGCCGAGATGTACACCATCCCGGTGCCGTTCATCGGCATCGGCGAGGGCATCGACGATCTACGCCCGTTCGAGGCGTCCGCCTTCGCGCGTGGCCTCACCGGTTTGGACCGTTAACCAGGCTGTAACTCTTGCACGATAAGCGAATCGGTGAGATGAGAGCAGGTTACCGTCTGGTGGGGTTCGCCGAAGGAGGCGAAACCGAACGTGGGACGTCAAACCGTCTCGATCGTTGACGATCGAATCACCAATCTCAAAATCCTCGAACGGCTTGCCGGTTCGCTTGGGGAGAATATCGAGGTGCGCACGTTCTCGCATCCGGTAGCCGCCCTCGAAGATTCGATCAAATCGCCGCCCGACCTGTTGATCACTGATTTCAACATGCCGGTGCTGAACGGCGCCGAGTTCATCCGCAAGCTGCGCCAGCATCCGGCCTGCGCCAACCTGCCGATCATCGTCGTGACAGCGTACGAGGATCGCGATCTGCGCCTTCAGGCGCTGGAGGCGGGCGCCACCGATTATCTCCTCAGCCCGGTCGATCACCATGAATTTCGCGTCCGCTCGCAGAATTTACTGACGCTGCAACGCCAGCAGCTGATGCTGAAGGAGCGCGCCTCGACGCTCGAGGAAAAGATTCAGATCGACGAGCAGCGCCACCGCGACGAACTGCAAAACAGCCACGAAATGCTGCTGCGCGTGATCGACGCCATGCCGGTGATGGTCAACGCCACCGACCGCGACGGCCGCTTCATGTTCGTCAACAGCTCCTTCGCCCAACGCTTCGGCTGGCCGGCCGCCGAGATGATCGGGAAATTGCCCAGCGCCTTGCGCAGCGACGCCGAGACCCGGGCCGCCATGGAGCGTCATCGCCAACTCATCGACGGCCAGCGCATGCCCGGCGCCTGGGAACAGGAAATTTCGCTGCCCAGCGGCCAGCGCCGGGTGTTGCTGAACAGTCTCGCCTTGCTGCGCGACCCCGGCGGCCAACCCTCGATCGTGGTGTCGGCGGCGCTCGACATCACCGACCGGAAGGAAGCCGAGCTGGCGCTGATCGCCGCTAAGGAAGAGGCCGAACTCGCGAGCCGCAGCAAGACCGAATTTCTCGCCAACATGAGCCACGAGCTGCGCACGCCCCTGAATGCGATCATCGGCTTTTCCCAGCTCATGGCCGACGAGGTGATGGGGCCCTTGGGCAGCGCGCGCTACACCAGCTATGCGCGCGACATTTGCGCCAGCGGCCAGCACCTCCTCAGCATCATCGGCGACATTCTCGACGTCTCGAAGCTCGAGGCCGGGCGCGTCGAGCTCGACGAGGAAGAGGTCGAGGTCCCGCAAATGATCCGCGATCTGCTGCATCTCGTCGTCGAGCGCGCCCGATCGCTCGAGATCGGTATCGACCTGGAAGTGCCGGCCGACCTGCCGCGGATTCGCGGGATTCGCTGAAACTGAAGCAGGTGCTGCTAAATCTCATCACCAACGCGATCAAGTTCAGCCACGCCGGCGGCCGCGTGCTGGTGCGCGCGACGATGGAACCGGACGGGCTGCATATCAGCGTGATCGATCACGGCATCGGCATGGACGAGCAGGAAATCAAGACCGCGATCACGCGCTTCGGCCAGGTGGCGAGCCCGTGGAGCCGAAAGCACCATGGCACCGGCCTCGGTTTGCCGCTGGCGATCGGCTTGGTCGAGCTGCATGACGGCAGGCTGACCATCGACAGCATCAAAGGGAAGGGGACCACCGTCACTATCGTGCTGCCGATGTCGCGGCTTGTGCGCAGCGGAGCCGTGGTCGGTGCCTAGGCAAAATCAAGGGCAATAATCTCATTCTAATCAAATAGTTAAATAATTGGACGAAGGAAACACCTTCGTTTTGGCTGTTAACTACCAAAATACGGGTGGCACTTCCGGGCGAAGCGCGATTATTATGGCCTGGGGATCCATATGTAGATTGGTCCGGGCAGATCGACTAACGGATAGATGCTGTTCTCCACCAATACGATGATCAGGCCGGCGCCCCGTGCGGCCGGCCGCAACCGGGCTGCGCCGGCGGCAAATGGCGGGGACGATGCCCGGGCGACGCCCAACGCTCCGGTCACACCCCAGACCAATGGCGCCAGTTCCGGATTAAACAGCCGGAAACAGCGCGTCATCGCGATTATCATCACGATCTACGCGCTGTTGACCCCGATGGTGCTGTTGCTCATCGAGCTGGAGCGCAGCGACCCGCCGGTGGTGGTGATGGTATGGCTCGCGATGCTGACGCTCGGACCGGCGTTGGCCGCGGCCGCGACCGTGTTGCAAGGCGCCGGAGCGATCGCGCGCGGCATCGTCACCGAAAGCCGCAACAGCGAGGCGCAGCAGATCATCGTCCATCTGTTTTTCCCCGGCGGCGTGCTGCTCTACCTCGCCGGGCTAGTTGTTTATCAGGTCGGCGCCGAATTGCTCTTGACGCTGTTGGCGATCGATATCGCCGGTGTCCTGGTGTCGTGGCTGTTGTTCATTCATCTCATGCTGCGACCGCAGCCGTCGGTGATGCGCCGCAGCGCCGCCATTGTGAGCGACGTGCTGTTCGTGTCGGCGTTCCTGCATCTGGGCGATTTGCTCGCGATGCCGTGGTTCGCAATCTATCTCTGGATCGTGTTCGGTTTCGGGTTCCGCTTCGGCGTGCGGACCCTGCTCGGCACCGCGCTGCTTTGCGTCGTCGGTTTCACCGCCGTGCTCTTCACCACGCCGTATTGGCAAGACAAACCGTGGGTTGCCGCCGGGGTCTATTTGGCGCTGTTGATGCCGACCGGCTACGCCGTCGATCTGATCCGGCGGCTCACCATCGCCAAAGCCCAGGCCGAAGCCGCGAATCAGGCCAAGAGTCGCTTCCTCGCAGTCATGAGCCATGAATTGCGAACGCCCCTCAACAGCATGATCGGGATGGGTTCGCTGTTCAGCCGTACCGGGCTCGACGCCGAGCAGCGCGACATGCTGGCGACGATTTAACTCGCGGCGCGCACGCTTCTCGGCCTGATCAACGACATTCTCGATTTCTCCAAGCTCGAAGCCGGCAAGATGCAGCCGGAGCTCGAAAATTTCGTGCTCCACGAAATCTTGGGCGGCGTCATCGCCATGCTGCGTCCGCAAGCCCAGACCAAGGGCTTGGTCCTCAGCCTGCGCATCGACCCGCGTTTGCCGCCGGCCTATCGCGGCATGCCGCTGCAAATTCGCCAGATCGTGATGAACCTGACCGCCAACGCGATCAAATTCACCCAGCGCGGCCGGATCGAAGTATCGGCGACGCAGTTGGAGCGGGACGGCAATCGCGTCGAGATGCGGCTCGCGGTGCATGACGAGGGCATCGGCATCGTGCCGGAAGTGCGGGACAAGATCTTCGACGTCTTCACCCAGGCCGACGGCACGGTGACGCGGCGCTATGGCGGCACCGGGCTCGGCCTCGCCATCGTCAAACAACTGGCGCAATTGATGGGCGGGACGGTGGCGCTCGAAAGCGAGGTCGGCAAGGGCAGCACCTTCATCATCGACCTGCCGCTCGAATCCGATCCGACCGGCTCGAACCGGCCGCCCGATCTCGCCGGGCGGCTGGCGATGGTCGTCACCCAGGATTCCGAGCTCGCCCGCTATCTCCAGACCCGACTGATCTCCTGGCGCGGCGACGTGCAATGGTCGAGCGACGGCGAGGTCGCCCTGGCCCGCATCGTCGAAGTGCAAGCGGCGGCCGATGCGTTGAAGCCGCTGCTGCTGCTCGACGGTCGGTCGGATCCCTTGGCGGGGTTGAGCCAACTCCACCGCGCCGCACAGCTCGGCGACCGGGCGCCGATCACGATTTTCATCGCCCCCGAAGGCGGCAGCGGCGGCATCGCCACCTTCGGCGCGGCGAGCCTTTCGTCGGTGGTCGAAGCGCCGGTGACCGACGGTCATCTTGCCAGCGCGCTACTCGCGGCGCTGGCCAGCGAGCGGATGTCGCCGAGCCTGGTCGAATGGAGCGCGCCCGCCGCCATCCCTGCACCGCTCATGGCGCCGTTGACGGCGATGCCGCCTACGCCGCCGCCGGTCCCGACGCCGCCATCAGCCCCGCCGCCGGCCTCGCCGATCGGCGCCGCTCCGCCGGCGCCGCCAGGCCAGCCGTCGGGCGGTTCGGCGCCGCTGTTGCGAACCGCGCGCCGGCTCAAAATTTTGATCGCCGAAGACAATGCCGCGAACTGCAAGATTCTGCGGCGCATTCTCGAACTGGCCGGGCACCAGGTGGCGATCGCCAATGACGGCGCCACGGCGCTCGAGGCGATGGGGCGGGAGCGGTTCGACCTCGTGTTGATGGACATCAACATGCCGGAGATGTCCGGCTACGAGGTCACCAAGATGTATCGGGTCGAGCATCTCTCCGATCCGCGTCTGCCGATCATCGCCTTGACCGCCGACGGCACCAGCGAGACCGAGCGTCTGTGCCGCGACGCAGGGCTCGACGCCGTCCTGACCAAGCCGGTCGAGGCGAGCCAGTTGCTCGCCGCGATCGACGAGACCTATGTCCGCGTCGTGCCGTTCGGCACGCCGATCGGACCCAGCGCCGTGTCGCCGCCGGCAGCCGCCGAACCGCCGGCCTCGGCGCCGGCGCGCCCTCACCCGTGCCGCCCAACCCGCGCCGCCGCCAGCGCCGGCGCAACCGGGCAAGGTGGTGACGCCGATCTCGTCGCATCCGCGCTTCCTCTCCGAAGGCGGCGGACCGGTGATCGACGAAGGCGTTATCGACGCCTTGACCACCCTAGGCGGCGGCGACGAATTCCTCACCGAGGTGGTCGAGGCGTTCCGCAACGACGCCCGCCGTCTGTTCGAGCCGCTGCGCATCGCCATCAACGAGCAGGATTTGCGGGCCTTCAAGGAGTTGACGCATTCGCTCAAGAGCGGCGGCGCCAATCTCGGCGCCGTCCGGTTCTGCCAGACCATCACCGCGTTGAAGGACATCACCACGCGCGAACCTGCAGCAGAACGGCCCGGCCTATCTCGAAAAGCTGGTGTCCGAATTCCTCAAGCTCGAGGCCGCGTTCGACCGGCTCCTGAGGGAGCCGCGCGGCTAGCGTGCGATCCGGTCGGATGGAGGCACCCATGCTTCCGTCCGACCGTGAAATCGCACTCAAATCAATTGGTCGGATTCACGCCTGACGGAATCGCATCCGAATTCATCAAGGGCGATCCGACCCCGGCGCCGGTCAGGTCGGCGGCAATTGGCGCTCGCGGCGCCGATCCTGCGCCGCGGCCAGGCGCAGCATCTTCTTGAGATCGCTTTCCTCCAGCTTGAACGCCGCCTCGACCCACAGATCGGCGATGCGGGACATTTCCTCGAGGCCGAGCGGATTGACCAGGCGCCGCGCCGTTCGCAACGCGACGTGAGTTTGGTGCCGCTTGCCGCCGCGGCCGATCGCCTCGTAGAGCGTCTCGACCCCGGCGCCGTCGGGCGCGAGGATGTCGATCAGGCCGATCTCGTGCAGTTTCTCGGCGGTGAAAATCTCGCCGGACAGGATCATGCGCTCGGCTAGACCGGGTGCGATGCGGCGCGCCATGAACGTGTAGGCGCCCATGCCGGGGAACAGGTTGAACAGCACTTCGGGCAGGCCGAACTTGGCGCTGCGCTCGGCGATGACGAGATTGCTCGACATCGCCGCTTCGAAGCCGCCGCCCAATGCGTCGCCCTGCACCAGCGCGACGGTGATGACCGGAAGCTGGTAGAGCGTCGCGTTGGTGTAGCCGACCTCGCAGCAGAGATGGGCATAGCGCGTCAGCTCGCCGCGGTCGCGGCGCCGGATCAAATTGGCGAACAGTTCGAGATCGCCGCCGAGATTCCAGATCCCCGGCACCCGCGAGCCCAACACCAAATAGCGCAGCGGCGGTTCTTCGCCGGCGCCGGTCGCGGCCAGGCTGAGATCGCGCACCAGGCGCTGCACCTGTTGCGATTCGTTGAGGACCTGCGGCGTGAAGCAGGGCCGGCCGGAATATTCGAACTGGCACCACAGAATTTTTTCGTCGCCGTCGTAATGGAGGCGGAACTGCTGCAGGTGCTGGGCGGCCACCACCGCGGCGACGCCGTTGGCGGGAGCGCTTCCGGGCGCCGCTTGCCGTTGCGCCGCGAGATCGATCAACTGAGCCGGTCCGGCCATCATAGCCTCCGCGGCCAGGCCAACACCGGCCTCGCCATTGCCCGAAACGGCTCCCCAGCCGCCGAGCCAAACCTCTCTAAAAGTGAACGTTTACATAATTTTAGCCTTGATTCAAGAGACGTTATCTTAGGAAATGGACGTTAACTTTTGGCACCATTAGTCCCGGTCGCGGCCGCGAGGGACCACAAAATCGTGAGGATCATGACAGCCGGGATCGATTATCAATGGCGTGTTGCGGAACCGAGACAAATTTCCCCCGAGAGGAACGAGATGGACGCACGCCACGAGCATTTGAACAGCCTGTTGCCGCCGGAGCGGCTGTCGCGTCGCGCCTTTGTCGCGACCACGCTCGCCACCGGCTTTGCCGTGTCGGTGCAGCCGGTATCGGCGCAGACCATCACGACCAGCGCCGAAGGGCTGGTCGCGGGCGAGGTGCAAATCCCGGTCAGCGACAGCACCATCCCGGCCTACCGCGCCTATCCAGCGTCCGGCGGGCCGTTTCCGACGGTCCTGGTGATCCACGAGATTTTCGGCGTGCACGAATGGGTCAAGGACATCTGCCGCCGTCTCGCCCATGCCGGCTATTTTGCGGTGGCGGCGTCGCTCAACGCGCGGCAAGGCGATGTCGCGAAGGCAGCCGACAAGCACGCGGTGATAGCGATCATGGGTCAGGTGCCCGACGCCGAGGCCGCGTCCGATCTCGACGCCACTGTCGCGTGGGCGGCAAGCACCGGCAAAGCCGACACGTCGCGCCTCGGCGTCACCGGCTTTTGCTGGGGCGGGAGGCAGACCTGGCTCTATGCCGAGCACAATCCCAAACTCAAGGCGGCGGTGGCGTGGTACGGGCCGCTGGCCTATCCGACCAATCCGTTGCATCCCAAAAATCCGCCCGACCTGACCGCCGAGCTCCACGTGCCGGTGCTCGGGCTTTACGGCGGCGCCGACGCCGGCATTCCCAACAGTCAGGTGCAGGCCTTCGCGTTCGCGCTCAAGACCGCGCATAAGGAATGCCAGTTCATCGTCTATCCCGACACGCCGCACGGCTTCAACGCCGACTACCGGCCGAGCTATCGGCCGGAGGCCGCCAAGGACGGCTGGCGCCGCATGCTGGCCTGGTTCAAGGCGCATGGCGTGGCGTGATGCTGCGCTCTTGACGGCGGCTTCGGTTGGCGCATCCTGTCGGCAACAGGCCATCGGGAGGAAGCGATGCCGGACACCATGGAAGCCCAAGCCACGTCGAAAGCGAAGCTCCTGAAGCAATTGCCGGAGCGGCTCCATCACCACGCCTACGCGGTGAAGGACCAAGAAGCGAACCGGCACTTCATCGAGGACATTGTCGGCATCCCGCTGGTCGCGACCTGGTGCGAGCGCAGTTTCAACAAGGCGGTCGGGCGCGAGGTCGATTACTGCCACACCTTCTTCGCCATCGGCGACGGCGGGGCGCTGGCGTTTTTCCAATATGCCGACGACGAGGTGTGGGAGAAAAGCAAGGCGATCCATCCCGAGATCGACGTCGCCTGGCACATCTCGCTGAAAGTGACGCAGCCGACCTTCGACGAGATCGTCGCGCGCCTGACGGCGCACAAGGTGCAGTTCCGCACCATCGATCACGGCTATTGCCTGTCGCTCTACACCCGGACGCCGGACAATATGCAGCTCGAATTCACGGTCGATCCGCCGAACGCCACCGACATCGACAAGATGCGCCGCGCCGACGCGCATGCCGAGTTGAAGCGCTGGCTCGCCGGCGACCGCCACGTCAACAACACCGACCGCCCGCACTAATTCTTTAGATACGCGGTCAGTTCCCCGGCGAGGTGGTCGAACAGCAGCCGCACGCGGCGGCTGGCGCGCAGATCCTCGTGCATCACCACCCAGCAATCGAGCACGATGTCGACGGCGCCGGGCATCACCGCGACGAGATCGGGATCGCGCCGCGCCAGCGCGTCCTGGCAGCCGCCGATGCCATAGCCGGCGCGCAGCGCTTCGAGCTGCGCCAGGTCGGAATCGGTGCGCAGGCTGAAAAAGTCGCGCGTCACGCCGGGCGCCATCTGCGCCGCCAGGACTTTCGCGCCCCAGGGATCGGCGTCGAAGCCGATGAGCGAATGCGCCGCCAGTTCCTCGAGCGTCGTCGGCATGCCGCGGCGCGCGATATAGTCGCGATGCGCGTACAGCGAGATCGGCACCGGGCCGATGTGGCGCGCCACCAGCGCCGCTTGGTCGGGCCGTACCATGCGCACTGCGATGTCGGCCTCGTGGCGCAGCAAATCCTCGATCCGGTTCGACAGCACCAGTTCGATCGCGATGCCGGGATGCGCCGCGTTGAAGCGCGCGAGCACCGGCGGCAAGACCGCGGCGCCCATCAGTTCGCTGGCGGTCAGCCGCACCGTGCCGCGCGCCTCGCCGGCCTCGCCCGAGGCGGCGCGGGTCAATGCCGCCATCGCCGCCGCCATGGTCTCGACATGCGGCATCAAGTCGAGCGCCGCCTGGGTCGGCTTGACCCCGTGGCGCGACCGCGTGAACAGCGGCACGCCGAGCGCCGCCTCGAATTCGGCGACCTGGCGGCCGATGGTGGGCTGGGTCAGTCCCAGCGCGCGGGCGGCGCCGGACAGGCTGCCGGACTGCACTACCGCCAGGAAGGCGCGGGCCAAATCCCAGTTTTCCGTCGGTTGGTTCATTGATTTATGTATAACGAACATAGGTATTTAGGCAATTTATTTTGATCTGGCGGACGATCAAATTGATCCTTGTCGAAGACACAAGGAGATCGTCATGGCAAACACCATCCTGGTTCTGGGCGCGACCGGCGGCATCGGCGGCGAGGTCGCGAAGGCATTTCTGCGGCGGGGTTGGAAGGTCCGGGCGCTGACGCGCCGGCCAGAGGCGGTCGCCGAACGGTTCGGGCGCATCCCCGGCCTGTGCTGGAAGGCGGGCGACGCGATGAACGCGGCGGACGTGTTGGCTGCCGCCGCCGGCGCGCAATTCATCTTCCACGGCGCCCATCCCGCCAACTACGCCCATTGGGAAGATTGGGGCCTGCGCATGTTCGAGAACAGCGTCGCGGCGGCGAAAGCGAGCGGCGCGCGGCTGATCCTACCAGGCAACGTCTACAATTTCGGTCCCGATGCCGGCGCGTTCGTCGACGAGGCGGCGCCGCAAAATCCGCTGACCGAAAAAGGCCGCATCCGCGTCCAGATGGAGACGATGCTGGCCGACGCGGCGCGTGACGGCGTGCGCTCGCTGGTGGTGCGCGCCAACGACTATATCGGCGCCGCCGCGCCGAGCTCCTGGTTCGGCACGGCGATGGTTAAGCCGGGCAAGCCGCTCCGCGCTATCACCTATCCGGGCAAGCGCGATATCGGTCACGGCTTCGCCTATCTGCCCGACCTCGCCGAGGCGATCGCGCGCCTGGCCGAGATCGACGACCGGCTGGCGCCGGCCGAGACGGTACATTTCGGCGGCTATTGGTTCGCGCAAGGCCGCGATTTCACCGCCGCGGTCGGGCGCGCCGCCGGCGTCGCCGATCTCAAGGTGCGGCGGTTCCCGTGGCTCGCGATCTGGGCGTTGCGGCCGGTGTGGGGCCTGGCGCGCGGCCTGCGGGAGATGCGCTATCTGTGGCGCGAGCCGCTGCGCCTCGACAACGCGAAGCTCGTGTCGCTGATCGGTCCGGAACCGCACACGCCGATCGACCAGGCGCTGCGCGCAACGCTCGACGGACTAGGCTGCTTGCCGGCGGACGCGGACTCGCGCGCCGCCGTCAGGCAAGTCGCCAGCGCGTAGCGAGTGCTAGGCCGCGGGTTTGAGGTCGCGGTCGGACGCGTCCCGACCTTGGGGCGCGTCGTCTACGATGCGGGCGGCAAAGCCCCAATCGCGCAGACACTCGATTGCGATCTCGGCATCCTCGCGCGGTATTTGCCGCACGCGCGCGCCGCTCGTGACGCTGCGCGACACTTTCAGCCCCAACGCCTCGGTGGCCGCTTGGGCATTGGCAGGAATGGCAATGTCGACGAGATCGCTCATGCGAATCTCCCCGTCTCCGCTATCGTCCGCACATCGAGGAGCCGCCGCTATCGGCAACAACCGATCGAGCGGTTCTCCTCGCGATATCTATGTCGAGAGAACCGCATAAAAAATCCATGTGGATCGGATGGCGGTTTCGTTAAGCGAACCTGAGCCAGGTCAGTTCGTGCTTGTTGTGATGCAGGTGCAGCAGGCGCGATCCGGGGATCGCGGCGAATTGCCGTGCCGTATCGAAATCGGTCGCGCCCTGGAATTTGACGGTACAGACGAAGTTGCGGACGGTGCCCGCCGCGAGCCAGTTCTCCACCAGGCCCAAGAGGCGCTTGGGATAGCAGACGATATCCGAAAACAGCCAATCGACCGGACCGACCGTGCCCGGGTCGAGCGCGAAGGCGCTGCTGCGTCGATACTCGACGCCGGGAAGCTGGGCGATCCGGTCGTCCAGCGCCGCCTTGTCGACGCTGAGCACCCGCGCGCCGAGCCGTTGCAGCACCCAGGTCCAGCCGCCGGGACTGGCGCCCAGATCGACGCAAAGCTCACCCGGTTTGGGCTGCCGTCCGGTGACCGTGAACAGTTCCCATAGCTTCAGATAGGCGCGGCTGGGCGGCGCCATCCGGTCTTCGACAAATCGGACCTCGCCGTTGGGAAATGGACTTGAGCAGTGCGGCGACGCCAGCATCGTTTCGGCGTCGATCAGGGTCCATGAGCCCAGGGGCGCCGTCGGCGCGCCGGTGCCGAAGACGATCGGCTTAGCCGAGACTTTCGGCAGCCGTTCCGAAATCAGCGCCGCCCGGCGATGCGACGCGTGCGAATAGAGCGTCCAGTTGCGCTGGATGGCGCGAAGCTTTTTCGCGGCGTCGCCAATCGAGGCAATCGGGATGCGCATCGGATCGAGCCAGACATTCGCCGCCCATGCCGCCGGCGGCGTCGGCCCGTCGGTCAGCACCAAACGGCCAAAGACCTGGGCGGCGGCGGCGCCAAGTTCCTGGCGGAGTTCGGCGAGGAAACCCTCGGGAGCCAGATACCCGACGCCGCCGTGCGACGGCGGGGCGTCGGTATCGATCAACGATTGCACATGGACTGCGGCCTACGCCGCTTTGCGCCGGCGCATGCCCTTGGGCTCGTCGTCCTCGTCGAACAGCTCGGCGAGCTTTTCCAGCATGGTGCCGCCGAGCTGCTCGGCGTCGACGATGGTGACGGCGCGGCGGTAATAGCGCGTGACGTCGTGGCCGATGCCGATCGCGATCAGCTCCACCGGCGAGCCGCCCTCGATCTCCGCGATGACGTCGCGCAAATGCTTTTCGAGATAGTTGCCGGGATTGACCGACAGCGTCGAATCGTCGACCGGCGCGCCGTCGGAAATCACCATCAGGATGCGGCGCTGCTCGTGGCGGCCGATCAGCCGGTTATGCGCCCACAGCAGCGCCTCGCCGTCGATATTCTCCTTGAGGATGCCTTCGCGCAGCATCAGCCCGAGGGACTTGCGCGCGCGCCGCCACGGCGAGTCGGCCGCCTTGTAGACGATATGCCTCAGATCGTTGAGCCGGCCGGGATTCGGCGGCTTGCCGGCGGCGATCCATCTTTCACGAGATTGCCCGCCTTTCCACGCGCGGGTAGTGAAGCCGAGGATCTCGACCTTGACGCCGCAGCGCTCCAAGGTGCGCGCCAGGATGTCGGCGCTCATCGCCGCCACCGTGATCGGGCGGCCGCGCATCGAGCCCGAATTATCAATCAGCAGCGTCACCACCGTGTCGCGGAAATTGGTTTCCTTCTCGCGCTTGTAGGACAAGGGATAGACCGGGTTGGTGACGACGCGGGAGAGCCGCGCGGTGTCGAGCAGCCCCTCCTCGAGGTCGAATTCCCAGGCGCGGGTCTGCTTCGCCATCAAGCGGCGCTGCAAGCCGGTTGGCGAGCCGCGAGATCACGGTCTGCAAATTGGAGAGCTGTTGGTCGAGCAGCGTCCTGAGCCGCGTCAGTTCGTCGGGATCGCACAGATCGGCGGCGTCGATCACCTCGTCGCATTCGGCGGTGAAGGGACGATAGGCGTGGCCTTCGTCCTTGACGTTGGTGCGCGGCTGATGACCGGGGCGGCCGGGACGGCCGGGATCGTCCTCGCCGGTGCCGGGCATTAGCTCGCCCTCGATCTCGCTGGCGCTGGCATCCTCCTCGCCGTCGGCGTCGGGCACGCCGGCTTCGAGCGCGCCTTGCGCGCCGGAGGCGCCGCCTTCGCCGCCCTCGCTCTCGCTGTCGCCCTGTTCCGAATCCTCGCCTTCGGATTCGGCATCGTCCTGGTCGGAATCCTGCTCGGCGTCGCCGAGATCGATGTCGAGGTCGCGGATCAACTGCCGCGCCACCTTGGCATAGCCGTCCTGGTCCTTGAGGTGCTTCGCCAATTCGAGGAAATCGCGCCCGACCTTGCCTTCGAGGAGCGGCCGCCACGCCGCGATCATGCGCCGCGCCGAGGGCGGCGGCGCCGACCCGGTCAGCGCCTCGCGCGCCAGCAAGCGCACCGCCTCGGGCAGCATCGCCGCGATCGCGCTCGGTGACATGGGCGAAGCCCTGGCGGCGGCAGCGCTCTTCGAGATGCGAGGCGAGATTGGCAGCGACGCCGGCCATGCGCTGCGCGCCCAGCGCCTCGACCCGCGCCTGCTCGATGCCCTCGAACATCTGGCGCGCCTGGTCGGCCGCGGGGCGGCGCTTGGCATGCACCGCGTCGTCGTGATAGCGCAGCCGCAACGCCGCGGCGTCGGCGGCGCCGCGCAATTGCGACGCCTCTTCCTGCCCCAGCTCGCGGCCGGGCAGCGGCAAGCGCACGCGCGTGCCGCCGACCGCCGGCAGCTCGGCGCCGTAGACGATGTTGATGTCCTCGCGCTCGGCGATCGCCCGCACCGCGGCGGCAGTCGCGCGCTTGAAGATCTCGACGGGGGTTTCGGCTTCGGCCATTCAGATGCCAGGATCAGGATCAGGTATCAGACAAGTGGCGCGGACGCCCGTCTCCTTGAGCTCGGTGCCGAAGCAGCGCTGGTAGTATTCGGCGACGGTCGAGCGCTCCATCTCGTCGCACTTGTTGAGGAAGGTGAGACGGAAGGCGAAGGCGAAGATCGTTGAAGATGCGCGCGTTCTCGGCCCAGGTGATGACCGTGCGCGGCGACATCACGGTGGAAATGTCGCCGTTGATGAAGCCGGAGCGCGTCAGCTCGGCGAGCGCCACCATGGCGTGGATGGTGCGGCGGCCTTCCTCGTTGTCGTAGTTCGGCGCCTTCGCCAGCACGATCCGCACTTCGTCGTCGTGCGGCAGATAGTTGAGCGTCGCGACGATGTTCCAGCGGTCCATCTGGCCCTGGTTGATCTGCTGCGTGCCGTGATAGAGGCCGGACGTGTCGCCGAGGCCGATCGTGTTGGCGGTGGCGAACAGGCGGAACGCCGGGTGCGGCCGGATCACCTTGTTCTGGTCGAGCAAGGTGAGCTTGCCGTCGACCTCGAGCACGCGCTGGATCACGAACATCACGTCGGGCCGGCCGGCATCGTATTCGTCGAAGCACAGCGCCGTCGGATGCTGCAACGCCCAGGGCAGCAGGCCCTCGCGGAATTCGGTCACCTGGACGCCGTCGCGCAGCACGATGGCGTCCTTGCCGACCAGGTCGATGCGGCTGATATGGCTGTCGAGATTGACGCGGATGCACGGCCAGTTGAGCCGCGCCGACGACCTGCTCGATATGGGTCGACTTGCCGGTGCCGTGATAGCCGGGAATCAGGACGCGGCGGTTGTAGGCGAAGCCCGCCAGGATCGCGAGCGTGGTGTCGTGATCGAAGCGATAGGCCTCGTCGATGTCGGGGACCTGATCGGACGGGCGCGAGAACGCCGGCACTTGCATGTCGCTGTCGAGACCGAAGGTCTGACGCACCGACACCGTGATGTCGGGCCGGTCGATCGTTTGGGTACTTTCGTTGGCGGCACTCATAGGACCTCAGGATGAAAAGTAGCTGGCTTTCAGCGTTGCATAGGCTTGGTTGATTATTTTAAGTCGTTCTTCCGCGGCCTTGTCGCCGCCATGGGCGTCGGGATGATGCCGCTTCACCAATTCCTTGTAGCGCGCCTTCAGCGCGCTCATGGTCAGCGGCGGGGTCAGATCGAAGGTCTCGAGCGCCAATTCTTGTTGCGTTGGCGGCCGCGCGCGGGGTTTGGCGCGGGGCGGCTCCTCGAAATCGAACAGGCCGAAATCCTTGACGCCGTTGGCGAAGCGCCACGCGACGCGATGGCCGAACTTCCAACTCGGCCGCTGCCCGACCATGTCCTTGCGGAGTTCGGCCTCGATCTCCGCCTCGTTCATCCCGGCGTAGTAATTCCACGACGCGTTGTAGGATCGGACATGGTCGAGACAGAACCAATAGTAATTCCGCAGATCGTCCCGCGACCGCGGCGCCCGATATTCGCCGACGCTCGCGCAGCCCGGATGGTCGCAAGCACGCGCCAGGGGCGGTGCGTCGCTGTCGACATCGAAACGCGCGGAATCCAGCATGGGGCGGGACATCGATACAGTATGGGATGCGCCCCCGGCCAAAACAAGCGCGGGAACCAGCGCGCCAGCCATCGCGTCGCGGCAATTGACAAGGGATGGCGCGGTCATCAGCGTGGCGCCATGACTACCGCCGACCGGTTGCGGGAGCGGCTTACCGCGGCCTTTTCGCCCGCGCGGCTCGACATTGTCGACGAGTTGGCGCGCCATGCCGGCCATGCCGGTTCGCGCCCCGGCGGCGAGACCCATTTTCGCGTCACCATCGTTTCCGCCGCCTTCGAGAGCCTGAACCGGGTCGCCCGGCAGCGCGCGGTCTATGGCGTCCTGGCCGAGGAACTCGCCAACCAGGTCCACGCGCTGAGCCTGACCGCGCTGACCCCGGCGGAGGCGTTGAAACAACTTTAAGATGAAATAGTATTGATAAATCAATTTATAGGTTGTATCTCCGAAATTTTTACCATAAGATCGCGGGCATGTCGCTCGATACCCTGGACGTCCGAACCGATGCGCCGTCGCAGCGCGGCCTGTCGCCCCGGCGGCCCTCGACCCTGGTCAACCGCAATGTCACGGTCGCCGGCCACCGCACTAGCGTCCGGCTCGAGCCGGCGATGTGGGACGCGCTGCGGCATGTCTGCGAGCGCGAGCAGAAATCGCTCAACGATGTCGTGACCGAAATCGCCCGCGACCAGGTCGAATCGAGCCTGACCGCCGCGATCCGGGTCTATCTGATGAGCTACTTCCGCGCGGCGGCGATGGTTGCGGCGCGCGCCCGCCTTGCCGGCACCGGCTAGAGCCGGATCGCGCCCTGATTCAATGATTAGAGTGCGATTTTGCCGGTCGGACGGAAGCATAGGTGCTTCCGTCCGACCGGATCGCACTCTAGGGCTTCCGGTTCGAGCCCAGTTCCGTCGGCGGCGCCGGCGCCTGCTGCGCGCCGCCGAGCGTCGCCTCGAAACTGTCGCCGACCGTACCGGTGATGAAATTCACCACGTCCTGCCGTTTCCGGTCGGCGCCGGTCCTCGCCCGGCCGATCAAGGCATGAAGCCGCGCCTGCTAGCGCCTCGCTCATGGTCAGGAGCACCGGACTGTCGGCGGCAAGATTGAGATTGTCGCTCAACCAGGCGAGATCGCGCGGCGACAACGCGTCGGCCGCGCGCGCAGAGGTCGCGCCGGCGGCGGCAAGGACGATTGCCAGGACCAGCGCCAATCGCGCGGCTCGCACCGTTCCGGTTCCCATCGCCCCGAGGATATCCCCACCGCTATAATAACGCGAACGGCAAGGCGCCGATCCAACGACGGAGGCGGGCGATGCGCCCGAAGGAATTGATTCAGGCGTGGGTCGACGCCTTCAATCGCGGCGATGCCGACGCGATGGCGGCTTTCTATGCCGCCGACGCGGTCAATCATCAGGTGGCGCGTGGAGCCGATCACGGGCCGCGACGCGATCCGCGACATGTTCGCGCGCGAGTTCGCCGCGGCCGAGATGGTGTGCATCGTCGAAAACATTTTCGAGGATGGCGACTGGGCGATCCTCGAATGGCGCGATCCCTTAGGCTTGCGCGGCTGCGGCTTCTTTCACGTCACGGACGGTAAGATCGCGTTCCAGCGCGGCTATTGGGACCGGCTCACGTTCCTCAAGGCGCATAATCTGCCGCTCGAAAACCCTCCCCTTGATGGGGCGCTCGATCTCTCCCTCCCCCTCGAGGGGGAGGGGATTTTGGTCAGATTGCGCGGCGGGAAATCTGCGCGAGGCGCAAAATCCGGCCCCAGACGATGCCGGCAAGGAGCGCGCCGGTGGCGCTGAATTCAACCGCCAGCGCCGAATTCGCGCGCAGCTCGGGCCAGCGGCCATAGGTATAGCCGATCACGTAACGCAGGACGATCACCGCGATCACCACGAGCAGCGGCGAGACGCTGCCGGGCACGCGCACGCGACCCTGTCCTTTGAGCGCGACGACCTCCGTCGGCACCAGATTCCAGCCGACGCCGATGCCGATCGCGAAGCTGACGGCAAAGGCCAGAATCACCAAGGTCAGGTCGGCGCTGCTCGCGGTGAGATTATAGAGCGTGAACGCCAACAGGATCGCCGGCAGGATGAACAGCGGCGCCAGCGGCCGCTCGCGCGGCCATAAATTCCGCGCGCCGAAAAACAGCACGATCGCGAACAGTGGCCAGACCCACAGCGGCGTGTGCGCGAGGGCTTCCGCGATGGCGGTCAAAGCCTCTTCCCATTCTTCGAGACGGCGCTCGTGCCTCCTGCAGGGGAGGACCCTTGTACGCTGCCTCAGCTGAGGAGCGAGCGCTGGGTTCCCGCTTTCGCAGGGACGACGGGCTTGTACTCCCGCTCATTTACCGTTCGAATCGACCCGCGTCAGCCATTCGTCGTGCAGCACCCCGAACAGGACATGGTCCTGCCAGCGGCCGTCGATGCACAGATATTCCTTGGCGTAGCCTTCCTCGCGGAAGCCGTTCTTGGTCAGCACCGCGCGGCTGGCGCGGTTGTGCGGCAGGCACGCGGCCTCGACGCGATGCAGCTTCAAGCGGCCGAAGGCGAAGCCGAGCATCAGCGTCAGCGCCTCGGTCATATAGCCCTGGCCGGCGTAACACTGGCCCATCCAATAGCCGAGCGAGCCCGATTCCGCGACGCCGTGGCGGATCTGGGTGAGGCTAATGCCGCCGAGCAGCGCACCGTCGGTGTTGCGGTAGAGAAAGAGATTGTAACCCTGGCCGCCGCGCCATTCGGCGGCATAATGGAACAGGCGCTGGCGGAACACGCCGCGGCTCAACGCGTCGGGCGACCATACCGGCTCCCACGGCGTCAGGAACGCGCGCGAGGCTTCGCGCAGCCGCGCCCATTCGTCGTAATCCTCGCGCACCGGCGGCCGCAGCGTGACGCGCCGGCCGACGAGGCGCGTCGCCGGCGGCTCGGCGCCGGCAAAAAGCCGCGGCAGTCGGAGCAGGTTCGAACTCACCGGCGCCAATCCAGGTCTCAGGCGTCGAGCCGTTCGGCGACGCGCGCGTAGGGCTCGAGCGCGCCGATCGGGCCCAGCGCCGCGATTGTCGGCTTACCCGACAGGATGCGGTGCGCCACGCGCTTCACCCCGTCCTGGTCGACGGCGTCGATCTTGCGCACCAGTTCCGCCGGATCGAACGGCGTGCCGTGGACCAGCATGTGCCCGGCCTGCTGCTCGACGCGCGTCATGGTGCTTTCGAGCGACATCAAGAGCCCGGCCTTGAGCTGGGCGCGGGCGCGCTCCAGCTCGTCCTTGTCGAAACCGTCGCCGAGGCGGCGGATTTCGTGGACCAGCACCGGGATCAATTCGGTCAACGCGTCGGCGCCGGTACCGGCATAGATGCCGAACACGCCGCCGTCGCTGAACGGGCTGGCGAAGGAATAGACCGAATAGACCAGGCCGCGCTTTTCGCGCACCTCTTGGAAGAGACGCGACGACATGCCGCCGCCGAGCGCGGTCGAGACCAGCGACGCCGCGTAGAAATCCGGGTCGGCATAGCTGAAACCGGGAAAGCCGATCAGCACATGCGCCTGCTCGAGGTCGCGCTCCTCGCGGAAATCGCCGCCGACATAACGCGCCGCCTCGCTCGTGGCGCCGTTGCGCAGCGCCATGTCGGTGAACAGCCGCTCCGCCAGACGCACCAACTCGTCATGCTCGATCTTGCCGACCGCGATCAGCAGCATGCGCGAGGCGGCGTAATGGTCGTGCATGTAGGTGGCGACGGTGTCGCGTTTCATGCGGCGGATGATGTCGGCACGGCCCAGGACCGGCTGGCCGACCATCTGGCCCGGGAACGCGGTCTCCTGGAAATGATCGAACACGATGTCGTCGGGGGTGTCGTTGGCCTGGCCGATCTCCTGCAGGATGACGCCGCGTTCGCGCTCCATCTCCGCCGGATCGAAGATCGAGCGCTGCAGAATGTCGGCGAGCAGGTCGAGCGCCAGCGCCACATCCTCCTTCAGCACCTTGGCGTGATAGGCGGTGTGCTCGCGCGAGGTATAGGCGTTGAGATGGCCGCCGACATCCTCGATCTCGGAAGCGATGGCCAAGGCCGAGCGCCGCTCGGTGCCCTTGAACGCCATATGCTCCAGCATGTGCGAGACGCCGTTGATCGCCTTCGGCTCGTGCCGCGTGCCGATGGCGACATAAACGCCGATCGACACGGTCTCGACGCTGTTCACCGTGTCGGTGATGACCCGCATGCCGTTCGAGAGCTTGGAGAGACGCACGCTCATGCCGCGACCTCGCGAAGCGGACGCGCATGCCCGCGGATATAGTCCTCGACCGCCGCGACGCTGTTGGGGAGACGCACCAGCCGCTCCGGCCGTTCCATCAGGTCCGCCAGGCGCGGCGGCAGTTCCGGGCGCAGGCCAGTGGCGCGCTCGATCGCGTCGGGGAATTTTGCCGGATGCGCCGTCGCCAGCGCCACCATCGGGGTGCCGCCGCCGGTGCCCTTGGCCTGGTGGGCGCGCGCCGCCGCGACGCCGACCGCGCTGTGCGGATCGAGCATCACGCCGCGCTCGCGCCAGGTCCGCGCGATCTCGGCCACCGTCGCCTCGTCGTCGAAGGAATAGGCGGTAAAGAGCTTGCGCGCCGCGGCCAGCTCGGCGGGCGCGACCGGCAACGTCCCGGAGGCGCGGAAACGCGCCATCGCGTCGGCCACGGCGCGGCCGTCGCGGCCCTTCAGTTCGTAAAGCAGGCGCTCGAAATTGCTCGACACTTGGATATCCATGCTCGGCGACAGGGACGGCTCGACGGCGCGCAGGCTCATGGCGCCGTCATTGAAAAAACGGGCCAATATGTCGTTACGATTGGTGGCGATGACAAGGTCGGCGATCGGCAATCCCATCTTCCGCGCGACATGGGCGGCGAAGACATTGCCGAAATTGCCGGTCGGCACGGTGAAGCTGACCGGTTTGTCCGGCGCGCCCAGCGCCAGCGCCGCATAGGCGTAATAGACCGTCTGCGCCACGATCCGCGCCCAGTTGATCGAATTGACCGCCGAGAGATGGTGGGCGGCGCGGAACGGCGCGTCGGCGAACATCGCCTTCACCAGGTCCTGGCAATCGTCGAAGCTGCCGTCGATGGCGATGGCGTGAACGTTGGCCGAGGGCACGCAGGTCATCTGCCGGCGCTGCACCGCGGAAATGCGGCCCTCGGGATAGAGCATGAAAATATCGGCGGTGGCGCGGTCGCGCGTGGCCTCGATCGCGGCCGAGCCGGTATCGCCCGAGGTGGCGCCGACGATCGTGACCCGGCCGGCGCGGCGCGCCAGCACCTCGTCGAACAGCCGCCCGACGAACTGAAGGGCGTAATCCTTGAAGGCCAGGGTCGGGCCGTGGAACAGTTCCAGGAGCCACAACCCGGAGGCGAGCTCCTTCAGCGGCGCGACCCGGGCGTCGTCGAAACCGGCATAGGTTTCGGCCAAAATCTGGTTCAGACGGACCGGCGTGACGGTGTTGCCCAGGAACGGCGCCATGACCCGGGCGGCGACCTCGGCATAGGGCCGTCCGCGCAGGCTCCGCCATTCCGCGGCGGACAGGATAGGCCATTGATCCGGAAGGTATAATCCGCCGTCCGGCGCCAGCCCGCGCAGCAATACCTCCTCGAACTCGACACGTTCGGGGCGGGGCCGACCATCGCGGGTGCTGAGGTACTGCACGGGGCAATCCTTGGGAGGATGAAGGCCCACCCTATCGCCTGCCCGTCCGGGCCGCAACAGGGGGGCGTGGGCGCCGGCTATGCCTTCAGCTTGTAGCCGCGCGCGAACAGAATATGGGTGAGCGCCAGCAGAACGGCATTGATGCCGACCATGACCGCGATGCCGACCGCGATCGAGGCGTCGGCATGGCCGATGAAGCCCGCGCGGAAACCGTCGATCATGTAGAAAAACGGATTGAAGTCGGCGACGACGCGGAACGCCGGCGGCAGCCGGTCGATCGAATAGAACGTGCCGGACAGAAACGACAGCGGCATCACGATGAAATTGGTGACGGCGGCGATGTGGTCGAATTTCTCCGCCCACAACGCGGCGAGGATGCCAAGCAGCGACAACAGCAGCGACGCCGCCACGGCGTGGAACAGCACCAGGCCCCAGTCCGTCACGCCGATATGCACGACGAGAATCATGGTCGCGCACACCGCGGCGCCGCAGATCAGGCCGCGCGTCACGCCGCCCAACGCCAAGCCCCACACCAGTTCCGCCGGAACTCAAGGGCGGCATCAGCAGGTCGCTGATGCTGCCCTGGATCTTGGCGATCATCAGCGACGAGGTGGTGTTGGCGAAGGCGTTCTGAATCATCGCCATCATGATCAGGCCCGGCGCCAGGAACTGCGCGAACGGCACGCCTGCGACGGCGCCGCGCTGGCCGGCGAAGGCGAGGAGGAAAATCGCCAGGAACAGCAGCGTCGTCACCACCGGCGCGATGATGGTCTGCATCGAGACTTTGAGGAAACGCCGCACCTCGCGCAGATAAAGCGTCCACAGGCCGAGCCAGTTGACCGCGCCGAACTGGCGCACGCGCAGGCTCGCCTCGCCGCGCGCGGCGGCGGTCAGACGCTCGGATTTCTCCAACAACACCGGTGCTTCCGTCATGGGGCGGCGACTGTATGGCGCGCCGCCAAGGGGAACAAGGCAGGTGCTAGGATGGGTGCCATGAATGTAAAGCGGGCCGCGCAACCCCTAACCATGGGTGCGCTGGAAAAGGCGGCGGCGTTCTATCTCGAACGCTATTCGAGCTCGCGGGAGAATCTGCGCCGCGTGCTGATGCGGCGCGTGGCGAAGGCGGCGCGCGACGACGCCACCGCGGCGGCGGAAGGCCGCGCGCTGGTCGAGACGCTGCTGGCGCGCTATGTCGCGGCCGGGCTGCTCGACGATGAGCGCTATGCCGAGATGAAGGCGGCGGGGCTGGCGCGCGCCGGCGCCTCGCGGTTCAAGATTCGCGGCAAGCTCCTGCAAAAGGGCGTGGGGCGGGACGAGATCGACCGCGCGGTGGCGGCGCTCGACGAACGCGGCGAAGGGTCGGAGCTGAAAGCGGCGTGCATCCTGATCCGGCGCAAGCGGCTCGGGCCTTACCGCAACGCCGCCGACCGCGCCGCGTTACGGCAGAAGGACCTGGCGGCGCTGGCGCGCGCCGGTTTCGCGCTCGATCTGGCGCGGAAATTATTGCGGGCGCCGGACGTCGAAGCGCTGGAAAAAATGACCAGCGAGGACGATTAGGCGCGATCCCGCGGCGCACGGAGCGGCGTGACTTGGGGCGCGTCGGGGGGGCGCAACTCCGCCGACCGGTCCGGCTCGTGCACGATCACGCTTTGCGTCGGCACCGCGAAGGCGATGCCCTCGGCCTGGAAACGCAGCATGACGCGGCGGTTGAATTCGCGCTGCACCGGCCAGCGGCCGCTATCGGTGCAGACGATCTGCCCGACCAAGGTCACGGTCGAGCCGTCGACCTTGTCGATGCCCCAGTATTGCAAGTCGCTCAGCATCTGCGATTTGAACGCCGGCTCCTGGCGCATCGCGGTTGCGATCTCGGCGAGGATGCGCGCGGCGCGGTCGGTATCCTGGCCCGGCGCCAAGGCGACGTTCACCGCGGCGTTGCCGAGGCCGCGGTTGATGTTGACGATCATGGTCACCGAGCTGAACGGTATCGTGTGCACCGCGCCGTTGCCGTCGCGCAGATTCATGCTGCGGATCGACAGTTCTTCGACATTGCCGGCATGGCCGCCGCCGACATCGACATAGTCGCCGATGGCGATCGTGTTCTCGATCAGGATGAACAGGCCGTTGATGATGTCGCGGACCAGCTGCTGCGAGCCGAGGCCGATGGCGATGCCGATAATGCCGGCGCCGGCCAACAGCGGTGCGACGTTCACCCCGAGCTGCGACAGCACGATGATGCCGGCCACCGTGATGACGGTGATCAGCACGACCGATCGCACCAGGGGCAACAACGTCCTGAGCCGGGCGTTGACCTGAGCGCTGCGCGCGGCCTCGCCGCCGGCGAGCGCGCGCCGGATCGCCGCGTTGACCGACAGCCAAACCAGGACGGCAATGACGATGACGAGGGCGATCGAGGCCAGATCGCCCGCGATTTGCCGCACCGACTGCAGTTCGAACCAGCCAATCAGTTCGGCGCCCCAAGTTTGGATCGATGGCGCCGGCGCCGGTTTTTGGCCTTCTGCGCGGCGATCAGCGCCTGAAGTTGGCCGATAAGCTGCGCCCGCTGGGTGTCGTTTTGCAGCGTGGTGACAAGGTTCTGTAGATCGGCAGTGGGAAATCGTAGGCGTCGCCGCGGGCTTCGCGGCGGTCGGCGCCGCCGCGGTGTTAAGTGCCGGGGCCGGCTGGGCCCAAGCCTGTCCGGCGAGGCCGAACGCGAACAGCGCGAGCAACAGCAGGGTGCGCATCAGCCCGAGATAAGGGTGGGCGCGCGCCCTGGCAAGGCCCGTTAGATGCGGGCGAGCGCCTTGAGCGCCGCGCCCAGCAGGCCGACGCCCGACACCGCCAGGATGCCGCCCGAAATGCGGTTGAGCCAGGCGAGGTGGAAGGTGCCGGCGACGCGCTGCACCCAGAACAGGCCGAAGCTCAGGCCCAGCCACCACAACAGCGAACCGGCGAACACGCCGATCACCAGCGCGCCCAGGGTGAAGATGCCGGCGCTTTCGGCGGCGCCGAACTTGGCGAAGATCGCGGCGAAGGCGAGAATTCGTGATCGGGTTGGTGATGGTGAGGCCGAAGGTCGAGAAATAGGCCCTGACATGACGTTCGCCCGACAGCGGCACCGTCTCGCGCTCGGTCGGCGGCACGATCAGCGTCCTGACGCCGATGACGAGCAGGAAAACGCCGCCGGCGGCGCCGAACCAGTCCTGATACGACAGCAGCCAGTCGCGCAGGAATGTCAGGCCCGCGGCCGCGATGACGCCGAAGATGGTGTCGGCGGTGGCGGCGCCCATGCCGGAGATGAAGCCGTAGGTCGGGCCTTCGAACACGGTGCGGCGCACGCACAGCACGCCGACGGGTCCGACCGGCAGCGCGATCACGACACCGATGGCGACACCCTTCAGAAGCGCGATCAGCAGCAAAGCCGCCGGCAATAACGGCATGGTTTCAGTCTCGGGGAACGGCCCATCCGGCGCAACCTGAAATAGACGTCTCCCCGCCAGGTTTTGTGCTAGCGTTCGCCGAGGTTCATCCGAGGATAATGAGCGCCATTCAGGGCAATCCACGCCGTCTGGCCGCGATTTTGGCGGCCGACGTCGCCGGCTATTCGCGCCTCATGGGCGAGGACGAGGAAGGGACGGCCGCGCGCCTCAAGGCGGTGCGCGCCGGCATCGTCGATCCCGCCATCGCCGCCAACCACGGCCGCATCGTCAACACCGCGGGCGACAGCGTGCTCGCCGAGTTCGGCAGCGTGGTCGACGCGGTACGGTGCGCGCTCGCGATCCAAAGCGAAAACGCGCAACACAACGCGCCCGAAAATCCCGAGCGCCGCGTCGAGTTCCGCATCGGGGTCCACCTGGGCGATGTCATGGTGCAGCCCGACGGCGATCTTCTGGGCGACGGCGTCAATATCGCGGCGCGGCTGCAAGCGATGGTCGAGCCCGGCGGCATCTGCCTCTCCGAGGACGCGGTGCATCAGGTCGAAGGCAAGGTCGAAGCCGGTTTCGCCTTCGCCGGCAGCCGCGCGCTCAAGAACATCGCGCAGCCGGTGCGCGTCTATACCGCGTCGCCAGGTCTCGACCGGCGGGCCAAGCCCGCGCGCCTGGCCGCCGAGCCGCGCGCTCCCCGGCAGCGCAGCCCGCTCCGGCTCGCGATCATTGTCGGCTTCGTTCTGGCGATCGTATTCGCGGGGCGCGCATTCAACTGGTTCAGCCACTCGGAGCGCGGGCAACCGGCGGCCCGGCTCGCCACCGTCTTGTCGCCGCCGGCGTCGCGCGAGCCGCCGCGCTTTTCCATCGTCATCCTGCCGTTCAGCAACCTCTCGGCCGACCCGAGCCAGGATTATTTCGCCGACGGCATCACCGAGAACCTGACCACCGATCTGTCGCGCGCCCACGGCATGTTCGTGATCGCGCGCAATACCGCCTTCACCTACAAGGGCAAGAACATCGACGCCAAGGACATCGGCAAGGAGCTCGGCGTTCGCTATGTGCTCGAAGGGTCGGTGCAGCGCGACCAGGATCGCGTGCGCGTCAACGCGCAGCTGATCGACACGTCGAGCGGCGCGCATATCTGGGCCGAGCGCTTCGACGCGGATCGGGGCGATCTCTTCAAGCTCGAGGACGAGATCGTCGCGCGGCTGACCAACGCGCTTGGCTACGAGCTCACCAAGGCGGAAACGGAACGGAGCGAGCGCTCGCGCAATCCGGACGCGGTCGATCTGATGCTGCGCGCTCAGGCGATCGCGGATCAATCGCAGATGGGTTCCGACAAGGCACAGGTCGAGCGGGCGCGGGAGCTGTTCGACCGCGCGCTCAAGCTCGACCCCGAAAATTATTTCGCCCTGGTGGGCGCGGCGTGGCTGGACGTCGACGATGTCGCCTACGGTCACGGCAACCCAGGTCAGATCGAGCGCGGCGAAAGTCTGCTTGACCGCGCCATCGCGGCGGCGCCTGACCAGTCCGAACCCTATGTCGCCAAGGCGATGCTGGCGGTGGTGACGCGACACACCAAGGATGCCGCGGACTTCGCGGCGCGCGCCATCAAGCTCGGTCCTAGCAATCCCAACGGCTATGGTGTGCTCGCCTGGACGCAAACCTCCTCGGGCAAGGACGAGGACGCGCTCGCCAATATCGACAAGGCGATCAGCCTCAGCCCGCGCGATCCGACGCTCGGCTTCTGGCTCTATATCCGGGGCAATGCGCTGGTCAACCTGAAGCGCTACGACGAGGCGATCGCCGCCGAGCATCAGGCGATCGACGCGCATTTCACGGGCTGGCCGGCCTATCTCACCCTAGCCTTGGCCTACGGCATCAAAGGCGACGTCGACCGGTCCAAGGGCGCGCTCGCCACCGCCCGAAAGATCAACCCGGCCCTGTCGATCAAGAGCCTACGTGACACAATCGACCTTCCCGACCCATATTATGAGGGGCTGCGTAAAGTCGGGTTACCGGAGGGGTGAGGTAACAGGAGGACACAATGACCGAGCCTGCGAAGGC
This sequence comes from uncultured Alphaproteobacteria bacterium, assembly GCA_963729845.1. Taxonomy (GTDB): domain Bacteria; phylum Pseudomonadota; class Alphaproteobacteria; order ATCC43930; family CGMCC-115725; genus JAATGI01. The sequence continues at coordinate 80,277 of CAVSQC010000006.1, forward strand.
ACATGATTTTTCCTTCACCACCATCGACGGATCGCCGATGCCGCTGGCGCAATTCAAGGGCGGCCCGGTGCTGGTGGTGAACACCGCGTCGCATTGCGGCTTCACGCCGCAATATCGCGAGCTGCAATCGCTGTGGGAGAAGTACCGCGGCAGCGGCCTCACCGTGATCGGCGTGCCGTCCAACGATTTCGGGCACCAGGAACCGGGCAGCAACGCCGAGATCAAGCAATTCTGCCACGACAATTACGCGGTCGATTTCCCGCTCGCCGCCAAGGAAAAGGTCGTGGGCGGCGAGGCCCATCCGTTCTATCAATGGGCGGCCCAGGAAGGCGGCGAGGGCGCCGCGCCGCGCTGGAATTTCCACAAATACCTGATCGGTCCCTATGGCGAGCTGGCCGGCGTCTATCCCTCGCAGGTCAAGCCGCTGGACCAGAGCATCACGGACGACATCGAACGGTTGCTCAGCACCTCCAAGGCGTAACGCGCGTTCTAGCGCAAAATCTCCACCAGCAGCACCCAGGCGCCGATCATCCCGGCGACGATGCCGGCGATCGTCGCGGCAGCGATCCAATAGAGCCCGCCGCCGTCGCCGGTGAGGAGGCTGATGCCGGCGATGACGATCGGCAGCGCCGCCAGCTGACCGAGGACAAGCCGCATCAAATGCTGGCCGCGCGTCGCGCCCCCGGCGTTTTCGGCGCCGGAGCCGAGGCGGATCAGTATCGTCGTCAAGGCCAGCCCGAACACGATGAACTCGATGCCGAGCGCCATCTCGCCTTGTTCCGGGATCAGGGCCAACAGTCCGACGATCAGGAGCGACGTCAGCAGGGTCAGCGCTTCGACGGCGCGGCCCGACACCGCCGTCGACGACAGCACGCGCTGCAAATTGATCGAGATGGCGACGAACACCAGCCCCGCCAGCGCCGCGCCCGCCGCCGCCTGCGCGGCGAAGAAATCGTGCCACGTATCGAGATTGAACCCGGACATTGACGCGCCCCCGATTGGATATCGCCGCATTATTACAACGAATTAAGTTGCTCTCATCCCCTCATTCGCTTGATTCGGGCCGCGTCCCCGGCTACATCCGGGGTCCCCTGGGAGGAGCCCCGACGCCGGTCGGGGCCGAAAACAACGAGGTTCGGTTGGTTCGGATGGAAGCCAAGATCGAGGTGCGGCACCTGACCAAGCGGTTCGGTCCCGTGACGGCGGTTGACGACGTCACGTTTTCGGTCGGGCGCGGCGAGGTGCTGGGCTTTCTCGGCCCGAACGGCGCGGGCAAGTCGACCACGATGAAAATGGTCACCGGCTTCCTGGCGCCGACGCGCGGCACCGCCGCGATCTGCGGCCTCGACATCATCGCGCAGCCGATCGAGGCGAAGCGCCATGTCGGCTATCTGCCCGAGGGCGCCCCGGCCTATCCCGACATGACGCCGGCCGGCTTTCTCGCCTTCGTCGCGCGCATCCGCGGCTTCGGCGGCGCCGAGGCGAAGAAGCGCGTGGCGATCGCGGTCGAGCGCACCACGCTCGGCTCGGTCCTGGAACAGCCGATCGAGACCCTGTCGAAGGGGTTCAAGCGCCGCGTCGGACTGGCGCAGGCGCTGCTGCACGATCCCGAGGTGCTGGTCCTGGACGAGCCGACCGACGGGCTCGACCCCAACCAGAAACACGAGGTGCGCAATCTCATCACCGCGTTGGCGCCGGAAAAGGCGATCGTGATTTCGACCCATATCCTGGAAGAGGTCGACGCGGTCTGCACCCGCGCCATCGTGATCGCGGGCGGCAAGGTGTTGATCGACGACACGCCGGGCAAATTCGCGGCGCGCTCGCGGCTCCACAATTCGGTGCGGCTGATGCTCGCCGACCCCGCCATCGACGCGCGCACCGCGCTGATGCGTCTGCCGGGCGTCGCCGCCATCGAGCTGATCGAAGACGGCGAAGGCAGGGCCCTGTTGGTCGTGCCGCAAGAAGGCCGCGCCATCATCGCCGAGGTCACCGATCTCGTCCGCACCGCCGGCTGGCCGGTGGCGGCGCTGCGCGTCGAGCGCGGCAAGCTCGACGACGTGTTCCGCGACATCACCGTCAGGGCCGCCTAGCACCGTCCTCCCACAGAAAACATGCGCAGCACGTTCATCATCTTCCGCCGGGAACTCGCGAGCTATTTCGCCACGCCGCTCGCCTACATCTTCATCGTCATCTTCCTGGTGATGGCGGGGACCTTCGCGTTCTTCATCGGCAATTTCTTCGGCCGCGGCCAGGCCGACCTGCAACCGTTCTTCCAGTTCCATCCCTGGCTCTATCTCGTGCTGATCCCGGCCCTGTCGATGCGGCTCTGGGCCGAGGAGCGCAAGAGCGGCACCATCGAATTGTTCCTGACCCTGCCGATCTCGATGACCCAGGCGGTGCTCGGCAAGTTCCTCGCCGCCTGGGCGTTCGCCGGCATCGCGCTGATCCTGACCTTTCCGTTCTGGATCACGGTCAACATCCTGGGCTCGCCCGACAACGGCGTGATCGTGGCAAGCTATATCGGCAGCTTCCTGATGGCGGGCGCCTATCTCGCCATCGGCGGCGCGCTCTCGGCGGTGACCAAGAGCCAGATCATCGCCTTCGTCGTCACCGCCGCGGTGTGCTTTTTCTTCACCGTCAGCGGCTCGTCGATCGTGCTGAGCTTTATGAACGGCTGGGCGCCGCAGGGGTTGCTGAACAATCTCGCCTTTTTCAGCTTCTTGACGCATTTCAACGCCATCATCCGCGGCGTCATCGATTTGCGCGATCTGGTGTTCTTCGTGTCGGTGATGGCGCTGTGCCTGTTCGCCAACGCCATCCTCGTCGATCTGAAGAAGGCGGACTAGGCGATGGGGCGCATCAACGTGTCGCGCAGAGCCGCCGCCTGGTGGGCGCTTGCCGCCGCCATCGTGCTGTTCGTCGCGGTCAACGTCATCGCCGAGCAAGAACTGCGCGGCTCGCGCATCGACCTGACCGAGAACGGGCTTTTCACCCTGTCGCAAGGCACGCGGCGGGTGCTGGCGAAGATCGAGGAACCGATCACGCTGCGCTTCTATTATTCGCCGCAGCTTGGCGCCGCGGCGCCGCCTTACGGCATCTATGCCGAGCGCGTGCGCGAGACGCTGCAGCAATACACGGCGCTGGCACACGGCAAGATCAAGCTCGAGGAAATCGACCCGCAGCCCTTCTCCTCGGCCGAGGATCGCGCCGTGGCGTTTGGCTTGCAGGGCGTGGCGCTGGCGCAAGGCGGCGACCAGGTCTATTTCGGCCTCGCCGCCACCAACGCCACCGACGATCAGCAGCTCATCGGCTTCTTCCAGCCCGACCGCGAGCGGTTCCTCGAATACGATCTGACCAAGCTGGTCTACAGCCTCGCCTTCCCGAAAAAGACCGTGGTGGGGCTGATCTCAAACCTGCCGCTCGAAGGCGATTTCGAGGCCGCGATGCGCGGCGCGCCGCTGACGCCGTACGCGATCTACGAGCAGATGAAACAGCTCTACGACGTGCGCGACGTGCCGACCGACGCCGACCAGATCTCGCCCGATATCGACGTGCTGATGATCGTGCAGCCGCAGCATTTCTCGCAGAAGACGCTCTATTCCATTGACCAGTACGTGATGAAGGGCGGCAAGGCGCTGGTATTCGTCGATCCCTATTCCGAGGCGCAGGCGCAGAAGGCGCAGCAGCAGGCCTACGATCCGAGCGCCGAGGCGAGCGATCTCGAGCCGCTGTTCAAGGCCTGGGGCGTCGAGATGGTGCCGGGCAAGGTGGCGGCCGACCGCACCGACGCGCGCCGCGTCAATGTCGGCACGTCGACAAGCCCGCACGCCGCCGACTACATCGCCTGGCTCGCGCTGGACGATCACAACGTCAATCACGATAGCCCGATCACCGGGGACCTGACGCAGCTCAACTTCGCCACCGCCGGCATTTTGGAGCCGGTGAAGGGCGCCACCACCAAGTTCTCGCCGCTGGTCTTCACCACCAAGGAGAGCCAGGAGGTCGAAGTCGCCAAGGTGGCGGGCTTCCCGCAGATCGACGTGCTGCTGAACGAGTTCAAGGCCTCGGGCCGGAACCTGACGCTGGCGGCGCGGATCACCGGCCCGGCCAACACCGCCTTTCCGAACGGCCTGCCGAAAGCGGCGGCGGCGGACAAGGACGCGGACAAAGGCAAGGCGGCCGATCCAAAAGCGGCGAGCGCGCCCGCCCAGGTCAAATCCGCGGTCAAGCCGATCAATGTCGTGGTGATTGCCGATACCGACATGCTGTCGGACCGGTTCTGGGTCGACATCCAGGATTTCGTCGGCCAGCACGTCGCCGTTCCCAACGCCAACAACGGCGACCTCGTCACCAACGCCATCGACACGCTGTCGGGCGGCGACGACCTGATCGGCTTGCGCACGCGTGGCACCGCGGTGCGGCCGTTCACCCTGGTGCAGAACCTGCAACGCGCCGCCGACGAGCGCTACGAGGACACGGAAAAGGGCCTTGAGAAACAGCTCAAGGAAACCCAGGACAAGATCCGCAACCTCTCCGGCCGCGATCCGCAGGCGCAGAACGCGGACACCAGCGCCAGCGCGCTGGAGCAGGCGCAAACGCTCGACAATTTCCGCACCGAGCTCCTGAAAGTGCGGCGGCAGCTGCGCGCGGTGCAGCTGGCGTTGCGGCAGGATATCGACCAGTTGCGCACCGAGATCGAACTTGCCGACATCGCCGCGATTCCGATCCTGGTGGGGCTGGTGGCGATCGTCCTCGGCCTCTATCGCATGAACCGGCGCCGGCGCCGCGCCCAGGCCGGCTGAGCGGGGGACCCGAACCATGCGGCAATCCAGCCTCTTCGCCTTGTTCGGCGTCACCATCGCGGCGGTGATCGTCGCGATCCTGGTCTCGGTCGGCGGCGGCACCGCCGCGACCGATCCGAGCGTCAACCGCCCCGTGATGGGCGATTTGGCCCAGCGCCTCGGCGACGTCGCGCGTCTCACCGTGATTCACGGCGATGCCAAGACCACGCTGGTGCGCCGCGACGGGGTGTGGATCGTCGAGGAGAAATACGATTATCCCGCCGACGCCGGAAAGATGAAGACCACGCTCTTCGGCCTCGCCGCCCTGCGCTACGCCGAGCCCAAGACCGCCAAGCCCGCGCTTTATTCGCGGCTCGATGTCGAGGACCCGGGCAAGAAGGACAGCGACGCCCAGCTCCTCACCCTGAGCGATGCGAGCGGCAAGCTGATGGGCGAGATGATTTTCGGCAAGCGGCGTTACGATATTTTCGGCGGCGGCAATGACGGCATCTATGTCCGGAAGCCGGGCGAGGCGCAGTCCTGGCTCGCCAACGGCTCGCTGACGCTGCCGAACGGCACCCTCGATTGGGTCGATCGCCGCATCGGCATGATCAAGGACGACCGCATCGCGTCGGCGCGTTTCATCGCGCCCGACGGCGCCACGGTCGCGATCGCGCGCGCCAAGCACGGCGACAAGCTGGCGTTGGCCGGCGGCGTGCCCAAGGGGCAGAAGCTCAAGAGCGACGACGCGCTCGACGATCTGGCGCGCGGGCTCGACTATTTCAGCCTCGACGACGTCATGCCGGCGACGTCGATGCCGTTTCCCGACAAGGGCGTCAGCCAGGCGGTCTACACCACCTTCGACGGCCTCACCGTCACGATTTACATGATCGAGCGCGACGAACTGTCGAAAGACGATGCCGGGAAGGAAGTCACCAAGAAAAAATATTGGGTGAAGCTGATCGCGTCGGGGACAGGCACGGCGGCGAAGGAGGCGGCGGAACTCAACAAGCACGTCGCGGCGTGGGCCTACGCCGTGCCCGACTTCAAGGCCAACACCTTCAAGACCCGTATCGCCGATCTGACCGAGCCACAAAAGAACTCCTGACGCGCCTGCCCGGCCGCGATGTCGCTTCACGGCACATGACGGATTTGTCATGGTGGCGCGGCGGGGAAACGTCGGTGAAGCGATGGCGGAATACGACTATATCGTGGTCGGCGCGGGCTCGGCCGGGTGCCTGTTGGCGAACCGGCTGTCGGCCGATTCCCGTAACCGGGTGCTGCTGGTCGAGGCCGGCGGCAAGGACGATTGGCGCTGGTTCCGCATCCCGGTCGGCTTCCGCTATGCGATCGGCAATCCGCGCGCCGATTGGCGCTTCAAGACCGAGCCCGAGCCGGGCCTCGACAATCGCGTCATCGACGTTCCGCGCGGCAAGGTCATCGGCGGGTCGTCGTCGATCAACGGCATGGTCTATTGGCGCGGCGTCGCCGCCGATTACGATCATTGGCGCCAGCTCGGCCTTGCCGGTTGGGGATGGGACGATGTGCTGCCGTTCTTCAAGGCGCACGAGGATTTTTGCGGCGGCGCCAACGAATTCCACGGCGCCGGCGGCGAGCTGCGCGTCGATCCGCCGCGCGCCAACTGGCAGGTGCTCGAGGTCGCGCGCCGCGCCGCGATGGAATACGGCCTGCCGGCCACCGACGATTTCAATACCGGCGACATGCTCGGCGTCGGCGATTTCCATGCCACGCAGAAAGGCGGCGAGCGCTGGTCGAGCGCCAGCGCGTTCCTGAAGCCGGTGCTGAACCGGCCCAATCTCGCGTTGCTGACCGAGGTGCTGGTCGAGCGCGTGACTTTCGCCGGGCGCCGCGCCACCGGCATTGGGTATCGCCGCGACGGCAAGACGGAAATAGCGGCCGCGCGGCGCGAGGTGATACTGGCGGCGGGCGCGATCGGCTCGCCGCATCTCCTGCTATTGTCGGGCGTCGGGCCGGCGGCGCAGCTGCGCGCGCACGGCATCGAGGTGGTGCTGGACCGCGCCGGCGTCGGGCAGAATCTCCACGATCATCTGCAACAGCGGATCAAGTATCGCTTCGAGGGTCTCGACACGCTCAACCAGCAGTACCATTCGCTGTGGCGCCGCGCCTGGATCGGCATCGACTATGCGCTGCGCCGGCGCGGGCCGCTGACCATGACGGCGTCGACCCTGGGCGCCGGCGCCAAATCCGACCCCAGCCAGGAATGGCCGAACCTGTGCTTCATCGTCCTGCCGTTCTCCTACACGATGGGCGCGGCGATGAACCGGGCGTTCGATCCTTATCCCGCGCTCACCGTGTGCGTCTATGACGGGCGACCGACCAGCCGCGGCGAGCTGACGCTCAAAAGCCCCGATCCCGCGACGCCGCCGGCGCATCGCTACAATTATCTCACCACGGAGCGCGACCGCCGCGTCGCCGCCGACGCCGTGCGCGTCACCCGCCGCATGCTGGCGCAGCCCGCGTTCTCGCCCTACCGGCCGGAGGAAATGTCGCCAGGGCCCGGCGTCGCCGACGGTGACGACGCGGCGCTCGCCGCGTTCGCCCGGCGCGACGGCACCACGGTGTTTCATCCCGTCGGCAGCGCCAAGATGGGCCTGCCCAGCGATCCGCTGGCGGTGGTCGACGCGCGGCTCAAGCTCATCGGGCTCGACGGCATTGCGCGTCATCGACGCGTCGGTGATGCCGGCGATCACCTCGGGCAACACCAACGCGCCGACCATGATGATCGCGGAAAAGGGCGCCGCGATGATTCGCGAGGGTCAGAGCTCGATCCAATAGCCGATCGAGCCCCGCTCGACCTTGCCGGTGGCCTGTCGCGTGCCCGGTCCGACCTTTGTCCCGCCGTTTTTCTCGATGACACGGCGCGACGCGACGTTGTCCGCCTCGACGGCGGCGAAAATTCGTTGCAAGCCGGCGCGCCGGGCCTCGTCGAGCGCCTGGGCCACCGCCGCCGTGGCGTAGCCGCGCCGCCGCTTCCACGGCACCACGGTATAGCCGAGGTGGCCGGGACAGTAATCCGGCAACGCGTCGGTGCCGGTCTGCCAGCGCAAGCTGACCAGGCCGCAGAACTCGCCGTCCCAGATCCAGAACAGCTTGTTGGGCAGGCGCTCGGTGACGGTGCCGTCGGCATGACGGATCGTGCCGGTGACGGAAACCAAATCCTTCAGGAAGGCGTCGGCGTCGCGCCGGATCGAGGTCAGATGCTCCAGGTGGATGTCGTGCGTGTTGTCGGGCGACCAGCCGGTCTCCACCGCGGCAACATAGCCGGGCAGGTGGATGCGGCTCGGGACGACCAGCGAAACCCCAGACATGGCAACAAATTAACATGGATACTTCGCTACCTTGAGCACAAGCCGCATTCGGGCGAGAATGCGCCAAAACGCCCAGTGAATACTGAGGAGGGAGGCCGAGGATGAAAAGCTTGCTGGTCGTGGTCGGAGACGGGCAGGCGGTGCCGTTGCTGGAGACGGCGCTTCTGGTGGCGCGGCGCTTCGGCAGCCGCATTGTCGGCCTGAACGCGGTGACGGCGGAATATGCGGTGGTGTTCGGCGGCGAAATGGGCCTGACCATTTCCTCGGAGGTCGACCGCTCGGTCGAGCATGAAAGCGAGCTGAAGCGCAACGAGGCGCGCACCCTGTTCCAAAGCTTCATGGAGCGCAACGGCATTCCCGTCGGCGCGCGCGCCGAGAACGGTCCCAGCGCCGAATGGCGCGAGGAATCGGGCCGGCAGAATCTGGTGGTCGGCACGCTGGGCCGCGCCTTCGATCTCATCCTGTTGGAACGCCCGGCGAAGCTCAACTCGCTGGCCGAGGCGACGCTCGAGGACGCGCTGTTCGAAAGCGGACGGCCGGTGCTGATGGCGCCGCCCGAGGCGCCGAAATCGCTGGGCGAGCGCATCCTGGTGGCGTGGAACGGTTCGAGCGAAACCGCGCGCGCGGTGGCGTTCGCGATGCCGTTTCTCGAAAAGGCGAAGCAGGTCGATGTCGTCTCGGTCGAGGGCGGTACCGTGCCGGGCCCGCTTGCCGAGGCGATAGCGCAGACCTTGGCGGCGCACGGCATTCCGGTGCGCGCACGCCACATCCCGGCGCAAGGCCGCGCCGCCGGCGCCATCTACATCGACGAAGCGAAGGCGATGAACGCGGATTTCATGGTGAAGGGCGCCTATACCCAAAGCCGGCTGCGCCAGCTCATTTTCGGCGGTGCCACGCGGCACATCCTGTCCGAGGCCCCGATCCCGGTGCTACTGGCGCATTAGGGTTCCCCGCTTATTGCGGCGGGAATTCGTGCATCACCTTGGTTTCGGCCAGCACCTTGCCGGCGGCGTCGAGCGCGTCGACGGTCCATTCGTAATGATGCTGTCCCATCGGCGGACACGGGCCACGATAAGTGAAAGCGCCGCGCGCGATCTGATCCTTGCCGTCATAGGGCACGGTGCCGCCGCCATGCTGAAACGATGCGAAGTCGAGATCGGTCAGGTTGAAGCGCAGGCTCTTCGTGCCGGGCGGCACATGGCTCAGGGTGAAGGGCGGCGATTCCGGGTCGAAACATTTCTGAGTGCCGTCCCAAGTGAAGTCCACCGCAAACGAGTCCGCCGCCCGCGCCGCCGGCGCCAGGAATACGGCTGCCGACAATACGATCGCTATCCGCATCCGCATGGCCGCCTCCACTCATTGATTGCCGCATAGGCTAGGCCGAAGCTGGGCCAAAGCAAACGGGGGGCGCCATGATTGAGGAGATTCTCGGCGCGGCCCGGGGTTTCCAAATCGCCGCCGCGGGTCTATCTAAAGTCCATCTGCCAACGCCGGAGGGACATCATGAGCAACGCCACCGACATCGTCATCGCGGGGGCGGCCCGCACGCCCATCGGTTCGTTCAACGGCGCGCTGGCGTCGCTGGCGGCGCACGAGCTGGGCAAGATCGCCATCGCCGAGGCGATGAAGCGCGGCCATGTCGAGCCGGGCGAGGTCAACGAAGTGGTGATGGGCCAGATCCTCACCGCCGGCGAGGGCATGAACCCGGCGCGCCAAGCCGCGCTCGGGGCCGGCCTGCCGGTTTCGACCACGGCTTATGTGGTGAACCAGGTGTGCGGCTCGGGCCTGCGCTCGGTGGCGCTGGGATCGCAGCAGATCAAGACCGGCGACGCCAGCATCGTGATCGCGGGCGGGCAGGAGAGCATGAGCCTGTCGCCGCACTGCCTGCATCTGCGCAGCGGCACCAAGATGGGCAATGTCGAGATGATCGACACCATGATCAAGGACGGGTTGTGGGACATCTTCAACGGCTACCACATGGGCAACACCGCCGAGAACGTCGCGCAGAAATATCAGATCACGCGCAACGACCAGGACGAGCTCGCCGCGCGTTCGCAACAGCGCGCCGTCGCCGCAATGGAATCGGGCCGCTTCAAGGACGAGATCGTGCCGGTCACCATCAAGACGCGAAAAGGCGATCAGGTGATCGACAAGGATGAGTATCCCCGGCCGGGAACGACCGTGGAGGTGCTGTCGAAGCTGCGCCCGGCCTTCGCCAAGGACGGCACGGTTACGGCGGGCAATGCCTCCGGCATCAATGACGGCGCCGCGGCGGTGGTGCTGATGACCGCCGCCGAGGCGGAGAAGCGCAGTATCAAGCCGTTGGCGCGCATCGTCTCCTGGGCGACGGCGGGCGTCGATCCCGCGGTGATGGGCACCGGGCCGATCCCGGCGTCGCGCAAGGCCCTCGAAAAGGCCGGCTGGAAGGCGGCCGATCTCGACCTGATCGAGGCCAACGAGGCGTTCGCGGCACAGGCCTGCGCCGTCAACCGCGAGCTGGGGTTCGATCCGGCCAAGGTCAATGTTAATGGCGGCGCCATCGCGCTGGGCCATCCGATCGGCGCGTCGGGCACGCGCATCCTCGTCACGCTGTTGCATGAAATGGCAAAGCGCGACGCGAAGCGCGGCTTGGCCACGCTGTGCATCGGCGGCGGCATGGGAATTGCGATGTGCGTCGCGCGTTGAGTTGTCAGTTAACAGTGGTCAGCGAACTGACGACTGAAAACTGACAACTGACGATAAACGGGAGGATTTCATGGCGAGAGTGGCGGTCGTCACCGGTGGCACGCGCGGCATCGGCAGGGCGATCTCGGAAGCGCTGCACCAGGGCGGATACAAGGTCGCGGCGGTGTACGCCAGCGATGAGGAGGCCGCGCGGCGTTGCGCCGACGAGACCGGGATTCGCTGCTACAAGTTCGATGTTTCGGATCACAAATCCTGCGAAGCCGGTCTGCGCAAGATCGTGGCCGATCTCGGGCCGGTCGAGGTGCTGGTCAACAATGCCGGGATCACCCGCGACGCTGTGCTGCACCGCATGACGCCGGAGCAGTGGGGCGCGGTGATCGCCACCAATCTCACCTCGTGCTTCAACATGTGCCGCCTGGTTATTGAGGGCATGCGCGAGCGCAATTTCGGCCGCATCGTCAATATCGGCTCGATCAACGGCCAGGCCGGCCAATACGGTCAGGTCAATTACGCCGCCGCCAAGTCGGGCATCCACGGCTTCACCAAGGCGCTGGCGCAGGAAGGCGCCGGCAAGGGCATCACCGTCAACGCCGTGGCGCCGGGCTACATCGACACCGACATGGTGCGCGCGGTGCCGCCCAACGTGCTGGAAAAGATTGTCGCGCGCATTCCGGTCGGCCGGCTCGGACATGCCGACGAGATCGCGCGCACGGTGCTGTTCCTGGTGTCGGACGAAAGCGGCTTCATCACCGGCTCGACCATGTCGGTGAACGGCGGCCAGCACATGTATTAGGCGAAGCTACTTCGTCAGCACCATTTGCGTTTGCACTGTTTGCGAAACGAGGCGCCCGGCCTGGTTGGTGACGCGCGTCTGCCACACCGAGGTGCGGCCGCCGACATGGAGCGGCACCGATTCCGCGCGCACGACGCCGTCGGCGGCGCCGGCGAAGAAATTGGTCTTGGATTCGATGGTGGTGGTGCCGGCGGCGCCCGACGGCAACGCCAGGAACGCGCCATACGCGCCGACCGAATCCGCGAGCGACATGATGGCGCCGCCGTGAAGCCGTCCGCCGACCGTCATCAATTCCGGCCGCACAGCCATTTCGGCGACGACGCGCTCGCGCGTCGCCTCGACGATGCGAATGCCCAGCGTCTCGAAAAACGTCCCCTCGAAGCGAAATGCCTGCTCGTCCGCCATGTGCCCTCACGCGACCGTGCTTTGCCTTGGCCTAGCCTGCGGCTAGGATCGCGCCATCCTAGCGCATCGCCCCTGCAACGATAATTACCCAGGAGGTCATTATGCCGAAACTAGCGACCCGTACCGTGCTTACGCTCGAGGCCGCCAAGGAGATCATGGCGGCGTGCGAGGCCGAGGCGCGGAAAAACAATTGGCAAGTCTCGATCGCGATTCTCGACGAGGGCGGGCGGCTGGTGATGCTGCAGCGCATGGACGCCGCGCCGCCGGCCAGCGTCGATGTCTGCCAGGCCAAGGGCCGCTCGGCCGCGCTGTTCAAGCGCCCGACCAAGGCGTTCAGCGACGCCGTCAGCGGCGGACGCGTCGCCATCATGGCGCTGCCGGGCGCGGTGCCGGTCGAGGGCGGCGTGCCGCTGATGTCCGGCGGCCAATGCGTCGGCGCCGTCGGCGTGTCCGGCGTGACCTCGGAACAAGATGCCCAGATCGGCGCCGCGGGCGCGGCGTTGCTCACCTAGTACGTAACAACGGGAGGAAACGATGAGACGATACGTTGCAATACTCGCCGTCGCCGGTCTCGTGGCGATGGGTTTTGCCGGTTCGGCCTCGGCGCAACTCGCCGACAAGAAGGGCATGACCTTGGCGGAGGCGAAGATTCTGCTCGCGGCCGCCGAGGACGCCGCCACCAAGGGCAATGCGCATATGGGCCTGGCGGTGCTCGACGAGGGCGGTCATCTGGTGGCGTTCGAGCGCATGGACGGCGCCTCGCTGGTCACGGTCGAATTCGCGCAGGCCAAGGCCAGGACCGCGGTCATGTACAAGGCGCCGACCGACGTGTTCAGCGACGGTCTCACCAAGGGCCGCACCGCCATTCTCGGCCTGCCGGAAATGGCGCCGTTCGGCGGCGGCTTTCCGCTGATGGTCAACGGCCAGGTGGTCGGCGCGATCGGCTGTTCCGGCGGCAACACGCCGACGCAAGACAGCGAGGTGTGCAAAGCCGCGGCCGACAAGCTCGGCAAATAGTGTCGAGACCGGTGCGGCGCATCGGCATTATCGGCGCGGGGGCCTGGGGAACGGCCCTCGCGCAAGTGCTGCACCGCGCCGGCCGCGACGTCGCGCTGTGGGCGCGCGAGCCGGAAGTGGTCGCCGGCATCGATCGCGACCACGAGAACCGATTGTTCCTGCCGGGCGTAGCGCTCGACCCGGCGCTCCGCGCCGAAGGCGACCTTGCCGCGGTCGCCCGTGCCGCCGAGATGTTGCTGCTTGCGGTGCCGGCGCAGTATCTGCGCAACGCTTGCCGCGGCCTCGCCGGCGTCCGGGTCCCGGTGGTGATCTGCGCCAAGGGCATCGAGACCAAGACCGGCGCGCTGATGAGCGAGATTGTCGCGGCGGAACTCCCGGGCGCGGACGTCGCGGTACTGTCGGGTCCGACCTTCGCCGCCGAAGTGGCGACGGGATTGCCGACGGCGGTGACGTTGGCGGCGCGGGACTCCGAAATCGGCCGCGACTTGGTCGACGCCGTCGGCACGCGCAGCCTTCGCCCGTATCTCGCCGACGATGTCGTCGGCGCCGAGATCGGCGGCGCGGTCAAGAACGTGATGGCGATCGCCTGCGGCATCGTCGAAGGCAAGCGCCTCGGCGACAATGCGCGCGCCGCCCTGATCACGCGCGGGCTTGCCGAAATGGTCCGGCTTGCCGTGGCGAAGGGCGGCCGCGCCGAGACGCTGATGGGGTTGAGCGGATTGGGCGACCTGGTACTGACCTGCACCGCGACGCAGTCGCGCAACTATTCGCTGGGACTGGCGCTGGGCGAAGGCCGCGCGTTGCATGACGTGCTGGCGGAGCGCCGCTCGGTGGCCGAGGGGGTCGATTCCGCGGTCGCGACGGCGGCACTGGCAACGCGGCTCAACATCGACATGCCGATCACCGCCGCGGTCGACGCCATCCTGCATCGCGGCGCGCCGATCGACGCCGCCGTCGCGGCGCTGCTGTCGCGGCCGCTCAAGAGCGAAGTGTGAGGTGTGGCTGACCAAAGCGAACCGGAAAGGAGAATCGAATGGCCGACATTCTTTTCGCCACCAATCGCGTTCAACAAGGAACCGACCCGTCGGGTGTTCCGCAATTCGGCGATACCGCATTGCCGATGCCGGGCGGATTGATCTGCGGTACCGCGACGGTCGATAACATCAGCAACGACGATCCCGACACCGGGACGATTTCCCAAATTCAGGGCCTCAATCCGGGCGGTTTTTCGCCGGCGCAGACCGCGACCCTGGCCCAATCGCCGAACGATCTTGTCGTTTTCATCCATGGGACGGACAACGCCTTCACCGACGCGATCAAGCGCGGCGCCTACAATCAGGTTTGGATGACGCAGGCGGCGATCGCGCAAGGGTCGACAAAAGGCGTCGATGTCCTGGTTTTCAGTTGGCCGAGCCAAGCCTATGCCGATCTCATCGATATTTTCGAGGATCACACCGACTACGACACCGATCAAAAGAGCGCGGCGGCGTCGGCGCCCCAATTTCGGCCTGTTCCTGCGACAGCTCTACGCGCTGAAGCCGCAACTGGGCCAACGCACGGTCGCGATCCTGTGCCACAGCATGGGGAACTACATGCTGGGCGGCGCGGTGGAAGCGTGGTTCGCGCAGCCGGCGCCGACGCCGTCCCCGCCGCTATTCAACCAGGCCATTCTCGCCGCCGCCGACGAGACGCGGACGACATTTCTCGGCAGCGCGGGGAAACGACTGTCGAAGCTTTATCGACTGGCGTCCGACATTGCCGTGTATTTCAATTACAATGACATAATGATGGAGCTGAGCAATATCGTGAATTCGTTCACGCCGCTCGGCTTAGACGGCGCGACCGGCGAGTCCAATACGCAAACCTATCCGAAGGACGTCTATCAGTTCGTCGATTGCACCAACATCGCCGACTATATCGGCCCGCATACATTCGACGAATCGCACCAATATTATCGCCAGTCGCCGACCGTGCGGGCCGACATCGTCGCGACCCTGCTCGGCAATCCGCCGAAGCGCTACTATTACAATCCCAGCGCCAATGTTTGGGAAATCGTCATGCCGCCATTGTCTTATCCAGCGGCGTGACGACGGCGCCAATTGACAGGTCGCCGTGCGTTCCGCATGGTTGCCCGACATTTGGATGGCGATGGGGTTCCGCCGATAACCGCCCCTGGGGATTCCAAAGGGCTGATGACTCCTGCCGCGTGAAGTTCCGTGGCGGAATTGCCTTTCCGTTGCGCCTTCGCGTGTCACGGGGCAACGGAAGGAGCATGGCCATGGACAATATCTGGATGGCTTCGGCACTGTGGATCGCGCTCGCGCTTGTGGCCTCGCTGATCTCGATCTGCGTGGCGATGTCGGTGGCGCTTACCGAGATCATCGTCGGCGCGATCGCCGGCAACGTCTTTTCGGGCTGCCGCTCACGACCTGGGTCAATTATCTCGCCGGCTTCGGCGCGATCCTGCTGACTTTCCTCGCCGGCGCCGAGATCGATCCGCAGGGTGGTGCGGCGCAATTTGTGGTCGAGCGTCGAGCATCGGCGCTGGTGGGCTTCCTCGCGCCGCTATCTGGGCGTGCTGGCGTTCGCTCATTAGGCGCTGGGCTGGTCTGGCCGCAGGCGCAGATCGCGGGCATCGCGCTGTCGACGACCTCGGTCGCGGTGGTCTACGCGGTGATGGTCGAGACCGGCTACAACAAGACCGAGATCGGGAAAGATCATCCTCGCCGCGTGCTTCGTCAACGATCTCGGCACCGTGCTGGCCCTGGGGCTGGTGTTCGCGAACTACAATATCTGGCTGGCGTTGTTCGCGGCGGTCACGGTCGCCGTGCTTGGCAGCGCTGCCGTTCTTCGCGCCGTGGTTCTTCCGCGTCGTCGGCAAGCGGGTAAGCGAGCCCGAAATCAAGTTAATGTTCTTGGTGCTGTTCGGCTTGGGCGGGCTCGCGAACTTGGCGAAAAGCGAAGCGGTGCTGCCGGCCTATCTCGTCGGCATGGCGCTGGCGCCCACGTTTCTCAAGAGCCGCGAACTACAGACCCGGATTCGCGTGATCGCCTTCGCCTTCCTGACGCCATTTTATTTCCTCAAGGCCGGTTCGCTGGTCGAATTCAAGACCGTGTACAGCGCGGCCGGGCTTATCCTGGTGTTTCTGGCCATCAAGATGGCGACCAAATTCGTCGGCATCTTGCCGCTGACCTATGCGTTCAAGTTCGAGCGCCGCTCCGGCATGTACATCACGCTGCTGATGTGCACCGGCCTGACCTTCGGCAGCATCTCGGCGCTGTTTGGCTTGACCAATCACATTATCGATCAAGACCAGTATACGATCCTGGTGACGGCGGTGATTTTGAGCGCCGTGGTGCCGACCCTAATCGCGCAGAAATGGTTCCAGCCGGCCTTCGTGCCGATCGAGGAAGATGCCTGAACGCCGCTTCGCCCTTACCCGCGGTTAGTAAGCCAGGCGGGCCGCGACGATCCCCAACAGGATCAGCCACGCCGCCCAGCGGTTGGACTTGAACTTGGCGAGACAATCCTCGGGGCGCGAGGTATCGACCCTCGCCGCCTGCCACGCCAATTGCAGGGCGGCGAGGCCGAGCCCGACATAGAAAGGCCAGCCGATCCGTGCCGCGATGCCGGCCGCGAGCCACAGCGCTGCCGCGGCCGTATAGAACAGATAAAGGAACGGGCGCGTGCGCACGCCCAGCGCCAGCGCCGAGGATTTGACGCCGATCAGCGCGTCGTCCTCCTTGTCCTGATGGGCGTAGATCGTGTCGTAGCCGAGGGTCCAGACGATACCGCCGGCATAGAGCAGATAGGCGGGCGCCGCGAGGCCGCCCGTGACCGCCGCCCAGCCGAGCAACGCGCCCCAATTGAAATTGAGGCCGAGAAAGAATTGCGGCCACCACGTCACCCGCTTCATCAACGGGTAAGTCCCGATCGGCACCAGCACCAGCAGGCCGAGCAGAGTCGCGAGCCGCTCGAGGCTCAACAGGATCGCGGCGCCGACGGCGAGCTGGAACGCCAGGAACCCCGCCGCTTGTTTCATCGACACCGCGCCGCTGGCGATCGGCCGGGTGCGGGTGCGGGCGACGCGGGCGTCGAAATCGCGGTCGATCATGTCGTTGAGGGTGCAGCCCGCGCCGCGCATCGCCACGGCGCCGACAGCGAACAGCGCCATCAGCCGCCAATCCGGCCATTGGCCCGCCGGCGCCGCCATGGCGATGGCCCACCAGCCCGGAAACAGCAACAGCCACGTGCCGATCGGCCGGTCGAGGCGCGCGAGCCGGATATAGGGCCGCCATGCCGCCGGCGCGTAACGGTCGGTGAGGTCGCCGCCGCGGATATCGCTCATGGCGCCATCTTGCATCAATTTCCCGCCGAAAGCCCCCGCCCCGACCCGCCAACTCAGACAAGGGAGCGGGGCTGCCGATTGATCGGTGGCGGCTTTTGGCAGACGATTGAGACAGGCGCCGGCCACAAGGCGCCCACAGGGAGGTAGCGATGTCGATCCTTCGCGTTCTCTTCGCCGTGCTGCTCGTCGTCACCGCCGCCGCGGTCGCGCCCGCCCGCGCGGAAAAGCAATACGATCCCGGCGTCACGGACACCGAGATCACCTTCGGCCATTCGCTGCCGTTGAGCGGGCTCGGCTCGGCCACTGGCGCGGTCGGCTTGGCCGAGGGCGACTATTTCAAGATGGTCAACGACCAGGGCGGGGTGAACGGCCGCAAGCTCAACTACATCCAGCTCGACGACGGCTACAACCCGGCGCGCACCATGGAAATGACGCGCCGGCTGGTGGAGCAGGACCATGTCTTCCTGATCTACGCGACCCAGGGCACGCCGCCCAATATCGCGATTCAAAAATACCTGATCGCGGCCAAGGTGCCGCAGCTGTTTATCGGCAGCGGCGCCGGGCGCTGGAACGATCCGACCCATTTCCCTTGGACCATTCCGGCGATTCCGTCCTATGTCGCGGAGGCGCGGATCTTCGCCAAATACATCTTCGCGCATAAGCCGGGCGCGAAGATTGCGATCCTCTATCAGAACGACGATTTCGGCCGCGATTACTTCAACGGGCTGAAACTGGGGTTGGGCGACAAGGCGGCGCAACTGGTCGCGGTGCAGACCTACGAGGCGACCGATCCCAGCGTCACCTCGCAGATGATTTCGCTGCAATCCTCGGGCGCCGACGCGCTCGTGATCGCGTCGATCCCGACCCAGGGCGCGCAGGCGATCCACAAGGCCGCCGACCTCGGCTGGCACCCGACGATCCTCATCAACTACGTCTCCAATTCGCCGGCGACGGTGTTGAAGGCGGCGGGGTTCGAGCAATCGAAAGGCGTGATCTCGACCTTCTTCAATCGCGACCCGACTGACCCGCAATGGCAAGGCATGCCGGCCATGGCGGACTATCAGGCCTGGCTCAAGAAATACGGCCACGACCTCAACCCGCCCGATCCGCAGAACGTCACCGGCTATACCCTGGCGCAGGAGCTGGTCGAGGTGCTGAAGCGGTGCGGCGACAAACTTACCCGCGCCAACGTGATCGCGCAGGCGACGCACCTGACCGACCTGTCGCTGCCGATGCTGCTGCCCGGCGTCACCATCAGCTATTCGCCGACCGACTACACGCCGTTCCACAAGCTGCAACTGGAGCAATTCGACGGCGCGCGCTATCGCCCGCTCGGGGCGCCGGTGAGCATCGATTAGCGCCGCTGGCTTGTCATGGCCGGGCTTGACCCGGCATCTCAAGCCGTCGACGGATGGCGCCGTCGCTTGCACCCGCGGTCAAACCCGCGGGTGACGGAAAAGAAGATGGGGATGGACAATGCCGAAATGTTAAGATAATGCGAATGCCCTATCCCGCCGGTTTCCTGGACGAGTTGCGCGCCCGCGTCAGCCTGGCGGAGATCGTGGGCCGGCGCGTCACCCTGCAAAAGCGTGGGCGCGAATACACTGGCCTGTGCCCGTTCCATAAGGAAAAGACGCCGTCGTTCCACGTCGTCGAGGAAAAGGGCTTTTACCACTGCTTCGGCTGCGGGGCGCATGGCGACGTCATCGGTTTCTCCATGCAGACGCAGAATCTCGGGTTTCGAGAAGCGGTGGAGGAACTGGCGCGTGTCGCCGGCCTCGAGGTACCGCGCGAGACTCCGCAGGAGCGCGAACGCGAGCAGCGCCGCGCCACGCTTGCCGGCGCGATGGCGGCGGCGGCCCAATTCTTCCAGGCCCAGCTCGCCGCGCCGGGCGGAGCGGCGGCGCGCGCCTATCTCGAGGGGCGGGGCCTCGATGGCGAGGCGAATCGGCGCTTCGGCCTCGGCTTCGCGCCCGATTCGCGCGACGCGCTGAAACGCGCGCTCGGCAAGCAATTCCCCGAGCCGCTGCTGATCGAGGCGGGGCTGGTGCGGAAGGCTGAAGACCGGCCGGACTTCGTATGACTACTTCCGCAACCGCATCATGTTCCCGATCGCGGACCGGCGCGGCCTGGTGATCGCGTTCGGGGGCAGGGTGATGGGCGACGCCCAGCCGAAATACCTCAACTCGCCGGACACGCCGCTGTTCCAGAAGGGCCGTGTGCTCTATGGCTGGCCGGCGGCGCGGGCGGCGGCGGCGCGCGATCCGTCGGCCATCGTCACCGAAGGCTATATGGACGTGATCGCGTTGCACCGCGCCGGCTTCGGCACCGCAGTCGCGCCCCTCGGCACCGCGCTTACCGAATCTCAACTCGAGGAAGTGTGGAAGCTGGCCGCGGAGCCGGTGCTGTGCTTCGACGGCGATGCCGCGGGCCAACGCGCGGCGGGCCGCGCGCTCGACCGGGCGCTGCCGCTGTTGAAAGCAGGCCGCAGTCTGCGCTTTGCCGTCCTGCCCGAGGGCGACGATCCCGACACGCTGGTCCGCCGCATGGGACCCGAGGCGATGCGCGAGATACTGGCGCGGGCGCAGCCGCTGGTGGAGAAACTGTGGGACATCGAGACCGCGCACCCCGCCGACACGCCGGAGCGGCGCGCGGCCTTGGAGACGCGGCTCGAGGTCCGGGTGCGCCAGATCGCCGACCGCACGGTTCAGGATCACTACCGGCGCTTTTTCAAGGACCGGCTCTACCGGGCATTCCGGGACACGGGCCCGATCTGGCAAAAGGCCAGGCGGGGGCCGGCGAAGAAACCGGCTCCGGCGCTGCGGGGAGGCCCGCCCAAGACCGACCCGGCCTTGTTGCGCCGCCGCAATGCCGAAGTACGGCTCGCTTTACTGATGAACAACCCGTTTTTGCTCGACGAGCATGTCGAAGACATCGCCAATACCCGATTCCCTGACCGCGAACTTGACAGGCTGCTGCACGAAATTTTAAGAATTCACGCTCTAACGCCGGACCTTGACGCCGGGACATTGAAGTTCCACTTGACGCAGAACGGATTCGGCACGGTCGTGGATCGGGTTCTATCGCCTCAAGTCTTGAACCATGCGGCGTCGGCCCGACACCAAGCCGATCCCGAAATCGTCCGCGAAGCCTGGTCCGAATTGGCCCGACAGATCGAGCAGTTGGGCGAGGCGCGCGACATGGCGGCGGCGGAGCAGGATTTGGCGGCCGATATGAGCGTCGAAACCTGGACGCGGCATCGGCCGTTGTTCGAGCGCAAGCAACGCGGATAAGCGTACGTCTATTATTTGAGGAGTGGCGATAGCATGGCGGCGAAAGCGGCGAACGCGGTGGAGGCCCCCGAGGCCAGGGAAGAGTCGGAAGCGCCCCTCCTCGATTCCGTCGCGCAATCGATCAAGCGCATGGTCGCCAAGAGCAAGGAGCGCGGCTACGTCACCTATGACGAGCTGAACGCGGCCCTGCCCGCCGACCAAGTGTCCTCGGAGCAGATCGAGGACACGATGACCATGCTGTCCGAGCTTGGCGTCAATATCGTCGAGAGCGAGGAAGGCGAGGCCGAGGCGGAAGCCGAGGCCGAAGCGGCAACCGAGGACAGCGAGGACGCCGAGCCGCGGGCCGCCGGCAATGTCGACGAGGCGGATATCGGCCGCACCGACGATCCGGTGCGCATGTATCTGCGCGAAATGGGCTCGGTCGAGCTGCTGTCCCGCGAAGGCGAGATCGCGATCGCCAAGCGCATCGAGGCCGGCCGCGAGATGATGATCGGCGGGATTTGCGAAAGCCCGCTGACCATGCGCGCGCTGATCGACTGGCGCAACGCGCTTCACGAAAACAAGATGCTGCTGCGCGACGTCATCGATCTCGACGCCACGTACGGCAATGCCGGTGCCGAAAAGGCGGCCGAGGCCGGCGAGGACGCCGAGGACGAAGAAGAAGCGGAAGCGGCCGAGACGCCCGAAGGGCAGCCCGAGGGCGATGCCGACGCCGAGGATGTCTCGATCTCGCTGTCGGTGATGGAAGCGGAATTGAAGCCCGGCGTGCTCGAAGCGCTCGACACCATCGCCGCTCTCTACAAGCGTCTTCACAAGATGCAGGAAAACCGGCTCGGCGCGCTGACCGAGGGCACGGAGCTGGCGAAACAGACGGAGCGTAAATACGACAAACTGCGCGCCGAAATGGTCGAGGCGATGAAGGCGGTGCGCCTCAACAATGCCCGCATCGAATTGCTGGTCAATCAGCTCTACGAACTGAACCGCAAGCTGGTCCAGACTGAGGGCCGGTTGCTGCGGCGCGCCGAGGCGTGCGGCGTCAAGCGCCAGGACTTCCTCAACCACCATATGGGACAGGAACTGGCGCCCGACTGGGTCGCGCGCGTCAGGCGCTTGCATGGCAAGGGCTGGGGCACGCTGATCAACAAATACAGCATCGAGGTGAAGAATTTCCGCGCCGAGATCGCCAAAGTCTTCGCCGAGACCGGCCTGCCGCCGTCGGAATTCCGCCGCGTGGTCTCGACCGTGCAGCGCGGCGAGCGCGAGGCCGGCCGCGCCAAGAAGGAAATGGTCGAGGCCAATCTCCGCCTCGTCATCTCTATCGCCAAGAAATACACCAATCGCGGCCTGCAATTTCTCGATCTGATCCAGGAAGGCAATATCGGCCTGATGAAGGCGGTCGATAAATTCGAGTACCGCCGCGGCTACAAATTCTCGACCTACGCGACCTGGTGGATCCGCCAGGCGATCACCCGCTCGATCGCCGACCAGGCGCGCACCATCCGCATCCCGGTGCACATGATCGAGACCATCAACAAGCTGGTCCGCACCTCGCGCCAGATGCTGCACGAGATCGGCCGCGAGCCGACGCCCGAGGAGCTGGCCGAAAAGCTCGCCATGCCCTTGGAGAAAGTGCGCAAGGTGCTGAAGATCGCCAAGGAGCCGATCAGCCTCGAGACGCCGATCGGCGACGAGGAGGATTCGCATCTCGGCGATTTCATCGAGGACAAGAACGCGATCCTCCCGGTCGACGCCGCGATCCAGGCCAATCTGCGCGAGACCACGACCCGGGTGCTCGCCTCGCTGACGCCGCGCGAGGAGCGCGTGCTGCGCATGCGGTTCGGCATCGGCATGAACACCGACCACACCTTGGAAGAAGTCGGCCAGCAATTCTCGGTGACGCGCGAGCGCATCCGCCAGATCGAGGCGAAGGCGCTCAGGAAGCTCAAGCATCCGAGCCGGTCGCGCAAACTGCGCTCGTTCCTCGATACCTGAAGTATTGCGTCAATAATCGCTAAAAACTGCGTCGAAATCGGCCAATTCTATTCTCGGACCGATGGCGCGGTTTTTACGGTTTAATTATCTATTCAAATACTGCCAAACCTTAACCCCTATTTAGCGACGATACCGCTAAGAATTCCCCTGCCGCGCGTGGGGAGTGGAGGCGCGCCGCGGCGGCAGACGAAGGGAGAGAGCGGTGTCGAGCATAATTCATCGGATTGCACGGGACGAGCGCGGCGTGACCGCGCTCGAATATGCGCTGATCGCGGCGTTGGTCGCGGTGGCGATCATCGGCTCGGTGAGCCTGTTGGGGACCAGCGTTTCGTCGACGTTCTCGACGGTGGCCAATACCCTCTGATCGCATCTCGGGTTAGCTCGCCGCGTCGTCGCGGCGAGAAGTGACAAGATGCGGCACCGGGTCGTGGGCCTATGGCTGGAAATGCGACGGCGCCCGGGCGGTTGCCGCGGGCGCCGTCTTTCTTGTCGATCCGCGCGGCTTCGTCGCGGAAATGGGGAAGCCGGCGGACCGAGTCCTAGCCCTGCGGCGGTTGCTCCGGCGCGGGCGGCGGCTCGGCCGGGCGACTGCGCCGCTCATTCATGAACTGGTCGAACTCGGCCTTGTCCTTGGCGAAGCGCAGCCGGTCGAGAAATTCGGCGAATTCCTTTTGCTCGTCCTCGAGCCGTTTCAGCGTCTCGGCGCGATATTCGTCGAAGGCGCGATTGCCGCTCGATGGCGGGGTTCCGCCGCCGGCGGCGCCCCAGCGCTGCCAGCCGCCGCGCCATGGTCCGGTGCCGCCGCCGGCCGGACCGCGAGCCTGCCAGGCGCCATAGTGCCAGCCGCAGGCGCGCCTGCTCCAGATCAGCACGCCCAAAAGCACGAGACCGATCGGCCAGCAGAACACGAAACCGAGAATCATTGCCGCGATCAGCAGGCCCTTGGCCGCGGGCGGCGGCAGCCAGGGCGGCAGGAAACCCCAATAATGACCGCCCCACGGTCCACGTTGATCGGCCGAACCGGGCCCCCAGTTCGGGTTGCTCCAATTGGGACCGAAGCCTTGATTGTTGGCGGCGCTGGTCATGCTGGCCTCCGATGAATGTAAGTTAGATTTACATACATCTGGCCCTTATGGGAGTCAAGGGGCCCCATCTTTCTTTGCGATGCCGCCTGCCAGGCCAAGGCTTTGCAGATATAGCAGCACGCCGGCCTCGAGCAGTTCCTCGGGTGACATCGGCAGCTTCCGGCCGGCCTCGCCACGGCCGAATAGCGAAGCGACGCCGTGCGACAGCGCCCAGACATGGAGCGCGATCATCAGCGCGGGTGGCCGCCGCGTCGGCGGCAGCGTCGCGGTCAGCCGTTCGGCGGCCTCCCGCAAAATGGCGAAGGCCCGGTCGGACGCGACGTGCAGCGGCGGGTAAACGTCGAAATTGATGCGGGTCTCGAACATGGCTGCGTAGAAGGCGGGTTCTTCGCGCGCAAAGGCGAGATAGGCGCGGCCGACATTCTCGAACGCTCGCAACGGGTCGGGCTTGCCGCCGTTCCACGCTTGCGCCAGCGCCGCGGTGAAACGGTCGAAACCGCGCAACGCGATCTCGGCCAGCAAGGCCTCGGCATCGCGGAAATGACGATAGGGCGCCGCCGGACTGACACCGGCCCGCCGCGCGGCCTCGGCCACGGTGAAGCCGGAAGGGCCGAGCTCGGAGATCAATGCCAACGCCGCTTCGATCAGCGCCTCGCGCAGATTGCCGTGGTGATAGCCGCGCCGCTCATGGCCGCCGCCGCGGCCGGTCCAACTCATGTGAAGAATTATTACATCATTCGCCTTTAAGGGGCAGCCGCCGATTTTGCCTTAAATCCCGAGTTTAACCTGTTGGCAACATGCGCGGTCCCAGGCTTTGCCGCGATGCTCTAAGTCGGTCGCGCAACCGCTCGCAACAAAAGAGGCGCTGGGCGCGGCCAACAGGAGGGGAAGCGAATGGATCAGGTGATCGGCTTGTTCGACACCGTCCTGGGCGCGGTCATGGCGCTGGCCGACGGGGTGATCGGCGCGCTCGGCACCACGGGCAGCGTCATGCTGGTCATGACGGCCACGATCGGGCTGGTTTGGATCGCCGGCCGGACGTTGAAACTATAGGAACGGCGCGGCTGTTCCGCGGCTTCTGCCGGCACTATAGCCCGTTGCGGACGCGCGTTGGGCGGCAAGTCGATACCCGGGCGGGCGCCATTACGGTCCAGACCGGCCCACGACGGCATGGTGCGCGCGCTGTCGTGTTCCAAATGCTCGATCCAAGCCGTCATGCGCCCGGCGACGCCGAGCCAATATTCCTCCTCACGCGCGTTTCCGCCACGGGCATAGCGAAGCGCGCTTTCCCGTTTCGCACGGACCTCGGCGAGGATTTCGGACCGGCTGTCGTCGATAGTCGTCGTCATCGAATTCTAAACACCGTTATCGGGTCCGGTGTTCCACCATGCCTGGTGGCGCCGCCGCAAGCGCGCAGTCGTTGACGGTAATAATTGGTCCGCGCGGGTTGCGCGTCGTCAGTGGAGCTGGAGCGACACCGCAGCGTGCCGCAGTTCGGCCCGGCCCAGGATCGGGGTCTGCGCCACCGTGACGGAATGAAGCTTGGCGACGATCGCGGTGCGCCAATGCGTGAGGAAACGGTGCAGTGCCGGAAAATCGGGCGCCAAATCCATCTGCTGCCAGACAAAGCTTTGCAGGACATGGGGATGGTCGGGCAAATGATAGAGGATTTCCGCCGTGGTCAGGCGGTAGGCGAGATTGGGCACTGCGACTGGCTTCATCGTCGGCTCCGTTTGCGTTGGTCGGACACGGCTGCGCAATTCATGCTTCATGCCAACCCATGGAGGCTCGCGCGCGTTCCCCGTCAGATCAAGAAGAAAGTGTGTTATTTCAGCATGTTAGCAGCACTCAGTCGGGCCAAGTGCCAATCCCCACCGCAACTCGCGACAAATCGGCCACATTTATTCGGCGACTGCCCTTGACGTGGTAGGGGGTGTTCTCTTATGTCTCTGGCACTCGGCGGAGCTGAGTGCTAGCAGGCCCCTTCGCCGAGCCAGAATCGCCAAGTCACAACTGGAGGTTTGTCCATGAAATTCAGGCCCTTACAGGACCGCGTCCTGATTCGCCGCATCGAATCCGAGGAAAAGACCTTGGGCGGCATCATCATTCCCGACACCGCCAAGGAAAAGCCGCAGGAGGGCGAAGTCGTCTCCGTTGGCCCCGGCAACCGCGACGAGTCGGGCAAGGTTCATCCGCTCGATGTCAAGGCCGGCGACCGGGTGCTGTTCGGCAAATGGTCGGGCTCGGAAATCAAGCTCGAAGGCGAAGAACTCATCATCATGAAAGAGTCGGACATTCTCGGCGTGCTCGAGGGTGCCGGCGCCAGCAAGCGCAAAGCCGCTTAAGCAGCAGCGATCGGAAAAGGGTAATCAATCATGGCAGCGAAAGAAGTCAAATTTCATGGCGATGCGCGCGAGCGTCTGCTCCGCGGCGTCGACATTCTCGCCAACGCGGTCAAGGTGACGCTGGGGCCGAAGGGCCGCAACGTCATCCTCGATAAGAGCTTCGGCGCGCCGCGTATCACCAAGGACGGCGTCACCGTCGCCAAGGAAATCGAGCTTTCGGACAAGTTCGAGAATATGGGCGCGCAGATGCTGCGCGAAGTCGCATCCAAGACCGCTGACCTCGCCGGCGACGGCACCACCACCGCCACCGTTTTGGCGCAGGCCATCGTCCGTGAAGGCGTGAAGTCGGTCGCGGCCGGCCTGAACCCGATGGATCTGAAGCGCGGCATCGATCTCGCCGTCGCGGCGGTAGTCGAGGACCTGAAAAAGCGCTCCAAGAAGGTCTCGACCAACGATGAGATCGCGCAGGTCGGCACCATCGCCGCCAATGGCGAGACCGACATCGGCCAGAAGATCGCCCAAGCGATGCAGAAGGTCGGCAATGAGGGCGTGATCACGGTCGAGGAGGCGAAGGGCATGGAAACCGACGTCGACACGGTCGAGGGCATGCAGTTCGATCGCGGTTACCTCTCGCCCTATTTCATCACCAACGCCGAGAAGATGGTGTGCGAGCTCGACAGCCCGTACATCCTGCTCCATGAAAAGAAGCTGGCGGGCCTCCAGGCCATGTTGCCGGTTCTCGAAGCGGTGGTGCAGTCCGGCAAGCCGTTGTTGATTGTGGCCGAGGATGTCGAGGGCGAGGCGCTTGCCACGCTCGTCGTCAACAAGCTGCGCGGCGGCCTCAAGGTCGCGGCGGTGAAGGCGCCTGGCTTCGGCGATCGCCGCAAGGCGATGCTCGAGGACATCGCGATTCTGACCGGCGGCCAACTCATCAGCGAGGATCTCGGCATCAAGCTCGAGAACGTCACGCTCGACATGCTGGGCAAGGCGAAGCGGGTGCGCATCGAGAAGGAAAACACCACCATCATCGATGGCGCCGGCAAGAAGAAGGATATCGAGGGCCGTATCGCCCAGATCAAGGCGCAGATCGAGGAGACCACCTCCGACTATGACCGCGAGAAGCTGCAAGAGCGGCTGGCCAAGCTCGCGGGCGGCGTCGCGGTGATCCGGGTCGGCGGCGCTACCGAGGTCGAGGTGAAGGAGCGCAAGGATCGCGTCGACGACGCGATGCACGCGACCCGCGCCGCGGTCGAGGAAGGCATCGTGGCGGGCGGCGGCGTCGCGCTGTTGCAGGCCACCAAAGTGCTGGCGAAGCTGAAATACGACAATGACGATCAGCGCGTCGGCATCGATATCGTGAAACGGGCGTTGCAAGTGCCGGCTCGGCTGATCGCCGAGAATGCCGGCATGGACGGCTCGATCGTGATCGGCAAGCTGCTGGAGAGCAACAACGCCAATTTCGGCTTCGATGCTCAGTCGAGCACCTATGTCGATATGGTCAAGTCCGGCATCATCGATCCGACCAAGGTGGTGCGTTGCGCCTTGCAGGACGCGGCCTCGGTCGCGGGCCTGTTGGTGACGACCGAAGCCATGGTCGCCGAGAGGCCGGAGAAGAAGCCGCAGATGCCCGCCGGGTGGCGGTGGCATGGGCGGTATGGATGGGATGGACTTCTAAATCCCGTTTCTGTTACGACGATGAAGAGGGCCGCGGTTCACCGCGGCCCTTTTTTTGGTCCTGAGCCGTTCAATCTCATGCCGAGCAATTTTCGTCGGGTTTTGACCGAGGCTGTGTAAAAACGCGTTTAAGGATGAGGTTTGGGTCGTCGCCGAGTGCTTCTATATCCGCAGGTGCGATCAGACGGAGATCGCAATCAGACTGCGATCGCCTCCATCAATAGCCTGACGCCGAGGATGTTGATCATTCGCTTCACGTTGTAGGCCAGCACGTGCAGGCTCATTTCAGTTTGAACCTTTCCGAGCGTCCTGGTCAGGAAATGGGTGCTCCCCATCCACGCCTTGAGGGTTCCGAACGGATGCTCGACGGTTTGTCGGCGAACGCCCATGGCATTGGGCATGCGGTCGAGCCTGACCTGCATTTTGTCGAGAACGCCCTCGTGCTCCCAACGCTTCACTCGTTTCACCTTGTCGGTCGTGCACCGAGACTTGAGCGTGCAGGTGGGGCAAGCCGTGAGATTGCGGTAATGATCGATGTTGTCCCGGCGGTCCGATCGCAGAGCACCCTTCGTGAGGTGCTTGCCAGCCGGGCAGGTGTAATGGTCGTTCTCGGCGTCGTAGACGAAGTCTTGCACGGTGAAGAGGCCACGCTTGACGTTACCGGAGGTCAGGGTTTTGGGAATGCAGGGCAGCACACCGGTGTCCTCGCACGCCAGGACCTGGTCGCCATTGTAGTAGCCCCGATCGGCCAAGATGGTGACCTCACGGCATCCTGTTGCGTCTTGCGCCTTGCGTCCCATCGGAACTAGTTGAGCCCGATCGGTGCCGACGTTGGTCACCTCGTGCGCGACAATCAGATGATGCTGGGCGTCAACTGCTACCTGCACGTTGTAGCCGACGATGCCAGTCCCTTTGCCGCTCGTCGCCATCGACCGCGCATCAGGGTCGGTCAGTGAGACCTGCTGGTCGGGCGCGGCCTCGACCTGCTGCCCCATGGCCTTGAGAGACTGCATCTGTCGGCGCAGTCCATCGATCTTTTCCTTGAGCCGGGTCGTCTGGGCTGCGGATTCCGGTGATATCGCCTGGCTATTCCGAGATCATGTCGCCCGCCATTCCGATTTGATGTCGCCCGCGTGAGCGGCGTCCTGCTGGCTGAGTGGTTTTGGCAAGTATTGGGTCGGCGGTCAATCCTTTGAGGCTGTTTTGGGTCGGGTCCGGCGCAGGCTGTCACCGGTGAGATCGATGCGATAGGCGTTGTGGACGAGGCGATCGAGGATGGCGTCGGCATAGGTGGGATCGCCGATGACCTCATGCCATTTGTCAACCGGGATCTGGCTCGTGAGGATGGTTGAGCGGCGGCCGTATCGTTCTTCGAGGATCTCGTAGAGATCGCGGCGCGCGGCGGCATCGAGCGGGTCGAGCCCCCAATCGTCGAGAATGAGCAACTGGGCGCCGCTGAGGCCGCGCATGATGCGGGCATAGCGGCCATCGCCGCGCGCCAGCGCGAGATCGGCGAACAACTTGGGCACGCGCTGATAAAGGACCGATCGGTTGTCGCGGCAAGCCTTTTGGCCGATGGCACATGCAAGCCAACTTTTGCCGACGCCGGTTGGACCGCATAGGATCAAATTGTCGTGCGTGACGATCCATTCGCCGTCCGCGAGCTTATGGAACAGAGCGCGGTCGAGGCCGCGCGGGGCGCGGTAATCGACATCCTCGATGACGGCATGGTGGCGCAATCGGGCATAGCGCAGCCGAGTGGCAAGGCGTTTGTCGCGGCGTTGCGTGATCTCGCGATCGACCAGCAAGCCGAGCCAGTCGGCATGGGTCAGGGTCGCGCCCTCGCCGGAGGCTTCGAGTTCGGCGAAGGCTTGCGCCATGCCGGAAAGGCCGAGTTGGCTGAGCTGATCGAGTATCGGATGGGTCAGCACGTCGTTCTCCTCAATAAGTTAGTGGTAGTAACGGGGTCCGCGGATATTGGGGTGGAGGATCGTGACGGCATCGGCCGACCGCGGTTGGGCGGCCTGGCGATCGAGCTTGTTGTCGAGGATCGAGCGCACCGAGCCATAGTTGAGGGTGCCGATCTCGATGGCGCGCACGGCAGCGGCTTCGAGGCGGTCTGCGCCAAACGGCCGGACCAGTCGCACAATTCCGAGGCAGGAGCGGAAACCCTGTTCGGGGTGGGGCCGGTGCTCCAGGATCAGCTCGCATAAGGCCGCGGTGGCGGGCCCGATCGTGGCAGCCTCCCGGCGAATGCGCTCAACCGTCCAGTCGGCATAGCGCCGATGGCTTGACGGCATGTGCGCGGGCACGGTGGTGTGGCGGTGATTGCCGCTGGAGCGCAGATGCGCGGCGATCCGCTCGCCCTTCAGAAAGACCTCGACAGTGCGCGGCGTCAGTCGCACCTCGACCTCGCGACGGGCGAAGCAGTAGGGCACGCTGTAGAAGTGGGCCTCGACCTCGACGTGGTAATCGATGCCGACGCGGCGCAGCCGCCATTCGGCAAAGACATAAGGCTCGATTGGCAACGCCTTGAGGTGCGGCCGATCGAGTTCCTCGAGCAGGGCACGGCGGGTGACGCCGAGGCGGCGGATCGGCCGCTCCTCGTTGAGCTGGCGCAGTAACTCACTGATTGCCGCGTTGAGCTCGGCCAGGCTGTAGAAGCGGCGATGGCGCAGCCGGCCAAATAGCCAGCGCTCGACGATCAACACCGCCGCCTCGACTTTCGCCTTGTCGCGGGGCCGCCGCGGCCGTGCCGGCAGGATCGCCGTGTCGTAATGCGCCGCCATATCCTGATAGGTGCGGTTGACCTGCGGCTCGTAGAGGCAAGCCTTGATCACGGCCACCTTGGTATTGTCCGGCACCAGCAGGTTCGGCACCCCGCCGATCGCCTCGAAAGCCCGGGTGTGGGCGCCGATCCAGTCGGCGAGTGCCTGGGTCCAGGTTGCTTCGGCGTAGGTGAAGCTGGAAGCTCCCAGCACGGCGACGAAGATTTGCGCCGGGCGGATCTCCCCGGTGAGCCGGTCGATGATCACCGGTACCGTGTCGCCGGCGTAATCGACAAACAACTTATCGCCGCCGGCGTGGCTCTGCCGCATCGTCACCGAAATCCGTGACGCCCAGCCACGATACAGCTCGCAAAACCGCGAATAGCGATAGCCGTCGGGATGCCGCTCGATGTACTCGTCCCACAAGATCTGCAGCGTCACATGCTTGCGCTTCAGCTCGTGGTGAACCGCCGCCCAATCGGGCTCGGCGCGGCGGCGGTGGCCTTGCTTGGTGCCGACCGCGGTGAAGAGCTGCGCCTCCAGCGCGGCGTCGGTCGTCTCCGCCGGCAACGGCCAGCTCAGCCCGGCGGCGGTGAGCCGCTTCAATGTCAGCCGCACGGTCAACGGCGCAACGCCGACCCGCCGGGCGATCTCGTTGCCGGATATCCCGGCGGCCTTCAACCGGAGCACATCGCGCACTTGGCGCATCGCAATCCTCTCTGCTGGCATCGGTCCCTCCCGTGGCAAAAGCCGAAGAAGGGACCCTAAACGCGCCAGCAGAGGCGCTCTTTACCCCGGCGACATCATCCCGATACGGCGGGCGAAATCATCTCGGAACGCCGGGCGACATCATTCCGGAATGGCGGGCGACATCATTCCGGAATGGCGGGCGACTTCCCCCGGAATCAGCATCTGGGCCTCGGCGACATCACAGTCTTGCCGATCGGCCCGATCCAGCGCCGCAAGGTAGCGCGCGATGCTGGCTTCGACCTGCTCGATGCGTTTGCCGACCTTGGCCACCGTGAAGTTCTTGTCGCGATTGTTGACGGCCTTGAACTTGCTCCCGTCGATCGCAACGACAACATGGCTGAACAGGTTGAGCCGGCGGCACAGCACAACGAACTGTGTGCAGGCTGCACGGATTGCCGGCCCGTTGTCGCGGCGGAAGTCGGCGATGGTCTTGAAGTCCGGCATCAGCCGGCCCGTCAGCCACATAAGCTCGATGTTGCGCTGGGTCTCTCGTTCGAGCCGCCGGCTTGACTGGATGCGGTTGAGATAGCCGTACAAGTAGATCTTGAACAGGGTCGCCGGATGGTAAGCCGGACGACCGGTTACCTCCGGCACCATGCCCGCAAAACCCAGGGCCGCGAGATCGAGTTCGCCGGTGAACACCTCAACCACCCGAACCGGGTTGTCCGCGGCCACGTAGTCGTCTAGGCAATCAGGAAGCAGCGTCGCTTGCCGGCGGTCCTCGCCCTCAATAAAGCGCTTCATCCCGACCTCCGTAGACCGGAATCAAATTACCAGATCAACGCGTTTCCACACAGCCTGGACCCTAACCGGATATGGTTACAACGGGTCGCGGACTGTCGCTCTTCTGCGATTTCTGACTGCCGATGGCGGCTCGCAGCTCGCCGAAGGCGCGAGAAAAATCCTTGCTGAAACGGCTAAGATTTTCAAAGCCGCACGTCACCGCGACTTCGGTGACGGTGAGATCGGAGGCGTCGGAATCGAGCATGCGCCTAGCTTGCTGCAATCTCAATTCCTTGACGAATTGGAATGGAGAATAACCACGACTTTTCTTGAACGCCCTGAAAATGCTTCGTGCGCTAGCCCCGGTTGCCGACACCATATCTTCGATGGTGATCGGCTCGTCCCAGTGTGCCTCGATGTAGCGCTCCGCGCGCAGGACTTGCCACGGGGCTGCGCTCGGTGTCGGACCGTCGAGCAGGTCACGATAATTGTGTTGGGCGGTGCATAGCAGCGATACAATGAGTGCGTTCTCCAGTTCCGGAAGCACGAGCTTCGCCGAACTAGGCGACGCGGAATCGATATTGAGCACGAGTGAATCGAAGATTTCCCGGAGGGCCGCCGATGGCGTCGTCAACATGTCGAGCCGATGGTCGAACTCGACCGGTCGCGTCACCGGCCGCCCAGTCCGCGCCGCCAGTTTCTGATTGACGATTCGGCGCGGCACACGCCAAGCAAATTGTTGGAAATCGAGACCAAAATCGACGTCTGTCGCCGCTGAGGCAATACAAGATTGACGAGCCGTCACTGGTATCGGCTCATCGCCAACCCATGTCGCGCCGACGCCGGCGCGGTAAAATTGGATTCGAAAAAAATCACTTTCTGCAAATTTCAGCGAGATGGGCAGACCATAGGAGCAAAACCACAAATCCGTTGAAGGCAGATGGAAAAGATTTCCAGCCGCGGCGACGGGCATTGTTGGCTCTCCCACCCTGAGAATTTTCGCCGCCAACTTGTGATTCACGCTTTCGCACAGCAACTCGACCGTATCGGCTCTGAAATTTGGATAAGCGCCAAGGGGTCGCCCCTCTATCATGCGTTGCCTCCTCCATTCGGCCCCAGCAAAGAGATAGGGTCGGACGGCGCTCAGGCAAGGCGTTCATTTTCTGTCGCTGCATGCAAAAGCTTGGTATTTGCCGCCAAGCTTGAGCGGGCGGAACTCTCTATTGTTGTTATCGACAGGTGGTGTCCGGCCTCGGGTCGGATGCAATGGAGAAGCGCGTGACGCAAGAATCAGAGATTTCGCTTGATGAGCTGCTCAACGACCCGATCATACACCTTATGATGGTGCGTGACCGGCTTTCTCCCGTCGATGTTCGCGCTACGATCGGAACGCTACGGCAGCGACTGCGACAACGCGATCATTCAGTGCCCAGTTCGGCTAATCCAAGGCGCGCTTAAGGAGTCAAGTTGATCGTGCGCTGTGGGCCCTGCTTTGATTCGCATCAAGGACGGGGGCCGACGATCTTCGCACTGTGGCGCTTTTCAACCAGAGTTGGATTGGATTTTGAGTGAAGGTCGTTTCCAAAAGATTGGAGAGATTGCTGGGGGATTGGCAGCGCCGCCGGATGGGGGTGCCCTTTATGCTGTTTCGCCACTTCGATCCCAACGATTTTGGCTACGCCATCGGCATCATTTCGTTGGTTGAGATTCGACAGGATGATCCGACACGGTTCTTCTATCGCGTCCACGGCGCGAAGATGGCGGAACTCCTCGGCGTGGACTTGACTGGACGATTTATCGATGATGCGCCTGACCAGGAATGGACTTTCGTCGCCAAGCACCATTTTGAACAGGTGCTTTCCACCGGCGGGCCTTCGATTGTGCAACATTTCAATGAACCCGTCGGTCAGACACGATGGGTCGTCGAGCGAATGGTTCTCCCCTTATCGACGGATGGAGCGAAGCTCGACATGCTCCTCACTGCGTTCGATCGCCTCGAAAATCGGTTCTCAAGCGAGAGCTTGCAAGGCGCGACCGAAAGCACGGGCATAGTGATCCCTCAGCGTTGCGGGGAAACGGCGGAGGCCGCCAAGCGCCTCTCCCGCCTAACCCCGCGCCAGCGCGAAACTCTAGAATTCGTCGTCGAGGGTTGCTCGAACAAGGAAATCGCGGCGCGCCTCAACATTAGCCAAAGGACGGTCGAGGTTCATCGGGCGTGCGCGATGCGAAAAATGGAAGCCTCGTCGCTCGCTGAGGCAATTCGGATAGCGCTCTCGGCGCGTGAGCTCAATCGATCTGATCTGACTCGCTGACGCCGGCTCAGTTCGACAAAATCTTAGCCCAAACGTGCCCGGATCGCTGACGAGGTGGCGCGCTCCATGCCGGCATCGGGCCGGTTGCCGTGGTTGATTTGCCCTGGGGTTGTGACTCCCGGCTTCCCCTGCTTCCGGCCTGTACGCAAAATACTTGACATTGTTCTTGTTTTGTGCTAAGGATGCCATCCAAGGAACGGAGCGGAGGAGCGATCATGCGGACAGGACCTTCAGCCGGGCCGGTGAGAGGAGGGCTTGCGACGTAAGACGACCGCGCCCGTCCGAGCGGAAGCCGGCGTTAACGATTTGGCTGCTTTTTCGCTGCACATAACAGCAGAAACAGCCAGCCCGGTCCTC
The DNA here is from genome assembly GCA_963729845.1 of uncultured Alphaproteobacteria bacterium. Classification (GTDB taxonomy): domain Bacteria; phylum Pseudomonadota; class Alphaproteobacteria; order ATCC43930; family CGMCC-115725; genus JAATGI01. The sequence goes on from CAVSQC010000006.1 coordinate 114,956, forward strand.
GCGGGTGTACGCTAATTCTTCTCGGCGAGCAGCGCCGCCGCCCATTGCCGGTCGGCCTTGCCGGTGGCCTTGCGCTCGATGGACGGGACAAAGCGGAACTGGCGCGGCTTTTTGTAGCCGGCGAGCTCGCTGCCGACCAACTCGGCGAGTTCGGTTTCGTCGACGGTGACGCCGGGGCGCAGCGCCACCACCGCGCCGACGAGATGGCCCCACCGCGGATCGGGGACGCCGGCGACGATTACGTCGGCGACGGCGGGATGTTGGGCGATCACCTGCTCGATCTCGTCGGCGAAGATTTTTTCGCCGCCCGAGTTGATGACGCTGGAGCCGCGGCCGATCAGGGTCAGGGTGCCGTCGAGCTCGGCGCGCGCGAAGTCGCCGGTGACGACGACGCGCTTGCCGTCGATGACGCGGAACGTGCCGGTGGTGCCGTCGGCGCGCTCGCCGATATAGCCGTCGGGCAGGACGCCGGCGGAGACGACGATGCCGGTCTTGCCGGAGCCGAGCGCGACGCGGCCGCCGTCCTCGTCCATCAGGAAGGCATGCGGCATCAGCGTGTAGTTGGTCACGACCTTGCCGTCGATCTTCTTGGTCTCCCAGCTCGCGACCGCGCCGCCTTCGCTCGAGGCCAGCACGTCGAGCAAAATCATGTCGCCGAATTGCAAGAGATCGGCCTTGGCGTCGGGCGACCAGCGCACGCCGACGCTGCGGACGATCTTGAGGCTCGACACGGCGTCGCGCGCCTCGGCGGGCGGCAGGCGGCGCAGCGCGTCGGTCAGCGGCCGCGAGAACACGTCGCCGACGATCGTCATGCTCTCGACCCGCTCACGCTTGATCTCGCGCCATACCAGGTCGGGATCGAGCGAACGCAATTCCGAAAATACCACCGTGCCGCCGCCGACCAGCGCGCCCATGGTGCCGAACAGCCCGGTCGAATGCATCAACGGCGGCAGCATGAAGGTGTGCGGCTGCGTGCCCGCCTTGCGGGCGGCCCGCGCCGCCGCCGCGAACTGGTCGAAATCGGTGGCGCCGCCGGCGTTGCGCGACAACAGCGCCAGGATGTCGCGATGCCGCCACAGCACGGCTTTCGGCAATCCGGTGGTGCCGCCGGTGAACATGATGAGTTGATCGTCGCCGCTGCGCGTCGTGCGCGGCATCGGCGCGGTCTTGGCGATGATTTCGGCGTAATCGACGCTGCCCGGCGGCCGCGCGGCGCCCGAATGATCGGAGACGCAAATCAGGGCGCGCGGCGGCTTCAGCAAATCCGCCGCCTCGGCGACGGTGGCGCCGAGCGACCGGTGGAACACGATGGCGGCGGCGTCGCTGCGTTCGAAATAATGACGCAGCTCTCGCGGGCTGGCGCGGTAGTTGATGTTGACCGGCACCATGCGCGCCTTGCACGCCGCCAGCAGCGTCTCGACATATTCGACCGAATTCCACAGCGCGATGACGATGCGCGCGCCCGGCTGCAATCCGGCGGACTGGAAGTACGCCGCGAGACGCGCCGCGCGTTCGTCGAGTTCGCCCCAGCTGACGCGGCGCGCGCCGTGCACGAGCGCCGTCGCGGATTTGTCCGCGTCGGCGATGGCTTCGTAGACCGATGAAAAATTCTCGTTCACGGCGTTCTCCCGACGAAATCATAATCGCGCGGCCGCACCGCTCGGGTGCGCCAGCGATATTCGAACGCATAACCCGGCCAGTTGGTGGTGACGCGGCCGAACTCGTTCTTGTAATAGGTGTGGCAAATGCTCATCGCTTGCACCGTCGGCGCGATGCGCCGTTGCAGCATGGCGACGAAGCGGCGCTGCGCCGGCTCGCGGACCGTCATGTAGCGCGCCTCGCGGTGACGCAGAGCGCGGATGCAATCGACGATGTACCGTGCCTGGCATTCGAGCATGAAGATGATGCTGGTGATGGCGTTGGTGTTGGGCCCGTACAGCATGAAGAAATTGGGGAAGCCGGTCACCGTGATCCCGAGATAGGCCTCGGCGCCTTCGCGCCACGCCTGGTTCAAATCCCGGCCGCCGAGACCGGTGACGTGCATCGGCTGAAGATAGTCGGTCGGGGTGAAGCCGGTACCGTAGATGATGGCGTCGACCGCGCGCTCCTCGCCGTCCGCGGTTCGGATGCCGCCCGCCGTGAATGCCGCGACCGGCGCGTCGACGACCTCGACATTGGGCCGGATCAGCGTGTCGAGCCATTCATTGGAGACCAGCTGGCGCTTGCATCCGATCGGATAGTTCGGCGTCAGTTTCGCCCTCAGCGCCGGGTCCTTGACCTTCGCCGCCAGCATCGCGCGATATCCGGCCTCGCCGCGCAGCCGCGCACTTGGCCGCCATTTGCGGCGCCAGACGAATTTCTCGTAGGCCAAGAAAATTTTCAGGCGCGCCAGGCCGCGCAGCCAACGGCGGCGCTGAAGCCACGCGTCCCACTCGCCGGTGCCGGGAAAGATGCTGCGGGGCAGCACGTATTGGGGCGTGCGCTGATAGAGATAGAGCTGTTTCACCTGAGCCGCGACTTTGGGCACGAATTGTACCGCGCTGGCGCCGTTTCCGAACACGGCGACGGTCTTGCCCCGCAGGTCGAAATCGTGCCGCCACCGCGCGGAATGGAACTGGACGCCCTTGAAGCCGTCGCGGCCGGGGAAATCGGGGATTTTGACGCGGTTGAACAGACCGACCGCGGAAATCAAGACCGGAGTCTCGATTACGTCGCCTGTTGCGGTCTCGACCCGCCATATACCGTTCCCCTCATCGAACCGCGCGCTCGCGACCTCGGTGTTGAATCGGATGTGCGCGCGCAAATCGTGGCGGTCGACCACTTTGCGGATATAGGAGAAGATTTCCGGCTGCGGCGCGAAGGCGGTGCTCCACTCATAGTCCTGATCGTACGAAAAGGAATACATGCGCGAGACCACGTCGCATGCGGCGCCCGGATAGGAATTGTCGCGCCACACCCCGCCGACGTCGGTCGCACGCTCCAGCATGACGAAGTCGCGCTCTCCCGCCCGGCGCAGCGCGATCGCCATGGCGATGCCGCCAAAGCCGGAGCCGATGACGACAATGGGAATGCGTTCCGCGGTGGTCATACCGGATTATCTCAAGATCGGCGGCGCCGCGTCCACCGTCGCAACTCGGGGCAAAGTGGTGTGAACCGGCGAACCTTTTATGCTACTCTGGCGATCAAATGGACTCGACCCTACGACGCGGCGTATCGATCTTTCTCGCAATTTGCGGCGCGATCGTGGTCGTGCTCCTGGTTCTCGCCGCTTACAACTCCTAGGCCTCAAGCCCTATCGCCAGGGATCGATCGAAACCGTCTTGGTGAGGCGGCCGCCGATCATCTTCCAGGCGCCCTGGGTCTCGCCGCCGGCGACAATGATGTTGATGTCGCTGGGCTCGAAAATCCGGATGAGCTGGTCTGGCGCGGCCTTGAGGCGCGTCGCGAACGGCTCGACCCCGGCCACCGCCAGCGGCTTGTGCAGCGTCTGAATCCACTGCTCGTCCCAATATTCGCGCGCCGACTGCAGCGAGTTCTCGCTGAGCCACTGGATCAGCTTTTCCTTGGTGTCGAAGCCGAGATCCTTGAAATAGCGCGCGCAGATCGGGTCCATGACAAGGAACGGCGGGATGAAGTTGAACGTCACCAGGGCGCGGTGGAGCTGCTCTTTCCAGGTCTCGCGCGGGCCGAAGCCCGAGGCGATGTACCAGCCGCCGAAGAAGATGGTGACGGCGCTGTCCTCGGGCTTCATGCCCTTCTGGACATGGAGCGGCGCCCACGGGCTGCGTTCCTCGGCCTCGGCGAAACAGGCGGAATAGTTCAGCGGGTTGCCCATCGAGCCCATATAGCTTTCGCCCGGCACCGATCCGCCCTGCAAGTTCTGCGACAAAAGGTTATAGGCGCGGCCGATGGTGGCGTTGGCGTGGTTATAGGGGCCGAGCACGCCCATGCCCGAATTCATGCCGATCTGGTTGCGGATCGGGCCGTTGACCACGGCGATGTTGGCCATCGAGGTCGTGCTGCTGGACCGCGCGCTGACGCCGCTCGCCGCCAGCGCCAGGACCACCGGAAAATAGTCGGGCCGGCAACCGGCCATCACCGCGTTCACCGCGACTTTCTCGACCGTGTATTCCCAGAACTCGCGGAAATTGGCGGGGCGCATCCGACCCACCACTTCGTCGGGTTTGTGGCTGGTACCCTTGAGCATCGCGGCCACCCGCTCCTCGGTCGGCAGGATGATCGGCAGGTGGTCGGTCCAGTGATTATCCTCGAAGAGGCGCCACAGATTTTCCTCGGTGTCCGGCGCCAAGAGCCGCGGGGTCGAGCGTTCGAACGACAGGCCCTTCAGATCCTCGCCTTCGAGCGGCTTGGTGACGCCTTCGATGATCTCCTGCACGAAGGGCCGCTTGGAGATCGGATCCGTGCCCTCGACATAGGCGCGGAGCTGCGCCGCGGTCTGGCCGACCAGCGGCTGTGGCACGAAGGCCTGGCGGGTGCGGGGCATGCCGTTGGCAAGGGCGGTGGCGCGGGCGAGGCGGGCGAAGGTGTGGGTGTGCACGGCCACGCTCGGCACCCCTTGCTCTTCCAGCGCCATGGTCAACCCCACGACCGTGGGGCTACAGGTGCTTCATAAGCCGACGCCGAGAATCGCGGCGTCGCCCTCCTTTTCGATGACGGCGCGCATGCCGGGATCGTCGACCCAGCTTTCGCGCGGCTTGATGATCCGCGTCTCGACAGCCGGAAGATGCTGCCCGAACCAGTCCTTGAGTTGGTCCATGAAGACTTCGGAATTGTCGAACAGGCAATCGACCAGGTAGACGACCTTGCCGTCGAGCGAATCGAGCCGCGGCGCCAGGCGCTTGCCTTGCACCTTGGGCGGATAACCGCGTGGGTCGTGGACCGTCAGTAACTCAGCCATCGCGCCAGCGATCTTGGCGCAGATAATTCGCGATGGCAATCGCGGCGGCGGCGCCGTCGCCCGCCGAAGCCGCGGCGCGGCCCGGCCCAACCCGCGCGCACCGCGCCCGCCGCGGCGACGCCGGTCAACGCCGTGCGGAGCGCGGCGTCGGTCGGAATCCGGCCATCGGGCCCGAGCGTGATCGCGCCGCCGAGAAAGGCCGTCGCCGGCGCCAAGCCGATATAGACGAACGCGCCCGCCGCCTCGATGTCGCCGCTGGCACCGTCCTGGCCGCGGGCACGGACGGCGGTGACGCCGCTCTCGCCCAATATCTCTTCGGCGACATGATGAAACCGGACCTCGATATTGGTCTGCTGCATCACCGCGTCGCGATAGGCGCGTTGCGCCGACAATTCCGCGCCGCGATGGAGCAGCGTCACCTTCGACGCCGCCTCGGCCAGGGTCAGCGCCTCTTGGCACGCCGAATCGCCGCCGCCGATCACCACCACCGGCTTGCCGCGCAACAGCGGCGCGTCGCATGAGGCGCAATGGCTGACGCCCTTGCCGCGAAGCCGCTCCTCGCCCGGCACGCCAAGCTCCTTCAAGGCGCGCGCCGGTCGCCAGCACGACGCCGCGCGCAGACGATTTCGCCGTCGCCGGTGACAAGACGCCAGCGCCCGTCCTGCGGCGCCAATCCGTCGAGCGTGGCCGCGGCGATCTCCGCGCCCGGCCGCGACCGCCTGCTCCTGGGTCATCGGGCAGAGATCGTAGCCGGCGATGCCGTCGGGGAAGCCGGGATAGCCGTCGATCTTGTTGATGCTGAGCAATTGCCCGCCGAGCACGTCGCCGGTGAGGCACAGCGTCCGCAAGCCGAGCCGCGCGCCGGTCAGCGCCGCGCTCAAGCCGGCGATGCCGCTCCCCGCCACCACCAGGTCGAACTCACCGGCCATGCGATCCTCTCCCGGTTCCGCGCCGGGCCATCCTATCGAGGCAACGGCGCAAACCAATATTTTTCAGCGCGGCTGGAGCGCGGCGGGACGGTGCTGGCGGGGTCGTTACGGTTTGACCGTGTTGATGGGGCCCGACGGCGGCACGATCCGGCGGTTGGGATTTGGCGGTGGCAGAACCGGCTCGATCGCCGTGATCGCTATCCGTTCCGCGCCCCCGGTTGGAAGTGGATACCGATGCACATCGCCGTCAACGTCACGGAGCACCACCTCGGCCGGGCCGATGCCAACGACCGTGCGTCCAATGATTTTGTCTTTTTCTCCAACGACGATCGGATACGCCGCATCGGTCGGCTGGAATATGGCGAACCGCGCGCCGCCGCCGGTGACGATGCCGGCGAGGCGCGGCAACGACGCCTCGGCAACGGGTATGCCGGTCTCGGCTCCCGCCGTCGTTGGCGGCCGCCGATCTGTCGCAAAGAGCGGCCGCGCCAGTATCGCGGCGGCGAATTCGGTCCTGGAAAGCGGTTGCCGGGTTGCCGACATTGCTGGCGATGACACGGTGGTCGGATTGGGCGCGGTTCCCACGTCGCGCCGGCCGGCGTCACTCGCCAGCTCGGCCGCGACGGCAGCGGCGAGCACCGCCGCCACTGCGAGAATCGCCGCGCTCCGCGCGTTCATTATTTGGTTGTGACCTTCAACGGCGTCACGGAGGACCAGCCGTTGACCAAATTTGACACGTTTACGGAACCGAGGCCGGTCGCGAAATCCCAGCCGGTCCCGGTCGCGTAGGCGGGGGCGTAACTCTTGCTGGCGGTCGAGAGCACGCCGTCGCTGCCGGACGGGAGATAGCAATTGTTCTTGCCGGTGCAGTTGACGTCCATGTCGCCGACGGCGACATCATTGAACACGCAGCCGGCGCTCGCCGGCGATGTGCTGTTGCTTGACAGGCATTTGGTCGTCGACGCCTTATATTGGGCCGCGGCCAGGGCGTAATAAACCGAGTTGGGCAGTGCCCTGCGCGGCGCCCGTCTTCTGGTTCACCAACGCTTGGATGCCCGCCATGATGGGCGCGGCGAACGACGTGCCGCCGGCGCCCGGCCATTTCGACGGCGCGCCGGTGCAGGGCGCGCCGCCGCCGGCGCGGTTGGAATAGCAAGTGACGTAATAGTGCCCCCACACGCCGTTGGCCGCGAACATCGCGATATCGGGCAGATCGCGCACGCCGTCCGACGGATTGCCGAGCACCGATTGCCAGCTCGGCTTGGCGTAGCCCTTGCACGAACCGCCGATGACGCCGGACGACGACGGACTGCCGGTGGCGCAGCCGCTGGGCCCGCCGCTGCCGGCGACGATGGTCAAGAATTCGCGGCCTGTCCGGGTGTTGCAGAAGCCGGTCGAACCGTAGGTGACGCCCGAACCCATGACATATTTCGCGATCAGTGTGCTGGCGCAGGAATCGTTCCAGGGAATTTCCGGCACATACGATTTGGCCGAAACGTAGGTGCTGGAATTGCTCGAGCTCCAGTAGGTCGAGTCCTTGCCGAGATACGTGTCCTCGAAATCGGTGCCGCCGACGGCGACATTGTAAGGCGTCGAAGCGAAGGCGTTGACGCCGATACCGTGGGTCGCGACGGTCTCGCTGCCGCCCGCGTCGCATACTGGCGGCGCCCCAATCGCCGGCGGCGACGAAGACCGAAACGCCCTCGGCCGCGGCTTGTTGATAGGCGGCGTTATAGGCAGCGTTGCTGGTCGCACCGTTCAGTGTCTCGCATTCGCCGTAGGAAATGCTGACGATCTTGGGTGGGTTCGAGCTGCTGATCAGGTTTTGCAGCGCGATCAAACCGCCGAACGTCGTGCGCGTGTCGGCGCAGGAGGCAAGCTCGATCGCGGCGCTGGGCGCGGCGGCGCTGGCCCATTCGGCATCGAGAATGGCCTCGAAATCGTCGCCCACGACATCGCCCGGGTTGCTGCAATTGGAACCGGGATGGACCTGGCTGAAGCTGGCGCCGGTATAGCTGGAGAGGCCGAACGCGCTGCGAAACGCGGTCCAATCCGCCGTGGAATAGACGTTGGTGTCCTCGATCACCACGATAGTCTGACCTTGGCCCGAGAGGCCGGCGCTGAATACCGGCGAAAAATTGTAGATCACCGCCAAGTCGCCCGGCACCACGGCATATTCCGTCATGCCGCTGGAGGTGAAGCTGTAGGAACTGCGCGGGTGGGCCGCGTGGTGCGGCATGAAATCGTGCAGCGACACGATGCCGGCGACGACGGGCGCCAGTGCCGCCGGAATCTGCGGATCGGCCATGTTGCCGATATGCGCCGCGCCGTTGACGCTGAGGTCGTGAATTTCGGTCTTGAACGCCGCGCGGATTTGCCCGGCCGTCCCCGAAAAGTCGATCAGCATGCCGTTCGGATAGACCTGGTTGACGGTGAAGCCATGGCTCGTCAGCCAAGAGACGATCTGGGCCAGGTCGGAGGGGTTGACGCCGAAGCTGGCGCCGAATTCCGACGCGGTGAGCCACTGGTGATAATTGGGCGAAGCGGGATCGTAGAGCGACGCAACGTAAGCGGCGGCGGCCTGCTCCTGTAGCGGCGACCGCTGCAGCTGCAACAGCATGTGCGTTAGCGGCAAGCCGTCGGGGACGCGGCCGCGATCGTTCGCGCCGTTGGCCTCGGGCCGGACATTGCCGGACAAGGTCGCGCGATCCGAATCGTCGACCGCACGCATGATCTGGCGCGCATTCTGGGCGGCCGCGGACAGGGCGAACAGGCAAGCTATCGCCACGCAAGCGATCGCTGAAAACGACGGACGATGCGGCATGTGAGACCCCCAAGCTTAAGCGCGCGACCGCCCGTTTCCCGGCTTGGCGGCCACCCGAACCTATTTCGCAAACGGCTTAAGAATTCGTTACGCGACCGGTACCCCAAAGGGGTTAAAGCACTAATCAATAGTACCGATTCCGGGGGTGCAGCAAGGGTGGCCGCCTGCTGGCTTACACGCGAGGGGTGAAAGCTTCGTCAATCAAGTGCGCTGGGTGCCCAACACGCGTGCGGCGATCGCAGGTGCCTCAATATTTCCCGGGCTTTGCCGCGTTACCGCCGTAAACCGCCTCTACGAGGCCGTTGCGACGAGCGGCGGACCCGGAGGCATCCGCGCTCGAATGAACGACAATTGCCATAGGGGATTGACGATGAACAATCTTACCAAAGTAGCATCCGCGTTGATCATTGGCGTGAGCTCGGCCCCCATCGCGCTGAGCGGTGCCGCCCTTGCTATGGGCGGCGGGCACGGCGGCGTCGGCGGCATGGCCGCCGCGGGAATTGGCGCCGCCGCCGGTTTGGGTGGCGCTTCCGGCCTGGGTGCCGGCGTCAGCGCTTCGGCGTCGGCCGGTGCGAACGCGAGCGCGGGTCCGCTGAGCGCGGTCACCACCGCCGGAACAAATGTTTCGGGTGCGATCGATGCGGCGACCGCGAGTAGCGCCACCGCGGATAACAGCGACAGCGGAAATACCGCGGCGAACGATCCATCCCGGCCGCAGGGCCACCGCGGCTTCAGCAAGAGCCAGGCAGCCAACGACGCGGCGAGGACCGGCTCCGGCCATCATTCCCGCGCGGCAAACAACGAGCCGAAAAGCACGACGAGCATGACCGCCGCGTCGCATCTCAATGCATCCACCGACGACGGTTCGCCGCAGGTGTCCGGCACGGCCAGTGCCGGCGCGAACGTGACCGCCAATTCAAGCACCCAGGAGTAGTTCGTCGCCCGTGAAGAACGGCCAACTCATTGAATGAGAATTCTGATTTTGGAGTGATTGAGTAATCGATTTTGCCGGAAAGGCGGGGTTTGATGCCGATTTTCTTGCGATTTGGGATTCCGGTTTTGGGCGGATCGTGATTCTCTGGGGCCGAGGTTTCGGCGCGGAGGAACATGATGTCGCGACCGCGGGACGATCGCCAAAAGGACCTGCTGCGTCCGGCGCTGGACCAGATCATCGACCTGGGGCACCCGCTGGCGCGGCTGGCGCGCGAGATCGACTGGGACTTTCTCGATGGCCGGTTTGGCTCGGTATGTCGGCCGGGGCCGGGCCAACCCGGATTGCCGACGCGGCTGGTGGCCGGTCTCTTCATTCTGAAGCACATGCACAATTTATCGGATGAAGCGCTGTGCGCACGCTGGATCGAGAACCCGTATTATCAATATTTTTGCGGCGAGGAGAGCTTCTGTCACCAGTTGCCGTTCGATCGCTCGTCGCTGACGCGATGGCGGCAGCGGCTGGGCGAGGAGCAACTCGTGGCGGTCATGCAGGAGAGTCTCTCCGTAGCGCACCAGACCGGCGCGATCGCGACCAAGGACCTGGAGCGGGTGGCGGTCGATACCACGGTGCAACCAAAGGCCGTCGCCCATCCGACCGACGCGCGCTTGATGCATCGGGCATTGGAGAAGCTGGTGGCGCTGGCCGAGCGTGAAGGGGTCCCGCTGCGCCAGAGCTATCGCCGCGTCGCCAAGCGCGCCGCCATCATGGTCGGGCGTTATACCCACGCCCATCAGTTCAAGCGGATGCGGCGGGAACTGAAGTTCCTGCGCACCCGGCTCGGCCGCGTCATCCGCGACATCAGGCGCAAGATCGATGGCGATGCCGCACGCCAGGCGCGCTTCGGCCCTCTCCTCGATCTCGCGGGCAAGGTGAGACTGCAGGATCATCGCCAGCGCGGCCCAAAGGTCTATTCGCTGCACGCGCCCGAGGTCGAATGCATCGGCAAGGGCAAGGCCAGGACGCCCTACGAGTTCGGCTGCAAAGTGAGCGTCGCGACACCGGTCACCTCGCCCAAGGGTGGCCAGTTCGTGCTCCATGTCAAAGCACTGCACGGCAATCCGTTCGATGGCCACACGCTCGGCCCCATGGTCGCCGACATGGAAAAGCTTATTGGCGTCGCGGCCCAGCGCATCCATGTCAACAAGGGCTATCGCGGCCACAATCATCCCAACAAATTCAAGGTCTGGATCACCGGCCGGGTCCGCAATACCACCGCCGCCATCAAACGCGAGATGAAGCGACGCGCCGCCGTCGAACCCGTCATCGGCCACATCAAGGCCGAGCACCGCATGGATCGCAATTATCTCAAAGGCCGCGACGGCGACCGCGCCAACGCCGTGCTCGCCGCCGCCGGCTACAACTTCAGTCTGCTCCTGCGCTGGCTCCAAGCGCTTTTGCGCGCCTTCTTCCAAATACGCGACAACTCTCCCGTCGCCGCGCAAATCCCCAAATAACCGCCCGACCGCATTCTTCACGGTCAACTAGTTCGCTCGCGAAAGGAGCGAAAGAACGCCGGCCGGGAGGCCGGCGTTCTCGCTTTCAGACGAGTGTCGCGGCGGGCTGGCGTGAATCGCGATCGATCTCGGCAAGGAAGCCGCCGGACTGTCGGCGCCACAGCCGCGAATAGACGCCGGCGGCGGCGAGCAATTCCTCGTGCGTACCGGTCTCGCGGATGCGGCACCATGATCGAGCACGACGAGCCGGTCCATGCGCGCGATCGTCGAGAGGCGGTGCGCGATGGCGATGACGGTGTTGCCCTCCATCAGCTCGTCGAGCTGGTCCTGGATCGCCGCCTCGACCTCGGAATCGAGCGCGGAGGTGGCCTCGTCGAGCACCAGGATCGGCGCGTCCTTCGAGCATCACGCGCGCCATGGCGATGCGCTGGCGCTGGCCGCCGGAAAGCTTCACGCCGCGCTCGCCGACATGGGCGTCGTAGCCGCGGCGGCCATGCCAGTCTTCGAGCTCGACGATGAAATCGTGCGCCTCGGCGCGTTGCGCGGCGTCGCTCGATCTGGCCTCGGTCGCATCGGGCCGGCCGTAGCGGATGTTGTCGCGGATCGAGCGGTGCAGCAGCGAGGTGTCCTGCGTCACCATCGCGATCTGGCCGCGCAGGCTCTCCTGCGTCACCTGGGCGATGTCCTGGCCGTCGATCAGGATGCGGCCCTCGGCCGGGTCGTAGAAAGCGCAGCAGCAGGTTGACGAGCGTCGACTTGCCGGCGCCCGATGCGCCGACCAGGCCGACGCGCTCGCCCGGCGCGATGGTGAGGTCGATGCCGTGCAACACGCCGATTCGGCGATCGCGGCCGTAGTCGAAACGCAGATTCTCGAAGCGGATTTCGCCGGCGGTAACGACAAGGTCGCGCGCGTCCGGCGGGTCCGGCATTTGCCGCGGCACGGCGATCGAGCGCATGCCGTCCTGCACCGATGCCGACATTCTCGAAAATGCCGGCGACGTTCTGCGCGACCCAGCCGGCCATGCTCGTGATCTGCCACGCCATCGGCAGCGCGGTCGCGACCGCGCCCAGCGCGATGTGCCCGCCGCGGAACAACAGAATTGCGGCGGCGCCGGTGCCGACCACCAGCGCGGCGTTCATGACCGCAAGCGTGAAGGTGAAGCCCGTCGCCATGCGGGTCTGGCGCCGGAATGCGGCGGTATGGTGATCTACCGCGTCGCGCGCGAAGGCGTCCTCGTCGTGCGCGCGGGCGAACAGCTTGACGGTGAGGATGTTCGTGTAGCTGTCGACGATCCGGCCGGTCAGAGTCGAGCGCGCCTCCGACACGGCGCGGGAGCGTTCGCGCATCCGCGGCACGAACACCTTCAACAGCACGGCATAGCACGCGAACCAGCACACGATGGGCACGGCGAGGCGCCAGCCGGCCGCGCCGAGCAGGGCGATCGCGCTGGTGCCGTAAACCAGGATGTACCAAATCGCGTTGGTGCCGGAGACGATGCTCTCGCGCAACGCCGGCCCGGTCTGGATGACGCGGTTGGCGATCCGGCCGGCGAAATCGTTTTGAAAGAAGGTCCAGCTTTGCCGCACCACGTGCCAGTGGGTCTGCCACCGGATCAGGTTGGTGACGCCAGGGTTGATGATCTGATTGGTGACGAGGTTTTGCGCCAGATGGGCGACAGGCCGCCCCACCAGCAGGATCAGCGCCATGCCGGCAACCTGCCAGCCGGCCTCGGCGAACAGGCGGTCGGGATGATGGCCCGACACCAGGGTAACAACCCGGCCGATGAAGATCGGAACGGTGATGTCCAAGAGGGCGACCACCAGCCCGGTCGCGAACAGCGCCACGATGATCCAACGGACCTGACGCGCAAAATGCCAATAGAACGCCACCAGCCCTTCGGTCGGCGGCTCGTTTGGGGCGACGCCGGTCGGGTCGAGCAGCGATTCAAACCATTTGATCATGCCCGGAAAGTGGTGTCGCTCCGGTAGGCGCGTCAACCGCGCTTTGGCAAAGGATGGGCAGCCATGCCGCCGACCGGTTGCTCCGCGGCCGCATCCGCGCTTCAATGGCACGGCGATAAGCGCCGCTCGCGGAGCGGAGGGAGGCCGGATGGACCAGCACTATGACCGCGCCGCCGAGGATCTCGGCAATGTCGTGTCGCTAGAGCATGTCAACACCCGCATTCCGGATCAACGTGTGTCGACGCTGTTCCACGTCACCGGGTTGGGGTTCACCCGCGACCCCTATCTCATGACCAGCACCGACAATATGTGGATCAATATCGGGCGCAGCCAATTCCATTTGCCGACCGGCGCGCCGCAGGTGCTGCGCGGCCACATCGGATTGGTGGTGCCCGATCTCGCCGCGCTGGCCGGGCGCCTCGCCAAGGTGAAGCCCGACCTGGAAGGGACGCAATTCGAATTTCGCGAGGGCAACGATGTCCTTGACGTCATCTCGCCGTGGGGCAACCGCATCCGCTGTCACCCGCCGCAGCGCCGCTTCGGCGAGGTTAATCTTGGCCTGGCTTACGTCACGTTCGACGTGCCGCCGGGGAGCGCCGACGGCATCGCGCGCTTCTACCGCGAGGTGATAGAGACGCCGGCGCAGGTCGTTGACGACGACGAAGGGCGGCGGGCGCGCGTCACGGTCGGCGTCGCGCAATATCTCGCGTTCCGCGAAACCGACGCGGCGATCCCGCCCTATGACGGTCATCACATCCAGATCTATATCGCCGATTTCTCCGGCCCTTATCGGCGGCTCAAGGCGCGTGGCCTGATCATGGAGGAAAGCGACCGTCACCAATACCGGTTCAAGGATATTGTCGATCTCGACGGCGGCAAGCTGCTGTACACCATCGAGCACGAGGTACGCAGCATGCGGCATCCGCTCTATGCGCGGCCGTTGGTGAACCGCAACCCCGGCCAGAACAACATCGCCTATATGCCGGGGCGTGACGCCTGGATCTGGTCGACGGCGAATACGTGACCGACTGGATCGCGCGCGCCGAGGCGTTGGCGCCGCGCGTCGCCGCGGCCGCGGACGAGATCGAGCGCGAGCGGCGTCTACCGGCGCCTCTCCTCGCGGCGCTCCATGACTCCGCCATGTTTCGCATGTTGCTGCCGCGTTCGCTGGGCGGCGGCGAGCTCGACCCGCCGACCTTCGTGCGCGTGATCGAAACGATCGCCAAGGCCGATGGCAGCACCGCCTGGTGCCTGTGCCAGAACACGGTGTGCTCCATCGTCGCGGCGTGGCTGCCCAGCGACAGCGCGCGCCTGATATTCGGCGATCCGCGGGGCGTGCTGGCGTGGGGGCCCGGACCGGCGCGCGCCGTCGCCACCGCGGGCGGATATCGCGTGACTGGGAGTTGGTCCTTCGCCAGCGGCGGCCGGCATGCGACCTGGCTCGGCGCCCATTGCCCGGTCTTCGAGGCCGACGGCACCCAGCGGCTCGGGGCGGGCGGCGTGCCTATCGAACTGACGGTGCTATTTCCCGCCGCGGCGGCGCCGATGACCGACATCTGGGAGGTCATCGGCCTGCGCGGCACCGCCAGCGATGCCTACGCCGCGACCGACCTGTTCGTGCCCGAGGCATTCACGTTGATCCGCGACGTTCCGGAGGGCCGCCGCGAGACCGGGCCGCTTTATGCGATGACCACGCACTTGCTCTTTGCCGGCGGCTTCGCCTGCGTCGCGCTTGGCCTGGCTCGCGCGTTGCTGGATGCGTTGGTGACGGTGGCGCTGGAAAAGACGCCGCGCGGCTTCAGGACCAAGCTGCGCGACAGCGCGCCGGCGCAGACGGAGATCGCGGTCGCGGAGGCCCGCCTCAGGGCCGCGCGGATGTACCTCCTCGGCACGCTGGACGAGGTCTGGGACGGGGTGCAATGCGGCCAACCGGTTCACCCTCGACCAACGCATGACGATCCGTCTCGCCGCCACCCATGCCATCCAGGAGGCGGTCGCGGTGGCCGACACCGCCTATCACGCGGCCGGCACGACGGCGATCTTCGACCGCAATCCATTCGAGCGCCGTTTCCGCGACATCCATGCCTTGGCGCAACAGGTCCAGGCGCGGCGCTCGCATTACGAAACCGTCGGCCGGCACCTTCTTGGGCTCGATACCGATTCCCAATTCCTCTAACCGCGCATGATCGACAAGCTCGAATTCCTGTTGGCGTTGGCGCGGGAGCGGCATTTCGGCAAGGCCGCGGAGGCCTGCGGCGTGACGCAGCCGACGCTCTCCGCCGGCATCAAGCAATTGGAGGAGGGGCTGGGCCTGCTCCTGGTCAATCGCAGCGCGCGCTATCGCGGCCTGACGCCCGAGGGCGAGCGCGTCCTCGAGTGGGCGAAACGCATCGTCGGTGACAGCCGGGCGATGCGGCAGGAAGTGCGCGCCTTGAAGCAGGGCCATCTCGTCGGCCATTTGCGTCTTGCCGCGATCCCGACCGCGCTCGCCATGGTGTCGGCGCTGACCACGCCCTTCCGGGCCAAGCATCCCGAGGTACGGTTCACGATCCTGTCCAATTCCTCGATCGAGGTGCTGAACGCGCTCGACAATCTCGAGATCGACGCCGGCATCACCTATCTCGACAACGAACCGCTGGGCCGGGTGCGCTCGGTGCCGCTTTATCGCGAGCGCTATCGGCTGATGATCGCGGCGGACTCGCCGCTTGGCAATCGCGAGCAGGTGACCTGGGCGGAGGTGGCGCGTATCCCTCTCTGCCTCCTCACCCCTGACATGCAGAACCGCCGCATCATCGACCGGTTACTGCGCGAAACCGGCAATTTCGAAGGCACGCCGACGCTCGAAAGCAATTCCATGATCCTGCTGTTTTCCCATGTCCGCACCGGCCGCTGGGCCAGCGTCATGCCCGCGATTTTGGCCGAAACCCTGGGCTTGACCGGGGCGGTACGGGCGATCCCCATCGTCGCGCCCAGCGCGGTCCATACCGTCGGCCTCGTCATCCCCAACCGCGAGCCGTTGGCGCCGGTCAACGCCGCCTTCGTCGCCGAGGCCTTCAAGGTCGCGGAAGAGCTGGACGCCGACCTCGTCTGACCCGCCGTCACACCACTTCGCGGGCGCAAACCAAGCGAGTGGCGAAATTGCCGTGCGGCCCGCCAAGCTGAGTGACGATAGTCAGCGTGTCGCGGTCGTTGGACAGGGACCAACGCGCCTCGCCCCAGAAATTCTCGCCCTTCGCGTTGTGCACGTCGGTGCGGATTACCAAGACCGATCCCTCCCAGCGCGCGACGGTCGTGATCTCGGTGGCGCCGATCATGCGTCGCACCGCTCGGCCGTCGGTATAGTAATGCAGATCGGACGTGCTGGCCGCGCCGCCGGCGGTACGGACCGAATGGACCGATAGGTCGGGGTCCTTATGCTCGATCGTGTGCACGAGATCGTCCGGCGCCGACCGGCCCTGGAAATCGCTGGCCTTCGGCACGATGCGCCAACGGCCGGAAAAATTCGGCCGGGCGGGGGCCGGTTCGGCGGCTGCGGCCGAGGCCAGCCCCAGCAGAACCGCCGGCAATCCCAACAAATAGAGACGGCGGTCCACCGGCGGCATAGTCATGGCGCGATCGTAAGGGCTTGGCCCCGCCGGCGTCGAGCATTCCCGCCTTCTTACACCGAAAAGGCGACACACCATCAGGATGTATTATCGCGATGATCAGAGCCAGGTGGGCGACTGATGCCAACTGATGGGCACGATCGGCAATAGAGAATTCCTATCAATCGACGGTAAGCCTTTATTGAATTAGCTGGATTTACCGCTAAGTTGTTGGCTGGCTAATTGGATTACCCGATTGGAGCGTTATGCCGGTACCGCATTACGAGCCGTGGAGCGCGGCCCGCGCCGACGAGATCATTTCCCATGCGGCTAAACAGGATGGCGCATGTCTGCCGATCCTGCACGCGCTGCAGCGGGTCTTCGGCTATGTGCCGCGCGAAGCGGTGCCGATGGTGGCGCAGACCTTGAATTTGAGCCGCGCCGAAGTTCATGGCGTCGTGTCCTTCTATCACGATTTCCGGCATGAGCCGGCGGGCCGCCACGTGATGAAACTGTGCCGCGCCGAAGCCTGCCAGGCGATGGGCGCGGACGCGCTCCACCAGCATGCGCAGAACAAGCTGCGCGTCGGCTGGGGCCAGACCACCACGGACGGCAAGGTGACGCTGGAACCGGTCTATTGTCTAGGCCTGTGCGCCTGCGCGCCGTCGGCGATGATCGACGGCAAGGTCTATGGCGGCCTCGACAATGCCAAGCTCGGCAAGCTGATCGATCGGGTCCGCACGGCATGAGTAAGGCGAAACTCTATATTCCGCGCGACGCCGGCGCGCTCGGCTTGGGCTCGGCCGATGTCGAGCAGGCGCTGATCGTCGCGCTGAAAAAGCGCGGCATCGACGCCGAGTTCGTCCATACCGGCTCGCGCGGCCTCTATTGGCTCGAGCCGATGATCGAGGTCGCGACGCCGCAAGGCCGTGTCGCCTACGGTCCGGTGGCCGCGAGCGAGGTCGAGGGTTTGCTCGACGCCGGCCTGCTCGATGGCAAGCCGCATAAACTCTGTCTCGGCAAGCCCGAGGAACTGCCGTTCTTACAGCGCCAATCGCGCCTCACCTTCGCGCGCTGCGGCATCGTCGACCGCAACAGCATCGACGATTACCGCGCTCTCGGCGGCTGGGCCGGGTTGGAAAAGGCGCTGTCCCTCGGGCCGGCGGCGACGGTCGAGCTGGTGACGAAGTCGGGGCTACGCGGCCGCGGTGGCGCTGGCTTTCCGACCGGCATCAAGTGGAAGACGGTGCTAGATACCCGAGGCGATCAGAAATACATCGTCTGCAACGCCGACGAAGGCGATTCCGGCACCTACGCCGACCGCATGATCATGGAGGGGGACCCTTTCACGCTGATCGAAGGCATGGCGATCGCCGGCGTCTCGGTCGGCGCGACCAGGGGCTTCATCTATATCCGGTCCGAATACCCGCACTCGATCCATGTCATGCAGCGTTCGATCGACCGCGCGCGCAAGGCCGGCATTCTCGGCGACAATATCGCTAGGGTCGGGCAAGGCGTTCGATTTCGAAATCCGCGAGGGCGCCGGTGCCTATGTCTGCGGCGAAGAGACCTCGATGCTCGACAGTATCGAAGGCAAACGCGGCCAGGTGCGAGCGAAGCCGCCGCTACCGGCGCATAAGGGCCTGTTCGGCAAGCCGACCGTCATCAACAACGTGATTTCGCTCGCGTCGGTGCCCTGGATCCTAGCCAACGGCGCCCAGGCCTATGCCGATTTCGGCATGGGCCGGTCGCGCGGCACCATGCCGATCCAGCTCGCCGGCAACGTCAAATATCGCGGCTTGTTCGAGACCGGGTTCGGCCTCACTTTGGGAGAGATCGTCGACGATATCGGCGGCGGCACGGCCTCGGGCCGGCCGGTGCGGGCGGTTCAGGTCGGCGGCCCGCTGGGCGCCTATTTTCCACGGTCGCTGTTCGACACGCCGTTCGATATCGAAGCCTTCACTGCCGAGAACGGCCTGATCGGCCATGGCGGCGTCGTGGTGTTCGACGACACGGTGGACATGGCCCGGATGGCGCGGTTCGCGATGGAGTTCTGCTCGATCGAATCCTGCGGCAAGTGCACACCCTGCCGCGTCGGCTCGGTGCGCGGCATCGAGACCATCGACAAGATCATCAAGGGCGACCGGCGGGAGGCCAATGCCGCGCTACTCGCGGATCTTTGCGACACCATGAAATTCGGCTCGCTTTGTGCATTGGGCGGGTTCGTCCCCTATCCGGTGATGAGCGCGCTCACCCATTTCCCCGAGGATTTCGGGCTTGCCGCGAAGGCGGCTTAGGAGTCTGCCATGTCCCTCGTCAGCGAAATCGATTACGGCACGCCGAAATCCCAAGCGGAAAAGACCGTATCGCTCACCATCGACGGCGTGAAAGTGACCGCGCCGGAAGGTACTTCGATCATGCGCGCGGCGATGGAAGCCGGCATCAAGGTGCCGAAACTGTGCGCCTATGACATGGTCGAATCCTTCGGCTCTTGCCGCGTGTGCCTCGTTGAGATCGAAGGCCGCGCAGGCCTGCCCGCCTCCTGCACGACGCCGGTCGCGGAAGGCATGCTGGTCACGACGCAAAGCGAGCGCCTCGCCAAGATTCGCCGCAACGTGATGGAGCTCTACGTCTCTGATTTTCCGTTGGCGGATCCGGCGAAGGCTGACGGTCCCAGCGAAATGCACGACATGATCCGCGTCACCGGCCTGAAGGAGGTGCGGTACGGGCGCGAAGGCGTCAATCATCTCGCGGCCGAAAAGGACGAGTCCAATCCCTATTTCACCTTCGATCCGGCGAAATGCATCGTTTGCTCGCGTTGCGTGCGCGCCTGCGAGGAAGTGCAGGGCACCTTCGCGCTGACGGTCGATGGCCGCGGTTTCGCCTCGCACATCGCGGCCAGCCAGGATGAAGATTTCCTGTCGTCGGAATGCGTCTCGTGCGGCGCTTGCGTGCAGGCATGCCCGACCGGAAGCCTCCTCGAAAAATCCTACATCGCGAAGGGTCCGCCGGAGCGCTCGGTGGTGACGACCTGCGCCTACTGTGGTGTCGGCTGCAGCTTCAAGGTCGAGATGCGCGGCGAGGAAGTAGTGCGCATGGTGCCGTGGAAGGACGGCAAGGCCAATCACGGGCATAGCTGCGTCAAGGGCCGCTTCGCCTGGGGCTATGCCAATCACCGCGACCGCATCTTGAAGCCGATGGTGCGTGCCAAGATCACCGATCCGTGGCGCGAAGTGTCGTGGGACGAGGCGATCGCCCACACCGCCACCGAATTCAAGCGCATCCAAAAGAAATATGGGGTCGGCTCGATCGGCGGCATCACCTCGTCGCGCTGCACCGACGAAGAAACCTTTTTGGTGCAGAAGCTGGTCCGCGCCGTGTTCGGCAACAACAATGTCGATACCTGCGCGCGCGTCTGCCATTCGCCCACCGGCTACGGCTTGAGCAAGACCTTTGGCACCTCGGCCGGGACGCAGGATTTCGATTCGGTCGACCAAGCCGACGTCATCATGGTGATCGGCGCCAACCCGACCGACGCGCATCCCGTGTTCGCGTCGCGCATGAAAAAGCGTCTGCGCCAGGGCGCCAAGCTGATCGTGGTCGATCCGCGCCGCACCGACCTAGTGCGCACGCCGCATGTCGAGGCGCAATATCATCTTCCGTTGTTGCCCGGCACCAACGTCGCGATGCTCAACGCGCTGGCGCATGTCGTGGTGACCGAAGGACTGGTCAAGGAAGATTTCGTTCGCGAGCGTTGTGATACCGACGCCTTCGCCGACTGGGTCGCGTTCGTCAAGCGGCCGGAGAACAGTCCCGAAGTCGCCGCCCAATATACCGGCGTTCCGGCCGCGGACATTCGCGGGGCGGCACGGCTTTTTGCCAATGCCGGCAATGGCGCGATCTATTATGGCCTCGGCGTCACCGAGCACAGCCAGGGCACCACCGCCGTCATGGGCATGGCCAATCTGGCGATGGCGACGGGCAATATCGGCCGGCGCGGGGTCGGCGTGAATCCGCTCCGGGGCCAGAATAACGTTCAGGGCTCATGCGACATGGGCTCGTTCCCGCACGAACTTTCGGGCTATCGTCATATCTCGGACGAGAAAACCCGCGCGCTGTTCGAGCATGATTGGGGCGTGCATCTGGAATCGGAGCCGGGTCTGCGCATCCCCAATATGCTCGATGCCGCCGTCGATGGCTCGTTCCGAGGCATCTACATCCAGGGCGAGGACATTCTGCAATCGGATCCCGACACGCATCATGTCGCGGCCGGCCTCGCCGCGATGGAATGCGTCGTGGTGCAGGACCTGTTCCTGAACGAGACCGCGAATTACGCGCATGTGTTTTTGCCGGGTTCGACCTTCCTCGAAAAGGACGGCACCTTCATCAATGCCGAGCGTCGCATCGGCCTGGTCAGGAAGGTGATGCAGCCCAAGAACGGCTACGCCGATTGGGAAATCACCGTCATGATCGCCAAGGCGATGGGCATGGAGTGGGACTATACCCACCCGTCGCAGATCATGGACGAGATCGCGCGGCTCACTCCGACCTTCGCCGGCGTGTCGTTCAAGCGGCTCGACGAAGAAGGCTCGATGCAGTGGCCGGTGAACGAGAAGGCGCCCAACGGCACGCCGATCATGCATGTCGGCGGCTTCGTGCGCGGCAAGGGCAATTTCCTCATCACCGAATATGTGCCGACGGATGAGAAGGTCGGGCCGCGGTTCCCGCTGTTGCTCACGACCGGGCGCATCCTCAGCCAATACAATGTCGGCGCGCAGACGCGGCGCACCGAAAATGTCGTATGGCATGAGGAAGACCTGCTGGAAATCCATCCCCACGACGCGGAGGAGCGCGGCATTCGCGACGGCGATTGGGTCCGGCTCGCGAGCCGCGCCGGCGAGACCAGTCTGCGCGCCACGGTGACGGAGCGCGTGGCGCCGGGCGTGGTCTACACCACCTTCCACCATCCCAACACGCAGGCCAACGTCGTGACGACCGAATACGCGGATTGGGCGACGAGTTGTCCCGAATACAAAGTGACGGCAGTGCAGGTCTCGCCCTCCAACGGTCCGACGCACTGGCAAGAGGAATATCGCGAGCAGGCCGAACGCAGCCGCCGCATCCTGCACGTCCCGGTCGCCGCGGCGGAGTGATGGCCGAAGCTGCGCCCGTCCCGCCGCCGACCAAGGCGGTAAAACGCCTCGCTTTCCGCGACGGCGCGTTCGTAGCGGGAGCGCGCGTGGTGCCGGCGGAAACCGCAATCGCCTTCACCTATGACCGCGTGACCCATGCCGTGATGATGGCGACGCCGGCCGATCTCGAGGATTTCGCCGTCGGCTTCAGCCTGGCCGAAGGCATCATCCGCGCGCCCGGCGATATCGGCGCCATCGAAACGGTGACCACCGATCTCGGCATCGAATTGCGCATGGATCTGAACGCGGCGAGCCGCGAGGTCGTCACCGAGCGCCGCCGCCATATGGCAGGGCCAAGTGGCTGTGGCCTGTGCGGCATTGAAAGCCTTGAGGAGGCCATGCGCGCCCTGCCGACAGTGGCGGACGGGCTGACGCTCTATCCGGCGCAGATTGCCACGGCGATGCGGGCGCTGAGCGAGGCGCAGCAATTGAACAAGGCGGCGCGGGCAATCCATGCCGCTGCCTTCTGGGAGCCGGGCGGCGGCTTGGTCGCCCTGCGCGAGGATGTCGGTCGGCACAATGCGCTCGACAAGCTCGCGGGCGCCTTGGCGCGGCAAGGCATCGTTCCGTCGAGCGGCATGGTGCTGCTGACGAGCCGCGTCTCGATCGAGCTGGTGCAGAAAGCGGCGATCATGGGCGCGGCGATCATGGTCGCGGTCTCGGCGCCGACCGCGCTCGCGATCCAAATGGCGGAACGCGCCGGAATTACCCTGGCCGGCGTCGCGCGCGACGACGGATTTGAGATTTTCACGCGGCCTGACCGCATCCTGCAACCGGTGGCGGATCATGTCGCCTGAAAAGCTCGTCTACATGGCCAATCAGATCGGCAAGTTCTTTCATCATCGCCCGGAAGCGCAGGCGGTCGCCGACACCGCGGATCATCTGAAAAAATACTGGGACCCGCGCATGCGTAGCGAGATCGTCGAATTCCTCAAGGCAGGCGGCACCGGCCTCGACCCGGTTCCGCGCAAAGCGGTCGAATGGATCGCCCGCGACGCGAAGGACCACCACGTCTATCCCGCGGCCGTCGAAGGCGAGGAATAATCCGCCCGGCGCCGTGCCTCAGCCCGGGACGATCATGCTCAGGGGCGTCAGTTCCCGACCCATTTGTCCAGCGTGATCCAATGGAACTCGGACTTGTCGGTCGGCATCGAGCCGCACTGGTACGCGAACGTAGAACCGCGCGACAGCCCGACCTCCACATGGTTGTTTGGGTCCAGGATTAGCGGCACGTCGTTCTTGGCGCTGTTCACCGCCTCGCGCAGCACGATAAATTCCTGCTGCCCGTTGGTGCACGGGTTGCGGAACGTGGCGATGCCGGTGAAGTTCTGGGTGGTATGGACGACGGTGGCATTGGCCGGCTGGCAACCGAGCTTGTGGCCACAATTCAGGAAGGCCCGACCGAACGGGTTCAAACCGCCGCGCCCCTGCTGTTCCTGATTGGGCAGATGGCAGGCGGCGCAGGCGAGCCCGGTCTGCTGCGCAAACGTATCGTTGGCCGCGACCGGCTGGACGCGGCACAGCAGCGTCAGGCCGACCATCAGCAGAAGGACGGACGCGATCCGTCCCCAGTAACCAATCCTGTTCACGGTGATTCCCCCTTTAGCCGAATCAGTAACCCAAGAGTTCATATGCTCGGCCCGCGGTGTCAATCGCGGCCGAACCGCGGATCATGCGATAATGTCAGGCAGGAGCTGGCTTTCAAGTTTGGCGATCTGATCCTTGAGGGCGAGCTTGCGGCGCTTCATGCGTTGCATCCGAATCCCGTCCGAGCCGCCTTGCTCGAGCTTGGCGATGGCCTCGTCGAGCTCGCGATGCTCCTTCTTAAGCTCGGCGATCTTCGCCTTTAGGGCTTCGACATCCAAATCCATGGGCTAGGTAGTATAACAGAGGGCGACGACCAAGGAGAGTTTGGTGGACCGAGTCCCCAACCCGGCGAGCGGCGCCTTCTGGGACTTCTCGCTCAATATTTACGGCGTGCCTGGCGTGGCCTCGGCCTGTCTCTCCCTCCAGGACGAGCATGGCCGCGACGTCAACTTGGTTTTATTCGCGGCGTGGGTGGGAATCAGCGGCCGCGGGCGGCTTACCCAGGCCGACCTCGCCAAGGCCGAGGAAGCAATCGCCCCATGGCGGCGCGAGGCGATCAAGCCGCTGCGCGTCTTGCGCTGCAAGCTCAAGGGGGACCGCGACTCGAGCGCCCTCTACGAGGCGCTGAAAATCGCCGAGCTTGAGGCCGAGCGCGTCGCGCAAAGTCGGCTCGAGGCCTTGGCGCCCCCCAAGGTTAAGCCCGATGCGCCGCGCCGCGACGACGCGCTCGCCAACCTGGTGCTCTATCTCGGTTCCGGGACCGCGTACGACGTGGCCACCCCTCTGACCCTCGCCCTCGCCGAGATCGACGCGAAGATCGATTGATTCCGAGCCACGTTGTCCGCCATATTCTTTGGAATATATATTCTGGAGGACATAACGGGAGGTGGCGATGGCCGGCAAGTGGCGCGGCGGATGGGCGGTGACGATACTGGCCGGATTCGCGTTCCTGGCGCAGCCGGCGCAAGCCAAGGACGTCATCGTGTTCGCGGCCGCCAGCCTCAAGAACGCGCTCGACGACGCCATCGCCGCGTATGCGAGGGCTGGCGGCGGCAAGGTCGTGGCGTCCTATGCCGCATCCTCGGCGCTGGCCAAGCAGATCGACAGCGGCGCCGCCGCCGACCTGTTCATCTCCGCCGATCTCGATTGGATGAACGATGTCGAGAAGCGCGACCTGATCGACAAGAAGACGCGCAAGAATTTTCTCGGCAATAAAATCGTGCTGGTCGCGCCGGCCGCGGCCAATGCGATGAAGGTCGATATCAAACCTGGTTTCGACCTGAAGGGCCTGTTGAGGGACGGACGCCTCGCGATGGCCGATCCGAGCGCCGTGCCGGCCGGCAAATACGGCAAGGAGGCGCTCGAAAAGCTTGGCGCGTGGGACGGCGTGAAGGACAAGGTCGCGAGCGCCGAAAATGTGCGCGGGGCGCTGCTGTTCGTCAACCGCGGCGAAACGCCTTACGGCATCGTCTATGCCACCGACGCCGCCGCGGACAGGAAGGTCGCGGTCGTCGGCGAATTTCCCGAGGACAGCCACAAGCCGATAATTTATCCGATCGCGGCGACCAAGACGGCCGACGCGGAGGCCAAGAAGTTCCTGGGCTTCCTCGAGTTCCCGGCCGCCAAGTCGGCCTTCGAAGAACAGGGCTTCACGATGTTGCCGTAGCCCCCGCCCTAACCCTCCCCCGCAGGCGGGGGAGGGAATAAACGCGAAGCGTTTCGGGTGGGGGTCGAAATGCATTAGCCTATATCCGTGACCGGGGAAGAAATCGGCATATTGCTGTTGAGCCTGAAGGTCGCCGCCACCGCCATGGCGGTGAGTTTTCCGTTCGCCGTCGCCGTGGCGTTGGCGTTGGCGCGCCTCAATTTTCCCGGCAAGAGCATTGTGCGCGGCATCGTGCAATTGCCGCTGATCCTGCCGCCGGTGGTGACGGGGTTCTTTCTGCTGATCCTGCTTGGCCGCAACGGCGTCATCGGCTCCTGGCTCTATTCGACGTTCGGCATCAGTTTCGCGTTCCGCTGGACCGGCGCCGCGATCGCGGCCGGCGTGATGGGCTTTCCGCTGATGGAGCGGGCGATCCGTTTGTCTGCGGAAACGGTGGACCGGCGGCTCGAACAGGCGGCGGCGACGCTGGGCGCGGGCCGCTGGCGGATTTTCGCGACCGTTACCCTGCCGCTGATGCTGCCGGGGGTCGTGACCGGCGTGCTGTTGTCGTTCGGCCGCGCCCTCGGCGAGTTCGGCGCCACCATAACCTTCGTCTCGAACATTCCAGGCGAGACGCGGACGCTGCCGCTGGCGATCTATACGTTCACGCAGATACCGGGCGCCGACGCTGCGGCATTCCGTCTCGTCGTCATCTCGGTCGCGTTGTCGCTGGCGACGCTGGTAGGCGGCGAATGGCTCAACCAGCGCGCCACCGCCCGGCTTCACGGAAGATAGGCGCTATTCTGCGTTGCTCTTGATCGGCACCCAAACCTCGACCGTGCCCATGCCGGTTTGCGGATCGACTCGGTCGTCATAGAGCTCGAAATCGGGCGCGTCAACGACCTCGAGCCGCAGGGCCGGCAGCGATTTGTTCCAGATGGTGTAGGCGACCGCGCGCAGCTTCGACACGTGGCCAGCGTGCGTGAAGACCGCGTAGTGCACCTTCGGTACCCGGACGCGCAGCAATTCCTTCGGTACCTCCGCGAAACTCGATACTTCGACGCCGCAAACGTAATCGAAGCCGCTGGCGCTGTCCTGGTTGCAGCACAGGCCGTACGTGGTCTCCCCGACTTGGCCGGGGATATGGCCGATATAGGGGACGAAGCGCTGCCACTGAAACGGAATCCCTTGGTTGGTTTCGAAAGTGTAGCGTTCGCCGATCCCGGCGATCCGCATGGCACGGCCATCAACGAAACGGGGCGGCGCCAGGTCCACGATCAGATTGTCGTCCATCGCGATTGCCTCCACGAGCTTGAGGTTGCCGATATCGCCGCGCGTCCGCGCCGCTTCGGGCGTGATGCCGAATTGGTCGCGGAACGCCCGGGTAAACGCCTCGTGCGACGCATAGCCATGGTCCAGCGCGACGGTGAGAATATCGCCGGCGCCGACGGCGAGCTGCTTCGCCGCCTCGGTGAGGCGGCGGCAGCGCACATAGCTCATCACGGAATAGCCAGTTGCCGCGCCGAACGCCCGCAACAAATGGAAACGCGAAACGCCGCTGAACGCCGCGATCTCCGCCAGCGACAGGTCGCCGCGGAGGTTGGTCTCGATGAACCACAGTGCTTTTCCGACAGGATCCATGCCCAGTCTCACGAGGATGGACTATTGTGCCGGAACGGCGGACGCTCACTTGATTGAAGTTGCGGAATTACTCGGCGGCGTCGGGGTCGTTGGCGACAGGGCGCGGCGACGCGCCCGGTTTGGCGAGGGCGGATTCAAGCGCTACGAGCTGCGTCTTGCAGGCCTGCGTCGCCTTGGCCTCGAGGCGGCGATAATGATGCAGCACCTCTTTGCCGAACGGCGTCAGGCGCGCGCCGCCGCCCGCCTTGCCGCCGAGCATGGTCGAAACCACGGGCTCCTTGAAAATGTGGTTCATGGCGTCGACCAGGAGCCAAGCGCGGCGATAGGACATGTCGAGGGCGCGACCCGCGGCCGAAATCGACCCGGTCTCTCCGATCAACTCCAACAGCTTGGCCTTCCCCGGGCCGATTTGGCCGGCGGGCGGCAGGTCGATGCGAATGGTCAGCCGCGCCATGGCGAAACTCTAGCGGGACTTGCCGCCTAGCGGAAGGGTGCGAGATTGCCGAGGAATTGCTGTGCGGAAGCAGTCCAGGAATAGGTCTGGGCGAAGGCACGGCACCGCTTCCGCGGAATCGCAAGCGCGGCCATCGCCGCCCTCCCGAGATCCTGGTCGAGCACGCCGGCGCCGCTATCGCCGATAATATCGAGCGGTCCCGCCACCGGAAAGGCCGCCACGGGCACGCCGGATGCCAGCGCCTCCAGCAATACCAGGCCGAACGTGTCGGTCAGGCTCGGAAACACGAACACATCCGCGGCGGCGTAGACCCGCGCGAGCGCCTCGCCCTCGCGCTTGCCGATAAAGTGCGCGGTTGGATAGCGGCGCCGGAACTCGTTGAGCATCGGCCCCTCGCCGACCACCAGCTTCGAGCCGGGCAGTTCGAGGTCGAGAAAAGCGGGCAGGTTCTTTTCGACGGCGATCCGGCCGACGAACAGAAAGATCGGACGCGGCAGGCCATAGTCCTCTTGGCGCTTAGCCGGATCGAACAGCCGATCATCGACGCCGCGGCCCCAATGCTGGAGCTTCTCAAAGCCGCGGGCGGCGAGATCGCGGCGCACGGTCTCGGTGGCCACCATGATACCGTGCGACGGGGCGTGAAAGCGCCGCAGCCAGGCATAGCCCCATGAGATCGGCACCGCGAACCGTGCCGCGACGTACTCGGGAAACTTGGTGTGGAACGCCGTGGTGAAGGGCAGGCCACGCTTAAGGCACAAGGCCCGCGTCGCCATGCCGAGCGGGCCCTCGGTGGCGATGTGGATGGCATGCGCCTCGTGCGCGTCGATCAGCACCGCGACGCGGCGGCGCGGCTTCAACGACAGGCGAATCTCGGGATAGCTCGGGCACGGGATGGTGCGGAAACGGTCGGGCGTTATTGTCTCGACCGGATGACCGGCGGCGTTGAGATGCTCGACCAGCATGCCCAGCGTCCGCACCACGCCGTTGATCTGCGGCGGCCAGGCATCGGACACGAGGGCGATGCGCAAGGGCGCGTCAGGCCTCGACCGGTTGGCGCGATCGGAACGGCGACGCCAGCAGCGGATCGAGCGCGCGCTGATCCATCCAATGGATGATCTCGAGCTTCCCGTCGAGATGCTCGACCAAAGCGGTGCAGCTCTCGACCCAGTCGCCGTCGTTGCAGTAGAGCACGCCGGCGATGTCGCGGATTTCGGCAAAATGGATATGGCCGCAGACCACGCCGTCGACACTATGCTTGCGCGCCGCGTCGGCGACCGCGTCGGCGAAGCGGTCGATATATTCGACCGCGTTCTTGACACGGTGCTTCAAATAGGCGGACAGCGACCAGTAAGGATAACCGAGCCGCAGTCTTGCGACGTTGACGTAATGGTTGGCGGCGAGTGTCACGTTGTAGGCGGTGTCGCCCAAATGGGCGAGCCAACGGGCGTAGCGCACGATGCTGTCGAACTGATCGCCGTGGAGCACCAGCAACCGGCGCCCGTCCTTCATCTCATGGATGAAATGATCGGCGACCTGGATGTTGCCGAGCTGCAATTCCTCGAACCGGCGCAGCATCTCGTCGTGGTTGCCGGGCGTGTAGCAGACCTCGGTGCCCTTGCGTGCCTTCCTCAGGATTTTCTGGATGACGTCGTTATGCGTCTGCGCCCAGTACCAATTCTTCCTGAGCTGCCAGCCGTCGACGATGTCGCCGACGAGATAGAGCCGTTCCGATTCCGTCACGCGCAGGAAATCGAGCAGGAATTCCGCCTTGCAGCCGCGCGTGCCGAGGTGAATGTCGGAAATCCAGATGGCCCGGTAATGCTTGACCGGATCGTCCGCGATCATGGCACAGGCCCGCCTGTAGTTCAGACTTAAGGACGAACCACAATATGCAGGAAAACTTAGAACCTAATGTGACGTACCGATTACAGACGCGTGACATGGATCAGGTCTTCGCCCGCTTTTTCTTGGTGACGCCCGATTCCTCGATCACGCCGGGGATGGCGGACGGATTGACCGGCGCCATGATGTGGACGCCGGCGATGCCGGGCACATCGACCATCTGCTGCATCAGCTCGATGCAGATCTTGCGGCCCTCGGCGCGCTGGTCGCCGGCGCCCTCAATGCGCTTGACGATCGCGTCGGGAATGTTGGTGCCGAACAGTTTTTCCTTCATCCAGATCGCCGAGCGCGCCGACGGGATCGGGCACAGACCGATGAGGAAACCGAGCTTGGGCGCGATGCCGAGCTCGACCAGGCGGCGGCCATAGCGCTTCACCACCTCGATATCCATGCAGAACTGGGTCTGGATGAAATCGGCGCCGGCGTCGAGCTTCGCCATCAGCGATTTCGGGTTCCAATCCGCCGGCGGATCGACCGGTACGTCGGTGGCGCCGATGGCGAACTCGATCTCGCCCTTGATATCGGTGCCGGGCGGCAGCTTTTTCTCGCGGCGCATCTTCTGCGCCATCTGAAGAAGGTTGGTGCTGTTGAAGTCGAACACCGGCTTGGCGTCGGGCTGGTCGCCGGCCTTGGGGTCGTCGCCGGTCAGCACCAGGAAATTGCGCAGGCCGAGCGCCAGCGCGCCGAGAAGATCGCTTTCGAGGGCGAGGCGGTTCTTGTCGCGGCAGGCCATCTGCATGATCGGCTCGACGCCCGCCTGCTGCATGAAATGCGCGGCGACGATGGTGGCCATGTGCGCCTTGGCGCCGGCGCCGTCGGTGACGTTGACCGCGGTGGCGAGGCCCTTCAACGGCGTCGCCTTGGCGATGAAATCGGCGGGGTCGGTGGAGACTTGCGGCGTCACTTCGGCGGTGACGATGAAATCGCCGCCGGCGAGGCGGCTTTGTAAGGCGCTTTGGCTCATGAAAATCGGTTCCTGACAGACGGAACTTTATAGAGGGGTCATATCGGCAGCGCCAACAGCGTGTCGATGCGGCGATTGTCGAAGATGACGCGCTTCTCCGCGAACAGCGGCGACGGGCCGGATACGTCCACGATGTCCAGATAGCGGCCGGACATGAACAGGCGCATATCGCCGTCGAGCATGATGCGCACCACCAGGAAATTGGCCTGCGCGCGCACCAGGTTCTTGTCCTCGCCGAGGATCAGCGTGGACGAGACAATGTGGCGATAACGCTGCGAACTCGTAGATGTTGGCGCGGCGCAGCGATTGGACGCGGTCGGCGAGCATGGCGTGGCTGTCGGCGAAGAACACGCCGAGCGGCATGTTCTGTTCGACATTCTCCGCGGAAATGATCTCGTAGCGGCACGGGTCAGTGAAGAACGCGGGCCACTCCTCGAGTCGGTCGTCGTCGATCGCCGCGACGTAGCGCGCGTTGAGATTTTCGACGAGGGAGCGGGTATCGGTCATCGTTCCACTCCTCCCCTCTGGAGGGGGAGGACAGCGAGAACCCCGGATGTGATC
The DNA here is from genome assembly GCA_963729845.1 of uncultured Alphaproteobacteria bacterium. Classification (GTDB taxonomy): domain Bacteria; phylum Pseudomonadota; class Alphaproteobacteria; order ATCC43930; family CGMCC-115725; genus JAATGI01. The sequence continues at coordinate 145,567 of CAVSQC010000006.1, forward strand.
CAGGGTTCGAGCAGGTGGGGGGTGATGGCGCGTGCGGTACCCCCCACCCGAAATGCTTCGCATGCGCTCAGTATTTCCGCCCTCCCCCTCAAGGAGGGAGGGATTCGAAGATCGTCACAGTCGCCGCTTACCAACATGAGCGCCACTAAATCCCCATGCGCTCGCGGTAGGCGCGCCAGAAGCCGCGCACCGCGCTCTCGGTAACGCGCGTGTCCTGGCTCGACGTGCCGGCGCCGCCCATTTCGACGATCGAGGCGTCGCCGACGCCACCCGGGAGCGTGCGCTGGACGAAATTCACCACCGCGCCGTCCTCCATCGAGATATAGCCGCCGGGGCCGACAAGGTTGGTCTGTTTGAGGCGCGTGGTCTTCATCGCCGCGTCGTCGTCTTCGAAGCCGAAATAGGTCCAGTTCAATTCGGTTTCGTCGACACCCTTCGGCAAAATCTGCCGCACCGCGAGGCTGTTCTGGATCTGGTGCATGATGAAGCCCGGAAACACGGTAAGGATTTGCAGCGTGATGCCGTCGCCGAATTCGTCGCGGCCCTTGAGCATGGTCTTGTCCGCGAGACCGAAATCCTCCTGCTTGGCACGCAAGTTGGCGGCGTCGTAATCGACGTTTGTGTCGGTCGCCATCTTGGAATAGGAAACGTGATTGCCGCCATTCTCGCTGACGATGATGCCGCCTTGCATCGACAGGCGGTTCAGCTTGAACGTGGTGAAGAACATGTGCAGCAGGCTGGCGTGATAGGAGTCGCGCAGATTGTCGGCGTAGACCTTCCAGTTGCTGTGCAGATATTGGCTGACGCCGCCCATAAGGCGGATCGGCTTCGCCATGACGCGGCGGATGCGCGCCGCGATCTCGGGGCCAAGATAGGTCTCGATCGCCGGCGTGTCGTCGGAGAAGGTGCCGAACACCAGACCGGCGAACGTCGCGACGCGGAGCGCGCGGAGATGCCGCCCCGCGGTCGAAAATTCGGGCGGCATGCCGCCCTTACCGTTGACGCCTTTCTGGAACGCAACGCCGGTCAGCTTGCCGGTCAGGTCGTAGGTCCAATTGTGGTAGACGCAGCCGATCTCTTTGCCGTTGCCGGGCTTGAGGCACAGCATCGCGCCGCGATGGAGGCAGCGATTCTCGAACGCATGGATCGCGCCGTCGCGGTTGCGCGCGACGATCACCGGTACGTCGCCGACGAAAGTGGCGCGGTAGTCGCCGGGATTCGGCAGCTCGATCTCGAGGCAGAGATAGTTCCACACCGGACCCTGGAAGATGCGCTCGCGTTCCTGCGCGTAGACGTCCGCGCGCAGATAGATTTCGTACGGCACGCGGCGCAGGCCTTCGCGCGGCCAGGCGAGATCGAGATCGTTGCGCATACCGGTTTCTCCCAATTAGTCGGTCATCATAGCCAGCGGCGCGGTGGTCTTGAAGGGCGGCCGCGCGCCCGGGCCGCCGGTGTCGCCCCGGCCTCTCGCCGACCGCAAGCCTTTCCCGTACCATGGCGTGGAATGATGCGACTCGCCGCAGCCGCAACGCCCTTGCTCGTCGCGCTTTGGCTCATGCCGCCGGCCGGCGCGGCGCCGGGCGATGTCGCCACCTGCGCGACCAGCTTGCCGGCGACATCGGGCGGCGGGCGGGCCGCGTTTCGATACATGGAGCTCATGGTCGGATCGCCGGACGGCAAGGACGGCAAGATCGCTCAAAACCGTTCGGAATTCGACGCGTCGGGAAAACATGGCCGCGATATCTTCCCGCTGGCCGACGAGGCCAACGTGTTTCTGCGCTGCCACTATGACGGCGACCGGGTGACGGTGGCGCCGCTGCGCGCGACACGCGGCAGTGCGAAGTGCTTTACACCTATATCGACGACTACGACACGCGCGCGGATCGCATCTTCTGCCGCTGATCCGGCGGGGCCGATCACGCCCGGCGCAGCTCGACTTTGTGCCCGTCCTGGATGAAGGACGAGGCGAGCAGGTGGCGATGCGCGTCGTACCAGACCGTGCCTTTGAGAAACGTTTCGACGGCGAACTCCGCGCCGTGGACCGCGGCGCCGGCGATCTTTGTCGATTTGGCGCCGAGCGCCTGCACCCGCAGCGGCACGAGCTCGGCCGTCTGCGGATCGACCAAGTGGCTGGCGTCGAGAATTCCGTGATTTCCAGAATCCCGACGCCATGACGTCGCCGGGCGCGGAGCCCGGACTCTTCGGCCCGGTCACGACGAACTGCTCGTTCGTGCGCTTGCCGCTCACCAACGCCGTCTTGCCGTCGTCGTTGGTGACGTATTCGAACCCGACCAGCTTGCCGTCGTGCCAATCCTCCTGCCCGTCCTGCTGGTAACGATAGGCGGTGATGAAGGCGACATCGACGCGGATCGACATGGCGGACATCGCGGTGAAGCCCTGGTCGCGGGGCACGAAGTCGACGGTATAGGTGCCGCTCCTCTTGCCATCGACGAAGACCAGGTATTGCAGCGGCGGCCGGTCGGCAACGGCGGCGAAGACGCGCCGCGGCGCAAGCAGGGTCGCCGCGGCCCCCGCTGCCTGCCAGGCGCAACGCCGCGCGGCGCGGGATGGCCCGGTGGTATGGCGAAAATGCCGGCATGGCGCGCGCTCCCCGTGGCTGGTTTCGGCGGGCATAGTGCGCGGAACAAAGGCCGGTCCGAAAGATGTAAATCGCCATCGGCCCAGGGCGGTTGCGGGCGAATTGGGTTCGTTTGGAAAAAAACAATATCTTGTGCCTCCCGCCGGCCTGCGCGATCGCCATGCCGCTGCTGATGCAGGGGATTAACAGGGGAAGCGGCTGACGGCGACTCGTCGTGCAAACCAGATCTAGTCTTCCCCAGCACCCGACCCCTCTACCTCCCCGTGGCGCCATGATTTATACGCGTTTTGCGTGGATATGTCAACCGCTTTTTACGGGACCATCCCTTCACAATGGGGCGTCGTCTCGCGTGGAACGATTGAGCCTCTCTCGGAAGAGCGGGAATCCCCGCGCGCTCCTGTCCTCGCCATCGCGCAAAGCGGCGCTTGCCCGGCGCTACATTGATGTAGATCAATTCACGCGCGCAGCGGGTCGCTAGCCTGATCGCATCGTCGACAGGAGATTCACCGATGCGTGCCAAGACCGCCGTTCGCGAACCGGAATCCGTTTTGGCGGGCGATGCCGCCGGGGCCATGACCGGCAAGCGCTACATCGCCAGCCTGAAGGACGGGCGCGAGGTGTGGATCGACGGCAAGCGCGTCGCCGACGTCACGACGCATCCCGCTTTCAAGCCGATGATCGACGAGCTGGCGCGGGTCTACGATCTCCAGAACAGCCCGAAATATCGCGACGAGATGACGTTCGTCGATCCCGAAACCGGCATCCGCAGCGGCATCTCCTGGCTGCTGCCGCGCTCCGCCGACGATCTGAAACGCAAACGCCGCAACAGCGAACTGTGGAACGAGCTGACTTGGGGCCAGCTCGGCCGCAGCCCCGACATCCTCGCGCCCTACATCATCTCGGCGCTGCATCTCAAGGACGAGTTCGGCAAGGTCAAGAATCCGCACTGCGATTTCGGCGAGAACCTCGCCAACTATTACAAATATTGCCTGCGCAACGATCTGTTCCTGACCCACGCGCTCGGCGATCCCCAGGTCGATCGCAGCGAGCAGCCGCAGAACGAACAGCGCAAGGTGCGCGAGGACGAAGAGGTCGCGCTGCATGTCGTCGAGGAGACCAAGGACGGCGTCATCGTCACCGGCGGCAAGCAGCTCTCGACCGCGGCGCCGCACAGCAACGAATGTTACGTCTCGCTGTCGGCGACGTTCGCGCGCCGCAACGATCCGAAATGCGTGCTCGCCTTTTCCATCCCGACCAACTCGCCGGGCCTGAAGATTCTGGCGCGGGAGCCGGTGGGGCGCTGGTTCGGCTCGTGGGGCCATCCGTTGCAGATGCTCGACGAGCAGGATTGCATGCTGTTCTTCGACCATGTGCTGGTGCCGTGGGACCGGCTCTTCATGCTCTACGATTCGGCGCCGATGGTGAAAATGCTCGGCGCCGCCGGCGGCAGCGTCAATTTCAACTTCCTGGGCTGGGCCAATCTCACCCGCGTCTATGTCCGCATGCGGCTGATGACCGCGGTGGCCACGATGATCGCGGACGCGATCGGCGTCAGCGAGTATCGCGAGGTCGGCGCCAAGCTCGGCGAGATGGTGACCTATTGCGAACTTTGGCGGCACGCGATGGAAGGCGTCGAGCATGAAGTCCGGGCCGACGCCGAGCGGCCAGTGGAGCCTCGGCCACGGCCGCGGCCTTCACATCTGGTTCGCCCAGACCTCGAGCCGGATGACCGAGATCCTGCGCGAGATTTGCGGCTCGGGCATCATCATGCAGCCGAGCGAGAACGACCTCGCCAATCCCGAAATCCGCCAGTACCTCGACCGCTATATGCGGGGCAAGGACGTCGATGTCGAATACAAGTCGCGTTTGTTCCGGCTGGCGCACGATCTCGCCGCCTCGTCCTTCGGCATGCGCCAGGATATTTACGAATACTGGCACGGCGGCGATCCGGCGCGGAACAGGATCAATCTGCTCCGCAGCTACGATCAGCGCGAAATGATGGGGCGCATCAAGGAAATGCTGAGCCGGCCGCTGGCCCATGGAGCGACGCCATGAACAGGAAACATCGCCGCGTCATTCCCGGCACGCCGATCTTCGACGGCGTCAACGCGCGGAAGGGCTACGCCCTCAACAAGATGTGCTTCTCGTTCAACGACGCCGCGAACCGCGCCGAGTTCGCCCGCGACGAGGATGCCTACTGCGCCAAGTTCCATCTGACCCAGGAACAGCGCGACGCGGTAAAGCACCGCAACGTGCTGGAACTGATCGCGGCCGGCGGCAACATCTATTATCTCGCCAAGCTTGCCGGAATTTACGGCCTCAATGTCCAGGATCTCGGCGCGCAGCAGACCGGCATGACGGTCGATGCCTTCACGGCCAAACTTCTCGCGGCGGGGAAATGACATGGCACGCGTGATCGGGCGGCATCGCCACCTCCCATATCCCTTCCATCGCCAACGCCATCGCCAAGGGGCTTTACGACGATCCTTATTGGAAGCCGTTCTTCGACGGCTTCAAGCGCGCGCGGCAATGGGTGGCCGAGGTCAAGCCGGATGCCGTGGTCATCTTCTACAACGATCACGGCCTTAATTTCTTTCTCGACAAGCTGCCGACCTTCGCCATCGGCGCGGCGCCCGAATACCGTCACGCCGACGAGGGTTGGGGGATTCCGATCCAGCGCCCGTTCCGCGGCGATCCTGATCTGTCGTGGCAACTGATCGAAGGCGTGGTCGGCGACGAATTCGACATCACCATGTGCCAGGAGATGCTGGTCGACCACGCCTTCACCGTGCCGATGGCGCTGCTGTTCCCCGGCGACGCCGACTGGCCGGTGCGCGTCGTCCCGGTCGCGATCAACACGGTGCAGCATCCGCTGCCGTCCCCGTCGCGCTGCTTCCGGCTCGGCCAATCGATCGGCCGGGCGATCGAATCCTACGATCAGGATGCGCGCGTGTTGGTGCTGGGGACGGGCGGCTTGTCGCATCAGCTCGACGGCACGCGGGCCGGCTTCATCAACACCGTGTTCGACCGTAAATGCCTCGACAAGATCGTGCACGAGCCGGAGGCGCTGACCGGTTATTCCGCGCTCGATCTGGTCGAGATCGCCGGCGCGCAGGGGGTCGAATTCATCAATTGGCTGGCGATGCGAGGCGCTTTGACCGGCGCCGTGACCGAAATCCACAGCAACTACCACGTGCCGATTTCCAACACCGCGACCGGGCTGATCGTGCTGGAAAACCATAGCCTCGCCGACCGACGCGCCGCGGCCTAGCCGAACCGCTCGCCGGTGGCCGAGCCAGCGTTTTTTCGCCCTTTTTGCCGACCGACGCCCCTTGCAGCGGGGCGGAAAATCGCTATATTCCGCCTCAAATCAACATTCCCGATCATGAAGGGTGGGCCAAACGGCCCACCTTTTTATTTCGGGCAGGTGTTGACGGGCAGGAGCGAGAGAGCAGGCTTCTTCGTCCCGTTTCCGTCATCCCCGGACTTGATCCGGGGGTCTACAGCAAGCGACGGGCACGTCGCCCGTGAGCAGGAAAGGCAAAGGCAAGCGTTTGTCCGGCGGCAAGCATATCGATATTCCGACCATCGAGGCCGCGATCGCGCCCGCGATCGAGGCGGCGGGCTATCGCTTGGTGCGCATTGTGTTCACCGGGCTGGGCCGCCATGCCACCTTGCAGATCATGGCCGAGCATGCCGACGACACGCCGATGACGGTCGACGATTGCGCCACCCTGAGCCATACGATCTCCGCGCTGCTCGATGTCGCGGATCCGATCGCCGCTTCCTATATGTTGGAGGTCAGCTCGCCTGGCCTCGACCGGCCGCTGGTGAAGCCCGAGGATTTCGCTCGCTTCGCCGGCCGCGAGGCCAAGCTCGAAGTGAAGGAGCCGATCGACGGCCGCAAGCGGTTCCGCGGCCGCCTGCGCGGGGTCGAGGGCGACGCGGTCGCGCTCGAGACGGACGGCGCGGTGCTGCGCCTGCCGCTGAGCGGCGTGACGCGCGCCAAACTGGTTCTGACCGATGAATTGATCGCGGCGAGCCGGCCTCGTGCCGCCGCCGCGCCCGATACTGCAATGGAGAGACGGTAACGCCCATGGCGACGACGCAAATGAGCTATCCGCGGCCTGAATTGCTACAGGTTGCCGACACGGTCGCGCGCGACAAGAGCATCGACCGCGACGAGGTCCTGGAGGCGATGGAGCAGGCGATCCAAAAGGCCGGGCGCTCCAAATACGGGCAGGAATACGACATCCGGGCCGAGATCGACCGCAAGAACGGCGAGATCAAGCTGATGCGCTTCCGCCAGGTCGCCGACCCGGTCGAGAACGAGGCGACGCAGATGACGCTCGCCGCCGCGCAGAAGCTCAATCCGGAGGCGCAGGTCGGCGATTTCATCACCGATTCGCTGCCACCGATCGATTTCGGCCGCATCGCCGCGCAGACCGCCAAGAACGTGATCGTGCAGAAAGTGCGCGAAGCCGAGCGCAGCCGCCAGTTCAAGGAGTTCAAGGACCGCACCGGCGACATCGTCAACGGCCTGGTGAAGCGCGTCGAGTTCGGCAACGTCGTGGTCGATCTCGGCCGCGCCGAGGCGATGCTGCGCCGTGACGAGCTGATCCCGCGCGAGAATTTTCGCCAGGGCGAGCGCGTCCGCGCCTACATCTACGACGTGCGCGAGGAAGCGCGCGGGCCGCAGATTTTCCTGTCGCGCACCCATCCGCAATTCATGGCCAAGCTGTTCGCGCAGGAAGTGCCCGAGATCTACGACGGCATCATCGAGATCCGCGCGGTGGCGCGCGACCCCGGCAGCCGCGCCAAGATCGCGGTCATCTCGAACGACAGCGGCATCGACCCGGTCGGCGCCTGCGTCGGCATGCGCGGCAGCCGCGTCCAGGCGGTGGTCGGCGAGTTGCAGGGCGAAAAGATCGACATCATCCCCTGGTCGGCCGATCCCGCGACGTTCGTGGTCAACGCGCTGGCGCCGGCCGAAGTCGCCAAGGTGGTGATGGACGAGGAGCAGCGCCGCATCGAAGTGGTGGTGCCGAACGATCAGCTCTCGCTGGCCATCGGCCGGCGGGGGCAGAATGTGCGCCTCGCCTCGCAGCTTTCGGGCTGGGACATCGACATTCTTACCGAGGACGAGGAAAGCGAGCGCCGCCAGGAAGAGTTCCGAACGCGCTCCAAAATGTTCATCGACGCGCTCGATGTCGACGACGTCATCGCGCATCTCCTGGTGACGGAGGGCTTCACCTCGGTGGACGAAGTGGCGTTCGTCGCACTCGACGAGCTGGCGGGCATCGAAGGCTTCGACGAGACCGTGGCCGGCGAGCTGCAACAGCGCGCGCGCACCTTCATCGAGACGCAGAACGCCGAGCGCGAGGCGCGGCGCCAGGAGCTCGGCGTCTCCGACGAGATCGCGGCGCTCGACGGCATCACGCCGGCCTTGCTGGTCGCGTTGGGCGAGAAGGGGGTGAAGACATTGGACGATCTCGCCGACCTTGCCGGCGACGAGCTGGTGGAGATCGCCGACACCACCGCCGACAAGCTCGAACTCGAACAGGCCAACGCCATCATCATGAAGGCGCGCGAACATTGGTTCGCCGACGAGCCGGCGGCCGAAGCCGCGGCGCAGCCGGCGCAGGAGTAGAAGATTTGGCGCACGCGCAACGGCGTAAGGACGGGGTGGACGAGACGGGCGCGGAGCGACGCTGCCTCGTCACCGGCGAGGTGCGGCCGAAAGCGGCGCTGGTGCGCTTCGTCGTGTCGCCCGACGGCGCGATCGTGCCCGACATCGCGGAGCGATTGCCGGGACGCGGTTTGTGGTTGACCGCGCGGCGCGATATAGTGACCACGGCGGTGGCGAAGCGGCTGTTCGGACGCGCGGCGCGCCGGCCGGTGATCGTGGATGACGGCCTGGCGGACCGGGTCGAGGCGCTGTTGGCCGATCGGTGCCGCGATCTGATCGGTTTGGCGCGGCGCGCCGGCGAAGCAGGCATGGGCTTCGTCAAGGTGGAGCGGATGTTGGTCGCGGGCGTCGCCGGCCTGTTGCTTGGCGCCGCCGATGGCGCGCGCGACGGCCGGAGCAAGCTGCGGGCGCTGGCGCCCGACGTTCCGGAACGCTCGGAGTTGACCGCCGCCGAGCTCGGCGCGGCCTTCGGTCGCGATGCGGTGGTCCATGTCGCCCTGCGCGACGGTCCGCTGGCCGCGGCGCTGGCGCGCGAATTGGATCGCCTCGCGGGGTTTCGTGTCACCAAGTCGGATGTTGTGGAAAGCGAATGAGTGAGACCAACGATACCGATACCAAACGCCCGCTGAGTCTCGGCCGCGGCGGCAAGCTCGAACTGCGCAAGCCGGTCGAATCGGGGCATGTGCGGCAGAGCTTCCCGCACGGCCGCACCAAGACGGTCACGGTCGAGGTCCGGAAGAAACGTATCGTCACCCCGGCCGCGCCGGAACGTCCCGAGCCGGCAGCACCCGCCGAGACGGTGGCCAAGGCCGCGACCCCGGCATCGGGCGCCGAGCCGCAGCGCCGCCCCGTGCTGATGCCGCACGGGCTGACGGCCGAGGAAGGCGCGCGCCGCGCCCGCGCCCTGAAGGGCGCCATCAAAGCCGGCGAGGAAGCGAAGCGTCAGGCGGAGCTCGACGCCGCCGATCGCGACCGCGAGGCGAAACGCCGCGCGGCCGAGGAGGCGCTGAACCGCAGGGCCTTCGAAGAGGCGAGGCGCGAGGCCGACGAGGAAGCGAAGAAAAAAGGCGAGGAAGAGACCAAGCGCAAGGCCGACGAGGAGCGCAAGGCCGCCGAGACCAAGCGCAAGGCCGAGGAAGATACGCGCCGCGCCGAAGTGGCGGAGCGCGCCGGCAAGGCCGCCGCCGCCAAGGTCGCGGCCCTGTCCGCCGCCGGCAAGGTCAAGGTCGAACCGGAACCCGAGGAAGAGCCGGCGCCGCGCCGCGGGCCTGGCGGCGCGCAAGCGAAACGGCCGGCGCCGGCGCCACGGCGCGACGCGCTGCATCGCCGTCGCGACGGCACCAAGCTCACCGTCACCCGCGTGCTCAATACCGACGAGGATGAACGCACGCGCAGCCTCGCCTCGGTGCGCCGCGCCCGCGAGCGGGAAAAGCAGCGCGCGCTGTTGCAATCGGCCGAACCCCTGAAGGTCGTGCGCGATGTCGTGGTGCCCGAGCACATCACCGTGCAGGAACTTGCCAACCGCATGGCCGAGCGCGGCAGCGAAATCATCAAGGCGTTGATGCGCATGGGCGTCATGGCGACCATCAACCAGACCATCGACGCCGATACCGCGGAGCTGGTGGTTACCGAGTTCGGCCACAAGATCAAGCGCGTTTCCGAGGCGGATATCGAGATCGGGCTCGGCGGCGACGCCGACGCGCCCGAGGCGCTGGAGCCGCGCCCGCCGGTCGTCACCATCATGGGCCATGTCGACCACGGCAAGACCTCGCTTCTCGACGCGCTGCGCGGCACCGACGTCGCAAGCGGCGAGGCGGGCGGCATCACCCAGCATATCGGCGCCTACCAGGTTCACCTGAAGAGCGGCCAACGCATCACCTTCATCGACACGCCGGGCCATCAGGCCTTTACCGCGATGCGCGCGCGCGGCGCCAACGTCACCGACATCGTGGTGCTGGTGGTCGCGGCCGACGACGGCATCAAGGAACAGACCGTCGAGGCGATTCGCCACGCCAAGGCGGCGAAAGTGCCGATCATCGTCGCCATCAACAAGATGGACAAACCGGACGCCAAGCCGGAGCGCGTGCGCCAGGAATTGCTGCAGCACGAGCTGGTGGTCGAGGAAATGGGCGGCGAGGTGCTCGACGTGCCGGTCTCGGCCTTGAAGAAGACCGGCCTCGACAAGCTGGAAGAGGCGATCCTGCTGCAGGCGGAAATCCTGGACCTCAAGGCCAATCCCAACCGGCCGGCGAGCGGCGCCGTGATCGAGGCCAAGCTGGAGCGCGGCCGCGGCCCGGTCGCGACCGTGCTGATCCAGGCCGGCACCCTGAAGGTGGGCGACATTTTCGTCTCCGGCAGCGAATGGGGCCGGGTGCGCGCGCTGCTCGACGATCGCGGCCAGACCATTCCCGAAGGCGGGCCGGCCATGCCGGTCGAGGTGCTGGGCCTCAACGGCGTGCCGCTGGCGGGCGACGATTTCGTCGTGGCGGAAAACGAGACGCGCGCCCGCGACATCGCCGATTACCGGCAACGGCTGCGCCGCGACAAGCAATCGGCCGGCGCAGCGCGCGGCACGCTCGAGCAGATGTTCGCGCAGGCCGCATCGGGCGGAAAGAAGGAGCTGGCGGTCGTCGTCAAATCCGACGTCCAGGGCTCGCTCGAAGCCATCACCGCGTCGCTCGAAAAGCTCGCCACCGACGAGGTGTCGACGCGGGTGCTGCACGCCGCGGTCGGCGGCATCAGCGAAAGCGACGTGATCCTGGCGAAAGCGTCGAACGCGGTGATCATCGGCTTCAACGTCCGCGCCAATCCGCAGGCGCGCGAGCTGGCGCGGCGCGACGGCGTCGAGATCCGCTACTACTCGATCATCTACAACGTGATCGACGACATGAAAGCGGCGATGAGCGGGTTGCTGTCGCCGACCACGCGCGAGCGCTTCCTCGGCAACGCCGCGATCCGCGAAGTGTTCACCATCACCAAGGTCGGCAAGGTCGCGGGCTGCATGGTTACCGAGGGCGTGGTGCGGCGCGGCGCCAAGGTGCGCTTGCTGCGCGACAATATCGTGATCCACGAAGGCACGCTGAAGACGCTGAAGCGTTTCAAGGACGAAGTCCGCGAGGTGCGCGACGGTTTCGAATGCGGCATGGCCTTCGAGAATTACGAGAACATCCAGGTCGGCGACGTCATCGAGTGCTTCGAGATGGAAGAGGTCGCCCGCGCGCTGTAGCGACCGGCGACTATTGCGCGGAAAACAACGGGGAGGGCTTCAGGAGAAGACTTACTCGCCCGCCTTGCGGGCGAACTCGGGCCATTGGCGCGCGACGACCTCGCGCTCGTCGGAAAACGCGTAGCAGGAATTGAGCAGGGCCGGGCGCCGCCGAGGTTTGCCGGCCTCGGCGTCGTCCGACCGGCTGCGCTTGTAGAGGTCGCGCTGAATCATCGGCATCACGGTCTGGAACGCGGTGGTGCCGACCGGACCCAGCAATTCGACGAGATGCGTGCAGCCCTCGGTGCCGCCGAGCCGGTCGCGCACCGCCTTGCGAAAGCCCGGCCCGATCCGCAAACCGACGAGGCGTTGGAAATTCGGCGTGACATTGGGGCAGATGCGATAGGGGCTGGCGTCGGTCACCGCCTCGACCGCCTGGATCGTCAGCGCATCGTCCACCGTCAGCCGGATCGACATGTCGTGGATCGCCGATCCCGGCGCGCACCTCGCCGCGTTCGCGATTGCCGAAACCGTAGGTCTTCACGTCGGTGATATGGCCTTCGATGTCCCACAGCCCGTCGCCGCGGCGGAAGCCTTGGCATTCGACATGGCGCGTGTGGATATGCTCGCGGGCGACAGGAGACGATAGCGGCATTTGCGAACTTTCTGACGGGGATCAGTCGGAGACGATGGCGTCGGCCGGCGCCGAAGCGCCGGCGGCCGAGGCGAGGAAATCGAGCAGGGTTTCCGGGCGCGACGTCGGCGGTCGCGAACACCTCGCCGATGCGGCGCGGCAGGATCAGCGTGACGCGGCCCCCTTTTACTTTCTTGTCGCGCTTCATATGCGCCAGCAGCATCGCGGGATCGCGTGCGCGCTCCGGCAGCGCCGACAAACTGGTGCGCAGCCCGGCGGCGGACAGCACGCGCTTCACCCGTGCCGCGTCCGCGGCGGGCCAGTGGCCGAGACGCGCCGCGAGATCGCCGGCGAGGCACATGCCGAGCGCCACCGCCTCGCCGTGCAGCAGCGCAGCGCCGAACCCGGTCTCGGCTTCGAGCGCATGGCCGAAGGAATGCCCGTAGTTCAGGATTTGGCGCTCGCCCGTCTCGCGCTCGTCGGCGGCCACGACGGCCGCCTTGATCTCGAGGCTGCGGCGCACCGCATGGTCCCGCGCCGTGGCGTCGCCCGCGATCAGCGCGGCGCCGTTCTTTTCGAGCCACGCGAAAAATTCCGCGTCGCGGATGACGCCGTATTTCACCACCTCGGCATAGCCCGCGAGCAGCTCGCGCTTCGGCAAGGTGGCGAGCGTGCCGGTGTCGGCCAGGACCAGCACCGGCTGGTGGAACGCGCCGACCAGGTTCTTGCCTTGCGGCATGTCGATCGCGGTCTTGCCGCCGACCGAACTGTCGACCTGCGCCAGCAGGGTCGTCGGGATCTGCACATAGTCGATGCCGCGCAACAGCGTCGCCGCGGCAAAGCCCGTGAGATCGCCGATGACGCCGCCGCCGAGCGCGATCAGCGGCGTGCCGCGCTCGATGCCCAGGGTCAGAATGTCTTCGCACAGCTTGGAGAAGTGCGCGAAATCCTTGGTCTGCTCGCCGGGCGGCAGCACGATTTCGTGATGCGCGATTCGTGCCTTATCGAGAGACGCGGTCAGCGCCGCCAGATGCAGCGAAGCGACGTTGGCATCGGTGACGATCACCGCGCGCCTCTGGCGGATCACGGGCGCGATCAGCGCGCCGGCGCGCGCCAGAAGGCCGCCGCCGATATGAATGTCGTAGCCGTGGCGGTCGAGCGCCACACGCAGGGGCGCGGCGGCGCTCACGGCGGCACCGCGGCGATGCCGGCGTCGGGATGCGCGGCAACGTAATCGCGCAGGTGCGTCATGATGCTGGCGACCGTTTCCTCGGGCGGACCGTCGCTGGAGTCGATGGTAAACGTAGCTTCGGCATAGATCGGGTGGCGCTCCGACATCAACCGTTCCAGAATCGCGCGTTTGTCGCCATGTTTCAACAACGGCCGATGATTGCGCCGCGCCACGCGCGACAGCAGGATCTCGATATCGGCCTTGATCCAAATGGTGATGGCGCGCTCCTTCAACAGCGCGCGCGTGCTGGCATCCATGAACGCGCCGCCGCCCGTCGCAAGCACATGCGGCGGCCCGTCCAGGAGCCGCGCGATGACCCGGCGCTCGCCGTCGCGAAAGAAGGCCTCGCCATGGCGCTCGAAAATATCCTCGATGCTCTGGCCGGCGGCCTGCTCGATCTCGCTGTCGGCGTCGACAAACGGGAGATGCAGTTCTTGGGCCAGGCGCTTGCCGATGCTGGTCTTGCCGGCGCCCATCAGTCCCACCAGGGCGACGGTGCGGCGCAATTGCGGCGCGCTCATCGGCTTGCGCGCCGACTCCGCGCGCGGCGCGTTGAAACACTCATGCCGTACCGATAGACTGCCCGCGTTTGGCCATAAAATCAGCGTAGCACAAGGCCGGAACTCGAGACCAGCGCGACGAAAATGGCGAAAGTCTTTCTCACTGTCATCGGCCTCCTGATCATTGCTGCCGCGGTCGGTGTTGTCTATTTCGCGGTCACGGACGTGCCGCCGCCCGCCGGCAAGATCGAGCATGTGATCCCCGAATCGCGCATGCCGAAGTGAGCGGATGAAAATCGCAGCAGCGTTAACGGTCTTGGCATTGGTCTGCGCGCCCTTCTGCGGACCGGCCGTGGCCCAGGACGACGAACCGCAAACCGGCGCCCCGTTGCGGCTCGTGGCGCCAACGCCGACGCCCGACCGCGACGAAGCGGCGGCGCCGGCCGGCATCGGCGCCGCCCCCCTCGGCCCGCTCGACCCGAGCTGGAGCGATGCCCTGCCCAAGGGCGAAACCCCCTTGCCGCGGGATATGTGGCTTGGTACGTCGCGCGCGATCCTGCGGGCGCTGCTCGGTCAACTGGGGCCGACCGATTCGCCGGCGCTGCGTGCCGTGGCGCATCGTTTGCTGCTGAGCGGCGCGGCGGCGCCCGAAGGCGGCGATCCGCCCGACGGTCCAAGTTTGGTGGTGTTGCGCGCCGAGGCGCTGGAGCGGCTTGGCGACATTGCCGGCGCCGAGACGGTGCTCGACAATTTTCCCGCCGACAAGAGCGGCGAGACGGCCGACCGTCTGCGCATCGAGCTCGCGTTTGCCGGCAACGACGCCGCCGATGGCTGCCGGCGGGTCGCGGCGGGCCTGACGCGCTATCAGAATGTGTGGTGGGACCAAGCGAACATCGCCTGCCAGCTCGTGTCCGGGGCGCGCGACAAGGCCGCGCTGGCGCTCGACGTCATGCACGATCGCGACGCGACGCCCGATCCGCTGTTCGACACGCTGGTCGCGGCCGCGACCGGCGGCCGCGGCGTCAAGCTCGACAAGCATGCGACGCTGACGCCGCTGCGCGCGGCATTATGGGCGTTGAGCAAGCGGCCGTTGCCAGCGGAGGTGATCGCGTCGATGGATGGCGCAACCGCGGCGGCATTCGCCGGCAGCGGCGAAGCCGTTCAAAACCGACTTCCCGCCGCCGAACGTGCCGCGGCGCTCGGGGCCTGGCCGCCGGACCGGCTCGCGGCGCTTTACGGCAAGTATAACGGTGGCGACGCCGAGGGCGGCAACGTCCTGACCGGCCCGAAAATGGCCGAGACGGCCATGGGACGCGCCCTGCTGTTCGCCACCGCGGCACAGGACGGCAACGCGGCGCAGCGTCTCCAAGCGCTGGTCCAATATCTCGCTGCCGCGCAGCAGCACAGTCTCTATTTTGCTCGCGGCGCAAATCGCGGCGCCGATCGTCGCCGCCATCGGCCCGAACGGCGCCGCCAAAGACGCGGCGCCGATCGTCATCCGTGCGCTTGATCGCGGCGGACCGCGAGCAGGATATCGGCCCGTGGCTGGCGCTGCTCGACGCCCCGGCGACCGATCCGCTGGTGACGGCGGTGCATGCCATCGACGGCACGCGTCCCGACGACCGCGCCGCGGCGGAGTCGCTGGCGGCCTTGGCGCTACGGGCCAAGGACTCGTCCGGCGCAATCGGGATTTATCTGACGCTGTTGAGCGAATTCGGCACGCCGCTGACCGCGACGGAACTAGTCCGGGCAGATGGCACCAGCGCATCGGGCCGAGTTGCCGAGCGCGGCAGTCTGGCTCGATTTGCGGCGCGCGGCCGCGGGACACCGTCTCGGCGAGACGATTTTGGCGAGCGTCGTCGTGGCGCAGGACGGCGCGCAACTCACGACCGAACCCGTGGCGTTGCAGCGCGCGATCGCCGCGTTGCGCGCCGCCGGGTTCGATGGCGAGGCGCGGCGGCTCGCGCGCGAGGCCGCCGTGGCGGCCGGCCTGTGATGCCCGCGAAGATCGCGGCGCAGCCTCCCGTGCGCGCGCCCCGTCACTTCGATCCGTTCCTCGAAATGCTGGCGGCGGAGCGGGGTGCCGCGCGCCTGACCGTCGCGGCCTATCGCAACGACCTGATGGACGTGGCGCGCTTCTTGAAGCGCGGCACGCTGGACGCGGCGGGCAGCGACGAACTTCGCGCCTATCTCGCGCATCTGTCGCGGCGCGGCATGGCGCCGCGCAGCGCCGCGCGGAAATTGTCGGCGCTGCGGCAGTTCTTTCGCTTTCTGGTGCTGGAGCACGTCCGTCCCGACGATCCGACCGCGCAACTCGACGCGCCGCGGCTCGGCCGGCCGTTGCCGAAGGTGTTGAGTCAGGACGAGGCGTCGGCGTTGCTGGCGGCGGCGCGCGCCAAGCCCGGCGCGGACGGCGCGCGGCTCGTCTGTCTCTTGGAGCTGCTCTACGGCTCGGGTCTGCGGGTGTCGGAGCTGGTGGGATTGCCGCTGGCCGCCGTGCGCGGCGACAAGCGTGTTCATCGTCGTGCGCGGGCAAGGGCGACAAGGAGCGGCTGGTGCCGCTGTCGAAGCATGCGCGCGCGGCGCTCGACGCTTATCTTGCCGCGCGCGTCGGTTATCTCAAGCGCAAGGCGGAATCGCGCTACCTTTTCCCGTCACGCGGCGGGTCGGGACATTTGACGCGCGAGCGGTGCGCACAATTGTTGAAGCGGCTGGCGCTCGATTCCGGGCTCGATCCGAAGCGCCTGTCGCCGCATGTGTTGCGCCACGCCTTTGCCAGCCATCTGCTCGAGCAGGGCGCCGATCTCAGGAGCGTCCAGGAAATGCTCGGCCACGCCGACATCGCAACCACGCAGATCTATACCCATGTCATGGGCGACCGCTTGCAAAAGCTGGTGGCGACGCACCATCCTCTGGCGCGGAAAAAACCATGAGTTTCACGGAAGTACCCGAAAAGACGCCGCGCCTTAACCGCAGCGAACTGTCGGTGCCCGCGAGCCAGCCGCGGTTTTTCGAAAAGGCAGCGAGCGGCGACGCCGACATCGTCATGCTCGATCTCGAAGACGCGGTGGCGCCGGACCAGAAGGAAGCCGCGCGAAAGAACGCGATCGCGGCGCTGCGCGATCTCGATTGGCGCGGCAAGATCATGTCGCTGCGCATCAACGGGCTCGACACCATCTACATGTATCGCGACGTGATCGAGGTGGTCGAGCAGGCCGGCGACAAACTCGACCTATTGATGATTCCCAAGGTTGGCACCGGCGCCGACGTCTATGCGCTCGACATGCTGGTGACGCAAATCGAGCGTGCTAAGGGCTATGGCAAGCCCATCGGGTTCGAGTTGCAGATCGAGAGTGCCTTGGGCATGAAAAACGTTCGACGCGATCGCGGCGGCGTCGCCACGCGCCGAATCGCTGCATTTCGGCCCCGGGGACTATGCCGGCTCGATCCAGGCGCGGACGCCCCATATCGGCGGCGCGGTGCCGGAATACGCGATGCGCACCGATGCCGGCGAGAGATCGATTGGGGTGACCCGTGGCATTACGCCTTGTCGCGCATCGTCGTCGCCGCGCGCGCCAACGGGCTGCGGCCGATCGACGGGCCCTACGGCGATTTTCACGACCCGGAGGGTTTTCGCGCGGCGGCCCGCCGCGTCGCGGCGATGGGCGTCGAAGGCAAATGGGCGATTCATCCGACGCAAGTCGCGCTCGCCAACGAGGTGTTCACGCCGGCGCCGCAAGAGGTCGAGCGCGCGCGCCGCATCGTCGCGGCGATGGCGGAGGCGGAGCGGAGCGGCCGTGGCGCGGTGACGCTCGACGGGCGGATGATCGATGCCGCCTCGATCCGCCAAGCCCAAGCGCTGCTCAAGAAGGCGGAGATGGTCGCGGTCCGCTAATGCGTCACTATCTTGATTTCGAAAAGCCGATTGCCGAGCTTGAGGACAAGATCGAGGAGCTGCGCCATCTCTCCAATTCGGCCGAGCTCAACATCGCCGACGAAGTGTCGCGGCTCGAAACCAAGCTCGATCGCCAGCTCCATCAGATCTACGCGCGGTTGACGCCGTGGCAGAAGGTGCAGATCGCACGCCATCCCGACCGGCCGCACGGCATGGATTTCATCAAGGGGCTGATCACCGATTTCACGCCGCTGGCGGGCGACCGCGCCTTCGGCGAGGACCGCGCCATCGTCGGCGGCATCGGCCGTTTCCGCGATCTGAGCGTGATGGCGATCGCGCACGAAAAGGGCGCCGACACCGAGTCGCGCATGCGGCACAATTTCGGCATGGCGCGGCCCGAGGGCTACCGCAAGGCGCGGCGGCTAATGGAGTTGGCCGATCATTTCCGCCTGCCGGTGCTGTCGTTCGTCGATACCGCCGGCGCCTATCCCGGCGTCGACGCCGAGGCGCGCGGCCAGGCCGAGGCGATCGCGCGGGCGATCGAGACCTGCCTCAAAATCGAGGTGCCGCTGGTCGCCACCATCATCGGCGAGGGCGGTTCGGGCGGCGCCATCGCGCTTGCCGCCGGTAACCGCGTCTTGATGCTGGAGCACGCGGTCTATTCCGTGATTTCGCCGGAGGGCTGCGCCAGCATCCTGTGGCGGGTGCCCGACAAGGCGCAGGACGCGGCGGACGCGCTCAAGCTCACGGCGCAGGACCTGCTCAAGCTTGGCGTGGTCGACACGGTGGTGGCGGAGCCGCTGGGCGGCGGTCACCGCGCGCCGGAGCGGACGGTCGCCGCCGTCGGCGACGCGCTCGACGAGGCGCTGCGTCCCCTGTTGACGCTGGACGGGCCGGCGCTGCGCGCGCAACGGCGGGAGAAATTCCTCGCCATCGGCGCGAAGGGGCTTTAGGGCAGTTCGTTCTCCGCGAAGTCGGCGGCCCGCAGGATGTAACCGGTGCCGCGGATGGTGTGGAGCAGCGGCACCGCGAATCCCTTGTCGATCTTTTGCCGCAAGCGGCTGACGTGGACGTCGATGACGTTGGTCTGCGGATCGAAATGGTGATCCCAGACCTTTTCCAGCAACATGCCCCGCGTCACCACCTGTCCGGCATGGCGCATGAGATATTCGAGCAGGCGGAATTCGCGCGGCAGCAGGTCGATCTCGACGCCGGCGCGGGTTACGCGCCGCGTCAGCAAGTCCAGTTCGAGATCGCCGGCTTTGAGTTCTGGTCTCGGCGCCGGCGCGCCGCACCACCGCGTCGAGCCGCGCCAGCAACTCCGAAAGCGCAAACGGTTTCGGCAGATAATCGTCGCAGCCGGCGCGCAAGCCGACCACGCGATCTTCGACATCGCCCAGCGCGCTCAACACCAGAATTGGCGTTTGATTCTTCGCCGCGCGCAGCGCCGCCACGATCGAAAGCCCGTCGAGACCCGGCAGCATGCGGTCGATCACCAGCGCGTCGAACGCTTCGGTTGCGGCGCGCTCGAGCCCCTCGCGTCCGGCCTCCGCCAGGGCCACGACGTGGCCGCTTTCGGTCAGTCCTTTTTTCAGGTAGGCGCCGACTTCGCGGTCGTCCTCGACCACCAGAATACGCATGATCTATTCGCCCAACAAAATTTTCCCCCTTGGGAACCCGTCGAGACCCCGTCGCTGGCTAGAGTGCGATCCGGTCGGACGGAAGCACCCATGCTTCCGTCCGACCGGTGAAATCGCACTCTAATCATAAAATTAGGGGCGGATTCACGCCTGATGGAATCGCATCCGCGATTCCGTCAGGGGCGATCCGACCCTAGCCGTTATCCTGGTCGCTCTTGTCCATCGACACCGCGACATAGGCGTTGTTGCCGTTGCGGTTGATGAGCAGGAGCACGCTCTTGTTCTTGCCCGCCTTCGCGGCGTCGAGCTTCTTCGCCGCCTCCTTGGGCGACACCACCGGCTCTTGGTCGATCGTCTGGATGATGTCGCCGGGTTGCAGCCCTTCATGCGCGAACGGGCTGTTGTTGGCGACGCCGGTCACCACGACGCCTTTGATGTTCTTGCCGATATGCAGGCGCGTCCGCCAATCCTGATCCAGCGGCGCCAGCTTGAGTCCCAAGGCCGAGACATGCTGCGGCTCCGGCTTCGGCTCTTCCTTTTGCGGCGTTGCCGCGGCGAGCTTCGGATTGTTCGGCATTTCCGCGATCATGGGGTTAAGCGTCATCGGCCGGTCTTTGCGCCAGATCTTGACGTCGGCGTTTTCGCCGACCCGCGTCTCGGCAACGATGATCGGCAGATCGCGGACGTGACGGATATTGTGTCCGTCGAAACTCATGATCACGTCGCCTTGACGGAAGCCGGCCTTCTCGGCGGGACCGTCAACGGTAACGTCGGCCACGAGAGCGCCTTCGGCACGCGGCAGGCCCAGGCTTTTCGCGATCTCCGGCGTGACCTCTTGGATCTGCACGCCAAGCCAGCCGCGCAGCACCTTGTGATGCTCGCGCAGCTGATCGAGTACCGGCCGCGCGAGGCTCGACGGGATCGCGAAGCCGATGCCGACGGAGCCGCCGTTCGGCGAATAGATCGCGGTATTGATGCCGATGACCTGCCCGGCGAGATTGAAGGTCGGACCGCCGGAATTGCCGCGGTTGATGGCGGCGTCGAGTTGCAGGAAATCGTCATAGGGTCCGGAATGAATGTCGCGGCCGCGCGCCGAGATGATGCCCGAGCTGACGGTGCCGCCGAGACCGAACGGATTGCCGACCGCCAGCACCCAGTCGCCGACTTGCGCGGCGTTGCTGTCGCCCCAGGTGACATAGGGCAACGGCTTGTCGGTCTTGATCTTGAGGAGCGCGAGGTCGGTCTTGCTGTCGCGGCCGATGACTTGCGCCGGATGCCTTGTATCGTCCTGGAAGATCACCGTCACCTTGTCGGCGCCCTGCACGACATGGTTGTTGGTCACGACATAGCCTTGCGGGTCGATAATGAAGCCCGAGCCGAGCGCCACGCGCTCCTGTTCGCGCGGCGCCTGGTTGCCCAGACCCGGCATTTGCTGCTCGAAGAATTTGCGCAAGAGCTGGTCGAACGGCGAGTTCTCGCCAAATTGCTGCCCGGGATTCTTGCCCTGGCCCTGGCCCTGACCCTGGCCCTGACCCTGGTCCTGATCTTGATCGCCGCTATTGTCCGAGTCCTCGTCGGACGCGGCGGCGTCGCCGTTTTTTTCCTCAGCGGAAACGTTGACGACCGCGGGCATCACCTTTTTCACCAAGGGCGCCAGGCTGGGCAGCGCCGTGATTTCGTGGGGGCTTACCGCCGTCTGCGCCGCCGCGTCGTCGACGGGGAACGCCAGCAGGCTCCCCACCAACCCCGCCGCAAGCACGGATGCCGGAAAAAGATTAAATCTGCGCAGCATAGATATTCCTCTCGGGGGTCCAATCGGCTCACAAATCGCAAGACCACAAAAATTGCACCCGATTATGGCAAGGCTTGGGCCGTCAACCATGGGCGCGACGACCTTACGCCGCCCCTAACCAGACATTAAATCGCGTTCATGTGCGCGGCGGGATCAGACCCGGCCGTGACAATGCTTGTATTTCTTGCCCGAGCCGCAGGGGCAGGGCGCGTTGCGCGGGGTGCGCGCGAACGGCGCCGCAACCGCGGCAACGGCCGCCTCGGCGGCGCCGTCGGCACCCGCCATCGCCGGTTCCCGCCGGGTTTCGCGCAGGCTGCGGCGCGCGACCGGCTCCGGCAACGGCGGCGGGGGCGGCGCGGCCTCGACCGGCGGCTGCTCGAACCGGACTTCGAGGTGGCACAGGGTAGCGGTCAGGCGCTCGCGGAGATGCGACAACATCTCGCCGAACAGCACGAAGGCCTCGCGCTTGTATTCGTTCAACGGATCGCGCTGCGCGTAGGCGCGCAGGTTGATGCCCTGGCGCAAATGATCGAGCTGGAGCAGATGGTCCTTCCAGCTCTGATCGAGGAATTGCAATAGCAGGCTCTTCTCCGCCATGCGCATGAAATCGTCGCCGTAAAGCGCCGCTTTGGCCGCCATCTTTTCCTCGGCGGCCTTGGCGATGCGTTCGCGAATTTCATCGCCGGTGATACCGTCCTCGGCCGCCCATTCCGCAAACGGAAGGTCGAGGCCGAAAATCCGCAACAATTCCTCGTGGAGCAGCGCCGTGTTCCATTGATCGGCCAGCGCGTTTTGGGCGATCGCGCGCCCGATCACGCCTTCGATGACTTCCTCGCGCATGTCCGTGACCGTGCCGAAGACTTCCGGCGCCGCCATCACTTCCTTGCGCTGCTCGTACACGACCTTGCGCTGATCGTTCATCACGTCGTCGTATTTGAGCAGTTGCTTGCGGATTTCGTAGTTGCGCGCCTCGACCTTCTGCTGCGCCTTTTCGAGCGCTTTGTTGATCCAGGCATGGACGATGGCCTCGCCCTCTTGCAGACCCAGGCGCTGCAGCATGCCGTCCATCCGCTCGGAGCCGAAGATGCGCATCAGATCGTCTTCGAGCGAGACGTAGAATTTGGAAGCGCCGGGATCGCCCTGGCGGCCCGAGCGGCCACGCAACTGATTGTCGATGCGTCGGCTTTCATGCCGCTCGCTGCCGATGACATAGAGCCCGCCGGCCTTCACCGCTTCCTCGTGGGCCGCCGCGATCTCGGCGCGGATCGCGTCGCGCGCGCTGCTCGCGCTGCGCCGGGTCGGCATTATCCGCCAGCTCCTGCTTCAGCCGCATGTCGAGATTGCCGCCGAGCTGGATGTCGGTGCCGCGGCCCGCCATGTTGGTGGCGATGGTGACGGCGCCGGGCCGCCCGGCCTGGGCGATGATCAGCGCTTCCTGCTCGTGGTAGCGCGCGTTCAGCACCTGATGCTTGATCTTGGCTTTCTTGAACAGCGCCGACAATTCCTCGGATTTTTCGATGCTGACCGTGCCGACCAGGACGGGCTGTTTCCGCGCTTGGCATTCCTGGACCAGCTTGGTCACGGCCTCGAACTTTTCGCGGCCGCTGCGATAGACCTCGTCGTCGGCGTCGGCGCGGATGCAGGGCAGGTTGGTCGGAATCTCGATGACCTCGAGCTTGTAGATATCCAACAGCTCTTGGCGCTTCGGTCATCGCGGTGCCGGTCATGCCGGCAAGCTTCGGAAACAGGCGGAAATAATTCTGGAAGGTGATCGAGGCCAGGGTCTGGTTCTCGTTCTGGATAGTGACCCCTTCCTTCGCCTCCAGCGCCTGATGCAGGCCCTCGGAATAACGCCGGCCCTCCATCATGCGGCCGGTGAACTCGTCGATGATGACGATCTTGTCGTCCTTGACGATGTAGTCGACGTCGCGAGTGAAAAGCTTGTGCGCGCGCAACGCCTGGTTGACGTGATGCACCAGCGCGACATTGTGGATGTCGTAAAGCGAGCCGGCCTCCAGCATGCCGCTCTCGACCAGCATCTGCTCGATCTTTTCGACGCCGCTCTCGGTCAGCGCCACGGTGCGCTGCTTCTCGTCCTTCTCGTAATCCGTCCGGCGCGAGCTTTGGGATGAGCACGTTGGCGCGGCGGTAGAGCTCCGACAAATCCTCGGTCGGGCCGGAAATGATCAGCGGCGTGCGCGCCTCGTCGATCAGGATCGAAATCGACCTCGTCGACGATGGCGTAGTTGAACGGCCGCTGCACCATGTCCTCGAGCCGGAACTTCATGTTGTCGCGCAGATAGTCGAAGCCGAACTCGTTGTTGGTGCCGTAGGTGACGTCGGCGGCATAGGCCTCGCGGCGCTCGTTATCGTCCTTCTCATGGACGATGCAGCCGACGGTCAGACCCAGGAATTGATAGATCTGGCCCATCCATTCGCTGTCGCGCTTGGCCAGGTAATCGTTGACGGTGACGACATGCACGCCCTTGCCTTCGAGGGCGTTGAGATAGACGGGCAGGGTCGCGACCAGCGTCTTGCCCTCGCCGGTCTTCATTTCGGCGATCATGCCGCGATGGAGGATCATGCCGCCCATGAGCTGCACGTCGAAATGGCGCTGGCCCAGCGTGCGCCTGGCCGCCTCGCGAACCGTGGCGAACGCGTCGGGCAGGATGTCGTCGAGGCTCTCGCCGTTGGCGAGGCGTTCGCGGAAAGAAACGGTGCGCGCCGCGAGGTCGGCGTCGGACAGCTTCACGACCTCGGGCTCGAGGGCGTTGATCTCGTCGACCGTCCCGGCCAGGTTTTTGATATACCGGTCGTTCGCGGAACCGAACAACCGCCGGGCGAGACCGCCGATCATGGAAACCTCGAGAAAATCAGGAGAATTGTAGCCGCCATATTAACCGTAACGCCACCGGGCGGGGAAGCATCCTTGGTGACAGATAAGATGCGCCATCCCCCCTGTCAATTCGGCGGCCATGAACGACCCCCGACGACCGGTTCGCCCTCCGCGCAGGTATGAAAATCCCCCGGGGACGCTTGTCCTTCAATCGCCGATATGCAAGATGGCGCCGGCCAGCGGCCCGGGTCTCTTTCCGGCTTGCGGCGTCGTTCTCGGAAAGGAAATTTCATGCTCGCCCGCGCATTCCTCGGCCGCACCCGATTGGCGGCTCCTCTGATCGTGCTCCTGGCCGCGCCGGTGGCGGCGCTGGCGCAGCCGGCGGAAAGCGGCAAAACCGCCGGCTCGGACCCGGTGCTGGCGCGCGTCGACGGCCATGAGGTGCGCGGCTCGGAGGTGATGGCCTTGATCCGCCGCTTGCCGCAGCAGACCCAGGAAGTGCCGATGGAAAAGCTGGTCCCGGCCATGGTCGACACGCTGATCAATACCCAGCTCATCCAGGAAGCGGCCGTAAAGGAGCATCTGGAAAACGATCCCGAAGTGAAAAAACGGCTGGTCACCGCCGAAAACGAGATCGTGCGGCAAGTCTATATCGAGCGGCTGGTCGCCAAGGACATGACCGAGACGAAGTTGCACGCGGCCTACGAGGAGTACATCAAATCGGTGCCTCCCCGCGAAGAGATCGACGCCCGCCACATTCTGGTCAAGACCGAGGCGGAGGCGAAACAGATCGTCGGCCAGCTCGAACGCGGCGCCGACTTCAACAAGCTCGCCAAGGAAAAGTCGATCGATCCCGCCGGCAAGGACTCGGGAGGCGATCTCGGCTGGTTCACCAAGGACCAGATGGTGCCTGAATTCGCCAACGCGGCCTTCGCCTTGAAGAAGGGTCAGTTCACCAAGACGCCGGTCAAGACGCGGTTCGGCTGGCACATTATCAAGCTGGTGGACCGGCGCGCGGCGCCGCCGCCGACCTTCGACGAGGTCAAGCGCCAGCTCGCCATGACCGTGCAGGGCGAGGTGATCGGCGAAAAAGTGAAGGAGCTGCGCAGCCACGCCAAGATCGAAATGCTCGGCGCCGACGGCAAGCCGGTTTCCGAACGCGCCGCTCCGTCCCCGACGCCGGCTCCGGTCGGCTCGTCGGACAAGAAATAGACGCGGGCGGCGGGGGGCATGGCGTCGCCGTCACCGTTGGCGCCGGAGCACTTCCCGGCGCTGCCGCCGATCGCCGGCGTCACGCTGGCGAGCGCTCATTGCGGCATTCGCTATAAGGATCGGCGCGACCTCATGGTCGCGCTCTTGGATCCGGGCACGACGATCGCGGGCGTGTTCACCAAGTCGAAGACTCGGGGCGCGCCGGTGGATTGGTGCCGGGCCGGGGTGAAGCGCGGCAAGGCGCGCGCCATCGTCGTCAATTCCGGCAACTCCAACACCTTCACCGGCAAGGCCGGCATCGCGGTGGTCGAGCGCACCGCGGCGGCGATGGCGAAAATCGCCAAATGCGCGCCAAGCGAGGTGTTTATCGCCTCCACGGGCGTGATCGGCGAACCGCCGCCCGTCGACAAGATCGTCAACGCCCTGCCCGCGACCGCGAAGAACGCGGGCAGCGACACGACCGCATGGCGCGGAGCGGCCGAGGCGATTCTCACCACCGACACGTTCCCGAAGCTCGCGACCCGCCAGGCCGTCATTGACGGCATTACCGTGACGCTCAACGGTTTCTGCAAAGGCTCCGGCATGATCGCGCCCGATATGGCGACCATGCTGGCCTATCTCTTCACCGACGCGGCGCTGCCGGCGCGGGTGCTGCAAGAGTTGCTGGCGTCGGCCAACGAGCGCTCGTTCAATTCCATCACCGTCGACGGGGATACCTCGACCAGCGATACCGTGCTGCTGTGCGCGACCGGCAAGGCGAAACACAAGCGCGTCACCCGCGCCGGCGATCCGCGTCTCCGGGATTTCCGCCGCGCGCTCGATGCGGTGACGATCGACTTGGCGCGGCAGATCGTGCGCGACGGCGAGGGCGCGCAAAAATTCGTCACCATCACCGTCACCGGCGCCACGTCGGCGAAGTCGGCGCGCGCCATCGGCCTCGCCATCGGCAATTCGCCGCTCGTGAAGACCGCGCTCGCGGCGGGCGACGCCAATTGGGGGCGCATCGTCATGGCGGTCGGCAAATCGGGCCAGCCCGCGGATCGCGATACGCTCGCGATTTCGATCGGCGGGGTGCTGATCACCAAGGATGGCGGCCCGGTGCCGGGCTACGACGAAGCACCGGTCGCGGAACACATGAAGGGCCGCGAGATCGACATCGGGGTCGATCTCGGCGTGGGCCGCGGCAAGGCGACGGTGTGGACCTGCGACCTCACGCATGGCTATATCGACATCAACGGTAGTTATCGAAGCTGACGTCAACGGCAAGGAGGAATGCCGATGTCGACTGAAATCACGATACGTGCTTCCGGTCGGTGAGATGACTTGGGCGCTCAACGCGCCTGTCAAGACCGAGTTCACCTGGGAATACGACAAGGCGCGCTCGGACCTGCTGGCCCTCTACGAAAAGGGCAAGCGCCAGCAATGGAACGCGGTCGACCGCATCGACTGGAAACAGGATCTCGATCCCGAAAATCCGATGCTGCTGCCGGACGAGACCATCTCGCTCTATGGCTCCGACGCTGTGGAACCGGTTCTCCCCGAAGCAGATTCGCGATCTGCGCCGCTATCTCACAGGCGCTGCAAATTTCGCAGTTCATGCACGGCGAACAAGGCGCGCTGATCTGCGCCGCCAAGATCGTGCAGCAGGTGCAGGGCATCGACGCCAAGTTCTATGCCGCCACGCAGGTCGTCGACGAGGCGCGTCATGTCGAGGCCTATGCCCGGCTGCTGCACGACAAATTCGACATCGTGTTTCCCATCAACAAGCAGCTCCAGGCGCTGATCGGCGACGTCATCGAGCGCCAGGAATGGGATTTCACCTATCTCGGCATGCAGGTGGTGATCGAAGGGCTGGCGCTCGCCGCCTTCCAAGGCATTCGCGACAATGCGCAGAACCGCCTGGCGGCGCAGGTCAACGCCTATGTCATGCAGGACGAGGCGCGCCACGTCGCGTTCGGCCGCCTCGCGCTGCGCGAATACTACCCGCATCTCTCCGACGCCGAACGGGACCGGCGCGAGGAATTCCTGGTCGAGGCGTGTTATCTGATGCGCGACCGTTTGCAGCCTTTCTACGCGTGGGAGGCGGCCGGCCTCGACATGGAGGAATGTCTCGCGGTCCATGAGGCCTCGCTCGCGACCACCAAATTCCGCGCGCGCCTCTTCAGCCGCATCGTGCCGACGGTGCGCGACATCGGCCTGTGGGGGCCCCGCGTCAGAAAGGCGTTCGTGGATTTGGGGGCGATCCAGTTTGCGGATCGCGATAGCGCCGCCATGCTCGACGAGGATAACCGCGTCGCCGAAGAGCACGACGCCAAGAACATGATCGAGAAAGAGTTGGCGGCGTTAGAGCCGGATCGCCCTTGATGGAATCGCTCTTGCGATTCCGTCAGGCGTGAATCCGTCTCTAATTCGATAGAGTAGAGCGCGATTTACCGGTCGAACGGAAGCGAGCGTGCTTCCGTCTGACCGGATCGCGCTCTAGCGGCGAAGCCAAATTGACGCCAGGTTCGGCGCCAGCGTGAAGGAATAGCGGCCGAGCGCCGCGCCCAGCACGGTCTGCAATATCCGCTGTCCGGGCCGCGGGCTGGTGCGGTAACGCTTGGCGTGCCGCGGTCCGTACGGCATGTAGTGCGGATAGAAGCGGTCAAATTCCGCGCGGCTGGCAAACGTTTGATAGCGGCTGACCGGGTGGAACTTGGCGAGCAGCGCGGCCAAATCCCAGGGCAGCGGGAATTGATTGCCGCGGTCCATGTCGGCACGGCCGCGCGCCGTGGCATAGCGGTGGCGCAGCCCGGCCGGCAGCCAGTGCGCCACGGGCAACTCGGTATCGTGCGCCACCACCGGGAACAGGAAGTTCGGCGCGGTCAGCATCACCGCTTGGCGCGCCAGCCGCGCCATGTTGCTCACGCAAGCGCGCAGGTTGCCGCGTCCGACATGTTCCAGCGTCTCGACGCTCGCGAAAACATCGACGGCGTCGTCGCCGAAATCGATGTCCTGGATGCGCGGGGCGACGAACAGGCAGCGCCGCTCGACGCCGAGCCGCGCGGCGATCGCGCGCGCGGCGTCGAGCCGCTGCTCGTCGAGTTCGACGAGAATCGCCTGCTTGCCGCCGGCCAGCACATAGGCGAACGAGAGCCAGCCGAAGCCGGCGGCGCAGTCCATGATGGTCGAGGTGCCGATGTCGACATGCCGCGATAACGGCACGACAAAACGGCGCCGCATATAGTCCAGCGTCAGCTCGATATCGAGATCGCGATAGATGCCGTCGTCGAAGGTGCGCAGATAGTCGATGTCGTGCAGCGATCCGAGGCGCGGCAAGACGAACGGCGCGGCGTATCCGGTTCCCGCGACGCGCGACACGCCGGTATTCTCGGCGAGCGGCAACCGGATGACGTTGGTGGCGGGATTCGCAGCGGACATCGAACGATCTTCTTTGCGCGTATTTTCCTCGATGCGAGCTTGTCGGCGGCGCGCGGGCGCGACAAGGCCGATTTCGCGATGTTAACGAATCCTTTGCCGTGATGCCGATGAAACGTCGGTAAAAATTGGCGTGGTTACCGCGTGGTGGCACTTTTCCGGGAATTGGCTCCGCGCGATTCCCGCGTGGCGGAGAATGCGCTAGGCTTTGCGCATACTGACGCGTGGAGGCAGAACTGATGTTGACGGCAGCCGAAAATGAGTTGTTGGTGCGGGTCGGCGCCGGCACGCCGATGGGCGATTACCTGCGCGAATACTGGACGCCGGCGTTGCGCGCGGCGTCGATCGAAGCGGACGGCGCGCCCGCCCGCGTGCGGCTCTACGGCAAGAATTTCGTCGCGTTTCGCGCCACCGACGGCCGCATTGGATTTTTCGACGAGGAATGTCCGCATCGCTGCGTCTCGCTGGCGCTGGCACGCAATGAGGGCAATGGACTGCGCTGCCTGTTCCACGGTTGGAAGATCGACGTCTCGGGCAAGCTGGTCGATGCGCCATCCGAGCCGTCGGAGCGGCAAGAGGCGTTCTGCGCCAACATCACGGTTAACCACTATCCCGCGCGCGAAGCGGGCGGCCTGATCTGGGTGTATCTCGGCAAGCGCGCGGCGCCGCCGCCGTTCTTTGATTTCGAATTGGCGCGGCTGCCCGAAAGCCATGTCGATATCCGCCGCGCGGTGCTGCGCTGCAACTGGTTGCAGGGCCTCGAAGGCACG
This sequence comes from uncultured Alphaproteobacteria bacterium, assembly GCA_963729845.1. Classification (GTDB taxonomy): domain Bacteria; phylum Pseudomonadota; class Alphaproteobacteria; order ATCC43930; family CGMCC-115725; genus JAATGI01. The sequence continues at coordinate 174,987 of CAVSQC010000006.1, forward strand.
CTCGACACCGTGCATGCGGGCATTCTCCATGTCGGATGGATGGAAGATCCCGCACGGCGCTGGCAAGGCACGCAAGGCGCGGAGCTGCACGTGCTGAGCCGCAAGGTGCCGTCGGCCGCGATCGAGTTCGAGCCGCGCGCGTACGGCTTCCGCGAAGGTGCCCTGCGGCCGATGCCCGACGGCAGCGTCTATGCCCGCATCCGCGACGTGGTGCTGCCGTATTATTCCTTTATCCCGACGCCGGGCGGGACCGCGTGCTTCGTCACCATCGTCGTGCCGATCGACGACGAGACCCACATGCAATGGTACATCATCTATGACCCCGTGAAGCCGATCGCCGACGAGACGCGCGCGCGTCTGATGGCCAACACGTCGGGCGACCGCGACGATTTCGCCTCCGATCTCGGCGGCTGGCACAATCGCTGGAGCCAGGACCGCGATCTGATGAGACGCGGCCATTGGACCGGCATCGCGCGGCCGCTGCCGTTCGAGGATTTCGCGGTGCAGGAGGCGATGGGGCCGATCATGGACCGGACCCGCGAACAGCTCGGCTCGAGCGACGTCACCATCGTGCGGACGCGGCGGTTGTTGCTCGAGGCGGCGCGCGCTCATGCCGCCGGCGCGGCGCCGAGCGGCGGCGATTACGCCGGCGTGCGGGCGCTTGCCATCCGCATCGCCGGCGACGCCGACTGGCGGCAAATCGACACGCTCGATCCGCCGCCCAGCTTGGCGGAAGCGGCGGAATAGCTAAGCCGCGTTCTCCGCCGCGACCTTTCGCGCCAAGATACGCCGCACGGCAAGGCCTGCCGCGTCGCAGGCGAACGCGTTGAGCGGACAGCCCGAGCGATCCTCGTCGATCGAGCGCTGCTGCGCCGCCAGCACCGCGACATCCTCGTCGAAGGCATCGACGGTGATGGCGCGCATCTTGTCGGAGATCGCTTCGTCGTCAACGGCGAAGTGCCGCGCCGTCGCCCAGAAATAATGCGTCAACGTGCCGGTCTCGGGCGTGATGCCTTGGATCACCACATGATGCGGCGCGCCGGGCGGTTTGTTCGAGCCGGCGGGCTCGGCGCCGGCCTCGAAATAGACGTAGGCCGGCGCGCGCACGATCTGTTTCTGCCAGCGGTCGAACTTGCCGCTCTTGCCCAGCGCCTTGAAAAGACCGGGAAGCTCGACGTCGCGCATCATGCGGAACGTGTTGACGACATCGCCGTCGACCGAGAACGCCAAGGGACTTTCCGCGACGCCCGGCCCGCCCAGATTCTTGTGAACGAACTGTACGTGCGTGAGGTCCAGCAGATTATCGAGCACGAGCTGGTAATTCGCCGGGAAATGATGGAGGCCGCGCACCGTCGCCCAGTCGGATGCCGTGTTGAGCTGCCAATCGGGCAAGAGCGACACGTCGGCGCGCGCCGGATCGCCCATCCACAAAAAGATCGCGCCGTCGCGTTCCGCCACCGGATAGGCGCGCAGATGGAAGCTCGCGGGGATCGATTCCTGGCCCGGAATGGCCACGCACTTGCCGGCGCCGTCGAAACACGCGCCGTGATAGCCGCACTGCAGACGGTCGCCGACGATCCTACCGCGCGACAGGGGATAATGGCGGTGCGAGCAACGATCCGCGAGCGCCGCCACGGTGCCGTCGCCGCGGCGGAACAACACCACCGGGCCGTCGCAGATTGTGCGGCCGAGCGGCGCGGCGGCGACTTCCCCGCTGAACGCGGCGACGTACCATTGGTCGCGGATCAAGGTCGCGGCGGGCCGCAGCAAATCCGAAGATGCCGTCGAATCGCTCATGCTCTCAACTCCGATGCAACCATCGCGGTGGCGCGACGGCAAATTCATCCAGCATATAGCACAATCGCGGAACGGCCTCGCCGCCTTGTCTTGATATGCCGCATACCGTCCCTGTACGGTGCCGCGTCAAATGTCGGGAGGGACGGTGGCCAGTTACGATTACATCATTGTCGGCGCGGGCTCGGCGGGCTGCGTGCTCGCGAACCGCCTGTCGGCCGATCCTGCGATCTCCGTCCTGCTGCTCGAGGCCGGCGGGCGCGACAACAAGATGATCCTGCAGATGCCGCTGGCCTTCGTGCCGGCGTCGCTGCGCCCCGAGTTCAATTGGGAGTATCAGAGCGAGCCCGATCCGACCCTGAACAACCGCCGCCTTCGCGTGCCGCGCGGCAAGGTGCTCGGCGGCTCCTCCTCGATCAACGGCATGATGTACGCCCGCGGCCATGCCCGCGATTTCGATCATTGGCGCCAGCTTGGCAACGAGGGCTGGGCCTATGCCGATATCCTGCCCTACTACAAGCGCATGGAATCGGACTGGCGCGGCGACGGGAAATACCACGGCGGCGCCGGGCCGCTCGCCACCGTGCCCAGCGACCAGAATCACCCGCTGTACGCGGCCTTCATGGCGGGCGCGAAAGCCGCCGGCTTCGCCGAGAGCAACGATTTGAACGGCGCCGAGCCCGAGGGCTTCGGGCCGATGGACTTCAATCAACATCGCGGCCATCGCGCCTCGAGCGCGGCCGCCTATCTGACGCCGGTACTCGAGCGCGCCAACCTAACGGTTGAAACCAACGCGATGACGCACCGCGTGGTCATCGAAGACGGCCGTGCCACCGGGGTCGAATACCGGCGGCACGGCCAGTCTTTCGTGGCGCACGCGGTGCGGGAAGTGATTCTATCCGGTGGAACCTACAACTCGCCCCAATTGCTGATGCTGTCGGGTATCGGGCCGGCGGACGAGCTCACGGCGCACGGCATCAAGCCGGTGCTCGATCTGCCAGGGGTCGGACGCAACTTGCACGACCATCCGAGCATGTGGATACGCCGTCGATGCACCGTGCCAACCGGCTATGACGCGCAGTTCCGCTTCGACCGGCTGGCGCGCGAAGTGGTGCGCTGGCGCCTCAACGGCACCGGCACCATGGCGGGCGTGCCGCTGCTCTGCGTCGGGTTCATCCGCACGCGGCCCGAACTGGAACGGCCGGACATGCAATGCTATGTCAATGCGGTCGGCTTCGACACCAAAGTCTGGTTCCCCGGCGTGCGCAAGCCGAACGGCGACAAGATCGACTGGATCAACTCGCTGCTCCACCCGGAGAGCCGCGGTTACATGACCTTGCGCTCCGCCGATCCCGAGGCGCCGCCGCGCATCCAGTTCAACCTGTTCTCGGCGCGCGCCGACCTGGTGACCGCGCGCGAGGCGGTGAAGATCGCGCGCGACCTGATGTCGCGGAAACCGTTCGGCGACCTTCTCGGCCCGGAAACGATGCCCGGCGACACGTTCAAGACCGACGCCGAGATCGAGGAGGCGATCCGCAAATTCTGCGGCGTGACGCAGCATCCCGTGGGCACCTGCGCCATGGGCAACGGCGCGGAAGCGGTTGTCGATCCGCAACTGCGGGTTCGCGGCATCGCCGCGTTGCGCGTAGTGGATGCTTCGGTCATGCCGGCGATCCCCGGCGGCAACACCAACGCGCCGACCGTCATGATCGCGGAGAAAGCCTCCGACATGATCCTGGGCAAGCCGTCCTTGCCCGCCGCCGAGGGGCTGGAACACGCGGCCTAGCAAATCCGCGATGCTTTTTCGGCATTGCCGAGCACGGGCCGGAACGTCTATTCCTCAACCACGTCAAGCCGCTTCAACCCACGGGGGATTCGCATGTCGCTGACTCTTTATCAGGCCACGGTGCCGAGCTTCATCCGCCATCTGCATGCGTTGTCGGTGATCATCGACAAGGCCGAGGCCTATGCCGCCGAGAAGAAATTCCCGCCGGAGGCGCTGCTCCAGGCCCGGCTGGCTCCCGACATGTACAATTTCATCGGCCAGGTGCAGACCGCGACCGACCAGGCCAAGGGCGGCACGGCGCGCGTCGCCAACGTCGAGGTGCCGAAATTCCCCGACAATGAAAAGACCTTCGGCGAATTGAAGGAGCGGCTCGCCAAGACCATCGCGTTCCTGGAATCGATCAAGCCCGCGCAGTTCGAAGGCCGGGACGATGTCGAGGTCAGCTTTCCGGTCGGGCAGGGCACGCGCAGCATGAAGGGGCGGGACTACCTCATCAACGTCGTCATCCCGCATTTCTATTTCCACTGCACCACGGCTTACGCGCTGTTGCGGCACAACGGACTGAACATCGGCAAGCGCGACTTTTTCGGCCCCGGACGCTAGGGCAGGGACGCCGACATGCCGGAGGTCGCGGGCGCCCGCTCCTTTTTGAGCAGCGGCAGCACGGTTTCGGCGAGACTCTTCGGCGTCGCTTGATGCTGGATCGCGCGCAGCACGCCCGCGCGGTCGATGACGTAGGTCGTCGGAATGACCTTGGGGCGCGGGAAGTCGTTGGCGTGCGCCTCGTTGATCATCGCGGCCGGGTAGGAGAAATCGCGCATCAGACGCGCAATCTTGCCGCGATCCGCCCAGCGGTCGACGCTGATGCCGATCAGCACCAGGCCCTGGCCGCGAAAGGCCTGGTAGAAGCCGTCGAGCGCCGGCATCTCGACCCGGCACGGGCCGCACCAGGTCGCCCAGAAATTCACGATCACGACCTTGCCGCGCTGCGCCGCGAGATCGAACGATTGGCCGTTCAACTCGGTCGCTACCAACGCCGGCGCCGGTTCGCCGATCGCCGGTTCGGCGGCCCGAGACGGCGTCAGTGCCAGCGCCGACCACGCGCAGAGCGTGACGATGAGAATGCGTCTGTTCATCCTGCCGTCACATAGTAACCCGGCGCCATGGTTCCCAATATGGCGACGATGGCGACAATCGCGAGGCCGAGCGCGGTTTCGATCAGGGCATTGCGGCGCAGCGCGGCGACGGCCCCTCGCGGCGTCAGGCGAAAGCGGTTGATCGCCGCGACGGAGAGAAGCACCGCGAACAAGATCAGCTTGAGCAGCAGCACGCGGCCGTAATCGGTCGCGACCAGAGCATGGAAATTGCCGACCAGGAAGCGCGCGTTGATGAAGCCCGTCGCCAAGATCAGCGAAACGCAAACCGTGCCGAGGGTCGAGAAGCGCCACGCGATGCCGCCCGCGTCCGGCCGTCGCATGGCGAAGGCGAGCGGCACCAACCCGCCGATCCAGGCGCCGACGGCGAGGAGGTGGATGGCATCCGCCCCGAGTTGGAACGGATTGTCGGTGGCGCCGGCATGGCCAGTGGCGGCGGTGAGGGCGAGCACCAAGCCGGCGGCGACGGCCGCGGCGGTGCGCCACGGCAGGAGGGCGGCGAGCAGCAACAGCATGGCGCGCGCGATCCACAATTCGCCGAAGCGGGTGCCGGTGAGGACGATGCCGAGGTTCGCGGCCGAAACCGCCTCCCCGCTCATGTCCCCGGTCTCGATGACAAGCCAGGCGACCGACGCCAGCAATGCCAACGCGCCCGCCAGAGAGGTCCAGCGACGCCGCGACGGCGCGAAGAAAAGGCCGAAATTCAGCAGCCCGAACAATTGCAGCAACGCGGCGAAGAAGACCGCACGGACGACGATCAGGGTCAGGTTCATGGCGCCACGATGAAGGTGAAGTCGCCGTGGGTATGATGGGTGTCGACCGAGACGACATGCCAGCTCACCTTATATTGGCCGGGCGCGAGCGGCTTCACCCCGACATGCAGCAACATCGCATTGGCCGGGTCCGGATGTGTGCCGCCCTGATCGACCCGCGCGCCCGCGGCGTCGGTGACCTCGATGCCGCTGAAGGCGGGCTCGACCCGCTCGGTGAACCAGATCGACACTTCCCTGGGCGCCGGCACCGTGGCCCCGACCGCGGGGCTGGCATGGTCGAGGAAGGCATGCGCCCCGGTCGCGCCCGCGACCAGCGTCAGGACGAGCGCGAGCAAGAATGTCCGCATCGCCGCCTCCTAGAAGCTGAACAACGGCTTGCCGAGGGAGTTCGGCATCAGGTCGTCGAGGTACAAATGGAATTGCACGATGAACCCGGTGCCCTGCGACTGCCGCGTTGCCGCGTTCGCGGGAATGATCGCCTCGGCGCCGACCTGCCAGGCCGGCGCTTCATAGAAAACACCGGGCGCGATGACGCCTGTGGTCGGCATTCCCGTCGGCGCGGAATAGGAGAATTCGACGAGCGCGACCAAGTGATTGAAGAATTCGGGAATCGGCAAGGCCTGCACATGCTGGGTCAGGTACGGCATCGAATATTGGATCGATGCGGCATAGTCCCATTCACCGGGCATGACGCTCGGCGCATCGGAAATCGCGTAGCCCAGCTCGCCGGTCACAGCGAAGGCGCGCAGGAACCCGATCGGCAGATCGCCGAACCCCTTGCCGGCGTAGAGCGTCGGCGCGGTGCTGCTGGTTGTCGGGATGGCACCCGCGCGCAACAATTGGCCCGAGCCGGTGGCGCCGAACGCGCGAATCACGCCCGCCGACATCATGAACTCGTGCTCCTCGTTGCAATAGAACTGGTCCTTAAGCGTCAGCGTCACGTTATCCCAGCCGTTGAGATCCTCGCCGGCGCCGTGCTGGGTGAGGTAATCGCCGTTGAGGGCGAAGCCGAACGTATTGGTCGGCGTGCTGAAGATGGTCTTGTCCCACTCGTAGCCGTAGGTGACGACCGAGCCCGCGGGCGTGCCGGCGGACGCTGGAACCGGCGTGTATTGGATGGTGGGTACCGACGCCTCGTCGTTCATCCCGGGATCGTCCATGACAAGGGTAGGCGGAAAGACGCGGTTGCCGCACACCGCATGGGCCAAGGCTTGCGCCGCCGGAACCGTGGTTATCAGCAGACCCGCCAAGACGGCCCGCGCGAAAAATCGAGACATGGGTAACTCCATGAAATTGGGCGCCGGTTCGCAAAGCGAACCTGCGGGGAATCGAATTTCGTGGCGTTACGCGAGCGGCGGTGCGCGGGAGCGGTAGGAGCTGGGGACTGAAATGGCGGCCGTGTCATGCGCGACCGCGACCGCGACTCTGGTGACCGTGGTTGGCGGCAGCGGAATCGCCGGCGCCGCCGGCGCCGTGGCCGCGACCGTTGCCGCCAGCGCCGTGCAGATCGGACACGACTTGGCGGGATGCGGCCGATGGTTCTTCTGCTCGTCGGCCGACGGCACGTGGCAGATCGGCGTGGCATTGGCCGCGGCCGCGATGTCGGCCGCCAGCACGAACGGCAGCATGGTCTGCACGACGGTGGCAAACATCGCCAGCGCCGCGCGCGCCATGAACCAGTGACGCCCGATCCGCATTGCCTCATGCTAGAATGCGCGGGCTTGGGATGGAAGCGGCCTCACGGAAAATTGCGATGAACGGCGGCGTGGCCCGATTTTTCGGCGCCGCGCTGAGCCGCGAGCGCGCCATTGTCTACGGTTCGGATCTTTCTCGCGGCCCAACTGGTCCTTCTCGGCGCGATCGCGCTCAAGTCCCACGGCGTGTTTAGCGTAGCCGACAATAGTTCGACCGATTTCATGATGATCTACGCGTCGGGCAAGATGGCTGCCGCGGGCACCCCGGCGCTGGTCTATGACCTCGCCCAGCAATCGGCGCTGCAACAGCAGATTTTCGGCGCGCCGCTCGCCGGCTTCTTCCCGTTCTACTATCCGCCGATCTATCTGATCGTCTGCGCGGCGCTGTCCTGGCTCCCGTACCTGGTCGGGTTCGCGGTCTGGACGATCGTCACCGGCGCGCTGTTTCTGGCGGTGTTGCAGCGAATCACCCGCGATTGGCGCGTAGCGGTCGCGCTCGCCTCGTTTGCGCCGGCGATCGTCAATCTTGGCCTCGGACAAAATGCCTTTGTCACCGCGGCGTTGCTGGGTCTCGGCATGGTGCTGGTCGACGGCTCGCCTTGGCTTGCGGGCATCGCGCTGGGCGCGCTCGCGTTCAAGCCGCATTTTCTGGTGCTGGCGCCTCTGGCGCTGCTCGCGGGCCGCCGCTGGAGCGCGCTCGCCGGCATGGTTCTGTCAGGCGCCGTGCTGACGGCGATATCGGTCGGATGGTTCGGTATCGACGCGTGGCGCGCCTTTGTTGCGCACCTGCCGGTGGCCCAGGCGATCTACGGCGGCGGCACGCTCGGCTATTGGGCGCAGACCAGCCTGTTCGCCGCGGTACGCCTGCTCGGCGGCGGATACATTCTTGCGGCGACGGTTCACGGCGCGGCCATGGTCTTGGCGGCCGCGGCGACAGTCTATGCCTGGTGGATCGGCGCAAGCCTGGCGGTGCGGGCGACGCTGCTGATCGCGGGCACGTTGATCTGCGTGCCGGTCAATCTGTCCTACGATCTGCTGGCCGCGGCCGCGGCGGTCGCCTTCCTGTGCCGTGGCGATACGGTGCCGGCGTTGCGGCCGTGGGAAAAAATCGTGATCGCGGCGGATTGGTTGATCGCGTTCGTCGGCCGCGGCGTCGCCGAGAATTTCGGCGTGCCGGTGATGCCGCTGATCGCGATCAGTCTGTTGGCGATCGCGGTGACGCGCCTCAGGCGGGAATCATCAGCGACAGGATTTCCGCGACCAGCGCGGGCTTAGCCGAGCCTTCGATCTCGACGGTAACCTCGGTAGTGATGCGTTGACCCGGCGGATGCGGCTCGACCGAAATCAGCTTGACCTTCGACCAGATGCGGCTGTTGACCTTCACCGGCTCGATGAAGCGAATCCGGTTCGAGCCGTAATTGATGCCGGTGGCGATGCCGCCGACCCGGTACACCGAGCGGCCGAGGGTCGGCACCAGCGACAGGGTGAGAAAGCCATGCGCCACGGTGGTGCCGAACGGGCCGTCCTTGGCGCGCACCGGATCGACGTGGATATATTGGAAATCGCCGGTGGCCTCGGCGAATTTGTCGATGATCTCTTGCGTCACCGTGAACCACTCGCCTTCGCCCAGCACCTGACCGGCCGCGCTTTTCAGTTCCTCGAGATTTGCGAATTGCCGCATGCCATCCCCGCCGCTCTGTCCGAGCGCAAAACGGATCATGCTTCGGCGGTTTTGTCGAGCCTAGACGAGGCCCGCCGATTTTCGCAGCACGAGCGTGTCTTGACCGGCCGATGCTTCGCGCGTCGTGTAACAAAGAAGCTCGAAGCCTTGGCTGAATATTTTCCGTATCTCGTCGCGCGTCTGGTAGACATCCCACGAACCCAATACCTGGCTCGAATAGGACAGCCGGGGACACGCGGCATCCATCGTGAAATTGCCGTCTCGCTTGAGCGCCGCCCGGTCCTGGTCGTTGAGAATCGAGTTGATGTAGTTGTCGCCCATGACCGTGCACAACAAGTAACCGCCCGGCCGCAAGGTGCGGCGCAGTTCGTCGAGCCAGGCCCGTTGCCAGTTCAAGGGGATGTGGGTGAACACCGACAGGGCATAGATCAGATCGAACGAGCCGTCCTTGTACGCCAAGGGCGGTTCCAATCCGTTGTGACTGAATTCGATGCCGGGCAGGTTCCGGCGGTCCCATTCGATCGGCTTTAAATTGGCGTCGCTGCCGGCCAGCTCGAAGACCCTGAATGTCGCGGAAATGCCGTATGACCCTCCCGCTGCCGCAGCCGAATTCAAGAACCGAGCGCAAGCGCGCCAGGTCGGCGCCATACTGTTCCAACATCGTCAGGATAGTCCAAGCCTCGCGGCATCCCGATCCGAAATACCATTCCCGCCTCCGACGGACCCGAAGATCGCCCGGATACATCAGGGCTTCGGTTGTGATCAATTCCGGCGGCGCCACCGGTCCGGGATCGACGGGCTTGAAGCGCTCGCCGAATTTTCGCTTCAGGTAATGCGAATACATAAACTTTTTGTATTGGTAGCCGAGGACGCTCTTAGGGCCCTGCGGCAGGATCATGGTCGCTCGATGAACAAAACCGCCGTGCTTCATAACCAGCTCCCGGTGTCGGAGAGGAAACGCTCGCATCCTACTAAAGGTGTGCGTCAATTATTCATTCTGCCTATGGTTGTCGCCGTTTGGTCACAGCAACGGTAACCAGGTGCGACCGCGTCGCCTCCCGTGCTATCTCTCGCCAGACCAAGAGACGCGGCGCGCCCGCATGTGCCCGGACCGAACAAAGGGAGCAGCAGATGGCCCAGATAAACCAATTCGCCAACCTCGACCGCGCCGGTTCGGTCGCTGTCATCACCCTCGACAATCCGCCGGTCAACGCGCTGAGCGCGGGACTGCGCACCGGCCTGATGGAGGCCTTCAAACTGGCGAAGGCCGATCCCGCCAACAAGGCGATCGTGTTGATCTGCGCCGGCCGCACCTTCATCGCCGGCGCCGACATTTCCGAGTTCGGCAAGCCACCGCAGGGGCCGGGCCTCAACGATCTGTTCGGCGCCATCGAGGGCGGCAGCATTCCCGTCGTCGCCGCGATCCACGGCACGGCGCTGGGCGGCGGCCTCGAAGTGGCGCTCGCCTGCCATTATCGCGTCGCGGTGCCGTCGGCGCGATTCGGCTTGCCCGAGGTGAAGCTCGGCCTGCTGCCGGGCGCGGGCGGGACGCAGCGCCTGCCGCGCCTCGTCGGCATCGAGAAGGCGATGGCAATGATCACCTCGGGCGACATGATCGGCGCCAAGGAGGCGCTCGACGGCGGGCTGATCGACGAGATCGTGACGGGCGAACTGCGCGCCGGCGCGATCGCGTTCGCCGAGCGCATGGCGGCGAAGGGCGGGCCCTATCCGTTGGTGCGCGACCGCAACGACAAGATGATCGCGGCTCGCGCCAATCCCGGCGTGTTCGACGAGTTCCGCAAGACCCAAGGCCGCCGTTGGCGCGGCCAGATGGCGCCAAATCACATCATGAAATGCCTCGAGGCAGCAGTGAACCTGCCGTTCGACCAAGGCATCGCCGAGGAACGCCGGCTGTTCCAGGAGTTGCTGAACTCCGACCAGTCGAAGGCGCAGCGCTATTTCTTTTTCGCCGAGCGCGAGGCGGCGAAAATCCCCGGCCTGTCGCCCGACGCCAAGCCGATCGACGTCAAGAGCGCGGCGATCATCGGCGCCGGCACGATGGGCGGCGGCATTGCGATGAACTTCGCCAACGCGGGCGTTCCTGTGACCTTGATCGAGCAGGATCAGAAGAATCTCGATCGCGGGCTCGGCGTCATCCGGCGCAATTACGAGAATACGGCGGCGCGCGGCGGCCTTACCGCCGCGGACATCGATAAGCGCATGGCGCTGATCACGCCGAGCCTCAAGCTCGAGGATGTCGCCAACGCCGACCTCATCATCGAGGCGGTGTACGAAAACATGGGGCTGAAGAAGGACATCTTCACCAAGCTCGACAAGTTCGCCAAGAAAGGCGCGATCCTCGGCACCAACACCTCGGCCCTCAATATCGACGAGATCGCCGCGGTAACGAGCCGGCCCGAAGCCGTGATCGGCCTCCATTTCTTCTCGCCCGCCAATGTCATGCGCCTGCTCGAGGTGGTGCGCGCGGCAAAGACGGCGGACTGGGTGGTGGCGACCGCGATGGCGATCGCGCGCAAGATAAACAAGGTCGCCGCCTTGGTCGGCGTGTGCGACGGTTTCGTCGGCAACCGCATCATGCGGGCGCGCGGCATGCAGTCGGAGCGGCTGCTGATCGAAGGCGCGTTGCCGCAGCAAATCGACAAGGTGCTGGTGGATTTCGGCTTCCCGATGGGGCCCTACGCCGTCACCGACATGGGCGGCGGCATCGAATTGGGTTGGCGCCGCCGCCAGGAGACCGGCGCCAAGAATTTCATCGGCGACAGCCTTGCCCAGCGTGGCCGGTTCGGCCAAAAGTCCGGTAAGGGGTTCTATCATTACGAGCCGGGAAGCCGGGCGCCGCTGCCCGATCCCGAGGTCGAGGAGATCATCAAGGAAGCCTCGCGGCGCGAAGGCGTCACGCGCCGCGCCATTCCCGACCAGGAGGCGTTCGAGCGCCTGGTCTATCCGATGATCAACGAGGCGGCGAAGATTCTCGACGAAGGCATGGCGCTACGGCCCAGCGACATCGACGTGATCTGGGTCTACGGCTATGGCTGGCCGCTGTGGCGCGGCGGGCCGATGTTCTATGCCGATCTCGTCGGTCTCAAGAAAATCCGCGACCGCATGCTGGAACTGCAGAAGCTGCACGGCGACGTGTTCAAGCCGGCGCCGCTGATCGAGCGTCTGGTCGCTGAGGGCAAGGGGTTCAAGGACTACAAGGCGGCGGCGTGAGTTCTTGCCCTGTCGGGGTTCCGCCCGCTAGGTTGTGATCGCGAGGGCGGAGGAGGACGCCGGTCGCGGCCTAGGTATAACGCCAGGCAAATAGGGAGGGTTGCGTGACCAAAAAAATTTCATCGGGCATGCTCGATCGCCGTACCGTCATCAAGGCGGCCGCCGTGGCCGGTGTCGCGCAGTTGGCGGCACCCTTCGTCATCTCGGCGCGCGCCGCCGAGAACGTGAAGATCGGCCTCGACAACCCCTTCACCGGCACATACGCCGAGGAGGGCAAGAACGAGCAGATCGGCTGTCAGCTCGCGATCGAGGAGATCAACGCCAAGGGCGGCATCCTCGGCCGCAAAGTAGAGCTGTTGTCGGAGGATTCGACCAGCGCCGATACCGGTACCGCGGTGCAGAAGGCGCGCAAACTAATTCAGCGCGACAAGGTCGATTTCCTGCTCGGGAACGTCAATTCGGCGATGTCGCTGGCCATGGGCGAGGTGTCGAACGAATTGAGGACGCTGCATATCGTCACCGGCGGCCACACCGACGCGGTCACTGGCACCGATTGTCATTGGAACGTATTCCGAGTCTGCAACACCACGCGCATGGAGACCAATTCGGTTGCGGCGACGCTCGCCAAGAAATACGGCAAGAAATGGTACTTCATCACGCCGGACTACGCGTTCGGCCACACGCTGCAGATCGGCTTCGAGGCCTATCTCAAGGCCAATGGCGGCACTGAGCTGGGCGCCTCGCTGGCCCCGCTCGGCGCCACGGATTACTCGTCCTATCTGATCAAGGCGCAATCGACCAATCCCGACGTCATCGTCTTCCTGACCGCCGGCCAAGACGCGGTCAATTCGCTGAAGCAGGCGGTGCAGTTCGGCCTCGACAAGCGCTTCCACATCGCCGGGGCGCAGCAGGAGCTCGAAGTGCTGAACGGGCTGCCGCCCGAGGCGCGCATCGGCACCTGGGTGTTCGAATGGTATTGGAACCAGCCGAACGTGCCGCACGTCGCCGAGTTCGTCGCCGCCATCCGCAAACGCACCGGGGGCAAGGTGCCGACGGCGCGGCATTGGTTCGGCTACACCTCGGCGTGGACGTGCGCGCTTGTCGCCAACGAGAAGAAGACGCTCGACGCGGTAACACTGGCGAAGGCGCTCGAGGGATTCGAGCTGCCGCCGGAAATCGCGCTGATGCCGAACAAGACCTACTACCGCGCCGGCGACCACCAGCTCATGCCGACGCTCTATGTCGGCCACGCGGTCAGCAAGGGCGCCTCGGATCCGGAGGATCTGTTCGTGGTCGATCAGTTGGTGAAGGGCGACGAGGCGGCGCTGCCGGTCGCCGAGACCGGCTGCCACGTCAAATGGCCGGCTTGAGCACGTCTGGCGCTGCGTGATCGTCGTACGTCCCTCGACAGGCGCTTCGCGCCAGCTCGGGATGAGGGAAATTTTTTGATGGCCCGAAGAATATTACCTCATCCCGAGCGCGGACCGCTGGGCAAAGCCCGGCGGGAGCAGTCGAGGGACGCACGGCGCATGTCCGTCGCCGCATGACCCAGCTCATTCTGTTCAACCTGTTCAACGGGCTGATCATCGGCGCGTTCTACGCGCTGATGGCGCTGGGTCTGTCGCTGATCTTGAACCTGTCGGGCGTGATCAACTTCGCCCATGGCGGTTTCCTCGCCATCGGCGCCTATCTCGCCTTCACCTTGATGCCCACTGTCGGGTTCTGGGGCGCGCTGCTGTTGGCGCCGGTGTTGACGGCGTTGCTCGGCATCGCGGTCGAACGCGTGCTGATCAACCGGCTCTATGGCCGCGATCCGCTTTACAGCCTGCTGCTCACCTTCGGCCTCGCCTACATCCTCGAGGACGGTACCCGCTACATCTGGGGTCCGGCGACGCTGCCGTTCTCGGTGCCGACTTGGATGCTGAGCCCGCTCTCGAACGAGTTCTTTTTCCTGACCGGCTATAGGCTGTTCATGGTGCTGCTGGTGATCGCCGTGGTCGCGGCATTGTTTCTGCTGCTCGGTTACACGCGCTTGGGCGTGCGCATTCGGGCCGGTACGCTCGATCTCGAGACCGTATCGGTTCTGGGCGTCAACGTCCGCGTCCTGCGCAATCTCAATTTCGGACTCGGCATTTTCCTTGCCGGACTGGCGGGCGTGCTCGCGGCCGGAATGCTTGGACTACAGCCGACCATCGGTTCAACCCTGATCATGCCAAGCTTCGTCGCCATCATCATCGGCGGCCTCGGCAGCCTGCCCGGCACGCTGCTGGGCGGTTTGCTGATCGGCGTCGCCTCCGGCCTCACCACGGTATTCTGGCCGTCGGCCAGCGAAGCGGTGATCTACGTGATGATGGGCCTGGTGCTGTTGGTGCGGCCGCGCGGCCTTTTGGGCGAGGAAGGCCGCTTCTGACATGAACTCGAATCGCCGTGCCGCCGATGCGCTGGTGTGGCTGCTGTTGCTCACCATGCCGTTCTGGCTCAATTGGATCGGCGGGTATACCTCGCTCGGCACGCGCGTCGTCATCCTGGCGCTCGCCGCGATGTCGTTGAATTTTCTCCTGGGGTTTACCGGCGTGTTGTCGTTCGGACACGCGGCTTATTTCGGTCTCGGCGTTTACGGCGCCGGCCTGACGATCAAATATCTGGTGCCGAGCACGCTTGGCCGGCATGGCGGTCGGCGTCATCGCCGGCGCGCTGGCGGCGATGCTATTGGGCGCGCTGATCGTGCGTTTGCGCGGCATCTACTTCGCCATGGTGACGATCGCGTTCGGACAGGTGTTCTATTTCATCGCCTACCGTTGGAACGATGTCACCGGCGGCGACGACGGGCTTTCCGGCTGGCGCCGTTTGCCGGTCGATTTCGGTTTCGGGCGCCTCGATATCCTGAACAGCGACAACGCGCTCTATTACTGGAGTCTGTTCTGGTTCGCGGTCGCGGTACTCATCATGGCCGCGCTGTTGCGCTCGCCGTTCGGCCGTACCTTGTTGGCGATCCGCGAGAACGAGCGGCGGGCCCGTTTTCTCGGCATTCCCATCGACCGGCATATCTGGCTGTCGTGGGTGATTTCTTGCGTTTTCGTGAGCCTTGCCGGGACGCTTTACGCGCTCCTCAACAATTTCGCCGATCCGCACGATTTGCGTTGGGATCAGTCCGGCGACTTCGTCATCATGGCGGTGTTGGGCGGCATGCGCAGCTTCTGGGGGCCGCTGATCGGCGCCGCGATCTACGTGGTGCTGCAGGATTATGTCTCGAGCCAGACCGAAAATTGGATGTCGGTGATCGGCCTGATGTTCGTGCTGGTCGTGCTGTTCTTTCCACGCGGCCTGTTGGGCGTGCTGCGGCGCCGCGCGACGCCATGAGCTTGCTCGACGTGCAGGCCGTGTCGCGCCATTTCGGCAGCCTCGTCGCCGTCAATAACGTCACCATGAAGGTCGAGCCCGGCGAGCTCCGCGCCGTCATCGGACCCAACGGCGCCGGCAAGACCACGTTCTTCAACATGATCACGGGATTTTTCCGGCCGACCAGCGGCCGCATCGTGTTCGACGGCGAGGACATCACCAACCTCCTGCCGGCGCGGCGCGTGTGGCGCGGCATCGCGCGGACATTCCAGGTGACGGAGGTATTCCCCGAACTTTCCGTGCGCGACAATCTCCGTATCGCCGTCGAAGTCGCGTCCGGCTTCCGCCTGCGCCCATTCCTGCGCCGCGATGCCGTCACCGAGGTGGCGCGCGCGTGTGACCGACCTGCTCGAGATCAGCAATCTGTCGCCGATGGCGGATCGCCTCGTCGGTGAGTTGAGCCACGGCGACCAGCGCGCCACCGAGATCATGATGGCGCTTGCCTTGAAGCCGAAATTGCTGCTGCTCGACGAGCCGACCGCCGGCATGGGCGATCAGGAGACCTACGACATCGCGCAGCTCATCCGCAAACTGCACCGCGACCAGAAACTCACCATCGTTCTGATCGAGCACGATATGCGCGTGGTGTTCCATTTGGCGGATCGCATCATGGTGCTGGCCCAGGGTGCGGTCCTCGCCGAGGGCACCCCCGCCGAGATCGCCGCCAACGAGGCGGTGCAAACCGCCTATCTCGGACAAGCGGCATGAGCGGGGTCGCGCTGGCGGCGGAGGGCCTGCACACCTATTACGGCAAGAGCCATATCTTGCATGGCGTCGGGCTGGAGGTGGGCGAGGGTGAGATCGTCACCCTCCTCGGCCGCAACGGCGCCGGCAAGACCACGACGCTGCGGAGCCTGATCGGCTTGACGCGGCCGCGCGACGGCGCTGTCCGCATCTTCGGCCACGCCACCACCGATTGGCCGCCCTATCGCATCGCCATGCTCGGCGTCGGCTACGTGCCGGAAGGCCGGCGCATCTTCCCCAACCTCACCGTCGAGGAAAATCTCAAGGTCCCGATGGAACGGCCGGGCGATTGGACGGTCGCCCGGGTGTATGAGCTGTTTCCCTCGCTCGCCCAGCGCAAAAACAACAAGGGTCGCCAGCTGTCCGGCGGCGAGCAGGAAATGCTGGCGATAGCGCGGGCGCTGCTGTTGAACCCGCGGCTGATCATTCTCGACGAACCGTCGCAGGGCCTGGCGCCGCTGATCGTCCAGGAGGTGTTCCGGGTGGTTGCCCGCGCCCGCGAGGCCGGCATATCCGTCCTTCTGGTCGAGCAAAACGTCCGCGCCGCGGTGGCGATCGCCGACCGCGCTTACGTGTTGGATGACGGGCACATCGTCTATTCCGGCCTGGCCGCCGAATTCGCGAAGGACGAGGCCCGCGTCCGGGCGCTTGCCGGCGCCAGCGCCGAGGAATGGCATCGGCCCGGCGCGGGCGCGCAGTAGCCCTGCCGCGTGGGCATTTGACAAGGGCGGCCGAACCCCCGATGAATCGGAACAAGAACACGGGAGGCTGGTGAATGGCCAAGTACAAGGTAGTGACCCCGCGAGGGCAGAGTTTCGCGGTAGTCGCCGGCAATTACGATTTCGAGAACGAGGCGCTGACGCCGCTCGACGCGGAGATCGTTGAAATCCCGGCGGAATCCGAAAACGAATTCATCGCCAACGCCCATGATGCGGACGCGGTCTATGCTAAGGGCCGCAACTTCACGAAGCGCATGATCGACGGGCTGGAGAAGGCCAAGATCATCGCGCTCGGCACCGTCGGCTCGGACTATATCGACGTCGCCGCCGCCACCGCCAAGGGCATTCCCGTCACCAACATCCCCGACACGTTCATCGAGGAAGTGGCGGACCATGCCATGATGCTGCTCCTGTCGAGCTTCCGGCGCCTGCTGACGCAGGACCGCATGGTGCGCGACGGCCGGTGGCGCGAAGGCCGCCCGGCGCTGAATCAGCCGCGCCTGATGGGATTGACGCTCGGCTTCATCGCGTTCGGCCATGTCGCGCGCGCCGTCGCGATGCGCGCCAAGGCGTTTGGCCTCAACCTGATCGCGTACGACCCCTATATCGAAGAGCTGGTGATGTCGCCGTACGGCGTGCGGCCGGCGACCCTGGAAGAAGTGCTGACGCAGTCGGACTTCGTCTCGATGCACGCGCCCGCTACCGCGGACGCGCACCACCTGCTCAAGGAAAAGCACTTCAAGATGATGAAGCCGGGCGCGATCTTCATCAACACCGGGCGCGGCCCGACCGTGGACGAAGCGGCGCTGATCAAGGCGCTGCAAGAGGGCTGGATCGCCGGCGCGGGTCTCGACGTGCTCGAGATCGAGCCGCCGAAGCCGGACAATCCGCTCCTCAAGATGGACAATGTGATCCTGACGCCGCACGTCGCCTCGGCCTCGGCACGCTTCGATCCGGCGCGGCGCCGCCGCGTCGGCCAGGAGATTGCGTTGGCGCTGCAAGGCATGTGGCCGCGCAGCCCGGTCAACCCATCAGTGCTGGAGAAGGGTTCGCTGCGTCGCTGGCAGCCCTATTCGATGGAACGCGGTCCCGCGACGTGAGCAGAGTTGTCAGTCGACAGTTGTCGGTTACTGAAAACCGACAACTGAAAACTTCGAACTAGGAGTCATCCATGAAAGTCGGCGAAGCGATCGCGGAGATCATGAAGCGCGAAGGCGTGGAGATCCTCACCGCCTATCCGGTCAACCATTTGATCGAATTCGCCGCGGCGATCGACATCCGGCCGGTGATCGTGCGGCAGGAGCGCATCGGCCTGCACATGGCCGATGCGATCTCGCGCGTCACCTCGGGCGAGAAGCTCGGCGCGTTCTGCATGCAGCACGGGCCGGGCACCGAGAATGCTTATGGCGGCATCGCGCAGGCCTACAGCGAATCGATTCCGATCCTGGTGGTGCCGGGCGGCTATCCGCGCCGCATCGCGCAGGTCGGGGCCAACTATAACGCGACACGCGAAATGCGCGGCATCGCCAAGATCGCGGAATCGGTGGTGCTGCCGGGCGAGATCGCCAACATCATGCGCCGCGCCTTCTCCAATCTGCGCAACGGCCGCGGCGGCCCGGCGATCGTCGAAGTGCCGGCCGATTTGTGGAACGCGGAAATCGACGGCGAGCTCGACTACAAGCCCGTGGTCGTCACCAAGTCCGGGCCCGATCCGGCGGCGGTGCGCGCGGCGGCGAAGCTACTGGCCGAGGCGAAATCGCCGGTGATCTACGCGGGGCAGGGCGTGCATTGGGCCAAGGCCTGGCCGCAATTGAAACAACTCGCCGAGCTGCTGGCAATTCCCGTCTGCACCAGCCTCGAAGGCAAAAGCAGTTTCCCCGAGGACCACAAGCTTGCGCTCGGTTCGGGCGGTGTCGCCGTGCCGAAGCCGGTGCGGCATTGGCTCGACCGCGCCGACGTGATTTTCGGCATCGGCTGCAGCTTTACCGAGACCGGCTTCGGCGTACCGATGCCGAAGAACAAGAATGTGACGTTCATCCACGCCACCCTCGACCCCAACCATCTCAACAAGGACATTTACGCGGCGATCGGCCTGATCGGCGACGCCGGCCTGACGCTCGACGCCATCCTGGCCGAGCTGGGCAAGACGGTGAAAGCGCCGCGCGACGCTGCCAAGGTGGCCAGCGAAATCGCCGAGATGCGCCAAGGCTGGCTCAAAGAGTGGATGCCGAAGCTGACCTCCAACGACGCGCCGCTGTCGCCCTACCGCGTGATCTGGGACCTGCTGCACACGGTCGACGTCGCCAACACCATCATCACCCACGACGCCGGCAGCCCGCGCGATCAGATCTCGCCGTTCTGGGTGGCGAAGACGCCGCTCTCCTATATCGGCTGGGGCAAGACCACCCAGTTGGGATATGGGCTCGGCCTCGCCATGGGCGCCAAGCTCGCCCGCCCCGACAAGCTCTGCATCAATGTCTGGGGCGATGCCGCCATTGGTTTTACGGGTATGGATTTCGAGACCGCGGTGCGCGAGCGGATTCCGATCATGTCGGTGCTGCTCAACAATTTCTCGATGGCGATCGAGCTCGCGGTGATGCCGATCTCCACCAAGAAATACCGCTCGACCGACATTTCCGGCGATTACGCCGCGATGGCGCGCGCCTTCGGCGGCTATGGCGAGCGCGTGACGAAACCCGAGGACATCGTCCCGGCGATCAAGCGCGGCATCGAGCAGACGCAGAAGGGCGTGCCTGTGCTGCTCGAGTTCATCACCGCCAAGGAAACGGTAATTTCGCGGTATCTGCCGGAGAAATGAAATAATGAGCATCAAGGGTAAGGCCTATATCGGCGGCATTTACGAGCATCCGACGCGCTACGCCGTCGACAAATCGCTGCCGCAACTTCATGCCGAGGTGGCGAAGGGCGCGCTGGAAGACGCCGGGCTGACGCACAAGGATGTCGACGGCTATTTCTGCGCCGGCGACGCGCCGGGCCTCGGCGCCTTGTCGATGATCGACTACATGGGCATCAAGCCGAAGCACATCGATTCGACCGAGACCGGCGGCTCGTCCTATGTCATCCACGTCGCCCATGCGGCGGAAGCGATCGCGGCTGGCAAGTGCCATGTAGCGCTGGTGACTTTGGCGGGGCGGCCGCGCGCCGAGGGCGGACAGATGCGCGGCATGGCGGCGCGGCCCGATCTGTTCCCCGAGCAGAATTTCGAGGCGCCTTACGGCGGTGTGGTGCTGAACATGTATGCGATGTGCGCTATGCGGCACATGTACGAATACGGCACGACGTCGGAGCAATTGGCCTGGATCAAGGTCGCGGCCTCGCATCATGCGCAGCACAATCCGCACGCCATGCTGCGCGACGTGGTGACGGTCGAGGACGTGCTGAAATCGCCGTTGGTGGCGACGCCGTTGCATCGGCTCGATTGCTGCGTCATCAGCGATGGCGGCGGCGCGGTGGTCGTGGTCAGTCCGGAAATCGCCAAGAGCCTCAAACGCCCGAAGGTCAAGATTCTCGGCGCCGGCGAATTCTCCAAGAACCAGATGGGCGGCAAAGTCGACCTGACCTATACCGGCGCGCGTGTCTCCGGTCCGACCGCCTTCGCAGAGGCCGGTGTCAAGCCGACCGACATCAAATACGCCTCGATCTACGACAGCTTCACCATCACTGTGCTGATGACGCTCGAGGATCTGGGCTTTTGCGAAAAGGGCCAGGGCGGCAAGTTCGTCTCCGACGGCAATCTCATTTCCGGCACCGGCAAGTTGCCGTTCAACACCGATGGCGGCGGCCTGTGCAACAACCATCCGGGCAATCGTGGCGGCATGACCAAGGTACTCGAGACAGTGCGCCAATTGCGCGGCGAGGCGCACCCCAAGGTGCAGGTCAAGAATTGCGACATCGCGCTGTCCCACGGCACCGGGGGCTCGCTCGGCACGCGGCACGGCAGCGCCACGCTGATCATGGAGCGCGAATAACATGGCCGAGCGCAAAATCTCTCCGCCTGCCATCAATCCCGAGACCAAGCCGTTCTGGGATGCCGCCGCCAAGGGGCAGCTCATGATCAAGAAATGCCTCGCCTGCGGCGAGCTGCACTACTATCCGCGCTCGATCTGCCCCTTCTGCCACAGCGACCGCACCGAGTGGCAGGCCGCGTCCGGCAAGGGCACGGTCTACTCCTATAGCGTGATGGTCCGTGCGCCCGAGCCGTACGCCCTCGCCTACGTGACGCTGGAAGAAGGCCCGAGGATGATGACCAACATCGTCGATTGCAATTTCGACGACATCAAGATCGGCAAACCGGTGAAGCTGGTGTGGAAATCGAGCGAGGGCGGCCCGGCGGTGCCGATGTTTACCCTGGCTTGAGCGTCTCTTCCGTCGATCAACAGCGTCTCTTCCGCCATCGCCCCTACGCGCTGTTCTGGACGGCGCGGAGCCTGTCGGCGTTTTCGGTGCAGATGGCGGCCGTGGCGACCGGCTGGCTGGTCTATCAGCGTACCGACAGCGCTTATTTCCTCGGCTTCATTGGGCTGGCGCAATTCGTGCCGATGGTGCTGCTGACGCTGCCGGTCGGGCACATCGCCGACCGCGCCGACCGCCGCCGCATCGTCATCATCTGCCAGTTCATCGAAAGTGCGGTGTTGGCCGTTCTCGCCTGGGGCATCGTCGCCGGGTGGCTGGAGACCGCGCACATCTTCGCGGCGGTGGTGGTGCTGGGCGCGGCGCAGGCCTTCGAGCGCCCGACCATGTCGGCGCTGTTGCCGAGTCTGGTGCCGACCGGGATGTTGCAACGTGCCATCGCGATGGCGTCGTCCGCCAACCAATCGGCCTATATCGTCGGACCGGCGGTCGGCGGCTTGCTCTATGCCGTGCATGTCGCGGTGCCGTTCTCGGTCGCGGCCGCCTTCATGTGTTGCGCCGCGATGCTGATGTCGGCAATCGTCGCGGCGGCGCGACCGGCGATGGCGCGCGAAGCGGCGACGCTCCGCTCGGTCTTTTCCGGCCTGTCCTTCATCTGGCACCGGCCGATTCTGTTGGGCGCGGTGTCGCTCGATCTGTTCGCGGTGCTGTTGGGCGGTGCCACCGCGCTGATGCCGATCTATGCCCGCGACATTCTCGGGACCGGCCCGTGGGGCCTCGGCATTCTGCGCGCGGCCCCGGCGGCGGGCGCGCTCAGCATGTCGCTGGTGATGGCGCGGGTCTCGATGCGGCGCGCGGTCGGCACCAAGCTGTTCGTCGCGGTCGCCGGGTTCGGCATCGCGACGGTGGTGTTCGCCCTCTCGCGCAACATCGCGCTGTCGGTCGCCGCGCTGTATTTCGTCGGCGTCGCCGACAATGTCAGTGTCGTGATCCGCAGCTCCCTGGTGCAGTTGGCTACGCCCGACGCGGTCAGGGGCCGCGTCAACGCGGTGCACTCGCTGTTCATCGGCACGTCGAACCAGCTCGGCGAATTCGAATCCGGCATCACCGCCGGCTTGCTTGGCGCGGTGCCGGCGGCGGTGCTGGGCGGCGTCGCCACCGTCGCGGTGGCGCTGTTGTGGATACGAATCTTTCCGGCGCTGCGCCGGATCGAAAGCCTGTCCGGACCGGTCGAATAGCTACTTCTTCGCGAACGCCGCGCAGCCGCCGGGCCCATCGATCGGGCGGAACACCTTGTCGCCGGGCAGGGTCGCGATCACCTTGGTCCAATCATAGTCGCCGTGCAATTCCGCCGGCGTCTTGACCTGAAGCAGATAGATGTCGTGGACCATGCGGCCATCGGGACGCAGATAGCCGTTGTCGGTGAAGGCGTCGTCGACCTTCATCTTGCGCATCTGTGCCAGCACGGTCTTGGGATCGGTCGAATGCGTCGCCTTGACCGCGAGCAGGTAGGAATGGACGACGGAGTAGGCGCCGATCTGGAAATCCGCGACCGGCTTGCCGGTGCGCTTGACGAATTCCTTGAAGAAGGCGCGCGACTTGTCGTTCATGTTCGGATTCCAATAGGCGACATAGAGCGTGCCGGCCGCGTTGGCGAGGCCCATCGCCTTGATCTCGGTCAAGTCGAAACCAGGGAACAATTTGGCTTTGACGCCGAATTCCTTTGCCGCCTTGATCGCGTTCATCGTGTCCTGGCCGCCATTGGCGAGCGCGATCACTTCGGCCCCGGATGCTTGCGCCTGAAGGATGTACGAGGAGAAATCCTGCGTGCCGATCGGATGTAGGACCGAACCCAGCACCTTGCCGCCGTGCGCTTCGACGGCGCGCGTCGTGCCGGCCTGCACGCCTTTGCCGAAAACGTAATCGGCGGTGATGAAGAACCAGGTCTTGCCCAGGTAGGGCATCGCCTCGCCTGCGGCGCTGCCCGCGGCATAGGTGTCGTAAACCCACTGCACCAGATTATCGGGCGCGCAGTTCTTGCCGGTGAAGGTTTCCGATCCGGCGCCGGTAAGCAGCAGGAGCTTGTTGTCCTTCTTGGCGATGTTCAGCACGGCGCCGGCCACGCCCGAGTTCACGAGGTCGGTGATGGCGTCGACATGGTCGACTTCGAACCAGCGGCTGGCGATTGCGGCGCCGATATCGGGCTTGTTCTGGTGATCGGCGGAAATGATTTCGATCTTGGCGCCGTCGATGGCGTCACCGAACTCGTCCGCGGCGATCTGCGCGCCGGCGATGGACCCGTGCCCGCCATTGCCTTCGTAAGGACCGGAGAGATCGGTCAAGACGCCGATCTTGATGACACCGTCGGCGAATCCGGCATGAGCCACGCCCGGAATCGCCAATGACGCCGCGATCCCGCCAGCCAACATCAATCCCCGCATCGTCATGGTTTCTCCTCCCCGTTTGTTCGACATGCCAATTATACAAGTCTTAAAATACTTCGCTCTACGAAAGAACCGACGCAGTCGCCGTCCGCGATGATTATCGGCGCGACGGTGCCCGCCAATGCCGGCGGAAACGCAAATTGGGTTCGTCTCGCAATTTGCTATATCTGGTGGTTCGACGCGGTGCTTTTGCTGCTCCTGCAGGGAATTAACAGGTGGCTTCTTCCCAAATCTGGATCGTGGAGCCCCGGCAATTACGTTTCATGCGTATAATATAGCGTACAGGGGGCCGGCGTCAAGAGGCCCTGGACAAATGAATTGATCCGGGCAGATTTGCCGGTGGCGCAGGGGCGCGCAGCAAATGGAGGCAACCATGGCGAAGACCTACAAACATCCGGAGACCGTCGTTCTCCACGCCGGTTACAGGCGCGACGAGACCACCCACGCCGTGGCGGTGCCGATCTATCAGACCACCTCGTACCAGTTCAACGACACCGCCCAGGCGGCGCGGCTGTTCGCGCTGCAGGAATTCGGCAACATCTACACGCGGATCATGAATCCGACGCAGGATGTGCTCGAGCAGCGCATCGCCGCGCTCGAAGGCGGCGTCGCCGCGCTGGCGCTGTCGTCGGGCCAAGCGGCGAGTTTTATCGCCCTTCAGAACATCACCCATGCCGGCAACAACGTCGTCGCCTCGACCGATCTCTACGGCGGCACCTGGAATCTGTTCGCCAACACACTGAGCACGCTGGGCATCGAGGTGCGGTTCGTCGATCCTGCCGACCCGGAGAATTTCGCCCGCGCGACCGATGCGAAAACCACCGCGTACTACGCCGAGTCACTGCCCAATCCGAAGCTCGAGGTGTTTCCCATCGCCGAGGTTGCGGCGCTGGGCCGGCGCTTCGGCGTGCCGCTGATCGTGGACAATACCGCCGCGCCAATTCTGCTGCGCCCGCTCGAGCACGGCGCCGCGGTGGTGATGCACTCGACCACCAAATATATCGGCGGCCACGGCACCTCGATCGGCGGCGTCATCGTCGATGGCGGCAATTTCGATTGGGCCGCGCATCCCGACCGGTTCCCGATGCTCAACACGCCCGATCCCAGCTATCACGGCGCGGTATGGACCGAGGCGGTGAAGCCGATTGGGCCTGTCGCCTACATCATCAAGGCGCGCGTGACGTTGTTGCGCGACATCGGCGCCGCGATATCGCCGTTCAACGCGTTCCAGTTCATCCAAGGGCTGGAAACATTGCCGCTGCGCATCGCGCGCCATGTCGAGAACACCGACAAGGTGGTCGACGTTCCTGTCAAAGCAGAAACAGGTGACGCGCATCATCCACCCGTCGCAGCAGACCGGTGAAAAGCGGCGCCGCGCCGACTTCTATCTCAAGGGCAAGTACGGCGCGCTGGTCGGGTTCGAGGTCGCGGGCGGCATCGACGCAGGGCGGAAATTCATCGACTCGCTCGAAATGTTCTATCACGTCGCCAATATCGGCGACGCGCGCAGCCTGGCGATTCATCCCGCCTCGACCACGCATTCGCAGCTCAGCACCGAGGACCGGCTCAAGACCGGCGTCACCGACGGCTATGTCCGGCTCTCGGTCGGGCTGGAGCATATCGACGACATAATCGACGATCTGCAGCCAGGCCTTCGCGAAGATTTAGCGTCTAATTCAGGAGGGAAGTAACCCCAAACACTCTTCCGTCATTCCCGCGAACGCGGGAATCCAGGGTGAGCGACGTGCGGCTCCCCTGGGTCCCTGCTTTCGCAGGGACGACAACTCTATGGAGATCGATCGATCGGCAAGGGAACCGCGCACAGCCT
The DNA here is from genome assembly GCA_963729845.1 of uncultured Alphaproteobacteria bacterium. Lineage (GTDB taxonomy): Bacteria > Pseudomonadota > Alphaproteobacteria > ATCC43930 > CGMCC-115725 > JAATGI01. Next base: position 200,605 of record CAVSQC010000006.1, read on the forward strand.
CAATCGAACGGCACCACTGCCGACAGGGTCGGGCCGATCTCATCATTGATGACGAGATCGGCGATCTCGTCCTGCTCGGTCGGCTCGCGATTGACGATGACCAAGGCGGCGCCGTTGCGCTTCGCCAGAATGGGAAAGCCGGCCGCGGGATAGACCACCAGCGACGAACCGAGCACGATGAACAGATCGCAGGCCAACGTCTCCGTTTCGGCGCGGTCCATCTGGGCGCGCGGCATCGCCTGGCCGAAAGAGATGGTCGCGGTCTTGACCAGGCCGCCGCAATCGCGGCACGCGGGGATCTCGCCGCGGCCGAGAAAGCTCTGCTTCAACACCTCGAGCTCGTGCCGCATGCCGCAATCGAGGCAGGTGGCGTAGCTGGCGTTGCCGTGCAGCTCGATGACGCGGTCGGCCGGCACGCCCAATTCCTGGTGCAGGTTGTCGACGTTCTGGGTGATGACGGCGCTGACCTTGCGCCGCGCCACCAGACGCGCCACCGCGTGGTGGCCGGCATTGGGCTTGGCGCCGGTCCAGCCCATCGCGCCGGTGAAGGTGCGGGTCCAGGCCTCGCGGCGCTTGTCCTCGCTCGGCGACGAATTCCTCGAAATAGATCGGCTTCATCTTGCTCCAGACGCCGCCGGGGCTGCGGAAGTCGGGGATGCCGGATTCGGTCGAGATCCCGGCGCCGGTGAACACCACCGCGCGACGCGATTCCGCGATCAGCCGAGCGAGCGCGTCTTGCGACATGCCGTCAGACGAAGCGCCGCGCCAGCCGCGCCAGTCGCGGCACGAATGTGGGGCGCAGCAGCCGCGCGTCGTAAATCCGCATGCGTCGGTCATTCTCCGCGAGGCAGATGTCGAGGACCTCGCGCGGCTTGACGGCGATGCCCATCGAATGATGGCCGGTCGCGGTGAAATTATTGCCCCCCGGCGCCGCGCCCGATCATGACCCGCACATAGATCAAACGCGCGAAAACGGCGACGCGCCGCGCATCGAAAACGACTTTGCGCCACCACGACAGGCGGGCGCGATGCCACGCCACCCAGTTGCGGAAGAAGAGAATGTGGCGCGCTTCTTCCTGCATCACCGGTTCGAACGTCTCGACCAGCTCGGGCGGGAAAAAGCCGGAGCGCTTCGCCAGCGCGAACAGCCCGAACGCAAAGAAACTGTCGATGCATTCGCTATAGCCCACCACCATAAACGCCCATTCGCCGTCGCGTGGCGTCGGGTAGTCGGGCTCGGGCGCGAGCCGAATGCCATAGGCCGTGACCAGATTGTGCAGCACGCGCTTGTGCCGCGCCTCCTCGAATCCGTCCAACTCGATGGCGCGTTTCAGCAGCGGATCGTCGACCCCGTCGACGTAGGAAAGGACGCGGACGCTGGCATGGCCTTCGGTCTGCACCGCCATGTCCCAGATCGGCAGATTCACAAGCCGCCCGCGCGCGTCGTCGTCGAGTTCGGGCCAGTCCAGCACCGCCGGCTTATAGGGATTGTGGGTGTCGAGAAGCATCGAGCAGAACAGTGCAAGATGCGCGTCGCTGCCGATTTCGATAGCGGCGTTACGCTCCCCCAGCGCGGCAACGCTCATCGGAAATCGCTCAGATCGCCGTCAACGGCCCGTAGGTCTCGGGACGCCGGTCGCGGAAGAATTGCCACAGGTTGCGGACTTCACGGACCAAATCCCAATCCATATCGGCGACCAAGAGCTCGTCCTTATCCTCGCTGGCCTTGGCGATGATCTTGCCGCGCGGATTGACGAAGTAGGACGAGCCGTAGAAGCGGCCGATGTTCCACGGCGCCTCGGTGCCGACGCGGTTGATAGCGCCGATATAGCAGCCGTTGGCCGCCGCCGATGCCGGCTGCTCCAGCTCCCAGAGATACTGGCTGAGGCCGGCGACGGTCGCCGACGGGTTGACGATATACTCGGCGCCGTTCAGCGCCAGCGCGCGCCAACCCTCGGGGAAGTGCCGGTCGTAGCAGATATAGACGCCGAGCTTGCAGTAGGCGGTGTTGAACACCGGCCATCCGGAATTGCCCGGCTTGAAGAAGAACTTCTCGTAGAAGCCGGCGACCTGCGGAATGTGAGTCTTGCGGTATTTGCCGAGATACTTGCCGTCGGCGTCGATCACCGCGGCGGTGTTGTAATAGACGCCGGTCATGTCCTCTTCGTAGATCGGCACGACGACGACCATCGAATATTTCTTGGCGTATTCCTGCATCAGCTTCACGGTCGGACCGTCGGGAATCCTCTCGACGGCGGCGTACCACTTCACGTCCTGGCTCGGACAGAAATAGGGTTGGTTGAACACTTCCTGGAGGCACACGACCTGGACGCCCGCCTTGCCTGCCTGCTCGATCAGCGGAATGTGCGCGTCGTTCATCTTGTTGCGGATCTCCTGCGGCGACATGGTGGTGTCGCCCTTGAGGCTCATCTGGATCAATCCGCCTTTCAGCATGGTCATGCTCGCCTCCGCCGGTCCTTGCCCCACGCCCATAGCTTAATTGCTTTTCGGGTTCAACGGATGCGATGATTTGACCTGTCGGTCAACCCCAGGCACGGGAGCAACCCCATGGCACGGCCCCGCATTCGCCATCTGGCGATCATGACGCGCAGCCCCAAGAAGATGGCGCAGTTCTATCAAGAGACCTTCGACATGGAGGTCATCAACAAGGCGCCCAACGACATGGCGTTTTTCCTAAGCGACGGCTATCTGACCCTGGCGATCTTGCCGCATCGGCTCGAGGGCGAGGCCGCGGTCGGCATCAATCATTTCGGCTTCGAGATCGAGGATCTCGAGGCGGTGAAAAAGAAGCTCGCGGATTTCGGCGTCGAAATGCCGAAAGCGCGTCCCGCTGAGCGGCCCTATGCCGAATATCGCGCGTGCGATCCCGAGGGCAATCAGTTCGACCTCTCCGTCCACGGCTTCCGCGAGATCGAGACCGGCCACGAGCGCGCGGCGAAGAAGGAGAAGGTGTAAGGCAGTCATCAGTGGTGGGTGTATCAGTTATCAGTCGGACCGTGACAAACGGCAACTGGAACTGAAGACTGTTAACTGATGGCTGAGAACTTGATCCGCTACGAACTCATCTCGGCCTTCGTCACCTTGTTCGTGGTGGTCGATCCGGTGGGCGTCGCGGTGGTCGCCGGCGGATTGACGCACGGCATGTCGGCCGATTTGCGCCGTTCCATCGTTTGGCGCGGCGTCGCAATCGCGGGCGCGATCCTGATCGTGTTCGCGTTCGGCGGCGAGGCGTTGTTGCGCGCCTTGGGCATCACCTTGCCGGCGTTGCGGGTCGCCGGCGGGTTGTTGCTGTTTCTGCTCTCGATCGACATGGTGTTCGCGCGGCCCTCCGGGATTCGCAGCCCGACCGAGCCGGAGCAAGCGGAGGCGCATCAGCGCAACGACATCGCGGTGTTCCCGCTGGCCTTTCCGCTGCTGGCCGGGCCGGGCGCGCTGACCTCGGTGGTGCTTTTGATGTCGCGCGCCGACACGCCGGTGGCGGCCGGGATCGTGATCGGCGCCCTGGTCGCGGTTTTGGCTCTGGCGTTCCTGGCGCTCTATTTCACCAACTGGCTGACCGGCCTGTTGGGCGTCACCGGCGCCAACGTCATCGGCCGAATCTCGGGCGTGATCCTGGCCGCGCTGGCCGCCCAGTTCGTGCTGGACGGCCTTGCCCAGGGGCTGCCGCGGCTGGGTTAGCCGGTCAGGATCACTTCCATCAGAATTGTCGGAATGACATCGGTGTAGTTCGTGACGTCGGACATTAGTTCGCCGCCGCGCTTCTCGTTACGGGCCACGAAATCGGCCGGCGACGGCACCTTTATTGTTGCAATGCACAAATAGGCCGGCGGCTTGCCATCCGGTATGGGAAGGCCCTTGCTGACCTCGAATTACCCGCCCAAAACCTCGTTTGCGAATTGGGATATGCGTTTTCAGGTAGTAGTCGAAATCGAACCGGGCGCCATCCTTGTTGGGGTCGATTACAGTGCGGCGCAGCATGAACCGCCTCCTCGCAGCGAAGCGCGCTAATATAGCGAAAGGTCGTCACCGCCGAAGCAATATCCAAAACCAGCTAAACTGTTGCAATTCCGCAACAGAACTTGGAAATCCGTGACGATCCACTGCCTTACTCCTTGTCTCTTGCGGGCGAATTGGGCGAAATGCCCACGGATGGAAACGCGACCGCGTTCCATAAACACGAAACCCACTTGGGGGTCATACATGAAACTTCTCCGCAACCTTAGCCTGGGCATGGCGCTCGGAGCACTCACGGCAGCCGGTACGCTGCTGGGAGTCGCAAACCCGGCCAGCGCGCAGGCGCCTCCGGGGTTCTTCCAGATTCCCGGTACCTCGACCGCGTTGTTGATCACCGGCCAAGTCGGTACCCGTGGCATCTATGACGCGAATGACGCGGCCGTCGACTATCCGGCGTTGATGCCGATCGGCTCCGACATCTTGATCCCGTTGTTCATTCCGGCGAGCGGCAACGTTTCGACCGCCGGGCGCAACAATGACGGCGGCTTCCATTTCAGCGCGAAGGACTTCTCGTTCGGCTTCATCACCTCGACGCCAACGGCATGGGGCGATTTGGGCACCGTGTTGATCTTCGGCGCCGGTTCAGCAACCTGAACGATCCGTCGGGCTTCAGCCAGGCGTTCCAGAACGTCGGCGTCGTGGTCGCGTTCGGCACGTTGGGTCCGTGGATGGCCGGCATGAACGGCACTCTGTTGAGCGACGATGACGCGGCGCCCGATACGATGGGTGAGCCGCTGGCCCTCGCCGGTCAGTTGGGTGGCATTCAACCGGGTATCCGTTACACCTGGAAGGGTCCGGGCGGCTTCAGCCTCGCCGGCGCCTTGGAACAGAACTTTACGTCGGGTGTGTCCTCGGGTCTCAGTCGGCAACTTCCCGAACCAGCTGTTCTCGCCGGGTCTGAACGGTCTTCTGACGGGCGCCGCTGGCCCCACGTCGGATGCCGCAGGTCCCGACGCGCCGTTCAATACCGGCACGATCGGCGGCCGGACCACGTGGCCTGACCTTATCTTGAAGGCGCGCTTGGACCAGCCGTGGGGCCATATTGCGGGTGCGTTCCTCTTGCACCAACTGTCGTCGGCTTGCGCCGAGGTACAGTGCTTCCCGACGGGCGATGCGGGGGCAGGCAATGTGCCGAGCTACAGCAAGCTGGGCTGGGCCTTCAACCTGACCGGCCACGTCAATACCTGGGGCAAGGACACGCTGAAGGGCGGGGCCTTCTTCGGTAAGGGCGTCGACCACTACATGGGCGACTACGGCGGCAACCAGGGCATGGAAATCGGCATGGGCCCGACCTGCGGCGGCTCGGGTGTCACCCCGACCACTCAGACTTGGTGTCCGAATGCGTTCATCCCCTTCTCTTGGGGCCTCTACGCCGCGTACCAGCACTTCTGGACCGACCAACTCCGGTCGACGGTTGCGTGTTGGCTACTCGCACGTCAACAACAACATCAACTACCAGACGTCGCTTAACATGATCTTCCCGAACTTCGTGGCGAACAACGTTGACAACAAATCGCACCTCAGCGCCGTTGCCAACCTGATTTGGAGCCCGGTTCCGAAGGTCGATCTGGGCGTCGAATACATCTGGTACCATGTCACCTACCTGACCAACGCGGCGGGAGTCGTCGGCGGTCCGGGCAATGGCGGCACCGACAACCGGATCACGGTGGAATCGATCTTCCACTTCTAGTTCGGTTCGCTCGCAAGAGCGTGTGATCTCGAACCCGCCGGCAGCAATGCCGGCGGGTTTTTTCTGTGCTGGTTCGGCCGGCTTCGGCTGGGCTAGAATCAAATCGATATGGCGTTGCAAAGCGACAAGCAAGAAGCGGCATCGCCCGCCGGTCACTGGTTGATCCTCAGCTTCGGTTTTTTGAGCGCGATGGCGCCGCTGTCGGTGGACATCTATCTGCCGGCGCTGCCGATGCTGCAACACACCTTCGGCGCGGATCAGGCGCGCACGCTGCTCACCCTGTCGGCGTTCCTCATCGGCTTCGGCGCGGGACAATTGTTCCTCGGGCCGTTGAGCGACCGATTCGGCCGCAAGCGGCCGCTGATCGCGGGGCTCATCCTTTATCTCGTCGCCTCGGTCGGATGCGCCCTCGCCAATTCGATCACGGCGGTGATCGTGTGGCGCTTCCTCCAGGCGGTGGGCGGCTGCGCGGTGCCGGTGATGATGCTGGCCATGGTGCGCGACCTGTTCGACCGCGACCAGGGCGCGCGCGTGCTTTCGCTCATCATGCTGGTGATGGGGATGGCGCCGATCGCCGCGCCGCTGATCGGCGGCCAGGTGATGCTGTGGTTCGATTGGCGCGCCATCTTCTGGGTGCTCGCCGCGTTCGGGCTGGTGTGCCTCGCGGTCGCCATCGCCTTGCCTGAGACCTTGTCGGAGCAGCGGCGCAACCGGGCCCACCCCGTCGCGATGATCCTGGGCTATGGCGAGCTCTTCGGCTCGCGCCGCTATATCGGCTATGTCTTCGGCGTGACGTTCTACTATTGCGCGCTGTTCGCTTTCATCGCGGGCTCGCCGTTCGTCTATATCGAGCATTTCCGCGTGTCGCCGCAATATTACGGGTTCCTGTTCGGGGTCAACATCATCGGCATGATGATCGGCAGCTTCGTCAACGCGCAAATCGTAATCCGGCGCGGCAGCGACCGGCTGCTGCGCGGCGGCCTGGTCTTCGGCGTGTTCGGCGCGGTCCTGCTGGCGGCGACCGGCATCTCGGGAATCGGCGGGATCGCGGGCGTCGCGATTCCGTCCTTCATCGTGCTGTCGATGCTCAGCATGATCAGCGCCAACGCCAATTCCGGCGCGCTCGCCCTGTTCCCGCACCGCGCCGGGTCGGCGTCGGCGTTGTCGGGCGGGCTGCAATTCGGCAGCGGCGCGCTCGCCGGCGCGCTGGTCGGCTCGCTTGCCGACGGCACGCCCGCACCGATGTGCGCGGTGATGGCCGGCTCGGTCGCAATCGCGCTGCTGCTCAATCTGGCGCTGGTGAAGAACCGATAGTTGCGGCCATCGCATGCGACCCGGAAAAGCGCCGTGCGTCCCTCGACTGTGCGCTACGCGCACGCTCGGGATGAGGATGGGCATGAAATGCCATCCAATATTCTTCCTCACCCTGAGCATGAGACCGAATGCAATTCGGTCGAATAGTCGAAGGGCGCACAATGGTCATGCAGCGATTCTCCGCACCTCCGCTCACCCCTTTTCCACCAGCACCGCGCCGGTGGACATCGGCTGCACCTGGCGCTGGTAGATGCCGAGCCAGCCGCCGGTGGGCTTGAGTTTCGGCCCGCCCCAGGCGGCGCGCCGCTTCGCCAGTTCCGCCTCCGGCACCATGAGATCGAGAATCCGCTTGTCGACGTCGAGCACGATGCGGTCGCCGGTCTTGACCAGGGCCAGCGGCCCGCCCACGGCGGATTCGGGCGAGACCTCGGCGACGGTGAGGCCCTTGTTGCACAGGCCCGAAAGCTGGCCGTCGCTGATGAAGGCGATCTTGTTCTGAAGGCCCGCCGAGTCGACGGCGAACACCACCATCGAGGCCGGACCCGCCATGCCCGGTCCGCCTTTCGGTCCCATGCCGCGCACGACCAGTGCCTGGCCCTCCTTGATTTCGCCGCGCTGAATCGCGGCGATGGCGTCGGGGCCGTTGTCGAACACGATCGCCGGTCCGTCGAACTTGGCGACGCGTCCCGGCCCGCGCAGGCCGAGCTTGCAGATGGCGCTTTCCGGCGCGAGCGAGCCGCGCAGGATGGTGATCGGCGCCTCGTTGGAAAACGCGCGGCCGCGCGGCCGGATCACCTCTGGATTGGCCACCGTGACGCCCGCCAGGTTTTCCCCGACGGTCTTGCCGGTGCAGGTCATCGCCTTGGTGTCGAGCAGCGGCTCCAACTGCTTCATCAGCGCGCGGCAACCGCCCGCCGCCTCGAAATTCTCGATCAATTCGTCGCCGTTGGGCCTTACCGCGCTCAAGACCGGGATGGTGCCGCCGAGCTCGTTGAACATGGCGAAGACATCGACATCGAGGCCCGACTCCACCGCGATCGCCTGCAGATGTTTGATGCAATTGATCGAGCCCGACACCGCCAGCACCGCGGCGACGGCGTTGTGGAACGCGCCCTTGGTCATGACCGCGCGCGGCTTCAAATCCTCGAGCACCATGTCGACGATGCGCGCGCCGGCGTCGCGCGCCTGCTGAAACATTTTCGGACTGTTGGCCAGCACCGGCGCGCGAGCCGGGAAGCGACATGCCGAGAGCCTCGCACACCACATGCATCGAGTTCGCCGTCGCCATGCCGGAGCACACGCCCGGTCCCTTGATGGCGTTGTCGGCCATGAGCCGCAACTGCTCCGGCGAGAGCTTGCCGAAACTTGCCTGCACCGAGCCGAAGAACACTTCCTCGATGTCGACGTGGTGGCCGTTCACTTCGCCCGAGGGCTGATAGCCGCACACCACCAGGATGGTCGGGATGTTGAACCGGCCCGCCGCCATCATGTGCGCCGGCGGAGTCTTGTCGCAGGAAGAAAGGCACACCATGCCGTCGAGCTGCGCGCCTTCGACCGCGATCTCGATGTCGTTCACGACCAGGTCGCGGCTCGGCAGGATGTAACCGCCGCCGCCGCCCTGGCCGCCGCGGCCGATGATGAAATCGCTGGGCGCGGCGGTGCGGATCTCGAAGGGCAGGCCGCCCGCCGCGCGCACCGCGTCCTTCACCACCTTGGCGACGCCGTCGACATGCGCGAAGCAGATCGCCAGCTCCGACGACGTGTTCACCACCGCGATTTTCGGCTTCTCCATGTCGGCGTCGGAAATGCCCAACGCTTTCCATTGCGCGCGCCGCACCGCCTCGCGGAACGAGCCGGGCTCGAAATTGCTCCTGAGCTTGAAATTCTTTTTGGCGTCGGCCATCGCGCTCTCCCTCGTTATCGATGGCCCATGCTAGCGCCCTTCGGCGCCGATGACAGCGCGGTTCGGGTGCGGCGCAACGCTGGCTGTTCCCGCTGTTATGTGCAGCGGCAAAACAGCCAAATCGTTAACAGCGGCCCGCCGGCCTTCCCGTAATGCAGCATAATGCGTATAGGCCCTACGAAGTCCAATTCTGTCACTGGTTTTACATACCGCATTTTGCGGTAAATGTCAAGCCCTTTTCCGGGATGTCAGGCCTTTGCGCTTTTTCCGCTTGGCCGGTTCGACCAGTTGCTCCATCGGCACGTTGAGGATTTGGGCGATGCGGCGCAGCGCGACGGCGCTCCCCGGTTTCTTGCCGCCCTCGATCTCGGCAAGATAGCTGGGACCGATCTCGGTCGCGTCGGCGAGCGCACGCTGCGTCATGCCGCGCTTCTCGCGCCAGATGCGGACGGGGCTTTCGCCCGCGAGAAGTCGTTTCGTTTCGCTGCGCGAGAAACGGCGCGGGCGGGCAGGCGGCGGATTGGCCGCCGCCAGCAACGCATCGTAATCCCGTCGCGACAGCGTTACCGTTCGGGCCGTCCGAGTTAGAATCTTGATTGCGCGCATCGTTCCATCCCCGCCACCGACGTTACAATAAACCATGCCCAAGCGCAGCGCCGGATTGCTGGTCTATAACATCGCGGCGGGCGAGCCCCGCGTGTTCCTCGTGCATCCGGGCGGGCCGTTCTGGCGCAACAAGGACGCCGGCGCCTGGACCATCCCGAAAGGCGAGATCGGCGCCGGCGAGAACGCGCTGGCGGCGGCGCGGCGCGAATTCCGCGAAGAGACCGGACACGATGTCGCCGGCGATTTCGTCGCGCTGACCCCGGTCCGTCAGGCCGGCGGCAAGATCGTCGAAGCCTGGGCGGTCGCGGCGGACGTCGACGCCGACGCCATCGTCAGCAATTCCTTCGAGATGGAATGGCCGCCGCGCTCGGGGCGGATGCGATCCTTTCCCGAAATCGACCGCGCGCAATGGTTCACGCTCGACGAGGCGCGCGAACGGATCAATCCGGCTCAGATACCATTGCTGGATCAGTTGTTGGCTTCGCTGGCGCGTTAAATCGCGCCGGTATCGAAAAACGCCTGGTGTTCGGCGATCTTGCCGTCGCGAAAGCGCCAGCGGATCGCGCATTGAAACGTGATCGGCTTGGTCTCGGGGCGTTTCCGTACGGTGGGCAGATGGTCGATGACGGCATCGAAAATGCCCCACACGATTTCGCCGCTCTCGACGATTTCGACGGGCCTGAAGCGTCGGAACTGATAATCGGCGGCGATGGTCGCCAGGACCTTAGTGACGCCCGCCCGGCCGCTATGCGTCCCGCCGAAACGAAGCGGACTCTGATCGTCGGTGGCCGATTTCCACACGATATCGGGATGCAGCGCTTCGAACAGGAGGCGCAAGTCAGATTGCTCGAAGCTCGCCGTAATCGAGCGCATCATCTTGGCCGACATGTTCCCCCTCCGCCAACGCGGGTGTCTCATGCGCAGAATAGCATAAGATTGACAGGTCCGCCGCCCGCGTGGTTCGCTCGGCGAAACTATAATAGCTTTATCGGCGCGGCAGGGAGAGAGCCATGGACGATGTGCAGACGCGGTTTCGCGGCGACGCCGACAGTCTCAAATCCTGGCTGCCGCTGCACGAGAAAATCACGCACGAGCGGTTCGCCGCCGAGCGCGAGAAAATCTTCCGCCGCTCCTGGCTTTATGTCGGCAAGGCGACCGAGCTGACGCAGCCGGGCAGCTATTTCGTCAAGGAGCTGCCGACCCTCAACGCCTCGCTCATCGTCGTGCGCGGCGACGACGGCAAGGTCCGCGCCTTCCACAATATCTGCCGCCATCGCGGCAACAAGCTGATCCGCGGCGGCTCGGGCTGCGAGGCCGCGATCCGCTGCGGTTTCCATGGCTGGGCCTTCACCAACCAGGGCGACTGCGCCATCGTCACCGACGAGCATCAATTCCCGGCGCTCGACAAGTCGAAGCTCGGCTTGATCGCGGTCGCGTGCGAGGTGTGGAACGATTTCGTCTTCGTCAATTTCGACCCGCGCGAGACGTTGCGGGAATGGCTCGAGGATATGTGGGACCAGTATCCCGGCTATTTCCAACAGCACGAAAAGATCGCGAGCTATTCGGTCGAGATCGAGAGCAACTGGAATCTCGGCGTCAATTCCTTCACCGAGGGCTACCACACGCTCTACATCCACCGGAACACGGTGCCGGATTACCAGGGCGGCAAGGGCAACCAGCAGCGCCACCGGCCCTTCATGCAGCTGATGAAGCATCACACCCGCTATTCGGCGCCGGGCAATCCCGATCATCACGAGACGCCGGCCGAGGCGCTGGCGTGGCGGCACGGCCACAAGATGCTGCCGGCGGCGACCTACCAGCACGATGGGCTGGTGGCGGGCGTCAACCCGTCGCGCGCCGAGAAATGGCTGTTCGACGTGATCGAGCTGTTCCCGAACAACGTCATGCTGACCGGCCAGTACTGGCACATGATGCTGACCTTCTGGCCGCTCGCGGCCAACCGCACGGTGATGGTGCAGGAGGCGTTCGCCTACAAGCCCAAGAACATGGGCGAGCGGCTGAGCCAGGAATTTTTTAGGAGCCGCGGCCGCGAGGTGCTGCGCGAGGACCTCAACACGCTCGAGGCGCAATATGCCGCGCTGTCCTCGGGCGCGATGAAGGACGCCTACCTGTCGCGCCAGGAATCGGCGCTGCTGCACCACTACCGCGTCGCCGACGGGATGCTCGCCGCGCCATGAGCGAGCGCGTTCTCCCGGCGGCCTTCGCCGATCTCGAACCGTTCGTCGGGGCGTGGGGCCTGCCGAACGAGCAGGCGCGGCAACATCATCGCGTCGCGTCCGATCTCGAGACCGCGCGCAAATTCTACGAGGCGATGCTGCCGCGCATGCCGGCGGTGTTCGATTATTTCGACCGCATCGGCCACGGCGAGCTCGACAAGCTCGCGCCGGAAGACCGGCGCCTGTTCCAGCTCGCCGCGTCGTTCTACGAGGCGTCGCATCCGATCGAGATGAAGTGGCGCCGCACCGACATCGACGATGCTTTTCCGCTCGACCGGCTGCGGTTTCTGCCGCCGAGCGACCGCCGTTAGTTTTTTTGGAGGCAAGAAGAATGATTCGTTCCACCGACCGCATCAAGACCACGCATGCCGGCACCTTGCCGAAGGCGAAGGACCTCGCCCGCATGGTCGCGTCCAAGGCCGTGCACGCCACCGCCTGGCGCCCGACCGATCCGATCGCGGTCGACGAGGCGACGTATCGGCGCCGCCTCACGGAAGAAGTCGCGGCGACGGTGAAGCACCAGGCCGAGATCGGGATCGACAGCGTCAATGACGGCGAACTCTCCAAGATCACCTTCCAGCATTATTGCTTCGAGCGCATCACCGGCTTCGAGGATGTCGATTGGAAGCCGGGCCTGCCCGTGCCGCTGTCGATCGCGATGCGCGACGCCAAGAAATTCGGCGACTATTTCGCCGAGGGCCATGGCGGCTTCGCCAGCGCCGGCCCGCCCAAGACCGTGTCGCTGTGCACCGGTCCGCTGACCTATGTCGGCCACGAGGCGCTGAAGCGCGACATCGACAATTTCAAGGCCGCGCTCAAGGGCGTGACGGTCGAGGACGCGTTCCTCCCCGCCAACACGCCCGGTACGCTCGAGCACGCGCTGCGCAACGTCTATTACAAGACCGATGCGGACTATCTCGAGGCGGCGGCCAACGTGTTGCGCGTCGAGTACAAGGCGATCACCGACGCCGGCCTGACCTTGCAGCTCGACGATCCCGACCTGCCCGACGGCTGGCTGATCTACCCGGAGATGAGCGTCGCCGACTACCGAAAGTATGCGGGCTTGCGCATCGACGCGCTGAAGCACGCGCTAGCGGGCATTCCGCGCGAGCAGGTGCGGCTCCATGTCTGCTGGGGCAGCTTCCACGGCCCGCACCAGGCCGACATCCCGCTGAAGGAGATCGCCGACCTGATCTTTTCGGTGCCGGCGCAAAGCTATTCGATCGAGGCGTCGAACCCGGCGCACGAGCATGAATGGCAAGTGTTCGAGCGTATCAAGCCGCCCAAGGACACGGTGCTGATCCCCGGCGTCATCGGCCACGCCACCGATTTCATCGAGCATCCCGAACTGGTGGCGCAGCGCCTGGTGCGCTACGCCAAGCTGGTGGGGCGCGAGAACGTCGCCGGCGGCAGCGATTGCGGCATCGGCACGCGCGTCAAGCACGCGTCCATCGCCTGGGCGAAGCTCGAAGCGCTGGTCGAGGGCGCGCGGATCGCCAGCAAACAATTGTGGTGAGTTGCCCCTCCCCCCTTGAGGGGGAGGGATTTTATTTGTATCGGCGTCGCGACACCGCTATCTTCGCCGCCATGACGATGTGTTCCGTCACCATCTCGCGCTTTTGGTACCGCTGGTTCAGCCCGGCGGCTTAGGCGCGCGTATCGATCGCAACCCCGAAGCCGCCCGATCCGAGGCGGCTTTCGTATTTTCCGAGCCACGAAATCCGTCCCGCCGAGCGGCTTCTTCGAGAAGGAGAAGCACCATGTCCGACGATTTCGACGTCATCACCGGCCCGCCCGCGGCGCCGCCGAAGATCAAGCCCGCGGCGCCGCCCGCGCCCGAGCCGCGACGAGCGCCGACCGCGACAAAATGGCCGCGATCCCGAAACCGCCGGCAAGCGCCAAATGATCGGCGCGTCGCCTGACCGGATCGCACTCTAGGCGCCCTTCAGAACCCGCTTCCACATGTCGAAGATCGTGGCCCAGGAATTTTCCGCCGCGTCGGTGTCGTAGACGTCGCGCTCGGGGAATTGGTAGCCGTGATGCGAGCCGGGCAGGATTTCGAGCGTGTGCCTGGTCTTCGCGGTCTTGAGCGCGTCGGTCAGGGTCGGGATCGTGCCCTCCGCGACATGGGGATCGTGCTCGGCGAAGCCGAAATAAATCTCGCCCTTGATCTTCGGCACCAGCTTATGCGGCAAATCGTCTTCCTTGGTGACGATGCCGACGCCGTAGAGCGAGGCCGAGCCCGCGAAGCGGTTGGCGTAGCGCGCCGCCACGGTGGCGATGTAGCGGCCGCTCATGCAATAGCCGATGCAGCCCATCGGTCCCGGCGAGACTTTTTCCTGCGCGTCCATCCAGCCGAGCCACGCCGCGGTGTCGTCCACGACGAGCTGGTTGGTCAGCGAGTTCATCGCCGCGAACATGGTCGGCATGAGGCCTTCGGGACGCGGCGTCCGCGCCATGTTGAAGCGCAGTGAGCCGAGCCGGTAATACATGTCGGGGAGCGCGCAGAAATAGCCGTGCTTGGCGATGCGCCGCGCCAGATTGTGCAGCTCCTCGCGGATGCCGGGCGCATCCATGTAGAGGATGATGCCGGGATAGGAGCCCGGCCCGTCCGGGCACACCGCAAAGGTCGGAATCGGGCCGTTGCGGGACGGAATTTCGACGTGGCGCTCGATCATGGCTGCCTCCCAGGTTGGTTGCGTCCAGCATGCCCCGAGGCCCGGCGATATGCTAGAGCGCGATCCGGTCGGACGGAAGCACGCTGGCTTCCGTCCGACCGGTAAATCGCGCTCTATTCTATTGTATTAGAGACGGATTCACGCCTGATGGAATCGCAAGAGCGATTCCATCAAGGGCGATCTTCTAGTAGTGCGCAGGAGGAAGCCATGGACCTTTACACCTTTCCGATCTCGCCCAACGGCAAGCGGGTGCGCGTCGCCGCGGCCGAGATCGGCGCGCCGCTCGAACTGAAGAATCTCGATTTCCTCAAGGGCGAGCAGCGCGCGCCGGAATATCTGGCGCTCAACCCGATGGGCAAGGCGCCGACCCTGACCGACGGCGATTTCGCGCTGTGGGAGTCGGGCGCGATCATGTGCTACCTGGCGCAGTCGAAGGCGAATCCGCTGTGGCCTGACGACGCCAGGGCGCGCGCCGACGCGCTGCGCTGGATGTTTTTCGGCTCGTGCCATGTCGATCCGTATTTCACCACGCTGGTGGTGGAGCGGTTCCAGAAGCCGCGCCGCAACGAGGCGACGGACGAAGCCGCCGTCGCCGGCGCCGAACGCTGGCTCAAGCGGTTCCTGCCGATCCTCGAAGACCGGCTGGGCAAGAGCGATTACGTCGCCGGCAGGTTCGGGATGGGCGATATCGTGCTCGGCTGCACGCTCGAACTATCGCCGATGGTCAAATACGATCTCGCGCCCTATCCTCACATCCGGGCGTGGCTGGCGCGGCTGCAGGCGCGGCCGAGCTGGTACAAGACGGTCTAGGCCGGCGCGCGCCGCCGCAGCGACAGCGCCAGCACCGCGATCGCTGCCGCGATCGTCGCCGCCGCCGAGAACGGCAGATAGGTGATCGGCATCCCGCGCAGCAACAGGCCGCCGACCGCGGCGCCGATCGCGTTGCCCATGTAGACGCCGGTGTTGATCAGCGCGATCAGCACAGTCGCGTTCCCCGGCTCGATCTGCATGATGCGCGCCTGATAGGGCGCGAACGTGCCCCAATTGCCCAGGGTCGCGAGGAACAGCACCGCGCAGGTGGTCCAGATCGAGCCGAGGGCGAACGGGATCGCGAGATGCACGAGCATCAACAGCGTCAGGCCCATGAATTGCGGCTTGATCGGCCCGAGCCGGTCGGCGAGACGGCCGCCCAGCGGACTGCCGGCGAGGCCGCCGAGCCCATATACGCCGAGCAGCAACGGTAAATCGGCGGCGCTGTAGCGCGTCTCCAACAGCGCCGCGATGTAGGTGAATACCTGCGCGTTGCCGATATACATGATGAGGCACGGCAGCAGCGCCATCCACACCGGCGCGCGGCCGAGCGGCGCGATGCGCCGCGCCAGGCTCGGGATCGCGGCGCCGGCGCCGGGATCGCTGAGGCGACCCAGCCGGATCGCGGCGGCGGCGGTCACCGTCACCAGCGCGATGACGCCGAACGTGACGTGCCAGCCAAAGCGGTAGCCGATCCAGGTGCCGATGGGGATGCCGAGCACCGACGCGACGGTGAGGCCGACCGCGACCGCGGCCAGGGCGGCGCCGCGCCGGGTCGCGGGCGCCAGCGTCGCCGCCAGGAGATAGGCGGTCGGCGTGTAGATCGCGGCGCAGATGCCGGCCGCCGCCTTCAACCCCAGCAGCACGCCATAGCTCGGCGCCACCGCGCAGCCGACATTGACCAGCGCGAAGGCGCATAGGGTCGCGAACACGACCCGCGGCCGGCGCCAGCGCGCGACCAGCGCCGCCAATAGCGGCGTGCCCAGCCCATAGGTGAAGGAATAGACCGAGACGATCATTCCCGCCGCCGGCACGCCGATCGCGAAATACGCCGCCAGCAGCGGCAGGATTCCGGTGACGACGAAGGCGTCGGTGCCGACGGCGAACGTGCCGATGGCCAGCAACCAGATGCGCGGATCAAGTCTCAGGTCGCGACATCCTCGACTGGACGATCATCGCGACGGCGACCGCGGTGAGGACCGCCGCCGCGTAGGGCAGCGCCGTCACGGAAAACACGTCCAACACCAATCCGCCGAACGCCGCGCCGACGGCGCCGCCGAAGAAAATCGCGGAATTGATCAGCGCGAACATGATGTTGGGATGCGCGGGGTCGACCGCCACGACGCGGGTCTGGTTGGGCGCGAAACAGGCCCAACTGCACAGGGTCAGGCCGAACATCACGGCGCCGGTCGCGACCGCGGAATGCAGCGCCATCGGAAACAGCGCGTAGAGCAGGGCGAAGATCGACAGCAGCACGATCAGCGGTCCGGTGGCGCCGAAACGGTCGACCAGCTTGCCGCCGAGCTGGCTGCCGGCGAGGCCGCCGACACCGTAGCAAATCAAAAACAGCGGCACGTCCGCGGCGGCGAAATGCGTCTCCAACAGCGGCGCGATGTAGGTGTAGACCGCGTAGATGCCGCCGAACATCAGCAGCAGCGGCGCCAGCGCCAGCCACACCTGGGCGCGCGCCAGCGGCGCCACGCGTTCGGCCAGCGGCAGAGGCGGCGGAGCCTCGCCGGTGCGCGGCCCGCGCGCCACCAGCGTGCCGAGCGCCAGCGCGGTGATGACCGCGATCATGACGAAGGTCGCGGGCCAGCCGAAATGATTGCCGATAAAGGTGCCGAGCGGTACGCCGAACACGGTCGATCCCGAGGAGCCGAGCGCCACCGCCGCCAGGGCGCTGCCGCGCTTCTCGGGCCGCGCCGACGCCGCCGCCAGCACGTAGGCGGCCGGCGCGTAAATCGCGGCGCACAACGCCGCCGCGGCGCGCATCCCGATCAGGAAAGCGTAGCCCGGCGCTACGGCGCAGAGAATGTTGACGATGACGAACACCGCCAGCGCCACCAGCGCGACGCGGTCCTGGCGCCAGCGCGCGACCACCACCGCCAAGAGCGGCGTGGCGATGCCGTAGACGAAGGCATAGACCGAGACCACCGCGCCGGCGGCCCCGATGGTGACGGAAAACGATCGCGCCAGGTCGGGCAGAATGCCGGCGATGACGAACGTGTCGGTGCCGGTGGCGAAGGTCCCGATCGCCAACAGCCAGACGCGCGGATCGAAGCCGCGGGCCCCGGCCATGCTGGTCGCGCTCAAGCGCCGAACCGCCGCTTCACGTCGTCCGGCACCGGCACCGATTTGATGCGGGTCGGGTCGTCCGGATGCGGCACCACGAAGATCCGCGTCTCCTTGCCTTCGAGCAACAGCGTGCCGTCGCGCGTGAAGCGATGCGACAGGATGAAGGCCTTGTCGCGCCACTCGACCACCGCGGATTCGGCCTCCATCTCGTCGCCGAATCCCGACGCGACATAGAATTTGGCGCTCGCTTCCAGGAGCGGGAAACCCTTGACGCCGTAATCGGAAAAAAAGGTCTTGGGATGCAGGCCGACGCTCTCGAAAAGATGGGTGGTGCAGGTATCGAACCAGGCGAAATAGTGCGGGTAGAACACGATGTCCGCCGGGTCGCAATGCGCCCATTCCACGCGAATGCGGTGCTTGTTGGTGACCATCGGCGACTTTTCCCCCGAGCGGCGACGGCTGTACCGGCGTTTCGGCTCGGTGGCGGTGCCTTGCTTCGGGCCGATTTAAGCGGCATTCTGCCAACACGTCAAATACTGGCTTAGGGGGGATTTTGACCGCCATCGGCGCTCCTCGCGCGTCGTCGCCGTTAAAGAATTTCCTGATTTGTGTCGGCTTGCGCTTCGAGAGCGACAGCGACGAAGCCGCTTTTTTTAAGGAATTCGCCCTCGACAGAAAAGGTCAGGCTCAGGCGGCGCTGGCGTTGGGCGGCGTGCTGCTTTACATCTACTTCGTCTGGGACCGGATCATCGATCCGGTCGGCGCGCAGACGACAACCCTGATCCGCGGTCTCATCCTGGCCCCATTCACCTGGGCGATGGCACTGGTGTTGTTTGCCCGAGCCTCGGAAAGATGGTTCGAGACGATCTGTACCACCGGGGCCATTGTCGTTTCGCTTGGGCTGTCCGTTGTCGGGATGCTGCTCAAGGGCGGGTTCAATTTATGTGTTACCGGCATCATGCTGTTCGTTTTCTTTGTCATCACCGCGCTGCCGGTCCGTGTCCCGGCATTCGCGGCGATCTGTATTGTGACCTGGCCGGCCTTCTTCGTCTTCGAGCAGTTCGGAACGGGGACGTTGCCGGGCATGTGGATTGTCAACAATCTATGCATCGCGACCGCCTGGGTACTGGGGCTATTCGCGGCAGCGGTGCGGGAGACGGTGGCGCGTCGGCAATTTCGGATGCAGCGCGAGCTTGGCGCAACGCGGTCGCAAGTCGGTGTGCTCCGCGAGAGCAATCGTGTGCTCGAGGCGCACAACCGCCGCATTTTGGAGGCCCGCGCCGCCAGCATCGTCGTGTCTTATCGGCGCAGCGATGCCGACGCCATTGCAGGCCGCATTCGCGATCGGTTGGTCGGACAATTCGGCGAGCATGCAATTTTCATGGATATCGACAGCATCCCGATCGGCTTCGATTTCCGCGAGCAAATCCGGGTGGCGATGCAGAATACCGACGTGGTGGTGGCAATCATCGGGCCGCACTGGACCGGCATGACCGGCGATGGGCACGTCCGTATCGACGACGCCACTGATCCAGTGCGTATCGAGCTCGAAATGGCGCTACAGCGCCAGATTCCGATCATTCCGGTGCTGGTCGGGGAAGCGACCATGCCGGCTGCGACGGACCTGCCGCCCAGCCTTCGCGAACTATCGTTCCGGAACGCGGTTCAGGTGAGTAGCGGGGTCGATTTTCATCCGCATGCGGACCGGCTGTTGCGGTCCATTGACCGAATTCTGGCGGAGCGGCATGAAGGTGATCTAGGAAGGAAATCGCCGTCATGACACCCATCCGCAAGGTCAGTCTCGGTCCGTCGGGGACTCGCATGGAAAAGCGGCTCGACGGCTCGGTGCGGCTCATCTCCACGACGCCGCTCGGGGCCTATCCGGTCAAGATCACCGACCGGCTGGTGCATTTCGCGGCGGCGGCGCCGGACCGCGTGCTGGTCGGCCAGCGCGGCCCCGACGGCGAGTGGCGCACCATCACCTATGCCCAGATGCTGGATAGGGTGCGCCGCGTCGGCCAGGCGCTGCTGTCGCGGGGCTTGTCGGCGGAACGGCCGGTCGCGATCCTGTCGGCGGGCGATCTCGATCACGCCGTGCTCGGCCTCGCCGCGATGCATGTCGGGATTCCTTATCGCCGGTCTCGCCGCCTTATTCGCTGGTCTCGACCGATTACGGCAAGCTCAAGCATGTGCTGGGATTGCTGACGCCCGGCCTGATCTTCGCCGCCGACGGCAACGCCTTCGCCAAGGCGATCGCGGCGGCCGCGCCGAAGGATGCCGAGATCGTGACGCGCGCCAATCCCGCGCAAGGGCGCGACGGCATTGTTCGAGGATTTGCTGGCGACGTCGCCGATGCCGGCCGTCGATGCCGCGGCGGCGAAGATCGCGGCCGACGACGCGATGAAGATCCTGTTCACTTCCGGCTCGACCGGCATGCCCAAGGGCGTGATCCAGACCCAGCGCATGTTCTGCGCCAACCAGCAGATGCAAGTCGAGATGCTGCCGACCTTGCGCGAACAGCCGCCGGTCGTGGTCGATTGGATGCCGTGGAACCATACCTTCGCGCATTCCGATTTCGGCAACGTGCTCTACAACGGCGGCTCGCTCTACATCGACGACGGCCGCCCGGTGCCGGGCCAGTTCGAGCGCACGGTGCGGAACCTCGCGCGAGATCAAGCCGAACTATTATTTCAATGTGCCGAAAGCGTATGAATTCCTGATCCCGTTCCTGCGCGCCGACAAGGAACTGCGCGAGACCTTCTTCGGCCGCGTGCAGATGATGTTCTACGCCGCGGCCGGCTTGCCGCAATTCATCTGGGACGCGCTCGACGAGCTGGCGCTGGCGACGGTGGGCGAGCGCATCCTCATGGTCACCGGCCTCGGCATGACGGAGACCGCGCCGTTCATGCTATGCGCCAATTGGCCCGACGGGTTCGCCGGCCTGGTCGGCGTGCCGGCGCCGGGCATCGATTTCAAACTGGCGCCGGTCGAGCGCAAGTTCGAGGCGCGGATGAAGGGTCCAAGCATGACGCCCGGCTATTGGCGCCAGCCCGACCTCACGGCGAAGCTCTACGACGAGGAAGGCTATCTCAAGACCGGCGACGCGGTGCGCCTCCTCGACGAGCGCGACGCGGCGAAGGGCATCGTGTTCGACGGCCGCATCGCCGAGGATTTCAAGCTGCTCACCGGCACCTGGGTCAGCGTCGGGCCCTTGAAGACCAAGGTCGTGTTGCATTTCGCGCCCTATGTCCGCGACGTGGTGATGACCGGCGCCGACCGCGACGAGCTCGGCGCCTTGTTCTTCGCCGACGGCGAGGCGTGCCGCGCGCTCTGTCCCGATCTGCGGAGGGGCGCGCCCGAAATCGACGTGGTGCGCCATGCCGCGGTGCGCGCACGCTTCGCCGAATTGCTGACCGATGCTCGCCAAGACGGCGACCGGCAGCGCCACCCGCGTGACCCGCGGCATGATCCTCGAAGCGCCGCCCTCGATCGACAAGCACGAGATGACCGACAAGGGCTCGCTCAATGCCCGCGCGCTGCTCGACAACCGCAAGGATCTGCTCGCCGAGCTTTACGCGACAAGCCGTCGGCACGGGTGCTGTTGGCGAAACTGGAGAAGGTCGCCTAGCAAAAGAAATTTGAACCACCAAGGCACAAAGACATCGAGAGATCGGAATTTGTTTCTTGGTGCCTTGGTGTCTTGGTGGTTAAATTTTCAGGAAATCGAGAACGGGAGCACAGGATGCAACTCAAGGGGAATGCGGCGATCGTCACCGGCGGCGCGTCGGGGCTGGGCGCGGAGACCGCGCGTTATCTCGCGAAGGGCGGCGCCAAGGTCGCGGTGGTCGATCGCAACGCCGAGCTGGCGCGAGACCGTCGCCAAGGAAATCGGCGGTGTCGCCATCATCTGCAACGTCGCCGACGAGCAGCGAAGGCGTGAGCGCCGTCAAGAAGGCGCGCGACGCCCACGGCCCGGCGCGCATCCTGATCAATTGCGCCGGCATCGGCGGCGGCCGCCGCATCGTCGGCCGCGACGGACCGTATCCGCTCGACGCGTTCAAGCGCATCATCGACGTCAACCTGGTCGGCACCTTCAACATGATGCGGCTCGCCGCCGCCGACATGACGGTGATGTCGCCGCTCGAGGATAACGAGCGCGGCGTGATCATCTCGACCGCGTCGGTCGCGGCGTTCGAGGGCCAGGTCGGCCAGGCCGCCTATTCCGCCTCGAAAGGCGGCATCGTCGCGCTGACCATGCCGGCGGCGCGCGAGCTGGCGCAGTTCGGCATCCGCGTCAACGTCATCGCGCCCGGCATTTTCCTGACGCCGCTCGCCGGCGGCCTCACGCCCGAGGCGAAGGCATCGCTCGAAGGCTCGATCCCGTTCCCGAAACGCATGGGCCATCCCTACGAATTCGCCAAGCTCGCGCTGCACATCATCGACAATGTGCACATCAACGGCGAGTGCATCCGCATCGACGGCGCGGTGCGTCTGGCGCCGCGGTGAGCCATGGCGGGCGCGCGTCTTGCGAATAAGATCGCGATCGTCATCGGCGCCGGGCAGGGGCCGGGCACCGGCATGGGCAACGGCCGCGCCACGGCGCTGCGCTTCGCGCAGGAGGGCGCTAAGCGTGTTCGCGGTCGACCGCGATCTCGGCTCCGCCGAGGAAACGGTGGCGATGATCGCCAAGGAGGGCGGCACCGCCGTCGCCTTCGCCGCCGACGTCACCAAGGAAGCGACCTTGGCCGCCGCCATCGGCGAGGCGCATCGGCGCTGGGGCCGCATCGACATCCTCCACAACAATGTCGGCGTCAGCATCGCCGGCGGCGACGCGCCGCCGACGGAAATCACCGAAGAGGCGTTCGACCGCGTCGTCGCCATCAACCTCCGCGGCACGGTCATGGCGTGCAAGCACGTGCTCCCGATCATGCAGCGGCAGCGTTCGGGCGCGATCGTCAACATCTCGTCGACCGCGGCGATCCTGAATTATCCGCTGGTGGCCTATAAGGCGACCAAGGCCGGCATGATCGCCTATACCCAGCAGATCGCGATCCAGAACGCGGAATACGGCGTGCGCGCGAACTGCATTCTGCCGGGCCTGATGGACACGCCGATGGCGGTCGACACCCGCGCGCGGGTCGGCAACCGGTCGCGCGCCGAAGTCGCCGCGGAACGCGACGCGCGCGTGCCGCTGCGTCGCAAGATGGGCACGGGCTGGGACGTGGCGAACGCGGCCTTGTTCCTCGCCTCGGACGAGGCGAACTTCGTCACCGGCGTGGCGCTCCTGGTCGATGGCGGCGCCGCGCTGAACGCGCGGGGCTAGCGCCCGGCGAAATCAACCCGGCAACGGAAATTTTTCGAGGTACGGTTTGTAGGAATCCTCGACGTCGATCTGCAATGTGCCGAGGATGCGGATGACGCCGTTATAGGTCGCGATCGCGATGACCAGCTCCATCAGCCGGTCGTTGTCGAGCTCCTTGTGGAGCGCCGCGAAGGTGGCGTCGGACATCGCCTTGTCGTCGGTCATTTCGCGCGCCGCCTTCAACACCAGCTTCGCCAGCGGCTCGAGCGTGCTCGGCTTGCCCGCGGTCTCGAGCGCGATGGCGCGGATATCGTCTTCGGAACAGCCGAACTCCATCGCCAGCTTGACGTGGTGCGAATATTCGTAGGGTTGCCGCGTCATGTAGCCGACTTGCAGAATCGCCAGCTCGCGCAGGCGCGCGTCGAGCCGGCTGTCGTGGCGGATGTGCATCGCCAGCGCGTTCTGCTTGCGCATGACCGCGGGGCCGTGCGCCAGCACGCGATAGAGATTGGGCACCGTGCCGTCGGAGGCGCGCGGTTTCAACAGGTCGCGGTCCTCGGGCTTGAGGTCGGATTGCTGCAGATAAGGCAGGCGGGCCATGTGCGACCTCCCAATAAATTTGAACCGCCAAGACACCAAGGCGCCAAGAAACTCAATATCTTGGTGTCTTGGTGCCTTGGTGGTTCGTTTTTCTTCTTTCTCAGGCCTGGCGCATGCGCCAGCCGCCGCCGTACGCCTCGCGCGCGTCGCGGCTGTACGGGACCGGCGAGACCTTGACGCGAATCTCGAACTGCTTCGCATGGCGCTCGACGGTGGTCTTCTTGGTGCCGCCGTTCTCCTCGCCCCAGACCAGCGTCAGCACGTCGCCCTGCTTGATGTCGGGATCGACGATGCCGAGCGACAGCATCTGGCGCTCGTTCCAGCTCATGCCGCCGAACATCGAGAGGCCGACGAGCTTGCCGCCGCTCTTCACCGCGTCGAACGTCGCCGAGCCATAATTCGCCAGCGGCAGGTCGATGAACTTGCCGTTGTCGATGCCCGGCTCGAGGTAGGAGCGCATCACCTTGGCGACGTCGTCCGCGTTCCACGCGAACGTCACCTTGCGGCGGTGCGGCTTGTCCTTCATCTTTTCCAGCGCCTCGCGGCCGATGAAGTCGTGGTCGAACTTGATGAACGGCCCGTAGCCGAGCTCGTACGGCGTCGAATAGTAGTCCTCGATCTTGCTCGAGACGAAACTGCCCGCGATCGAGCCGGTCGCGGCGTAGCTTTGCGGCGACGACCATTCGCGGAACGGCTTCTGCTTCTCGCCGGTATAGACGGCGGGGAGCGGCGACGGGATCCAGCCCGATTCGAGCGTGTTGGTGGCGTAGGCGCGGTTGCCGACCGGGACGATGCCGAACTCGGCGCCGGCCGCGAGGATCGCGTTCCGCACCTCGTCGCCTTCGGCCCACGGACCCCACACTTCGAGGCCCGGCTCGCCGGCCATGCCGTGGCGCAGGCAGCGCACCTTGCGGCCCGCGATGTTGATGTAATCCATGTTGAAGAACTTGACGTCCTTCATCGGGCCGCCGTTGAGCTTGTCGAGGATCTTCTTCGCGTTCGGTCCCTGGATTTGATAGCGGTAATGCCGCCGCGTCACCGGCTTGGCGCCGGGACGCGAGGGCGAGCGGTCGTCGCGCTCCAGCTTGATGTTGAACTTGCCGGTCTTGCCGTGGAATTCGATCCAGTCGACGGTCGGCGCGCGGCCGACGAAGTTGAGCTGGTTCTCGGCGAGATGGAACAGGATGCCGTCGCCGATGACATAGCCGTCATAGGAGCACGGCACGAACTGCTTGGCGCGGTCGACCGGGAAATTGGCGAAGCTGTTGATGGTCAGATAGTTCATGAACTTGAACGCGTCCGGCCCCGTGACCATCATCTCGGCCATGTGGTGCGACTGGTCGAACAGCACCGCGGTCTTGCGCCACGCCACCTGCTCGTCGCGCCAGTTGGTGAACTCGGCGGGCACCACCGGATAGACATAGGCGCCGAGCTGCGAGTTGCGCAGCATCTCGACCGGGTTCCGCGTCTTCAGCATTTCTTCCAGATTCTTGTCGGCCATTTGCCTCTCCAGTGATGATTGAAAAAAATTTCTAGTCCAGGACGATCCCGCGGATCAAGTTCCCCAGATCTCTTGCGCCAGCTCGACGATGAGCCGCAGTTTCGCGTTCTGCTGTTCCAAGGTCAGCGCGTTGCCGAGTTCGGTCGAGGCGAAACCGCATTGCGGACTCAAGCAGAGCTGATCGACCGAGACGTATCTCGACGCCTCGTCGACGCGTCGGCGGATCGCGTCCTTCTCCTCGAGCGCGCCGCGCTTCGACGACAGCAGGCCGAGCACGATGCGCTTCTTGCCCTTCGGCACGAAGCGCAGCGGCGCGAAGCCGCCCGAGCGCGAATCGTCATATTCGAGAAAATAGCCGTCGACATCGAGCCGGTTGAACACCGCGTCGGCGACATAATCGTAGCCGCCCGACGCCACCCACGACGAGCGGTGATTGCCGCGGCACATATGGACGCAGATGGTCATGCCCGCCGGCTTCTCCTGCACCGCGTCGTTGAACAGCGCGAGATTGACCAGGTGCTGATTGTCCTTGTCGCCGCCATGCTCGGCGACATAGGTGCGCTGCGCCGGGTCGTTCAGATAGGCGAAGCTGGTGTCGTCGATCTGCAAATAGGTGCAGCCGAGGTTCGCGAGACCCGCGATCTCCTGGCGATAGACGCGCGCCAGGTCGTGGCGGAACTCGGCGATGTCGGGATAGACCCTTCGGTCGATCACGTCGTTGCCGCCGCGATAGGTCATCATGCACGGCGACGGGATGGTCAGCTTCGGCACGCCTTTCGTCACCACCGATTGCAGGAATTTGAATTCCTCGCCGAAGATGGTTTTTTCGAGCGTGAGCTTGCCGGTGACGCGCAAGCGACGACGGTTGAAACTCGACATCGCCCTGCTCGTTGTGGAAGCGGATGGTCAGCGGGTCCTGCTGCTTGGTGACGCCGCCGAACTGATAGAGGAAATCCATGTGCCAGGCATGGCGGCGGAACTCGCCGTCGGTGATGCCATGGAGGCCCAACTCCTCCTGCATCTTGGCGACGCGGCGGATCGCCTCGTCCTCGACCTTCCTGAGTTCGCCCGCCGGCAGGCGGCCGGCCTTGGCCTGCTCGCGCGCCGCCAGCAATTGCGGCGGCCGCAACAGGCTGCCGACATGGTCGGCGCGAAACGGCGGTGTCTGCTTATCGGGCATTCAAATCCGTCGGACGGCAATTCTAGACCGCGAAATCAGATTCCAAAAGGGCGGGCTGTTCAATCGATTTATAGGGGTATCGGAAGGCGAGTGGCAAGGGCCAGGAACGCGCATTTTCCTGGCCCTTTTTCGCAGCGCGAATTTTGTTAGGCCGCCGTAAAGGCGCCGCGGCCGAAGACCCGGTCGAGCGTCTCGGGCTGGGCCTTGTCGAAGCCGGTCAGCTTGGCGCGCAGTTCCTCCACCGCCGCCATCGCGCGCTTGGTCGCCGGGCGCTCGCCGATCTTGGCCGCCCAGGCCATGACCTTCGGATAAGTCTGCGCCGCCGGTGCGCCGAGCAGCGTCGGCACGCCGCGCGCCCAGGGATACGTCGCCATGTCGGCGATCGAATACTCGTCGCCGCCGAGATAGGCCGCCTCCGCCAAGCGCCCCTCGATCGATTCGATGAAACGGTGCGCCTGGGTGCGGTAGCGGTTGAGCGCGTAATCGTTGCCCTTGGGGGCGAACCGCAGGAAATGCACGAACTGGCCGAACATCGGGCCGATTCCGGTCATCTGCACCATCATCCACTCGATCGTGTGCGCGCGGATCGCCGCGTCTTTCGACAGGAACTTGCCGGTCTTGTCGGCGAGATAGAGCAGGATGGCGCCGGACTCGAACAGGGTGATCGGCTTGCCGCCGGGTCCGTCGCTGTCGGTGATCGCGGGCACCTTGGCCAACGGATTGATTTTCTTGAAGGCGTCGGAGAATTGCGCGCCGCCGAACACGTCGACCGGTTCGGCCTGGTAGGGCAGCGCCATCTCCTCGAGCGCCAGATAGATTTTCTGCACATTGGGGCTGGTGCCCGCGTAAAGCGTGATCATGGACGTCCTCCGTTGGATTTAGGCCATTCTATAACATGATCGGACTTGATCGCTCCGAATCCCAGACCGTCATTCCTGCGAAACCAGGAATCCAGGGTAACCGACATGCGGCGACCCTGGGTCCCCGCTTTCGCGGGGACGACGATGAGATTTAAACATTAGCCGATCAAGCTTCAGCGGGCCGAGTTAGACTCCGCCGCGCATTTTTTCGTGAGCCGGTGTCGAAATCGCGTCGGTCCGGACGTCATAGGGGTGACGGCGCGATGGGCGCCGGTTCGAATCAGGGAGTGCCCGATGCAATACATGTTGCTGATCTATCAGAACGAGGCCGCGATGCAGAAGCGTCGCGAACAGGATGTCGGCGCCTTGATGGGCGCCTACGGCGCCTATACCAAGGCGATGATCGACGCCGGCGTGTTCGTCGCCGGCGATCGGCTCGACCGCGCCGCCAACGGCACCACTGTCCGCAGCGAGAACGGCAAGACCAAGGTGCTGAACGGCCCCTATGCCGAGACCAAGGAACAGCTCGGCGGCTACTACCTCATCGAGTGTCCCGACCTCGACGTCGCGCTGAGCTGGGCGGCACGCTGCCCCAACGCGCAGACCGGCGTGATGGAGGTCCGCGGCGTCCTGAAGATGTGATGGACGCGGCGGGCGACGGCACGCGGCGCGCCGTCGAGCGGGCGGCGCGCGACAGTTACGGCAAGCTCGTCGCCTATCTCGCGGCGCGCACGGGCGACGTGGCGGCGGCCGAGGATGCCCTGTCCGAGGCCTTCGCCGCCGCCCTCGCGGCGTGGCCGGCCGAGGGCGTGCCGCGCGCGCCGGAAGCGTGGCTCCTGACCGTGGCGCGCCGCAAATCCATCGATCAGGCCCGCCACGGCCGCGCCCGCCAGGACGCGGGCGAGGCGCTGCTGATGCTGACGGAGGAAATCACGTCGCAACAGGGTTCCGACGCCGCGATCCCCGACGAGCGGCTCCGGCTGATCTTCGCCTGCGCCCATCCCGCGATCGAAGAAGCGGCGCGGGCGCCGCTCATTCTGCAAACCGTGCTCGGGCTCGACGCCGCTGCGATCGCGTCGGCCTTTTTGGTCGCGCCCGCGACCATGAGCCAGCGCCTGGTGCGCGCCAAGCGCAAGATCGCGGCGGCCAGGATTCCGTTCCGCGTGCCGGAGCGCGACGAACTCGCCGAGCGGCTCGACGTCGTGCTCGACGCGATCTACGCGACCTTCGCCGCGGGTTGGGCCGATCCCGCCGGCGCGGTCGCGCGCACGCGCGACTTCGCCGAGGAGGCGATCTGGCTCGGCCGGCTGGTCGCGTCGCTGCAACCCGACGCGCCCGAAGCGTTGGGCCTGCTGGCGCTGATGCTGCACGCCGAGGCGCGGCGGGCGGCGCGGCGCGACCAGGCCGGCGAATTCGTGCCGCTCGACGAGCAGAATGTGTTGCGTTGGGACGCGGCGATGATCGACGAAGCGGAAGCGCTGTTGTTGCGTGCAAGCGGCATGGGCGCGATCGGGCGCTTTCAGCTCGAAGCCGCGGTGCAATCGGCGCATGCGGTGCGGCGGCGCACCGGCCGCGCCGATTGGCAGGCGATTCTGGAATTGTACGACGCGCTGTTGCGGCTGACCGGATCGCCCGTGGTGGCGATCAACCGCGCGGTCGCGGTCGGCGAACTGCACGGGCCGCGCGCGGCGCTGGTCGCGCTCGACGCGGTCGCGGGCGATGCCCGCCTTGCGGATTACCAGCCCTATTGGGCCGCGCGCGCCGGGATGCTGTCATTCGCCGGCGAGCGCGATGCCGCCGACAGGGCCTATGAGCGCGCCATCGGCCTCGAGGCCGATCCGGCGGTGCGCCGCTTCCTGCAAAAGCGCCGCGCGGCTAACGGACGATCTTGACCCGCACGCGCACCGCGGCGCGGCTGCCGTCGGCGTCGATCACCGCGATCTGGGCGAAACCTTCGCCGTCCGGGCGCCAGAACATGTCGGCGCCGAGCCGCGGCGAGCCCAGCGGCTTGCCGTTAACGATCCAGAACAAGACACCATGCCCGCCCTTGGCCTTGAGGACGATGTCGGGGTTGGTATGCGCGGTCTCGATCAGCATGCCGTCGGCGGGAAAGAGAATGCGCGGCGGTTGGCGGCGCGGGCCGTTCTCGGCCGGCGTCCGGGTGAAATGGCGCAGCGCCGGCGGCAGCGCTTCGTTGCCTTGCACCAGCAGCGCGTCCGCCGGGGGCGCGCGCCAGCCCGGCGGCTCGGCGGGTAACAGGCCGAACAGCTTGAGCATGACCGGCGTCGCGGTGTTGCGGCCGAAATGGCCAGGGCGGGGCGAGCCGTCGGCGCGGCCGATCCAGACCCCGACCGTGTAGGTCGGCGAAAATCCCACCGCCCAGGCGTCGCGGAACCCATAGGACGTGCCGGTCTTGAAGGCGATGGCGCGGGTCGAGGTCAGGCCGATGCCCTCGCCCCAGCCGTCGGGCCGCGACGAGCCGGCGAGAATGTCGCCGACATACCAGGAGGCGGTCCGGCTCATCAATTCCCGCGGCGGCGCCGGCGCCGGCGTGCCGGCATAGACCAGCGGCGCCGCGATGCCGCCGTCGGCGAGATCGACATAGAGCATGGTCAGATCGGCCAGGCTGATGCCGACGCCGCCCAGCGCCACCGGCAGGCTCGGCGTGCCGACCAGGCGCTGGGTGCGCAGCCGCGCGCCCGCGTCGCGCAGATCGGCGACGAAACGCATCGGCCCGACCCGCTCCAGCACCGCGACCGCCGGAACGTTCAGCGAATTCGCCAGCGCCTCGCGCACACTGACCGTGCCGCGGAAGTCGCGATCGAAATCCTTGGGCGCGTAGTCGCCGAAGCGCGTCGGCTCGTCGTCGATCAGGCTCGCGGGATGGATCGCGCCGTCGTCGAACCCCATGCCGTAGATGAACGGCTTCAACGCCGAACCCGGCGACCGTGCCCGCCGCGCGAGATCGAGCTGGCCGGAATGGCGGCTGAAGAAATCGACGCCGCCGACATAGGCGATGACGCGGCGGGTGGCGTTGTCGACCACGATCGCCGCCAGGCTGGCGTCATCGCCGAACCAGCGCGCCTCGCCGCGCGCCAGACTCTCCGCCGCGCGCTGGAGATCGCCGTCGATCCAGGTGTCGATTTCGGCGCCGGGCCCCAGCGCCATCAGGTGCTGCGCCAGATGCGGCGCCGCGAACGGCATCGCCAGGCGGCGATCCGGCACCGGCTCGGCGCGCGCCTCGGACTCTTGCTGTCCCGTGATGACGCCGTCGGCCAGAAGCCGTGCCAGCACTTTGTCGCGGCCGGCGCGCGCCGCGGCGGGATGGCGGTCGGGGCGCAGCCGCTCCGGCGATTGCGGAATCGCGACTAGCAACGCCGCCTGGCCCAGCGTGAGTTGCGCCGGCTCCTTGCCGAAATAGGCGAGCGCGGCGGCGCGGACCCCTTCGAGATTGCCGCCGAACGGCGCCAGGGTCAGGTACATCGCCAGGATCTCGTCCTTGCGATAGCGCGTCTCGAGCTGCATCGCGCGCGCGATCTGTGCCAGCTTGGTGGCGACGCCGCGCGGCTTCGGCGCCGCGAGCAGACGCGCGACCTGCATCGTCAAGGTAGAGCCGCCGGAAACGATGCGGCCGGCCCACGCCCATTGCAGCGCCGCCCGCGCCAGCGCCGCGGGATCGACGCCCCAATGATCGTCGAAGCGCTTGTCCTCGTAGGCGCGCAGCAGCACCAGATAACGCGGATCGACGTCCTCGACCCGCGCCGCCAGCCGCCACTTGCCGTCCGCCGTGGTGAAGGCGCGCAGGATGCGATGCGTCCTGTCGGTCACCACCGCCGACCGGCCGATATAACGCGACGGGTCGGGCGGAAACAGCGCGTCGGCGGTCACCGCCGCGCCGGCGAGCACGACCAGCAGGAGCACCGCCGCCACCGGTCCACGCGCGCGCCGGAGAAACGAAAGGTGTTGCCGGCTAAACCCCATGGCTCAGCTTGCCACGGTGGGCGCCCGACGCTCTAATGCAAAATTACCAGGGGGAAAGTTTCGTATTGCGATGAGCGTCTTCGTCCCGCCCTATCCGGCCCGGCCGGCCAAGCCGCTGGGCTTGCTGCAGACGACGCGGCTCGCCCGGCGCAATTTTCTCAGCGTCTGGCCGGAAGTATGTTTCGGCCTCGACATGTTCACCATGCGGGTGCTGGCGCGCAAAATCTATGTCTGCAACAGCCCCGACACGGTGGTGAAGGCGCTGATCGAGCATCACGAGGCGTTCGAGCGCAAGAGTTCGCAAATGCGGCACGCGCTGGCGCCGCTCTTGGGCGACGGATTGTTCATCAG
This sequence comes from uncultured Alphaproteobacteria bacterium, assembly GCA_963729845.1. GTDB lineage: Bacteria > Pseudomonadota > Alphaproteobacteria > ATCC43930 > CGMCC-115725 > JAATGI01. Next base: position 231,948 of record CAVSQC010000006.1, read on the forward strand.
CGACGGCGCGGTGTGGCGGACGCGGCGGCGCATCGTGGCGCCGATCGTCCACGCGTCGAACCTGCCGATGTTCGCGCGGATCATGGCCGAGGCCGCGTCGGAGCTGGCCGAGCGCTGGCACCAGTGCGCCGCGCCGACGCCGGTCGATGCTCTGGCGGCGATGGCCAACCTCACCGCCGAGATCATCTGCCGCACCGTGTTCGGCCGGCGGCTCGGCATCGAGTATTCGAGCGAGATCGTCGCCGCCTTCAGCGAATATCAGCGCTATATCGACCAGCTCGATCTCACCTACCTGTTCGGCCTGCCGGATTGGGTGCCGCGCTTCCAGCCGCGCTCGACCCGGCGCGCCGCCAAGCGCATTCACGACGTGCTCGACCGCGTGATCGCGAGCGCGCGCGAGCAGGCGAAGGGCGGCGACGCGTCGATGATCACGCTACTGCTCGACGCCAAGGATGCGGAAACCGGCGCGCCGCTCGGCGCCGAGGCGCTGCGCAACGAGGCCGCCACCATTTTCATGGCGGGTCACGAGACCACGGCGAATTCGCTGGCCTGGGCGTGGTATCTCCTGTCGCAATCGCCCGAGGTCGAGGCGCGGCTCCATGCCGAGCTGGACCAGGTCCTGGGCGGGCGCGTCCCGACCCTGGCCGACGTGCCGCGCCTCGTCTATACGCGCGCGGTCTTCGACGAAACCATCCGGCTTTATCCGCCGGTGCCGTTGCTGGCGCGGCAGGCGTCGCATCGCGAAAAAATCCGCCGCTGGACGATCGAGCCCGGCTCGCTGGTGATCGTGGTGCCGTGGCTGTTGCAGCGTCATCGCCGGTACTGGGACCAGCCCGACACGTTCATGCCGGAGCGGTTCCTTCCGGACCGGGCCGAGAAGCACAACCGGCACGCCTATCTGCCGTTCAGCGTCGGTCCGCGCGTCTGCGCCGGGGCGGCGTTCGGCCAGGCCGAGGCAGTGCTGTGCCTGGCGGCATTGGCGCAGAAAGCGCGGCTTCGCCTCGCGCCGGGCGCCGTGGTCGAGCCGATATGCCGCCTGACCACGCGTCCCGGCGACGCGCTGCCGATGCTGGTCGAGCGCCGCGAGGTCGGCGAACCCTAAAGCGCGATCCGGCGCTAGCGCGCGCCGATCGTCACCGTCCCCAAAGCCGTGCGCGCCTGGATCGCGGGGCGATACATGTCGGTCGCCACCGCGGCGGGGAGGACGTAGGTTCCGGGCGTGATCGCGCGCGCGATATAAGCGATGAGATAGCCGGGGGTTTCCTCTTTTTTCGAATCGTCGACGACGATCGACGGCGCGTCGGGATGGACCACGAACGACGCGACGAAACGGTCGTCGAGCGCCTCGGTCAGGCGCAGCGCGCGCAGCGTGCCCAGCCAGGGATACGGCGTCTTGCCGTTCTCGTCGGCCTTGACCGTGCCCTCGATCTCGAAGCCGGCGGGCAGCAGGTCGAGCAGCGCCACTTCATGGTGGCGGGCGTCGGCGGTGGCGCCGCGCAGCGTCACGATCAGCCGGTCGTTCTGCATCACCTTCGACAGATCGGCGGGCTTGCCGTCGAGGCTCCAATATTCGCGGATCAGCGAAATCCCGCTCGCCGTGGGGGGCAGCGGCGTCGCGGAGATGCCCTGGATCGACACCGACTCCCACAGGTCGCGTCCCGCGTCGTTGGTGACGGCGATGCCCTTGGCGAGATCGGCGGGCGTCGGGTTGAGCGTGATGGCGTGGTCGGTGGCGGTGAGCTTCTGGCCGTTCATGTCGATCGCGACCGGTGCCCGATGCTGGGTGATGGCGGCCATTGCGAGGAGCAGCCAAGCTTTTTCCTGCGTGGTCAGATCGTCGGCGTTCTCGTTGACCCACTGGAACTGATCATAGAGCCGCGCCATCACAGCGGTCTGGTTCGCCTGCGACGCCATCGTCAAGAAGCCGGCCCAGTTGCGCAACGCCGAGCCGTAATAATCGGTGTTGTAGTACACGCCGAATAGGTTCCGTTCCGGCGACAGCAGCGGCAATTTCTCGGCGAAAACGAACGCGGCCTGCGCACGCGCCTGGTCGCCTTCGAGCGACATCGCCGCGCCGATCTGCGAAGCGGCGAAGGCGTCGACGCCTTTCTTTGCGGAATCGGTGTCGAAGACATAGCGCAGATCGGCGAGTTGGACCGCCTCGATGCGCGCCAGCACATAGGCGGCATAAAGACGTGTGCGGATTTCGGTGTCGCGCCCGGTCAAAATCTTGCGCAGCCAGGTGCGGCCGCGGTCGAATGCGTCGACCGGAATGTTGAAGTGCTTTGCCGCCGCGGCCGTCAGGAAATCGAGCGCGTAGACGCTGAGCCAATCCTGCGCCGCGTCGCCGCGCGCGGCCCACAGGCCGAAATTGCCCTCGGCGCGCTGCATGTCCAGCAGCTGGTCGATCGCCGACTGCACCCGGCCCGCGGCGCCCTTGTCCTGCTTCGTCCCCGCCTGCAACGCGACATCGTTGAAGTAGAGCAGTGGATAGGCGCGGCTGGTCAATTGCTCGACGCAGCCGAACGGATAACGGTCGAGCGATTGCAGCAATCCAGCCAGCGGCACCGTGCGCACGCTGTCGACCGTCACCGTGACGGTGCCGGTGCCCGGCACGTAGTCGGCGAGGATTTGCGGGTCGATGCTGGTCTTCTTGCCCGCCGCCAGCAGTGCCACGGTCTCGCGGGAGATCGGCAATTGCGGCTCGCGCACCGCGATCTGCCATTCGCGGCTCAAGTCGAAACTCGGGCCGGTGAGATGCAGGTCGATGGTGCCGATGCCGTCGCCCTTGGCGTTGAGCGACACCGCGATGAGCTTGCGGTCGCCCTTCGCCAGCGGGACGTCCCGCGTCGCGTCCGCGCCGAACGCGACCGCGCCGCTCGCGGTGAAGGCGACGTGATAGGTGCCGGGGGCGCCGTCGAGATTGTGGAGATCGAGACTAAGCCGGCTCTTGTCGTTGGGCGCCAGGAACCGCGGCAGCGTCACCGCGCTCACCACCGGATCGCGAACGATCAGGTGCTGATCGATGTTGCCGATCTTGGTGCCGTCATAGGCCACGGCCATGAACCGCAGATCGCCGTTGAAATCCGGAATGTCGAGCGAGATGGTCGCCCTGCCCGTGGCGTCGAGCGCGACCGACCCCGAGAACAGCGACACGGTCTTGGTCGGCACCACGTCGAGCGCGCGCCCGCCGATATCGCCGCCGGTGCGCAGCGTGCCGACCGTGCCCGTGCTGTCGATCAGCCGGCCGTAATCGTCGCGGATATCGACCGCGAGCCGGCGCTTGCCGAAATAATAGTCGGCGGGATTGGGCGAGGCGAACTTGGTGAGCTGGAGAATGCCTTCGTCGACCGCCGCGAGGGTGACATAGGCCGTGCCGCTGACGCCGGTGACGCTCACCGGCACGTCGAGCTTGCGCCGCGGCAGGATCTGCTGCGGCAGGTCGAGCTTCACGGTCAGTGTCCGCGCCGAGGCGTCGATCGGCAGCCAGGCGAGGCCGATGGCGCGCACCGGCGCCCGCGAATTGCCGTCGGCGAGCGGCCGGTAGGAAGCGACGATGGCATAGGCGCCGGTGCCCCAGGCCGCGGTGACGGGAACGTCGACGGTCGTACCGGCGGCGGGCACGTCGGCGATTTGGGTCGAGAGGATGCGGTCGTTGGCGATGACGATCAGCGCCTTGCCGGCGGCGGGCGCGCGGATGGCGAGATGCGCGGTGTCGCCGACGACGTAGCGCTTCTTGTCGGACTTGACGTCGGCCTTGTCGGGCCGGTCCTCGACCAGGTTTTCGCCCCAGCCGGCGGAGAAGCGGTACGAGGTCGCGGCGCCGCTCGCCGCATCGTGCACGGTCAGCCGATAATCGCCCCACGATAGGGTCTGGTTGAGCGTCGCCGGCTTGTCGGTGCCGATATCGAGCGTGCCGTCGGCCACCGGCGCGTCATGGGTCGAGCGCTCGTAGTGGTACTGATTGTCCTTTTTGTACCAGGTGTACTCGGTGATCTCGCGCACCAGCGCGTAGTCGATGACCTTTTTTCGCGACCGGCTTGCCGGTCTCGTCGAGCGCGACGATCTCGAAATTGGCCGGCGCGTTCTCGGGCGATGCGTCGTCCTGGAACAGGGGATGGATGCCGAGAAGCAGCGGCTTGGTCCGCACCGGCAGGCTGATGGTCTCGGTGGTGGCGCGGCCGCCGGGCTCGAAGATCGAGACGCGGATGCTCGCCTTCAGCGGCAAGGTCGTGTCCGGAATGTCGGTCAACTCGCCCGTGACCTGGGTCTTGCCCTGCGCGTCGGTCTTGGCGACCGTCAGGGGCACGATCTTTTCCTGGAACTTCTCTTGCACCAAGCCGAAATCGAAGCCGCGATAGGCCGCGAACGGCGCCGGGTCGGCGGCGACGGTCGCCTCGCTCTCGCCGTCGAGATCGGCCGCCGGCGCGCCGTAGAGGAACTGCGCGTCGGCGTCGAGCTTCACCGGCTGGCCCGGCTGCAGGAACGTCGCGGCGCTGGTCACGGTGACCTTGAGCTGTTGCGGGATGAAATCCTGCACGTCGAATTCGGCGTGGCCGATGGACGCGCCCTTGGGGTCGAGATAGGCGTCGACACTCCAATGCCCGTGCGGCACGGAGTCGGTCAGGACCAGCGCCTGGTGAACCGCGCCGTCGCCCTGGTCTTGCAGCGTGGTCCGGCGGAACACCGCCTGGTCGGGGCGGCGCACGATCAGCGTCACCGGCACCCCGGGCATGGCGTTGGCGAGGCGGTCGCGCATCAGCGCCACGATGTTAACGGTCTCACGCGCGCGGTAGATGCCGCGATCGGTGTAGACGAAGGCATCGACCGGGCCGGGCAGGGCCCGGCCGTCGACGCCGCGGTCGGACAGATCGAAAGCCGGGCGCGTGATGTCGGCGAAGGTGAAATCGCCGTCGCTGCCATAGGCCATGACCGCGCGCGGGGTGGCGCCGCCGGCATTTCTCGAGGTCAGGCCCGGGTCGAAATGCGCGCGGCCGTCGGCGTCGGTCGTCGCCGTCGTCAGTTCCTCGTTGTCGCGCGCCACCAGCGTCAGCTTCAGCCCGGCGAGCGGCGTCGCATGCGCCAGGGACCGCGCGAACACGTTGATGCCGTCGGCGCCGTCGAAACTGGTGAGGGCGATATCGGAATCGATCACCCACTGCACCGCGCGCGTGGTCGAATAATAATCGTCGGTTCCCGGTTTCACCTTGTCCTTTTGCGCGGCGTCCTCCGCGACCAGGATGTAGGCGCCCGGCTTCTTGTCCTTGAGCACGGTGGCCAGCGGGAACAGCGTCGTCACCGTCTCGTTGGGCTTCGACGTCACGTCCATCTCGCCGTGCCACAGCGCCGTCGCCTTCTGCGATTCCCAGTCCTGCACGCTCCAGTAATAGGCTTCGCGCTGGCTGAACGAATCGGTCGTGATCTGCGACAGCAACCGGTCGGGAACGCGCATCAGCCTGATGGCGATGCGCGCGACATTGACCGAGGTGATCGGGACGCCGGCGGCATTGTCGCGCGGCAGGATCATGCCGTCGCGGAACGCCAGGAGCGGCGCGCGATTGCGCAGGGCGACGTCGACCTTTTGGCTGTCCGCGAGCTTGAGGCCGTTGGCGCCCGGAAAGCCGGCGCGGAGCTCGGCCTGATAGGTCGCGCCGAACGCGAGGCCGGCGAGGCACAGGCTCTTCCCGTCGACGCGGATCGCCGGCTTCACCGCCGGGGTCAGCACGACATACTCGTCGTAATGCGCGGCCTTATCGAGGTCGGCGGAAAAGATCAGGCAGGCCTCGGCGACCGGCTTCGAGGTGTCGATGCTGAGGCGCTCGAACGCCAATGTCGGCTTGGGCGGAGTCGCCGGCGGTGCCGCTGCCGGCACGGTGGCCGCGACCGGCTGGACCGCGGCGGCGGGAGTTGCGGGCGCGGTCGTGGTTGACGCGGCGGGTGTGGGCGCGGCCGGCGTTGGGGCCGGCCGGTTGTTGAACCAAATGAACGCCGCGATGACGACGGCGACCGCAATCGCCGCGAAAGCGAACCAACCACGCTTCATACCAGCCTCCCCCTTAACGTCGGGAGATTAGCCGATTTACCGGCTATCCCGCTACGCCGAGCAAACGATGCTTGGTGGCGTCGTCGGCGTGCAACGCGGCGCTCGCGCCGCGCCAGACGATGCGCCCGCGGTCGAGCACGATCGCGTCGCGGGCGAAGGCCAGCGCCAGATCGACGCGCTGCTCCACCAGGATGATGGCGAGGCTGCTTTCGTCGCGGATCCGCGCCAGCGCGTCGGACAAGGCGTCGACCACGATCGGCGCCAGCCCTTCGGTCGGCTCGTCGAGCAGCAAGAGCTTCGGCGCGCCGACCAGCGCGCGCCCCACCGCGAGCATTTGCTGCTCGCCGCCGGAGAGGCGGTTGCCGGAATTGTTGCGCCGCTCCTTCAGGGCCGGGAACAGATCATAGACCGCGGCGAGGGCCCAGCCGCCGTCGCGCCGCGCCACCAGCAGAATTCTCCTCGACCGACAGGGATGGAAAAATCTCGCGCTCCTGCGGGACATAGCCCAGGCCCAGGCGATTGCGGCGATGCGAGGCGAGCGTCTCGATCGGCTGACCGGCGAACCGGATGGTGCCGCGATGCCGGTTGGTGAAGCCCATCAGCGTCGCCAACAAGGTGGTCTTGCCGACGCCGTTGCGGCCCAGCACCGCCAGCGTGCCGCCCTCGGCCAGATCGAAGGACAGCCCGTCCAGCACCACGGTGGCGCCGTAGCCCGCGACCAAATCCTCGACGGCAAGGGCCGCGGTCATGCGGCGCTTCGGCCGAGATAGACCGCGCGCACCTGCGGGTCGCCGGCGATTTGCTGCGGCGTGCCGGTGGTCAGCACGCGGCCCTGCACCAGCACCGCGATCGACTTGGCGAAGCGGAACACCACGTCCATGTCGTGTTCGATCATCAGGATCGAAATCTCGGCGGGCAGTTTGTCGAGCGCCGCGTGAATCGCGTGCGCCTCCGTCGCCGGGACGCCCGCCGCCGGCTCGTCCAACAGCAGCACGCGCGGTTTCAGCACCAGCGCGATCGCGATTTCGAGCAACCGCTGCTGGCCGTAGGGCAGCTCGGCGACGGCGCGGTCGGCGAGATCGGCGATGCCGAACGCGGCGAGCTGCGCCTCCGCCTCGGCGAGACAGCGGCGCCATTGCGGCGTGAAGCGCAGAAAGCGCCACGCGAAATTCTCCCGCTCCGCCACCGCGATCGCGACATTCTCGCGCAGGCTACTCTGCATCAGTAGCGTGTTGATCTGGTGCGTGCGCACCAGGCCGCGGCGCACCCGCGTTTCGGGCTTGAGGTTGGTGATGTCCTCGCCGTTCAGCACGATGGCGCCGGCGTCGGCGCGCAACATCCCGGTGAGGAGATTGACCAGGCTGGTCTTGCCGGCGCCGTTGGGCCCGATCAGCCCGACCCGCGCGCCCGGCTCGAGGTCGAGGTCGATGGCCTGGGCCACCGGCAAGGCGCCGAAATTCTTGCTGAGGCCGCGGATCGAGAGCGCGGCCGTGCTCTCGGTCACTTGCGCGCTCCTCCGGCCCAGAGCCGCGTGCCGGTGCCGCGCAGCCAATCGGCCACGCCCATCAAGCCGTTGGGGAGGAACAGCACCATCGCGACCAGCAGGCCGCCGATCAGGAACATCCAGCCGAACGGATCGACCTCGGCGGCGAGATCCTGCACCACGACATAAAACGCGGCGCCGACAAAGGCGCCGTAAAGCCGCCGCGTGCCGCCGAGGATCAGCATCACCAACGCCGTGCCGGAGACCAAGAGGTCGAGCGAATCGAGCCCGACGAACTGGTTGGTCTGCGCCTTGAGGCTGCCGGCCGAGCCCGCCATCGCCGCGGCGAGGGTGTAGATCGCGACCAGCCGCCACCATACCGGGGTGCCGATGGCGCGCATGCGGCGCGGGCTTTGCCGGATACCGTCGAGCGAGCGGCCGAACGGCGAGCGCACGATCCGCCACGCGGCGACGAACCACAGGAACAGCACGCCGAGCGCATAGAGGTATCCGGTCTGGCCCCACAGATCGAACGGGAACACGCCGAACAGCGGCGAGATCTGAATGCCTTGCAGCCCGTTGTCGCCGCCGGTCAGATCGCCGGCCTGCATGGCGAACGCGCCGAGCATCGAGGCGATGGCCAGCGTCAGCATCATCAGCGTGACGCCCTCGGTGTGCAAAATCAGCATCCCGGTGATCAGTCCCAGCAGGGCCGCGATGCCGGTGCCGAACAGCAGGCCGAGGATCGGGTCGGGCGTCAGGTGAATCGACAACAGGCCCGCGGCATAAGCGCCGACGCCGAAAAACGCCGCCTGGCCGAACGTGACGATGCCGGCATAGCCCAGCGCCAGATCGATCGACAGCGTGAACAGGATCATCTCGAGCGCCGCCGTGCCGAGGGTCAGATAGGCGCCGGCGAAGAAAAAGGTGGCGATCGCCAGGCCCCACGGTACGGCATGCCAGACCCAGCCGAACCGGCCGGGGCCGAGGCGCAACTGCGCCAGCGCCGGCGACGACATCTCGGGCCGCGCGGTCATGGCGCCGACTTCGCCGGCAACAGCCCGTGCGGCCGCCACAGCAGCAGGACGAGCACCAGAGCATAGACGATGTAGGCCGCGGCGCCGGGAAGCAGGAACGTGCCGACGGTTTCGACGATGCCGATCGCCAGCGCGGCGACGAGCGAGCCCTTGAAATTGCCGATGCCGCCGACCGACACCACCACCAGGAAAATCACCAGATAGCGCAGCGCGTAATAGGGCTCCACCGGCAACATGTCGGCGCCGAGCACGCCGCCGAACCCGGCCAGCGCGCAGCCGGCCGCGAACGTCCCGGTGAACAGCAGGTTCACGTCCATGCCGATGGCGCGCGCCATGCGCGGATTGTCGACCGCCGCGCGGAGCCGCGCGCCATAGAGCGTGCGGTCGATGATCGCCCACAAGATCAGCGCCATCGCGGCGCCGATCGCGATCAGGAACAGGCGATAGGTCGGATATTGGGTGAAGCCGAGATCGGTCAGGCCGGCGAGGAATTGCGGCACCGGCAGGGCTTGCGCGCTGCTGCCGAAAATCAGGGTCAGCGCCGCGATCACGACGAAGGTGAAGCCGAACGTCATCAGCGCCTGGGGTAGTTCGCCCCGGCGATAGAGCGGGCGGTATAGCGTCAGCTCGGCGACGGCACCCAGGACGCCGACGGCGAGCGCCGCCAACACCGCGGCGGCGAAGAACGGCACGCCGCGGTGCAACATCATCGCCGCCAGATAGCCGCCGACCATCGCGAAGGCACCGTGCGCCAGGTTGACGACGCGCATCAAGCCCATCGTCACGGTCAGACCAACCGAGATGATGAACAGGATCATCCCGTAGGCCGTGCCGTCGAGCAGAATGGTCAGATACGCCATGGCCGCAGCTACTACCATGCGGATCTTGGACGACGCCACAGAGGCGTCGCCCCGGTCGCGACTGCGACCGCGCGCCGGATGGCGCGGAAGCCAAGCGCGCGGACGCGCGCGCCGGCAATTGAGGCAAATATTGCTCAAAACAAAACCGGCGGGGCTCGCGCCCCGCCGGCGAAACGACGCAAATCCCCGGTCCGTCACATCTTTTCGTGGACCCAGGGCAGATAGACGATTTCGAGGTTATGCAGGCCGGGCGTGTAGGTGATGCCCTTCTTCATGGCGTAGACGTCGACATACTGCCACAGCGTAATGGTCGACAGATCGTTCTGCTCGATCGCCATGATTTTTTTGATGTAGGGCGCCTGGTCGGCCGGATTGAGCTTGGTGTTGCCCTCCTCGAACAGCGTGTCCAGTTCGGGATTGTCGTAGAGCGCGCCGAACGCCTTGCCGTAATAGGCCAGCCCGATGCCTTCGAGCGCCGTCGCCAGGTTCGCTACCGGCAGGCCCGCGACGCCGACATATCGCGCCTTGGGATCCCGCGCCGACCCGAAGATCAGCTGGAGGAGCTGGATCAGCTCGATGCCCTGGGCCTTGGTGGTGATGTTGAGGTTCTGCTTCAGATAGAGCCCGACCGCCTCCGCCGTCTCCTGGGTGCCGAAATAGACGCCCGTCGAGTAATAGAGGGGCATTTCGAAACCGTTGGCGTAGCCCGCCTCGTTCAGCAGCTGCTTCGCCTTGCCGGGATTGTATTTGTAATCCTTGAGGTTCGGATCGTAGCCGATCTCGTCCGGCATCAGCCGCGGGTAATCGGTCGGCACGCCATGCAGCAAGCCCTTCACGATCGCGTCCTTGTCGATCGCGTACGCAATCGCCTGGCGGACGCGGACATCGTGCCACGGCGTGTTCGGATTCTTGGTGTGGAACTGAACCGACTGGGTGGGATGGACCGGCAGTTTGACCAGCGTGAAGCCCGCCTTCCGGAGCAAATCGTAAGCGGCGTAGGGCGTCGCCATGATCATATCGACTTCGCCGGCTTCAAGCTTCGCCAAGCGGGTGTTGTCGTCCTTCACGAAATAGAAGCGCGCGCTTTTGATTTGCGGCTTCGGGCCCCAGTATTTGTCATAGGCTTCGAGATCGAGATATTGGCCAGGCACGTAGTTGACGATCTTGTAGGGCCCCGTGCCGACCGGATGCTTGGCGAATTCGGCCTCGCCCACGCGGTCGTAATAGGTCTTCGACGCGATCGGCAGCGGATGGACCGGAATGTATTGGGCATCCGGCTGCTTGAAGGTGAATTTGACGGTGTAGTCGTCGACCGCCTCGACCTTTGAGAGGAAGCGCGTAAAGATGCCGTAAAAGCGGCCCTTCTTCAGATAACGCTCGTGGCTCCAAACCACATCCTTGGCGGTCAGCGGGTCGCCCGAATGGAACGTGACGCCGTGGCGGATATGGAAAACAATGACCTTGCCGCCGTCCTGAAAGTCCCAGGACTCGGCAACCCCGGGGATCGGGTCGCCCTTGGGGTTCTGATTGTCGAGCGAGTCATAGACATTGTCCATCGTCGCCAAACCCTGCGGCGGGTTGGTCGATTGCGTCATGTCGAGGACATCGGGGTCCGCGTTCATGGCGACGCGCAATTGATCCGCCGCAGCGGCCGGGCCAGCCCCGATCACTAATGTACCCGCCGCGATCGCGGCCAATGTTGCGACTATGCCGATTTTCATCGTCAGCTCTCCTCCCTTGCTGGCGATCCGGATCACGGCCCTTCGCCGTCCGGTCGCTCGTTTTGTTAATTGTTATGCCATGTAACATTCCCCTCAGGCGATTGTCCACCGCCGAACCCGACCCTAACGGCCATTTAATCGTGCCCGGCGCGTTTTTCGCATAGCGCAATTCGGTTGCGGTCGCGTCGCCGCGTCGCCGGTCCGCGTCTCGACAAGCGCTTTGGGCTAATGTTATTAGGAATACAGAAAAGCTCGCGGCGCGCGTCGGCGCTTCGCAAGAGCGTGAATCGGGGTGGAGCGGGAGGCGTCACGCCGCGACCGGAAATCGGTCGGGCCGCCCGAAGCGCGTTCTCCCGCATGGTCGGTAAGGGCAAGGAGTCGGCGCTTGGCTACTGTCGTCATTCAAACGCAAACGCCCGCCGCGCGGCCGATGGCGCTGCATTGGCGGCGCTTGCGGCGCCTGCCATGGCTGCCGATCGTGCTGCTGGCGCCGGTGGTGATTTTCGGCATTTTCGGCTCGCTGCTGTTTCCCCACGATCCGACCGCGATTGACCTGTTGTCGCCGCGGCATCCGCCGGGATGGATGGACGGCGGCAGCTGGAGCTATCTGCTCGGCACCGATCAGTTCGGTCGCGATTTGCTGAGCCGGCTGATGGAAGGTTGCCGCGTCGCACTGATCGTCGCGATTTCGAGCGTGTTCCTGGCGGCGCTGATCGGCGTAACGGCGGGCATGGTGGCCGGTTACTACGGCGGCTGGATCGACAATGTGATCATGCGCATCGCGGACGTCGTGTTCGCGATCCCGGCGATCCTGCTCATCATCTTGATCGGCGGCGCGGTCGGCGGCGGCTTCACCACGGTTTTGTCGAGCATCGTCATCGTGTCCTGGGTGCTCTACGCCCGCGTGGTGCGCGGCGAAACGCTGGTGCTGCGCGAGCGCGGCTTCGTCGCGCTGGCCAAGGTCGCGAATTGCAGCGACAGGCGTATCCTTATCCGCCACATCCTGCCCAATCTCATGCCGACCTGCATCGTGCTGGCGACGCTGCAAGCGGGTTTCGCGCTGCTGATCGAGGCGGCGATCACCTTCATCGGCCTCGGCATTCAGCCGCCGGCGACCACCTGGGGCCTGCTCATTTCCGAAGGCCGGCCGTACATGACCACGGCGTGGTGGATCCCGACTTTCGCCGGCCTCGCCATCACCATCACCGTCCTCGGCACCAATCTCCTGGGCGATTGGCTGCAGGAACGGTTCGATCCGCGCAGGCAGCAGAGGTAGTGGCGGCATGTTGCGTTATTTCTTGAGCCGCCTGCGCCTCGCCGTCATCACCATCCTGGGCGTTTCCCTGATTGTCTTCGTCACTTCCCGCATGTCGGGCGACGTGACGCTGTTGCTCCTGCCGCAGGACGCGAGCGAAGCCGACATCAAGGCGATGCAGCACGATCTCGGCCTCGATGCCTCGTATCCGGTACAGTATTACCGCTTCCTCGTGAATGTCGCGCAGGGCGATTTCGGTGAATCGCTGCGCTATCGCGAGCCGGCCCTCGGCCTGATCATGAGCCGGCTGCCGGCGACGTTGGAACTCGCCTTCTCCGCCTTCATCCTCTCGACCATCGTCGGGCTGCTGCTCGGCATTCTCTCGGCGCGGATGCGATCGTCCTGGCTCGATTACGGCTCGCGCATTTTTTCCATCACGGCGCAATCGATGCCGAGCTTCTGGGTCGGCATCATGCTGATCTTGGTGTTCGCGGTGGAGCTGCACTGGCTGCCGACCAGCGGCGCCCAGGGGGTGCAGTATCTGGTCTTGCCGGTGGTGACGCTGGCGCTGGTGCCGATCGCCTCGACCCTGCGCATCACGCGTTCGGCAATGCTGGAGACGCTCGACGCCGACTACGTCAAGTTCCTGCGCGTCAAAGGACTCAACGAACAGTTCATCGTGTGGAAGCACGCGTTGCGGAACGCGCTGGTGCCGGTGATCGCGATCAGCGGCCTGACTCTCGGCTTCCTGATCGGCGGCACGGTGATCGTCGAATCCGTGTTTGCCTGGCCGGGCCTCGGCAATCTCATGGTGGAATCGATTTTCACCCGCGACTATCCGGTGATTCAGGCGGGCGTCGCGGTGACCTCGATCTTCCTCATTCTCCTCAACCTGGGGGTCGATCTCATGTTTGGGGTGATCGATCCGCGCGTCCGTTTCGGATAGTTGGACCGCCTCTCATCATGAACAACGGCGACATTCTGTTGCAGGTCAAGGACCTGAAGACGTACATCCGTGGCCACGACGGGTTGCGCGTGACGAAGGCGGTCGACGGCGTGAGCTTCGATCTGCGACGCGGCGAGACGCTGGGCATCATCGGCAAATCCGGTTGCGGCAAGACCATGACGGCGCTGTCGATCATGCGGATTCTGCCGGCTTCGGCACGGGTCGTCGGCGGCGAGATTCTTTTCAACGGCGAAAATCTGTTGACCAAGAGCGACGGCATGATGCGCCGCCTGCGCGGCGAGAAGATGTCGATGATCCTCCAGGACCCGATGGTCTCGCTCGATCCGCTGTTCACCGTCGGCAGCCAGTTGGCCGAGCCGCTCAGGGTCCATATGGGGCTGAGCGGCGCCGCGCTCCAGGACCGCATGATGGAGCTGATGTCGGCGGTCAGCATCCCCTCGCCGGAGACGCGCCTCAGACAATATCCGCATCAAATGTCGGGCGGGATGCTGCAACGCATCGTCGGCGCCATCGCGATCTCGTGCGATCCGCAATTGCTGATCGCCGACGAGCCGACCACGGCGCTCGATCCCACGGTGCAGGCACAATTCCTCGATCTGTTGGAGAAGCTGCGCGATTCGAAGCATTTGTCGGTGATCGTGGTGACCCACGATTTCGGCGTGGCGGCGCGGCTGTGCGACCGCGTCATGGTGATGTATGCCGGCCGCATCGTCGAAATGGGCCCGATCCGCGAGATTTTCGATCACCCGCGTCACCCCTACACCAAGGCGCTGCTGGGCTCGATCCCCGACGCGACGGAACACGGCGCGCGCCGGCTGAAGAGCATCGACGGACAGCCGCCCGATCTCGCGTCGCTGCCGCCGGGCTGCCCGTTCGCGCCGCGCTGTCCCAGCGTGATCGAGCGGTGCCGCCGCGAATACCCGACCGAATTCCGCGTCGCCTCGGAACATGTCGCCAGCTGCTGGCAGGTTTCCCAGACATGACCCAGTACCTTCTCGAAGCCGACAATCTCACCAAGCATTTTCCTCTCGGCCGCGGCGGCGGCTACGGCGCGAGCAAACGGCCGATGATCAAGGCGGTCGACGGCGTCAGCTTCAAGCTGGAAGCGGGCACCAGCCTCGGCCTGGTCGGCGAATCGGGGTGTGGCAAGACCACCACCGCGCGGCTCCTGCTGCGCCTCTACGACGTCACCGGGGGCCGCATCCTGTTCGGCGGCGAGGAAGTACAGAACGCAACGGGCAAGCCGCTGCGCGCCTATCGCAACCAGGTCCAGGCGGTGTTCCAGGACCCGTATTCCTCGCTCAACCCGCGCATGCGCGTGCGCGACATCGTCTCCGAGCCGCTGATCGCGCAAGGCCAGATGGGCCGCCGCGAAATCCGCGAGTGGGTGACGGAACTCCTCTCCGTGGTCGGGCTCGACGCCAACGCGGCCAGCCGCTTTCCCCACGAGTTCAGCGGCGGCCAGCGCCAGCGCATCGCCATCGCGCGCGGTCTGGCGCTTCGGCCGCGCCTCGTCATCCTGGACGAGCCGGTGTCGGCGCTCGACGTCTCGATCCGGGCGCAGATCCTGAACCTGCTGCAAGAGCTGCAGGACAAGTTCAATCTCTCCTATGTGCTGATCGCGCACGATCTCGATGTCGTGGCGCACATGTGCGACGTCATCGCGGTGATGTATCTCGGCAAGATCGTGGAGATGGGGACCGCCGAATTGATCAGCCGCTCGCCCGCGCATCCCTACACCCAGGCGCTGTTTTCGGCGCGGCTGCCCGCGCGGCCCGACGGCCGCGCCGAGCGCATCAAGCTCACCGGGCGAGATACCGTCGCCGCTCAATCCGCCGCCGGGCTGCCATTTCCACACGCGCTGTCCGCATGTCATGCCGCGCTGCCGCACGGTCGAGCCGCCGCTGGTGTCGCTGCCCGACGGCCGCGTCGCGGCGTGCCACTTCTTGGCCCGGCCTGAACAGAGAGTTGAAACGCAAAAGACGCCAAAGACATAGTAAGAAATCTGCCGCGCCCGGCGAAGGCCGGGGTCCGCGGAGCCGCGGCCCGGCTGGATACCGGCTTGCGCCGCTATGGCGAATTAATTTGTTGCTTTGAGCCTTCGTGTCTTTGCGTTTCAGGCGTTTTACTTTGGCAATGGCCGCCTTCGATCCTCTCCGACTAACCATGCCACAGCTCGCGGCCGTTCGCGACCGGATGGCGGCGGCGATCCAAGATGGGCTGACCAAGCCCGATCGGGAGATTCGGGCGCTGCCCGCCTATTTGCGCCGGCCCGACGCCGGTGTCTCGGGACGCGCGGTCGCGCTCGATGTCGGCGGCACCCACATGCGCGCGGGCGAGGTCGAATTGGACCGCGGCGCCGCGCGCCTGGTCGGCGCGGTACGCGAAAACGACCTGATGCTGCAAGCGACCAAGCGCGACTTCAGCGCGGACGAGTTTTTCGATGCCCAAGCCGCGCTGATCGCCGGCGTCGCGGTCGAGCGCGAGATCGCCGTGGGTTATTGCTTCTCCTATCCGGCCACCATCACGCCGGCGCGCGAGGCGGTGCTGATCGAATGGACCAAGGGCATCCGCGTCCGCGGCGTCGAAGGCAAGCCGGTGGGCGCGATGCTACGCGCGGCGCTGCGCGCCAAGGGCAAGGAGGCGCGCGCCATCCCGGTGCTAAACGACACGGTGGCGAGCTTCCTGGCCGGCGCGGCGCTGGCGCCGGAATTCGCGCGGCCGATCGGGGTCATTGTCGGCACCGGCACCAACATGGCGGGATTTTTCCCGGTGCACGCCGTCGCCAAGCTCGGCACCGTCGCGGGCTGGCGCGACGACGAGACGATGGCGGTCAACCTCGAATCCGGCGACTTCACCCCGCGCGACGTGCTGACGCCGTGGGACGACGCGCTCGACCGGTCGCTGCGGCCGGAGGAACGCGATCGCCAGCGCTTCGAAAAAGCGGTCAGCGGCGCCTATCTGCCGCGGCTGCTGCGCGAAGTCGCCGGCGCCGCGGCGTGTGCCAAGGCCGGGTTCGATCCCGACGATCCGGCGGTTGACGCCGGCACGGTCGTGGCGCTGCGCGGTCATGCCGTGCTGGGCGAGGCGGCCACGGCGGTGATCGACCGCTCGGCCGATCTGGTCGCGGCGGGCTTGGCGGCGCTGCTCGCCGTCTATCGCGCCACCGGCCACGACGAGGCGCGCGCCGGCATCCTGGTCGAAGGCACGCTGTTCCATAAGACCCCGGGCTATCCGGAACGCGTCGCCGCGCGGCTCAGGGAACTGGCGCCCTATGTCGAGGCTTCGTTCATCCCCAACGACGGGCGCGGCGTCCCCGCCAACATGCTCGGCGCCGCCACCGCAGCGCTGTCTCGGTAGATATTTTCACCCCCCCTTCAAGGGGGAGGGAAGCCGATATCAGGCATTGACGGTCCGCTTCAGCACATAGTCGCGGGTGACAGCGATCGCGCGCTTGGCGTTGGGGCCATTCGCGTCCTCGCGGAAGAAACTGTGCTTGGCGCCCGGCAGCAGCTCAAGCTCGATGTCGCCGCCGGCCTTCTTGTAGGCCGCGACGAAACGCTTGGTCATGTCCTGCGGCACCCATTCGTCGGCGTCGCCCTGGAAGATCAGCGCCGGCGGCAGATCGACCTTCTCGCCGCGCTCCAGCAACGCCGGCGGGCTGCCGTCGCTCATCGCCGCCTCGTCGCCCCAGAAGGCGTGATGCGCGGCGATGAAGTTCTGCGCCCCGGCCGTCTTGGCGAGGCGGTAGCGCAACAGCGGGTCGAGCACGCCCCAGCCGGAAATGACGAAGGCGAGGCGCGATTCGGGCGATTTCGGCCGCATCCCGGCCAACAGAATTAGATGCCCGCCGCTCGAGGTGCCGAAGCCGCCGACCCAATCGGGCCGGCCGCCATAGTCGGCGGCGTGTTTCTTGGTCCAGCGTATGCCGCGGTCGATATCGTCGAGCGTGGCGGGATAGCGCTTCGCCGGCGGCATGCGGAAATCGAGCGACACCACTAGGATCCTGGCATCGGCCAGCACCGACGCGATGGCGACATTCTGGGTGCGATCGCCGCTGGTCCAGGCGCCGCCATGGAGATCGATCAGGACCGGAAACGGCCCGGTTCCGGCGGGGCGGTAAAGCCGGGCCAGCAGCTCGCCGTCCGCGTCGCGGTGGAAAGCGACATCCTCGACTTTGTGGGCGGCGCGCGCCGGCGCCATCGTGTCAGCCATGATCCAGCCTCCTAGGGACGATGCGTTCCGCGCCATCGACGCGGTTGGGGGATCAGCGTAAAATCATACGATAATTCCGGAGGAAGACCATGTCGATTGCCGAAGACAATGAAGTCCTGACGCACGTCGGACCGGGCACGCCGATGGGCACCCTGATGCGCGAATACTGGCTGCCCGCGGCGAAATCGTCGGAATTGACGGCCGACGGCGATCCGATGCGTCTCAAGCTCCTCGGCGAGCAGCTCATCGCCTTCCGCGACAGTTCCGGCCGGGTCGGCATCATGGATCATCGCTGCCCGCATCGCTGCGCCAGCCTGTTCTACGGCCGCAACGAGGAAGACGGCATCCGCTGCATCTATCACGGCTGGAAATACGACGTCGACGGCAACTGCCTCGACCAGCCCAACCTGCCGCCGCATCAAGTCTTCAAGGACAAGGTCAAGGCCAAGGCCTACAAGGCGGCGGAGCGCAACGGCATCATCTGGGTCTATATGGGCGTGAAACGGCCGGCCCCGCCGCTGCCGGCGCTCGAGGCGAACCTCCTGCCCGAAACCGAAGTGCGGATCGACTTCGTGCAGCGCCAGGCCAACTGGCTTGCCGGCGTCGAGGGCGAGCTCGATACCTCGCATATCGGCTTCCTGCATTTCGGCTCGGTAACGCAAGGCGCCATGACGGCGAGCCTGCAGCGTTTCGCGCTTGCCAACCGCACCCCCGAATATGTCTCGAAGGAGACCGATTACGGCGCGGTCTATGCCGCGTACCGGCCGGCGGACGAGGGCAACACCTATTGGCGCTTCGGCCAGTTCGCGTTTCCGTGCTGGACCATGCCGCCGATCAACGCCTTCGAGCACAACATCCTCAACCGCGCCTACGTGCCGATGGACGACACCCACACTATGATCGTCGATATCGTGTGGAAGGAGGCGTATCAGCGCCTGGTCTATTCGACCCAGGTGCCGGGCGGCCAGACACGGCAATACAATTATCTGCCCAACACCACCGATTGGCTCGGCCGTTGGCGGCTCGCCGGCAACAACAGCAACGATCACCTGATCGACCGCGAGGTGCAGCGCACCAAGAGCTTCTCCGGCATCGACGGCATCCAGCCGCAAGACCAGGCGGTGCAGGAAAGCATGGGCGAGATCGTCGACCGCTCGTTCGAAAATTTGGCGGGCAGCGACATCATGATCGCGCGCGTGCGGCGGTTGTTGCTGCGCGCGGCGCGCGGCATGGCCGAGGGCAAGGTGCCGCCGGGCGCGGCCGATCCGCTGTGCCTCGACGCCGTGCGCGGCGGCCATTTCGTCGCGAAGGAAGGCATCGATTGGCTACAGGCGCTGGCCGACCAGCGCGCGGCGGCGCCGATGCCGAAAATGGCGGCGGAGTAGACGCCGCCATCGCCTCGCCGGGCATGAAAATCTATCTTGCCGGGCCGCTGTTTTCGGCGGCCGAGATCGAATTCAATGCCCGGCTGGCGGCCTCGTTGCGCGCCGCCGGACACGAGGTGTTTCTGCCGCAAGAAAGCGAGGTACAGCAGGGCTCGGCGGCGGCGGTCTTCCGCTCCGACGTCGCCGGCATCGATTGGGCCGAGATCGTTGTTGCCAACATGGACGGCGCCGATCCCGATTCCGGCACCTGCTGGGAGTGCGGCTATGCCTATGGCAAGGGCCAGCCGACGCTGCTGTTCCGCACCGATTTTCGCGAAGCCGGCGAGGGCGCCAAGGCGCCCTACAATCTCATGCTCACCGAATCCGCGGACAGGGTTCTGGATTTGCGGCACCGCACGACCGAGGAGGTCGCGGCGGCATTGATCGAGGCGCTCGGCGCGTTCAAGCGTTAATGCGTGGCGGAAGACGGTTACTCTACCGTTTCATCCAATGTCACGCCGAAAATCGCGCGGCGCTCGACCCAGCCTTTGACGCCTTGCGCCTCGATCCGGCACCACGCGCCCCGGCAAGCGAGCAGGCGCCCGACCACGCCCGGTTGGGCGCGTGCCACCGGCTTCGCCGTCTCGCTCGGGTCGGCGTGAAGGGTGCGTTCCATCCCCATCACGATCACGGTGCGGTTGCCGACCAGCATGCGCTCATGCACCCAGCCGACGCTGCCCTGCCAGTCGCGGATTTTGCGCCAGACGTCGAACCGGTCGATGACCTCGACCGGCATGCCCTTGCGCGTCAGCACCCAGCGGATCGGATACTGATCGCCCGGCCCGGCGCGAAGATTGACCCGGTCCCAGCGCAGCGATTCGAAACGGGGCGCGAGCAGCGGCGCGTTCTTGTCGTCGGCCCGGGCCGACGCGATCGCCGCCGTTACCACCAGGACGGCCAGGAAGGTCAATCGCCACCGCACGAGCGATGCTCTAGCGACGTGTCACGGATCGGTCAAGGTTGGCCATCCGAATCGCTTATAGCGGACTTGCCACGGCCCGTGTTCTAAGCGATGACCACGCCATGGCACGGCCGCTGGTGATCGTCACGCGCAAGCTCCCCGACGTTATCGAAACGCGGATGATGGAGCTGTTCGACACCAGGCTCAGCGCCGACGACGCGGCGCTCGACCAGGCGGCGTTGCAAGCCGCCGCGGCGCAGGCCGACGTGCTGGTGCCGACGGTTACCGACCGGATCGACGGCGCGGTCATTGCGCGCGGCGGGGCCGCGCCTGAAGCTCATCGCCAATTTCGGCACCGGCGTCGACCATATCGATCTCGCCGCGGCGCGGGCCAAGGGCATCACTGTCACCAACACGCCCGGCGTCCTCACCGAGGACACCGCCGACATGACCATGGCGCTGATCCTGGCGACGGCGCGGCGCTTGTCCGAGGGCGAGCGCGTGGTGCGCCAGCATCGCTGGACCGGCTGGGCGCCGACCCTGATGCTCGGCCATCGGCTCTGGGGCAAGCGGCTCGGCATCGTCGGCATGGGCCGCATCGGCCAGGCGCTGGCGCGCCGCGCCAAGGGCTTCGGCCTTGCCATCCACTATCACAATCGCCGCCGCGTGCCGGACGAGGTGGCGCAGGAGCTCGAGGCGACCTACTGGGAGAGCCTCGACCAGATGCTGGCGCGGATGGACATTGTCTCGGTCAACTGTCCGCACACGCCGGCGACCTATCATCTCCTGTCGGCGCGGCGCCTGAAGCTGCTGCGGCCGTCGGCGATCGTCGTCAACACCGCGCGCGGCGGCGTCATCGACGAAGAGACGTTGGCGCAGATGTTGCGTAACCGCGAAATCGCCGGCGCGGGGCTTGACGTTTATGAGCATGAACCCGACATCAATCCGTCGCTGTTGACCCTGGATAATGTCGTGCTGTTGCCGCATATGGGTTCGGCCACCATCGAGGGCCGCATCGACATGGGAGAAAAAGTGATTATCAACATCAAGAGTTTCGCCGACGGCCACCGCCCGCCCGACCGCGTGCTCGAGGCGATGCTGTAATTGGTCGCGCCCGACGCTTCTCAAAACTTGTTCGTCATTCCCGCGAAAGCGGGAATCCAGGGCACACGACGTGCGTCGACCCTGGGTCCCTGCTTTCGCAGGGACGACGAAGAGAAATTGAACTCTGTTACGTAAGGCCACTCAATAATGCCCGACAAGAAATACCTGAAATTCCCGGGGCGCATGGTCATTGTCGGCTTCGGCTCGATCGGCCAGGGTGTGCTGCCGCTGTTCCTGCGTCACATCGATATGGCGCCGTCGCAGATCACTATCGTCACCGCGGAAGAGCGCGGCCATGACGAGGCGAAATCGCTCGGCGTCGCCTTCGTGGTGACGCCGCTGACGCGCGAGAATTTTCGCGCCGTGCTGACGCCGCTGCTCGGCAAGGGCGACGTGCTGGTCAACGTCTCGGTCGATGTATCGAGCGTGGCCCTCATTGAGTTCTGCTTCGCGCAAGGCTGTCTCTATCTCGACACCTGCATCGAGCCGTGGCCCGGCGGCTATACCGATCCGTCGCTGCCGCCGTCCGCGCGCTCGAACTACGCGCTGCGCGAAAGCGCGTTGGCGCTGCGCAAAAAATATCCCGATGCGCCGACCGCGGTGCTGACCCACGGCGCCAATCCCGGCCTGGTGTCGCATTTCGTCAAGCAGGCGTTGCTCGATGTCGCGCGCGACACCGGCGCCGGCGTCGCCGTGCCGACCGACCGCGCCGGCTGGGCCGCGCTCGCGGCGAAGCTCGGCATCAAGGTCATCCACATCGCCGAGCGCGACACCCAGGTGTCGGCGATCGCCAAGCGGCCGGGCGAGTTCGTCAATACCTGGTCGATCGACGGGTTTTTCAGCGAAGGGTCGCAGCCGGCGGAGCTGGGCTGGGGCAGCCACGAAAAACACTTCCCGCCCGACGGCGGACGGCACGATTTCGGCTCGGGCGCCGCGATCTACCTGAACCGCCCCGGCGCGTCGACGCGCGTGCGCAGTTGGACGCCGCTCGAAGGTCCCTATCTCGGTTTTCTCATCACGCATGGCGAATCGATCTCGATCGCCGACTATTTCAGCGTCGGGTCGGGCGCGAACGCGACCTATCGCCCGACCGTCCATTACGCCTATCACCCGTGCGACGACGCGGTGCTGTCGCTGCACGAACTCGCTGGCAAGAATTGGAACCTGCAAAGCGATAAGCGGCTGATGATGGACGAGATCGCGTCCGGCGGGATCGACGAGCTCGGCGTGCTGCTGATGGGCAACAAGAAGGGCGTTTATTGGTACGGCTCGCGGCTCACCGTGGACGAGGCGCGCAAGCTCGCGCCGTACAACAACGCCACCAGCCTGCAGGTGACGGCGCCGGTGCTCGCGGGCGTGATCTGGGCCTTGGAGAATCCGCGCCGCGGCGTGGTCGAGCCGGACGAGATGGATTTCCGCCGCGTGCTCGACATCTGCCTGCCCTATCTTGGCGAGATGGCCGGGGTGTGGGGCGACTGGACCCCGCTCCAGGATCGCGGCCGCCTGTTCCCCGAGGATTTGGATTTGGGCGACCCCTGGCAATTCAAGAACATCCGGGTGGTGTAGCCTTTTTTCCCGTCATGCCGGCGACGCGGGTGTATGGCTACGGCCGCGGGCAACGCGGGTGCCATGAGAACACGACGCCGTCCTCTACGCGCAGCGCAATCGCCTTGAGGCGTTTGCCTTGGCACGGACCGAGCACGCAATAGCCGGTGTCGATGGTGAACTCCGCGCCGTGGGTGGTGCAGTGGAAATATTCGCCCTCGCTGTCGAGGAAGCGGTCCGGCAGGAAATTGAGCGGCGTGCCCTGGTGCGGACAGGCATTGTCGTAGCCAAGGAGCGTGTCGCCCCGGCGATAGACGAAGATCTCGCGACGGTCGATGCCGCTGCCGAAGCTGAAGCCGCGCGCGGTGCGGTCCGGAAGCTCGTTGACCCGGCACAGCCGAAGCGGCTTCGGGTTGATCCCGTCAACCATGGGGCGCCCCGCTTAACGGGATTGCGGCTTCGGCCAGACCCGCTACATTAATTGTCATAGAATTGTTCACAGTGGGATGGAGCGCGCGGCATGCCCGCCGACGGTGATTTTCAATCGTATTGCCTGACCCCGACCAAGCCGAAATTCCGGCCGCCGCCGGGCGCGGTCGATGCGCATTGCCATGTCTTCGGTCCCGCCGCCAAATTCCCGTTTGCGCCCGAGCGCAAATACACGCCGTACGACGCGCCCAAGGAAAAACTGTTCGCGTTGCGCGACTTCCTGGGCTTCGAGCGCAACGTGATCGTCCAGGCAAGCTGCCACGGCACCGACAACACCGCAACCGTTGACGCGCTGAAATCCTCGAACGGCAAGGCGCGCGGCATCGCCGTGGTCAAGTCGACCATCGGCGACGCCGAGCTGCGCGACATGGACGCGGCCGGCATGCGCGGCGTGCGGTTCAATTTCCTGCCGCGCCTGGTGGACGCGACCGATCCGGCCGTGCATCTGGCGCTCGCCAACCGCGTCGCCAAGCTGGGCTGGCATGTCGTGGTCTATTTCGAGGCGCCGAGCCTCGCCAAGATGATCCCGTTCGTCGAGGCGCTGCCGACCATCGTCGTGCTCGACCACATGTCGCTGCCGGACGTCGCGAAGGGGGTCGATCATCCCGACTTCCAGGCCTATATCGAATTGCTGGCGACGCACCCCAAGCTGTGGGTCAAGGTCACCGGGCCGGAGCGGATCTCCGAGCTCGGGCCGCCTTACGACGATTTCGTGCCGCTGGCAAAAACGCTGGTGGAGCGGTTCCCCGATCGCGTGTTGTGGGGTACAGATTGGCCGCATCCGAACATGACGACGCACATGCCGGATGACGGCGTTCTGGTCGACATGATTCCGCGCATCGCGCCGACGGCGGCGCAGCAGAAAGCGCTTCTGGTCGACAATCCGATGCGGCTTTATTGGGAGAAATGAGTTGGCGCAAAAAGAACGAAAAGAAGCCTACGAGGACATTCCGGGCACCTATGTCTTCGACGCGAAGCGCTCGCGCCAGGGCTACTGGCTCAATATGTTTTGCATGTCGATGATGGACGGCGAGAACCGCAAGGCGTTCAAGGCGAACGAGAGCGCCTATCTCGACCGCTTCGCGATGACGCCGGAGCAGAAGAAGGCGGTGCTCGAGCGCAATTGGGACAAGATGTTGGAGCTGGGCGGCAACATCTATTACACGTCGAAGCTCGCCGCGACCGACGGGCTGACGTTCCAGAACATCGCCGCGATCATGACCGGTTCGACGCAAGAGGATTACGCCAAGATGATGCTCGCGGGCGGCCGTTCGCCCGAGGGCAACCGCAACAAATCGGAATGGAAGAAGAAAAAAAATGGCTAAAATCATCGCCGGCGTCACCACCTCGCATGTCCCCGCCATCGGCGCGGCCATCGACCGGCATCACACCCAGGACGCCTATTGGAAGCCGCTATTCGACGGCTACGAATTCTCGAAGAAATGGATGCGCGAGACGGCGCCCGACGTCGTCATCCTGGTCTACAACGACCATGCCTCGGCGTTTTCGCTCGAGGTGATTCCGACCTTCGCGTTGGGCTGCGCCGAGCGGTTCCCGATCGCCGACGAAGGCTGGGGACCGCGGCCGGTGCCCGAGGTGATCGGCCATCCCGATCTCGCCTGGCATATCGCGCAATCGACCATCCTCGACGAGTTCGACATCACCATCGTCAACAAGATGGCGGTCGATCATGGGCTGACGGTGCCGCTCTCTCTGCTCTGCGGCGAGCCCAAGGAATGGCCGTTCAAGGTCGTGCCGCTGTGCGTCAACGTGATCCAATATCCGCCGCCGACTGGCCATCGCTGCTTCATGCTCGGCAAGGCGATCCGCAAGGCGGTCGAGAGCTTCGACGAGAATCTGCGCGTCGTGGTGTTCGGCACCGGCGGCATGTCGCACCAGCTACAAAGCGCGCGCGCCGGCTTCATCAACAAGGAATTCGACAAGCGTTTCCTCGACGCGATGGGGCCGCATCCGGAGGAGCTGGTGAAGATCGACCCGCTGACCTATCTGCGCGAGGCGGGCTCCGAAGGGATCGAGCTGGTGATGTGGCTGGTCATGCGGGGCGCGCTCGACGACGACGCCAAGGAAGTCTATCGCTTCTATCGCGTGCCGGCGTCGAACACGGCGTGCGGCCACATGATCTTGGAAAATCCACGGGCCATGGGAAGAAAGGCGGCGGCATGAAAATCGCGCTCGCGGGGCAGGGGGCGTTCGGCATCCGGCATCTCGAGGCGCTGGCGAAGATTCCCGACATCGAGGTGATCTCGCTCGCCGGCGGCCGGCCGGCCTCGACCGAGGATGTCGCCAAGAAGTGGAAGATTCCGCATTGGACGACCGACTTCGCCGAGAGCCTGAAGCAGCCCGGCCTGGAAGCAGTGATCCTGGCCAGCCCGACGCAGATCCACGCCCAGCAGGCCGAGCTGTGCATGCGCGCCGGTAAGCATGTGCTGATCGAGATTCCGATCGCCGACAGCCTCGCCGATTCCGAGCGCATCCTCAAAGCGCAGCGGGAAAGCGGCGTGGTCGCGATGGCGGGCCATGTCCGCCGCTTCAACCCGAGCCATCAATGGGTGCGCAAGAAGATCAAGGCGGGCGAACTCAAGATCCAGCAGATGGACGTGCAGACCTATTTCTTCCGCCGCACCAACATGAACGCGCAAGGCCAGCCGCGGAGCTGGACCGACCATCTCCTGTGGCACCACGCCTGCCACACGGTCGATCTGTTCCAGTACCAGACCGGCGAGCTGCCGAGCATCGCGCACGCGGTGCAGGGGCCGATCCATCCCGACCTCAAGATCGCGATGGACATGAGCATCCAACTCAAGGTGCCGTCGGGCGCGATCCTGACCCTGTCGCTGTCGTTCAACAATAACGGGCCGCTCGGCTCATTCTTCCGCTACATCTGCGACAACGGCACCTATATCGCGCGCTACGACGATCTGGTCGACGGCTACGAAAAACCGATCGACGTGTCGCGGGTCGACGTCTCGACCAACGGCATCGAACTCGAGGACCGCGAGTTCTTCGCCGCCATCAAGGAAAAGCGCGAGCCCAATTCGAGCGTGCGGCAAGTGCTCGACTGCATGCGCACCCTCGACAAGCTCGAGCGCGAACTCAATCGCGGCTAGGCTTAGCCTTATTCGTCATGCGCCGGCTTGGCCGGGGCATCCACGACTTGTTGTGTTCTCGAACAAAAAATTCGTGGATGGCCCGCCTAAAGCGGGCCAAGACGTATTCTACTTATGCGAATTGGTGCCTCCCGGATAAAGCTGTTCGGGCGCGACCAGCGGTTCGGCGATAGTGACGAGATCGCCGCCGCGGACCGCGCGGAAGAAACAGCTCCGCCGCCCGGTGTGACACGCCACCCCTTTCTGATCGACCAGCAGCAAAATCGCGTCGCCGTCGCAATCGAGGCGCAATTCGACCAGCCGCTGCGTCTGGCCCGAAGTTTCGCCCTTGCGCCACAGCTTCTTGCGCTCGCGCGACCAATAGGTCACCTGGCCCGTTTTGAGCGTCTCGGCCAGTGCCGCGCGATCCATCCAGGCGACCATCAGGACCTCGCCCGAATCGTGCTGCTGCGCGATCGCCGGGATCAACCCCGCCGCGTCGAATTTCGCTTCCGCCAGCAAGGCTGTCAGACCGTCCGCCATGGTGCTCTCCGAATTTCGCCTGACGGCATTATCCCTCCCCCCTTGAGGGGGAGGGAAGATTGAAGCTGTCAGGCTTCAATTGGGTGGGGGGTGCGGGTTGCGCCATACCTCCAACCCGCGCGAAGCCTGCTGCTTCTCGCGGCCTCCCCCTCAAGGAGGGAGGCGTATGCGGCGATCATCGCGCCCATTTGTCGCGGCCGAGCGCCATCGCCATGCGGATCAGGCCGTAGGCCATGGCGCCGCCGAGCAGGGTCAGCGGCAGGATCAGCACCCAGTCGGGATACAGCGCCACGTCCGGCCGCCACGGGTCGTAGATGCGCAGCAGATACACTTCCTGCTGCGCCGCCAGTTCGCGGAACGCCTGCAACGTGGCAAGGTCGTTCTGATAGGCGTTCTTGGCGAACTCGATATCCTCGCGCAGCCGGTCGTATTCATAGAATTTGCCGGCATAGGCTTGCTCCATGTCGGCGAGCTGTTGCTGCTCGCGCGCGATCTGCGCCTCGATCGCCTTGATGCGCAATTCCGCGGCCGCGCGCGTCGCGTTGTTGCCCTGGTCGCCGCCGAGCATCGCCGAGGAACGCGCCGCGACCAGGCTGGTCTCGAGGCCCTGCACCACTTGCGTCACCATCGCGGTGAGCTGGTCGGGGTCGAGGTCGCTGTTGGCGCTGCGCCATTGCTTCATCTTGAGATGGTCGGCGTTGAGCTGCGTCTCGTCCGCCCGGACCTGGGCTTCGGCGTTGCGCACCAGATCGTTCAGCACCCGCTCGTTGGTGCGGTTGATGAATTCCTCGCCCATCGACAACAGCGTCGCCGCGATCAAGTGCGTGTCGTCGGCCGTGAAGCCCTGCACCTCCAGCGTCACGATGTTCTCGGTTATCGAATAGCGCGGCATCACCATGAGATTGTAGTAGGCGAGCCGATCCTCGAACGGGATGTCGTAGGGCTTGCCGGTGAGCCAATGCCAGATCACAAGCCGCCACGGCTCGGCGCGGTAGAAAATATCCGCGGTCTTGCCGCGATAGCGCTTGAGGAAGCCGATCTTCTGCTCGAGCGTCTTGAGCGCGTCGGGCGATTGCAGATAGTCGACCACCATATAGGCTTCGTAGGCGCCCGGCGCCGCGTTCTGCGCCAGGTTCACGAGGTGCGCCGCGTTGCGCGCCGGCAACGCGCCGCCGGCCGAGGGCAGCAAGGGCTGCACCGTGAAATCGCTCTCGACGTCGTAGCGGTCGGCGGCGTTGAGGGTGAGATAGAGCAGCGCCGCCACCACCGGCAGGCCTATCCACAACAGATGAACCAGGATGCGGCGCCGGCGCGACACGCGAGAGAGATGCGTCGGCAGCGGCGGCAGCTCGCGGTCGCCGCGCTTGCGCTGCACCGGCCGGGGAAAGTCGACGGTGCTGTCCATGCTACTCGGCGGCCATCGCCGGCGGCGCGCGCTCGGCCGCGGTCTCGGCGCGATGCAGGGCGCCGCGCGCCAGCGTCAGCCGCGCGCCGGGAAAATCGCGCAGCGCGGCGCGATGGTCGCCGCTCGTCACCACCACTGTCTTGCCGGCGATGCGGGTCTGGAACAGCGCGCGCCAGCGCTCGTAGAGCTCGCGCTCGGGCAGGACCGGCGAGACATCGAGCAGATAGACGTCGAACGTCGGCGCCAGGAATGCGACATGGCCGAAGTGGCGTTGCAGCCGTTGCGGCCAGCGGTCGAAACGCACCGACAGCCAGTCCGCATCGGGCATCATCGCCGCGAACAGGCGGACGGTGGCGCGCCGGTCGAGCGCGTACAGCGACGCCAGCGCGTCGATCATGTCGAGCCCGCTCAGCGCGAAGCCGAACGGCGCCGTCCGCGACAGCGGCCACGATCGCGCGCCGGCGCATCGCACCGCTCCCGCGGCGGGCGCGCGATGGCCCGCCAACAATTCAATCAACAGCCGCGCGTCGCCCGGCCGCTCGTCCGCGACGTGCCAGATTCCAGGCGCGAAATCGAACGAAGCGCCATTCAGCACCGGGCGGCCGTGCTCGACCAGAGTCGCGGCGTCGAGCGCGATCATGCCGCCGCCATCCGCCGCCGCCGCGACAATTCGGCGGCGCAGCCGAGGAACAGCACCGTCAACACGAACCCGCAGGCCACCAGCGGCATCGCGTCCTGCGAGCGGTATTGGACGAAATACTCGGTGCGCAGCAACTGCATGATGTGCAGTACCGGGTTCCACACCAGCAACACGCGGAATTTCTCGGGGAACTGTTCCGATACGACAACCACGCCGGAAAAGAAAAAGCCGACGCGGAAGATCGGCATCGCCAACAGCGACACGCCCGGCAGATAGTGCCGGCACAGAATTCAACAGCAGCCCCAGGCCGAAACCCGAAACCCCGAGCAGCGACCAATAAAACGCGACGCCCAACAGGTTGCGCGGCCCCGGATCGTGGCTCCAGAACGCGACGCACGCCATCGCCACCGCGACCACGGCGGTATAGGAAAACGCCAGCTCCAGCGCCTTCGCCGCGGCGACGGTCAGCGTGTCGATCGGCTCGAGCCGCGCCAAGTTGCGGTCGCGCGTCAGCTCGTAGCCGAGCTTCAGCGTCGTCACCCGCATCATGTGCCAGCCGCCGATGCCAAGAATCAGGAACGGCAGCGTCGGCATGTCGAGCACCGAGCCGAATCCGAGCAGAAACGTGTAGGCCCAGAAATGCACGGCGATGCGGTATTAGGCAGCAAACACACCTTCCGCATGGAGAGGGGGTACCCGACGGACATTCTGTCGCACTGCAATATGGACAACAAAACCCCATTTCCGACCGTCTATATCAAGGAAGTATCTGCGAAATTTGACGAAAATTGGAAACGTTACATACCAGGGTCTCTCGGTTCGAACTCGGCGACGGGGCTTGCATTGGCGCGCGGCACCGTGCGATAAATCGAGTCGGTTTCTACCCAAAATTAACCTTTGGCACTCTTACTGGTCATTGGTGTTCGGTAGAGTGACACTCCGCAGCAAGGGTTGGGTCTGAAAATGGCGAACGGATATTCGACAGAAATCGAAGTCACGCGGAAGGTGCGCGACGGATGGTTTGTCTATTCGTGCGACGTTCTGCCTGGACTGTTTGTCGCGTCGCAAGATGATCGCGCGGCTTATAACGACTTGCCTACCGCGATTCGCAAGCTCATGAAACTGGATTACGGAATCGATTGCGTCGTGACGCATAAGGTTCCGTACGCCGATTTCATCGTGCCTGACATCATGGCCGGGAAAGCGCGAGATGCGGTACGCGACCGCACTGACGAGTTGATGGCCGAGACGGCCACCTTCGCATTCGCGCTTTGTGCAGCTAGCGACGGAGACGGTGCCTCTTCCACTTCATGATCGCCCCGCGAGTTCCGCCAAAAGAAGAAATATTCGCGGAACTCGGTAAGCTCGGGTTTGAGGCGACAGGGGAAAAGACTGACACCGGCGAGTTCTGGCGGCACAAGGCCAGTGGCAGACACTTACAAGTGCCAAATTCAGTCCAGGGATACTTTCCGGACTGGCTAATCTGGCAGTTCTGGCCGCGCGCAGTTGAAATTGCGAACATGACGCCAGCGGCACGGCTACCACCAAAGTTCCCTCCCGGCGCGACCAAAAAGAAGAAGTAGCTTTAACCGAGAGGGATCGCTTCCCACTGACGCGGATTGGCGTCAATCATCCTTACCGTCTCGGGATGCCGCTGGAACGCGCTGTTAACGAGACTCCAAACTGTGTCGTATTGCCGCCGCGTCGGATTGAGGATGCTGTAGCGGCGCATCATTTCCTCCGTCACATCTTTGACGGTGAGCGGCTTCCCGGCCTCGCGCAGGATCGCGACCGAGCGCGCCAGCACTTGCCCGCGCTTGAACATTGGCGACCAGTGATTGCGCCGCTTCGCCGCGATGCCGTGAACGTTGTACGTGGGCCGCAGCAGCTTTATCACGGCCTCGACGTGCATCATCGCTTCGCGAAGGTTCTCCGCCTCTTTGATGTTCTCTTTGATCTTGCCGCCAAGCTCTGCGTGTAGTGCGGTCAACGCGTTCAGTGCATAGTCTTGTGTCATTCGTCCCTCGCGATATGGCGTTGCCAGTACCCGCACCATTGATCGGAAATGCCATGCTTCGCGGCGGCGCTCGCCGCGATCAGGTATTGCTCGCCATTCGAGATGCGGCGGTTATCTTCGCGCCAATCCATTTCGGCGGCATAAGAGGCGAGATACGGGCCAGCGATCTTGTGGTGCGTTCCGATTTCAGCGCGCCGCAACCGACTGAAAAATGATTCTGCCTGATTGGTGTTGGCTTCTGGCGTTGAATATGCTTCGTGGTGGTTGACCTGCTTCGTGAGATAGCGCGCATGCAGCGTGTTCCAATGTGCGGCCTCATCGGCAAAGACCGTCGAACCTAACGTAATCCGTTCCCGCAGCACCGGAACGCCAGCATCTTCGGACTTGGCTACGAAGGTGATCGTCTTGCCGCCACGCTCTCGCGCGACGATGACCACGCGGCGCTTGCCATTCTGATTTTGCAGCATGCGACGGTCGCGGCGATGTTCGCGGCGGTTGGCGGGCTTCACATATCCGCCCGCGTACATGCCGTCGATTTCAACGTCGCCAGACACCTTGGCGTCTTTGTCGGTCGCGGCTAGCGCCTCGCGGATTTTGTGCGCGAGCACGAAGGCGGTTTTGTATTGGCAATCCAGGTCGCGGCTCAATTGCAGCGCGCTATGACCCTTGGCACCGTTGACGAAGATCGCGATTGCCAACAGGTAGTCGCGGAGAGGCCGCTTGTGGCTGGCGAAAATCGTCCCGCTTGTAACGCTGAATTGGTGCTGACACGCCTTGCATTTCCACAGGTGCCGCGACCGATAGACATAGAGCACGACGCCGCCGCACTCGGGGCAGTGCGGCTGGCCGTTGTGATCGGCCCACCGGATCAGTCGGAACGCCTCGCGCGCCTCCTCCTCGGTCATGCGCGCGACCTTAGTCAGACTTAACGTCCGGGCCGCGCTTGAGAGGAGGAAATGCTGTGACATATCTATCGTTATCGTTAGCTCGATAACGTATAAGATATGTTATGACGCTCCCTTTGACAAGGGGAAAATAACGTTTAAGATAGATTTTATGGCGACCAAGCCCAAGGGCAAGACATGGGAAGATCGGGCACGGCTCTATCTCAAAGGCGAGATAGCCAAGGCCGACATAACCTATGAGGAATTGGCGAAGCGGCTGGAAAAGCACGGCGTGACAGACAGCGGCGCCGGGATCGCCAACAAACTATCGCGCGGAACTTTTATGGCGTCGTGGTTTCTTGCCGTAGTCGCGGCGCTGGAACTAGAAGGCGTGACCCTGGCGGACCTTTAGCCTTCCCTCGCCGCTTTAACGATCCTTCCCCAGACCGTACCGCGACGGCGCCATGTCCACAGGCACCCGCCAAAGCATAGCAGGCCGAGAACGATTAAGAGTGGCGCACCGAACGACGACAGAACGTGGCCTTCTGGTCCCACCTTATCGGTAAATGCTTGCGCTACCCAGATACCCAGCGCGAGGGAAACGAGTGCGATGCCGACGCCGAAAAGAATCGTGTTGATCGAATTCATCATGGTCAAAGCATCTACTTCGTGCTCTGCAACCGGATAGATTTTCATTTCACGGCTCGCATAATACGACTGCACCATCGCACCTTGCGCGACTTCGATAGACACGGGGCGCGGGGCCAGAGGAGGATGATCGCCGATTGCCATGCGCCTATTTTTTCTCTTCGGGCGCGGTTGTCGGAGCGGTTTGCGTTGCCGCAGGAGGAGACGGCATCATCATGCCCCCAAGCCCCAACATGAGAATGTTGACGTACCTTGTGTGACCACAGGGCGAAATCAGCATCGCCTGCGGATACGCTGGACCACCTAACTGCACATTGTTGCCGAGACCCAAAATGATAGGCGTGACAATATGTGGCGCCACTTGCCATTGCGTGTCGCCACATATCGGGCATTTGTCGTCGCGGCCTTCCCATCGCTGATTGATGCGCTGGGAAATCTCGGCCCGTTCTGCGTCCGTCAATTTGCCAGTTTGATCTGGCATCAGCCCCCCACCACCTTGTGGCGAGAAATATATGACCACTTTTTCGCGTATTCATGCAAGCCCTGACCAAAGGTGTGTTTGCTCCCTAATACCGCGGCGATGGTCAGGACCGGCGCCAGGAACAGCCAGAGATAGGCGAACGGATCCTTCGCCAGCATCATCCGGACGTTGCGCGTGATCAGCGTCGCTAGGACGCGGCCGGGCCCCGGCCACGGCGTCGTTGCGGCTTGGACCGGCGTCGCCGGCTCCGGGAGCATCGCCGGCGATGCGGTGTCGGCGGGGCTCGAAAAACCGCGCTCGGTGTCGCGGATCGCGGCTTCGAGATCGAGCAGGGTTTGGGTGCGGCCGCGCCGGTCGCGCGGTTCCGACAGATCGGCCATGCCGAGACGTAACAAGCCGCGCGCAAAGCGATAAAGCCGGACGCGCTCGGCGCGGTCGACCACGCCGAGGTCAGCAATGAACGTCGCGATCTGGTCGCGAAAATCGTCCCGACGCAAGTCCGAGCCCCCCATTAGGCCAAGCGGGTTGCCCCCGCATTGGTGGCCGGAATTAACAGTTCGGCAGCATACTATCGTAGGTTGCGCGCGCGAAGCCAGCGTGAAACATCTTCTGTCGCGCGTGGCCGCGCGCCGATTATGATCGGCCTGTCAAAAAGGGGAGGAATCATGCCGAAGCTCGATCGCGCCGCGCCGTTCGTCCTGTCGCTGGCGGGCGTGCTGGCCGTCGGTCTGGCCGCCCACGCGGCGTCCGTGGACACGAAGGTGACGACGCCCTGTGCGTTCTCCGCCTGGTCGAACGACAAGGACCCGGCGGGTCTCAACGTGCGCGCCGCGCCGCGTGCCGACGCGGCGATCGTCGCCAAATTGCCGGCGCCGCGCAAAGGCACCGACTACGCGGTCGAATTCCGGGTGATCGGCAGCCGCGACGGCTGGCTGTTGATCGAGCAGGCCAAGTTCGTCGACTACGATGGCGGCGGCCCCGACCGGCCGGTCTTCGCCGGGCCGGGTTGGGTCTCTGGGACCAAGGTCGGGTTCGAGATCAACGACGCGCGCGTCTTCGCGGCGCCGAGCGCCGACGCGCCGGTAAAGCACCAAGTTGCTCGAAACAGCGACCCCAACGGCAGCTACGGTCCCGATTCCGCGGTGGTTGACCGCGTGTTCAGCTGTTCCGGCGGCTTCGCCGACGTCCAGCTTCACATGCCGAAGGGCGCGCCGGTGCGCGGCTGGGTGGCGCGGCTATGCGCCAACCAGGTGACCACGTGCGTTTGAACCATCCGTTGAAAAGGAATGGCCGAGCGCCCTATTTATAACGCAGATAGCGTACAGGCCACGCAAGCATCGCTAGAACCTAGTTGCCCGCATTTGGAGAGTTACCTGTAAATTCCCTGCAGATGCAGCAAAGGTAGGGATACCGGGGCCACAACATATTGAGGAAGGGGACCGCGCCGATGATGTCCAAGGCCGACCGGCAGAATGCCGCGACTGCGTTGCTGGCCGCAGAGGAAACGCGCCGGCAGATGGTGCAGCCTTCGAAGACTTGGCCGGACATCGATCTCGACGACGCCTATGCGATTCAGGATCTCGTCATCAAGAACAAGGTGGCGAAGGGCGCCAAGGTTATCGGCTACAAGATCGGCCTGACCTCGAAGGCGATGCAGGCCGCGTCGCAAATCGACGAGCCGGATTACGGGCATCTTCTCGACACCATGATGGTGCCCGACGGCGCCAAGGTGAACCACGCGGATTACTGCGCGCCGCGCGTCGAGATCGAATTGGTGTTCGTCCTCAACAAGCCGCTCAAGAGGTCCGGGCATCGGCATGATGGAGGTGATGCGCGCCACCGAATATGTCGTGCCCTCGATGGAGCTGGTCGACGCGCGCGTGCAGAATCCGCGCAAGATTTTCGACACGGTCGCCGACAACGGCGCCGCGGCGGGACTGGTGATCGGCGGGCGGCCGATCAAGCCGTTCGACCTCGATCTGCGCTGGGTCGGCGGCGTGCTGTATCGCAACGCGGATATCGAGGAGACCGGCCTGGCGCTCGGCGTCATGGGCCATCCGGCGCTGGGCATCGCCTGGCTCGCCAACCGCTTCGGCCGCCACGGCATCGAAATCCCGGCGGGCCAGGTGCTGCTGTCCGGCTCCTTCATCCGCGCCATCTGGGTCAACAAGGGCGACACCATCCACGCGGATTTCGGGCCGCTCGGCGCGCTCGCCGTGCAATATGTGTGAGGAGTGAATCCGATGGAACTGCAACGCAACGAGTTCAAGGCCGCGATCGCCGCGGGCAAGCTGCAGATCGGCATTTGGAGCAGCCTCGCGAGCAATATCGGCGCCGAGATTCTGTCGGACAGCGGCTTCGACTGGATCCTGCTCGACACCGAGCATTCGCCCAACGAGGTGGCGGATCTGGTGCCGCAATTGCAGGCGGTGCAGCGCGGCACGGCGACGCCGATCGTGCGCCCGGCCTGGAACGATCTGGTGCTGATCAAGCGGGTGCTCGATCTCGGACCGCAGACCATTCTGGTGCCCTATGTCCAGACCCGCGACGAGGCGGTGGCCGCCGTCGCCGCGACGCGCTATCCGCCGCACGGTCTGCGCGGCGTCGCCGGCGGCGCCCGCGCCAGCCGCTATGGCCGCGTCACCGACTATCTCAAAAAGGCCGACAACGAGATTTGCCTGCTGGTCCAGGTCGAAACGCGCGCGTCGCTGGAAAAAAATCTGGAGGAGATCGCGTCGGTTTCCGGCGTCGACGGCGTGTTCATCGGCCCGTCCGACCTCTCGGCCTCGTTCGGGCTGATCGGCCAGCCGGGCCATCCCGCCGTGCAAGAGGCGATCAAGAACGCCGCCGCGACCATCCGCAAATGCGGCAAGGCGCCGGGCATCCTCACCACCAATGAGGAGGAAGCGCGGCGCTATATCGAATGGGGCTATCTGTTCGTCGCGGTGGGCGTCGATACCGGCTTGCTGGTGCGCAGCGCCGACGCGCTGGCGAAGCGGTTCAAGGGCTGAGCTTTTTCATCCAGCCAAGTCCGTCTTCGGTACGGCCTCTCGGTTGGTACTCGGCGCCGACATAGCCGGGCCAGCCCAGCCGGTCGATTTGCCGCAGAATCCAGGCGTAGTTCAGCTCGCCCTCGTCGGGCTCGGCGCGGCTCGGCACCGCGGCGAACTGGACATGGCCGATCTTCGGCAACAGCCGCTCGAAGCGGCGCATGACGTCGCCTTCCATGATCTGGAGATGATAGAAATCGAACATCATCTTGAGCCAGGGCGAGCCGACCGCGTCGATGATCTCGGCGGCGCGGTCGGAGCTCGACAGCAGATAGGACGGGCGGTCGACCCGGTTGACCGGCTCGATCACCAGCGTCACCGCCATGCTTTCGGCGCGCTTCACCGCCCTGGCCAGGTTGCGGCGCATCGCCGCCAGCCCGTCCGGTTCGCTGAAACCGTCGATGGCGCCGGCCATGACATGGACATGGCGGACGCCCAGCGCGGCGCCGTATTCGAGGGCCTGGGCGACAAGCTCGTCGAAATCGGCTTCCCGTCCCGGCACGCCGGCCAGCCCCATGTCGCCCTTCCGTCCGCCCATCCCGGTGTTGATGCCGATCAGCGGAATCCCGGCATCGGCGATGCGGCGGCGCAGCTCGCCGACCGGATGCTCGTACGGCGCCCAGCACTCGACCGCTTGAAACCCGGCGCGGGCCGCGGCGGCGAACCGGTCGAGAAAATCCAGCTCGCGAAACAGAATGCCGATATTGGCGGAAAGGCGCGGCATCTATTTGATCACCACGGTGTTGGCCGGGGTGGCGATACCGTTGTCGAGGTTGATCGGCACCGCGACCAGAAAGAATTCCCAGACGCCGTCCTTGGCGCAATCCTCGGCCAGCGGCTTCAGCACGAACTGCTCGCCCAGCGGCAGGCCCAACAGCGGCAATGCCCGGTGATGCAGGGCCTCGGCGTCGGTCAGGTTCCACGGCCACGGCTCGGCCGCCGGCGTGTCGGTGCCGATGGCGGCGACACGGCTGTTCCACAGCCATTCGACCAAGGCGCGGCTCGGCTCGACCCCGACCGATTTGAGCTTGTCCATCGGCGCCATCGCCTTTTTCTCGGCCTCGCTCGACGCCTCGTAGGCCTCCATCCAGCCGGTCCGCACCAGCAGCACGGAACCGGGTTGCAGCGTCACTTTCTGTGCCGCCAGCGCTCCTTGGAGATCGGCCAGGGTGACAACGTCCCGGGTCAGCGGCTGGATCGGCCGGCCTTGCTCGGCGCGGTATTTCACCGCGTCGATGAGCAGCCCGCGGCCGACGAATTTGTCGGACCAGCTCGAGATCATCAGCCGCCCCTTGCGGGTCCTGATCTCCTCCGCCGTGACGCCGTTATAGAATTTGCGGTGCTTGACGTGGCCGACATGGGCCAGCCCGTCCCACTGGCTGGCCTCCTGGGTGTTGTAGGCGTTCAACAGATCGTCGTGCGCCGTCGCGCTGAGATTGACGATGTCATGGACGAAGGGCGGGCGGCCGAACAGCGGCGGCTTGGCGTAGCCGACCCGGGCATCGAGCCGGAACACCTTGCCGCGCTTCACCAGCTTTGCCGCGGCGACGATGTTTTCCGGCGTCAGGAAATTGAGGCAGCCCAGCTCGTCGTCGTCGCCGAACACGCCCCATGCCGATTCCGGCGGCGCCCCTTCCTTTACCGGCAATTGGTCGAAAGTCGGCAGTTTGGCGAAATCCACTGTTGCCATTTCTGGTCCCTCTGGTTGGCTGGCGCGGTCGGCAATCGGCGCCGCAGCCGCGTTAGACGCGTTGCCCGGTCATTGCTGTGCCGTGGTGAACGGCCCGGAATAGTAGCCGCCGCTGAACATTCCAGCCTGGACCGAGCCGTCGGTCTGAATCAGCACCCCGCGGCCGTTCCAATTGCCGTGAGTGAACTGGCCCTCATAGCGGCGGCCGTCGGTATAGGTTCCGACGCCGTAACCCTCGGCCCAACCGTCGCGAAATTCGCCCTCGTAGCGTCCGTCGGACCAGGGCAGGACGCCATAGCCGTTGCGGTCGTCATTCTCCCAGTGGCCTTTGTAAGTCGAGCCGTTGGGCAGGACATTGACGCCGTAGCCGTTGCGCTTGTCGTCCCGCTCCTGTCCGGAAGAACGCTCGCCATTCGCCCAGTAATTGACCCCGTAGCCGTTGCGCTGACCGTTTTTCCATTCGCCCTCATAGCGGCCGCCATCGGCGAAGAAAAATATGCCGTAGCCGTTCCAGGCATTGTTGGAGACTTCGCCCTCGAAACGGTCGTTCGACTTGACGCCATCGCGATAAACCGGCCCGACGTAATGGCCCGGCGCATTCTGACGGGCGTGCTGCGCTTCTTGCCGGGCCCGCGCCGCGGCGGCCTCGCCGCGCTCGTTCGCGGTTACCGCTTCGTCCGCCTCGGCTCGTGCTCGCGCCGCGGCTTCCTCGGCGCGTCGCTTGATCATGTCGATCATGTCGGCCTGGTTGCGCGGCTCGGCGGGGGGCGCGGCGGCCGCGGCCACCGTGTCGTTCGTATCCGTCTTCTTCATCGCCGTGGTCAGCGGCGGGCTGGCATAATCGTTCTGAGCTTTTTCGGCGGCGGCCGGCTTCACCGTCGAAACCCAGACATAGCCGTACAAGTTGCCCCGCGCCGTGACCGCATACCAATCGTCACCCGCCCTGCCGGTGACGGTGACATGCTCGCCTTGGTTCAGCCGCACAACGAATCGCGCCGCCTCGTCCGGGGCGACGCGCATGAACGTCGCATGGATCGTCACCATGTCGTTGTTTGGCGCGTTCGCCGCCGTCTTCTGCTGGCTCAACATCGCGATGCGGTTGCGCGCCAAATCGACGAACGATCCGTCGGGATACCGTTTCAAATAGGCCTCGAAATCGGCGGGATCGCGGCTGTCCTTGATCGTTTCCCAGTAGGCCATCTCGACCTGTTGACTCGTGTTGCCGGACACGGGCTGGCGCGGCTTGACCTCGGGCGATGGATTGAGCGCCGGCGCCGGTTTCCTCTCCGCCTCGACCGCGGCGAAGACGAACTTGCCCTCGATCGGCGTCGACGAGGTCCAAGGCTGTTGCTCGTGCTTGGTCGCCAGATCCACGGCGACGCCGACATCGTTGAAGATGCTGAGCACGTCGAGGCCCGGCTTGATCATCGCCGCGGCCAGCGCCCTGGTGAAGGGGCTGTTGGCGCCGTCGCCCTCGATCTCGACGGAGCCCGGCTGCGCGGCATAGACGATCACGGTGCCGCGCGGCGCCTGCATCAACGCCAAGCCGGGAGCGGCGTCACGGAAGCTGCGGCCGCCGAACGGATTGGCGCGAGAGGCGTCGAGAATCATGAGATCGAGGGTGGAACCGGAATCCGCCATCTGCCGCAGGATCACGTTGACGTTCACCAGCTCGAAATCGACGTCGCCAGCCGACGCCGGATTGCCGCCGACGGGCACGAGATAGTTCTCGCCCCGAATTTGGAGACCGTGCCCGGCGTAGTAGAACAGTCCGACGGTGCGAACGGTGAGATGGCGCCCGAAATCCCGGATCGCCTTTTCCATGGCGCTTTTGTCGAGGTTGATTTGCGCGCCGCCGCCGATGATGTCGAAACCGACGCCGCGCAGCGTTTGGGCGATCAGCCGGGCATCGTTGGCGGGATTGCCGAGATGCGGAACATATTGGTAATCGGCGTTGCCGATGACCAGTGCGACCCGATGGTCGAACTCGCTCGCGGCCCGCGCCGAGGCCGCAAGCCCCGACGCCGCGAGCAGTGCGGCGCCGATCGCCGCCAAGAACCACCGCCGACGCATCTCTGTCCGCCCCGACCTCCGTCATGCGAAACGGCGATTTTCCGGCGCCATTCCGTCGTTTCTTGTGATTATCCAGTGAGCATAGGGGCGGGGAAATTCCTTTTTCAAACTAAAAAGACGGCGGACCGGCGCCTCCGGCTACTTCTTAGCGGCATTTCGGTCGATCCAGCCCTCGAAAGCCGCCAGGAATTTGGCGAGAAACTCCTTGGTCTCGGGCTTGACGAAATCGCCGTTGGCGTCGACCAGGTTGGCGGCGCCGCCGACATAGGCCTCGGGCTGGGTCATGGTCGGCATGTTGAGAAACACCAGCGACTGCCGCAAATGGTGGTTGGCGCCGAACGCGCCGATCGCACCCGGCGAGACGCTGATGACCGCCGACGGCTTGCCGTCCCAGGCGCTCTTGCCATACGGCCGGGAGGCGACGTCGATCGCGTTCTTGAGGAACCCGGGAACCGAGCGATTATATTCCGGCGTCGCGAACAGGATCGCGTCGGCCTTTTGGATGCGCTCCTTCAGTGCCGCCCATTCGGCCGGCGGGTTCGCGTCGAGGTCCTGATTGTAAGGACCAAGATGGCCGATCTCGACGATCGACAGTTTCATGGTCGGCGGCGCGATCTTGGCCATGGCCATCACCACTTTGCGGGTGAAGGATTCCTTGCGCAGACTGCCGACGAAGACGGCAACGTCCTTGGGATTGGGCATCAAAAATACCTCCAGTTACCGGTTATCAGTCGTCAGGTATCGGTAGTAGGTTGGAATTATGTCAGAACTGACAACTGAAAACCGATGACCGACAACTCCTACTCCGACGCCAAGCTGCGCGGCATCTTGCAACGCGCGCACACCGTCGCGCTAGTCGGTGCCTCGGCCAACTGGAACCGGCCGAGCCATCTGGTGATGCGCTATCTCCAGCTTAAAGGCTATCGCGTGATTCCGGTCAATCCCGGCCTCGCCGGGAAAACGTTGAACGGCGAGAAGGTCTACGCCTCGCTGCGCGATATCCCGGAGCCGGTCGATGTGGTCGACATTTTCCGCAATCCGGCGCAGGTGCCGCCGATCGTCGAGGACGCCATCGCCATCAAGGCGAAGGTGGTGTGGATGCAGCTCGGCATCCGCAACGAGGAAGCCGCGAAGCGCGCCGAGGCGGCGGGCCTCGAGGTGGTGCAGGACCGCTGCATGAAGATCGAGTATGGCCGGCTCGGCGGCGAGTTGGGGTGGAGCGGGGTCGATAGCGGCATCATCTCCAACCGTCCGTTCGAAGCGCCCAACCGCGCGACCGGACCGAAACGCGACGGCGGGACGGTCGGCAATCTTTCCTACGGGTTCGAGACGCGCGCCATCCACTCGGGCGCGGCGCCCGATCCCACAACGCGAGCGCGCGCCACGCCGATCCATCAGACCACTGCCTATGTCTTCGACGATGCACAGCACGCCGCTTCGCTCTTCAATCTCCATAATTTCGGCTATCTCTATTCGCGCATCGGCAACCCGACCGTGTCGGTGCTCGAAGAGCGGCTCGCCAATCTCGAAGGCGGCCGCGCCGCCATCGCCGCCGCGTCGGGCCACGCCGCGCAGTTCCTCGCCTTCTTCACGCTGCTGGAGCCGGGCGACGAATTCGTTGCGTCGCGCAACTTCTATGGCGGCTCGCTCACGCAGTTCGGCCTGTCGTTCAAGCGATTGGGTTGGACCTGCCATTTCGTCGATCCGACCGACCCGGAGAATTTCCGCAAGGCGCTGACGCCGAAATGCAAGGCGATCTTCATCGAGAGCCTCGCCAATCCGGGCGGCATCGTGGTCGACCTCGAAGCGGTGGCGAAAATCGCGCACGAAGCGGGCGTGCCGTTCATCGTCGATAACACGCTGGCAACGCCCTATCTGTGCCGGCCGTTCGAGTGGGGCGCGGACCTCGTCACCCATTCGACCACCAAGTTCCTCGACGGGCACGGCCATGCGCTCGGCGGCGCGGTGATCGAAAGCGGGAAATTCGATTGGGGCGCCGACGGAAAGTTCCCGTCGCTTACCGAGCCGGAGCCGGCCTATCACGGTTTCCGTTTCTACGAGAATTTCGGTGACTTTGCTTTCACCATGAAAGCGCGCGCCGTCGCGTTGCGCGATTTCGGTCCGGCGCTGTCGCCGATGAACGCGTTCCTCACCATCACCGGGATCGAAACCCTGCCGCTGCGGATGGAGCGCCATGTTGCCAACGCGCAGGCGGTTGCGGAGTTTCTCGCTGCCGATCCGCGTGTCTCGTTCGTGTCCTATGCCGGCCTCAAATCCAGCCCATTCCATGCGCTGGCGCAGAAGTACATGCCGAAGGGCGCCGGCTCTGTGTTCACCTTTGGCGTTAAGGGCGGCTATGAGGCGGGCGTAAAACTGGTGGAGAGCGTGCGGCTGTTCTCGCATCTCGCCAATATCGGGGACACGCGCAGCTTGATCTTGCATCCCGCTTCGACCACGCATCGCCAACTATCGGACGAACAGCGCCTTGCCGCCGGCGCCGGCCCGGAGGTGGTTCGCCTGTCGATCGGTTTGGAATCCGTCGCCGATATTATCCGCGACCTGGATCACGGTTTGACCACAGGCAAGTAACAGGCTTTTGTGACAACGTCGCTTGTCGGCGCGGTCATACTCTGCGACCCTGCCGCGCGAGCCAAATGGAGGAAAGAATGGCGTTGCGTCGCTTTATTATCGAACGGGAACTACCGGCCATCGGCAGCGCGGAACGCGAGGCGCTCAAGGCGGCCGCGAAAACATCCAACGCGGCGCTGGCGCAGTTGGGGCCGTCGATTCAATGGGTCGAGTCCTATGTCGCGGCCGACAAGACCTTTTGCGTCTATCTCGCCGAGAACGAAGACGTGATCCGGAAGCACGCCCAGATCAGCGGCTTCCCCGCCAACAAGATCACTGAAATCCGGCGCACGATCGATCCGACCACCGCGAACGGATAGCTACTCGACGATTTTCCGCGCCCGCAGATCGGCGATGGTCTTGGCGTCGTAACCGAGCGCGCGCAGCACCTCGTCGGTATGTTCGCCCTTTGCCGGTGGAACGGAATGAAGGCGCCACGGCGTACGGCTTAGCTTGATCGGCTGGGCCAGATATTCGGTGCGGCCCTTTTTCGGATGGTCGAGCGGCGCCGCCATGCCGAGATGCTGGACCTGCGGATCGGCGAACACTTCGCCGATATTGTAGATCGGACCGGCGGGAACGCCGGCCTTGTTGAACAGATCGATCCACTCGGCGGAGTTTTTTGTCTTGGTGACTTCCTCGATCGCGGCGTTGAGCTTGTCGCGGTTCTTGAAGCGGGTGCGGTTGTCGGCGAACAGCGGATCGGTGAACAGCGATGGCGCGCCGATGGCGTCGCAGAAGCGGCGATAGATTTCCTGGCCGGTGGTCGCGATATTGATATGCCCGTCCTTGGTCTCGAACACGCCGGTCGGCGCTCCGGACGGATGATTGTTGCCGGCCTGGCCCGGCACCTGGCGGTCCATCAGCCAGCGCGCCGCCTGGAAATCGAGCATGAAGATCTGCGCCGCCAGTAGCGACGACTGCACCCATTGGCCCTGGCCCGACCGCTCCCGCTCCAGCAAGGCCAGCAGAATGCCTTGGGCAGCGAAAATGCCGGCGCACAGATCGGCGATGGGAATGCCGGCGCGCACCGGGCCTTGGCCGGGCAGGCCAGTGACCGACATGATGCCGCCCATGCCCTGCGCGATCTGGTCGAAGCCCGGCCGCTCGCGATAAGGCCCGTCCTCGCCGAAGCCGGAGATGCTGGCATAGACGAGGCGCGGATTGACGGCGCGCAACGTCTCGTAATCGATGCCGAGCCGGTGCTTCACGTCGGGCCGGTAGTTCTCGACCAGCACGTCGGCTTCGCGGACCATGCGCTTCAGGATCTCGACGCCGTCCTTGCGTCTTGAGGTCGAGCGCCATTGCCCGCTTGTTGCGATGCAGATTCTGAAAGTCGGAGGATTCTCGGGTGCCGCCTTGCAACTCGTCTTCGCCGGTCGCCTCGACCTTGATGACGTCGGCGCCCCAATCGGCCAGCTGCCGCACGCAGGTCGGCCCGGACCGCACCCGGGTCAGATCGATGACTTTGTAAGGCGAAAGCGGAAGATCGGACGAAGTCAACGCGCTCACCCCCGTGGCAACTGCTTCCAGTCTGCGTTGGCCGGGATGGTTTCGGCGAAGGCGCGGACCGCGCCCCA
Source organism: uncultured Alphaproteobacteria bacterium (assembly GCA_963729845.1). Lineage (GTDB taxonomy): Bacteria > Pseudomonadota > Alphaproteobacteria > ATCC43930 > CGMCC-115725 > JAATGI01. The sequence continues at coordinate 275,738 of CAVSQC010000006.1, forward strand.
TCGAATCGCGGGGTTGAACTCCGGTCCCTTCTCGCCGTCGACGCTCTTCTTGGCGGCGATCATCAAGGCGCGGCGTGCCCGCACGATGGGAATGTCGCTCGAGGCCAGGAACTCCTTGCTGCGGTCGGCGATGGCGCCTTGCGCCACGGCCACCGCATAGTCCTCGTGCCGCAGCACCTTGAAGCCCGACCATTTGCCCGCTTTGACCATCTCGCGGTCCTGGCCGTAGCGCTTTTCGGCGCCGCCCAGCATCGCGGTCATGTCGTTGATCTTGGTCTGGTTCGGCCAATTGCTGTCGGTCAGCGGCCGGACGAGATTGTAGCGCACATCCCATTGGATCGAGGTCTCGTCGTCGACCGGCACGGAGATGGTGAGAAGCTGCATGCCGTCGCGGCCGCCGCCCTGGGGAATATACGAGTACCACGGCATGACGAATTCGCGGACGCGGACATAGTGCTGGCCGTCGGGCATGTTGCGGACGGCCGCCTCGCGGAAGCCGTAGGGCTGTTCCTCGAACTCGAAGCGCGGTGCGAGGTCGAGCGTGGCGTTGTCGATGTTGCTCTTGCCGAACTGCTTCGGGTCCTTGGTCGCCCAGTCCTGATGCAGGATACCGACATGGGCGCTGTCGAGCTGGCCTTCGAGGCCGTTGAGCCAGTTCGACTTGATCATGCCGAGGCCGAAGCGAATATGGCTCTGCGGCAGGTCGATCCAATTGTATTTCGGGAACGGCGCCGGTTCGCCCTTGCCAAGCCAGACCCACAGGATGCCGGCCTTCTCCATGCGTCGGATAATGGTTGACCTTGACGCGGGCGGCGAACGCCTCGCGGCGCTCGGGCGGCTCGGCCGGGACATCGACCACCTTGCCGGAGACATCGATCTTCCAGCCGTGGAAGATGCAGGTAAGGGCGCAATCGGCGTTGCGCGCCAGCACCAGCGAGACGCCGCGATGCGGGCAGCCTTCGTCGAAAAAGCCGACGCGGCCGTCATGGGCGCGGAAAGCGACGAAATTCTCGCCCAGGATGCGGACACGCTCGGGATCGCCGCCCGCCTCCAGCCCTGCCGCCGGCATCACCGGCACCCAGAACTGGCGCATGAAATTGCCCATCGGCGTGCCCGGCCCGACGCGGCACAGAAGTTCGTTCTCTTCCTTCAGCATGGCAGTCTCCCGGTCGCCTTATCTCGCCCAACAGCCTACGATAAGCCTATGATTGGGTAAGAGGAATAAGCAAAGCGTGCATGGGAGGCAGGCATGATCCTGGTCACGGGTGGCTTGGGGTTCATCGGCAGCCATACGGTGGCGAGTCTCTTGAAGGCGGGTCACGAGGTGGTGGCGACCCGATTTCGTTCGGGGCGTATGCCGTCCTTCCTGGCGGACCGGAAATTTCCGATCGAGACGGTCGATGTCACCGGCCCGCATGGCATCATCGAGGTCGCGCAGAAGCACAAGATCACCAGCATCATCCATCTGGTGGTGACGCCGCTGGGTCAACTCTCGCCGGCGGAGGACTACCGCATGAACATGTCGGGCCTGATCAACGTGCTCGAAGCGGGCCGGGTCGCCGGGGTGAAGCGCATCTCCATTGCCAGTTCCTCCTCGATCTATGGCGGCGTCGATACCGGCCCGTTCCGCGAGGACATGCCGCTCCGGATGCGCGGCGCGCATCCGACCGAGGCTTTCAAAAAGGCGTTTGAGGTGCTGGGCCAGCATTACGGCGACCGCACCGGCATCGAGGTCGTATGCCTGCGGATCGGCAACGTCTGGGGGCCGGTTTATCATTCGATGAACAATCTCGCGAGCCGTCTCGCCCACGCTGCCGCTAAGGGCCAGAAGGCGCCGTTGCCGCGCCCCAACAACCGCCCCGATTTCGCCGGCGACGCGCTCGACGCGGTCTATGTCAAGGATTGCGCCGAGGGCGTCCGCCTGGTCCATACTGCGCCGAAACTCGATCACACGGTCTACAATATCGGCGGCGGCCGAAGCGTGTCGGGCGCCGATTTCGCCGCCGCCATAGAGAAGGCCGTGCCGGGCACGGTCGTGTCGCTGCAAGAGGGCAGCGGTCCCGACAATCGCGGCGTAAACCCGGCGATGGACCTGGCCCGTGCCGGCGCGCTCGGTTATCGCCCCGCTTTCGGCGTCGACGATGCCATGGCCGACTATGTCGCTTGGCTGCGGGCAGGCAACGCGTTCTAGCCACATGAGCGATACCGCCCAACCGGTAACGTTGCAGTACCAGGTCGCGGGCCAGGACCTGGTCACTCGCGAGACGGTCGAACGTCCGCGCGAAGCGCGGCCGGCATCGGACACGATCGAGAATATTCGTGTGTGGCTCGCCGGAGCCGCGCGCACCACGCCGTCCCTGGCGCAAATCGTTGACGAGTTGGCGTGGCGGCTTCTTGCCGCGGGCCTACCGGTGATGCGCGTGACGCTCAGCATCACGACGCTTCACCCGCAATTCCTCGGCGCCTCCTATGTCTGGTGGCTGCCGACCGCGCGCACGGTCGAGGTGATGATCGGCCACGAAGTCGGCGAACGCATCCCCTACGCCGAAAACCCGGTGCTGCGGGTGCGTGACGGCGGCGAGACCATCCGCCGCCGCATCGACCTGCCGGACGACCAGCTCGATTTTCCCGTGCTGCACGATCTAAAGGCGCGGGGCGGTACGGATTTGCTGGCGCTGCCGATCCCCGCCGGGCAGGGGCGGCGAAACTATCTGGCTTATGTCACCGACCGGGCGGGCGGGTTCGCCGAGGATGAGATCGCGCAACTTTCCTCGGTGGCGGAGCCGCTGGCGATCGCGACCGAATGGCACAGCCAGCGGCTGATCGCGGCCAACGTGCTCAATGCCTATCTCGGGCCGAAGACCGGTCCCAGGGTGCTGGCGGGGCAGATTCGGCGCGGCAGCGGCGAGGAGATCGCGGCGGTGCTGTGGTCGTCTGATCTGCGGGGCTTCACCGCGTTTTCGGACCTGGTCCCCGGCGCGCGGGTGATCGAGGTCCTCGACGCGCTGTTCGACGAGCAAGCGAAAGCAATCGAAAGCCATGGCGGCGAAATCCTGAAATTCATCGGCGATGGGTTGTTGGCGATTTTCCCGGCCGAGGGCGAAGCGGGCGCGGCGCAAGCCGCTGCCAACGCGCTGGCCGCGGCGTCGCAGGCTCTGGCGGCGACGCGGAAGCTGGCGGACGCGGCGCGCGACGCCGGCCAGCCCGCGCTGCCGATGGTCGTGGCGCTGCACTACGGCACCGTGCTCTACGGCAATATCGGCGCGGCCCGGCGGCTGGATTTCACCGTGATCGGCCCCGCTGTCAATCTGGTGAGCCGCGTCGAGGCGGTGGCGAAATCCGTCAACCGGCCGATCCTGGTCAGCGACGATTTCGCGCGCGTCCATGGCGGCAGGCTGCAGTCGCTTGGCTTTCACCAATTGCGCGGCCTCGACAAGCCGCATGAATTGATCGCGCCGCAGGACGATGGCGGCGGTGAAAGGTACTGATAGCCATGCGTTATTTGACCGGGACAGGGCCGCGGCGGGTATAATAGAAGCAACCGACAAATCAAACCGGGGAGTGCAAGCACCATGTATAACGGCACCAAGGTTCTCGACATTCACGGCCATTACTCCGCGCCGGTCAATGGCAGTGCGGCGCTCGGCCTTTTGCTGGCCAGCAACACGCCCCTATCGGACGACCCGCGCAAGGACCTGCCGCGATTTGGCATGGGCGAGCAAGCCTGGGCCGCCGCTCTGAAGCGTCACGTCGACATGCTCGACGACCACAATATCGACGCCCAGCTCATCGGCCCGCGTCCCTTCCTGATGCTCGGATGGATGCAGAAGCATCTGTTGCCCAGCTGGTGCCGCTTCATCAATCACATGATCGCGCGGCAATGCGCGGTTCATCCGACCCGGTTCAGCGGCGCCGCGTGCCTGCCGCAGAACCCGAAGGCCGACGATCTCAGCCATTGCCTGCCCGAGCTCGAATATTGTCATCGCGAGCTGGGCTTCACCGGCTGCTATCTCACGCCCGACCCGGCCGGCGACCGCAGCTCGCCGGGCATGGACGACAAATATTGGGACCCGGTCTACGCCTATTGCGAAAAGCACAATCTGCCGATCATCGTGCACGGCACCAACTGCACCGATCCGCGGCTTAAGACGATTCCGCAGAACTATCAGATCGGCTTCGCCTGGGAACAGTATCTCGCAACGCAACTGCTGTCGCATGGCGACGTCTTCAAGCGCTTCCCCGGCCTCAAGGTCGTGGTCTGCCATTGCGGCGGCGCGCTCGATCGTTTCATCAAGACCGACTACCATCTGTCGCAAAAGGATCTGAGCAAGAATCTCTTTTTCGACACGTGCGCGCTCGACGTCGATTATCTCGAAGCGGCGATCAAGCAGCGCACGCCGAAGCGCATACTGTTCGGTACTGAGGCGCCGGGTTCCGGCGGCGCGATCCGCCCCGAGACCGGCAAGCAGAGCGACGATCTGGTGCCGATCATCAGCAAGATGAGCTTCCTCAATGAGGAGCAGAAGCTCGATATCTTCCACAACAACTGCAAGCATGTCGCGCCCGGCTTCTCGAAACTTGGGTAAAGGTCCACGCTAGACCTGCTCGATCCAGAAAGGCCCCAACGGAAGGCGGCGGACACCGGCGCCTCCGTTTGGGTCGCGGCGTCGGCCGGCACCGGCAAGACCAAGGTTCTGACTGATCGCGTGCTGGCGCTGTTGCTCAAGGGCAACGCGCCGCAACGCATCCTCTGCCTCACCTTTACCAAGGCCGCTGCGGCTGAGATGGCTATCCGCCTGAGCCAGCGGCTTGGCGTTTGGGCGATTGCCGGTGACGGCGCGCTGGCGTTGGACCTCAAAGAGTTGCTTGGCGTGCCGCCGACGCGTGACATGCTGGACGACGCGCGGCGCCTGTTCGCGCGGCTGCTCGACACGCCCGGCGGCATGCGGATCGACACGATCCACGCTTTCTGCCAATCCGTGCTGCGGCGATTCCCGATCGAGGCTGGCATCGCGCCGCATTTCACCGTGCTCGACGAGCGCACGGCCGCCGAAGTGTTGCTGCAGGCGCGCTCCGAAATCCTGGACATGCCGGCGCTGGCCGCGGCGTTGGGCGAAATCGCAAGCCATACCGGCGAAGGCGGTTTCGACGCATTGATCGGCGAAGTGGCCCGGCAACGCGCCAAGCTGGAGCCACTTTTTGCCAATGGCGTTGAGTATCTGCTTAAGCAATTGCGGGAATTGCTCGGCGTCGCGGCAGGTGAGACGCCGGCCTCGGTGATCGCGGCAGCGAGCCGTGATTTCGACGACGGCATGGTGCTGGCGGCGGCGCGGGCGCTTGCCGACAGCGACAAGCCAAGCGATCGGAAACGCGGTGCGGACATCATCCGATGGCTTGAGGCGCCGGCTGACCGCGTCGCGCGCTTCGACGATTATGCGGCCTGCTACCTGACGCAGAAGAACGAGCCGCGCAAGACGATTTACACCAAGAATTTCCTGAACGATGAGCCGCAAGAGGCGGTGACGCTCGATGGCGAAGCCGCGCGGGTGATCGCGGCGGTGGCGCGCTGCCGCGTTGCGGCGCTTTACGGCGCGACGGCGGCGCTGATGCAGGTGGCCGAGGCGCTGCTGCGCACCTATCGCCGGAACAAGCGCCGCCGGGCCCTGCTCGACTATGACGATCTGATTTTGACCACGCGCGACTTGCTGCGCCGGCCGGGGGTGGCCCCCTGGGTGCTGTTCAAGCTCGACGGCGGCCTCGACCACATCCTGATCGACGAAGCGCAAGATACCAATCCAGAGCAATGGCAGGTCGTCGCGGATCTTGCCGAGGAATTTTTCGCCGGCGAGGGCGCCCGCGACGTCAACCGCACGATTTTCGCCGTCGGCGATGTCAAACAATCGATCTTCAGTTTCCAGGGCGCCGACCCGACCGCGTTCCCCCGCATGCATGTGCACTTCTCTAGCAAGGTCGCGGCGGCCGGCAAGCGGCTGGAGCCGGTCGATCTCGACCTGTCGTTCCGCTCGGTGCCGGCCGTGCTGCAAGCGGTCGACGCCGTCTTCGCCAGTGCCGCCGCTGCGCAAGGCGTGGCGGCGCCGGGCACGCCCTTGCGTCATCGTCCCCACCGCGGCGGCATGGCGGGTCTTGTCGAGCTGTGGCCGCCGGTCGACCCCGAGGAGGAAAGCGCGGAATCGGCCTGGGAGTTGCCGGCCGACCGCCGCCGCGTGCGCGCCCCGCCGGCACGTCTCGCACGCGCCGTCGCCAATCGCATCAAGGGCTGGATCGACAATCAGGAAATGCTCGTTGCGCGCGGCCGCGCTGTGACGGCGGGCGACATTCTGGTCCTGGTGCGCCGGCGCAACGCCTTCGTGCTGGAGTTGATCCGCGCGCTCAAGGAATTGGGCGTGCCGGTGGCGGGTGCGGACCGCATACGTCTGACCGAGCAGCTTGCCGTCGAGGACTTGGTGGCGCTCGGCAATTTCCTGCTGTTGCCGGAGGATGAGCTGAATTTGGCGACGGTGCTGAAGTCGCCGTTGTTCGATTGGAACGACGATTTGCTCTACGAACTGGCGTACCGGCGCGATCGTTCGCTGTGGGCGGAATTGCGGCGGCGTTCGCCCGAACGGCCGGAATTCGCAAGCGCCGCGGCGGAACTGTCGGCGCTTTTGGCGCAGGCCGACTTCGTGCCGCCTTACGAGATTTATGCCCAAGTGCTCGGCGCTCGGGGCGGCCGGCGGGCAATGTTGCGGCGGCTCGGTCCCGACGCCGCCGATCCGCTCGACGAATTTTTGGCGGCGGCGCTGTGCTACGAGCGGATTCATGGGCCGTCGCTGCAAGGCTTTCTCGCCTGGCTGGTCGCCGGCGAGGCCGAGGTGAAGCGCGATCTCGACCAGCGCGGCCGCGACGAGGTGCGGATCATGACGGTGCACGGTGCGAAGGGGTTGCAGGCGCCGATCGTGATTCTGCCCGACACGCTGCAAGCGCCGACGCGCCTGCCGAAAATCCTGTGGGGCGCGGACGGACTGCCGATCTGGGGCGGCCGCGCCGGCGGCGCGCCCGCGTTCGACATGGCGAAGGCCGCGGCCGTCAACAGCGGCGCGACGAGGAATATCGGCGCCTGCTCTATGTCGCGATGACGCGCGCCGAGGACCGGCTTTATGTCTGCGGCTGGAACACCAAGCGGCCGGCGCCGGCTGGGAATTGGTACGAGCTGGTGAAGGCGGGTCTCGAAAGCGCCGGTGCGGTCGAATTCGCGTTCGCCGACGATTGGTTGGGCGCCGGGCTGCGGCTCGAATCGCCGCAAAGCGCGGCGCCGGAAGGCAAGACCGTGGCCGAGCGGGAGGCACGACCGGAAACCACCGAGCCCGAATGGCTGCGCGACCTGCCGACGCCCGAGCCAACCCCGCCCCGGCCGCTCGCGCCGTCGCGGCCCAGCGTGACGGATCCGCCCGTCCGGTCCCCCTTGAGCGACGACGGCGGCGATCAATTCCAGCGCGGCCGGCTGGTCCATCGTCTGCTGCAAAGCCTGCCGGAACTGGCGCCGGAAGCGCGCCCAGCTGCGGGCCGGCGTTATCTCGGCCTTGCGCTTCATGCGTCTCCGCCGGAGGAACAGGAATCGATTCTGGCCGAGACCCTCGCGGTGCTGGAGCATCCGGACTTCGCTCATGTCTTCGGCCCGACCAGTCGCGCCGAGGTACCGGTGGTGGCGTTGCTCGGCGATCGAGCCATTTCCGGCCAGATCGACCGGATCGTCGTGTTGCCGGCCCGGGTGTTGATCGTCGATTACAAGACGCTGCGGCCGCCGCCGGCCGATCCCGAATCGGTGCCGCCGGCCTATCTGCAACAGCTCGCCGCCTATCGCGATGCGGTCCAGGCGATTTATCCCCGCCATGCCGTCGACGCCGCGATTCTGTGGACGGACGGACCGATGCTGATGCCGATCCCGGGCGCGTTGCTCGACTTGTCAAGGGCGATGGGCGCATCCCAGCCCGCTACCGGCGCGGGCGGGATCGCTTGACGCTTCTTCGAACACTCCCCTAATCTTTGGGGCATCCAACCAGGAGCCACCATGAGCGCCAACACCACCAAGATCAGCGACCAATCTTTCGCCGACGACGTCCTCAAGGCGCCGGGTCCGGTGCTGGTGGATTTCTGGGCCGAGTGGTGCGGCCCGTGCAAGATGATCGCGCCGTTCCTCGACGACATCGCCACCGACATGCAGGGCAAGGTCACGGTGGCCAAGCTCAATATCGACGAGAACCCGCAGACGCCGATGAAATACGGCGTGCGCGGCATCCCGACCTTGATCATGTTCAAGAACGGCCAGGTCGCGGGGATCAAGATCGGCGCCCTGCCCAAGAGCAAGCTCGTGGAGTGGGTCCAGTCGGTGATGTGACCCGGTATACGGCGCGGCGACGCGTTAACGACCGTTTGCTGCTTCTGCAGGGAATTTACAGGACTGTCTCCTGCCAACCTCCTTCCCGCCCGCTTAAGGCCATCCGGCAATTCGATTTTATGTTCATAGCATATTTTGCGCGATTTGTCAACGCATTTGGCGTTTTCATAACCCCAACAGCGCAGTTTCGGCCCGCCGCGCGAAGATGACGGCGCCCTGGCGGTCGGCGATTTCCTTGGCGGTGACGAAGGCGGCGCGCGCCTCGTCCTTGTTGCCGCGATCGAGCGCCACAAGGCACAAGCCGCGCAGGCGATGATCTCGGCATATAGAGGCCGACATCCCGCTCCTCGTTGGCCGGCGAGGCCGCGGTCGAGATATGCGAGAGCGTCCGCCGCTCGGCCGGCAAGCATCAGCACTTCGCCTGCGATCCAGATAAATTGCGGCAGCGGGCCGAAAACGACGGCGTTGCCGATTTCGGCTCGACAGCCGCGCCGCTTCGCGCGATCGCCCGACCGGCGGCGGCGGCCCACGCCGACAGCAGCAAATTGCCGGCGAGATAGGACATCAAACCGAATTTTTCGGCCAGCGCGACGGACACGGCGGCGGTCGCCGGGCGCGCGCGATCGCCGGCCATCTGGTAGCGACTGGCAGAATTGTAGAGCCATGCGCGATGCTGAAGGGATGGTCGAGCGCCTCCGCCAGCGCCATCCCGCGCGCGGCGCTCTCGCCACTTGATCGGGGTGGCCGGCGATGCTGAGACACCACGCGTTGCACGACGTACGCGCAGACGCCCGGATCGTGACCGCCAAAGGCCGCGGCCGAGATGGCGGTGGCGCGCGATGTCGTAGGTTTCGATCCCGAACCGGCACCAGTCGCGGGCGGTCGCCACATCGCCGCGGAAAAATCGCCGTCGACCAGCCGCAATGATACGCTTCGAGCAACAGCTCGCCGTCGCCCGAGCGCTCGGGCCAGCGTGATCAATTCTCGGCGCGGTCGCGCGCCTGCGCTGTCTTGCGGCCGAGATTGGCGTTGAGCCACAGGCCCCATTTCGCCTGAAGGCCGCGTGACTGTCGTTGAGCGCCTCACCGATCTCGGCGGCGCGGCGATAGACCTCCGTTCGGCTTCCGGACTTTGCGCCCCCGGATCACCATTAAGCGCGGGCCGAGCTTCAAGCAGCAGCGCCAATTCCCGGCGCCTCCGGTCTTCGCCGTCGGGAAGCGTTTCCGCCGCTTTGAGCCCGCGTTAAAATGCGCGATGGCCTCCTGATAGGCCGAGCGGGCTGACGGCGCGGTCGCCGGCCCTTATGCGGTAGTCGCACGCTTCGGCGCGGCAATCCCGCCGCGCCGAAATGCTGCGCCAGCAATTCCGGCTCGTTGGCGACGGTCTCGGAAAATCGCGCTTCAAACGCGCGGGCGATGCGCGCATGCCAGTCGCGCCGCCGCGCCAGGAATAGGCTCTCATAAGCGGCGTCGCGCACCAGCGCGTGCTTGAAAGCGAAGCCCGCTCCAGGCCGCGGCCCTCGGGAAAGACGATGCCCGCGGCAACCAGTTTCGCCAGCCCCGCTTCGAGCGCGCCGCGCTTCGCGCTCACCGCGTCGAGAAGGGCGAATGCGAATTGGCGGCCGATCACGGATGCGATCTGCGCCAGCTCGCGCGCCTCGCCGAGCCGGTCGAGCCGCGCCATCAGCGAATCCTTCAGCGTCGCGGGCACCGTCGCGCCGTCGCCGCCCGCCTTTCCGATGACGCTCTTGGTCAATTCCTCGGGAAACAGCGGAACGCCATCGGTCTTGGTGACGATGGTGTCGATGGTTTCGGCCGACAGGCCATGCGCCGGGGCGACGCCGGCGACCAGCTGCGCGCATTCGGCGCGGCCGAGCCGGCCAGCGTCAACAGCGTCGCGTGCGCCCGCGCCTGCCACGGCGGCACGAATTCCGGCCGCGCCGTCACCACCGCCAATGACGCGCCGACCGCGATACTGTCGGTGAGGCGCGTCATCAGCTCGAGCGTGGTCGCGTCGATCAAATGCGCGTCTTCCAGGACCAGCAACACCGGCTTGGTCTGGCCAAGGCGGAGCATCGCGTCGATGAGCAGGCGATGGTCGCGGCCTTGCGTTGCGCCGGGGTCAGCGGCGACGGCGCCGCCGGCAGCGACATCAGATCTGCCAGCCAGCGGCAGGCGGTCGGCGGGAAACAACGCGGCGAGCTTCGCCAGCTTCGCCTCGGCCGTGTCGTCGGGCGTGAACCGCGCGGCGCGCGCCAGATGCTGAATCACCGGATAGAGCGCGCTGTCCGTGTGATAAGTTGAACATTGCATGTGGATGCGCGCGTGGCGGTCCGCCGCGATCCGTTCCTGCAAGGATTCGGCGATGCGCGATTTGCCGATCCCGGCCTCGCCCGTCACGGTCACGATCTGCCCCTCGCCCGCGCGGCGAGACGCCAGCGGTCGAGCAGCAGCCCCATCTCGTGCGCGCGCCCGATCATCGGCAGATCGGCGTGGCGGATGGCGGCGAAGCGGCTCTCGACCGACGCCTCGCCGGTGACGCGCCACGCCGTGACCGGCGATGCGATGCCTTTCAACGCGTGCGGGCCGGTGGCTTGCAACTGGAACAGGCCGCCGAGCAGTTGCTGCGTCGCTTCGGCGACGACGATCTCGTCGGGCGCCGCGAGCGCCTGAAGCCGCGCCGCGAGATTCGGCGTCTCGCCGACGATGGTGCGCTCCTGCGACGCGCCTTGGCCGATCAACTCGCCGACCACGACTAGGCCGGTCGCAATGCCGATGCGGGTCTGGAGCTTGCCGCCGTCGGGCCGCGTCATGCCGCCGATCTCGACGACGATGGCGAGCGCGGCGCGCACCGCGCGCTCGGCGGCGTCCTCGAACGCCTGCGGAAAGCCGAAATAAGCGAGCACGCCGTCGCCCATGAACTTGGCGACGAAACCGCCATACCGGCCGATCGCGCCGGCGGCGGCGTTCTGATAAGCCCGGATCAGGTCGCCGAGATGCTCGGGGTCGATCGCGCCGGACAACGCCGTCGAGCCGACCAGATCGCAGAACATCACCGTGACCTGGCGACGCTCCGCCTCGGTCGCGGCTTCGGCGGGCGCCGCCGGCGATGCTACGGCCGTGCCGTTCTCGGCGATGGCCTTCAAGAGGCGGCGGCGATTGCCCAGCGACAGGCCGAGCTTCTCGAGATCGGTCTCGGTCAGATCGGGCAGAACGTCGAGGTCGACGTCGTTGGCCTCGAACGTCTCGGCCAGCGGTTCGAGCTTGTTGGCGCGCAGCCAGTCGCGCAGAGCGCTCATCGTGCTTCCAGGCAGATCTTGCCGAAATGCTTGCCCAGCTTCAGGGCGCGGAGCGCGTCCGCGACCTCGGCAAAGGCATAGACATGGTCGTCGATGGCGGGCTTGATCCCGTGCGCGTCGATGGCGCGGACCATGTCCTCGAACATTTCGCGGCTGCCGCAGGTGGCCGCGACCAGGCGAATCGCCTGGGTCACGACGCGGCCCAGTTCCAGCGGCGCCGAGCCGCCGCCGATCACGCCGATCAGCGAGATGGTGCCGCTGGCGCGCGTCGCGCGCACCGATTGATCGAGGGTCGCGGCGCCGCCGACGTCGATCACCAGATCGGCGCCGCGGCCGATGCGCTCGCGCACGATGCGGGCCCATTCCGGCTGCGTCCGGTAGTTGATGGCGATGTCCGCGCCCATCGCCTTGGCCCGTTCGAGCTTGGCGTCGCTCGACGAGGTGACGATGACGGTGGCGCCGGCGAGCTTGGCGAATTGCAGCGCGAACAACGAGACGCCGCCGGTGCCTTGCGTCACCACCACGTCGCCCGTCTTGGTGCCGTTGCCGATGACGGCGTTCCAGGCAGTGACGGCGGCGCAGGGTAGGGCGGCGGCCTCGAGCGCGGTCCAGCCGCGCGGCGCCGTCACCAACCCCGCCTCGGGAAAGATGCCGAATTCGCGCACCGTGCCGTCGATGTCGCCGCCCGATGGTGGTACCGCGATAGGATTCGCGTAAGGCTCCGCTGATCCAGCCTTGGAGAAAGATCGGACAGACCAGGTCGCCGGGCTTACAGCGCGTGACACCGGCGCCGATCGCAACCACGTGGCCGGCGCCGTCCGACAGCGGGATGAACGGCAGGCTGCCCATGCGGCCATAACCGTGCTCCGCCATCACCAGGTCGCGATAATTGAGCGACGCCGCCTCGAAGCGGATCAAGACCTCGCCGCGGCCGGGCGGACCGGGATCGGGACGTGTGCCGGGGACGATGTGGCCGATGCCCCAGGCCTCGCGCATTTCCATGACCTTCATGGCTATTTCTTACCCCTCTCCGCCCATTGGGGGGAGAGGGACCGTAATGTCCCTCTCCTCGTTGAGGAGAGGGAGGGACCCGCGCTGAAAAGCGCGGGAGGGTGAGGAGGTCGACATTCGAATGTGATTTCAACACCTCACCCGCCGGCACCTTCGGCGCCGGCACCCTCTCCTCAATGAGGAGAGGGCGAAATCAACGGGGTTGTCGGGCCGGGGCGGCACTCCTTACATTGGAGGGGCCAGGAGGTGCCTCATGTGGATGCTGCGCAAGAAGCGGGAATTGCCGACGCCGGACCAGGCGCTGCCGGGCCGCTCCATGCAGATGCCGGTCGGTAACCGCCATTTCGTCAACGGCCATATCCTGAAACCGCCGTTTCCGGCCGGGTTGGAGATGGCGATTTTCGGCATGGGCTGCTTCTGGGGCGCCGAGCAGCTGTTTTGGGAAACGCCGGGCGTCTACACCACGGCGGTCGGCTATGCTGGCGGCTTCACGCCCAACCCGACCTACGAGGAAGTTTGCTCCGGCATGACCGGCCACGCCGAAGTCGTGCTGGTGGTGTTCGACCCGAAAATCGTGAGCTACGACGCGCTCCTGAAGATTTTCTGGGAGAGTCACGACCCGACCCAGGGCATGCGCCAGGGCAACGATGTCGGCACGCAATACCGCTCGGCGATCTACACCGCCACGCCGGCGCAGAAGGCGGCGGCCGAGGCGTCGATGACCGCCTACAACGCGATGCTGGTCGCCGACGGCTTTCCGGCGATCACCACGGAAATCGCCGAGGCGCCGCCGTTCTATTACGCCGAGGACTATCACCAGCAATATCTCGGCAAGAACCCGGACGGATATTGCGGCCTCGCCGGCACCGGCGTCACCTGCCCGATCCCGGCCAAGGTTGCGGCGGCGGAGTAGAGGCTACTTCTCTGTCGTCATGGCCCGCGAAGGCGGGCCATCCACGAATAAGTATCTCAAAAGAAAAATTCGTGGATGCCCCGGCCAAGCCGGGGCATGACGGAATTAGGTTGAGATGTAGGCGCGCTTACCGCCCCTTGAATTGCGGCTTGCGCTTTTCGAGGAAGGCGTTGCGCCCTTCCTTGTAATCCGCGCTGTCGAAACAGGCCGCCACCATCGCGTCGAGCTTCTTGGCGTCGATCACGCCGTCGGGCCGGCCGATCTCGTCGGCGGCGGCGCGGATTGCCGCCATGGTCAGCGGCGCGTTCTCTGCGATCATGCCGCAATAGGAGCGGGTATAGGTCTCGAGTTCGGCGTCGGGCAGCACGCGGTTGATCAGGCCCATCGCCAGCGCTTCGGCGGCGTTGAACTGGCGCGCCGTGAGGAAAATCTCCTTGGCGAACGAGGGGCCGACCAAGTCGATCAGTTTTTTGACGCCGCTCCAGCCATAGCCGAGGCCGAGCTTCGCCGCCGGAATCGAGAAGCGCGAGTTCTCGCTGGCGAGGCGCATGTCGCACATATTGGCGAAGGCGAGGCCGCCGCCGAGGCAATAGCCCTGGATCATCGCGATGGTCGGCTTCTGGCAATGCTCGACCGAGCCGAAGGCGTTGGCCGAGGTCTCGTTGTAGCCCGCCGCGTCCTTGTTGCTGGCGCGGCGCTTCTCGAATTCGGAAATGTCGGCGCCGGAGATGAAGGCCTTGGCCTCGACCGTGCCGCGCAGCACGATGACGCGGATGTCGTCATCCTGCTCGAACTGGTGGATGACGACGGGAATGCCTTCCCACATGTCGATCGACAGCGCGTTGCGCCGCGCCGGATTGTTGAAGGTCAGCCAGCCGATCGCGCCGTCTTTTTCCGCGATCAGTTTTTCGGTGGGCGATTTGATCATGGGAAAGGCTCCAAAAAATTAAGAGACGATCTTGTCCGCGCGCAATGCGGCGATGTCGCCGGCGCCGTAGCCGAGCTCCGCCAGCACCTGGTCGGTATGCTCGCCATGCTCCGGCGTCGCCATGCGCACGTCCCAAGGCGTGCGGCTGAGGCTCACGGCCTGGCTCACCACCTCCATCGGCCCGCGCTTTTTCGAGACGACGGGCCGCGCCATGCGCAGATGCTTGACCTGCGGATCGGCGAACACCTCGTTCATTTTGTAGATCGGGCCGGACGGCACGCTCGCCTCATTGAGGAGTTCGATCCACTCCGCGGATGTTTTGGTGAGGGTGATCTCATCGATCGCCGCGTTCAGCGTGTCGCGGTTCTTGAGCCGGTCCGACGCCTTGGCGAAGCGCGGATCGGTCGCAAGCTGCGGCGCGCCCAGTGCTTCGCATAGCCGCGTATAAATGGTCTGGCCGGCGCTGGCGATGTTGATGGCGCCGTCCTTGGTCTTGAACACGCCGGTCGGGATGCCGGTCGGATGATTGTTGCCGGCTTGCGGCGGCACTTCGTGGCCGATCAGCCAACGCGCCGCCTGGAAGTCGAGCATCGCGATCTGTGCCGCCAGGAGCGACGACTGCACCCATTGGCCTTCGCCGGATTCCTCGCGCTCCAGAAGCGCGATCAGCACCCCCATCGCGGCAAAGATCCCGGCGGTGAGGTCGGCGACGGGGATGCCGACCCGGACCGGACCTTGTCCGGGCAAGCCGGTGATCCACATCAAGCCGCCCATGCCTTGCGCGATCTGGTCGAAGCCCGGCCGGTCGCGATAGGGGCCGGTTTCGCCGAAGCCGGAAATGCTGGCATAGACCAGGCGCGGATTGACCGCCTTCATGCTCTCATAATCGACGCCCAACCGGTATTTCACGTCGGGCCGATAATTCTCCACCAGCACGTCCGCGCCTTTGACGAGGCGCTTCAGAACCTCGATGCCCTTCGGCGATTTCAGGTCGATCGCGATGCTGCGCTTGTTGCGGTGCAGATTCTGGAAGTCGGGCAATTCACGTCCGCCGCCCAAACCGTCGTCGCCGCCGACGCTTTCGACCTTGATGACGTCGGCGCCCCAATCCGCCAGTTGCCGCGCGCAGGTCGGACCCGCCCGCACGCGGGTGAGATCGACGACTTTGAAGCGGGACAAGGGAAGTTTGCTCATAGCGCTCTCGTTTTCGCGGGTGCCGCGAGCATATACCACGGAACCGCGCCGCCAAGCCCGCAACATTCTCCCCTCGACCTCCCCTCGACCCGTCTCCGCCCGACCGTCTCTAATTCGATAGAGTAGAGCGTGATTCACCGGTCGGACGGAAGCGAGGGTGCTTCCGTCTGACCGGATCGCGCTTTAGGATCGCGCCAGGGGAAGGAAACGCGTTCCACATGCAGCATCTGCTGACGGGCCACGGCGCTTGGCCGTATCTCGTGACCTTTGCCTGGACCTTCGTCGAGGGCGAATCCTTCGTGCTGTTCGCCGGCTTCGCGGCGGCACAAGGGCTGTTGAACGCGCCGCTGCTCCTGTTGGCCGCCTGGCTCGGCAGTTTCTGCGGCGACCAGTGCTATTTCTGGATCGGACGGACCATCGGACTCAAATTGCTGGCGCGTCGTCCGCGCTGGCGCGCGCGCGTCAACAAGGTGTTGGCGGTTCTGCGCCGCTACGATGCCTGGTTCATTTTGACCTTCCGCTTCATCTATGGCGTGCGCAATTTCTCGTCCTTCACCATCGGCATCAGCGGCGTCGGCTGGCTGCGCTTTCTGATTCTCAACCTGATCGCGGCGCTGATCTGGGCGGTGACGTTTGTCGGCGCGGGTTACGTGTCGGGCCGCGCGATGCACCGCGCGTTGGGTCATTACGCGCAAGAATTCAGTGTGGTGATGCTCGCCGGACTGGCGGCGATCCTGTTGGCGGTCTGGATCTATCACCGCATCCGGCGCCGGCGCGCGGAGATGGAAGAGGCCCGGATCGCCGCCTCGGAAGCCCCGAAAATCGATGGCTGAGGCACGATTCTTGTCTGAACTTGATCGCCGCGCCGCATTCGTTTACGGCTACGCCATTGCGGCGATGACGGGCAGGGAGAGAGGACGCATGCGTGTTGCGGCAGCGGCGTTTGCGCTGTTGATCGGGTGTGGCGTAACGACCGCCGACGCGGCCTCGTCGGCTTGCTTTCGCCACGCCGAGGCGGTCGCGGATCAAGCCATCAAATACACCACCGAAGTCATGGTGATGAGCGACACCTGCCACAACGAAACCTACGACCGGTTCGCGCAGCGCAACCGTTCCGAGCTGGTCAAGTTCCAGGATTTGCTGAAGCAGCATTTCCGCCGCACCGGCGGCAACGCGCAATCGAAGCTCAACTCCTTCATGACGCATCTCGCCAACGAGGCGGCGCTGCGCACCGGAACGCAGGATATCAACCAGGTCTGCTCGGTCGGGGTTCAGTTCCTTGCCACCGCCGACCTGATGTCCGGCGAAGGCTTTTCGCGGTATGCCGAAGACCAGGTCAAGGAGCACGGCCGCGAGTATAAGTTCTGTAAGGAATATCCGGCGCGGCGGTGAGCATCGTCGGTTGGAGCGCCGTTACCGCCTTCGTCTCCGTCGTTCTGATCGATCTCACGCTCGCCGGCGACAATGCCATTGTCGTCGGCCTCGCGGTGTCGGGGTTGCCGCGGGAATTGCGCCGCCGCGCGATGTGGCTCGGGATCGGCGCGGCGACGCTGCTTCGGATCGCGCTGTCGGCGATCGCCTTGCAATTGCTGGCCGTGATCGGCCTGACCTTGGCCGGCGGCCTTCTGCTCCTGTGGGTGGTGTGGAAACTCTATCGCGATTGGCGTGCCGGCGCGTTCGCGGCGTCGGCGGGGCCGCCACGTGCGGTGACCCTATCGGCGGCGATCGCCCGCTTGGTCTTGGCCGACGTCTCGATGTCGCTCGACAATGTGCTCGCGGTCGCCGGCGCGGCGCGCGATCACTTCTGGGTACTGGTCGGGGGACTGGTCCTGTCCGTCGCGCTGATGGGTGTCGCGTCCAGCCTGCTGATCCCGCTGATGGGGCGCTATCGCTGGATCGCGGCGGTCGGCCTGGCGGTCATCGCCGCGGTGGCGGCGCGCATGATCTATGACGGCGGCGCCGAAGTATGGACGCGCCTTCTATGATTCGCCG
The DNA here is from genome assembly GCA_963729845.1 of uncultured Alphaproteobacteria bacterium. Lineage (GTDB taxonomy): Bacteria > Pseudomonadota > Alphaproteobacteria > ATCC43930 > CGMCC-115725 > JAATGI01. The sequence goes on from CAVSQC010000006.1 coordinate 293,469, forward strand.
ATCAGCGCCAGCCAATCCTGTTCGGTCAATGTCTTGACGCCGAGCTCGGCGGCTTTCGCGGCTTTCGAGCCGGCGTCGGCGCCGATCACGACATAATCGGTCTTCTTGGAGACGCTGCCGGCGACATTGGCGCCGAGCGCCTCGGCCCGCGCTTTGGCCTCGCCGCGCGACATTTTTTCCAGAGAGCCGGTGAACACGACCGTCTTGCCGGCGATCGCCGACGCCGGCGGCGCCGCGACGACATAATCTTCGACCGTCACTTCGTTGGTGAGGTCGTCCAGAATCGCCTGGTTATGCTTTTCCGCGAAAAAGCCGACTATGTCGGTCGCGGTGTCTTCGCCGATGCCGTTGATGTTGTTGAGCTCGGCCCAGGCCTCGCCGTCATGATCCCTGGCGGCGGTCATGGCGTGGCGCCAGTGGCGGAAGCTGCGATAATGCCGCGCCAGAAGACGCGCCGTGACCTGGCCGACCTGCGGAATGCCAAGCGCGAAGATGAAGCGGTCGAGACCGATGCGGCGACGCTCCTCGATCGCGCGCCTCAAGTTTTCCGCGCTGAGTTCGCCCCAGCCCTCGCGCTCGGCAATCTTGCCGAAATCGAGCCGGAAGATATCCGCCGGTGTCTTTATCATCTTTTCTTGCCAGAACGCCGTGATGTGCTTTTCGCCGAGACCTTCGATGTCGAACGCGTCGCGCTGAACGAAATGCTTCAGCCGCTCGACCGCCTGCGCGGCGCAAATGAGGCCGCCGGTGCAGCGCGTCGCTGCTTCGCCCGGCTCGCGCACCGCGAGACTGTTGCATTCGGGGCAGCGGTCCGGAAAGACATATTCCCGCCGCAATTCGTGCTTTCGGTCTTTCACCACCGAGACAATCTGCGGAATCACGTCGCCGGCGCGCTGCACGGTCACCGTGTCGCCGATCCGCACGTCGAGGCGCTTGATTTCGTCCTCGTTATGCAGCGTCGCGCGCCGGACCACGACGCCGCCGATGGTGATCGGCTCCAGCTCCGCAACCGGCGTCAGCTTGCCGGTGCGCCCGACCTGAATGGCGATGTCGGTCAGCACGGTCTGCCCTTGCTCGGCGGGAAATTTGTGCGCGATCGCCCAGCGCGGCGCGCGCGCGGCGAAGCCCAGCCGCTCCTGCAGTTTCAGGTCGTTGACCTTATAAACCACGCCATCGATGTCGTAGGGCAGGGACGCGCGCCGTGCCGCGATGTCGCGATAGAAGGTCAGCACCTCGTCGACGCCATGGCGCAGTTTCGACAGCGGATTGACGGCGAAGCCCCAGGCGCGGAATTTTTCCAGCGCCTGCCAGTGCGTGGTTGCGAACTCGGCGCTCGCTTCGCCCCAGGCATAAGCGAAGAAATGCAGCGGCCTCGACGCGGTGATTGCGGGATCGAGCTGACGCACCGATCCCGCAGCCGAATTGCGCGGATTGGCGAACACCGGTTCGCCGGCCTTTTCGCGCTCGGCGTTGAGCGCGAAAAAACCTCGCCGATCCATATAGATTTCACCGCGCACCTCGATGTCGTCGGGCCATCCCTTGCCGTGCAGCTTTTGCGGAATGTCGTGAATGGTGCGCAGATTTGCGGTGATGTCCTCGCCGGTTTCGCCGTCGCCCCGCGTCGCCCCTTGAACGAACGCGCCGCGCTCGTAGCGCAAATTGGTCGACAGGCCGTCGATCTTCGGTTCGGCCGCGATCGCGATCCCATCGACGTCGATGCGCAGGAAATTCTTCATTCTCTGGAAAAAGGCGCGGACATCCTCCTCGTCGAACGCGTTGTCCAGCGACAACATCGGTTTGGCATGCACCACCTTGGCGAAAGTCTGCGCCGGCGCCGCGCCGATGCGGCGGTTAGGACTGTCGGCGCGGATCAGTCCGGGAAAACGCGCTTCGATCGCGTCGTTGCGGCGGCGCAGCGCGTCGTATGCCGCGTCCGATATCTCCGGGGCGTCTTGCTGATGATAAAGCTTGTCGTGATAGGCGATGGTCTCGGCAAGACCCTTCAGCTCGGTCTTCGCCTCTTCCTCGGTCAAATCCGCGACCGCGCCAGGTTCGGCCTTGGCCTTGCTCTTGCCTTTGGCGCGGTTCATGCGCGCTTTGCCGTCATCAGCGATTTCGCGGCGGCGCGCGCGGCTGCCGTGACCGCGGATCCCGACAGCATGCGCGCGATTTCCTCGCGGCGCTCTTCGGGATCGAGCCGTTGCGCGGTGGTGACGGTGACATTGCCGCGCCGCGATTTCTCAACACGCCAATGGTCCTGGCCGAGCGCCGCCACTTGCGGCGAATGCGTCACCACCAGGATCTGCCGGTCCTTGGCGAGGCGTCGCAGCCGGTCGCCCACCGATGCCGCGGTGGCGCCGCCGATACCGCTATCCACTTCGTCGAACACCAACGTCGCGGCGGGCATCGCTTTCGACAGCACTACCTTGATCGCGAGCATGAAACGCGACAGCTCGCCGCCGGATAGAATTTTCGCGAGCGGCCCCAGCGGCGCGCCCTTGTTGGTCGCGACCTCGAACAGCACGCGTTCCGCGCCGTTCTCGCTCCAGTCGCTTTCCTCAAGCGGCGTCAACGCGGTGGCGAAGCGCGCGGCCTCCAATTTGAGCGGCGGCAGTTCGCGCATGACCGCTTTGTCGAGCGCTTGCGACGCGGCGCGGCGCTTGCTCGAGACGGTATCGGCGGCGGCGCGGTAGGCGGTGCGCGCGGCGGCTTCGGCGCGTTGCAGGTTCGCCAACGGTCTCGCCGCCGTCTTCGATCAGCGCCAGCTTGGCGGTGACGTCGGCGCCCAGATCGGCCAAGGCATCGACGGCGACGCCGTGCTTGCGGGCTAGACCCCGAAGCGCGAACAGGCGCTCCTCGACCGCCTCGAGACTGCGGGCGTCGCGGCCTAGATCCCGGGCGGCCGCCTCGATCTGCGCCGTGGCCTCCGCTGTTTCGATGGCGGCGCGCTCCAAGGCGGAAAGCGCCGCGTCGAGGCGCGTCCCGGTCTTATCGCGGATTTTCTCCAGGGCGCGCGCCGCCGCGTGGATGGCGCGCTCGCCGCCGTCGCCCGACAGCGCCGTCAATGCGGCATCGAGCGCCTCGGCGATGCGTTCGCGATTGCTCATCAGGCTGCGTTGCTGCGCCAGTTCGGTTTCTTCGCCGGGCTTGGGGTTGAGCGCCGCGATTTCGTCGCGGACATGGCGCAGCCAAGCCTCCTCGGCGCGCGCCTTGGCCTGCGCCGCCTCCGCCGCTTCGCGCTCGCCGGCGGCAGCCCGCCACGCCCGCCATGAGTTCGCGCAACGCGGCGAGCGCGTCGGGATAATTGCCGAAGGCGTCGAGCGTGGCGCGATGGGTGGCGGGATCGAGCAGACCGTGCCGGTCGAATTGGCCGTGGACCTCGACCAGCCGGTCGCCGATTTGGCTCAACAAGCCGACGCTGGCGGGTTGATCGTCAACGAAGGCGCGACTGCGGCCGTCGGCGCCGACGACGCGGCGCAGCACAAGCCGGTCGCTGCCCGCCTCTAAGCCCGCCTCGGCGAGGATGCCGCGTACCGGATCGTCGGCATCGATGGCGAACTCCGCAGTGGCGATCGCTTGTGTGGCGCCGGCGCGGACCAGCCCGCTCTCGGCGCGCAGACCCAACGCCAGCCCCAGCGCATCGAGCAGGATCGATTTGCCGGCGCCGGTCTCGCCGGACAACACGCAGAGGCCCGGCTCGAAGGACAGATCGAGTCTGTCGATCAGCACCAAATCGCGGATGGCGAGGCCGAGAAGCATTGCCGGAAATGATAAAGGCGCGCCGCGCCCGATGCTAGAACCGGCGAGCGATCAGAATATCGTGTCGACGACGCTGCCGAACCAACCCTTGTCGCTGCTCGCAGTCGCGGTTTCCTTGCCGGTGACCAACGCGTAGGCCCGTTCGTACCATTTGCTGCCGGGGTAATTGTAGCCGAGCACCGAGGCAGTCTTTTCCGCCTCCTGGCGCAGACCGAGCGCCATGTAACATTCGGTCAGGCGTTCCAGCGCTTCCGGAACGTGAGTGGTGGTTTGATAAAGATCGACCACGCGCCGGAACCGGTTGATCGCCGCCAAATAGTAGCGCTGTTTTTCGTAGTACCGGCCGATCTCCATGTCCTTACCGGCCAGATGGTCGGTCGCGAGCTGCATCTTGAGCGCGGCGTCGCGGCCGTACCGCGAATCGGGAAAGCGGCGTACCACTTCGCCCAACGCGGCAAGGGCCTGTTGCGTTACCGCCTGGTCGCGGCCGACATCGGCGATCTGCACGTAGTAATCGAGCGCCTTCAGGTAATAGGCATAGGCGACGTCACGGTTGCCGGGGTGAAGCTGGATGAAACGGTCGGCGGCGACGATGGATTGGTCGTATTTGTTATTCTCATACAGGGCGTAGGCCGCCATCAATTGGGCTTTGGTCGCCCACACCGAATAAGGGTGTTGGCGGTCGACTTCGTCAAATTGCTGCGCCGCCCGGTCCCAATTCTCTTTCGCCACGGCGTCCATCGCGCTGTTGTAGAGCCGGTCAACGGGCGTCTCGACATAGGTGTCTTTCTTCTCGCCGCAGCCGCTAAGCAACAGCGCCGCCACGACCGCCATCGAGGCCCCAAAAAGCCAATTCCTCATTGGTAAATCCGTGTTCGTTCCATTTCAGCCGCGCCGTTATAGCAGGATTTCGGCGGGGCGGAAATTTCGTCGGCGCCGGGTGTCAGGCGCTGGCGCGCAACCCGTCGTACCAGTCGAGCCCGTAGGCCGCGTTACCGGGCATCCGCACGATCCGGTAGGCCGACCGGTCGGCGAACAACGCTTCAAGCAATTGCCGGTTCACGGCGTGACCGGAGCGGAGGCCGGTGAACGTGCCGACGATCGGCATGCCGGCGAGATAGAGGTCGCCGATCGCGTCGAGCACCTTGTGGCGCACAAACTCATCCGGGAAACGCAATCCGTCGTGGTTCAGCACGCGGCCGTCGCCGATGACAATGGCATTTTCCAAGGAACCGCCCCGCGCCAATCCCGCGGCGCGCATCGCGTCCACTTCTTCCAGGAAGCCGAACGTCCGCGCGGGGGCGATCTCGCTCTTGAAGCTCTCCGGATCCAACGTCCACGACAGGCTTTGGTGTTGGATCGCGCTGGCGGCGAAGTCGATGGTCAGGTTGACGGTGAGGCCGATACCAGGCATCAGCGCCGCCGATTTCGTACCGTCGCCGACCTTTACCGGCTTCAGCACTTCAATGGCGCGCCGCGGCTTGTCTTGCTCTGCCACGCCGGCGCATTCCAACAGAAAGACAAAGGGCGCGGCGCTGCCGTCCATGACCGGCACCTCGGGCCCATCCAACTCGATCACCGAATTGTCGATTTCGAGGCCCGCCAACGCCGCCATGACATGTTCGATGGTGCCGACCGACAGGCCGTCGCCGTCGTGAACCGTCGTGCACAGCGCGGATTCGCGCACCCGGCGCCAATTGGCGCGCAAGGCGGCGCCGTCGCGATCGCTGCGCCGGAACACGATGCCGGTATCGGCACCGGCGGGATGAAAGGTCATCGTCACCTGCTCGCCGCTGTGTAGCGCGGTGCCACGGCATCGGATCGAATTTTTCAGAGTCTTTTGCGGGACGAACCCGTTCAGCGACATCGGTCCCCCGACCTCTTTTGGTTTTGTTCCGGCGCACGCTAGGAAGTTTCGAGCGACCGAACAAGTCAAACTTTGTAACAAATTGTTTCGTATTTAATCGGCCCATTTCAATGACTTATGAAAAAAGAAATGGCCCGGGAAAGGGCGTTTTCCCGGGCCGTTTCGAAATCCGAATCGATCAGTTGGCCTGGCGCCGCAGGAAAGCCGGAATGTCCAACAGTTCCTCCTCCTTGGTCGGCAAGATGCGATCCGACTGGTCGACCGAGCCAAGCCGCGGCTGATTTTGCCCCTGGCGTTGGGGGGCGGCCGGCTGGTTCCAGGAGGTCAGTTCGGGCTCCGCGGGGCGCTGGCGGCCGACGCTCTTGACCCGTTCGAACAGGCTTGGCGCGCGCGTCGTGCGCGGCCGTTGCGGCGCCGCTCGGCCGCCATTCTCCATCGCCGCCGCGGCGTAAGGATCGGGCGCCACCGCCGGCTGGGCGATGTAGGCGGGACGGCCGCCCGGCACTTCCGATGGCGCCGGCACCACGAAGTTCTCGCGCTTGGCGGCCTCGCGTTCGACCGCGGCGGTACGCGCCATCGCCGGTTCCGGCGTTTGCGCGACCATCGCGGCGGCCGCCGCCGGCGCTTCTTCCGCTTCCGGCTCCGGCCGGCGCTCGGCGCGGTCGTTCTCGGTCACGAGCTGGATCACCGGCCGCCGCGATGCGACCTCGACCGCGTCGATGCCCGTCGCCACCACCGAAATCCGCATCTTGCCGGTCAGGCTCTCGTCGAGGGTCGAGCCGACGATGATGTTGGCTTCGGGATCGACCTCCTCGCGGATGCGGTTGGCCGCCTCGTCGAACTCGAACAGCGTCATGTCGAGACCGCCGGTGACGTTGATGAGAATGCCCCTGGCCCCCTTCATCGACACGTCGTCGAGCAGCGGGTTGGAGATCGCGGCCTCGGCGGCGTCGATGGCGCGGCGGTCGCCCTCGGCTTCGCCGGTGCCCATCATCGCCTTGCCCATTTCGCTCATCACCGCGCGGACGTCGGCGAAGTCGAGGTTGATCAGGCCCGGCATCACCATCAGATCGGTGACCCCGCGCACGCCCGAGTACAGCACATCGTCCGCCATCTTGAAGGCGTCGACGAAGGTGGTGCGCTCGTTGGCGACGCGGAACAGGTTCTGATTGGGGATGATGATCAGCGTGTCGACGAAGCCTTGCAGTTCCTGAATCCCTTGCTCGGCAATCTTCATCCGCTTCGAGCCTTCGAACTGGAACGGCTTGGTGACGACGCCGACGGTGAGGATGCCGGCCTCGCGCGCGGCACGCGCGATCACCGGCGCCGCGCCGGTGCCCGTGCCGCCGCCCATGCCGGCGGTGATGAACACCATGTTGGCGCCTTCGACCGCGGCCATGATGTCGTCGAGCGCTTCCTCGGCGGCGCTGCGGCCGACCTCGGGACGGGAGCCGGCCCCCAGCCCGCGCGTGGTCTGAACGCCGAGCTGGATGCGCCGGTCCGCCAGCGATTGCTGCATCGCCTGCGCGTCGGTGTTGCAGATCACGAAGTCGCATCCGATCAAATTCGACCGGATCATGTTGTTGACGGCATTGCCCCCGGCGCCCCCGACGCCGATCACCGTGATGCGGGGCTTCAGTTCGTTCTCTTCTTGAGGAATGGTGAGACTGATGGTCATTCTACCCTCCGATGCGATTCAGATGTTTTCTCTAAGCCACCGCCACAGGCCGAAGACGCGCCAGTCCGGCAGCCCGATGGGCGCGCGGAGCGGACGCGGCGTTTCGGCCCGCTCGGAAAAAGCGAAATGCACCAAGCCGGCCGAGGTCGCGAACGCGGGGCCGCCGGTCGCGGACGCCAGGCCCGCGATGCGCAGCGGCGTGCCGATGCGCACCTGCTTGTCGAGGATCAAGGCCGCGAGCTCGCGCACGCCGGCCAACTGACACGCGCCGCCGGTGAGGACGATGCGGCGGCCCGAGAGCTTGTCGAAACCGCTGTGGTCGAGCCGGTCGCGCACCATGTCGAACGTCTCTTCCAGACGCGGGGCGATGATCCCGACCAGATACGATTTCGGCACGTGGTTCGATTGCGTCTCGTCTTCCTCGCCGATCTGCGGCACCGCGACCATCTCGCGCTCGTCGGTCGAGGAGGCGATGCAGCAGCCGTGAAGCGTCTTCATGCGTTCGGCGTGGGCGAGCGGCGTCGACAGGCCGCGCACGATATCGTTGGTGACGTGGTTGCCGCCGATCGGGATGCTGTCGGCGAACACCAAATTGCCGTCGTAGAACACCGCGATGGTGGTGGTGCCGCCGCCCATGTCGATCAGCGTGACGCCGATCTTGGTCTCGTCCTCGACCAGGGCGCTGAGGCCCGCGGCATAAGGGCTGGCGACGAACGCCTCGACGTCGAGATGGCAGCGGCCGAGGCAGGCGGTGAGATTGCGCAGCACGGCGGAGTCGGCTGCGACCGCGTGCATGTTGACCGCGAGTTTCACGCCGGACATGCCGCGCGGATCGCGGATGCCGCGGCTGCCGTCGATGGAGAATCCCACCGGAATCGCGTGGATCACCTCGCGGCCCGGCGCTTCCTTCATGTGGTGGCCGAGATTGAGGACGCGCTTCAAGTCGCTGTCGCCGACCTCGCGGCCGTTGAGGTTGATCTCGCTTTGAACGATGCGCGAGGCGTGGAAGCCGCCGGACAGATTGACGACGACGCTTTGCAGCAATTCGCCGGCCATTTCTTCCGCGGCATGGATCACGGTGATGACCGATTGCGACGCCGCTTCGAGATCGACGATCACGCCGTTGCGGACGCCGCGCGACAATTGATGACCGATGCCGACGATCTTCGGTTGGTCGCCGTCGGGGCGCGCGATGAAACAGCACACTTTGCTGGTGCCGATGTCGACGATGCCGACGAGGGAGCGGTGGATCATACCGGGTTGTCCTCGTGGCCGTGCTTCTTGGACGGCGGCTTCGGCGCCAGGTCCGGCGGCAGGCGCAGATAGACGCGGTCCGGCAGGCGCAGATCGACCAGCAAGACGCGGCGTTCCAAAACGCGATGGTTCTTCTCGATTGCGGCCAGCCGATGCCAGGCGCCCGTGGCGTCATCTTCAGGCAACGCGACCGCGACGCCGTTCTTGAATTCGACGTTCCAGCGCCGACCGCCGACCCGGACCGCCGCGGCGACCTGTTCGGCGAGCTTGGGCTCGCTGTCCAGCAGCTTGATGACCGCCTCGGCGTTGGCGGGGGCGTCGTCGCCGACCAGCACTGGCAGGCGCGAATATTCGCCGAGGTTGCGTTCGGCAATCGGTTTGCCGTCGCGGTCGATCAGGGTAAGGGCGGCGCCGCGCTGCCAGAAGGCCAGCGGCTCCTGCTCGGTCATGACGATGAACAGCGTGTCGGGAAGCCGGCGGTAGACCGAAGCCGATCGCACCCACGGCACATGCTCGAGGCGCGCCTTCGCGGCTGCCGGATCGATGGCGAAGATCGGCGTGCCGCGGGCGACGCCGATCGCCGACAGGATCGCCTCGGCGCTGGCGCGCTCGCGGCCTTCGACCTCGACCGCGCGCACCTGGAAACCGGCGTCGGCGCTGAGGGCGATAAGGCGCTGCTCCAGGTCGGCCCAGTTGGTGACGATGCCGTGGCGCATGACGCCGGCAACCGTCGCCGCGATCGCGACCAAGACGACGAGGAAGCCGAGGCGGCCGGATCACGAGTTGCATGACGCGTGCTCCACCATCCAGCCGACCAGAGACGAAAAATCGATACCGGCGTGGCGCGCGATGTCCGGCACCAGCGACGTCGGCGTCATGCCCGGCTGCGTATTCAATTCCAGCAGCACCATGCGTCCGGGCTCGCCGCCGGTGTCGTCATAGCGCAAGTCGGATCGGCTGACGCCCCGGCAATTGAGGGCGCGATGCGCCCGGAGGCCGATCTCCATCGCAACGCCGTAAGCGGTGGGATGGATCGGCGCCGGCATCAGGTGATCGCTGCCGCCGGGCGCGTATTTGGCGTCGTAATCGTACATCTCGGCGTTGGTCGGCCGGATCTCCAAGACCCCGAGCGCCCGCTCGCCCATCACCGCCACGGTGATCTCGCGGCCGGGGACATAGGTTTCCACCAGCGCCGCGTCGCCGTATTTCCAGTGCCGCGCTTCTTCGGCCCAGCGATTGTCGCCTTGCCGCACGATGCGCACGCCGACGCTCGAACCCTCGTCGATCGGCTTCACCACGAAGGGACGGGGCAGCACGTCGCCACCGGCCAGATCGGCGCGCGCCACGACCTTGCTTTCGGCAAGCGGCAAGCCGGCGGCGGCGAATACCGCCTTAGCCGACGGCTTGTGCATCGCGATGGCCGACGCGACAACGCCCGAGTGCGTGTAGGGAATGCGCAGGAACTCGAGCACGCCCTGGATCGTGCCGTCCTCGCCGCCCTTGCCGTGAAGCGCGTTGAAGACAACGTCGGGGCGCGGGTTCAGCGCGGCGGCGAGCGCGGCCAAGTCGCGCGTGACGTCGATCTCGATCACGTCGTGCCCCAAGGCCCGCAACGCCTTGGCGCACTCGCGGCCGCTGACCAGCGAGACCTCGCGCTCGACGGACCAGCCGCCTTTAAGGACCGCGACCCGGCTCATGCGACACCTCGCAGCGTGTCGAGCGGCTTGCCGACGCGGCGGATTTCCCATTCAAGCGTGATGCCGAATTGCGCATGCACGCGGCGGCGCACCTCCTCGCCCAAGCCCTCGAGGTCGGCCGCGGTCGCGTTGCCGGCGTTGATCAGGAAATTCGCGTGCTTGTCCGAGACCTGCGCGCCGCCGCGCAACAACCCGCGGCAACCGGCCTTGTCGATCAACTCCCACGCCTTGTGGCCGGGCGGGTTGGCGAAGGTTGAGCCGCCGGTGCGCGAGCGGATCGGTTGGGAGGCTTCGCGCGCGGCCTGAATCTCGGCCATGCGCCTGGCGATCAACTCCTTGTCTCCGGCCCGGCCGCGCAAACGCGCGCCGACGAAAATCCAATCCTCGGGCAGATCGCAATGGCGGTAGGACAGGCCCAACTCCTCGGCCTTGAGCGTCCGTAACGCGCCGGCAGGGTCGACGGCCTGCGCCTCGATCAGCACATCCTTGAACTCGCTGCCGTAGGCGCCGGCATTCATGCGCAGGCCGCCGCCGACCGTGCCGGGAATGCCGGAGAGGAATTCGAGCCCCGCGACCCCCGCCTCGCGCGCCGTCAGCGCGACGTTGAGATCGAGCGCGCCGGCGCCGGCGACGATGTCCGTGCCCTCGACCGCGATCTCGGCGAAGCCGCGGCCGAGCCGCACGACCACGCCCGGAATGCCGCCGTCGCGGATCAGCAGATTCGAGGCGACGCCGATCACCGTCACCGGCACGTCCGCCGGCTTGGCGGCGATGAAGGCGGCGAGGTCCTGCGGATCGGCGGGACGGAACAGCACTTCGGCCGGGCCGCCGACGCGGAACCAGGTCAGCGAGGCCAGCGGCGAATTCTCGGCGAGCCGGCCGCGCACCGGCGGCAGCCGGTCGATGAGGCGATGGCTCTCTTTGCGCGCCGTCATCATGCCACCGCCCCCGAGGCATCGCGCCGCGCCGCGGCAACGGCATCGAGCTCGGCCGGAAGAGCCTGCGCCCAGTTGGTGATCGACCCGGCGCCGAGGCAGACGACCAAATCGCCGGCCTCCGCCAGATCGTAGATCGTGGCGGCCAGATCCTGCGGCGCGTTCACGGCATCGGCATGGCGATGGCCGTGGGCGCGCAGGCCCGCGACCAGCGCGTCGCGGTTGATGCCCTCGATCGGCGCCTCGCCGGCGGGATAGATGTCGGCGACCAGGACGGTGTCGGCGTCGTTGAAACAGGTGCAGAACTGCTCGAACAGATTGGCGACGCGGGTATAGCGATGCGGCTGGACCACGGCAATGACGCGGCCCGCGGTCGCGCCGCGCGCCGCCTTCAGCACCGCCGCGATCTCGACCGGGTGATGGCCGTAATCGTCGATCACGGTGACGCCGCCCGATTCCCCGGTCTTGGTGAAGCGCCGCTTGACGCCGCCGAACCCGGCCAGCGCCTTGAGGATCACGGCGTCGCCGAGATGCAGTTCCTCGGCGATGGCGATGGCCGCGAGCGAATTCTGCACATTGTGCTCGCCGAACATCGGCAGGCGCACGCCGGTTAGGCTGCGGCTGGTGCCCTTGCCGCGCTCGGCGATCACGACGTCGTAACGCGCGCCGTCGCGGCCGAGCTCGACATTGATCGCGCGGATATCGGCTTGCGGCGACATGCCGTAGGTGACGATGCGCCGTTCCGACAATTTCGGGATCAGGGTCTGCACCACCGGATGGTCGATGCACAGCGTCGCGAAACCGTAGAACGGAATGTTGGCGATGAAACTTTCGAAGGCGCGCTGCAGCGCGTCGAAATCGCCATAGAAGTCGAGATGCTCGGGATCGATGTTGGTGACCACCGCGATCGAGGCGTGGAGCTTGGTGAACGTGCCGTCGCTTTCGTCGGCCTCGACCACCATCCAATCGCCGGCGCCCAGCCGCGCGTTGGTGCCGTAGGCGTTGATGATGCCGCCGTTGATCACGGTCGGGTCGAGACCGGCCTCGTCGAGGAGCGCGCCGATCATCGAGGTGGTGGTGGTCTTGCCGTGCGTGCCGGCGATGGCGATCGACCATTTGAGCCGCATCAGCTCGCCCAGCATCTCGGCGCGGCGCACCACCGGGATCATGCGGGCGCGCGCCGCCGCCACTTCGGGATTGTCCTGCTTTACCGCCGACGACACGACCACGACCTGCGCCGCGCCGAGATTCTCGGCGGCGTGGCCGATCTGCACCGGAACGCCGAGCGCGCGCAGCCGGCGCACATTGGCGCCGTCGGCGACGTCGCTGCCCTGCACGCGATAGCCGAGATTGTGCAGGATCTCGGCGATGCCGCTCATGCCGATGCCGCCGATGCCGACGAAATGCAGGGTGCCGATGTCGAGGGGCAGGGCTTTCATGCCGCCCTCCGCTCGATCGGCGAGTGATTGCCATTGGCGCCACCGCTCAACCGGTCTACCAGGTCGGCAAGGTCGCGCGCCGCCTGCGGGCGTCCCAGCGCGGCGGCGGCGGCCGCCGCTTGCGCCAGACCGGACGGATCGGCCATCAGGCTCGACAGGCGTGCCGCCAGCGTTTCGGGCGTGAACTCGTGCTCCGCCATGACCCACGCCGCGCCCGTCGCCGCGAAGCCGCGTGCGTTCAAGGTCTGGTGATCCTCGGCGGCTGCGGCGAACGGTACCAGGATCGCCGGCCGGCCGACGGTCGCGATCTCGGCGACGCTCGAGGCGCCGGCGCGCGAAACAACGAGATGCGCGCCCGCCAGCCGCTCCGGCACATCGTCGAAGAAGCTGGCGCATTCGGCGGCGACGCCGGCCTCGCCATAGGTCCGGCGCGCCGCTTCCAAATCCTCGGGCCGCGCCTGCTGCGCGACCTCAAGGCGGCGGCGCAATGTCGGATCGAGCAGCGCGAGCGCTTGCGGCACCACGGCACCCAGAATGCGGGCACCCTGGCTGCCGCCGAGCACCAGGATCTTGAACGGAGCGTTGGCCGCGACGGCGGGATAGCCAACGCCCCGCATCATCGCGATGGCGGGCCGCACCGGATTGCCGGTCAGCGTGACCTTGGCGCGATCCTTGGCGCCGATGCCCGCCGTCTCGGCGAACGAGGTGGCGATGCGCGCGACGCGCGGCGCCAGCAGCCGGTTGGCGCGGCCGAGCAACGCATTCTGTTCGTAAATCAGTGTCGGCAGGCCGAGCCGCGACGCGGCGATCATGGTCGGCACCGACGGGTAGCCGCCAAAACCGGCCACGCAGGCGGGCGTCAGCCGCTTCAGCAGGCGCTGCGCGCCGAGCGTGCCGAGCGCCATCTCGGCGACGGCGACGATCTTGCCCTTGATGCCGGCGTCGAGCCGGCCGGCGCGGATGCGATGCAGCTCGACGCCGATTTTGTCGCCGAACGCCTGGCCGCGCCTGTCGGTGATCAGTGCGACACGGTAGCCGCGCGCCATCAACTCGCGCGCTAGCGCCTCTGCCGGGAACAGATGGCCGCCGGTGCCGCCCGCCGCAAGGGCGATGAGCTTGTGGCCGCTCATGTCTCGACCCCGTAGCGGCGGCGGGTCAACGCCAGCGCCATGCCCATCGCCAAGCCCAACGCCACCAACGACGAGCCGCCGTAGGAGATGAACGGCAGGGTCATGCCCTTGGTCGGCATCAGTTCCAGGGACGACGCCATGTTGATAACGGCCTGTAGCCCGAACTGGACGAACAAGCCGGTGGCGGCGAGCACCACGAACAGGTTGTTCTCCTGCATCAGCCGGGAAAAGCCGCGCAGCACGATGAAGGCGAACAGCGCGACGATGAGCAGGCAGACGACCAGGCCCAGCTCTTCGCCGGCCACGGCGAAAACGAAATCGGCGTGCGCGTCGGGCAGGTACTGTTTCATCGTGCCTTCGCCCGGTCCGCGCCCCCACAGGCCGCCGTTCATGAAGGCGTCCATGGCGCGGTCGATCTGATAGGAGTTGGTCGCGGTCGGATCGAGGAAGCGGTCGATCCGGCTGGTGACATGGGGCAGGGCGAAATAGGCGCCGACCATGCCGCCGCCCGCGGCCAGCGCGAAGGCGACGATCCAGTACAGGTTCAGGCCCGCCAGAAAGAACTGAATGAAGAACACGGCGATCACGACCACCGCCATACCGAGATCGGGCTGCTTGATCAGCAGCGCGACGATCCCGAACAGCATAAAGATCGCGATCCAATGGCCGGGGAATTTCGGCGTCAGCTTGTGTTGCGCGAACAGCCAGGCCGCCAGCACCGCGAAGCACGGCTTCACGAACTCGGAGGGCTGCAGCGAGAACAGCGGCAGCGCGATCCACCGGCGCGCGCCCTTGATCTCCATGCCGCCGACCAGGGTGTAGGCCAGCCCCAGCATGAAGACCGCGAACACGATCAGCGCCAGGCGGCGGATATCGCGCGGGCTGAGCAAGGACACGCCGAACATCACCGCCAGCGCCACCGGCAGTTCGATCAGATAGTGGTGGACGAAATATTGCGGGCTCGAGGCGTGGATGCGGATCGCCACCGCGGGCGACGACGCCATGATCATGAGCGCGCCGAGGCCGATGAGGACGGTCAGCGCCACCAGCGTCCAGCGGTCGACCGTCCACCACCATTGCGCCACGGCGCTTTGATCGGTGCGCGCGAATCTCATGATCGCGCTCCCGGCAAGGCCCGGACGAGCGCGCGGAAGGCTTCGCCGCGCGCCTCGAAGTCGGTGAATTGGTCGAAGGAGGCGCAGGCCGGCGACAGCAGCACCACCGGCTCGTCGTTGTCGGCTTTGGCGGCCGTGTAGGCGGCGGAGACGGCACGATCGAGCGTGCCGGAAATCTCATGTCGGACCTTGGCCGCCGAGCGTCTCGGCGAAATCCGCCGCCGCCTCGCCGATCAGAAAGGCATGGCGAATGCGCGGGAAATAGGGGGTCAGTTCAGCGATCCCGCCGGCCTTCGGCACGCCGCCGGCGATCCAGTAGATGTCATTGTAGCAACCGAGCGCCTTGGCGGCCGCATCCGCGTTCGTCGCCTTGGAATCGTTGACGAAACGCACGCCATCGACCGTCGCGATGGGCTCCTGCCGGTGCGCCAAGCCGGGAAAGGCGGCGATGCCGGCAACGATATCCGCCCGGGCAAGCCCGAGGGCCCGCGCCGCCGCATAGGCGGCGGCGGCATTCTGCCAATTGTGCCGCCCTGGAAGCAGCGGCACCTCCCGTAAATCCATCACTTTATCGGCGCTTCGTCCTATATCGTCGACCAACGTGCCATCTTCGACGAACACGCCTCCCGTGACTCGGCTGATAACCGAGATTCGGGTCACACGCCAAGAATTCTCGCGCGACACGGCGTCCGCAACTCCGCGACTAGGCTCGTCATCGACCCCGATCACCGCCACGGGCGTGCCGCGCACGGTTTGGAAGATGCGGCGCTTGGCGGCGATATAGCCCGGCATGCCGCCATGGCGGTCGAGATGGTCGGGCGTCAGGTTGAGCCACACCGCAACGTCGAAGGCCGCGCGGTCGATCAGCTCGAGCTGGTAAGAGGAAAGTTCGAGCACGTAGACGCCGTCGGCGCCGAGCCGAGCCAGCGTCAAGGCGGCAGCGCCGAGATTGCCGCCGACCGCGACCTTTCGCCCGGCCGCCGCCAGAATATGACCGATGAGCGCGGTGGTGGTCGATTTGCCGTTGGTGCCAGTGACGCCGACATAGCGCGCCTCGGGCACCGCTTGGGCCAACAGCTCGATGTCGCCGATGATCGGCGTGCCGGCGGCCTTTGCCGCCGCGGCGACAGGGTTGGGCTTGGGCCAGGTGTGGGGGATGCCGGGCGACAGAACCAGCGCCTTGACGCCGCCGAACCGGGTCGCGGCCAGGTCGGCGAGCGGAATACCGCGCTTCTGGGCCGTCTCGCGCCGAGGGGCCGCGTCATCCCACGCCAGGATACGGGCGCCGCCGGCCATGAGGGCTTCGGCTGCGGCCAAACCGGACCGCGCCAAACCCATCACCGCCACTGTCTCGCCCTTGAAGCTCTCAACCGTGATCATCGCAGTTTCAATGTCGACAGGCCGCCGATCGCCAGGATCGAAGCGATGATCCAGAACCGGATGACGATGGTCGGCTCCTGCCAGCCCTTTTTCTCGAAATGGTGATGCAGCGGCGCCATCATGAAGACGCGGCGTCCGGTCAGCTTGAAGCTCGCCACCTGGACGATGACCGACACCGTCTCCAGGA
This sequence comes from uncultured Alphaproteobacteria bacterium, assembly GCA_963729845.1. Taxonomy (GTDB): domain Bacteria; phylum Pseudomonadota; class Alphaproteobacteria; order ATCC43930; family CGMCC-115725; genus JAATGI01. Next base: position 309,910 of record CAVSQC010000006.1, read on the forward strand.
CGAACAGGCCGCCGACAATGACCAGCACCAGTTCATGCTTGGTAACGAGCGCGATAGCGCCCAAGGCGCCGCCGATCGCCAGCGAGCCGGTGTCGCCCATGAACACCATGGCGGGCGGCGCGTTGAACCACAGGAATCCCAAACCGGCGCCCACCATTGCGGCGCAGAAGATGCCGAGTTCGCCGGCACCGGGCACGTGATGGATCTGCAAGTAATTGGAAAAGATCAGATTGCCGACCAGGTACGCGATCAGCGCGAACACCCCGGCCGCGATCATCGACGGCACGATGGCCAAACCGTCGAGCCCGTCGGTGAGATTGACCGCGTTGGAAAAGCCGGCCACCACGATCATGCCGAATGGCACGTAGAACCAGCCGAGATCGATCATGAAGTTCTTGGCGAACGGCACGGCGAGAAAGCCGCTCAAGCCCAGAGGCGCAATCCACATCACGGCCAACGCGGCGAGGCCGCCGATCAGCAATTGCAGCAGGAACTTCGTGAGGCTCGACAGGCCGCGCGACGAGCGCTTGGTCAGCTTCTCGTAATCGTCAACGAAGCCAATTCCGCCGCACGCGACCGTGACCAACAGCACGACCCACACATAACGGTTGGCCAGGTCGGCCCACAGCAAGGTCAACACGATCAACGCCAGCAGGATCAGGAAGCCGCCCATGGTCGGCGTACCGCGCTTGCGGACGAGATGGGATTCCGGTCCGTCGGTCCGGATCGGCTGGCCCTCCGCCTGTTTCGATTTGAGCCAGGCGATAATGCGCGGGCCCATCCAGAAGCTGATGATGAGCGCCGTGACCAACGCGCCGCCGGACCGGAAGGTGAGATAGCGGAACAGGTTGAACGGCGTGAAGAAATCGGCGAGGCGCGGCAAAATCTCATACAACATCAACTCAACCCTTTGCCGCGAAGGCTGGCGCGGCGACGAGCCGCGTCACGATTTGATCCATCCGAATGCCGTGCGAGCCCTTGACCGTCACGACGTCGCCGGCCCGCAGCAGCGGCGCGACGCGATCGGCCATTGCCGCCGACGTCGCGTCATGGCCGCCGCGCATCGCCTCGGGCAGCGCGCGATCGAGCGCCGCCATCTCGCTGCCGACGGTGAAAACCAGGTCGATCTTGGCCGCCGTCAGCGGCCCGGCCAATGCGGCGTGTAGCGCCGACGCCTGCTCGCCCATTTCCAGCATGTCGCCGAGGATGGCGATGCGCCGTCCGCCCGGGCCTGGCTCGCTGCCGCCCAGCACGGCGATCGCGGCACGCATCGAGGCGGGGCTGGCATTGTAGCTCTCGTCGATCAGGTCGGCTTCGCCCTTCGCCACCGCGATGCGGTGGCGCCGGCCGCGGCCCGCCAACGGCTTCATCTGCGCGAAAGCCGCGGTGGCGGCGACCACGTCGCCGCCGAGCGCGCGGACCGCGCCCAGAACGCCGAGCGAGTTCATCACCCAGTGGCGGCCGGGCGAGGCGATGCAGTAGTCGATGATGTCGCCGTCGAGCGACACGGTGACGGCGCTGGCGGTGGCATGAAGATGACAATCGATCAGGCGGATCGTCGCCTCGGCATGGGCGCCGAAACTCAGAATCCGGCTCAGCCCCGCCGCGCGCGCCGCCGCGTCGAGCCGATCGAACCATTCATTGTCGCGGTTGAGCACCGCCGCGCCGGTGACGTCCATGCCTTGGAAAATTTCCGCCTTCGCGTCGGCAATGGCGGCGACCGACGGGAAGAAACCGAGATGCGCCGGTTCCACGGTCGTGATCAACGCCACCTCGGGCCGCACGAGCCGCGACAGGGCCGCGATCTCGCCCGGATGGTTCATGCCGAGCTCGAACACGGCGTAACGCGCGTCTTTCGGCAAGCGCGCCAGCGACAAGGGCACGCCCCATTGGTTGTTGAGGCTGCCGGCTGACGCATGGGTCGGACCGAGCCGGCTCAGCGCCTGGCGCAGCGCCTCCTTGGTGCCGGTTTTGCCGACGCTGCCGGTAATGGCGACGACCCGGGCACCGCTGCGCCTGCGCGCGGCGGCACCCAGGTCGTCCAGCGCGGCCATGGTGTCATGGACAATGAGGAGAGGCAGCTCATTGTCACTGCCGGGGGGGCGGCGATGCACCACGGCCGCGCTAGCTCCACGAGCGAACGCGTCCCCCAAGAAATCGTGGCCGTCGACCCGCGGGCCGGCGAGCGCCACAAACAGATCGCCGCGCTCCAGGGTGCGGCTGTCGATCGATATGCCCGAGGCCTGCCAAACTCGCGTGCTCTGGCCGCCTGTCGCGGTATCGGCGTCGGTCGAGGTCCATAGCGCGGTCACGCGGCGCTACCCAATGCCGTCAGCGCCGCGCGCGAGACGTCGCCGTCGGAGAACGGCAAGGTCTTGGCGCCGACGATTTGGCCGGTCTCATGGCCTTTGCCCGCGATCAATAACGCGTCGCCGGGTCTCAGCATCGAAAGGCCGCGGCGAATGGCGTCGGCGCGGTCGCCGATCTCGATGCTGCCGGGGCAGGCGTCGAGGATGGCGCGGCGGATCAGCGCCGGGTCCTCGCTGCGGGGATTGTCGTCGGTGACGATGGCGATGTCGGCCAAAAGCTTGGCGACCGCGCCCATCTGCGGGCGCTTGCCGGCGTCGCGGTCGCCGCCGGCGCCGAACACCAAGACGACCCGCCCTTTGACATGACCGCGCAGGGCCTTGAGCGCGTTCTCCAAGGCATCGGGGGTGTGCGCGTAATCGACCAGGATCGGCGCGCCCGAGGGATGCGTGCCGACCCGTTCCATGCGGCCGGGCGCGCCCTGAAGCGACGGCAGAAGCGCCACGCCGCGGGCCAGGTCGGCGCCGGTGGCGATCGCGAGGCCCAGGGCCGCCAGCACGTTCATCGCCTGGAATTCGCCCATCAGCGGCAGCGACAATTCGTGGCGCGTGCCGCTGAGGTCGAGCGTGAGTTCCTGTCCCATCGCCGTTGGCCGCGCCGCGACGAGACGCAATTCCGCCGGCTCGCCGCGGCCATAGCCGATGACGCGCTGGCCGCGCAAGGCGCAGTCCTGCGCCAGTTCCGCGCCGGTCTCGTCGTCGAGATTGATCACCGCCGCACCGTCCTTCGGCAACAGATCGGTGAACAGCCGCGTCTTGGCGGCGCGGTAAGCCGCCATGTCGTGATGGTAGTCGAGGTGGTCGCGGGTCAGGTTGGTGAAGGCGGCGGCCTTGGGCTTCAACCCGTCGAGCCGATACTGGTCGAGACCGTGGCTGGACGCTTCGATGGCGACGTGATCGACCCCGCCTTGCGCCAGCGCGTTCAGCTCCGAGTGCAGCGTGATCGGGTCGGGCGTCGTAAGCGAGCCCGGCCGCGAATAGCCGGGGGCGACGATGCCGATGGTGCCGAGGCTCGCAGCCGGCCAACCCAGTCCTTGCCAAAGCTGCCGCGTGAACACGGCGACCGAGGTCTTGCCGTTGGTGCCGGTGACAGCGGCAACCGTTTCGGGCTGGGGCCGGTAGAAGCGCGCCGCCATGCGCGCGATGCGCCGGCGTGGGTTGGGATCGCCGACAATGGTGACGGGCGGCGCGCGCCGGGTCAGCGCGTCGTAACTTCGCGGATCGTCGGTGAGGATCACCACGGCGCCGCGCGCCACCGCGTCATCGACGTATTGCTTGCCGTCGGTCCGGGTGCCGGGCACGGCGGCAAAGACAAATCCCGGCTCGACGCGCCGTGAATCCAAACTCAGGCCGCGAATCTCGGGGTCGCCCGGCGGCGCAATCGTCGCGATGCCGCCTTCCCCATCCATCAGCTCACTCAGCCGCAAGTTTCCGCCCCTCGGGGACGGGCATATCGATCATCAAAGCACGGCGGATTTCGGGCGAATCTTCGTCGATTGGGTGAATACCCACGAGCGGCGCCATGCGCTCGATAATGTGGCTGACGCCCGGCGCCGCCACCCAACCCGCGGTGGCGTAGCCATAAGAGGCCTTGTTGCCGTGCGGCTGGTCGATGGAAATGATCACGACGTATTGGGGGTCGTTGATCGGGAACACGCCGACGAACGACGCCAGCAATTGCTTTCGCGCGTAGCCGGCGTTCTGCACTTCCTCGGCGGTGCCGGTCTTGCCGCCGACGAGATAGCCGGGGGCGGCGGCGAACTTGCCGGTGCCGCTGGTGACGACGAGGCGCAATAGGCGGCGCATCTCGTCCGAAATCTCCGGCGCCAATACGCGCTCGCCCTGCGGCTGCGTGTCGCGTGCCAGCAGAGTCGGGGGATAGAGCAAGCCGCCATTGACCACGGCGCTCACCGCCGTACCCATTTGCAATGGCGATACCGACATACCGTGCCCGAACGCGACGGTCATGACATTGATCTCATGCCACGGATTCGGGATGTGCGGCGCCGCGACCTCGGGCAGCTCGAAGTGCGGCGTGTTCAAGGAGGCCGAGCTTGCCGAGAAAATCTTCTTGCCGCGCGGCGCCGGCCGACAAGGCTTCCTTGGCGGAGCCGATATTCGAGGAATATTGGAATACTTCGGCCACGGTCAGCCAACGCCGTTGCGGATGGTCGTCGTGAATGGTGAAGCGGCCGATATGGATCGGGATTGGTGGCGTCGAACTTGGTCTCCATGGTGGCGAGGCCGCTCGACAGCAGCATTGCGGTGTTAAAGATCTTGAACACCGAGCCCATTTCATAGACGCCGAACGTGGCGTGGTTGTAGAGCTCATCCGCGCTCGCTGCGGTCAGGTTGTTCGGATCGAAATCCGGCATCGAGGTCAGCGCCAGCACTTCGCCGTTGCGTACGTTCATCACCAGGCCGAAGCCGCGCTTGGCGTCGAACGCGGCCATCTGACGGACGATTTCGCTGCGAAGGATGAACTGGACGCGCGAATCGACCGACAACCGAACCGGCGTTGCGTCGCCGCGCAGCCGTTTCTCCAGGCCGGCTTCGATGCCGGCCATGCCCTTGTCGTCGCTGTTCACGAAACCGACGACATGGGCGAAGAGATTGCCCTTGGGATAGACGCGGCGCTCCTCGTTGAGGAATTGCAGCGCGTGCTCGCCCAGCGCGTTGACGGCGAGTTTCTGGCGCGGCGTCAGATCGTGCTTGATCCACACGAAAGCTGAGATTGGGACGGTTGAAAGTCTCCGCCAATTTGGCGGCGGAGAGTTCGGGGAATATCTGCGCCAGCTCGGCGGCGACTTTTTCCTTATCCTCGATCTGCCTGGGATTGGCATAGAGCGACGGCATCTCGAGGGTCGTCGCCAGGAGCACGCCGTTGCGGTCGACGATATCGGCGCGCCCCGGCAGCGAATGCTCGGCGACATGATTGCGCGCCTGCGTCTTGTCGGCCGATTTCAGCTCCATGACATCGACGAGTTGCGCGCCGATCACCAGAAAGGCGAGCACGAAGAGCGCGCCAGCGACAATGAGCCGCGTGTGGCAAATTTCGAGCGCGGTGCGGCCGGGGCCGTCCGTCGGCGCCGGCGCGCACAGCACCGGCTTGAAGTGACGCGGCCGGCACGGATTGTCGTCTGGCTTCGCGGTCTGGCTCATGGCCGTACCTTCGGGGAGACTTCGGCGAGTTGCGCGGTTTCGGGCGCCACTGTGCCCGCCGGCGCGGCGGGCGCGACGGCGTCGTCGCGCAGGGGCGGCTGGTCGAGGGTGCCGAGCACATAGGTGCGGATCGGCTGCAGCTGCAGCACGTGCTGGCTCATCGTCTCGAGGCGGTCGGGCTGCGTCAGCGTCGCCCATTCGACGTTGAGCGTGCGAATCTGCTCGCGGTCGTCGGCGATCTGGCGGTTGACCGTGGCGAGCCGCTTGTCGAGCCGCCCAACCTCGCTTTTCACCTGGAACATGGCGTAGCCCGAAAGCGCCACCAGCATGACCCAGATCAAGGTGCTGACGCGGATCATGCGGCTTCTCCCCAGGCGGGGGCCGCGGTCCGCTCGGCCGCGCGCAGCTTGGCCGAGCGCGCGCGCGGGTTGCGCAAAATTTCGTCCTCGCCGGGCCGCACCGGCTTCCGAGTGAGGAGGCGGAAGCTCGGTGCCGGATGCGGTCCGGCGGGACGATGGCGCGAGACAGCGGGAGGCGAACTGCGCGCGCCGAGAAAATCCTTGACCCTTCGGTCTTCGATAGAATGGAAGGCGATCACCACCAGCTTGCCGCCCGGCGCCAGCAGCCGCTCGGCCGCCAACAGCGCGCGATCGAGCTCGCCGAGCTCGTCATTCACTTCCATGCGGAGCGCCTGGAAAGTGCGGGTCGCGGGGTCGATGCCGGGGCCGTGCCGCGGCGCGGTCTGGCGCACGATCGCCGCCAACTCGGCGGTGCGGTGCAGCGGCCGCGCCGCGACGATGGCGCGTGCAATGCGGCGAGCATGCCGCTCCTCGCCGAAGCGATGGATCAGATCCGCCAGCTCGCGCTCGGAGAGATTGTTGACTAGCTCTTCGGCGCTCGGTCCCATCCTTTCCCATGCGCATGTCCAACGGGCCGTCGAAGCGGAAGGAAAAACCGCGTTCCGGCTGGTCGATCTGCATCGACGAGACGCCAAGATCGAGCGCGATGCCGTCGACGGCGCGGATGCCGCGCGCCGCCAATAGCTCGTCCATGGCGCCGAAGCGGCCCTCCGCCAGGGTGAGGCGGTCGGGGTAGGTGCTGGCGAGCGCGGCGCCGCCGGCAATCGCTTGCGGATCGCGGTCGATCGCGAAGACGCGGCAGGACGCGGTCGCCAGCAATGCCGCGGTCAGGCCGCCGCCGCCGAACGTGCCGTCGAGATAGGTCGCGCCATCGCGCGGCGCCAACAAGGTCACGGTCGCGGCCAGCAGGACGGTTTCGTGGCCCGTCATGATGCGGCTCCCGCGTGGCGCGCCAGCGGCGGCACGGTCAGATTCCGCTCGCGCATCCGGGCCTGCTGCTCACTCAGATGTTCGGTGTAGCGCCCTGGCTCCCAGATCTCGAACTTCACGCCGGCGCCGACAAAAATGGCGTTTTCGCTGAGGCCGGCCCGCGCGATCAAATTCTCCGGCAGGATGATGCGGCCCTCGCTGTCCGGCGTAATCTGGCTGACCTGGGAGAACAGCGATTGAAGAGCGTCGCGATCCTCGTCATATTCGGGCAGCTGATCGAGGCGCGCGGCGTAATCCTCAAGCCAGTCCATGCCGCTGCCTTCGATCGCCTGATGCTTGGGATGCGGATACAGCACCACCATCTCCGAACCCTTTCCCGCCAAAATTTGGCGGAACGAGGCCGGTACCGACACGCGTCCCTTGCGGTCGATCTTGTTGGTGAAGTTGGATACGAACAGCGCCACAGCTCGCCCTCGGCACCTGACCCCGCATCGGCTTGCCTGTCGCAACCTCGCGGTGCCGCGCCCGCTTTTGACCGAATCGCGGCGCCTCGGCGATTGTGACTGTCTGGGATAGCATGGGATTTCATGGGTCGTCAAACTGATTTAAGGTAAATCCTGCGATTTATTAGGGATTGTCAGGTAATTGGCCAATGAAACCCAGAACAAATCGTGAATATGTCGAATGTAAGTGAAATGCCAGATGGCCTGTAAGCCGGGTTCTGTCCCCGCCTTGCGGCGGGGGATGACTATTCCTCTGGGACGCTTGTCGCCAAGCGCCTCGCGCGACCGACCCGGATGGCGATGCGGAAACGCATCCGGCCTCACCTCGCGGCAGGCCGGCCATCCCTACTTGGTCTTGCTCCCGGTGGGGTTTACCCTGCCGCCGCCGTTGCCGGCGGCGCGGTGCGCTCTTACCGCACCATTTCACCCTTGCCTCGCCGCCCGAGGGCTTCGTTAGGCGGTATGTTTCTGTGGCACTTTCCCTGGGGTCGCCCCCGCCGGCCGTTAGCCGGCACCGTGTTTCCGTGGAGCCCGGACTTTCCTCGCCTCGCCCGTGAAGGCGAAGCGCAGTCATCCGGCCATCTGGCGTCACCATATAAGGGTACGGCTCGGCGATCTGTCAAACCGCCGCCGCGACCAGCGCGATCCGGCGCCGCGTCTCGTCATTGGCGACGCCGTCGCAATTCTCCGGCCGGAAGTGGCGCTGAAACGCCACGAGGACCTGCACCGTGCGCTCGTCGAGCACGCCGGGTGACCGGCAAATCATACCCGTAGGCGGCAAGCGCCTCCTGCATCGCGGCGATGGTTTCCGGCGGCTGCGCGGGTCGGGAAAAGTCGGGCCACAGGCCGATTCCGGTACGCGCAAGGCGCTGCCACGAAAACAATTCGCCCGGGTCCTGCTTGCGGTGCGGCGCGACATCGGAGTGGCCCAGCACGAGGCGCGGCGGGATGGGCCAGCGGATGAAAATATCGCGGCACAATTCCTCGACGGCCCGCATCTGCGCCTCGGGAAACGGGCGGTAACCGAATTCGTGGCCGGGATTGACGATTTCGATGCCGATCGAGTGGGTGTTGATATCGTGTCGGCCAAGCCAGCCGCTCTCGCCCGCGTGCCAGGCCCGGCGTTCTTCCGGCACCAGACGCCAGATCGCGCCGTCTTCCTCGACGACGTAATGCGAACTGACCCGCGCCGCTGGGTCGCACAGCCGGTCGAGCGCCGCCTCGGCGCTTGTCATCCCGGTGTAATGCAGGATCAGCATATCCGGCGGCCCCAAGCGCCGCTCGTCATGGTTGGGCGACGCTCGTTCACGGCAGGAAATCGGCATGGCGTCGAGAATTCATGATCGGTCGCGCGACGCTTTGTCGTATAGTCGGTGCATCGGCTCTTGCGGCGAACAAAAGGGGAGGGAGCGATGCCAAACCGCGTGGTGCATTTCGAGATTATTCATCCGGAAGCGGAGACGATTCAGCGATTCTTCTCCGATGTGTTCGATTGGATGATCGATACATCCAACCCGATGAATTACGGCATGGTCGACACCGGCGCCAAGGATTACGGCATCCAAGGCGGCATCGGCGCACCCGGACCGTTCGGTGCAGGACATGTGACCTTCTATGTCGAGGTTGACGATGTCGACAAGGCGCTGGAAAAGGCCGTCGCGGCCGGCGGCATGGTCGTCATGCCGAAGATCAATATCGGCGGTCCGCCGGGTCAAGAGACCATCCTCGCGCAATTCACCGATCCGTTCGGTAACCGTTACGGGCTGAGCCAGCGCCACGCCCAACCCGCCGCCGCGGCCGCGCGGCCTGCGCGCAAGGCCGCTGCCAAAGCCAAGCCCAAAGCGAAAGCCAAGGCGAAACCCAAGGCGAAACCGAAAGCCAAGCCGAAAGCCAAAGCGAAAAAGCGGCGTTAGGCCGGGTCCGTCGCCGCTCGCGGTCAGCCATAGACCTGGCGCAAATTGCTGCCGGGTCTGCGGTTCTTTTTCTTGCGTTTGCGCGTTGCGAGCAGAAAGAGCGCGCCGAGCACTCCGGCGGAAACGAACGCCGGCAGCCACAGGATGGTCGTCGCGATCGGGTCCCATAGGAACGGCAGATTGTTGCCGGTCCAATCCTGCACCGATTGATAGCTTTCGGGCGAAAGGCTCAACCATAACTGGTCGCCGGAGAGCAATTCGAGGGCGCCGCTGTCGTACCAGTCGAGCGCATCGCGGATAAAGGCGATCGCGGCAATTACCAACAACAAAAATCCGATCAGCCTGCCAACGATCATCACGCTTCCCCGACACCGGCAACGACCTTACGGCGGCGGGACGGTAGAGGGCAACAGCTGATCGTCGACCATGCCGCCCTTATTCGTCCCCCATTTTGAGCGCGGCGAGAAATGCCGATTGCGGAATCTCGACCTGGCCGAATTGGCGCATCCGTTTCTTGCCTTCTTTTTGCTTTTCGAGGAGCTTTCGTTTGCGCGTGACGTCGCCGCCATAGCATTTCGCCAGCACGTCCTTCCGCAGCGCCTTCACGGTTTCTCGCGCGATGATCTTGCCGCCGATCGCCGCCTGAATGGCGATCTGGAACAGTTGGCGCGGAATGAGATCCTTTAGCCGCTCGCACAGCGCGCGGCCGCGCCTCTCTGCGTTGGCGCGATGCACGATGATGGCGAGCGCGTCGACCGGCTCGCCGTTGACCAGGATGTTCAGCAGGACTAGATCGCCTTCCTGATAGCCGTCCATCTGGTAATCGAAGCTGGCATAGCCGCGGCTGACCGATTTGAGCCGGTCGTAGAAATCGAACACCACCTCGTTGAGCGGCAGACGGTAGATCACCATGGCGCGATTACCGACATAGGTGAGGTCCTGCTGCACCCCGCGCCGCTCCTCGCACAGTTTGAGGATGTCGCCAAGATGCGCGTCGGGCACCAGGATGGTGGCCTTGATCCACGGTTCCTCGATATGGTCGATCCTGACCGGGTCGGGCATGTTGACCGGATTATGCAGATGCATCGTCTCGCCGTTGGTGAGGTGGATGCGATAGACCACGCTGGGCGCGGTCGAAATCAAATCGAGATCGAATTCGCGTTCGAGCCGCTCCTGAATGATCTCGAGATGCAACAGCCCGAGAAAACCGCAGCGGAAACCGAAGCCCAGCGCCGCCGACGTTTCGGGTTCGTATTCGAAACTCGCGTCATTGAGGCGCAGCTTGCCGAGCGATTCGCGCAGATGTTCGTATTGCGCCGAATCCGTCGGAAACAGGCCGCAGAACACCACCGGCTGCAACGGCTTGAAGCCGGGCAGCGGCGCCGCGGCGGGGCGGCGCTCCTCGGTAATCGTGTCGCCGATCCGACAATCGGCGACCGTCTTGATGCCGGCGGTGATGAAGCCGATCTCGCCGGGGCCGAGCCGGTCGAGGATTTGCTGCTTCGGCGTGAACACGCCGACGCGCTCGACCTGGTGCGATGCGCCGGTCGCCATCATGCGGATTTTCATGCCGGCCTTCAGCGCGCCGTCCTTGATCCGCACCAGGATGACGACGCCGAGATAGGAATCGTACCAGCTGTCGACCAGCAGCGCCTTCAAGGGCGCGTCGGCGTCGCCCTTGGGCGGCGGCAGGCGCGTCACCAGCGCCTCGAGCACCGAATCGATGTTTTGGCCGGTCTTGGCGGAAATCTCGATCGCGTCCGAGGCGTCGAGGCCGATCACGTCCTCGATCTGCTCCTTGACGCGCGCGGGCTCGGCGGCGGGCAGGTCGATCTTGTTCAAGACCGGCACGATCTCGTGTCCGGCGTCGATCGCCTGGTAGACGTTGGCGAGGGTCTGCGCCTCAACGCCCTGGCTGGCATCGACCACCAGGAGCGAGCCCTCGCACGCCGCGAGCGAGCGGCTGACCTCGTAGGCGAAATCGACATGGCCCGGCGTGTCCATGAGATTGAGCTCATAGGTCTCGCCGTTCTTGGCCGTGTAGGGGAGGCGCACGGTCTGCGCCTTGATAGTGATGCCGCGCTCGCGCTCCAAATCCATGCTGTCGAGCACCTGGTCCTTCATCTCGCGGTTGGTGAGGCCGCCGCAGAACTGGATCAGCCGGTCGGCCAGAGTCGACTTGCCGTGGTCGATATGCGCGATGATCGCGAAATTGCGGATGTGGGCGAGGTCGGTCATGGGGACGCGCGGAACATAGGGTGCGTCGCACCAAGAGGCAATCGCGGGCGGTCCGAATTCGCCGCCGACCCGACCTCAACTTTTTGCCGACAAAGACGCCATGTCAGGCGCCTTTTTCCGCCCTTCGTCCCGGCCGCGCCGCCACGTTATCGCAACCGACGTTAAACCAAGGCTGGGCGGACGGGCGGAACCCCGGTCCGGGACAGTTGATCTACATCAGAGCGGCATCGTGTAGCGGGACTAGTCTGCCAAAGCATCGGAGCGAAATGTGGCTGCGGCGATCACCATTCCCTGTCCCTTTTGCGACACGCTGAACCGGGTGCCGGCCGAGCGCCGCGCCGAAACCGGAAAATGCGGCGAGTGCGGCAAGCCGCTGTTCACCGGTCACCCGGTCGATCTCGACGCGGCGCGGTTCGAGCGCCATGCCGGTGCTGCGGACCTGCCGGTGCTGGTGGATTTCTGGGCGGCGTGGTGCGGCCCGTGCCGCGCCATGGCGCCGGTGTTCGACGAGGCGGCCCGGCGCTACGAGCCGCGGCTGCGCTTCGCCAAGATCGACAGCGACGCGGAGCAAAATCTATCGGCCCGCTTCGGCATCCGCGCGATCCCGACCATGATCCTGTTCCGCGGCGGCCGTGAGTTGGCGCGCCACAGCGGCGCCATGCCGGCGGGCGCGCTCAACGCCTGGATCGACCAGCATCTCAACCCCTGACCGGCTCGCAAAGCCGATGGAGACCAATATGACCTATTACTTCTCGCGCATTCTTCCCATCGGCCATGCCGAGGCGGTACGGCGCGCGACCGCTGCCTTGGCCCGCGAGGGCTTCGGCATCATCACGCAGATCGACGTCAAGGCGACGTTCAAGAACAAGCTCGGCGTCGATTTCCAGAACTACCTCATCCTCGGCGCCTGTAATCCGAAGCTCGCGCACGAGGCGTTGAGCCTCGAGGACAAGATCGGGACGATGCTGCCGTGCAACGTCGTGGTGCACGACACCGCGGACGGCAAGAGCGAGGTCGCCGCGATCGATCCGGTAGCCTCGATGGCCGCGGTCGATAATCCGCGCCTCAAGGAGGCCGCCGCGGCGGTGCGCGAGAAATTGAAGGCCGCCATCGCCGGGCTGTAGCCCGGCGAAGCCCCAAATCGCGATAGATCCGCCTTCGGCGCCTCGTCGAGGCGCAGTAGGCAAGATACACGCTCATAATCCCTCTCCTCCCTTCAGCTTCAGGGAGGAGAGACGCGATGCCGGTCGAACATGCCATCCGGCATGTTTGAGCCGAGCGCCCACGTGGGCGCTCGGCTTCATCGCGGGTGAGGTGGCTAATTCTCACCATCTCGCCGCGTCACCACCTCACCCTCCCATCGCTTCGCGACGGGCCCCGCCCTCTCCGCAACGCGGAGAGGGCGAATTTGTTTCGGCGGCGCTACGCCATGATGCGGAGGAAAGAAATCGCATCCCTCTCCTCCCTGAAGGGAGGAGAGGGTAGGGTGAGATGGGAGTTCGGCATGAGGAGTAACGCCATGCCAGATTTAGACGGGATGGTCGCGGTGGTGACCGGGGCCGCGCGCGGCATCGGGCGCGCGTTGAGCCAGGGTTTGCTCGAGGCGGGCGCGCGCCTGGTCGCGGCGGACCGGGCCTGGACCGGCGCCGAGGCGACGCGGCGCGAATACGAAGAATCGGGCCGCGCGTTCATCGTCGACTTCGACATCAACGACGCGGATTCAGTCGCGATCGCGCGCGACCGGACGCTGGACCGGTTCGGCTACGTTGACATTCTCGATCAACAACGCGGCGCTGCGCATGCGCGCGCTGTTGCCGCCGGCCGGCCTTTCCACCGTGCTCGACGCCAAGGATTTGGATTGGGACGCGATGCATCGCGTCATCGTACTCGGTACGCTCACGGTGACGCGCGCCTTCGTGCCGGCGATGCGCGTCTCGGGTCAAGGCGGCAGCATCGTCATGATCGGTTCCGCCGGCTCGCTGCCGATCACGTCGGACGGCGACGGCGCCTGGCACGCCGGCCGTGTCGCGCCCAAGAACCAGCCCTACGACGCGGCCAAGGCGGCGCTGGCAAGCCTTAGCTTCTCGCTCGCGGGCGAACTCAAGCCGGACGGGATCGCGGTCAACCTGGTCTGGCCCGGCGGCACCATGACCACCGGTTCGGAAGAGATGCGCGACGCGCGGATCGCGGCGGGCGTCGATACCGGGCGCTTTCTGCGCCCCGAGCATGTCGTGCCGCCCGTGCTGTATCTGGCGCGGCAACGCGGGCCGGACGCGGTGACGGCGACCGCGCTCGACGCGCCGTTGTGGAACGCGCGCCACGGTTTCGGCGAGCGGGATAAGTGGGTGGCGTAGGGAGAGCCCTCTCAAATTGTCATGGCCGGGCTTGACCCGGCCATCCCAAGCGGGTGACCGCCCCACTATCGCATCGCCGCGCGGCCAGGGCATAGTGGCGGCATGAAACGCGCGATCCTGGCGGCGTTCCTGCTACTCGTGCTGGCCGGGGCGGAGCCGCCGCCGACCAGCATCGGCTACACCACCATGGCGCCCGACCGGACCATCACGCTCCATGTCTACGCGCGCTCCGATGACGGCAAGGTGACGGGCACGGGCACGCTGACCTACCGCCCCGGCGACAAAATGTACGACGAGGTGTTCCGCCATATCGGCGGCATCGAACCGGGCCAGAGCAAGAACGTCCCGCCCTGGCCGGACAAAAAATAGAGCGACCTACATCCCGCCGCCGACGATGAACTCGCGCGAGGTCGCGGTTTTCGCGCGGATCGCGTCGATCTTCGCCGTGGTGTCGGACGCGCGCCACGCCTTGGCGTGCTCCAGCGTGTCGAATTCGATGACGATGAAGCGCTTCGGCGGCGTGCCGTTGACGGCGGTGATATTTTCACTGCGCACGATGTATTTGCCGCCGAACGAGGCGACCCATGCCGGCGTCGCCATGGCGGGAACCGCCTTGAAGCCTTCGGGGTCGCTGACGGCGCTGATGTTGACGACGACGTAGGTGGGTTGCGACCCCTGCGCGTGGATCGCCTGAAGAGCGCCGCCGCCGGCGGCGATGCCGGCGACGAGCGCGAGCGCAAGCTTGATATTGGCCTTCATGACAGTCTCCCTGGGTTGGTGTCACGAAGCGTAGTATCGCATGTCATGGCCAATCGTGAGACAAGCATCGCGCCGGTCGAGGACGGCGCGGTGCGCGGGTTCCTGCATCGGCCCGCGCGGGCCGACGGGCGCGGGCTGGTGCTGACGCACGGCGCCGGCGGGAATTGCCGCGCGCCGCTCCTGAGCGCCGCCGCCGACGCGTTCGCCGCCGCCGGTGTTACGGTGCTGCGCTGCGACCTGTCCTTTCGCCAGATGCGCGGCACCGGCCCGCCGTTTCCGGCGATGGCGGCGGCGGATCGCGCCGGCTTGCGCGACGCGGTGTCGTGGCTGCGTGGTATCGTGGCGGGACCGATCGTGCTCGGCGGCCATTCCTATGGCGGGCGGCAGGCGTCGATGCTCGCGGCCGAAGACCCGGCGGTCGCCGCTGCGTTGCTGCTGCCGTCCTATCCGCTCCATCCGCCGGCGAAGCCGGAGCAAATGCGCACCGCGCATTTCCCGTCGCTGCGGACACGCGCCGTGTTCGTCTCGGGCGACAAGGACCCGTTCGGCAGCGTCGCGGAACTGCAACAAGCGATCGGCACAATCCCGGCGCCGGCGCGGCTGATCGCGATCGCGGGCGCCGGGCACGATCTGCGTCGCGGCCGGATCGACTTTGGGCCTATGGTCGCCGCCGTGGTGGAGGCCACGTAAAATGTCCGACAAAGGGGGTGTTTATGCTGACGCGATGGATCGTCGCCGCAATCGTCTTGCTGACGGTTGCGTTCATGGGTGAGGCGCGCGCGGCGCAGCTTTGCGGTTGGATCGTCGAAACCAACGAAGACAACGACGTCCACAACCTCAAGCTGTTTCTCTCGACCGACAAGGAGATCGAGTTCCTCTACAAGATCGGCGGTCAAGGTATCGTCGACGGCTCCGGCCATTCGCATTCGCCGTCGAGCGGCACCTTCTTTCTGCGCGACGGCCAGACCGACAGCCCGTGGAGCTTCGGCGCGACGCTGACCGCGCCCGGCAAGATCGACGTCGTCGTCGAAATCCACCAAAAGCCGGCCGACATTTTCGACGAGAAGCCGACGCCGCTGCTCGCGACCTTCACCTTCCAGCGCGCGGTGCCGGAATCCGAAAAGAAGGCGCCGCCCGTGTTCGCCAAGAAGCAATGCGCGACGGTGAAATGAGCCGCGGATCGCGACCGAAGGGGCGCCCGCGCCGCTAAGCGACGCGGGCCCGCCGTATCCTAGGGCTAGAACGGCAGAATGAAATCGACCGCCGCGGTTTCCTGCGTCTTGGCGTGGGCGACCCCGGCGCGGTTGATGTCGAACGCATTCGGTCCCGACAGCTCGTCGTCGAACCGGAATTCCGGCCGGATGACGAAACCCGAGAAAATCTTCGGCACCGGCGGCTTGTAGTTGATGCCGATGGTGAGTTCGCCATACGTCGCCGGCGCGCCCGGGCCGAGCGCCACGCAGGCGCCGTGACCCGACTCGCAGTTGATGAAGTCGAGATTGCTGCCGGGAAATGCGGTGACGAAAAAGCCGTTGGCGTCGCGGAAGATCTCGGCGCGGCCGTTGAGCGAGATCTGGTCGTTCCACTGGTACAGCAGATAGCCTGCGGCGCCGCCGGCGGTCGGCGAATAGGTCCGGCCGGCGGCGCTGAGGAACGGTCCGCCGTCATGCACGATGTTGAATTCGGCGATCGCCGTCAGCTTGGGATTGATCTTCCAGGTCACGACAACGTCGCCATACTCGCGCAGCGTGCTGTTGCAGCTATAGAGCGCGCCGGGCACGCCGCACGTATCCTCGGGACCGATATTGGTGGTGGCGAGAATGGTCAGCGCGTCGGAGATGTTGAAGCCGATGCCGCCTTCGAACGCACCGGCGCCGTTATTGTCGCCGAACGGCCGGCCGATCGAGGTGTTCACGCCGGTGATGGCGCCGCTGTAGATGTCGATCAGCGGGCTGACATGCGTCACCAGCATCAAGCCGGTGTCCTTCAGCGGCAGGCCGAAATTGAAGATGTAGGAGTGCGAATAGAAATAATTGGTGCGCGGGTCGATGGTCTCGGCGCCGAGCAGGGTCGGGAACTGGCCGATCTTCCATTCCTCGCCGCCGGCGAAGAAATACGGCGTGTGCATCTGGATGTCGGCCTCGACCACGTCGTATTGGATGCGCGACGTGGTGAGACGGTCCGCCTCGCCCAGGAAATGGGTGTAGCGCGCGTCGGTGCCCGCCATGCCCATGAAGCGGAAACCGAAATCGAAGCCGCCCGACGTGTCGAGCGGACGCTCGAAGATCAGCGCGCCCTGGTTGGGCAGGACTTGATTCGATTTATCGTCGAACAGACGGCCGAAATTGAGCCCGCTCGACGGACTATCGAAATTGCCGGTGACGCCGGCTTCCAAATAGCCCGAGAGATTGACGGCGTCCCACCAGGATTTAGGCGCGGCCGGCGTCGCGGGCGTAGGACTTGTTTGGGCATGGGTCGGCAACGCGGCAACGACGCAGGCAGTCAGGGCGGCGCCGAAAACCAGCGGCAGCGACCGCGCGATCACGTCATTCATCACAAAAATCTCCTCAAGGAATCCGCACGTTATCGCCAGCCCGGTGCAATTCACTTGCCAAGCGCCGTGGCGAAATTGCCACGCCCGCGCATAAAAAATCGATGTGGATGGCGAAGGGAGCGCATAAAGAACGGGCAGGAAAGCAAGCGCGTGCCGACGCCACGAGCAGGCCGCCCATCGCGCCGCATTAACGAATGCCGCTATTTATTGCAGTGAGTTTTTTTTCAGCATCGCGCTGCGGTCGCGCGACTTGACTCGCACCCAAACGGTGCGGCCGTCGCGCACCAGCTCGATCGGTATCTCGACGCCGGCGCTGCCCGACTTCCACAGTTTGCGATAAAAATCGGCAAGGTTGCCGACCGCTTCATCGCGCACCGCCCAGACAATGTCGCCGACGCGCATGCCGGCCTTCGCCGCCGGCCCGTTGGGCAACACGCCCGCGATCATGACGCGGCCCTCGTTCTCGCCGCTATAGCAGCCGATCCACGGCCGCGCCGGATGATTGGGCCGGCCGTAGGCCAGCAGCTCGTCGAGGATCGGCGTCAGCAGATCGATCGGCACGATCATGTTGATGTCGCGCGCCTCGCCGGCGCGCATCGCCTGCTGGACATGGAGCGAGCCGACGCCCACCAGCTTGCCGGATTGATCGATCGCCGCGGCGCCGCCCCAGAACGGATGCGCGGGCGCGGTGAACAACGCCTCGTCGAGGAGATATTCCCAGCTCCCCGGAAATTCCTGGCGCGAGATGACGCGCGCGCTGATCGAGTGCCGGCGCCCGCCAGCCGCCACCACGATCGGCGCGCCGTTCTCGAGCGCCGAGGATTGGCCGAGGGGCATTGCCGGAACGCCGAGTCGCCCGAGCGCCTGCACCAGCCCGAACCCGGTCTCCTGGTCGTACGCGGCAACCGTGCCGGGCGTCGCGCGGCCGTCCGCAGTCGTGATCCAAATCGTCTCCGCCTCGGTGATGAGATAGCCGATGGTGACGATGAGGCCGCTGGCGCGGATCACGACGCCGCTGCCCCCGCGCTGCGTGCCGAGGGTCTGCGCGGTGAACGCATCCTCGGGAATCGTGGCCTGGATGCCGACCACCGATTGCAGCGCGTGATCCAGATCGAACGTGAATTCTTCCGGCTTAGGCTGAGCGGCTTCCGGAATTTCCCAATCGATCTCTTCAGCCATACGGCGATCCTTTCGTAAGCGCGTCCATCTTGGCCGGAAACGCGCGCCCTGTCCATTGAACGGGGAGCAGCGGCCGGACATTCCCCGCGCCGCCCTATCTCGCGCGTGAAACATTGGATGCGCTACAATGTCGGCGCGTGCCAGCGGGGAGGTTCGGCGTGAAAAAAATCCTGATCGTCGTGGGTGCCATCATCGTGGTGCTGATCCTGATCGTCGTGATCGCGCCGCTGTTCATTTCCGCCGACGCGTTGAAGGGCCAGATCCTGGCGCGGGTGCACGACGCCACCGGGCGCGATTTGCAGATCGGCGGCCCGCTGTCGGTGGGCTTTTTCCCAAACGTGAAGGTCGAGGCGACCCAAGTGTCGCTCGCCAACGCGCCGGGCGCCCAATCGCCGACCATGGCGAAATTGAAACGGCTCGATCTCGTGGTTCGGTTGATCCCGTTGCTGTCGGGACGGGTCGAAGTCGAGCGGCTGGTGCTGGTCGATCCGTCGATCGACCTCGAAATCGATCCGCAGGGCCGGCCGAGCTGGAGCTTTGCGGAATTGGGCGCGGCGCTGCCGGCGGCGACGCCGGGCGGGGTGCCGCCGAAGAATCCGTCGATGATGGGCCTGGCCGCGCTGTCGCGGCTCCAGGTCAAGGATGTGTCGATCGAAAACGGCGACATCGTGTTGCTCGACCGCCGCACCAACCAACACTATGAGCTGCAGCAGGTCGCGTTGACCGTATCGGCGCCGAATCTCGACTCGCCCGCGACGATCGACGGTTCGGCGATGTGGCGCGGCCAGAAAGTCACCATCTCGGTCAAGCTCGACAGCACCGGCGCGCTGATGCAAGCCGGCGGCAAGACCAATGTCGCCGCGTCGGTGACGGCGCAACCCGTCACCCTCAAAGTCACCGGCAGCGTCGCCAACGACAACGCCGCGCTGGCATTCGACGGCAATGTCGATCTCGCGGCGCCGTCGGTGCGCGACCTCGTCGCGTGGTTGGGGTTGAGCATCACCCTGCCCAAGCACGGGTTCGGCGCGCTCGCGGTCTCCGGCGCGGTACATGCCGAAAACGGCGTCGCCAAGTTCGCCAACGGCAATTTCGCGCTCGACACCATCAAGGCGACCGGGGCGCTGAGCCTCGACGCGACCGGCGCGAAGCCGAACCTGACCGGCGCGCTCGCGACGGGCATGCTGGACTTCAATCCCTATCTGGCGCCGCCGGTACCGGGATGGAGCGCCGACACGTTCGACACCGCGATGCTGCGTCAGGTCGACGCCGACCTCAGCGTCGACGCGCAGGGCGTCAAATTCCGCAAGCTGCAAATCGGCAAGAGCGCCGGCACGGTTCATCTCAAGGATGGCAAGCTGGCGCTCAATGTCAGCGACGTCTCGATGTATCGCGGGGACGCCAAGGGCACGGTCAATCTCGACGCGACCGGCCAGGTCGCGGCGGTGACGCTGAACGGCACCGTCTCGGGCGTCGATATTGGCGCGTTGCTGCGCGACGCGGGCGGCGGTGGCGGCATCGGCGGCTCCGGCACCTTCACGCTGTCGGGCACGGCCCGCGGCAACAGCGAGCGCGACCTGATCTCGACCTTGTCGGGCAAGGCGTCGTTTCGAATCGCGAACGGCTCGCTTGGCGGCGTCGATCTCGGCGGGATGCTGAAGAACAGCACCGCCTCGTTCAAGAACGGCGGCGGCGCCACCGCCATCGAGCGCGCCAGCGGCAGCTACACCATCCGGAACGGCGTCATGAGCAACAGCGATCTCGTGGTCAGCGCCGGTTCGATCGACGCGACCGGCAAGGGCACGGTCAACCTACCGTCGCGCACGCTCGACTACCGGATCGAGCCGAAACTGATCGCCGGCATCGTCACCGTGCCCGTGATCGTCAGCGGCCCGTGGGACCATATCAGCTTCGAACCGGACGTCGCCGGCATCGCCAAGGGTATTATCGGCGCGCCGGTGAAAGTGATCGGCGGCGCCGGCAAGATCGGACAAGGCCTCGGCGAGGGCGTCGGCGGCGCGCTCAAGGGCCTGTTCGGGAATTGACACAAGTACTAATAAAATTTCGTCGTCCCCGCGAAAGCAGGGACCCAGGGCAACCGCGCGCTTGCCCTGGATTTCCCGCTTTGGCGGGAATGACGATATTGATTTGATGGCGATCGCCATGTCCTCGCGCCCTCTCGATCCCTCGACCTTGGCCGACGCCGTGTTGCGTGGCGACCGCGCGGCGCTAGCGCGCGCCATCACGCTGGTGGAATCGACCCGCGCCGACGATCGCGACGCCGCCGAGCAATTGCTGGCGCGATTGCTGCCGCGCGCGGCCGGCGCCATGCGGCTCGGCATTTCCGGCGCGCCCGGCGTCGGCAAATCCACCTTCATCGAGGCATTCGGCCTGATGCTGATCGGCGCCGGCCACCGCGTCGCGGTGCTGGCGGTCGATCCGTCGTCGAAGCGCGCCGGCGGCTCGATCCTCGGCGACAAGACGCGCATGCCGAATCTGTCGCAGGCCGAGACGGCCTTTATCCGCCCGTCGCCGGCCGGCAAGAGCGTCGGCGGCGTCGCGCGCCGCACCCGCGAGGCGATCGCCATCGCCGAGGCCGCCGGCTTCGACATCGTCATCGTCGAGACCGTCGGCGTCGGCCAGTCCGAAACCGCGGTCGCCGACATGGTCGATCTGTTCCTGCTGCTGATCGCGCCGGGCGGCGGCGACGAGCTCCAGGGTATCAAGAAAGGCATCGTCGAGCTCGCCGACCTGATCGTCGTCAACAAGGACGACGGCGATCTGGCGCCGGCGGCCAAGCGCGCGGTTGCCGATTACCGCCACGCGCTGCGCCTGCTTGTCCCGGCGGACGGCGACGCGGTCGATGCGCTCAGCGTCTCGGCGCTCGAAGGCAAAGGGCTCGACAAAGTGTGGCAGGCCGCGTTGCGGCGGCTCGACGCGGCGAAGGCGAACGGCGCGTTCGCCGCGCGGCGCGCGCGTCAGGCGCAGGCGGCGCTATGGCGCGAGATCGGCGACGGGCTGATCGACCTGTTCCGCGACGACCCGGATGCCGCGCGCGCGTTGCGCGGCCTCGAAGCCAAAGTTGCCGCGGGCAAGCTCACTCCCTCCGCCGCGGCACGGCAGGCGCTCGCGGCGTTTAAGGGGAATTAGCCTTTTTCGCGGGCGAGTGCGAGCGCGCGCCGTTAGGCGCGAAGCCAAGCCGCGCGGACGCGCGGCGCCCGGCGTCTGAGGGCTAAAAAATTATCGGAAAGGTCCCTTGGTCCACCGGAACTGGGTGAGGATGCCGTTCTCGAACCGGCAGCGCGCTCCGACCTCGTTCGCCAGGAAGCCGCCGCTCGCGGGAATGTCGGGCCGCATGCCCGCGACATCGACGATCATCAGGCCGAGCCCGCCGCTTTCCGTGTTCGCAACATCGACATGCTGGATTTTCATGTCGATTTTGACCCCGGGATAAGACAGCCGGACATAGTCGGCGCAACGGTCGCCGAGCCCGGTGTTGCGGATCTCGACCGGCCGCGCCTCGTTAAGCATGGTGCAAGCGGCGGCGCTCAGGCACAGCGCCGCCACGGCCGCGGTCGTCGCGATTCGTCTCATCGCCGCATCATGCCGGTCGCCGCAGGTTAATTCAAACCGGCAGGTCCCTTGACGGCACGGGTGCCCTGCCTTAGAAACCGGCCTTCCCAAGAAGGATCGGGTTATGTCGAGACGGTGCAGCATCACGGGCAAGGGCGCTTTGGTCGGCCATTCGGTCAGCCACGCGAACAACAAGACCAAGCGGCGGTTCCTGCCCAACCTCCAGATCATTTCGGTCCTGTCGGACGCACTGCGCGCACCGGTGCGGCTGCGGCTCTCGGCCAACGCCATCCGCACCATCGAGCATAATGGCGGCATCGACGCCTATCTCATCGACATGCCCGACCGCCACCTCCCCGCCGAGGCGAAGCGTCTGAAGCGCCGAATTCTGGCGGCGAAGAAAAAGGCCGCGGCGTAGTTTTTAGCCTCAATCGCCCGCGCCCGCGTCAGCTTGGCGACCCGGCCAGCGGGCGACGCGGATCGTGACCGTTTACGGGGATCAGGCTTCCGCCGAGGGTGATTTGCGGCGGTACAAGGACGAAATCACTTCTCGCTTTGCAGCTTCTCCGCCAGCGCCGGGAGGACGCGGAGGTCATAGCCCTTGTGGCTGGCCTCGGCGACGATGGCGAGCGGGCTGGCATTGTCGAACAGCACTTGGCTCAAGCCCCACAGCAGGTAGCAGCGTGTGCCGCTGCGGCAGTGCGCCAGGATCGGCGCGGGCGAGCGCATCATGGCGTTGTGGAAGGCGGTGACGTCAGCCTTGCTGACCGCCGAGGTCGTCACCGGCTGATAGAGATAGCGCATACCCTGGCGTTCGGTCTCGGCCTGAACGTCGGCCGCCGCCGGCTGACCCGGCTCCTCGTTGTCGGGCCGGTTGTTGATGATCGTCCCGAAGCCTTGTTTCGCCAGCCCGGCCACTTCATCCTTTGTGATCTGGCCCGCGACGCTTAACTGATCGTTGATGCGAACCGGTCCTTGCATGGCGCCTTTTCCTCCGTTCGGAGCGGGATCGCGGTTCTAGCACCGGCGCCGCGCCGCCGCCAGCCTGCGCCGCAGTCAAACAAGCGAAACCTTGCGTGGTTCCATTCCGCCACGCAAAAAAGAAAAACAGGCCGGATTAGCGGCAGTCCGGGAGTATGTTGCCACTGCCACTGGTTGACACAGTAACGTCGCTCGCTAACGTGCGAACGACTCAACTTTAACGACGGCGAGGTTTGCCGTGGCCATGGTGAAACGCGAAGACGATTCTCCGCATCCCATCGATGTGTATGTCGGAGGACGAATGAGGCTGCGCCGGATTCAGCTCGGGTTGAGTCAAGGCGCGCTCGCCGCCAAGATCGGCGTGTCGTTCCAAGCGGTGCAGAAATACGAATCCGGCGATATCCGCATTTCCGCGAGCCGGCTCTACGACGTGGCGCAGGCGCTGGCGGTGTCGCCCGGCTTTTTCTTCGAGGGTTATCCCGACGGGCTGGTCGCCGCCAATCTCGCCCACGATTTCCAGTCGGGCGCTGAGGGCGAGGTCAGCGAAACGTTCGACCGGCGCGAGGTCATGTCGCTGATCCGCGGCTTCTACGGCATCAAGGACAAGCAGATCCAGGCCGACATCCTACGGCTGATCTCCAAGCTGGGCCACCGCGAGCTCGATACCGAACCGCCTCGTTAACAGCGCCTCTCTTCTGGCGCGGCCGGGCCTGGGCGGTGTAGAAGATTCGGGCCATGCCGCCGAAAAAGAATCCGCTGAACCTCAATCCGCTCCAATTGCGGACGCTCACCCTGTTGCAGGCGTTGGCGCAACTGCCTGAACATGGCCGGCCCGGGGACGAGCCGGGCACGGTACGCGTCGCCAATATGCCGCACCCTCATGGCGACCATTTCCATCTGGGCGACGCCGCGGTGGCGGCGCGCGACGCGACCGGGCTATTCAATCCCGCCGTGTGGGTGGCGCTGGAGCGCAAGGGCCTGATCCGGTCCGCCTTCCCGGTCGAGGCGCTGCTCACCGCAGTCGGGCTGACTTACGATACCGGCATGACCGGGACGTTGCTTCACCGCGCGAATCATTAGATCAATGCGCATGGTCCGAATGTTGGCGACAATTGCCGCGTTGACCGCGATCGCGATCGCGGCGCCGGTGGCGCGCGCCGAAGCGCCACTATCAGACGGCCGGATCGAGGCCGCGGTGGCGCCGGTCGCGTTGTACCCCGATGCGCTGCTGACGCCGCTCCTGATGGCGGCGACCTATCCCGAGGAAGTGACAGAGGCCGATGCCTGGCTCGGCGAGGCGCACAACGAAAAACTCAAGGGCGACGCGCTGGCTGCGGCGCTGGAGCCGAGGCCCTGGGATCCGAGCGTCAAGGCGCTGGCGCCGTTCCCGGTGATCCTCGACATGATGGCTGAACGCCAGGCCTGGATGACGCAGCTCGGCCGCGCGTTTGTCGCGGCGCCGGGGGCGGTGATGGCGGCGGTCCAGAAGCTGCGGCACCAAGCGATCGCGACCGGCAAGCTCAAATCCTCGCCGCGGCTGACGGTGAAGGACGTGGGCGGCGTCGTGACCGTCGCGCCCGCCGATCCGGCCGTGGTCTACATCCCGGTCTACAATCCGGCGCTGGTGTTCGGCGCCTGGGCGTATCCCGACTTTCCGCCGGTGTTCGTCGAGCCGCCGGAGGGCTTCCGCGTCAGCGGGGCCGACATCGAAACCGGCATCGGCTTCAGCGTCGGCTACGGGGTGCTGGCGCCGCTGTGGGGCTGGGCGCACCCGGACTGGTCGAGCGGCACGGTCGCTGTCGATGTCGCTGCCTATAACGGCATCAACCGCTATGGCCCGCATGTCGCCGCCGGCACCTGGCATCACGAGGCGCATCCGACCGGCTATTTCCACATCACCCAGGACCAGATCACCCCGGCCGCGCCGGCAGCGAGGCCCGGGCACGAGCGCAGCGGCGCCAAGACCAAGGCCGCGCAGAAACATCCGGCGCATGAGACGCGCCACGCCAAAAGCCACGAGCATCGCAAAGCCAAGACCGCGCACGCCACGCCGCATCGCGGCAAGATGCGGGTCGCCTCGGAGCGGCGCCGCTCGCGTCGCGAGCGCTAGGGTCGGATCGCCATTGATGGAATCGCGGACGCGATTCCATCAGGCGTGAATCCGACCCTGATTGAATGATTAGAGCGCGATTCACCGGTCGGACGGACGCATCGGTGCTTCCATCCGACCGGATCGCAGTCTAGTTCGGCCGGTCCCAGTCCGGCGACCAGCCGGCGATATCGACGATGCGATCGTTCCCCGCGCCCAGCGCGTCGATCGCGGCGCGGTCCTCGGGTGCCAGCGTGAAATCGAAAATGTCGATGTTGGTCTGCATGTGCGTGCGGTTGCCCGCCTTCGGAATCGCCGCGACCTTGTCCTGATCGATCAGCCAGCGCAGCGCCACTTGGGCCGCCGATTTGCCGTATTTCTTGCCGATCGCTTGCAGGGTCTTGTCGTTTGGCACGCGGCCGCGCGCCACCGGCGAATAGGCGGTGAGGAACAGGCCGTGCTTCCTCACCGCGGCCAAGACCGCGCGCTGCGACAGGAACGGATGATACTCGACCTGGTCGCAGACGATGCCGGCATGCGTCACCGCCTCGTCGAGGAGCTTGGTGGTGAAATTGCTGACGCCGATGAAGCGCGTCTTGCCGGCGTCGCGCAATTTCGTCATGGCGCCCAGCGTCTCGGCCAGCGGCACGGCGCGGCTCGGCCAGTGGATCAGCAGCAGATCGAGATGGTCGAGGCCGAGCTTTCGTAAACTCTCGTCGGTGCTGCGCGCGACCTCTTTCGCGGTGAGATGGTCGCGCGATAGTTTGGTCGTGATCCACAGCTCGCCGCGCGCGACGCCCGATTGCGCGATGCCTGTGCCGACCTCGGCCTCGTTGCCGTAAAGCTGCGCCGTGTCGATGTGGCGATAGCCGAGCTCGATCGCCTCGCGCACCGCCCGCGCGCCTTCGGCACCGCTCAAGGGCCAGGTGCCGAAGCCCAACGCCGGCACGCGCGCGCCCTTCACCTCGATGAATTTCATGCCGCCGCCTTTCGGTCTAGAGTGCCCGCATCATATTGGGGAGGAACGACATGGTCCAAGCGCCGCGGATGGAATTTGCCTTCGAGATGCGGGTCAAGGTGGCGCCGCCAGTCGAGATTGGGCGAAACGCCGCGCGGCCGCCAGCGCATGATCCCGATCCTCGGCGGCGCCATTGAAGGGCCGAATTTCCGCGGCGAAGTGCTGGCGGGCGGCGCCGATTGGCAATTCTTGCGTCCCGACGGCGCCACCGAGCTCGAAGCGCACTACGTCATCCGCGCCGCGGACGGGACGCAGATCGCCGTCGTCAATCGCGGCCTGCGCCACGCGCCGCCCGACATCAACGCGAAATTGCTGGCGGGCGAGAAGGTCGATCCGGCGCAGGTCTACTTCCGCGCGACGCCGACCTTCTACAGCGCGTCGCCGGCGCATGAGTGGCTCAATCGCAGCGTCTTCGTTTGCTCCGGCGAGCGCGCGCCCGATGGCGTGCTGCTCCATTTCTTCCGGGTGCTGTAGGCAGAGTTCACGTCCCCAAATAATACGTCTTCACCAACTCGCTGTTGCGCAATTCGTCGGCGCTTCCGCCGGCGAAGGCGATCTGGCCATGCACCAGCACGTAGCCGCGGTCGGCGATGCGCACCGCTTGGTGAAAATTCTGCTCGGCCATCAGGACGGAGAGATTGTAGCGCGCCTTCACCGCGGCGATGGTGTCGATCATGCGGCTGACCAGGATCGGCGCCAGGCCGACCGACGGTTCGTCGATCAAGAGAATGCGCGGCGCCGACATCAGCGCGCGGGCCAGCGCCAGCATCTGCTGCTCGCCGCCGCTCATGTTGCCGGCGAGCTGGCGGTGCCGCTCCTTCAGCACCGGAAACGCATCGAAACACTCCGCCATGCGATCCGTCCGCAACGCCCGCGCGGCGCCGCGATAGGCGCCGAGCAGCAAATTCTCCGCGACGGTGAGCTTGGGAAAGAGCCGCCGTCCCTCCGGTACCAGCGCCAATCCCAGATCGGCGATCGCCTCGGTGCGGCTGCCGTTGAGCGCGGTGCGCTTGCCGTCTTCCTCGAGGTAGATCGCGCCGCCGCGCGGCCGCACCAGCCCCATGATGGCGTTGAGCAACGTGCTCTTGCCGTTGCCGCTGGTGCCGAGCAGCGCTACCGTCTCGCCCGGTTCGAGCGACAGCGACACATTTTCGAGCGTGCGCACCGCGCCATAGCCGGCGCTCAGTCCCTCGACAACTAGTCTAGGCGCCGAGATAGGCACGCTCGACCTCCTTGTCGGCGAGAATGTCGGCGGGCGCGCCTTCCGCGATTTTGCGGCCGGCGTCGAGCACGACGATGCGCTGCGAGAACCGCATCACCGCGCGCATGATGTGCTCGATCATCAGAATGGTGATGCCGGATTTCGTTGAGCGCGAACAGCAGCGTCAGCATCTCGTCGACCTCGGCGTGCGACAGGCCGGCCATCACCTCGTCGGCGATGACGAGACGCGGCCGCGCCGCCAGCGCCCGCGCCAGCTCCAGCTTGCGCAACTCGATCTGCGTCAGCGTGCCGGGGAGTGCGCCGGCCTTCGTGCCCAGCCCGAGTTGCGCGAGCAGCGCGTCCGAATCCGTCGCCGCGCGCGCGGCATAGTCGCGCGGGATGGCGAGATTCTGCTCCAAGGTCATGCTGCGGAACGGACGCGGGATCTGGAAGCTGCGCGCGATGCCGAGCCGCGCGCGCCGATGCGCGGGCAGCGCGGTGATATCGATGCCGGCGAAATAGACGCGGCCGGCCTCGGGCCGGAGCAGGCCCGATATGCAATTGACCAGCGTGCTTTTTCCCGCGCCATTCGGCCCGATGACGCCGAGCCGCTCGCCTTCGGCAACGGCGAGTGACACGTCGTTCAGCGCGACGAAACCGCCGAACCGCTTGGTCACATTCTCGACGCGGAGCAGCGGCTCAGTCATCGGAACAGCTTCCGCGCCAGACCGACAATGCCGTCGGGCGCGAAAATCACGAAGCCGATCAGCAACAGCCCGACGATCAGCAGATTGAGGATCGAGGAAATCGTCACCGTGGCGATCTGCTGCGCGCCGCCCAGCAGCACAGCCCCGATCACCGGCCCGATCCAGGACGTGGCGCCGCCGATCATCGGCATGGCGATGGCGTTGACCGCGATGGCGAGGCTGAACGCCGAGCCGGGCTCGAGATGGCTGACGTAATAGGGAAAGGGCGCGCCGGCCACGCCCATCAGCGCGCCCGACAAGGTCGCGGCCAACAGCTTGAGCCGCAGCGTCGGTACGCCGGCGCTTTCGGCCGCTTGTTCATCGTCGCGGATCGCCGCCAGGCCGCGGCCGAGCCGCGACCGTTCGATCGTGCGCGCCAGGATGACCGAGCCCACCGCCAGAACCAACATGGCGAAGAACAGGAAGCGCGGATAATTGTCGAAGCCGGCGGCGTGATGCGGGTGCAGAACATAGATGCCGCGCGTGCCGCCGACATAGTCCCAATTGGCGACGACGGTCTCGAGCACCACGGCGAGCGCCAGCGTCGCGATGGCAAAATAAACGCCCTTAACCCGCAAGGTGAGATAGCCGGCGGCCAAGCCGATGATTCCGGCCGCGATGCCGCCGCCGAGAATCATCACGACAAGCGGCGCGGCAGCAAGCTGATAGAGGATCGCCGCGGTGTAGGCGCCGACAGCGTAAAATCCGGCGCTGCCGAAATTCACGTAACCGGCATAGCCGCCGAGAATGTTCCACGCGGTCGCGATGACGACATACTGAAGGACGATATAGCCGGCATAGAAATAGTAGTCGTTGATGCCGGAGGCGGTCGCGGCGTAGCCGGCGACGAGGATCGCGGCGGCGGCGACGGCAAATAAAATACTCGCGGGACGCAAGCTCAAAGCTCGTTTCGTCGTCCCCGCGAAAGCGGGGACCCAGGGTAGCCGCACGTCACTCGCCCTGGATTCCTGCTGTCGCAGGAATGACGAATGGGGGTTTGAGCGTTGATGGAAATCATCATCGGCCGAGAAGGCCCGACGGCCGCACCACCAGCGCGATCAAAAGCGCGCCGAACGCCACCGCGGGCGACCAGGACGGGCCGTAAAAGGTCGCCGTGAGGCTTTCGGCGATGCCGAGGCCGAGCGCCGCCAGCAGCGTGCCGGTGAGGCTGCCGAGCCCGCCCAGCACCGCGATGGCGAAGACGCGGCCGATATAGTCGCGGCCCATCGAAGGATCGACCGGCGCGATGGTGATGAGCAGCGCGCCGGCGACGCTCGCGGTGGCGATGGCGATGCCGAACGCGATCTCTTTCACGCGCACCGGATCGGCCGCCATCAGCCGCAGCGCCAGCGGGTCCTGTGCCACCGCCTTGATGGCGCGGCCGAGGAAGGTGCGGTCGAAGGCGAGTTGCAGCACCAGGAACATCGCCAGCGACACCAGGAACGGCAGCACCATGCGCAGTGGCACCGCGACCGTGCCGATGCCGATCATGGTCTCGAGATAGGGCATGTTGACGCCGCGATAATCGACGCCGAACAGCAGGATCAGCGCGACCTCGGTTAGGAACAGCATGCCGAAGAAAAAGGCGAGGCCCCGCAAGCCGGCGTCGCCGCGCCGCTCGAAGCTGACATGATAGATGCGGAACACCGCGGCGCCGGCCAGGAAGAACAACGGCGTGAAAACGATTCCCGCGACCATCGGGTCGAGGCCCCACGCATCGTTCGCGAACCACGCCGCGAACGCGCCGAGCAGCACGAATCCCGGATGCGCGATGTTGACGATATCCAAGAAGCCGAAGGCGATCGACAGGCCGACGGTGACAGCGGCATAAAAGCCGCCGAGCAACAACCCGCCGACGATCGCGTTCAAAAACAAATCCAACAAGCGCTTCCCCCGAACCTCGGTCGCTTATAACGTTGCCTACTTATAGCGGATAGATCTCAGCGCGCCCAATCGCCCGGGAAAATGCGCGCGAACGTCACTTGGCGGGCAAGCCGCGCGGTCAGCGCCGCGCTGATTGGCGACGAGATAGCACTCACGCGCCTTGCGCCACACCGCCACGTCCTTGGTGCTGTTGCCGATATAATCGAAGGTGCCATAGCGCGCCGCGAGACCCTCGGCCTTGCGCGCGCCGGCGAAATTGGTCGTGCCGTCGCTCGCGATGAACTCGTCGAACAGGCCGACATGCCGTGCCACGGCGGCGACCATGCGCCGGTCCGAACCCGACGCCAGGACGAGACGCCGGCCCGCCGCGTGCTGCTCCTTAAGCCACGCGAGAAGGGCGCCGTTATACCGCCACGAAATCGCGTCATACGGCACGCGCCGCGCGATCTCCTCCTTGAGGCGGGCGCGGCCCTTGTAATCCCAGCAGGGGATGGCGGGCGCGAGCCACGGCCGCGTCAGCACCAGCCGCCAGCCGGCGCGGACGGTGCTGTCGCCTTTCGACAACGTGCCGTCGAGATCGATGCACAGCGGCGGTTCGGGGGGATCGGGTGGTGACGCCACGGCGGCGAGCTTAATACATTTTCGTCATTCCCGCGGAGCCGGGAAATTAACTCGAAAGAAATTTCGCCAAGCCATCGAGACAGCCAAGCCAGCCTTGCTCGTGCGACACGCGCGCCGCATCGTCGGCGATGCGTTCGTGCGTTACCACCACGTCGGTCGCGTCGCCCTTGGGTTCGAACCGCACCGTGACGCGCTCGACCGCCTGCGCCGGCGGCGCCGCGCCACCGGGCGCGATCTCGCCTGGCGACAGTTCCCACGAATAGACCAGGAGACGCGGCGGCGCGACCGCCTCGAACGTGCCGCCGATCCACCACACGCTGCCGTTGGGGAATTTGTTGGCGAGGCGATAGCGTCCGCCGACGCGAAGATCGACCTCGGCGACCGGACAATCGACCTGCGCCGGACCCCACCAGCGCCGCAACTGCGCCGGCTCGGTCCAGGCCGCGAACAGGCGCTCCGGCGTGGCGCGGATGGTCCGCCGCACCACCAGGGTAAGGTCGCTCATCGCTCATCCTCATCGACATAGCGCGCGAGCGCCGCCAGCCGGTCGGTCCAGAATATACGGTAGCGGTCGAGCCAGCGCTCGGCCTGCTCCAGCGGCGCGGCATTGAGCGAGCAGCGATGAACGCGGCCGTCGACGCGGCGCTCGATCAGCGCCGCCGCCTCGAGCACGCGCAGGTGTTTCGACACGGCGGGAAGCGACATGCGGAACGGCTCCGCCAGTTCCGTCACCATCGCCGGCCCCGCTTCGAGCCGGCGCAACAGCGCCCGCCGCGTCCGGTCCGACAGCGCGTGGAACAGCCGGTCGAGCCGGTCCTCGGCGGAAAGTTTCTTGATCGCGCTTGACCGCATCGTCGTCATCGGCAATATTAAACCATTCAGTTAAATATTACAACAGAGGGGCAACCATGTCGGCGAAGACGATCCATCAGGAAGTGACCTTCAAGGCCAATCCCAAGAAAGTGTATGACGCGCTCTTGGATTCGAAGTCGTTTGCGGCCTTCACTGGCACGCCCGCGACCATCGACGCCAAGGTCGGCGGCGCGATCAACGCCTTCGGCGGCATGATCGTCGGCACCAATATCGAGCTCGTCCCGGGACAGCGTATCGTCCAGGCGTGGCGCGCCGGCAACTGGCCGGACGGCATCTACTCCATCGTCAAGTTCGAGCTGGCGGCGGCCGGCGGTGGCACCAAGCTGACGCTCGACCATTCGGGCGCCCCCGACGGCAGCGAGGAAATGCTCGAAGGCGGCTGGCATAAGATGTACTGGGAGCCGCTGGCGAAGTTCGTCGCGTAACGCCAGGGATCACTCCAGCGCGGCGAGGACCGCGTCGCGTGCCCGGTGGTTGGGCGCCAGGTCCTGCCACCGTCGGCCCGGCGCCAGGTCGGTGTCGGGAATTCCCGCGATCTTGCCCATCGGCGGCAGGCGGGGCGGTTCCTTGCCCGTCGCCATGTCGCGCGCCACGGTCAGCAGCACGCGGCGCGTATGCATGACGGCGGCGTCGGCGGGAACCAGATGTTCCTTGGTGCGGTCGAAGATCGGCCCCATCGACAACGACACCGCAGCGTCCTCCTGTTCCAGCCCGCCAAAGCCGCCCCAGCGCTCATTCATGGCGGTGCGGTCCTGGCCGAACCGGTTCTCCCAGGTGCCGCGCCATTTGAAATCGCGCTCGGAATAAAGGTTCGGATCGCCGATCCCGCTGAGCGAGCGGTGGTGCCTGCGCTCGTAGGGCACCGGGCCGTGAACGATGACGTAGGTCGAGGTGTGCTCGTCATCGAGCGCCACTTCGAACAGCGTCGCGACCCGAGCTTGCGCCGGAATGATGCGCGCGGAGGGTAGGATGAAAGGCACAATCCGTATGCTCTGCGTGCCGTTGGCGCCCTTGCGGATCGCGGCGTAGTGGAAGCCGAAATCCGTGGTCTCGATCGAGAGGGTCGGCGCGTTGTCGTCGACCGCGAGCGCGCCGGGATTGAGCACGTCGGTGTTGCGCGTGACGTTGTTGGTCTGCCAGCCCGGCCGTGCCTGGTCGGAGTGCAGGATGCCGACATGCGAACTGTCCATGCCGCCTTCGAGGAGCTGCAGGTAGTTGCAGTTGAGGTCGATGCGCTCGATGTTGCGGTGGCTCGCCGGCGCGTCCATGAACGAAAAATCGGGCAGCGGCGGCACCGTCTCTTTCGGGCCGAAATAGCCCCAGATCAGGCCGCCGCGCTCCTCGACCGGGTAGGTCGGCGCGCGGAATTTGGCCTGGTAGGCCGGGTTTGGATAATTCGGCGAATTGAGCAGCCGTCCTTCCACGTCGAATTTCCAGCCATGATAGATGCAGCGGATGCCGCATTGCTCGACGCGGCCCAGCGCCAGCGAGGCGCCGCGATGCGGACAGAGTTCGTCGAGCAGGCCGAGCCGGCCTTCCGTGTCGCGGAACAGCACGTAGTTCTCGCCGCAGAACCGCACGCGCGCCGGATCGCTGTCGGGACGGTCCACCTGGCTCGCCAGCGCGATCGGCGTCCAATAGCGCCGGAACACCTGGCCCATCGGCGTCTCCGGCCCGACCCGGGTCAGTATCTGGTTCTCTTCCTTGCGCATTGTTCCCATCCCTTTGCGGCGTTGCCCGAACCCTAGGATAGCTTGAACATTGGCCGCCCAACAGCGATGTTGTGTCATTGTCGTCGCGCGGAGAACGCATCTCATGGTGCCGGTTTCGATTCTCGATCTCGCTCCGGTGGTGGAGGGCAGCAACCCGGCCGAGGCGCTGCACCGCAGGCTCGATCTCGCCCGGCATGCCGAGCAATGGGGCTACACTCGGTTCTGGGTGGCCGAGCATCACAATATGGGCGGCATCGCCTCGGCCGCGACTGCGGTGGTGATCGGCTACGTTGCCGGCGGCACGAAGCGTATCCGGGTCGGTTCCGGCGGCATCATGCTGCCGAACCATTCGCCGCTGGTGATCGCCGAGCAGTTCGGTACGCTCGAATCGCTCTACCCGGGCCGCATCGATCTCGGACTTGGCCGGGCGCCCGGCACCGATCAGCGCACCTGGCGGGCGCTGCGCCGCGACCCGGAGAGTGCCGAACGGTTCCCGCAGGATGTGCTGGAGCTGCAGGCGCTGCTGGGGCCGGAACAGCCGGGGCAGTGGCTCCACGCCGTGCCGGGCGCCGGTACCAACGTGCCGATCTGGATTCTGGGTTCGAGCCTGTTCGGCGCGCAGCTTGCCGCGATGCTGGGGCTGCCCTACGCGTTCGCGTCGCATTTCGCGCCCGACGCGCTGATGCCGGCGCTGGAGATCTATCGCGCGCGCTACGAGCCTTCGGCGCAGAATCCGCGGCCTTATGCGATGGTCGGCTGCGGCGTGGTGCTGGCGCCGACCGATGCGGAGGCGCGCTATCTCTTCACCTCGGTGCAGCAGCGGGTCGCCAACATGTTCCGCGGCGTCCGCGGCCTGACGCAGCCGCCGATCGACGATATCGAGCGCTATTGGACGCCGGCGGAGAAGGCGCACGCCGAGCGCATGCTGGCCTGTTCCTTTGCCGGCTCCGTCGAGACGGTGCGCCGCGAGCTGCAGGAATTCGTGACGCGGACCGGCGCCGACGAGCTGATGGTGACGTGCGGCGTCTACGATCACGAAGCCAAGCTGCGCTCCTACGAGCTGCTGGCGAAAGAGATCGCGCCGGCGCTGGCCCGCGAAGCCGCGCCCGCCTGACGGCGGCTAGTTGACGTTCTCGTACTGGGTCACGCCCTCGACCGCGCCCTGATCGCGACCGCGGAGCTCGATGACGTTGCGGTCGGGGTCGCGCACGAACACGGACACGCCGCCGTCATCGCCGAATTTCGACGGACCTTGCGTGATCTGGATATGGTGGCGCTTCAATGCCGCGACCGTGTCCGGGATCGACGCCACCCGCAGCGCGACATGGGTATAGCCGGCGTATTTCTCGCCGACATCCATCAGGATGTTCGTCGCCGGATCGCCGGCACTGGCATTGAGGATGAGATTGATCTCGACGCCCGCGGCGTTCTTGATGATCGCCACCGGATCGAAGGTGACGCGGTGCAGGAGCTTGAAGCCCAGCGCCTCGTAAAACGCCATGGCGCGGTCGAGGTCGCGCACCCGGATGCCGATATGGTCGACGCGTTCGATGGTGATCTCGCTCATGTCGCTCTCCCCGTTCCCACAGAAAAGTAGGGTCGCCCGCGCAAAAGAGAAGGGCTGGATCGTATCGCGATGTTGCCGGGCCGGTGTATGTTCGCGGGCGTTGACCGGTGCACCTTGGCTTGAAATAAGCGTCTCGTCGGGAGGGTGGAGTGAAGGCCAATCAAATGTTCGACATGACCGGGCAGGCTGGCATCGTCACCGGCGGCGCGTCCGGGATCGGCCTAGCCATGGCGGAGGTGATCGCCGAGCATGGCTGCGCCGTCACCGTCATGGACATGAACGGCGAGGCGGTGGACCGCGAGGTGGCGCGGATGCGCGGCCTCGGCTGGAGCGTTGACGGCGCCGTCGTAGACGTGACGCAATTCGACCAGCTCGAGGCCGCCGTCGCCGCGGCGGCGAAGAAGCACGGCCGGCTCGATGTCTGCTTCGCCAATGCCGGCTCGGGCGCCGGCGCCGGCATGTTCACGCCCGAAGGCGCCATCGAGGCGATGTCGCTCGAGCATTATCACCGCATCATCGCGATCAACCAGAACGGCGCTTTCGCAACCGCGAAATTCGCGTCGCAGCACATGATCCCGCGCAAATACGGCCGCATCGTCCTGACCGCGTCGGTCGCGGGATTGTTCGCGGAGGGCGCGTCCTACTCCTACGGCATGTCGAAGGCGGCGATCGCGCATCTGGTCGCGCCGCTGGCGCGCCAGCTCGGCCCGCACAATGTCCTGGTCAACGCCATCGCGCCCGGCCCATTCATCACCAATATCGGCAACGGCTATCTCCATAAGAACCCGGAATCGCGCCAGCGCTTCGCGCAAATGGTACCGCTGAACCGCATGGCCGAGACCGAGGAGATGAAGGGGTTGGCGCTGCTGCTGGCCTCGCCGGCCTCGAGCTTTATCACCGGCAGCGTCATCATGATCGACGGCGGCACTTCGCAAATGCGGTTGTTCTGAGGGAGGGCGCAATGGACGCGAAGCAAATGTTCGACCTGACCGGCCATGTCGCGCTCGTGACCGGCGCCGCGAGCGGCATCGGCCTTGCCCACGCCGAGATCCTCGCCGAGGCCGGCGCCAAGGTGATGCTGACCAGCCGCCACGCTCAGACGCTCGATCCTCAGGTCGCGCGCCTGAAGAAAGCGGGCTTCGCCGTCGAGGGCATGGTCGCCGACGTCACCGATTACGACGCGCTCAAGGCGGCATTCAATGCGACGGTGGCCAAATGGGGCAAGCTCGACATCGCAGTCGCCAATGCCGGCATCAGCGGCGGGTTCGGCATCGTCCAGCCCGAAGGCATGATCGAGAATCTGCCCCTGCAAAAATATCTCGACGTCATCGCCATCAACCAGCACGGCGTGGTGCATACCGTGCAGCTCGCGGCGCAGAAGATGATCCCCAACAAGTACGGGCGCATCATTATCATCTCGTCGATCGCCGGTCTGGCGTCGGAGCTGACCTCCTACGCCTATTCGATGTCGAAGGCGGCGATCCAGCATCTCGGCCGCATGGCGGCGCGGCAATTGGCGCCGCACAACATCATGGTCAACGTCATGGCGCCCGGCCCGACTTACACCCATATCGGCGACGGCGCGCTCGACAAATTCCCCGAGGCGGTGAAGCGTTTCGCCGGCATCATCCCGCAGAACCGGCTGGGCCAGACCGACGAACTCAAGGGCATCGCGCTCCTGCTCGCTTCGCCGGCGGCGAGCTTCATCAACGGCACGGTCATTCCGGTCGATGGCGGCGCCTTGACCATGCGCGTGCCGCCGCGCCAGCCACAATAACGAGAGACGAACAATGCACGTCGAATTCGGTGCCGTCGATCATCTCGACCAACAGAACCGGCCACACGCCGACACGTTCGACGACCGGCTGAAACTGATCCAGCTCTACGACCGGGCCGGCTTCTACGCCTATCACCTGACCGAGCATCATTTCACGCCGCTCGGCCTGTCGCCGTCGCCGAACGTTTTCCTCGCCGCGGCATCGCGGATCACGACGCGACTGCGGCTCGCGACGCTGGTGTACGTGATGACGACGTACCATCCGCTGCGCCTCGCGGAAGAAATCTGTATGCTCGATCAGTTGAGCCACGGGCGGCTCGAGATCGGCACCGGGCGCGGCATTTCGCCGTTCGAGATCGGCTATTTCGGCGTCGATCATCTGCAAAGCCGCGCCATGAACCGCGAGGCCTGGGCGGTGGTGGAACAGGCGCTGACCAAGGGCCATGTCGATTTCGATGGCAAATATTTCCAATGCCGCGACGTGCCGTTCACGATGAAGCCGGCGCAGCTGCCGCATCCGCCGCTGTGGCAGGCGCCGGGCAATGCCGAGGGCGTCGCGTTTTGCGCGCGCAATAATATTTCCTGCGCCTTCAACCGCCCGGCCAACGTCACCAAGCCGATGACCGATCTTTACAAGAAGGTCTGGACCGAGACGCATGGCGGCAGCGGCAAGAAAATGCCGAAGCTCTCGGTCGGCGCGCATCTGTTCCTCGATGACAACGAGGCGCGGGCGAAAGAGCGGGCGCAGTTCGGCTATGACGGCTGGTACAAGAGCTTCGTCCATCTGTGGCGCAAATTCGTGCCGATGGTGCCGACGCAGGACGTCCCCGGCGCTGGGCGGCAGCGCCTCGTCATCGCCGGCCGGCCCGAACAGGTGCGCGCCGAGATCGAAAAATTCGTCAGCGATTGCGGCGCCAATTATTTCCTGGCGCGCTTCGCCTATGGCGACCTGTCATACGAAGAAAGCGCCGGCTCGCTGGGGCTGTTCGTCGATGATGTGATGCCTCACTTTGCCGAAAAAGCTCAAGCCAAGGCGCGCGCATAAGGACTTCGTTGCACCGCCATTCAGACGCCAAGGCGCCAAGAAATCCGCACTCGATTTCGCCAGGCCCCGGCTTGGCCGGGGCATCCACGAATGTGCTTGGAAGAGAAAAATTCGTGGGTGGCCCGCCTTCGCGGGCCAAGACGATTTGTTTTTCGAGCTTCGCGTCCTGGACGGCTCGAAGTTACTTTGCCGCCACCGCTTGGTTGGCCAGCGCGATATTCACTTCGTGCGAGTCCAGCATCGCCTTGAGGTCGGCGTGGAGGTTGTCGTCGCGGACGCGCGCCAGCATCGGCTTGATGCCGTTTCACCACCCAGCCCTGGCCGCGATTGAGGAACCGGATGCGTTCGCCCATGTCCGCGATCGCCATTGCCTTGCCGTAGAACGCGCCCATGTTCGCGGTCGGCTCGGCGCCGAGCGCCTTCACATGTCCCAACAACATCGCGCACCAGCGCGCCTCGTCTTTTTGGATCGCCGCGAGCAAGTCGCCCACCGGACCGCCCCCGGCCGCTCGCGCGCTCTCCAGCGTGACGCGCGATCCCGCGCGCTCGGCTTCCAGCAATTCGTTGAGGAAGGCCACGATCTCCGCCCGCGGCGCATAGCCCGAATAGACGTCGTCGGCTTCATCGAGGAAGCAGGCGGGCGAACTGAATTGCGGCTTGTCGTCGGTCATGCCTGACCTCACGGCGCGATGGTGGGTGCGACAGGGATTGAACCTGTGACCCCTACCATGTCAAGGTAGTGCTCTCCCGCTGAGCTACGCACCCATCCGCCGCGGAAGGCGCGGATATAACGTCATTCCCAGGCGCGTGCAAGTTCACCCGCCGGAATCGCGCGGTTTCGACGCTTGCCAGGAATTGAGCGTGGTCCGCGCCTCGGCGCTCGGCGCCACAGGCACGCGGGATTGGCCCGGCTTATAAGCGGTCAACTCGACGACATAGCCGCTCGGGTCGCGGACATAGAGCGAATCCATCGGTCCGTGATGCGATGGCCCGCGCACTGTCATACCCGCCGCGCGGGCGCGCTCGCCCAGGCGCCGCTGTGTCTCATGATCCATCTCGATGGCGAGATGGAGATCGAAATCGTGCTGTTCCTTGAAGGCGAAGGGCTGGGCCGGCACCTCGAAAAACTCCAGGAAGGAATCCTCGCCGAGCTTGTAGGTGGTGTGCAGCAGATCGACCGAACGCCCGGTCGCGGTCTTGCCGGCGCGGAACGCGCGGACCAGCGGCAGCCCCAAAAAATCCTCATAGAACTTCCGCGTCGCCTCGGAATCGCGGCAGCGATAGACGTGGTGATGCACCCCTTTGATCATCGTCGCCCCGTCACAGCGGCTTTTGCGGATTAGGCACGCGCTTGCACTGACCGACCTCGCGCGACGTGCCGGTGACCTTGCCGTTGAAATACTCGTAGGTCAGCTTTTCGATTTTGTTGGTCTGGCGGTCGATGCTGAATTGCGAGGCCGCGCTGGGAGTTTGGACCGTCGGATCGGCCGAGCCCTTGTTATCCTCGGAGAACGCGATCGTCAACTCCGATATCGCAACCTCGGTTAAATCGATGGTGCGGTTGTCCTCGTAGGTGGCGACCGTTCCGCCCGACAGATCGATGGTGAACGTGCCGGTGACGTCGCCGGAACATTCGAGGGTAATGATGTCGGCGCGGCTCGCGGTCGGAATCAGGGTCGCCCCGGCGAGCGAGAGCATTGCGATCAGCGTTGCGCGAAACATGCGATCCCTACGGGCTAGTGAATCTTCTTCGTCCTTGGCAGCGGCGAGATGCGGTCGACCGCCGCGAGTTCATCGGCGGTCAGCGCCCATTCCGCCGCCTTGGCGTTGGCCGCCACCTGCTCGGGCTTGGTCGCCCCGGCGATCACGCTCGACACGGTCGGGTTGGCCAACAGCCAAGAAAAGGCGAGGTCCAACAGCGTCTTGCCGCGCGTCTGGCAGAAATCTTCGAGCCGCTCCACGATCTGCCAGTTCTCGTCGGTGAGGAAATTGTCCTGGAAGATTTTGGCGGCGGTGATGCGCGCGCCCTGGGGCATCGGCGCGTTGCGCTTGTATTTGCCGGTGAGGAATCCGCTCGCCAGCGGGAAGTAGGGCAGAAAACCCATGCCGTTGGCGCGCGCCGCCGGGATGATATCGCGTTCCACCTCGCGCACCAGCAAACTGTACTCGTCCTGGTCCGATGCGAACGCGTTGACGCCGAGCTCGCGCGCCGCCGCGCGCGCCGTCGCGATCTGCCACCCGGCGAAATTGGAGCAGCCGATATAGCGTACCTTGCCTTGCCGAACGACATCGTCGAGCGCGCGCAGCGTCTCGTCGATCGGCGTGTTGGGATCGGGGAAATGCATCTGATAAAGGTCGATCCAGTCGGTGTTGAGGCGCTTGAGGCTGCCTTCGACCGCCGACATGATCCAGCGCCGCGAGCCGCCGCGCATCATTTCGCCCGGGCCCATGACGTTGGCGAATTTGGTGGCGACGACGATGTCCTTGCGCCGGTCGCCCAGCGCCTCGCCGAGCAAGGTCTCGGAAACGCCCGGCTTGCCGACGGGATACGAGTCGGCGGTGTCGAACAAAGTTATCCCCAGATCGATCGCCGCCGGGATGATTTTCAGCGTGCCGTCGCGATCAACCCGGCCGCCAAGATTGTTGCAGCCCAACCCGACGACCGACACTTTGAGGCCCGAATTCCCGAGATTCCGCAGTTTCATGGGCCACCTCTCCCGTTGTTGTCGCGACCGGCATGATGCACCGGCCATGCCGCTCGGCAAAGCAGAATAGGCATGCGTGAAAAGGATGACAGAGCGGGCAAGTTCCTCCTAAAGTCATGCCATGGAAGGCGATCTCGCGTTACTAAGCGCGACCACGCCGCCGGTGGATGTGCTGGTCCCGGCGGAGCAAACATTGCCGCTCGTGTTCGCCTCGCCACACAGCGGCTCCTATTATCCGCGTGATCTGCTTTCGGCAACTCGGCTCGATCCGCTGACGCTTCGCCGCTCCGAGGACGCCTATGTCGATGCGCTGTTCGGCGCCGCGCCAGGCTATGGCGCGCCGCTGGTGCGCGCGCGCTTCGCCCGCGCCTATCTCGATCCCAACCGCGAGCCCTACGAGTTCGATCCGGCGATGTTCGAGGACGCGCTGCCGCCTTACGTCAACCGCACCTCGCCGCGGGTAAAGATGGGGCTGGGCACCATCGCGCGGGTGGTGGCGTCGGGCGAGGAAATTTATGCGCGCAAGCTCTACCTTGAAGAGGCGATGTCGCGGGTGGAGCGGCTCTACCGGCCCTACCACCGCGCCCTGAAACAGCTCGTCGGCGAGACGCGCGACAAGTTCGGCTTCTATCTGCTGATCGATTGCCATTCGATGCCGTCGGCCTGCTTGGGCGATCACGGCCGGCCGGGCCGCGCCGATATCGTGCTGGGCGATTGCCATGGCACGTCATGCCACGCCGCGGTGATGGACACGATGCATCGCGCGCTCTCGGCCAAGGGTTATCGCGTCGCGCGCAACGCGCCCTATGCCGGTGGCTTCACCACGGCGCATTACGGCCAGCCGGCTGCGCATGGCCACTGCATCCAGATCGAGCTGTCGCGCGCGCTCTACATGGACGAGCAGAGTTTCGAGCGAAAACCCTATTTCGGCCGGCTCGCCGAGGATATGAGCGACATCGTGTTGGCGCTGGCGGCAATGGCGCCGACTCTTTCGCCGGCGGTATGACGGCCGTCGTTCGCGACGCGGCCGCGGCCGATTTCGCGCGCGTCACCGAAATTTACGCCCATCACGTTCTGAACGGCTTCGGCACCTTCGAAGAGGTGCCGCCGTCGCGCGAGGAGATGCTCGAGCGCTTCGCCAAGGTCGTCGAAGCCGGCCTGCCCTATCTGGTCGCGGCGGACGGCGCGGCCGTTCTCGGCTACGCCTATGCGGCTCCGTACCGGCCGCGCTCGGCCTATCGTTTCACGGTCGAGGATTCGGTTTACGTCGCGGTCGACGCGCAACGGCGCGGCGTCGGCGCGATGTTGCTGGCGCGGCTGGTCGAGCGTTGCGCCGCCGCCGGCATGAGGCAGATGGTCGCGGTGATCGGCGACAGCGGCAACCTGCCGTCGATCGCGCTCCATGAGAAAAGCGGCTTCCGCCACGCCGGCGTGCTGCGCGATGTGGGTTTCAAGCACAGTCGCTGGCTCGACACTGTGATGATGCAACGGGGGCTGTAGCGCTCCCGGGGCGACATCGGACAAAAAAATTGGGCCGTGGCGGACCACGGCCCAAGTTTAGGGAGGAAACGCCTAGAAGACGTACGGCGGACCGTCGGGCGACGGTCGATGCCGCGTTGCACAATATGGCGGTATCACTGCCCTAACGCAAGGATAAAATCGCATCTGCTAACAAGAAAAACTGCGGCAAAATGGCCTAGTTGGCAGTCCACTTGCCCATTTTTTGTGCGTCGCACAATGGGCAACATAGTTAAAGGGCGCGCCGCTTGCGCCGGAGGCGCGGCTCGGCGAGGATCGCGAATGCGTTTGCGTATTCTGGCGGGCACGGTATGCCTGATTCTCGGTCTGGCGGCCTATGCCGCCCTGGTGGTGGCGATCGTGACGCGCCTCCTGCCGGATCGAACGCTGATCGACATGGCGTTTTACGCCGCCGCCGGCATCGTCTGGATTTGGCCCGCCGCGCGGCTGACGCGTTGGATGCAGCAAGCGGCGCCCCACCATCCACCTCCGGGAGCCTCGACATGATGCGCGTTGCCCTGCTCGACGATTACCAGCAAGTGGCGCTCGGTCTCGCCGACTGGAAAAGCCTCGATCCCGACGCGTCGGTGCAGGTCTTTTCCGACCACCTGTTCGATCTCGACGCGCTGGCGAAGCGGCTGCACACATTCGAATGCGTGGTGCTGATGCGCGAGCGCACGCCGTTTCCCCGCGCGCTGTTCGCGCGCTTGCCGAATCTCAAGCTGCTGATCACGTCGGGACGGCGGAACGCCGCGATCGACGAAGCCGCCGCCACGGAGCACGGCGTCCAAATCTGCGGCACCGATTTGCGCGGCATGGGCACGGCTGAACTGACTTGGGGCCTGATCATTGCCACGATGCGCTACATCGTGGCCGAGGACCATGCGCAACGG
Source organism: uncultured Alphaproteobacteria bacterium (assembly GCA_963729845.1). Lineage (GTDB taxonomy): Bacteria > Pseudomonadota > Alphaproteobacteria > ATCC43930 > CGMCC-115725 > JAATGI01. Next base: position 352,427 of record CAVSQC010000006.1, read on the forward strand.
CAGCAGGGCAAATGGCAGACGACGCTGGGCTTCGAGCTTGCCGGCAAGACGCTCGGTCTGCTCGGGCTGGGCCGGCTCGGCAGCGAGGTTGCGCGGGTCGGCGCCGCCTTCCGAATGAATCTGATTGCGTGGAGTCCGAACCTCACCGCCGAGCGGGCGGCGGCGGTCGGCGCCAAGCTGGTCGGCAAGGACGAGCTGATGGCGCTGTCGGACGTGCTGACGATCCATCTCGTGCTCAGCGAGCGCACGCGCGGCCTGGTCGGGAAGGCCGAGCTCGCGCGCATGAAACGAACCGCGTTCCTGATCAACACCTCGCGCGGGCCGATCGTCGACGAGGACGCGCTGATCGAGACGCTGCGCGCGCATCGCATCATGGGCGCCGGCCTCGATGTGTTCTCGGTCGAGCCGCTGCCGCGTACCAGCCCCTTCTATGCGCTCGACAATGTCGTGATCACGCCGCATCTCGGCTATGTCTCCGCCGAAAACTACGCCAATCACTTTCCCCAAGTGGTCGAGATCATCCGCAGCTTCATCGCCGGCAAGGTGTTGAAGCCGATCAATCAACTTCCGAACTCGCTGAACCCCAACTCTTGTCGATTTTGCCTGGCGCGGAGCGTATATATCCGCGCATGGCACTTCCTCTGCGCGGACAAAGCAGCGAACCGATCGAATTGCGGCCTGGCGCCGGCACCCGCGAAGCGGCGCGCATCGCCGAGCTTGAACGCTGGGCATGGCGCCGCGTGCGGGCGCTGCGGCTGTTCTACAGCCACCTATCGGTCTATGTGGTGGTGAACTTCATCCTGTTCATGGTCGCCGCGACCACGCCGTTTCATTCATCCTGGGCGTACGCGGTGTTGATTGGCTGGGGCTTGGTGATCGTGCTGCACTGCCTCCATGCCTACGAGCTGCTGCCGTGGACCACCCATGATTGGGAGCAGCGCAAGGTCCGCGAGCTCATCGATCATCGCCTACGCCGCTAACTCCGGCGGCGATTTGAGCTTGCCGTCGGCGTCGAGCCGATAAATCCGCCCGGCCCAGCGGATGGTTCGGCCGAACGCGGTCGACCACAGCAGCACGGCATGAAACAAGAGCCACGCCGGTACTGCCCAGCGGTCGAGCCGGGAGCGGCGCCAATCGTCGGCGTCCTGCCATAAGTGGCGCGCGACCCGGCGACGAATTTCGGCGCGATATTGATGCAGCGCGATCGCCGGCACGAAGGCCGCGGCCAGCCAGGGTTGGCCGGCGGGGATAGTGGCGATGGCGGCGGCCCAGCCGAGCCCGGGAATCGTCACCGCTGCGGCGGCCAGCGCCCAATAACCCGGCGTATGAATGCGGATGAACAGATACTGGCGGCGGATGAAGGCGGCACCGTCGCGCCAGCCGTAGCTCACCGGCGACCGCAGCAGCAGCGCCGACGGGCCGAGCACGGCGCCGCCATGCGCCCAGGTCGCGCGGGTCAGGCGCAGATCGTCCAGAACCGCGCCGCGCCACCATGCTTGCAGATCAATTTCCTCGAGATAGCTTCGCCGCAGCGCCATCGAACCGCCCCAGGCCAGCGCCCAGCCGCGGGTGCGCGGCGCCAGCGAAAACGAGGCATGCGCGGCGCAGACGAACGCCGTGGCGAGCCGGTCGTCGGCCGGCGCCAGCCAGCGCCAGCCGGAGACCACTTGCACCGTGTCGCTGCCGAGAGGATGCACCAGCCGCGCCAGCCAATCGGGCCGCGGCACGATGTCGGCGTCGGCGAACACCACGATCTCGTCGCGCGCGCGCAGGCGCGCCAGCGCCGCGAGCTGATTGTGGAGCTTCTGGCTGCTGTCCCGCGCGATGCCGGCGATGACGAGTTCGGTTTCGGGCCGTTCCCTGGGCTCGGCGACGAAACGTGACAGCACGGCAAAGGCCGGATCGCTCTCGGCCTCGAGCGAAAAAATCAGCCGCCAATCGGGAAAATCCTGCGCAACGAGCGCCGGCAACAGGCGCGGCAGGCCCTCGGTGCCGCGCACCGGAATGATGACGACGGCGGGCGCCGTGAAGCGCGGGGTTGTCGGGCCGCGCACGGCCCGCCAATAGTGGCGGACCGCAATGGTCCCCAGCACCGCCGCCGCAAGCCAGATCGCGACCATGGCATCGAGCAATGCCGTCATTTCACTCCCGGACGGGTTGACATACCCCGCGATAGGCCCCTTTTCTATCGCCAAACGGCGGCTGAAAGGATGCCATGACGCGTCTCACCGTAACACCCGTGCGGCTGAATTTCGGCGCCGAAATCGGCGGCGTTAACCTGTCGCGCGCGCCCGACCCCGCGACCCTGGCCGAGATCGTCGCGGCGATGGACCGCTATGCGGTGTGCTTCTATCGCCCCGGCAAGCCGATGCCCGACGCGGCCCATATCGCGCTCGGCAAGGCGCTAGGGCCGATCGACACCACGCCGGTGTTCAAGATCACCGGCCGTAAGAAGACACGCGTCCCGATCGAGCTCCAGGACGTCGCCAATATCGACGAGAACAACGATGTGATGAAGGAAGGCAGCCGCGTCATCCTGTTCCGGCGCGGCGACCGGCTTTGGCATTGCGACATGTCATTCCATCCCAACCGCGCGGTCTATTCGCTGCTGTCGGCGCACGAGATTCCGCCCGAGGGCGGCGACACCGAATTCTGCGATCTGCGCGCCGCCTATGACGCGCTGCCCGACGCCACCAAGGCCCGGATTGAGGATCTGGTCGCGGTACATTCGATTTGGTACTCCCGCGACGCCGCGGGCTTTCCCCCGCCGACCGAGGAAGAGCTCGAATCGCGGCCTCCGTCGCGGCACAAGCTGGTACAGGTGCACCCGGGCTCGAAGCGCAAGACGCTCTATCTCGCCTCGCATGCCTCGCATGTCGAGGGCTGGCCGGTCGACGAGGGCCGCGTGCTGCTGAAGGAACTAAAGGAATTCGCGACCCAGGGACGCTTCGTCTATCGCCACCAGTGGCGGCTCGGCGACGTCGTGATCTGGGACAATCGCTGCACCATGCATCGCGGCACGCCGTACGAGGATACGCGCTACCGCCGCGATATGCGCCGTGCTACCACACGCGAAATGGCCGTTTCGGCCTGACCGACTGGAATCTTGCGATGGCCGACTACGACGATGATGACGACGAACAAGCGGAAATCGACGCGCTTCCGCATATCGTGCTGATCAATCACGAAGAGCAATACTCGCTGTGGCGCGCCGACATGGACATTCCCGACGGCTGGCACCAATGCTGGGGACCGGACACCAAGGACGCGTGCATGGCCTGGGTCGACAAAGTGTGGACCGATATGCGCCCGCTGAGCCTGCGCAAGGCGATGGAAGAAGACGAGCGGCGCGCGCGCGAAGAGGCGGCGAAGAAGAACGGCGCCTAAACGCCCAACCCCGCCGGGTCGAAGGACGCGCGGATCAATTTGAGCGGACGGCGGCGCGCCGCCACCGCGCCGACATGACCCGGCCCGGGGTCGAGATCGATCAACGTCCAGCTCTCTTGCGGTGCGTCGTCGCCTTCGAGCGCGAGTACTTCCGGCGTGGCGCCGGGAATGCAGGCGACGCGATAGCGATGCAGGTCGAGGCTCATGCCCAGCCCTGACGCCTTCACTACCGCCTCCTTGCGTGACCAGCAGCGGAAGAAGGCGCCCTCGGCCTCGGCCGGCGCGACGCGCGCGAAATCCGCCGCCTCGCCGGGATGGAAATAGCGCTGCACGATCGCGGCGCGCTCGGTCATGGGGCGCAGCGCCTCGACATCGACGCCGATCGGCGACCGCGCAAAGCCGATCAGCACGATGCCGCCACTGTGCGACATATTGAAGTCGACGCCGCGCGATGGCGTCAATTCTGGCTTGCCATAGGCGTTGACGGCAAAGGCGAAGGACTGCGGCGCCTCGCCCAGCATGGCGCCGAGCAGCAGCCGCAACACGCCATGGGCCGCGGTGAAGCTGCGCCGGTCCACGGCCGGACGAAACGCCGCGCCCGCGCCTGTTCCTCGGCGTTCATCACCGCGAACAGCACGTCATGCGCCGCGTCGCTTATCTCGGCGACCGCGATCTTCCAGCAGACGACGTCACCCGCCGGCGGCGGTGCCGTATCAGGCGCGCGGATCGGCCAACCGGTGAACGTCAGTTGTTCTCGCCGCTCTTTTGCTGCGCGGCGGCGAAGTGCTGTTCGTATTGGTGGCGCTGGGTGCGGACGTTGAAGTCGAGCAGGGTGCCGCCCAATTCGAAATGCTGGATGAACACTTTGCCCAACGCATAGGTCGCGGCGGCGGCGATCGCCGGTTCGGTCAACATGCCGGCGATCGATCCGACCAGCGGCACCAACTTGACCACGCTCGCCGCCGGCGCCGCCAGCACATAGGTGCCGCCGCCGCCGATCAGCGCGCCGATGATCGACTTCGCCGCGCTGCGCTGGAACGGCACGCCGTAGAGGCGCGCAAGCGAGTGCACCATCTTGAGCTCGACCAGCGAGATCGCGGCAAGGTCGAGAAGCGGTACCGGAATCAAGCCGCCACCAGCCGCCCAGCCCATATATTCATGGACGATATGGATCGCCGCGGTTTCCTTGCCGGGGCGGAAGGTATCGGTGGCGTCGGACATTGGTTTCCTCCTGAAAGCGCGCGAATTTTGAGGGCGACGATAGCGGGGCGGGTGCGCGAATGCAACCGAACGGCGGCGACTGCTAGCCTGCGTCGCGCACCGTGCGGGCCAAGGTCAGCACGTCGACGCGCGCCGCGCCGCGCCGCTTCAGGACGCGCGCGCATTCGGCCGCGGTGGCCCCGGTGGTGAAAACATCGTCGATCAGCACGATGCGCTTGCCTTTGACGTCGCGGCCGGGTTTCACCGCGAAGGCGGCGGCGACGTTGCGGCGCCGCGCCTCGCGATTGCCCTTGCCTTGCGGCGGCGTGCGGCGGGTGCGGATCAACGCGTCCGGCATGACCGGCGGTCCGCCGGCGGCGCGCAACGCCTGCGCCAGGATGGCCGCCTGGTTGTAGCGGCGGGCGAACAGGCGGGTCCAATGCAGCGGCACCGGCACGGTGAAATCCGCGTCGCCGATCAATTCGGCGCCGGCCCGCTTCAGCCACTGGCCGAAGGCGGGCGCGGGATGGAGCCGGTCGCCATGCTTGAAGCCGAGGATCAGCTTGCGGCTGGAATCGTCGTAACGCAGGGCCGCGCGGGCGCGATCGAAGGTCGGCAGGCGGCGCACGCAATCGCCGCACAGCGCGCTTTCGCCCAGGTCGAACTCGAACGGCAGGCCGCAACAGGCGCAACAGGGCGCGCCGAGAAAGGTGAGGCCGCGCCAGCATTCGGCGCAAAGCGTCGCCGCCTCCGTCACCGCGGCGCCGCAGGAAATGCAGCGCGGCGGCAACAGAATGTCGATCACCGAGGTCGCCAGCCGGCTCACCGCCGGCGCCAACGTCATGCTTGGCATGGCGGATTGTGGCGCGCATGCCGGGGTATGTGTCAATGCCGTGCCCGCCGGAGTCTCAGCGGCTACAATGTCGCCGCCATGAGTGCGGACGCCAATCCTCTCACCCTCTTCGACCGGCTTGCGGTGCGGCGGTTTCGCGCGCGCGCGGCGCGCAACTGGGGCGAAGGGGATTTTCTGGTGAACGAGGTCGCCGAGCGGCTCGCCGACCGGCTCGACGATGTGCAGCGCAAATTCCCGGTGGCGCTCGATCTCGGTTCCCGCGGCGGCGTACTGGCGCGGACGCTGCGCGGGCGCGGGGGCATCGAGACCTTGGTTGAGATGGATGCCGCCACCGGTTTTCGCCCCGCGGTGGTTGCCGAAGCGGAGATGTTGCCGTTCAGGTCGGGCAGCTTCGACCTGATTCTCAGCGTGCTCGACCTGCATCACGTCAACGATCTGCCCGGCGCGCTGCTGCAATTGCGGCAGGCATTGAAGCCGGACGGGTTGTTGCTGGCGGCGCTGTTCGCGGGCGAGACCCTGGCCGAGCTGCGCCGCGCGTGGATGGAGGCGGAACTAACGGAGCAAGGTGGCGCCGGCAGCCGCGTCTCGCCGTTTGCCGATCCGCGCGACCTGGCGGGCCTGCTTCAGCGCGCGGGCTTTGCCGAACCGATCGTCGACAGCGACACGATCGAAGTCTCGTACGACAGCGCGTTCAAGCTGATGCGCGATTTGCGGGCGATGGGCGAGGCGAACGCGACAGCGGAGCGGGCCCGCAACTTCACCCGCCGCGCGACGCTGCTTCGCGCTGTCCAGTCTTACGACGCGATGGCTGGCGCGGATGGGCGCGTCGCGGCGCGGTTCGACATCGCGACGCTGACCGCCTGGGCGCCGTCAAAATCCCGCTAGCGCCCGCACCTGCTCCGGCGTCGTGCCGGCGGCACGCATCTCTTGGAGCGTCATGGCGCGGTCGCGCTTGGCGAAGCGCTTGCCGGCGGTGTCAGTCAGCAGCTTGTGGTGATGCCAGTGCGGCACCGGCAGATCGAGCAGCGCCTGCAACAGGCGATGGATATGTGTCGCCGCGAACAGGTCGCGGGCGCGCGTCACCAAAGCCACGCCTTGGATCGCATCGTCGACGGTCACGGCGAGATGATAGCTCGCCGGCGTGTCCTTGCGCGCGAGCACGACGTCGCCGAGCGACAGCGGGTCGGCGGCGATGGTGCCGGCCGCTTCGTCGATCCAGTCGAGCGGCCCGGTGCGATCGAGCGCGCGCGACACGTCGAGGCGCAGCGCATAGGCCCCGCCGGCGGCGATGCGGCGTCGCCGCTCGTCGGCGGCGAGATGACGGCACGTGCCGGGATAGATCATCTCCGTACCGTGCGGCGCCGAGGCGGCGCGCGCGATATCGGCACGGGTGCAGAAGCAGGGATACAGCATGCCCATCGCGTCGAGCCGGTCGAGTGCGACACGGTAATCGGAAAAATGCTCGGATTGACGACGCACATCGCCGTCCCAATCGATGCCGAGCCAGGTCAAATCCTCGACGATGCCGGCGACGAACTCCTCGCGGCAGCGCGCCCGGTCGATATCCTCGATGCGCAGCAGGAATTTGCCGCCGGCGTCGCGCGCGCGGCGCCACGCGAACAGCGCCGAATAGGCATGACCCAGATGCAATCGCCCGGTCGGGCTCGGCGCGAACCGGGTGACGACCACTATTCCGCCGAAAGCGCGACCAGCGCGTGGTACTGCGCGTCGGGCAGCAATCCGCTGTCATAGACGACGGTGAGCCGCGTGATCTTGCCGTCGGCATCGAGTGCCAGCGCGGTATTGCCGCGCTTCATTGGGAACGATGCGGCGGGCTTCCACTCATAGCCGCCGCCCTGGTCGCTGCCGACGACATGCGCCAGTGCCGCGCCCTTGCCGTAAGGCACCGAACCGAGCGCGCGGGCGAGATAGCGCTCGATCGCGAGGCGGCCGAGGATTTGCGCGTGCAGCGCCATGTCCTCGAGCGCCGCGTCGTAACTGAACATCGCCGCCGCGGCCTTCGCGTCGCCGGCGGCGAAGGCGGTGTTGAGCGCCGCCGCGATGTCGCGGATCTTGCCGGAGGCATTGCCGACATCGTCGTGGAAACCGGTCGGGTAGGTCGGCTTGAGCGGCGCCGTCACCCGCTGCGAGCTGCGGCCGTCCCAGTAGTCCATCCAGCGGATGATCTTGCCGTGCTCGTCGAAGCTCACCGCGCCCAAAATGCGCAGCTCCTTGCCGAACAGTTCCGGCGTGTCGGTGAAGGCGACCAGCGCCGAGTGCTCGTCGCCATCGATGCGGGTCGGATAGGACAGGCCCGACGGCGGCCATTTCGGCATGTAGGTGGTGAAAATCTTGTTGAGCGAATCCCAGCTCGGCCAGATGCCGCCCGACGACGCGTCGATATAGAGCACCTGATCCTTGGCGAAATAGGTCATCAGCACGTCGGGCTGGTGCCGGCTTTTCGCGGTGAAGAAGCCGCGAAAAATCTCGGCGGCGGCCGGCGAGGCGTGCGACGTGTCGGTGACGTTGGGATACGGCAATGCCTCATCGGCATTTGCAGCGGTCATGGCTGCGAGCACTCCTATTGCCGCCAATCCAAGCGTCCATCGCCGCATTGTCGTCTCCCGGTTTCCGTCCCGGGACGATTATGCCGCAACTGTTCCGCGCGCCGCTAGGCAAAGCGCCGCTTTGGTCGTAAAGAAGGCGCATGGCACTAAAAGGATTCCGCGGCAAGACCGCTTTCATCACCGGTGCCGCGTCCGGCATGGGGCGCGGCATGGCGCGCGTCTTCGCGCAAAACGGCATCAACGTCGCGCTCGCCGATATCGACCTGCCGACCCTCGAAGAGGCGCGCAACGAGATCGGCCGGTTCGGCGTCGAGGCCATCGCCTATCTGCTCGACGTCTCCGACCGTGCCCAGGTCTATGAGGTCGCCGACGCGGTCGAGCGCGACTTCGGCAAGGTCCACATCGTCTGCAACAATGCCGGGGTCGGCTCGGGCGCGCCCGCGCTCGACGAGACGCCGGACGAGATTTTCGACTGGATGTTCGCCGTCAACACCATGGGGCCGATCAACGGCTTCAAGGCGTTCGCGCCGAAGCTCAAGAAGCACGGCGAGGGCGGGCATATCGTCAACACCGCGTCGATCGCGGGGGTGCGGATCGCGCCAGGCATGAACAACGGCATCTATGCCGGCACCAAATTCGCGGTGGTGGCGCTGTCTTTTGCGATGCAGGACGCGATGGCCAAGTACGGTATCGGCGTCTCGGTGTTGTGCCCCGCGGGCGTCGATACCAACATTTACCGCGCCGGCCGCGTGCGGCCGGAGCGCTTCGGCGGTCCGTTCGAGCGCGAGATTTCGCCGGTGATGGCGTCGCTGCTGAAGGAAGGGCTGTCGCCGGACCAGGTCGGACAATATGTGTTCCGCGCCATTCAGGACGGCGACTTCTTCATCTTCACCCATCCCGAGACCCGCGCCTGGGTCGAGGAATGGCATGCGCGGGTGATGCAGGGCTTCGACCGCGCCGACGAGCTGCGGCGGTTGCTCGGTATCAATACCGCGCCGCAGCCCGACCCGTCGAAAATGCGAAAGGCCTGACCGCGTGCCGAGAGAACCGAATTACTACGCCGCCGGCGGCTATGACCGCGCCGCGAAATTGCGCAAGGATGACAATTGGCTGGCGACGCGGCTCGATCACCCGCACAGCCGCATCGTGCCGGTGTGGCGCAACCAGAATCTGGTCACCAAGGCGCAAGACGGCGTGCCGCCGCGCGCCGCCTTCCTGGCGCGCGACCAGATCGCGGGCCAGCCGGGCCTCGAAGTGTTTCTCGGCGAGATCGAGGACCGCGCCTATTTCGCGCGCGATCTCTCCGCGGTCGAGACGCCGCTCGACATCATCCGCTCCGACGTGCCGATCGAATTCGCCGATCTGCGGCGCGTCGGGCCGCTCGTAGGCAATCGCGACGGCTCGCTGATGGCGTACGCGCGGGGGATTTTGTATTGGCACGGCCGGCACGGTTTCTGCGGCGTCTGCGGCGCGCCGACCAGACCCGAAGAGGCGGGCCATGTCCGCCGCTGCACCAACGAGAAATGCGCTACCCAGCATTTCCCGCGTACCGATCCCGCCGTCATCATGCTGGTGCATGACGGCGACCGCTGTTTGCTCGGGCGGCAGAAAATTTGGCCCAAGGGCATGCATTCGACCCTCGCCGGCTTTGTCGAGCCAGGCGAAAGCCTCGAAGACGCGGTGGCGCGCGAAGTGTTCGAGGAGGCCGGCGTCCGCGTCGCCGACGTGACCTATCACTCGTCGCAGCCTTGGCCGTTTCCCGCCTCGTTGATGCTCGGCTTTTACGCGCGCGCGACCACCACCGACATCACCATCGATCCCGACGAGATCGAGGCGGCGAACTGGTTCAGCCGCGATTTCCTCAAGCAGAACATCCGCGGCGGCAAGGATTTCTTCGTGCCGCCCGGCATCGCGGTGGCGCGGCGTCTGATCGACGACTGGGTCGCGGGGAATCATGGCTAGCAAATTCCGCCGCGGCGCCATCGCCTACGACAAGCAGGGGCGCTCCTATGTCGTCGAGGATGTCGCGGACGGGATGGTCTATTGCTCGACGGAAAGCGGCGCCGAAACCGAATTCCCCGAATCGGCCCTTGTCACCGAGGCCGAATGGAAGACGCGCCACACGCGGTCCGACGCGAAGCGCAGTCAGGTCGGCGAGCGGCTCTACGAACGGGTGAGGGCGTCGCGCCTCTATCTTGCGCCGACCGGCAAGCTCGATCCCGTGGCATCGCATGAAGTGCTTGCCAAGGTCGAGCGCCTGCTGCCCGGCATTCTCGACTTCGCCGCCGTGATCACGGCGGAGCGCGCGCTCGACGCCGACGGCGATGCCGGCCAGTCCGATCTTTCGACGGTGAAATGCCGCGAGATTTTCGATGCCGCCAAGCCCGAGACGCGGGCGAGCCTGGTGGCCGGCCTCATCGGCACCCAGCCCCATGTCTTGGTCGGCGCGGCGCGGGTCGGCGACAATCTGATGCGCGCGATGCTCGACAAGTTCCGCGAGGCCTATGGGCCGGAGTTCGATCAGTTCAAGAGCGCGCGACGGAAGTAGCGTGCGTCCCCCGGCTTTCGCCGGGGGACGCACAACGGGCTTTTCAGCCTTCGGTCAGCTCCGCCCCGTACATCGCCTCGCCGTAAATCTGCCGGCCCGAATCGTCGAACCGCATGATCTCGCAGGCGCGGGTGACCTTGCCGTCGTTCAGCCGGTCGTAGACCACCACCATTTCGTTTCGCGCGGGATCGCAGATGACATGGTCGAGGCGGAAGCCTGGTCGGCCGAATTTCGCCAGTGCGCCGCGCCAGTAGGCGTCGAGCGCGGCCTTGCCTACGACCGCGGCACGTCCCGTGACCTGCGCCGCGCGCGGGCTGACGAAGCGTGCGTCGTCGGCGAAATCCGCCAGCACGCGCCCGACATCGCCGCGGTTCCAGGCTGCGATCCATTCCTCGGCGTGGTGGCGCATTTGCTTGCGAGTCATTTTTTATCGCGACCAAGTGGGAGCGCGCGCCGTTAGGCGCGAAGCCAAGCCGCGCGGACGCGCGGCGCCCGGCGTCTGAGGGACAAAAAAATTATGCCGCGCTGGCTTTTGCCGGGGCGCGGCCGACCAGTGCGTCGAAATCGGCCATCAGCATCTTGGTAACCTTGCCCGGCGTGAACTTGTATTTGCCGATCTCCGCGACCGGCGTCACCTCGGCGGCGGTGCCGGTGATGAACACTTCGTCGGCCTTCTCGAACTCCTCAGGCCAGATCGCGCGCTCGACCACTTTGAGGCCGCGTTTTTTCGCCAACTCCATCACCACCTGCCGCGTGATGCCGTCGAGGAAACAGTCGGGCGTCGGCGTGTGCAGCTCGCCTTTGATGACGAGAAATACGTTGCAGCCGGTGCCCTCGGCGATCTGGCCGCGATAGTCGAGCATGAAGGCGTCATCATAGCCGGCGGCCTCGGCGGCATGCTTGGCGATGGTGCAGATCATGTACAGGCCCGACGCTTTGGCATGGACCGGCGCGGTGTTGGGCGCCGGCCGCGCCCAAGGCGACATCATCATGCGCAGGCCCTTGAGCCGCGCCTCGGGCGAGAAATACGACGGCCATTCCCACACCGCGATCGCCATGTGGATTTTGGTTTCCTGGGCCGAGACGCCCATCTGCTCCGGCCCGCGCCACGCCACCGGGCGGACATACCCGTCGGTGATCTTCTGCGCGTGGACCACCGCGTAGCAGGCCTCGTCGATCTGTTCGGCGGTCCAGGGAATCTCGAAACCGAGGATGCGGCCGGACTTGATCAGGCGCTCGGTATGCTCCCGCAGCTTGAAGATCTTGCGGCCGTAGACCCGTTCCCCCTCGAACACGCAGCTTGCATAATGGAGCGCATGCGTGAGGACGTGGATATTGGCCTGCCGCCACGGCACCAGCTTGCCGTCCATCCAAATGACGCCATCGCGATCGTCGAAGGGTATGCTAGAGCTAGCCATCGCAAGGGTTCCTCGTGCGTCTTGGGCGTCCGGTACGAAACTGGCGTATTTATGTTTCGTCCGAAGCCCTTCCCATATAACAAACCGCCACAAGATAAGTCAACATGTCTGACATAAAATCACCTTCAATGCCCTCCCATTTGCGTGAGGCGGAGCTCCGGCAGGGCATCGAGTTGCTGTTCTTCGCCTATCGCGATTTCACCGCCGGACCGGATCATATGCTCGAGAAATACGGGTTCGGCCGGGCGCATCACCGCGTCATCTATTTCGTCGGACGCCATCCACATATGAATGTAACGGAGCTGCTGGCCATTCTCCGCATTACCAAACAAAGCCTGAACCGGGTCCTGAGTCAGCTGGTGCGGCAGGGCTTCATCCGCCAGACCCCCGGGCACCGCGACAAACGGCAGCGCCTCCTCGAGCTGACCGAGCAGGGCGTGGCGCTGGAGCGCGACCTCTCGGAGAACCAGCGCGGCTTCATCGCCCGCGCCTATCGCGAGGCCGGCCCCGAGGCGGTCGAGGGCTTCCGCAAGGTGATGATCGACCTGGTCGCCGACCCCGCCGACCGCGCGCGGTTCGAGCGCGGACCGCGAAAGAGCTGATGGACGGCGAGCCGCATCTTCTGGTGGTTGACGACGACGCGCGGCTGCGCGGCCTGCTGACGCGCTATCTCACCGACCAAGGGTTCCGCGTCACCACCGCCGCCGACGCGGCCGACGCGCGGGCCCGGCTACAAGGCCTCGCGTTCGATCTCCTGATCCTCGACGTGATGATGCCCGGCGAGGACGGCGTATCGCTGACCCGCCACCTACGCGGCGAAAGCAAGGTGCCGATCCTGCTGCTGACGGCAATGGCGGAGCCCGAGCATCGCATCCACGGCCTCGAGCAAGGCGCCGACGACTATCTGGCAAAGCCGTTCGAGCCGCGCGAGCTGGTGCTGCGGATCAAAAACATTCTCCAACGCGTGCGCCAGCCGGCGCCGGCCGGCACGTTGCGGTTCGGCGCCTGCCGGCTCGATCTCACGCGCGCCGAACTGTTCGACGGCGTGTCGCCGGTGCGGCTGACCGAGGCGGAAACCGCGTTGCTGATGGCGCTGGCGCGGCATTTGGGCGAGCCGGTGACGCGCGAGACCCTGTCGCGGGAGGCGAATTTCAGCGGCAACCTCCGCACCGTCGACGTTCAGATCACGCGGCTCCGGCGCAAGCTCGAACGCGACCCGAAATTCCCGCGCTATCTCCAGACCGTGCGCGGCACTGGCTATGTCCTCAAGCCGGATTGAGATAGCGCCGCCGCGCGCGGCGACGCCCGCCGCCGCCTCCGCGCCCGCCGCGGCCGGGGACAGCCATCGTCGCTGGTGGAAGCGGATCCTGCCGCGCTCGCTCTACGGCCGCTCGCTGATCATCATCATCCTGCCGCTGGTGCTGGCGGAACTGATCGGCACCGGCGTGTTCTACGACCGGGTCTGGGACACGGTGATCCGGCGGCTCGCGAGCAGCGTCGCGTCCGATGTCGGCTTCACCATCGACGCGATGGCCTATGCCGACAGTGACAAGGAGATCGCCGATCTGCTGGGGCATGCGCGGCACATGACCGATCTGGCCTTCGGCTTCCTGCCGGGCGAGAAGCTGCCGGCCGGAATGGAGCAACTGGGCCATGGCCAGATCGAGGACATGCTGGCGCACGCGCTCGGCGCCGTCGTGGCGCGGCCGTTTAAGATCGACGCCGAATTCGATCCGCGCGACATCCTGATTTCGATTCAGCTCGACAACGGCATCCTCCAGGTGGCGGCGCCGCGCAAGCGGCTCTACACGCCCACCGGTTATATTTTCGTCCTGTGGATGGCGGGATCGGGGCTGGTGCTGGTCGCGATCGCGTCGCTGTTCATGCGCAACCAGGTGCGCGCGCTGCGCCGGCTCGCCGACGCTGCCGACAGTTTCGGCAAGGGCCGCGACGTGCCGAACTTTCGTCCCGAGGGCGCCACCGAAGTGCGCCAGGCCGCCGCCGCCTTCCTCAAGATGCGCGAGCGCTTGCAGCGGCAATTGACGCAGCGCACCGAGATGCTCGCGGGCGTGTCGCACGATCTGCGCACGCCGCTGACGCGGATGCGCCTCGCGCTCGAATTCCTCGGCGACAACGAGACGGCGGCGGAGCTGCAGCACGATGTCGCGGTGATGCAGCGCATGGTCGAAGGCTATCTCGATTTTGCCAAGGGCGAAGGCGGCGAGGAGCCCGAGCCGACGGATCTGGCGGCGCTGGTCGAGGATGCCGCCGCCGCGGCGCGGCGCCAAGGCGCCGACATCGAAGTCATGACGCCGGAACAATGCGTTCTGCCGCTACGGCCAGACGCGATCCATCGCTGTCTCGCCAACCTCATCGGGAATGCCCAGCGTCACGGCGGCCACATCTGGCTGACGGTGACGCCGCTGACCGACAGCGTCACGGTGTTGGTCGACGACGACGGCCCTGGCATTCCACCGGCCGAACGCGAGAACGTCCTGCGCCCGTTCGTCCGACTCGATTCCGCGCGGAGCCCCGGCACCGAAGGCGTCGGCCTCGGCCTCACCATCGCGCGCGATGTCGCGCGTGGCCATGGCGGCGATCTCCGGCTGGAGGATTTGCCGCGCGGCGGGTTGCGTGTGCGGCTGACCTTGCCGTGCTAATGGGTGCTTCCGTCTGACCGGATCGCACTCCAGGGCGTCCTAAAACAAAAGGGCCGCCCGAACGGGACGGCCCTTGTTACCGGCAGCTAAGAAGGCGTGGGTTACTTCGCGACGCGTTTGGCCGCGAAATCCTTGAATTCCTCGAAGCTCTCGGTGAAGCGCTTGTTGAGCACGCCGAACGCCTCGTCGCTGGTCTTGGTCACGAGCTCGGCGAGTTCACGGGTCGCAGCGAGCGCCTTTTCATAGGACGCCTTGGCGAGTTCCGCGTTCTTGGCGAGCTTTTCCTCGGCGCCGCCGGGAGTGGTCAGATCTTTCAACGCCGAGGACGCTTCCTCGATCGCGGCACTGGCGATCTCGACCTGGCGCTTCACCAAAGCCTGGATGCCGTCGACAGCGACCTGGTTGGCCTGCGTGAAAGCGTCGAAATTCTTGCGCTGGGCGGCGATCAGGCCGTCGACATCGATGGTGGGAAAAGCGAAGCCGGCAAACGCCTTGCCGACGTCGGTATCGAAGAAGCTCTTGCCGTTGTTCATGATAGGGTCCTGTTTCCTGATTCGGCTCGGGGTTGCTGGGGCAGTTCGCTTGGGACGGGATTTATTGCGTTGCACAATGACCGGAATATGGCGGAGCACAGCCCTCCAGTCAAGGGCTGCACCGAAAAATATTGCAGCGCGATATCGGCTTTATGCGGCGGATCGAGCCTCGCCGCCGCCGAATGGCCCGGCCTTGAGCCGCCGGTCGAGGGCCGCCATGGTCTTGGCCAGGTCCTCGCTGTCGTCATCGAGGAAGGTGCGGAACGTCGCGGTATAGGCGCCGGTTAGGGCCAAACAGCGCGCCCGGCCGAGCCAGCCCTCGGCCGAAATGCCGGCACCCTCGAGCATCCACGCCATGGCGTTGAGCGTCGCCGGGACGCCGCAAAGGGCGGCGGGATCGCCGACGCTGCCCCGGATGATCGCCTTGAGCGCAGGGCGATGAGCCTTAAGTGCGTCAAAACGCCGCATCAGGAGTTCGAACAATTTTTCCCGCGGCGTCCCCTCCGCCGGGCCCGCGGCAAGCACGGTTTCGCTCACCTGGCGGGTGAAGCCCGCGAGCAGGCCGGGTTTGGTGCGGAACGTGGCAAAGGCGTCGCCAAGCCCGACCCCGGCGGCCCTGGCGATCTCACCCATGCCGAGATTGCGCCAACCCTTGGCCGCCGCCAGTTCGAGCGCGGCTGTGATCAACCGCGACTTGGTGTCGCCCGCCGGCGCGGCGGTGGCGGCTCGGCTCGTCGATTTTCGCGCGCGTGGCATGGGGCCTCCCTCGCTCGTCGGTTCTTAGCATAGGAATATCGGCGGCAACCCGCCAGTTCCGCCCGCGAGGGGCGCATGCTAGCGTCGGCGCAAAACACGAACCGAGGATTGCGCCATGACAACCCCTGCGACCAAAGCCGCTTTTCCCGCCGTCGATCGTGCCGGCGAAGGCCGCAACGAGCCCAACGCCGCCGACCGCTTGCTGGGCGCGCTCAAGACGCATGGCATCGATTATTTCTTCGCCAATGCGGGCACCGATTTCGCCTCGATCATCGAGGGCTTCGCCCGCGCCTTCGAGACGGGCGCCGCGGTGCCGAAGCCGATGGCGGTGCCGCATGAAAACGCCGCCGTGGCGATGGCGCACGGCTATTACATGATCACCGGCAAGCCGCAGGCGGTGATGGTCCACACCAATGTCGGCACCGCCAACACGCTGAACGCGCTGATCGACGCCAGCCGCGACAACGTGCCCCTCATCCTCATGGCCGGACGCACCCCGTTGACCGAGCACGGCATCACCGGCGCGCGCAACGCCTACATCCACTGGGGCCAGGAAATGTACGACCAGGCCGGGATGCTGCGCGAAGTGGTTAAGTGGGATTACGAACTGCGGCTGCCGGAGCAGGTGGAAGAAGTCGTGGCGCGCGCATTGGAGATCGCGATGACCGAGCCGCGCGGCCCGGTCTACCTCTCGCTGCCGCGCGAGGTGCTGGCCGCGGCCGCGGCGCATGTCGAGCACGCGCCCCCGCGCGCCCATCCGACCACGTCTTATCCCGACCCGGGCGCGATTGCGACGCTCGCCGATTGGCTGCGCGGCGCCGAACGACCGCTCATCATAACGACCGCGCTCGGCCGCCATCCCGCCGCCGCCGAAACGCTGGCGCGGTTCGCCGATCGTTACGCCGTCGCGGTCGCCAACAGCGTGCCGCGTTACGTCAACATCCCGCATTCGCATCCGATGAATTTCGGCCAACAGGTGGCGCCGCTGCTGGCGCAGGCCGATTTGGTGATCGTGCTCGATTCCGAGGTGCCGTGGGTGCCGGTGCGCGAGCATCCGGCGCCAGGCGCGCGCATCGTTCAGATCGGCGAGGACCCGATTTTCGCGCGCTATCCGATCCGCAGCTTCCCCTGCGATCTGTCGATTACGGCCAGTCCCGGCGCGGCGCTGCAAGCCCTCGACCGTGAGCTTGCGGCCAAGCTGCCGGCCGACGACAAACGGCTTGCCGCGCGGCGCAAGGACATAAGCGAGCGCACGGCGGCGCAGCGCCGGCGCTGGGCCGACGACGCGGCGAAGGCCGGGCAGGGCGCGGAGATCAATTACTTCTGGTTCAGCCATTGCGTTGACGAAGCCGCCGGCCCCGACGCGATCATCGTCAACGAATATCCGTTTCGCCTCGAAATGGGAAAGCGCGAAAAGCCGGGCACGTTTTTTGCGACCAGCCCCGCAGGCGGTTTGGGCTGGGGCTTCGGCGCCGCGATCGGTGCCAAGCTCGCGGCGCCGGAGAAGCTGGTGGTCGCGACCTTGGGCGACGGCTCCTACATGTTCGCCAACCCGACCGCGTGCCATTTCGTGGCGCACGCGCACGATCTGCCGCTGTTGACAGTGATCTACAACAACGCGATCTGGAACGCGGTGAAGATGTCGACGCTGGGCATCTACGGCAATGGCGCCGCCGCGCGGGCGCAAGGCAAGATATTGGCCGATCTGTCGCCCTCGCCGCAATTCGAGAAACTGGTCGAGGCGTCGGGCGGCGTCGGCTTCCGCGTCGACAAGCCGGGCGATTTGCCCGGCGTGTTGACGCGCGCGATCGAGGTGGTCACCAAAGAAAAGCGCCAGGTGTTGGTCAACGTCATCGCCGGCAATGCGGGGCGCGTGGCCTAGTCGAGCTGGTGTCTTGGTAGGGCGAAAATGTTGGGCTAGAATTGCGGCATAATTGGGAGAATGCGCTTGTTCATCCGCAACACCTGGTACATTGCCGCCTGGGCCGATGAGGTCGCCGACAAGCCGCTGGCCCGCCGCATTTGCGACGAGGCGGTGGTGCTGTTCCGCGACAAGAGCGGCAAGGCCGCCGCGATCGCCGACCGTTGCTGCCATCGCGGCACGCCGCTGTCGCTGGGCGAGGTCGTGGAAGCCGGTCTCCAATGCGGCTATCACGGCATGGTGTTCGACGGCGCCGGCACGTGCGTCCATATCCCGGGCCAGGACAGGATTCCGCAAAGCGCCGCGGTGCCGTCCTATCCCGTCGTCGAGCGCGACCACTTCATCTGGATTTGGATGGGCGAGGCCGCCCAGGCCGATCCCGCGCACATTCCCGATGCGTCCTATCACAACGACCCGTCCTGGCCGGAGCGGCATGGCCGTCTCGCCATCGCCGGTTCCTATCTGCTGATGGTCGACAATCTGATGGATCTGACGCATTTGGGCTACGTCCACCGGCGCACCATCGGCGGCAACCCGTCGCAACACGTCGACGCCAAGATGGAGACAGTGCCGACGCAGAACGGCCTGCGTTTCACCCGCTGGATGCTCAATTCGCCGCCGCCGCCGACCTATGTGAAGGCGTACGGCTTCAAGGGCACGGTCGACCGCTGGCAGGAGTTCCAGTGGATCGCGCCCTCGAACGTGCTGCAATGGACCGGCGCCAAGGATGCCGGCACCGGCGCCTATGAGGGCAACCGCGACGGCGGCTTTCAGTTCAAGGTGTTCCACGGCCTGACGCCGGAGACGGCGACGAGCTGCCATTATTATTTCGCCACGGCGAATCACTGGGACCCGGTCAACGACGCGGCGTCGGACCTGTTCTTCGCCGAGAGCCACGCCACGTTTCTTGAGGACAAGAATGTCGTCGAGCAGCAACAGGCCCGGCTTTCGGAGTTCGGCGAGCACTGGCTGGTCGATATCGTTTCCGACGCGACGCGCATCCGTATGCGCCGTCATCTCGATCGAATGCTGGAGCAGGAGCGCCGCCTCGCGGCCGAATAAGCTCAGGAGGAAACCATGTTCATCCGTAATGCCTGGTACATCGCGGCCTGGGACGACGAGTTGGGCGACAAGCCGCTGGCGCGCCGCATCCTGAACGAGCCGTTGGTGCTGTTCCGCGACAAGAGGGGCCGGGCCGCCGCCATCGCCGACCGTTGCTGTCATCGCGGCACGCCGCTGTCGCTGGGCGAGGTGGTCGAGGGTGGCCTCCAATGCGGCTATCACGGCATGGTGTTCGACGGCGCCGGCAAGTGCGTCCATATCCCGGGCCAGGACAAGATTCCCGACAAGGCGTTCGTGCCGAGCTATCCGGTGGTGGAGCGCGAGCGCTTCATCTGGGTCTGGATGGGCGAGGCGGCGAAGGCCGATCCCGCGCGCATCGTCGACGTGCCGTGGCATCGACGATGCCGAAAGGTGGGGCCATCGCCATGCCGTGATCCCGATCAAGGGCAATTACATGCTCATGGTCGACAATCTCATGGACCTGACGCATCTCGGCTATGTCCACAAGCGCACCGTCGGCGGCAACCCGTCGCAGCATGTCGACGCCAAGATGGAGACGTCGCGCACCCAGAACGGCGTCCGCTTCACGCGCTGGATGCTCAACTCGCCGCCGCCGCCGACCTACAAGGCGGCCTTCGGGTTCCAGGGCACGGTCGACCGCTGGCAGGAATTCGAATGGGTGGCGCCGTCGAACGTGCTGCAATGGACCGGCGCCAAGGATGTCGGTCAGGGCGCCTATGAAGGCAGTCGCGACGGCGGCTTCCAGTTCAAGATTTTCCACGGCCTGACGCCGGAGACCGAGACGAGCTGTCTCTATTTCTGGGCCGCGGCCATCGGCTTCAAGCAGCACGACGCGAAGGCCAACGACGATTTCGCCGCCGCCCTGCAACTGACCTTCGACGAAGATAAAGCCATCGTCGAAGAGCAGCAGCGCCGTCTCAGCGAGTTCGGCGAGGACTGGCTGACGAACATCGTGTCGGACGGCACGCGGGTGCAGATGCGCCGGATTTTCGACGGGCTGTTGGCCGACGAACGCAAACTCGCGGCGGAGTGACCGCTCACTCCGCCAGCGCGCGGCGGTCCGCGTCGTCGAATTCGTAGGTTGCGCTGCAGAACTCGCAGGTCACGCTGATGCGTCCGTCGACGACCATGTCGTCGATCTCGGCGGGCGGCAGCGCGCGTAGCACGCGCTCCACCCGCTCGCGCGAGCACCGGCATTGCGCTACCAGCGGCCGGGTTCGCTGCACCCGCACGCCCGGCTCGTGGAACAGGCGATAAAGCAGGCGGTCGGGGGGCAGAGCCGCGTCGGTCAGCTCGGCATCGCTGCACGAGCTCATCAAAATGACGGCGTTGCGCCAGATTTCGTCGCTCGCCTCGCCCGCGCCCGCGTCGTCAGGGATGCGCTCGACCATCAGCCCGCCGCCCCGCCAATGCCCGTCGGGCCGGCGCTCGACCGCGAGCTTGAGCCCGGCCTCAATCTGCTCCGACTGACGGAAATAATGATGCGCGCAATCGGCCAAGGTCGCGCCGACCAGCTCGACCAGGCCCTGATAGCGCTCGGTGTCCTCGCCCTGGTCGACGGTGAAAGCGAGATAACCGGCGCCAAGCAGGGTAGGCACCGGCGCCCGCGTCGCGGCGGCTTGCGCCAGCCGCGCGGCGTCGAATTGCGCATAACCGCGGACTTGTCCCGACGCCGTGACATCGGCCACCAGCAATCGTACCGGACCGTCGCCCTTGGTCTGCAAGGTGAAGATACCGTCATATTTCAGGGCGCGCGCCAGCACCACCGCCAGCACGATCGCCTGGCCCAGCATCGCCGCCACCGGCTCAGGATAGGCATGCTGGCCGAGGATCGTGTCGAGCAACGGGCCGACCCTCACCAGGCGGCCTTTCAGCCGCGACTCGCCCACGGCAAACGGCAGAACGAGATCGTCGGGGATGCCGTGATGGTGCGATGATTCAGGCATTGAGGTATTTCCGATCCGAAACGATGTTCACTCGGTCGTCATGGCCGGGCTTGCCCCGGCCATCCCAGGCCACCTGACGGAACCGTCAGTCGCTCGAGACCTGCGGGTCAAGCCCGCGGGTGACGGAAAAGAAAATGGGGCGACGGGAAGGAAATCGCTACCCCAGACACCAGGCGAGAATGCCCTTTTGCGCGTGGAGCCGGTTCTCGGCCTCGTCCCAGACCGCCGATTGCGGCCCGTCGATGACGCCGGCGGTGACTTCCTGGCCGCGCTTCGCCGGGAGGCAGTGCATGAAAATCGCCGAGGGTTTCGCTTTCGCCATCAGCTTTTCGTCGACGCGATAGGGCGCCAGAAGATTGTGCCGTTTCTCGGCGTCGCCGTTGCCCATCGACACCCAGGTATCGGTGACGACGCAATCGGCGCCGGCCGCCGCCTCGGCCGGGTCTTCGGTGACACTGACCTTGCCGCCTTCGCGCGCCGCCCAGTCGAGCAGCTTTTTCGGCGGGCGCAGCGGCTCGGGACAGGCGATGTGGAGCGTGAAGTCGAAGCGCACCGCCGCCTGGATCCAACTGTTGGCGACATTGTTGCCGTCGCCGCTCCACGCCACGATCTTGCCCTTGGCGGGGCCGAGCCGCTCCTCCAAGGTCATCACGTCCGCCATGATCTGGCACGGATGCGACTGATCGGTCAGGCCGTTGATCACCGGCACGGCGGCGTTGTTCGCAAGCTCGTCGAGATTGGCGGCGCGGCCGGTGCGGATCATGATGGCATCGACATAGCGCGACATGACGCGCGCGGTGTCGGCCCAGGTTTCGCCGCGCCCGATCTGGCTGTCTTTATCGTCCATGACCACGACATCGCCGCCGAGTTGCTTCATCGCCACCTCGAAGGAGACGCGCGTCCGCGTCGACGGCTTGTCGAACAGCATGGCGAGGAACTTGCCTGCCGCCGGCTTGCCGTTGAGGCGGCCCGCCTTGTACGCGGCGCCAAGATCGAGGATGCGGCGCAGTTCCGCCGCGTCGATACGGTCGAGATCGAGAAAATGCCGCGGCGCGATCATGCCGGGGCGAACTCCCATGCCTTGGCGACGCGATCGACGATGCGGTACGCCTCCTCGATCTGCGGCTCCTCGACGGTCAGGGGCGGCATCAGCCGCACAACATTCTCGCCGGCGCCGGCGGCGAGCAGGCCGGCGTCGCGAAGTTTCGCCACCATGTCCATGTTGGGCACGACGCATTTGAGGCCGAGCAGCAGGCCCGCGCCGCGCGTCGCCTCGAACACTTTCGGGTAAGCGGCGACCAGTCTGTCGAGCCGCGACCGCAGCGCCTTGCTCATGGCGTTGACGCGCTCGAAAAAGCCCGGCTCGGTCATGATCGTCACTACCTCGGCCGCGACCGCCATCGCCAGGGGGTTGCCGCCGAAGGTCGAGCCGTGCGTGCCGGCGGTCATGCCGACCGCGGCCTTTTCCGTGCCCAGACAGGCGCCGACCGGGAAGCCGCCGCCCAGCCCTTTCGCGGTCGCCAGGATGTCGGGCTCGGCGCCCTTCTCCCATTGATGCGCGAACAGCTTGCCGGTGCGCCCCATGCCGCTCTGCACCTCGTCATAGACCAGCATCAGGCCGAACTCGTCGCACATCCGGCGCAGGCCCTTGAGGTAATCGGCGGGCGGCGTGGCAAGCCCGCCTTCGCCCTGCACCGGCTCGACCAGCACGCCCGCGGTCTGCGGCGTCACGTGCGCCCGCATCTCGTTGAGATTGCCGAACGGCACATGGTCGAAGCCTTCGAGCGGCGGGCCGAAGCCGGCGAGATATTTCTCGTTGCCCGCCGCCGCGAGCGTCGCCAGCGTGCGGCCGTGGAACGAGCCGGTGCAGGCGATCAGCCGGTATTTCTCGGGATGGCCGGTCGCGGCGTGATACTTCCGCGCCATCTTGATCGCAGCCTCGACCGCTTCCGCGCCCGAATTGCAGAAGAACACCGTGTCGGCGAAGGAATGGTCGATCAGGAGCTGCGCCACGCGCTTCTGGCCTTCGACCTCGAACAGGTTGGAGCAATGCCACAGCTTGTGAGCCTGGTCGGTCAGCGCCTTGGTCAGGCGTGGGTTGGCATGGCCCAGCGACACGACGGCCACGCCCGACGTGAAGTCGAGATAGCGCTTGCCATCGGACGTGAAGAGATAGGGACCTTCGCCCCGCTCGAAGCTGATGGGAGCCCGCGCGTAGGACGGCAATACGGATGAAACCACGGGAGTCACTCCTGCACGAAAGATTGAGGACGGCGCGCGTTGGGCGCGCGGCGGCTAGCGCGATCCTGCTAGGATCGTCGCTCCTGTCCTCGTCGCCGGATCGACCGGCTCATTTCGCGCATCATTGCTTCTGGCCCTTGTAAGAAGCGGCGCAGTATGGGGACCGAGGCTCCGAGTGTCAATGTTGGGGAGCCGGGAAGAAAATTTCTGCTTTTGACCCCAAGCGGAGTCACTTTCGGCGTTGCGGACATCATCCACCGTCACTGGTGGCAATCGCAGTCTGAACGGATCGATCTCGCCGTATCAGCTAAATTGGACCTTGGTCGTAACCCGATATTGTCGACTAAAACGGTACAGCTTAACCCCGATCACGATCATCCAGACAGAGGTGAGCGGGACTGCGAGGAACTGGGAAAGATCAAGAATAAAGACCGCAGGAATGACGGGAGCAGCCGCGCCAATGATTCCTACGAGGTTGACGATGACACCGAGTACACCCGCCCACCGTGGGAAGGTGCGCCCTTTCAGCATGATCACGCTCCAAAGAAGCCATCCGACCGCCCCAACGCCGAAGCTGAGGACCGTCTGGAGAGGAAGGGCAGCATAACCATAAGTGGCCCCGGCTACGTAGGAGGCCCTCAGCGCGTCGGTCGCTGCATTCGCGTAGTCCCGTGACAGCCTGACGAGCGTCAAGGAATTAAGCTCCGTGACGCTGACGTCGTAGAAGAGGTAGAACCCCACAAAGAGGTGCCCAGAAGAGCCAGGATTCTGTTGTCGCGTCGTAGGACCAGATAGAACGCTACCGTCGGCGCGTAACTGACGAAATCACCGATGATCCAGAGGCTCCACAGGCCGTTGGCTAGTAGCTCGTGCTGCGAGACGAGCTTCAGATAGGTCTCCGGATTGGTTGGGTAGCCCGAACCGTAGAGAGCAAACCCCATCCTTGACGCCGCAAGTCCTCCGAATCCCGTTAGAACCGCCAAGATGCCACCGAGGCGGTACAGTCCTCTCCAATCCTCTGAGGATTCCATTCAGCGCTACCTAGGTCTCGCCAAATCCTGGGCAATGACAAACCATTGCACCCGTGCCAGCGACTAGCGTTAACTCAGATCAAGAAATCTCAACGAAAGCTGTAACTGCTTCCGGCCCAGATTCAGGCATCCTGGATCACGAGCGGGAGCGACCGCTTATGGCACGATTCAGTAGTCCCGACACCGTGCGGCTAGTTCCGCGTTTGAGGGTTCAGCGGACAAACCTCCAGCAATATTGAATTGACAACTTTGACCCTTAGTTGACCTCTTGGCTTCCCCCCAAGGTCCCTCTAGTCTCAAACTGAGTCAAAGACTACGCCACGCGGCGACACGGTTGACAACATGGATTCGCCCAGTGCCAAGAGCATTCAAGACGGCTAGCGACGCCAGCATCCCGATCGCGAGGGACCTGGTGGAATTCGGACGCTTTTCGCCGGCGGGTGACAGCAGCTTTTCGGAATGGGGCAGCAACCGAAAAAATTGCCCTCAATCATGTGGAATTTGCTTCCTCACTGCGCTTGTTCGCGAACCTAGCTGGCTCGCCGGGCTGCGCCACCTTGATAGCAACCCTATTTGCCCATGACCGATAGGCCTGGCGTACCGAGGCGGGTAAGCGGCGTGCAGCGGATCCTGCTGCGCCATTGGCTTGAGACCAAGCCCAACGACCGGCTTGCCCATTTGGTTAAGGATGCCGCTCGCGGACTGGCGCGGAGCCTTCAAGTCCGGCTCGCCGACCATTCGGTTTCCTTCGGAAATTGGATTTTCTTGCGCATTCTTTGGGAGCAAGACGGTTTGACCCAGCGACAGCTGAGCATCGAGGCGGGCTTGGCCGAACCGACCACCTTCACCGCGCTAAAGACGCTTGAACGCCGCGGTTATATCAGACGGGAACATAAGCTGGGCAGCCCGAGGCGGGTGTTAATCTATTTGACGCCCGAAGGGCGCGCGCTCCGCGAGCGGCTCGAACCGCTTGCGAAGGAGGTCAACGAGATCGCGATCCGCGGCGTGTCGCCTGACAATGTCGCGATCGCACGCCAGACGCTGCTCGCAATGATTCGCAATCTCTCGGCCGACGAAGCCGCGGCGATCGTCGCCGACCGCCGCGTTCCCTCCACCCGCGCGGTATCCCGAATGGGCAAGCGCCGGCAGAAGGCAGCGGCGAGGACGGGCTCGCCCGCACAAATCCAATAGTTGAGTGATCGCTGTGAGTTGCGTCAGGCGACCCGAGGCGCTGAGCTGATACCGCGATATCCCGAGGCCTCTCGCGGCGTTACAGCGAGCGTCCGCCAATCCACTTCTTTCGGCACGATACCCTCGAACGACCGAATCTCGGTCATTGGCAGCCGTGGTTCGGCGGTGCCGAGCGCGGGCTCGCCGCGCTCGAAAGCATGCACCAAATCGAGCATCAGGTGGCGGAACCTGACGATAGCGATATCGCTGGCACCCAGGATCTCCCGCGAGCGGTCGACGATCGGACCCATCGTCTCCTGCATCGCCATGTCCTGTGCAGGGACACCCTTGATGCCTGAAAAATCGCCCGCCTTCATCGCCTCGCGGTCCTGCAAAAAATTGTTCTCGGGCGTGCGGATTTTGCGGTAACGCGCGTCGAGATCGATCCCCACCCTGGCGCCCTGGCGTTGCAGCCAGAAATCGTCGTCGAAGGATAGATTGTCGCCGGCCGCCAGGGAGTAGAACACGGTGTTCTCGTCATCGATTGGCACGTGAAGTTGATAGGGCGCATAGTGCGCATTTGGCGGGATCAGCGCGATGAAGGGCGCGACGAAAACGGTAATTCGCACATAGTCGTGCGTGTCCGCCTTTGCCGTCGGCCGGCGGATGGCGGCATAACGGAAGCCGTATTCCGTCAGCTGCACCTGGATGCGCGGCGCCCTGTCGGTGGAGGGCCGGGTTAGAATGGTGAGGTCTTTGCCATCGAGCGCCGCGGTCCGTTCGCCGGGTCCGCCGGGCCGGGTGTTGGAGGAGTGAAGCGACGAACTGTGGGAGGAATTGATTGCCCCTTCGAGCGATTGCGCCCAATTGCACGCCTGATGAATCTTGGCGATGCGGACCTCCTTGCCTGCCCAGGGCGGCGGCGTGAATTCGGGAATCCGGTCCGCCGGCCCTAGATACGCCCATATCATTCCGCCGCTTTCGCGCGTCGGGTAGGCGCGGGTGCGGACGCGGCCGTGCAGCCGGCTTTCCGGCGGCTCCGAGGGAATGTCAGTGACCATGCCGTCGGCGTCCATCTTCCAACCGTGATAGAGGCACCGCAGGCCGCATTCCTCGTTGCGCGCCAACACCAGCGAGGCGCGGCGATGTGGACAATGCTCGTCGAGAAGACCGACACGGCCGCTGCTGTCCCGGAACGCCACCAGCTTTTCGCCGAGGAGATCGACCCGCACCGGCGCGCCGTCGCGCGCGCCGATCTCGCGCGACATGCAGGCCGGCAGCCAATAGCGCCGCATCATCCGCCCCATCGGCGTCTCCCGGCCGACGCGGCTCAGCAGTTCGTTCTCCGCTTGATCCATCATGTTTGTTCTCCGGATTTAACTAAGGCCGGTGCGACTTCGTGAATCGGGATTTGTCGTTCGAGCAGAATTTCCCGATCCTCCGCTGCCGAGCGCTGAATCGCGAGGCAGACTTCGAGCGTGGCCAGGCTCCACGGACCGTCATGCAGCGGCGGGTTGCCCACGACGACCGCCTCCCATAATTCGTCCAGCACTTCGGCGCGCGGCACGATCGGTGGCGGCAGCGGATCCAGGCGACGCTCAATATCGCCATAGATCCAGACTCCCTCCGGTGTCGGCCGCAAATCCGCCTTCGCGCAACATGCGACGACCAGACCGAAATGGGGATGGCGCGTCGCCTGCGAGATCGGCGGCAAACCCTCGGGGGTGGCGTAATCCGGTCCGCCGTAAAGGCCGGCGAACTTCAAATCGACCTCCCGGTTGGCGCTGATTGCGGCAAGCCTCGCGCGCGTGACGCCATAGCGGGCGGGATCTTTCGGTTGCCCGCCCTCGGCGATCCAGCCGCACAGCTCGTCTCCGTCGAAATGAGCGTAACCGCTGTAGGTCAGCGTCGCGAATGCGCTATCAGCGAAGGTGAGAAAAGCCGAATAGGCGCCTTCGGTCGGCCGCGCGGCATCCCAGATGCCGGTCCGGGCACGCACGCTGCGAACCATACCGCCGCCGATTCGCCGGATCATCTCGAGATGATGTGGCAACTGGTTGAACAGCACGCCGCCGCCGCGCGCGCTGTCCAATTCCTCGGGGCGCCGCGGCCGATAGAGAAAATCAGTGAAGTAAAGCGCGGAGATCATCCCCAGCCGGCCAAATGCGCCGCCTGCGACTAGCGCTCGTGTGCGGGCATTCGGCGCATCGAAGCCGTGACTGTGTCCCACCACGAGCACAACACCGGCCGCCCGAACCGCCGCGAGGACCGCGTCGGCATCGGCGAGGTTCAGCGCCAGCGGCTTCTCGACGAGCACATGCTTGCCGTTGCGTGCGGCCGTCGCGATCTGATCGGCATGAAATTGATGGGGCGTTGCGATATAGACCGCCTCGACCTCGCGGTCCGCGCATAGTTCTGCAAAGGTTGCGAATGCCCGACCGGCGAAGTCGCGTGTGAAGCGCGCCCGGGCCTCGGGCCGCGGATCAGCCGCGGCAACGGTTCGAACGCGTGGATGATGTGCAAGGGTCGGCAGCATGGCCTGAAAACCGCGGCCCAGACCGGCGACCCCAAGAGTAAGGATGCGCTCGCTTGTCATGGTTTCTCGAGATCAGGCGGTGCGATGAAGGCGGCGGTCCAACCAGAACATCGCCATGCTGAGCAGCGTCGCCGACGCGATCAGAATCAGCGTGACCGCCGCGACAGTGGGAAGGTCGGCCAGCCCGATCGCATTCATCAGCACCGTGCCTAGGCCACGGGTCGAGGCGAACATTTCGCCGAGGATGACACCCAATAGTGTCACGGACACACCGATGCGGATGCCGGAGAAAATTTCGGGAAACGCTGCCGGCATTAGAAGGCTGAACAACTGTGCGCGCGGCGATAGATTGTGCAAGCGCCCGAGACGCCGGACCACCGGTGGGATATTGCGCACGGCGCCCATCGTGAACAGCGTAATTGGGACGATGCCGTGCAGGACGCCGAAGGTTATCTTCGCGGACAGGCCCAGGCCGCAGAACATCAGGATGATCGGATAGAGCGTCACCTTCGGCAGCGAACCGAGCGACATCAGCAACGGTTCGCCGGTTTCACCGGCGCCGCGGATATTGCCGAGCCAGGCACCCAGAGTTACCCCGATCACGATCGCGATGACGGCGGCGCATAGGAAGGCGAACAGGGTTGCTTCCAGGTTTTCCCAGAAAGTTGGACGATGCAGCAGCGCGCCGATCTGCGTCAATGTGTCGAGCGGCGAAACGACGAGGTTGGGCCCCGCGACCCAACTCGCGGCTTGCCACAAAGCTGCACCCACGAAGACCAGAACGACGAAATCCGCGATGACGCGAAGCCGGATCATGAGTCGTGCCGGCCCGGGGCACGCGCCGCGATCCGGCGCTCGGGGATTCCCATCAGTGCGTTCACCCCGGCGACAATCAGGACGACCAACAGCATCAGTCCGTACATCCGCGGCACGTTGAAATTATTGTAGGCGTAGGCGATCTCGTAGCCGACCCCGGATGGTGCCATCAGAAACTCGCTGCCGATGACACCGATGAAGGAATAGGCCACCACCAGCTTGGCGCCGGCCATCAAGCTCGGCGCGGCTGCGCGAAGTTGCAGATGCCAAAAGCGGTTCCAGCCGCTCAAACCGTGGAGCTGTGCTACTTTGGAAAGCACGCGGGGAAACCGGTCCAGACCGTCGATGCTAGCGATTACCATGCCGATAATCGCGTTGAGTACGCTGACGATGATGATCGGCGCATCGCCCAATCCCATCACCGCCGCCAAGCCCGGATAAAAGGCGAAGATCGGAATCGCGTAATAGCTGGCCAGGATCGGATTGAGCGCCCGACGCAACCGAAACAGGCGGTGCAGCGCGACCCCGAGGGCGATGCCGCCCAGGGACGCGATCACTACCGAGGCGGCGACGCAAAACATCGTCTGCGCAAGATCGGGCAAGATGGCGCCGCTGATCAGCTCGGACCATAGCGACACCGCCATCTGCGACGGCGGCACAATGTTGGACGCCGACAGAATGCCGAGGCGGCACGCCAGTTCGAGCGCGATCAGACCGGCCGCGACCAGAAGCACCGTCCGCCATTGTGCAGCGCGCATGGACTAGACCACCGCGGCAGCGCCGCCGGTCTGGGACATCGCCTTCAGCGACTCCTCGCGCAAAACGCTCCATAGCCGGCTCGACAAAGCGCCGACGTCCTCGCTCGCGAGAATTCGACTGTCGCGATCGCGCGCCCAGCCGGTCTCGATCAACTCGATCAGACGGCCCGGCCGGGCCGACATCGCGCCGACGCGATCTGAGAGCATTGCCGCTTCCTCGAGGGCATGCGTGATAAGCACCACGGTGGCGCCGGTTTCGCGCCATAACCTGAGCAATTCGTCGCCCATCAAGAGGCGGGTCTGGGCGTCGAGCGAGGCAAACGGCTCATCGAGCAGAATGAGCCGGGGCCGCAAGACCAGCGTTCGCGCGATGCAGGTGCGTTGCCGCATACCGCCAGAAAGCTGATTGGGGAAGGCATTGGCGAAATCGCGCAAGCCCATGAACGCCAACGCATCGTCGACGCGGCGGCGAATTTCGCCGGCGTCGGCCCTGGCATGTCGTAGCCCGAACGCGACATTGTCCCACACCGTAAGCCAGGGCAGCGTCGCGTCTTCCTGAAATACTGCGCCGACGCCGTCGGGAACTCTGCTAAGGATTGGCTGACCCTCGAACAGGACCCGGCCCCGAGTTCGTGGGCATCAAGCCGCCAAGCACATCGAGAAAGGTGGACTTGCCGCAGCCTGACGGGCCGATCACTGAAAGGAATTCGCCACGGCGCAGCTGCAGTGAGATGGGGCCCATGGCGTGAATTTCACCGGCGCTGCCGATCGGGCCGAACCACTTTTCGACCGCCTGGCATTCGGCGTGAATCCCAATCGCCGGACCATCGGGATCAGGACGCACGGCCACCAATCGCATGCCACTTCTCCGCTAGTTCATCGCGCGCAGATCGGAGGGAAGCATCGACGTGTCGACCATCGATTTGAGATCGACATCGCCGTTCAGGTCACCGACCAGCTTCATGCCCACGACCGTGTTTTGCAATACTTGCAGATCGATCTGGCCCTCGCTCCAATAGGCAGTCTTGACCAGCGACCGCACCACGTCGCGCGCGATTTTCGGGTCAAGGCCTTCGTAATATTTCACCAGAATGGTGGCGGCTTCATCGGGATGAGCGGTAATGAAGTCGACACCCTTACGGCGCGCCTCGATGATGGCGCGCACTTTATCGGGATGCTCCGCAATGAAGGCCGTCGAGGCAATCCCCACGGTTTGCAGAACCGGCGGCACGAGTTCATCGGCGCGCGCCAACAGCTTGAACTTGTCCCGGAATTTGCTCCACACCGGCTCGAGGATGAAGATGACCTGGACCGAATTGGTTTCGAGTGCCTGCATATTGGCCATGATTGAGCCAAGTGCGGGCCGCTGAACCTGGTCCTTCGCGATCCCTTCCTTTTCCAGAATCATCTGCGACAGGACGTCGGTGTTCGATTTCGGGCTGGTGATGCCCCACTTCTTTCCGACCAAATCCTTGATCGAATTGACCCCCGATGTCGCCGTTGTGGCGATCATGAAATCAGAGACGTTCTGCACCGCGTTGTTCACGATCTTGACAGGGACGCCGGCGCGGATCGCGGCGATTGCTGCCGACGGCGATACCTCACCATAGGGAATAGAGTCGGCGATGATGCTCCGGATCGTCGTGCCGCCGCCCTTCGATCCGATGAAACCGGTGATGTTTAGCCCGTCTTGCGACAAGTAGCCTTTGTCGAGCGCTACCGCCCACGGCACTCCGACCATGATCTCACCCCAATGGGTGACAACGATGGGATCCGCCACTGCGGGCGCGGAGCCCCCCGCGAATATCATCACGGCGAAAGACAATACCGCCGCAACCGGAGACATGTGAATGCGCATTGTTCTCTCCCGGTCCTATCGCCCCCTCGCTTGCCCGCGGGTGGCTTTTTTCTGAAAGTCGGGGTTCGCGGCGGGCCGCTCTTGCAACCAGTTTTGAGCGTACCGCATTTCAGCCTGCTTTCCAACGCAAGGCGCACCGCGGATCGCGCGCCGCGGCTGGAGAGCACCTTATCTTGCGCGCGCAGTCCTATTGTCTTAGAAATCTAATGTCTGCGTTCGACCCGGAGGATCGCCTATGCTGAGCGTCGAGGACAATGACATCCTGTGCCGCGTCGACGGCGAGGCGGCCATGGGGCGATTGATGCGCCGGCATTGGCTCCCGGCCTGCATGTCTGAGGAAGTGGCCGAACGCGACGGCACGCCGGTGCGGCTAAAGCTGCTGGGCGAGGAGTTGGTTGTGTTCCGCGACACGCGGGGGCGACTGGGAGTGCTCGATGAGCATTGTCCGCATCGGCGGGCCTCGCTCGCCTTCGGCCGTAACGAGGAATGCGGCCTACGCTGCCTTTATCACGGCTGGAAAATGGATGTCGATGGCAACGTGCTCGAAGCCGCATCCGAGCCGGCGGGCAGCCGCGTCGTCAACAACGCGCGGGTTACATCCTATCCAGCGCGCGAAGACGGAGGGTTGGTTTGGGTTTACATGGGGCCGGCAGACAAGATGCCGGCAATTCAGGCGCCCGCGTGGGACCGTTCGCCAGGCACCAAGGTCAGTATCGTCAAGATGAGAGTATCGTGCAATTGGGCGCAGATTTTGGAAGGCGCAATCGATTCGGCTCATAGCTCGAGCTTGCATTCTTCCGAGATTCGCACTGGCACGCCGGGAGGCGCAGACGAAACCTTCGAGAAGCTGCTGCGTCCCTCAACCGATACGTCGCCGCGGCTCGAGGTTGACCCGACGAGGTACGGTTTCCGCTATGCCGCAATCCGTCGTCCGACCATCGATCCCGAGACCAAAGACTATGTCCGCGTCACCGCGTTCATCGCGCCGT
Source organism: uncultured Alphaproteobacteria bacterium (assembly GCA_963729845.1). Classification (GTDB taxonomy): domain Bacteria; phylum Pseudomonadota; class Alphaproteobacteria; order ATCC43930; family CGMCC-115725; genus JAATGI01. Next base: position 384,698 of record CAVSQC010000006.1, read on the forward strand.
TGACGGTGCTGATTCCGCCCAATCCGCGTCACGGTGTGGTGCAGTTAACCGCGCCCGAGGACGATACGCATACGATGTTCTATTTCATGGCCTGGGGCGACAGCCGTACCACCCCGGATCAGGAAGCGTGGCGCAAATATTGCGGCGCCCAACTGGGCGTCGATCTCGACGAGAATTATCGCAGCCGCCGGACCTTGGAGAACAACTATCTGCAGGATCGCCAGGCGATGAAGCTGGGCAACTTTACCGGCATTCGTGGCATTCCCAACCAGGACCTTGTGATGTGGGAGACGATGGGGGCGATAGCCGACCGCTCGCGGGAACGGCTCGGCGCGAGCGACGTCGCCATCGCGCAGTTCCGTCGCACCATGATCCGCGCCGCGCGCGACTTCGCCGCCGACGGCAGCGTCATCGGTTTGACCGAGCCAATTGTTCATACCGACATTCGATCGTTCGCGGGCTTGGTTCCCAAGGGGATCGATTGGCGAAACCTCGGGACCGCCCAAGAACTGGACTACGCGGTTTGAGACAAACGCGACATGTCGAACATCCGCATGAGCTTTGGGCTGACTCCGAACCCGCGCACCGCGACGCTGGTCGAAGGCCGTGTCGTGCCGCAGGGCATCGACCCCGTTTACACCATCGCGCATGCGTCGGAGCTGTTTTGGCGCCAGCTTAAATTCGGCGAATTCGATGTTTCGGAGATGTCGCTGTCGTCGTGGATGCGTCTCGTCGCGCGCGGCAACCCTGATTGGGTCGGAATCCCGGTGTTCACGACGCGGCGTTTTTTCCACACCGAAATCTTGATCCGGCGCGATGCCGGAATTGCCCAGCCACGCGACCTCAAGGGCAAGCGCGTCGGAGTCCCGGAGTATCAGCAGACCGCTGCGCTGTGGTCGCGCGGTATTCTACAGCATGAATTCGGCGTCGCGCCGAGCGACATGGAATTCTGGATGGAGCGAACGCCCGAAATCAGCCATAGCGGCGCCGGTGGTTTCGAGCCGCCCAAGGGCGTCACCATTCATCAGATCGAGGCCGACAAGAATATCGGATCGATGATGGTGAGCGGCGAGCTCGACGCCACGCTGCTCTATCTCACCGATCGCAATCTCGTCGACCGCAGTCGAGTTGATTTGCTCGCGCATGCGCAAGTGCGGCGCTTGTTCGATCCCCGTGAGGAGGGCGCGCGTTATTACCGCAAGACCAGAATCTTCCCGATCAATCACCTGACCGTGGTCCGGCGTAGTTTGTTCGAGCGCAATCCTTGGATCGCCCTCAATGTCCTCGAGGCGTTCCGCAAGGGCAACGCCCTGTTGACCGCCGAGTGTCTTGGCCATCTCGCCTATTATATCGATACCGGCACGATCCCGGCCGAGACTGCGGAGGCTGTGCGGAAGGAACTGGTGGAATACGGTGTGTCCGCCAACCACCATGTGCTTGAGACGGCCGCGACGTACTCTCACGAGCAGGGCCTCACGCCGCGCCGCCTCGCGATGTCGGAGCTGTTTGCGGCGGCGACACTGGATGTGTAGATGCTCGATGCCGCGACCAGCAAACTACTGACGGAGGTTGGCCCCGGCCGGCCGATGGGCGAACTGCTGCGGCGGTATTGGCACCCGATCGCCGCCGTCACGGAGCTCGAGGATAGGCCGGTAAAGCCGGTGCGGCTGCTGGGCGAGGATTTGGTGCTGTACCGCGACTTGAAGGGTACTTACGGCTTGGTCGCGCGCCATTGCGCTCACCGCCGCGCCGATCTGTCCTACGGCTTCGTCGAGGCGTGCGGCCTGCGCTGCAATTATCACGGCTGGCGCTTCGATCATGAGGGCAATTGCGTCGAGCGGCCTTACGATGATATCGCCGAGCTCCAGTGTTCAGCACGCATTCGGCCGCGGATCGCTGCCTATCCCGTCGCCGCGACCGGCGGCTTGCTTTGGGCCTATCTCGGACCGGCGCCGGCGCCGCTGGTGCCCAATTGGGAGCCGTTCACCTGGAAAAACGGTTTCGTGCAGATCGTGTTTTCGGAAGTGCCGTGCAACTGGCTGCAATGTCAGGAGAACTCCATCGACCCGGTGCATTTCGAATGGATGCACGACAATTGGTCGATCCGTCAGCGCGGTCAGCGTGGTCCTTATGCGCCGCGCCATCTGAGGCTTGCCTTCGAGGAATTCGATTACGGCTTCATCTACCGCCGCCTGCGCGAGGGGTTTGCCGAGAGCAATCCGTATTGGAACGTGGGACGTGTCTGCCTCTGGCCCGATGCGCTTTTCACCGGCAATCATTTCGAGTGGCGCGTGCCAATCGACGATGGCCACACGTTGAGCGTTGGCTGGTTCTTCGATCGCGTGCCGCGTGACCGGGAGCCTTATGAACAGGGCGCGATCCCTTACTGGTGCAGCCCGGTCGCCGACGAGAGGACCGGCCGTTGGATTACCAGCCACATCATGAACCAGGATTTTGTCGCTTGGGTCGGCCAAGGAGGCATTGCCGACCGCAGCCATGAGCATCTCAGCCATAGCGACCAGGGCATCGTCATGATGCGCCGGCGGCTGCTGCAGCAAGTCGAAGCGGTGGCAAACGGCAGCAATGAACTCAAAGGGATTATTCGCGACCCTGAGCAGAATCGCTGCATCGCCCTACCGGTCGGTTCGCGCAACGAATTGGTGAACGGTCTCGACCGAGACGCGTTCGAAGTCGCCGACAGGCGGGCCCGCCGGCAGGGGCGTGGCGATTTCGCTTTTCTGATTGGTCAACCCAAAGCGATCCGCGACGCCTATCGCGCCGCGATGGGAATCGGCAATTAGCAAGACCCTTCGCCACCGTTACGCGTCGCGACATTTGATCCGCGGCGACCATCATCTTCTTGGGGCGCGACTGTCTTGGTGAGAGTGGCAGATAGGGGCTTGGCGTGAATGCGGGCACGCCCGAACGTCGGCTCATGGCACCGAACCGCCTTGCGCGACGATTTCACTGAAGGTCCGCTGCGAGGGGTTGACCAGAGTTAGTGCAGCAATGGCGATTGCCAAGTTTATCGACCCGGAGCCGAGAGTTGCCATTGCGCCTCGCCATGCCTACCCTAAAGGCCTGCTGGCGACCGTTGGTGGAATGTCAAATGACGGGCCGGTTCGACCGGCAAGGGGAGCCGTAGAGAGGAGGATGCCATGAAAATGAAACTAGCGGCACTGGCGGCGGGGCGCGCTATACGCTCGATCCCCCCGCAGACGACAAGCAGCCGCTGAAGGTCAACATCTTCGAATTCATGCAAGGCGCGAATTCCGCGCTGATCCCCCTCTTTCCCTATCTTGACGAGGGCGCGATCGTACCGTGCGGCACGCTGTTCGACGGCGGCCCCGGCACCTTCTACGGCAGCTTCGAGCATTTCAACGATGTCGACGAGGTCTCCATCACCTTCGCGGCCGAGGGTTCGCGCTACAGCCCGGGCTTCGTCCGCGTCGGGCCGCGGCAGCATTTCGTCGGCAACCCGTTCGGCCCAGGACGACCAGAACGCCTACGCACTCATCGTCATCACCCAGCGTCAGCTGTCGGACGGCAGCAGAAGGAACGGGTCGTTTCCGCTGCGCCAAGTGCAGGACCGAGCTGTTCAATCACGAATTCGACGCCACCCCTGCGCCACGCGGCCATCAGCGCGCGACGCGCGGCGAGCCGCAGCGCCGTTCACGACGATCGTCGAGAGCGTAGCGACTTATCGCTTCTACAACGAAGCGCATCGCACCTGCCCCAAATGCGGCCACGTCAACCCGCGGCTTCCCCTCGAGCTGTGGGGCGTCGACCGCTATGCCTCGCAAAGCGAGAAAGTGCGCCGAGGACGCAAGCTGTTCGAGGGTTATGCCGGCTACGGCCACTGGCTGAGGAGAAGGAGGCATGCCCGATCCGGCGCCGTTCATCGACCGCAAGCTCGAGCTGCATTTCCAAGGCGATTGGGGCTGGGCCAATCTGCACCGCATCTGCGGCTGGCTCGCCTCCGAGGCGCTAGCGCACAGCGCCACGGGCACGCGGGTCGCGATGTGGACTGGCGGCGGCCGGCATCGACGCGGTCGAGGCGGTGGCGGGCGGCCAGATCCACATGTCGGCGTTCGTGCCGGCGAGCTTCGGCCGATGGCGCTCGACGGACGCGGCTATTTCAAGGGCAGGGCCTTTCCAAGCTGCGCGCGCTCGGCACCATGCCGCAGACCGATCAGCTGGTGCTCGCGATTCCGCCCGGTTCGGCATCGCGAGCTTCGAGGACTTGCGGCGCAAACGCCCGCGCTTGAAGATCGCCACGTCGTTGGACGATGGCAACAACACGATGGGCTATGCCGTGCAGACCATCATGGCGGAGATCGGCATCCCCGCGCCACGCTCGAATCCTGGGGCGGCGCCTACGTCGAGGGCGGGCCGCCGCACGAATGCATCGGCTTCGCGACTTGCGGGCAAGGCCGACGCGGTCTTCTACGAAGCGTTCATGACGCCATATTGGAAGAATTTCGCCGACAGCGACGAGCTGAATTTCATCCCGATCGAGGACGTGACGTGCTCGACAGTCTCGAGCGCGGCTCGAGCTGGCGGCGCATCGTCGTGCCCGCCGGCTATCAGACGGCGCATCGATGCGCCTTTCGACACCATGGATTTCTCGGATTTCCTAATGATCGCGCGCGATGATCTGGCGGACGACGTGGCCTATCTGCTGGCCTGGGCGATGTGCGAGACCAAGGAGGTCCTCGAGCGGCAATACCGGCACATTCCGTCGGAGAGGAGCCCGGTCACGTGGCCGCTCGATCCCGTCAAGATCGCCGCCACCTCGATTCCGCTGCATCCGGGTGCCGCGCGCTATTACCGCAATGCCGGCGTTCTCGGAAAATCATAGGAGGAGACGGCGATGCTGCAGAAGCGTCAATACCTAACCGCGCGTGAGGCGCCGCAAGCGGGGCCCTTACGACGAATTCCCGACCTTCCCGCCCGGTATCGATCCGCAGCTCTGCTTGAGCCGCAACGATCGGCCGCAGCCGTTCTTTCTGATCTGCGAGCACGACACGGTGCTCGTTCAAATGTCGGGCGCGGGGCGCGTGATCTTCAAAGGCGGCCCGGTCAATTATCACACGCTTGAGCCCGGCGATTTCGTGTATGTGCCGGCGCGCACGCCGCACCGCATCATGCCATCTACCGAATCGGTGCAATACCGCTTTAAGCCCGACCGTCCCGGTCTCGAAGGCGTGAGCTGGTATTGCGAGCGGTGCGACGCGCGAGCTGTGGCGCGACATCTGGGACACGGCCGAGGAGCTACCGCAGGAAGGCTATCTCAGGGCCTGCCGCGCGTTCAATGCCGATCCGGACTTGAGGACTTGCCGGACCTGCAGCGAGGTCCATGCCACGATCGACCTTGCGGGATACCGCTGGGCCGAGATCGCGGCCGAACTGCGCTCGGGCGCTGCCGCCGAGCAGCCCGATCGCGCGCCGCCCGCCGGATCCGCGCGACCGTAGTGTTCGGCAGTCTCCGTCTCGCTGGCTCATACCGTCATAATGGTCGATCGGACTACTTCTCCTTTTGGCACTAAGCGGCAAT